>NZ_CP040749.1:1502500-2702500 GCF_006065315.1 Aureibaculum algae | reverse complement strand
AAATACATCAATTATCGATTGCCCGGTAGCTTGCGTTTTTAATTGATTTCCATCTCTAGTAACCGTAAGTATAAAGCCTGGTTGGAGTTCATATTTGCCAATATACGTATCTAAAATAGCATTGGATACCTTTACCTCCTTTACCAAATCACTTACATCGTCTCCAAGTTCCTTTAAAAAAGTGATCGCATTTTGATTATTGGGATTTAACACTACCGATTTTCTATAATTTTTAATGGCTAAGTCGTTTTTCTCTAACTTCATAAAACTTTCTCCTAAACTATCATAGGCATTTGATGATTTCGGAAATTCTTTAACAATAAGTTGAAATATTTTGTTGGCGTCTTCTACCTTATCAGCACCGATAAGTTGATACCCAATAGCATTCATTTCAGTTTCACTTAGGCTATAGTTTTCAGAATCTTTTATTGTGTTGTAATGTGTTATTCCAGCATCAATACCCTTATCTTCAATAACGGCCAATACTGCATCGGCAACCGATTTTTTAGGCATATCGTATGCTTTTCCGTGCATGATGCCTCTAATAGCTGTTGTTATATTGTCAAGTGGTGCTCCCCCTGTGTTATTAAGAAGTACAACCAAAGACTTATTAGAAGTAGTTCTAGAAATAGAAGTATTAAACCCGTTAATACCACCTCCGTGTCCGATAGCGTAAATACTATCTTTAGATTTTCCTATTTTAGAGTAGCCTACACCCCATCCATATGCATAATGGGCGTTGCCAAAAGCAGGAATAAAAGGTTTAAAGTATAGCGTCATGTATTTTTGTGGTAAAAGACTAGTGGTATATAACGCTTGATCCCATTTGTATAAATCTTCAACCGTAGAATACATAGAACCCGCTGCATAAGGAATTGACATGTCTAAATAGCGAGAATTCACATATGCTCCGCCTTCTTTTTCATATCCAGTAGCTCTGTTTTTTAAAATATCAGCATGATTATCATAACCTGTATCCTTCATGTTTAATGGGGTGAAAATTTTATCTTGAAGCATTTGTTCATAGCTTTTTCCAGACAACTTTTCGATAAGCACACCGAGAAGAAAATACCCCGAATTACTATAACTAAATTTTTCACCTGGTGTAAAATCTAATGGCTTATCAGCAAACATTTTCAGAAACGCTTCTGGAGTATAAGGATTGCGACTTTCGTCTTCCATAAATTTAGGAAATGAGGTGTAATTAGGTATTCCTGAAGTATGGGTTAGTAAATGATGACTGGTAATGATATCGCCACTGGTTTTAGGATAATCTGGAAGATAAGTAGTGATCGGTTTGTTTAAATCTAATTTTCCTTCCGCTACTAATTGTAAAATAAGCATGGCTGTAAATTGTTTGGTAATAGAACCCAAACGATGTTTTGTATTGGGTTCATTTGGAATATCCCATTCCATATTTGCCATGCCAAATCCTTTCTTATATATAACTTTTCCTTGATCGGATACTAAAACGGAACCATTAAACTTACCATACTCTTGATAGGTGTTTAAAAGTTCTTCGATTTGCTCAACTTTCGTTTGGGCAAAACTCATACCGCTTACTACTAATAAAAGTATTAAAAGGCCATTTTTAAAAGGTAAATACGTTGGTTTTGAGTTCATAATTGAATATTTTAGTTAGTTATAAAGAAGCACAATATGTTGTGTATGGCTCGGTCTAAGTTAGTGAAAGAAAATAAATTAGAGGGAAATCAGCTGAATAATACGCATACGCCCAACACAGCAATTAATTATACGACCTGCATTTTCTTACTATCTATGAAAGATTAGCACTTAATAAACATGTTTTATTCGGCCTCTTTAGGTATCAGACCCAATTGAAAAAACTGGTCTATCAGAAAATCGGCATATCTTATAAATCCTAAATCTGTAAAATGGACGCCATCAACAGTTCCTTCATGATCGTCTCCTGTAGCATTCTCACTACTTATATAGAAAACATTTTTAAAACCACCTTCAATCATTTTTATGTATTCCGCTTTTAGAGTTGCATTTTTTTCATTCGTCAAAGCTTTCCCCTTTATATCTAGGGCTGATGATTCTCTTAAAAAATTTTCAACAAAGACAATTGGAGTATTTGGTCGTTTCTTTTGTAGCGTTTTTACAAGAGGAATGGTTCTGTTTTTTACTTGTTCTGCATTCATATTTGGCAAGCATTCGATAACATAGAATAAAGGATTAAATTCCGAAATCAATTCATTAATTGGTTGCTCCATCATACCATTTCCACTAAATCCGAAGTTTATACAATCCATATTTAATTTTCTGGAAATAATATTGGTATGTGCCATCCCAGGGCGTGATGCACATCCACCTTGAGTAATACTAGTTCCGTAAAAAATGATTGACTTAGGGTTTTTATGTAATGGTCTTTCAATTACGCTATTTGAATCAATGCCTATTTCAATACTATTAACACCATCATACAGCGGTAAAAACATTTTAAACTCCCTCATCTCATTAGACATATTTTGCATGAGTTTAAATTCATTTTCAATGCCCGTGGGTCTAGCGGTATTAAGATATTGCCAATTGCCCTTATTATTAAAATATAAATCAACACCTTTAATGCCGGTTTCAGCCATATGATTCATTTTTAAATTATTTAGAACGGTCCATTTTACGCTAATGGAAGTGGAATTAGAAAAAAAGCGAATTGACATGCCTGCCGAAGATTTAGACAATTCCCATACTGGTTTTCGAACAAGCTCTTTATATGAAAGCGGCAACCTATCATAGCGATTTTCTTTAAGAGAATCGTTAATTTGAGTACCTTCTAAAATGAAAAAATCCTTGCCGAAATACTTTATATTATGTTGCTCTTGTGAACTGCTTAAGATTGGAATACTTAAAAACAAGAGTAGTAAAAAATGTTGAAATGTTGTTTTGTATGTCTTTATAATCATAATTATTATAAAATTTAAGTTCGTTTCTCTTTGCATGAATTATGTTGTCTCCTATAAGTAGTGATTTTGGTGAACAAAAAATGGAGTAACTATTACCCATATGTTATTCGCGAATCGATACTATATAGTGATGTTGTTTGATTATAATTCAGTTTCAATTTCTTTCATCATCTTGGTTAATTGCTCAACAACCTCAGGAAATTGATCTACCACATTATTTTTTTCACTAATATCCTCATCAAGATTATATAGTGAAACAGGAAAACTACCATTTTTATTTAAATTCCACCCTATTGATTTTTGAATATGAAGTTTCCATTTCCCCATTCTAACCGCTTCTATTTCACCATTTCGGGCATAAAAATAAAAGGGACGCTCTGGTAATTTGGTGGCTTCAGGATGTAAAAGATAATCGCTAATATCTAAGCCATCCAATTTTAAATTTTCAGGAATTTTTGAACCAGCTATTTTTGCAAGGGTAGGAAATAAATCCAATGTGGTTGTAAAATCACTACTCACTACTCCTTTAGTAATTTTACTTGGCCAAACTACTATGGCTGGCACACGTTGACCTCCGTCCCATGTTTCGGCTTTTTTACCTCTTAATGGTTTTGCAGAACCCATTTGCGGTCCATTGTCAGATGTGAAAATAAAAATAGTATTATCATAGATATTTTGTTCTTTCAGCGTTTTTACGATCTCTCCTACACTCCAATCCAGTTCCATAATAACATCACCATATAAGCCTTTTTCACTTTTACCTATAAAAGCAGGAGAAGCGTGTAATGGTGTATGTGGCATGTTTTGAGCAACATACATGAAAAATGGTTTTTCACTTCTGTTTTTTATTTGATTAATAGCCTCTTCTGTATATTTTTGGGTCAGATAGTCTTGGTCAGGTCCGCTTTCTATCAATGTTTTATTGCGATAAAAAGGAAGGGGTGGTGATTGAAAATCAATATGCTTATAATAGTAATTATCCATATCATTGGAATAAGGCACACCATAAAACTGATCAAAACCCTGATTATTTGGCATAAACTCCTCTTTATGTCCCAAATGCCATTTCCCGATAATGGAGGTACTATAACCATTGTCCCTCAGCATTTCTGCCATTGTATATTCATTCAATGAAAGTCCACCTTCTGAAAAAGGGAAAAGTACTGCTTCGTGTAGATTGTATCTTTTAGGATAACGACCTGTTAAAAGCCCAGCTCTAGAAGGCGTACATACAGTTGCTGGAACATAAAAATTTGTAAAACGAATACCTTCAGAAGCTAAACGATCAATGTGTGGTGTCTCAAAACCTTCGGCACCATAGCATCCCACATCTGCGTACCCTTGATCATCCGTAAAGAAAATGATAATATTTGGTCTATCATTCGAAGTGTCAATATGCTGCTGACATGCAGTACTACTAAAAATTATAAGTAGTAGTAATTTTGAAATAAACGGTTTGATCTTAATTTTCACAGCAATCTCATTTTATTAATTATTGCTAACGTTACGCATAAAAGCTGAACGGTTTAAATATAGCACCAACGTTGTGCTTTGACCAAAGTTAATTGATTGGTTGAGGTTTTATACTATTTGCAACTGTTTTTTATTCTTCTTCAAACTCAAACCATTTTTTAAGCATATACACTTCATCAATTTTTTTACCGGCTTTAAGGATTTCAATTCGTAAAAAATCATTTTCAGTAGCCACATACTTTAATTTCAAATCTTTCATTTCAGTTGTGTCATAAAACGCTCCGTGTTTACAGTCAAACGGATTGTTTTTTACTTCATTGGTAAAAATAGATAGTAAAATCATTTTTGCTGAATACACATCTTTCTTTTCATATCCGAAAATACGATGGTCTTTTTTCATGTTGGCATTCATCCAAATTGAACCCTCTTTTCTTATAGATGCTTTTTGCATCGTATCAGTACTAATACTTTCTAAAATTTTAACAGATCCATTACAGACATCTCCTTCTTCACCACCGACAATCCATTTTTGTAGTGTTTTAATTCGATTATCAGTCAATTCTTTCATATAAGAAGCTCGACAAATTGGTTGGACTGAACCATATTCACTCTGACTTGGATATTTCATTTCCATTTCCGCATCGCGAAATTGTATCCATATGCGTTGCGATTTTTTTAAATTTTCCAGAAAAGAGGGATCTGTCTTATATTCTGATAAAATCGTTTTGTAGGTTTCATTTAGTATCTTGTCAGATGCATTAAATTCTGCATTGGCTTGTTTATTCATTTCCGCCTGCGTTTGCGAAAAACAAGCTAAATTGAAAGTCAGAAATATTATAAAGAGTATTTTATTCATTTTTTTATGTTCTAGTTTTTAGCGTAATGCTAAGGGTTTGGTGAATGAAAAATAGCCGATTTTAGTTTACTAACTTTTCAGCGAAACACAAATGTACAAAAAAGCACAAACCTTTGTGATTTGTGCTTTTTTGCTATTTTTAGTTTAGAACACTATTTAAAGAATCTCGTTAAACTATTTATTCATAGAAACATTTGAAATTATTAAAATTGCCATTAAAACAAGAAGTAATAGCAGTATATAGATGGAGTCTTTATGCGTAATATGTGCAACCAGTGCTGTCAACAGAAATAAACCAACACCGGCATACGTCCATTCTTTTAATTGCGAGGATGCAAATGGTACCACTAATATAACGGCTGCTATTAATTTCAGTACGGCTAATTCTACTCTAAAAAAATCAGGAAAACCTAATTCTTTTATTCCTTCAATGGTGCTTTTACTAAATAGATAGGTATAAGAACTCAGCAAAAGAAATGCTGCAAGTAATAGTGTAGTTGACCAATATATTATTTTCATAGGTATAGTCTATAAAAAGCTGTCTTTTATCTGATTCACGATCTTAGTTCCGTCTGGATCAGCTTCTGTTTTTAGATTACAAAAATCTTCAGCCCATTTTGAAGTTCGAATTCTTAAAGGAGGGTTTTCATTCTCTGCTACATTTAAAACTACTTCGGCTACTTCTTTACCTGTTTGGTACACGGATTCTTTGCTCTCCGTTGCTCTTTTTTGATTTCCTGCCATATATCTTTCAAAAATAGGTAGGTATTCACCTGTTGCAAATTGCCCTTCAACAGCGGTTTTTTCAATGGCAGAAGTCATAAATTCTGTAGCGATTCCCCCAGGTTCAACACAGGTTATTTTAATATTGAAAGCATCACTTACATAGGTTGCTAAACCTTCCATAAAGCCTTCTACGGCAAATTTTGCTCCACAATATAATTCGTTAAAGGGTTGTCCCACTAAACCGCCAACTGAAGTAATGCTAATAATTTGACCACTTTTTTGTTTTCTCATGTATGGAAGAACTGCTTGTGTGCAAAATACCACACCATGATAATTCACTTCCGTTACCCATCTAATTTCTTCTTCTGTAGATTGCTCAGTCGTTTTTGCAAATCCTGCTCCTGCATTGTTTACTAATACATCTATTTTACCTTCTTTTTTTATAATGGTTTGAACAGCGGCTTCAATAGATTCCATTTTTGTTACATCTAGAGGAAGTAATTCTATGTCTAAATTATCTTCTTCTATTTTCTTTTGAAGTGGTGCCGCTTTTTTTAAGTTTCGCATGGTTGCGTAAACTTTAAATCCATTTTGTGCAAATAAGATGGCACTTTCAAACCCTACTCCTGTTGATGTTCCTGTAATTAATACGTTTCGTTTCATAATTATTGTTTTATGGAGTGAATGCTCATTCCAATTGTTAGGTAAATTTTTTATTCTTTTATGGCGTCCCAAACCATTTGTATTTGATTGGTAAGGGAAGTTGGTCTTGCTTGCGATTGATTAAAATACCATCTTAAATACGATAGAATAGCTCCACCAATAAACATTAGTATCTCGTCTAGTTCAATATTCTTAATAATACGCTCTTGTTTTCCTTTCACTAATAGTTGAAAGACTGGAGCCACAGATTTTTCACCCTTAGACCTACTCTCTTTAGTAATAATAGGTGAAGCTTGTAATTGCTCCATGAATTTAAAATATTCGGGATTATTGATAAAAAAGTCAATAATTGACGTAAGATAATTCTCAAATTGTGTTTTTAGAGGTTTCTCTAAATTAAAATCTAAAAACACTGCTTTTTCTTTTTCCTTTATATTTATATAAATTTCATTGATTAATTCTTCTTTGTTGGGAAAGTAATTATAGATTGTTCCCATTCCCGTGCCTGCTGCCTTTGCAATAGCTGACATTGGGGTATTGTGCACTCCTTTTTCTGTAAGTAGTGTAAGTGCAGATGATAGTATTGCTTCTTTTTTATTCACAATGCAAATATAGGTAAATTGGAATGAATGTTCCAAATATTGTGGTAATTATTTTAAATCGTAGTGTTTTTACTATTGATTTAAGTCATTTTATAAAAAAGCATGCAATTATAAACTTTAGTTGAACTGTTGAGAAAATTACAATTTCGTAGTCTCCTTATATGCACCTGTTTTTAAATCATATAGAATTAGGGTTCCAGATCCATTTTTTAAGCTCCCACTAGTTATTCTTTTTCCTTTTTTATTATAGCACTCTAGAACGTTATAGGGCATTTCATTTTTGAAACTGACTTTTCTGTGGATTTGACCATTCGTAAAAAAAATGTTGGCAAGAAGCATTTTTCCATCTGCATATTCAACTTCCGTTTCTATTTTTCCTTCTTCATTGTATTTGCTTACAATTCCATGATATTCATCCTTTTTATAGGTGCCTTTTTCTTTTATATTCCCATTTTCGTAATAGGAAGTAAAAGGTCCCTCTAAACTACCATTTATAGCAATAGATTCATAGGTTAGTTTTTCTTTGTATCTTTTATTGATACATGTTACAAGTGTATCATTGCTGTAATCACATTTATATAGTTCTCTTCCTTTTTTATCATAGGTTGTCCAAATACCACTTATTTCATCTTCTATATAAGTGCCTTCCTTTTTCAGTGTACCATCATCAAAAAAATCTTTATAAGGTCCATGCCGTCTATAGTTCCTTAAGCCTGATCTATTTGTTCTATAGTTAATGATAGTCGTTTTATATTCATATGCACCATAATCATGCGTATCATCATTGGCATAACTTCTTTCTTCGCAATCTTTATAAGCTGCACTATAGGTGCATTTTTCAATCAAATCGCCCCTGAGATTAAAATCTCTAGTAACACCCGTACTTATGTAACCATTTAGATACTCTAGTTTTTCAATCCACTTACCATCTTCATTATACCTTATATATTCTTTTTCTAATTTTGCATTCTTATTATAATATCCTTTTTCACGTAATTGCTTATTTTCATGATACCTTTTAAATGGACCAAACCATCGTCCATTCACACAATTTATTTCCGACAAAACGGCACCGTTTTTATAATACCAATATTGGACACCTTCTTTTTTACCATCAATTCTATGATCTATAGATTGAATCATTTTGGTACCATGATAGTAGACTTTATCTTCTTTATATTCTCTTTTATTGTGTTTGTACGTTTTCATTTCACGCCAAAAATTCCCGTCAGAATTGTAAATTTTTACAATTTTAATTTTTCCATATACAGGATCTTTAATAACGGTCTTCTTGCTTTTTTGGGCGTAACTATTAGAAATGAAACATAGATTAACTAAAGTAAGAATAATCAATTTATACATTTATGGAAGTTTTTTGTTGTTGTACTAAAATTTTAAATTCAGGTACCTGTTATTTATGAATCAAATATACGTGCATTCTTTAGGTATCCCTACAACGCATATATATTCGCTTATTGTAAACCTTTATTTGTTATGGTTTAGTTGTAAAGTGAATTCGTAAGAAATGTTATGAGTTTTAGCTATCTGATGTTCTCCTGTTTTTATTTATACATTCAATTCCTTCATTATTTCTGCAAATAATTCGTACGATTTGATTCTGTCATGGGCATCATAAATATTAGTAACCGCTATAAGTTCATCTGCCTCCGTTTGCTTCATAAATGCTTTAACCTGAGCTTTAACGGTGGCTTTACTGCCAATAAAAGAATACTTTAACATTTGATGCACTTGCGGATGTTTCATTATCTCCTTTAAATCATCCGTCATTGCTGTTGGTGGTTTAACATAGTCACGATTACCAGTAAATATACCTACAATCAGTCGTATTAATGAGGTTGACAAGCGTTCGGCTTCTTCGTCAGTATCGGCAACAATAATATTTACACCTGCCATAACATATGGTTTTTGTAAGACTTCTGAAGGCTGAAACTCATTATGGTATATTTGAAGAGCAGCGTCTAAATGCGTAGTCGCAAAATGACTAGCAAAAGCATAAGGCAATCCTTTTTTTGCAGCCAAATGAGCACTATCTGTACTAGACCCTAAAATATAGATAGGCACATCAACACCTTCAGCAACGGTGGCACGTACTTTAGAAGTAGCATTGTCAGTTGAAAAGTATCTCTGAATTTTTTCCAATTCATTGGGGAACGATTGTGCGGCTTGCATAAAATCTGACCGTATGGCTTCTGCGGTTTCTCTGTCAGTACCTGGAGCTCTCCCCAAACCAAGATCAATTCGGTTGGGATATAAAGAAGCTAAGGTTCCAAATTGCTCCGCTATAATTAGTGGCGAATGGTTGGGTAACATAATACCACCAGAACCGATGCGAAGTGTATGGGTTCCTTGGGCAACATAACCAATTAAAATAGAGGTAGCACTACTGCCAATAGTTGACGCATTGTGATGTTCTGCCAACCAATAACGTGTGTAACCAGCCGTTTCAGCATGTTGAGCCAATTTTAAGCTATTATTAAACGTCTGTGTAAGCGTTTGACCTTCAGAAACTAAGGCGAGGTCTAAGATAGAATATTTGGTATTTTTTGTTTTCATAATTGAAGTGTTTCCCGTCGTAATATTGTGGGCTGAAAGTAGTCGTATTGTAATTAGTAACCTTACGCATTAGACGTATACAAAGGTAAACACTTTACATTTATTTTTGTCGATCTTAGCGGGGCTATTTACAGAGAAATGCGTTCCCTAATTAGCACAAAAAAACCATCTCTTTTTTGAGATGGCTTCTTCGTATTGATTTATAAATTATTGTCTAGCTACTCTACTATAAATGAGCTAATGCTTCTTCATTATTTATGGTTAATGGTATTTTTATTCTAGTAGTATCCCATCCCAACACCATTTGTGTGGTTTCTTTCTTTGTTTTAAATGCTATTGAAAATGATTCTAACATTTCTGCTTTCGCAACAGGTACTGAAAATCTTGCAACATCAAAGGTGGGATTGTATTGAAATGAACCTAATACATCTAAATTACTACTCAAAATCACTTCCCATTCATCTTCACCTGGTATGGTATACAAAACATAGGTCCCTGAAGGGATATTTACACCACCAAAAACAACATCTTTGTAAAATTTAACTTCAGTAGCTTCATTGGCACCTGTTCTCCATATTTTATTATAAGGAACTTGATTCCCAAAAACTTCTTGTTTATTTTTCGATGGCCGACCATAAATCACTTTTATGATAGGCTTGGTTACTTTATTGGTTCTTAAATAAGAAATGTCATGTGGTGCTTTATCAATAGGATCAAATGATTGAGCATTGATAAATTCATAGTTAAAAAGAACGATAACTAAAAGTAAAGCGAGTTTTTTAAGATTACTTGTATTCATATTATTTGAGATTATATGATGTTGATGCTTTGTTTATAGAATAATTAATAAAACAAAGTAATCATTTACGGTTTGTTGTAATTATAACAGCTAATGAAATAAAACTCCTACCCTCCTATGCATTTATTTTGTAAAGTTATGTTCAAGGTTATAATTTAGATTGCATTTTGAGCTCTATTTTTTTTAATTATTATAGACTACTATAATTATGAAATATGCAGGTTCATCAGGTTTTTTTGAACTTCATTTTAAAACAATGTAAAAAGTAGAAATTAGTTAACGAATTAGTATGCTGCACGTTAAATAACATCTAGAAATTACATTGATTTTTTAACGTTTTTTTTAACATAAAACAAGGAAAATAGAGCTCGTAAATCTGTTTTAAAAATCATAAAAAAAGTACCTTTGTAGTCTGTCTGAATTTGTGGTAAATAAGTCCCTCATTTCAATCATTTTAAAAGAAATAATCATATAAATTAAATAATCATGAAACATATAAGTATAGTGTTTATGGCCCTTTTAATAGGTACAATGTCTTATGCTCAATTACAGGTTTCTGTTAGTTCTGGCTATGCTACTGGTAGTGCAACCATGAAGCTCGGTGAAACCATTAATATATCTGAATCAGAAAGCTCTTATGGGAGTTATGGTGAAGGTGTAAATTTTCAAATCAGAGGAACGTATTTCTTTAATAAATCATTTGGTGTAGATGTAGGTTTAGGATATTTGCAAGGTACTGATCAAACCGTATCTAAAGTTAGTCTACCCAGTAACGAGGTTGAGGCTGTTGGTAGAGCACGTGCTTTTGGAGGTTCTGCTTCTGTAGTGTATCGATTTACCAATAATATTTACGGTCGTTTTGGTGCGTTGATAAAAGTAGCTGGTAAAACAGAAGCTGTAGTGTCTAATAAATCTGTTTTTTCGGAAGAAGAGGCTAATGCTTTTGGTGTGCCATTCGGGTCTTATTCTCAGACCAATTATGTAGAAGATTTTCATGGGCAATTCCCTTTGGGTTTTGTGGGTGCTCTAGGTTATAAATATCAATTAACTAATAATTTAAGTATTTTTGCGGAAGCAGAATATTACGGAATTAGTTTGAAACGTAAAGATTCTGAAATTCAAGAATTTAACACTGATGTTGTTTTAGCAGATGGTACCGTTTCTGTAAGTGGTTTGTATACTCTAGATAACTTGCCTGATGGATATTATAAAGAAACAACGTATGTTGACAACCTTTCTCATACCAATACAGATGCCTCTAAAAAACTAGCAGAAAAAGTACCGTATTCTTCCTTCGGTATTAATTTCGGAATTACCTATCATTTTAATAAATTGGCTAAAAAGTAAAAAAAAATGTAATCCCGAAGCATGTATATATGGGATTTTATTAGAAATAGTCAACGCTAAATAAGTACTTAAAACCTGTCAAAACAATTGTTTTGACAGGTTTTTTCTTTGGATAGGTTATCAACTATAGTACTTCACTCCTATTGCCTTTTATGTAATGATGCTAAATTATGACATGGCAATTCAAGCATCTGATTATTCGCCAAAAGAGCACTTTTACCACTATTTATTTCATTGTTATTTTAGCAAATGAAAAGTAGCAATTACTGTTCGTTATTAAGCTCTATTGTTTAATTTTGTGGTTCATTAAAATTTTTTACGCCTATATATTTTAAAATGAAGGAACTTACTTCTTATTTAAAAAAACAATCTTGGTTTACTTCATTTAGAACGTCTTTTTTAAGCAATCCAAATAGATTACCATCTGTTAAAGCAACTTTTGTTATTGGAGTCCTTGTGATTTTAATGGTGAGTCTAAACTTGCCTTTTTATGCAGTTACTTTAGGTTTAGGGGCACTTGCAGGTGCTTTATCTGAAACGGATGATCATCCGAAAGGACGTTTAAAGTCAATGGCATTAAAAGTGGTCAGTTTTGCAATCTCAAGTTTCTCAGTAGAATTGTTACAACCGTATCCTATTCTATTGGGTGCGGGACTCGCATTATCTACCATTGTTTTTATTTTAATTGGAGGCGTTAGTGAGCGTTTTAGGGGCGTAACCTTTGGTGCTTTGTTGGTGGGTATTTATACGATGATTGGGACTCAAATCAGTCCAAATTGGTATATGCAACCCATTTTACTAACATCTGGAGCCTTTATTTACGGTATGTTTTCTTATCTACTACTTCGTTTAAAGCCCTATAGTTTATTAGAAGAACAATTGGCCAGAGGTTTTTCTGCTTTATCCTTATATTTAAATGAGAAATCAAAACTTTTTCCGAGTGATAAAGCTGCTGTAAAAGAAATTAGAACAAAACTCGCACTGTTAAATGTGCAAACCGTTGAAGCTTTAGATCGATGTAAAGAGGTGTTAAATAGTTACGGAGAATCACTAACCGATGAGAAACCGTTACAGCCCTATTTGTATTATTTTATGGTGTTGCAGAGTTTACATGAACGTGCTGCCTCTAGTCACGAACGTTATGATTTACTAAGTGCCAATCCTTCAAATGATGAATTAATTGGTGGCATTCGTCAATTATTACATGAGCTCTCTACTGCCACCCAAAGTTTTGCAACCAGTTTATTAACAGGTGTGCCTTATGTACACCCTGTCGCTATAGATTGGTTGATCAATGCCGTTCATAATTCATTTAAAAATAATGAGCAAAAATTGTCACTTCCCATGAAGTTATTGATTCGGAATCTAACCCAGTCTCATGAAACTTTAAAAAATATTCATAAAAATTACGATACGCTGTCATTTCCTAAGTTAGAAAAAAACACACTTTCCTATTTTAAAAGATTTAAACTACAACTTAATATAAATCACCCTAAAATGCTTTATGCGTTAAGGTTAAGTCTTTCGTTTTTAATTGGATATTCCATATATAAGTATTTTAATATTGAGAAAGGAGAATGGATTGTGCTGACCATTTTATTTGTATTACAACCGAGTTATAGTGAGACTAGAAAACGGCTTTTTCAGCGAATTTCAGGTACGTTGGCAGGTGTAATTATTGGTATTTTAGTGATAAAATTATTCACTTTTTCAGGGCAAATCGTTTTAATGCTGTCTTCTGCTTATTTGTTTTTCTTTTGGATGAAACGCAAGTATTCCATCAGTATCATTTTTATTACCATTTTTGTGTTGTGTGCCTTTAATATTATTGCTGATAAAGGGGTTGATGTTATGGCACCTCGATTAATAGATACGTTGATAGGTGCTTTTATTTCGTTTTTAGTGGTACGTTTTTTATGGCCAGATTGGCAATATAAAAAATTACCCAACCTAATAAGTGAAGTCATTCTTAAAAACACAGCCTATTTAAAAGCCATTTTAAATGAATATAAAAAACCAGTCAATGATGATTTACACTATAGAATTGTAAGAAGAGAAGCACATAGGGCTGATAATGCATTAGTTATGGCTTGGCAAAACATGCAATTAGATCCTCAAAAACATCAAAAACTTAAAAAAACAGCGTTTAGATTAACCTATTTAAATCATGCGTTACTTTCGTACTTGTCAGCACTTGGTGCCCATAGAAGTCAACATAAACAACCTTTAAATTTAGTAGCATTTGAAAATCACATTTTAAATGCCTTAGATGAAGCTTTTGATTGGTTAGCAACGACAGATAATAGCGAAATAAATATTATTGCATTAAATTTAGAAGAAATACGAACACAATTACATCGTAAAAAGGAAGAAGAAATACGTATAGAATATAGTTTGTTGTATAATATTACCGGAGTAACTATTGAAATTCTAGAACAGGCTAAACTTTTTAAGCAGACGAAACAAGATAGTTAAGGGTTTGTTTTGCTTCCGATAGCTCATCAAGGTTTCTTATCATTGAAGCTTTCCCTTCCATTATTTCCTTATACTAGTACCAGTCATCCTATTTGAAACTGTCTTTAATTTAGAATTTATATAAATTGCTCAAAATCAATGCTAAACTTGAAAATTCCATCAAAAATAATTAACTTCATACCATATAAAATCACAAACTAATTACACCACAAAATGAGTACAGATTCAACTAATTATTCTAGAAGGGAATTTGCCAAACTTTCAGCACTGGGGCTTGCCTCTATTCCATTATTATCGTTTCAAAATGGATTAGAAAAAATGGATTTGTCAATAGCAACAACCCTCAATGTGCATTTGTTTTCTAAACACCTACAATTTCTTAATTATAACGATATGTCTGCCGCAGCTGTGGAAATGGGATTTGATGGAATCGATTTGACAGTACGCCCCAAAGGACATGTGTTGCCAGAAAATGTAAAAGAGGATTTACCGAAAGCGGTGGAGGCTATGAAAAAACACGGTCTGCAACCTAAAATGATGTCCACCAATGTTTGGGATGCGAGCAATACAGTGCAAAAAACAGTGCTGGAAACGGCAAGTACCTTAGGTTTTACTAATTATCGGACCAATTGGTTAAAGTACCCAGAAGATATCTCCATTACTGAAAGTCAAGCCTTATACGGACGACAAGCCAAAGAGTTGGAAATACTCAATGAAAAATTAGGACTTATTGGAGGCTATCAAAATAATTCAGGAATGAATGTAGGTGCACCAATCTGGGATCTCCTTCCTATTTAAGAAGCCACCAATGGCAAATTTATGGGAAGCCAATACGATATCAGGCATGCTGTTATTGAAGGTGGTGAGTGTTGGGAGCTGGGATTACGTCGGATAAAACCGTTAATTAATTCTATTGTAATTAAAGATGTAAAGTGGGGCGTTGTAGATGGTAAATGGGAGCCCATAAATGTGCCTTTAGGGGAAGGTATGGTTGATTTTAATCGTTATTTTTCATTACTTAAAAAATATAAAATCAATGTACCTGTTTCATTACATGTTGAGTATGATTTGGGTGGTGCTGAACAAGGACGTGATAAAATTACGATGCCCCAAAAAGAGGTTTTTAGTAAGATAAAAAAGGACTTGGAGTATTTACAAGAAGCTTGGGATAAGGCGGAATAGTAAGTTGAAAAAATAAGATAAAAAACTACAGAGAAAACTTATATTTGTAAGCTAAATAACTATCATTAAAAGTTTTGGAACAAATAAAAGCTCACTTAGATCAAATTGCTACCCTCTCTAAATTTGATTGGGAGTTTTTTATGTCAAAACTACATCGAAGGGTTATCCCAAAGAAAACAGTGTTTTTAAAACTCAATGAAATAGAAAATCATATCTCTTTTATTGAATCTGGTGTGGTACGCTTATATATTCCAAAAGAAAATCCAGAAAAAGAAATCACTTTCGGCTTTAGTTTTGAAAATCAGTTTATTAGTGCTTATGATTCGTTTTTGACACAGAAACCTTCGGCTTATGAACTTCAGGCACTTACAGAAACTACACTTGTGAGTATTAGTTATAATGATTTACAAGACGTTTATAAAACAACACAAATAGGAAATCTGATAGGTAGATTGACTGCTGAACGTCTCTTTTTAATAAAATCTAAACGCGAACAGAACTTATTGAATTTATCGGCAGAAGAACGCTATATGAAATTGTTTAAGGACCGTCCAGAACTTTTAAAGGAAGTGCCTTTAAAATATGTCAGTTCTTATATTGGGGTTACAGCACAGGCCTTGAGTAGGATTAGAAAACGTTTATAAGATTAATTATTGTTCTTTTTGAGCTTTCCATAACATGTCATTAATTGATTTGGGTTCATTGTTTAGCTCAGATTATCAAATTATCTTTGAAAAAAAGTTATGACGATAATTATCTTCGTTCTAGTGCTCTGGTATGGAAGTCTGTTTTTTCAGTCTTTCTTTTTACATCGCTATGCCGCTCATCAAGTTTTTACCATGTCTAAAACCATGGAACGTATTACATTTGTGTTAACTTGGATTTTTCAAGGTTCTAGTTATTTAAGTGCATATGGTTATGGCATCATGCATCGTATTCATCATGCTTATACCGATACAGAAAAAGATCCGCACTCGCCCTCTTATGATGCCAATTTATTTGCGATGATGTGGAAAACAAAAACCATTTACCAAGATATTAATAAAGAACGCATCACTATTGAAGAGCGTTTTACCAAAAACGTTCCGCAATGGAAAGGGTTTGATAATTTCGCTAGCTCACGCTTTTCTAGAGTATTGTGGTTGGTACTTTATACCTTGTTTTTCGTTTTCTTTACCACAGCTTTATGGCAATGGTTATTGTTGCCTGTCGCATTTTTAATGGCACCTATTCATGGGGTTATTATTAATTGGTTCGGTCATATTTATGGTTATGTGAATTTTAAAATGAAAAATACGAGTAAGAATCTCTTTCGTTTTGATTTTTTAATGATGGGTGAAGGCTACCATAATAACCATCATAAATATGCAAGTAGAGCCAATTTTGGTGTAAAATGGTATGAGGTAGATCTCACCTATTTGATTATAAAACTATTGAATTTTTTAGGTATAATTAAGTTGAAGTCAATTAAGATAAAGTCTTAATTAATAATGTTTTAAATTTAATTATAATTTCTTTTTACGATGTGAGTTACGTCCAGTGTAAGCTAAATGATACCATTGTACTTAGTATTTAGTATCTTTGGGTTATGAGAAAAATCACCTACGTTTTCGTCTTGTTCCTAACCTTATTATTAACGTTTCCAAATGCAATAATTAGCCAAAATAAAGCTTCTGATTCGACTGCAGATATCATTATTTATGGAGGTACTTCTGCAGCCATTATTGCAGCGGTAGAAGCTAAAAAATCTGGTAAATCTGTTATTGTAGTTTCGCCTGATATCCATTTAGGTGGGTTAACTTCTGGTGGTCTAGGATGGACTGATACCGGTGATAAAAGTGTTATTGGAGGGTTGTCGAGAGATTTTTATCATAGGGTTTATTTGTATTACAACACCAAAGAAGCATGGAATTGGCAACCAAAAGAGGCGTATGGTAATAAAGGCCAAGGTACAAGAGCCATGGATGGTGAAAGTCGCACCATGTGGATATTTGAACCACATGTGGCTGAGCTTATTTTTGAAGATTTTGTTAAAGAATATGGTATTCAAGTAGAGAGAGATGAATGGCTTAATCGTCAAAATGGAGTTAAAGTTGAAAATGGGAAAATTATATCAATAACCACCTTGAGTGGTAAAACATATTCTGGAAAGGTATTCTTAGATGCTACGTATGAGGGTGATTTAATGGCAGCCGCAGGTGTAAGTTATCATGTAGGTAGAGAAGCTGGAAGTGTATATAATGAAGAATGGAATGGTGTTCAAACAGGTGTTTTACATCATAAACATTGGTTTTTATCTGATATTTCACCTTATGTAGTTCCTGGTGATTCCACAAGTGGTGTATTGCCAAGAATTTCTACAGTATCTCCTGGAAATAAACATGATGGTGATGATAAAATTCAGGCTTATTGTTTTAGAACATGCATGACGAATCATGAAGCCAACAGGGTACCGTTTCCAAAGCCTGAAAACTATGACCCGCTGCAATATGAATTATTAGCAAGATCATTGGCAACGGGACGCGATGATTTTTTTGAAAAATTTGATGGCATTCCCAATTACAAAACAGATACCAATAACCATGGTCCTTTGAGTAGTGACAATATTGGAATGAATTATGATTATCCAGAAGCCTCGTACGACCGCAGAAAAGAGATTATAAAGGAACATGAAGATTATCAACAAGGCTTTTATTGGTTTGTAGCCAATGACCCAAGGGTACCTAAGGATATTCAAATGGAAATGCAAAAATGGGGTTTAGCAAAAGACGAATTTACAGATAATGGCAACTGGCCACACCAAATATATGTTAGGGAAGCACGGAGAATGATAGGGCAATTTATAATGACGGAAAACGAATTGTTAAAAAAACGACCCACTCCAAATCCAGTAGGAATGGGATCTTATACTATGGATTCTCATAATACGCAACGGTATATAAAAGCCGATGGTTTTGTTCAAAATGAAGGTGATATTGGTGTGAACACCAAAGGCCCTTATGCCATTTCATACGGTGCGTTAGTACCAAAAAAGGAGGAGTGTACAAATTTATTGGTCCCAGTTTGTGTATCGTCAAGTCATATTGCCTTTGGGTCTATGCGAATGGAACCTGTTTTTATGATTTTAGGTCAATCTTCAGCGGTAGCAGCAGTATTGGCTATTGACAACAATGTGACCGTGCAAGATGTGGACTATGAAATGCTTAAAAATGCTTTAGAGGAAAAAGGACAAGTTTTAAAAAAATAGGTCTGTTCTCATTTTTACAAAGTTTTAGTGTATTACAACTTCTTTATTGGCTAAAAAGGCTTTTTCTTGGCTTTTTTTAGCTCTTGGAACAATTCTTTAAATAAGCCACGAGCAATCAATATTTTCATGATTTCATTGGTGCCTGCGTAAATTCTTGCGACTCTATTATCGGCATACATTCGAGCAATTGGGTAATCCCATATATATCCATAACCACCAAACAATTGCAGGCATTCATCTACTACGTTACCATGCATTTCTGTTGCTGAATACTTTGCGATGGAGGCACTTTCTGACGTCAGTTGATGGGCTGCTAATAATAGCGTACAGCGATCTAAAAAAGTTTGATGTATTTGTAATTGTGAAGTGCATTCTGCAAGTTTAAATTGTGTATTTTGAAATCCAGCAATGGGTTGTTTAAAAGCGGTTCTTGTAGATGTATAGGCAATTGTTTTTTCTATAGCTCCTTCTGCCCCACCAATAGCATTAAGTGCTACAGTTAAACGTTCTCTAGCCAATTCGGTCATCATAATTTTAAATCCCAATCCTTCTTCTCCTAATAAATTTTCTTTAGGCACTTTTACATTATCAAAAAATAATTCACAAGTATCTTGGGCTTTCATTCCTATTTTCTTGAAAGGAATTCCTTTTTCAAAACCTTCATAACTACTTTCCATAATTAACAACGACACACCCTCTTTTTCTGTACCCGAATTCGTTTTTACAGCGACAATAGACATATCGCACATAAAACCATTGGTTATAAATGTTTTTTGTCCATTTACCATATAATGATCGCCTTTCTTTACCGCCGTTGTTTTGATGGCTTTAAGATCGCTACCACAGTTAGGTTCCGTCATGCCAATAGATGTTATGAATTTGCCTGTTGCCATAAGTGGCAGGTATTTTTGCTTTTGAGCCTCAGTACCATATTTTAAAAGATAGGGAGCAACAATATCTGAATGCAATGAAAAACCGGGTCCTGTGATGCCTTCTTTCGCCATTTCTTCAATAAACAGGGCGTTAAAGCTAAAATCCAGTCCACTTCCACCATAGTTTTCAGGCATATCCATACACAGTAAACCCAATGCACCGGCACGTTCCCAAAGTTCTCTTGGAACCATTCCTTTTTTCTCCC
Organism: Aureibaculum algae; assembly: GCF_006065315.1. GTDB lineage: Bacteria > Bacteroidota > Bacteroidia > Flavobacteriales > Flavobacteriaceae > Aureibaculum > Aureibaculum algae. Next base: position 2,682,491 of record NZ_CP040749.1, on the reverse strand, counting down.
AATCATCGAGATGGTCAATAATTTCATTTTTAATGAAATCTTGAATCATGGCTTGCATCATTTTATGCTCTTCTGATGCGTATATTTCACGTTCTAATAAAACATTTTGTAACATAGTTCCTGATTTTTGATGAATTCTTTTCATAAATTTGAGTACCATACCTCACTTTTCTTAATCTTGTAAATAACGAATGAAGTCATTAACCCGTTTGATATGAAAAGAATAATTGTCATTAAAGTTACGCAATAGTTTACGAACTTGTTGTTTCTTTTTTATTTGATAAATAACCTTTGAGTCATTTGTCCAGAAAATTACCATCTATAAATGCTCAATAGAAAAAAAAACGAGCATTTAGTAGTATATTTGCCTTAATTATGTTCTCGATACCAGCAAAATTGCATGGCACTCGAACTTACACTAAAAAGTAATCTTATTAGTTTCTATGCCTTTTAAAAAATTACATTCCGACATTCAAGAGAAGTTAGAAATTCAAAAAATTAGTACTCCTACTCCATTTCAAAGCAAGAGTATTCCTGTTATAAAAAGTGGTGCAAATCTTTATGCATTGGCTCCAATAGATAGTGGAAAAACAACCACTCTGATTCTTACCACCTTGCAAAAGTTAAATTTTGAACCCAAAGGAGATTCACCTAGAGCCATGGTTTTGGTTGAAAATAAGGAAATAGCCTTAGCCATGTATGATGCTTTTTTAAAATTCACAAAAAACAGTGGACTACGTGTTTATGTGGGATACGATCAGCTTCATATTGATGTGCAAAAGTCAGAAATTTATGAAGGTGTAGATATTCTTATTTCTACGCCAAGAACATTAAAAAAGTTATTTTTATTAAATGGGGTAAACACCTCACAATTACAACTCTTTAGCTTAGATAATGCTGATTTTTTATCTAAAAGTTCGTCGTATGATGCCTTTTTGACAGTGACTCAGAGTATTACTAAATGCCAGTATGTGTTTTACTCAGAAAAAACACATTCCGTTTTAAAACGTTTTAAGTCTAGTTTTATGGAACACTCAAAAACAATTTCTATTTAGGATTAAAAAAATAGCTCTTTGTATAGCTTTATTTTTCTATAATACACAACTATGATTATACCTAAACTTCATTATATTTCTCAAGGCATTACTCCAGCAGCCCATTTAGAGCATATCCAAAAAGCATGTACATCAGGTTCTGAATTGGTGCAATTACGGTTAAAGAATATTTCAGAAAAAAAGTATCTGAAATTTGCTGAAGAGGCTAGAGAAATTACAGCTCATTTTCAAACGCGATTAATTATTAATGATAATTATAAAATAGCAAAAGCGGTAAAAGCTGATGGTGTACATTTGGGAAAAACAGACGCCAGTGCTACGGAAGCTAGAAAGCACTTATATACTTGGCAGCTTATTGGTGGTACGGCAAATACAGTGCAAGATTGTGAAGCATTACTTGCTAAAGAAGTTGATTATATTAGTTTAGGTCCTTTTCGTTTTACCACAACTAAAGAAAACCTACCTTCTGTTTTAGGGCTAGATGGATATACTACACTACTTAAAGCATTAAAAACAGAAACTCCCATAATTGGTGTTGGTGGAATTACCACAGCAGATGTTACAGATATTTTAGCGACAGGAATTTCAGGAATTGCAGTATCTGAAGCTATAACGAAGGATTTTAATACCATTAGAACCTTTAATCAATTGCTAAATGCTTCCGTAACTGCAGAACAGCCTTATAAATTTGAATAATTTATAATTTTGAAAATTAATTAGGGTTGTAAATTAACGTCTATCCCTTTAAAATAGGATACTTTTTGTGATCTTTAATTTGGTAAAAAAACACTTCATTTTTCAAGTCTAAAATGGCTTAAAAAACTATATTCGCGGCATGTGGATGTATTTGGGCTTATTGGCCGCACTTTTTTTAGGTTTACATAATTTATGTAAGAAACATGCGGTACAAGGAAACGAAGTTTTCCCTGTGTTATTGGGGACCATTACTTCTGGTTTTCTAATTCTTCTCCCCTTTTTTATCGGTTCGGTTTATTTTCCAGAAGGCACGAAAGAATTGGGTTTTTATATTACACGTATTCCATGGGAAACTCATGGTTTTATTTTTATTAAGTCGATGATAATGGCAGCTTCATGGATTTTAGCATATCAAGCTTTAAAACATTTGCCATTAACTATAGTAACCCCAATACGTTCAGCAGGACCCTTTTTCACCTTTATAGGTGCAATTTTAATTTATAATGAGACGCCTAAGTTTTTACAATGGATTGGTTTTTTTCTTATTATTTTTTCTGTAATGCTCTATTCTAAAATAGGAAAGCAAGAAGGAATCCATTTTAAGCGTAATAAATGGATTTATGCCATTATTGCCGCTACTTTTTTAGGGGCAGCGAGTGGTTTATACGATAAGTTTTTAATTCAGAGTTTAACTTTGAATCCGCAAACTCTACAATTTTGGTTTTGTTGGTATACCATTTTAATTTTATTAGTCATTTTATCGATAACCTGGTTTCCCTATAAGGAAAAACGTAAGGCATTTAAATGGCGTTGGACTATTGTAGCCGTGGGTGTTTTGTTACAAGCAGCTGATTATTTTTATTTTAAAGCGTTACAAGATCCTGAAGCTTTAATTATGTTGCTGTCGGCTATAAAACGGAGTCAATTGATTATCGCTGTGGTAATTGGTGGCCTTGTGTTTAAAGAACAAAATAAACGCAAAAAACTGGTGCCATTAACAGGAATTTTAGTGGGGATCTTTTTGATATTATATTCTTAGCAACTGTGGTTTATTCTTTCACTATTTTTTCACCTTTTTTGTTACAGATTGTGTTAGGTTTTGTTACTCATTTCCTATAGATATCATATAACAAAAAAGCAGATTCGTAAGAACGAACCTGCTTTTTAATTTTTTAAATCACGTTATTAAATTGTGAATTACCATTGCTTTTGTGTGGTACACAAACCTTGTTGCAACCAAACAATACCTGTTCCGCCACCATCAAAAGCTCCTGAACCTAATATGTTCGAATCAGAACCTGAATAGTAATAAGAAGTCCCTGAAATTCGCTTAAAAAGTGTTGAATTTGATGATGATTTATAAAATGCCATATGGCCTACTGCAGTTGTTGCAGTAGTGTTTCCTTTCAAAACAAAGTAGAATGTATCTGCGTCAGTACTCGTGTGTGATGGTAAACTACCACCTATATTAGCAAAACCACTGTAATTTGAAGTGCTAGATTGTTTTACTTTAGCATCAGTTATTGCTCCGCCATATGGATTTACTTCATATTTAAAAGCAATCAAATACCCTCCATTAGGAATAGTTGTCGTTGCTGTTTTTGAAGGAGATACGGATTTAGAGATGAGTTGTCCAGAATTATTTTTTGAAACGGTAAAAGAAGAGGAACCTCCTTCTTGAGAAGCAGTGGTACTGTTAAATTCGGCCTCACTTGCACCTGCTCTACTAACTTCATTTAGTTTATCTTCTAAATTATTGTATTCTGCTACTGTTATAGCTACCCAATTTCCATCAGAGGCATTTTTATAAGTATTTTTAGAAGTAGATAATAAAAATTCGATATCATCAATATCATTTAAATTTATAATTACACTTGAATTTTCAATAAGATTTTCAGTGGACACTTGCACTTCCGCTGTTATTTCTGGATTTGTTTCAAAATCGAAAATAGTTGCATCTGCAACTGTCAACTCACCCGTAGCTGCATTTATAGTCATTGCTCCAGCGGGTGTTTGGTTTAAAATACTAAAGGAAACGTTACCAGCATTTGATGTGCCAGAGACCGTAGCTACAATAGTACCATCGGCGGCATTCTCATCAATACTTTTGGTAATATTAGCAGTAGTAAGTGAATCTGGATCATCACTACTACAACTCATTATTGTTAAACTTAATACGCTAAACAATACTCCTAATTTTAATTTTTTCATCTTTTTTAATTTATTAATTACTATTTGGTTTTTCGTTTTAGTTTAACGCCTTAATTAGCCATATAATATCTTTACTTTCAAGCAGTTTGTGAATGGCAATTTGGGTTTGTTAACGGAAGAATTTATAATGAAAACTAAGGAATAGTATGAGTTAATTCAATTTATTGTTCATTTTAAATATGGGTATGAGTAATCAAAAAACAAGTATCGCATCGCTGTATTGCAGCGTGATTTTTTAAAATTGGAAAATCTCTTTAGATTAGGTAAGCACCCAAAAAGGTACAGAAGTTAATTAGAAGCGATTTATAAAATCCTTGAATAGAACTTAAAATTGTTTTTTAAAGGGCATCGTTAAAACAACTGTTGTCCCTTTTACAGTCTCATTGGTATAACTATCTTTAATGGTAAAGCCAATATTTTGATTGAATTGTTTTTTAAAGATTTCTAAACGTTTTTCAATAGCTTGTAAAGCAAATGATTCGTGAAGATTGCCTTGACGATTGGCAATTTCTTCAGCTTTTTTTCTACCAATCCCGTTATCGGTAATAGTACATTGTAAAATACTATTTGTAAAATTAAAAATAACACTTAGTTTCTTTTCACCTACTTTATGCAACAAACCGTGGACTAAGGCATTCTCTATAAAGGGCTGGATCAGTAAAGAAGGGACTTCTAAGTTCTCATTCCCTTCAAAGTGAATATTGTAGCTAAATGATTCTCCAAAACGAAGTTTTTCTAATTGTAAATAAATATTTAAAAAATCTAATTCCTTTTCTAATGGAATAAAATCTTGATTAGAGTATGTTAATGTGTTTCGTATCAGTTTCGAAAATAAGACAATATAATCGTATGACGCATTGGTATCTTCTTTAAGGACTAAATCTTGTATTGAGTTTAAGGAATTAAATATAAAATGTGGATTCATTTGTGAACGAAGTGCCGTTAAATTCAAATTGATCAATTCTTTTTCTAAAGATATTTTTTCTAATTGCGTAACGCGTTCGTGTTCTTTAATTTTTATTTTCTTTCTATAATACAAAATAGTGCTTCCTAAAATCAGTATAGACAAAGCAACAAGAAACCACCATGTTTTCCAAAAAGGCTTTCTTATAGTGAAGATTAAAGATTTTATCTTGTTATTACCTAACGTATTATCTAAAATAGGTTGTACTTGAAAGGTATATTTACCAGTAGGTAAACTATTGTATTTAACTGAATTCACTCCAATATCTGTAATTAACCATGCATTGTTAAAGCCTTTTAATCGGTATTTATATTTTCTTTTTTGATTGTATAAAAAACCATTAACATTAAAACCAATATTTATAGCATTTTGATGATATTTAAGGCTGTATTTTGAGGTTATTATTGTGTCTTTTTCGTTTATCTCTACTTTATTAAAATATACATCAGCATTTTGGGTTTTAAATGATTGGTCTTTGTGTATTGAAAATAACCCTTGTGATGATGAAAAATATACTTTTTCACGTACTATTTCAATACCAGAAACGTCATAAGATAAAATACCATCGCTTTTAGTTAATGTTTTTAACTGTTTTGAATCAACATCCAATACTTGAATACTATTTCCCAAGGCAATCCATAATTTATTCTGGTCTGCCTTAACCATAAGTACATTATTGGATGTTAGTCCGTTTTTGGTTGTGTAATGCTGTATAACTGTATCGTTTTTAATGCCTAATACGCCATTTTTAAATGTTGCTATCCATAATGTGCCATTAGCTGTTTCTGTTATAGATTTACCGTAAATGGGCTGGTTATTAAAAAGAATTTTTTTAGAATTCCAATTATTGTCATAAGAGACTAGGTTATCAACAAAAGCGATATATGCGGTTTGATTTATTTTATTATAAAATGAAGCATAGGTTCTTTTTTCTCCAGAAATATATTTTTTCTCATTTTTAAAATTACTTTTTTCAAGTACAATCGCTGAGTTATAACTCGTGAAGAGTAAATTATCATTGTTCAGTAAGGTTAAACTTTTTGCTGTTCTTGCCCCTTCAATTTTAGTTAATTTTAATGAATTAATATGTAAAGAATAAGCACTTAGATCTTTGCTGATAAAAACAGTGTTACTGTTTGAGAGGTATTTAAGTTTAGATACTCTGTCTTTTGAGGGTAACTTTATAATCTTTTCAACATACGTATTTGTATTATAAAACCCTATATTCCCATTTGTGTTTCCAAATACAAGCGTACTATCATTGACAATATCTAAGCTGCTAATATTTTTATTTGGTTCTGTAATAATACATGTTTCTATAGTAATATTTGGAATTACATAAATGCCATTATTTAATGTAGTAAACCAATAATTATCATCTTTATCTTTTAAAATATTAGTAACATTTCGATCTTTTAAAAATCTTTTGATTAGAAAAAAATGATTTCTTTTTAATTCAAAAACCCAGACACCAGTACTTGTGGCAAACCAAATCTCCTTATTGTTTTCAAAAGTATTATATATTCTTTCTTTAGATAAAACTTGGAATTGATGTATTAAATTTAAAGTGTTTTTAGATTTATTTATTGAATAAAAACGATTTGAATTAAAATTATCTTTTCTAAAAACAAGGTTAGCACTTACTTTAAAAATTTTAGTGTTTTTGTTATAATTGTTTATAGTATCAGATTCTTTACGGGAAGACATTAGATTTGTTACTTTATTTTTTTTCTCAGTAACTATCGGAACTATTGAATTTAAGTTTTCATAATAAATACGATCATCAATTTTAAATATTGATCCATATCTTTGTGTTAACGGTTGGTTGTATTCTATACTTTTGGTCTTTAAATTTACTTTATAAATTTTCTTTAACGTAAGTATATATAAATATTCGTTTTTTATTATAAAATCTGCTAATTGACCATTTAACTGTTTACCTAAATCTATAAATAGGTTTAATTTATTGTTTTCAACATAGAAAAATTGTCCAGAGATATTATTACACCAAATAAGACCAGAAGGGGCTTGTTGAATATTAAAAACAGATAACCCAAGTTGTTTTTCACTATTGTAGTTTTTAAAGGTTTTACCATCATATCTATACAACCCCTTATCAGCACCTAGCCAAATAAAACCATTTTCATCTTCGAGAATACTATAGAATTCTTTATCAGGTAAACCATCTTTTTCTGATAAATGTACAGATACTGGTTCTTGAGCCTGCATTAGAAATGAAGCGGAAACCAGAACTAGTAAAAATATATTTTTAATCAATGTGTTTTATGACGTATTACAAAATGGCTTCCTCAAAAGCTTCTATACGAGCTCTAGAAATTTTGGCTCTAATTGTACCATTTGCTAATATAATATTTCGTTCTGTTTTATTTATAAGTTCTATGTGCTCTAAATTAATAATCCATGCTCTATGCGAACGAAATAATGATGAATCTTCAGGCAATACTTCTTCGAAATATTTTAAATTTTTACTAACTGTAATTGTTTTATTATTCTTTAAATAGATATTGCTATACGCACCATTTGCTTCAATTGCAATAATACAATCAATATCAACAATTCTTCTGTTACCTAATTCAGGAATTACTATTTTTTTGAAATCCTTATCTTTTATGGTCTTTAATAATGCTTGATAATCTACTAATTCAGCTTGTTGATTTAATTTACGCTCAAGTTTACCTATTGTTTTTACTAATTTAGTTCTATCAATTGGTTTTACTAAATAATCAATGGCATTCAATTCAAATGCTTTTATGGCATATTGATCATATGCTGTAACAAATATAATTTCGAAATTTATAGTATCAAAAAAGTTTACAATCTCATAGCCTGCATAGTTAGGCATTTGAACATCTAAAAAAACAACATTGGGGTGTAACGCTTTAATTTGATGTACGCCCTCCTCTAAATTATTACAAGTTGCCACAATATCAATATTAGCTGCATTTCTTTCTAAGAGATTTGTTAACACATTTCTTGCACCGTGCTCATCATCAATTAATATTGCCTTAATTTTAGTCATAACTACAAATATACTAATAGCTGCTTTATTAAAATTAAAGACTTTGTGGATGTTAGTATTGATTTGTAAAGCTCTATTCTATCACTATTTTCACCTTTATGGTTGTAGATTCTATTAGGTTTTCTTAGATGAAGGTTTGTCCTTGAAAATAGTGTTGAACTAAGTTTGTTTGTTAGTTTGGTTCTTTATAAAATTCGAAAACGCCATGATGGAGCACTACCGCAAATATACCTGAGTTGGAATAAAAACTTTCATTATCAATGCTTACGGTGGTTTTTGGTGTGGTTTTACATATGAAAATATTGCCACCATCTACGCATTTCATGGTGCCTTTTATATGTTGCTCAGTCCAATTAAACTGTTCGTATTCATTGTGATCTTCAGAAAATAAAAACCGCCGTAACTTTTTTTCATGCTGTGTAGTGTCGACTACTTGTATAATAGCCCATCGTTCTAAATCACTGGTGTAGCGAGAGGCAATTTCTTCTGAATTCTCATTCGCAATTTTTTTTATGGTATACCATTGTTCTGGACTTGTATTTTGTTCAGGTTTGTCCAAAAATTCCATACGGTACGTACCACTCCAAGAATCTTCGGGTTCTGTGATTTGCGAATGCGAGATGTAGGAAATAGCGAATGTTAATAAAAAAGTAAAATATATATTTATCACTTCAAAATGTTTAATAACAACATGTTATGTTAGTTTGTTTAAACTAAATATATGAATGTTTAGTAACTTTAAATTAATTATTTTAAATATTTTTCAGGAAATAAAATATGAGGTGTTTTTACAATTCTAGAATCACAAAAGAAAGAAGAATTTGTGCTATTAATGTTTATCATCTCATAGGATTCCTCATAGTCATAAAGGTTAGAATCAACTTCAATTTTAAAATTGGCATCTAAGTTGTTTTTTAAAAAGTAGTCTCTATTTTCTTTGGTGATATAATAATTCGATTCTTCTGGAGAGTCTCCTAAAAAGGTATTTAAGTCCCATGAATTATCCCAAATGCTGGCACAATTAAGACAGCCTATTGATGCATTTTCTTCACCATATATAACTGGCAATTTATTTAGTACATCACTCGTAAAAAATTCATAGTCATCCTTTGATTTAGGCAGGGTTTTTATCTTTTTAATAATTTTTAAATCGTGATTGTAAAATACAAAATAGCCTTTGTCTCTATAAGCAAACCCAATAAATTTATTTCGCTTTTCTATAGTTTCTACAGCTTCATCAGTAAATTTTGTTGAACTGATTGGTGTTAAATTTTTATCATTTTTAAGAAGCTTTACCTCGTGGTTATCGAAAACACCAATAACAAGAGTATTTACTTTTTTATCTTGATGATTATAGAGCGGAATGGTTTTGATGTATTTGTATTTTTCTGTAAGATGAATCGTTTCCTTCTTTTCAAAATTCACTAAAATCGTATGTGCCGCCGTATTAAAAATATGATATTTTTCACCATCTACTTCAATGGTATTTATATAGATGCCTGGAGCTTTTTGTTTTTCACCTGTTTTTAAATTATAAAGGTCTTTACCATCAAATTCGACATATAGAAAATCATTAAATACATGTAAACTGGTATATTCAGGCTTTGCAATCTCATGGTTTAAAGAGTCCACTATACCCCATTTACTTTGATACTTAAAGGGTACTATTTTTCTATAGTTCTGAGCTTGAGAGCTTATAGTAAACGTTAAAACTAATACGGCTATTACGGTTTTCATTTGTTGTTTATTTGTAGATTCTTATTATTAATTATGTAACAAATGTAGACACATCTATGGCGTCTAAAGCGGTTACATATATATTCGCAAGGATTGAATCTATATTTGTAATGCAATTTGGTTTCTTATGAGTTTTGAATACATTTTCACCAGCATGCTACTTACCTTCTGTTTTATTTTCTATAGTTGGGGGATTTTAAGTGTCATCTAAAAAAACTAATTTAGCTTTAGATAAAATATTATTGATGCAAATTGCAAACTATTTAAAAGAGCCTTATCCGTATTATTATAATAACCAGCAGCGGTTAATATTGGTATTACTACTGATATCAAGTTTGAGCTTTTGCTTTTCTTATTTTTTTGAACCTTTTACTGTTAATGTAGCAGAACATAAAATTGGCACAATATGGATATTGTTTATTCATGCCTTTATGCCCTTTCCAATTGCCTATCTATATATTTATTTGGTCAATAGAACGGTAAAAAATGAGATGAATTGGACCTTTGGAAAGGAAATTTTGAATCTTTCTATTATCCTGTTAATTATAGGTGCTGCAAATTTTTTAATTCGTGATTTTATTTATAACAATCCTGATAATTGGTCATTTCGATATTTTTGGGAAGAAATTCGTAATACATTTTTAGTAGGGTTCTTACTATTGGCTATAGTGTTGCCCTTAAATTTGGAGCGTCTTATTGCTAAACATACGGCTAGCTTAAAAAAGTTGTCGCCTAAAATGCTGCCAGAAACTAATGCGACTATCGTTACCATAAAAAATACAGGATCTAATGAACACATTGAGTTCAAAATTGATACTTTTCTCTACGCTAAAGTGGAAAGTAATTATACAGAGGTCTATACTGCTGCAGAAAATGGTATTCACAAGGTGTTAATTCGAATTACATTGAAGGAACTTGAGGAGCAATTAAAACCCTATGCACGCGTCTTTAAAACACATCGTTCTTATTTGGTCAATTTAAACGCAATTGCATCCATTTCCGGTAATGCACAAGGGTATCATTTGCAATTACAAAAAGGTTCCTTTAAGGTTCCTGTATCTAGATCAACTATCGCCGACTTTAATGCTGCCTATTCGAAAAAATAAGAACAACCTTGTATTTCGTCACTTTTACCTGCCAGCTATCACAAAATAAAAATAGCATTGTAATTTGTTTTTAGATTTGTCATCGCAACATAAAAACAACGATTTTGACAGAAATTAAACGACGCTACGATTTAGATTGGTTACGTGTAATTGCTATACTCGCAGTGTATTTTCATCATATTGGAATGCCTTTTAATGGAGATAAATTTCATATTATGAATTCAGATACTAGTAAAACATTGGATGATATAATGGTGTTTTTTGAGCAATTTAGATTACCCTTATTGTTTTTAGTTTCTGGTGCGGGTACAATGTTTGCATTTTCAAAAAGAACTTGGATTCAATTTTTGAAAGAACGAAGTACACGTTTATTAATTCCGCTCGTTTTTGGAGTGTTGTTTATTGTGCCGCCACAAACCTATTATGAACATATAGAAACCTATACTTCCTATTTTGATGTGTATAGAAATGGTTCTTTTGAAACCAATCACTTGTGGTTTATCGAAAACTTATTTGTTTTGTCAGTACTACTTATTCCTTTGATTTTACTTTTAAGATCATCAAAATTGGATGGGTTTATAGGGCTATTAGATCGAATTACCACTAGAAAATATGGAATGCTGTTATGGGTACTTCCCTTAATTTTAATCACCATTTTGTTAAAACAGCTATACCCTAGCGATTCAAAAGCGATTACAAATCTATCCTCAACTTTCTTTTATGGCTACTTTTTTGTGTCTGGGATGATTTTTACGACGTCAAAGAATAGTTGGAATCATCTAAAATTGTATCGAAAATTTAATTTTGTTGCTTTTATAATCAGCACAATTCTATTTTATACCTATTATTTTTTACCCAACGAAGTAATTTCTCCATATGTAACTATAAATATGAGATGGAATATTTGGTATGCCGTTTGTGCGTTGGTGAGTTGGTCAGTGGTAATTACAGTCTTGGGGTATGGTCAAGTTTGGTTGAATACGAAAAGTGCGTTTCTTAAAAAATGTAATGAAGCCATATATCCCTTTTATGTCTTACATCAAACCATTATTATTGTGGTAGGATATTATATCATTCAATTAGAGGCCTCAATTTTTATAAAAATTATACTATTAATAGCGACTTCTCTGCCGTTAATACTTCTAATATATAGATTCTTGATTTATCCATTTAAAATACCCAGAATACTATTTGGCATGAAAAGCAAAGAGGGGTTAAAGTAGTTTTTTATAAAAACAAGTTTAGCTTAAAACACTGTTCCATAGTTTTTTAAGAGCTATCAATTAAATGTTAATAATGCTTATTGTTTGATGTTGTATATAGTTTGCGTTGGGAAGGCAAATTCTAATCCTGCCTTTTCAAATCGATCTAAGATATCCAAATTGATCTTATTTTGAGCTTGTGGAATGTCAGCCTCTTTACGGATGTAGTAAATGAATAATAATACCAATGAAAAATCTGCAAAATTTTCAAAAAACACAACCGGTTCTTCAGTAACAATATCTTGATTGTCAGCAACAATGGCTTTTAAAATATCCATTGATTCTTTCATTTTTTGAGCATTGGTATCATAGGTTAAGCCTAATCGTAACATAATTTTTCGAGTAGGTTCTAAGGCTACATTTTCAACACTATTATTGATAAACATTGAATTAGGTATGGTTACTAAAGAGCCAGACAAGGTTCTTATTCTAGAACTACGAATACCTATTTCTTCTACTTTACCATCAAAACCATCAATTTTTATACGATCGTCAATTGAAAAGGGTTTGTCGGTAAATACAGAAATACCACCAAAGATATTCTGAAGATAATCTTTCGCTGCTAAAGCAAAAGCAAGACCTCCAATTCCCAAACCTGCAATTAGCCCTGCTAAATTGTAACCAATGGTATTAAAAGCAATGATAACTCCTAAAATCCATATGGTTATGGTAATAACTTTGGTAATAATTGGTAATAACTGTCGCTTTGATTTACTATTAGAGCTATCGATAGCTGGCTCCATATATTCTTGTACTATAGCATTAACCAACCGCACTATAAACCAAGTAATACAAATTACGATGAGTACTTTAACTGTATTTGAGATGATAAGCGTGATGTCATCCGTCATATTTAGATGCTTCATACCAATATAGAATCCGAGAATTGTTATGGCTAGAATAACGGGTTTTTCCAAGGTTTCAACCAATACATCATCTAACATTGATTTTGAATGGCTTACCAGTCCCTTAGAGATACGTTTAAAGATGAAGTAAGCTACTTTGGCAACAATGATACCTCCAGCAATATAAGCAAGTGCAATTAGCCATTGAGATAAGGTGTTCATTAGGTATAGTTGTGATATATATATTGTCATATTGATATATTTTAATTCATCAATCGATTAAGATTTATATTTTGCCAACGCCACTTTTCTTAAAAGCCTGTTCTGAACCTGTTTAACTCCAGAATGAATGACATAGCGATGGGCAATAGCATTACGTCCAAGAAGCATTGCAAATTGCATAGCACTACGATTGGCTAGTGAAAGTTCAATATCAAAAGTATCTTCACCTATGGTAATAGGAGTTTTTATAATAATTCGTTCTTCTGAAGTGCCAAAAGAATTCTTAATCAATCGTTTGTCAAAAAACTTCGCCTCACAAGTTACACTAATACTTTTATTTTTCTGTATGGGATACACAACAAACTGTACCCAATCTTCATTATTCTTTGTAAATAATTTAATTTTCTTTGCTTGAATTGAGGAAGTTTTTGCTCCAGAATCGATTCTAGCAAGTATAGCTGGAATTTTTAATTCGTCAAATGAACACCATTCTTCACTTCCTATTACTTTCAGTTTTTCTATTTCCAATCTTTTAATCTATTTATATTATAATTAATCTACCACTGAGATTTAAATTATAGCTTCACTTTTTAAACAAAATTACTTAAAATCACAAATTTAGTGATCTGCATTTCTTTCTATATATTTAATTATTTGAGTTGCAATATCTTTACCCGTTGCACTCTCAATACCTTCAAGTCCAGGTGAAGAATTGACTTCTAAAATTAATGGGCCTCTCTCTGATTGTAACATGTCTACACCGGCAATGCCCAATCCCATTACCCTGGCTGCTTTTAATGCTGCATTTTCTTCTTCATCTGTTAATTCAATAATATTTGCAGATCCTCCTCTGTGTAAATTTGATCTAAACTCACCTTCTTTACCTTGTCTTTTCATGGCTCCTACAACAACTCCGTCTACAATAAAAGCACGTAAATCAGCACCTTTGGCTTCCTTTACAAACTCTTGAACAATAACTCTAGCTTGTAGGCCATTAAAAGCTTCTAAAATAGATTCCGCTGAATTTCTATTATCTGCCAACACTACACCAAGTCCCTGTGTGCCTTCCAATAATTTTATGACAAGTGGTGCACCCCCAACTTTATCAATAATATTACTTACATTTTTTGAATAATTACTAAATACTGTTTTTGGTAAATCAAGACCTGCTCTAGCTAAAATTTGAAGACTTCTTAATTTGTCTCTAGACCTTACCAATGCCTGTGACTCTGTAGCAGTAAAAATTTTCATCATTTCAAACTGTCGTACAACGGCAGTCCCAAAAAAGGTTACAGAAGCTCCAATTCTTGGAATTACAGCATGTACATCTGTTATTTCTTGATCCTTATAAATTACAATAGGTTTCTTTTTTTCAATAACAAGGTCACATTTTGTATGATCGATAATGATCATTTCATGACCCTTTTTTTCACCTGCTTCCTTTATTCTTTTTGTTGAATATAAATTGGGATTGGCAGATAGTATGGCGAATTTCATAGCTTTTAATTTTTAATATATAATAGTTCTTCTATTAGAATAATTTGAAAAGAAAGTCTCTTTACTATTTAAAATTTCACAGTCGAATTCCTATTCATAAGATCTCTTATTACTCTTAATAAATTTGTTGCAAATGGTTAATCGTTACTTTTAAACTTCGTACTTAAATACAACCTTTCTACTTTATCTCGTGCCCACTGCGTTTTACGTAAAAACTTTAAGCTTGATTTTACCGTGGGATTGGAATGAAAACAGTTGATTTTAATACGTTGGTCTAAGCCATCCCAGCCATAGTGCTCTACAAGATCATCTAATATTTTAGCGAGCTTTAAACCGTGTAACGGATTGTTAGGTTGTTCTGTACTCATATTACCAATCAATAGGTTTATAGTCTTTTAGAAACTGACCACACCAATGTTTACCCGTATTAATTCCGTCAAAAAGAGGATCCATAACTCGTGCAGCACCGTCAACAATATCTAATGGTGGTTGAAAGTCATGTAAATCTTGTTTTCTTTTGGCTAATTCTGCAGGATCTTCATCGGTTACCCATCCCGTATCAACGGCATTCATAAAAATACCATCTTTGGCTAAGGCTCTTGCGGAAGTATGCGTTAGCATATTTAAAGCTGCTTTGGCCATGTTAGTATGTGGGTGTCGACTTTCCTTAAAAAAGCGATGAAACTTCCCTTCCATTGCGGAAACATTAATAATATGTTTTTGACCCGTATTGCTTTTTTTCATCAATTCTGAAAGGCGATTGCAGAGCACAAATGGTGCTACGGAATTCACTAACTGGACTTCTATCATTTCAGTGGTTTCTATTTCACCAAGTTTTAAACGCCAGCTGTTGGTTTTTCTTAAATCTACTTGTTGTAAATCTGCGTCCAATTCCCCTTCAGGGAACACCTCTTGAGCAACCAATGTATTGTCAAAACTATATGGTATTTGAGACAGTTTTGCAGAAGCTCTCAAACCAATTCCGGGTTCGGGACCGTGCCATGTTACTGGCATATTTTTAGTAGAAGAGGCTCCTGAAGTCAATACTTTTAATTCGTCTAAACAACCTACATGATCTTGAAGTAAATCTCTAGCAAATTTTGGTAACGATTCTATAGGTCGTTCTTCATTTTCCATTAAATGGGAATAAAAACCTGCAGGACGACGTACTGTTTGAGCAGCATTGTTTATTAAAATATCTAAGCTATCATAGTTATGCTCAATATAATTACAAAAAATTTCAACACTTGGTATATGTCGTAAATCCAGTCCGTGAATTTTCAAACGATGTCCCCACTCCGTAAAATCAGCTTCTTTAGAGAAACGTAATGCAGAATCTACTGGAAAACGTGTGGTAGCAATAACGGTTGCACCTCCTCTTAATAACATCAACGTTATATGATAACCAATTTTTAGACGAGAACCTGTAATAACTGCAACTTGCCCTTTTACATCGGCATTCTGAAAACGTTTTGCATAGTTGAAATCGCCACATTCGGTACACATAGTATCATAGAAGTGATGCAATTTTGTAAATACGGCTTTACAGACGTAACAGTTTCTAGGCGATTCTAATTCTAATTGTTCTTTTTCTTCTAAGGCTGCAGCACCTAATAATTTAGGTGCAGTAAACACCACTGCTTCACGTGCACTTCTAATTCCTGTTTCTTTACGAGCGGCTCTATCTCTTGCGGCTTGTTTACGTTTAGTAGCTTTCTTTCCATCCTTTTTTCTACGAGAAAATTCTTCTCTACTTGGCCTAGAAAGCATTCCTGATGCTTTTAATAAAGCAGTACGCTTTACTTTAGGAATATCAAAAATCTGATCGGTATCGGTAACTAATCGTTCAAGTATAGCAATACACTTGTCAATTTCCTCAGATGAAATTTCTGGAGTTGTGTTTTTTTCTTGATGCTCTTTCTGCATTTACTTATTATCGTTTTAAAGAATGTGAATCAAATGAAAGATTACACGCAAATACCACTAGGGTTTTCACAAAGAATGCAAAAAGTAATTACAAACAGTAATAATTTTTGCATTCTTTTGCTTTGTTTATAAAGATTCAGAAATTTACCTAAAATGAGGCATACTCAAATAACCTTAATGGCTCGCACTGTGTAACTTATCTGAATTAGCTAAAAACTTGAAATCTAATAAGATTAAAACCCAAAAGCATCAGTTTTTATTAAAAAATAAAATAATAACTATTTTTTCAACTTCATGAAGTAATCGAAAATTTCAGGAACATTTTCGCTACCCATATCAGCATCAAATGCTGCTTGAAGGTTACTCGAAGTTGCTTCAGCAATCTGCGAAACGGTACCTAAATCTTTCATCATCTGTACGAAATAGCCTAAGTCTTTATTTGCATTTGCAATTGAGAAACCTAAATCACTTACGTTATCTACAGCATAGTGTTTACAAAATTTCATGAACGGTGAATTAGATGGGCCAGATGACATAATATCAAATAGCTGCTGTCCGTCTACACCTGCAAGTTTAGCAGCGGCGAAAGCCTGTGACATAGCTACAACAGTAGTCATACCCATAAAATTGTTAATTAACTTGGTTGTATGACCAGCACCAAGAGCACCTAAATAGAAAATGTTTTCACCTTGCTCGTCGAGAACAGGTTTTACTTTTTCGAAGGTTTCTTTATTACCTGCAGCCATAATATTAAGTAGTCCATCTTTGGCATGTGCTGGTGTACGACCTAGTGGAGCATCAATCATGCCGGCACCTTTATTGGCAAGGTCTTTACCTATTTTTTTAGTAGATTCAGGAATTGATGTTCCGAAATCAATCAATACAGCACCTTCTTTTATACCTGCCAGAATTCCTTCATCGCCATAAACGATTTTTTCTACAACAGCAGAAGTGGTTAAACATAGCATTACGATATCACTTTTTTCAGCTAATTCTTTTGGTGACGTTGCTTCACTAGCATTACCGCGAGCGATAACTGCAGCAACAGCTTCCTTATTTAGATCTATAACTGTTAGCTCATAACCCCTCTTTTGAAGGTTTTCAACCATGTTGGCTCCCATAAGGCCGAGTCCGATAAATCCGATAGTAGGTTTTTTCATATTTAATTTTAAATTATTGGCAAAGATATGATAATTGACTTTCTAGAGGGCAATTAGTTTCTTAAAAACAGAAAAATATTGTCAAATAACAACTTTCTCAAAAGGAAAAAACTAAATGAGTTTCCAATAAACATGTACTTTTGCATACACAAAAGTTTAATATGGTTCATGCTTTTGTTAAATGCTTCATAGAAAGTTAAACGAATGTAATTCTGGTATTACCCCTAGCTAACATGCTAAATTCTAAAAACTCTTACTTTTTTCTTCTTTAATCGGGTGTTGTTTAATTTATCACACAATTGAGTAGCAATTGAAGCAGGAACAGCTACAAAGGCGCAATCAGGCTTTAATTCTATAATACCCAATTGGTCCTTATTAATTTCACCTTGTTTAAAAAAGAGTCCTGCAATATCGCCTTTAGAGATTTTATCTTTTCTACCACCAGAAATAAATAAGGTAGTCCAAAATTGAGCTTTACGTTCACCTGTATTTGTTAATTTTTCTATGGGTGCTTTCCCTACAAAGTCTGGAAAGACTTCACCATCACCTTTTATCAAATATGCTGTTCCTTTTGCATTTACTCTGGCCGTTCTTCCATTTCTATGGGTATACGCTATCTCTGTTTTGGGAATTTCATAATGAATAATGAATTTCATCTCTGGAACATCAATTCCACGTGATGCTAAATCACTGGCAAGAAGAATAGAAACACTTCCATTTCTTAATTTTATTAAGGCACGTTCTCTTTCTTGTTGCTCCATATCTGCATAAAAACGGGTATGTGCAATGTTCTTTTTATCTAAGAAGACACTTAAATCTTCCAATCGCTCTTTTTTATTACAAAAAATAATACCGGGTTCATTACCCAACTCATGTAATAAGGCCACAACCGTATTGTGTTTGTTTTTAGAAGAAGAAACAATTGTTTTTACTACCAATTTTGAACCTGAAGTATCATCAAGATAGTTTAGGGTTACTGGTTTTCCAATATTTAGATATTTTGGTAAAGCCGCTCCTTTGGTAGCGGATGTGAAAATACGCTTATCAATATTTGGTAAATAGCTAATAATATCTTTCATTTCGCCATCAGCTCCTACTTCAAATGAGATATCATATTCGTCTACAACTAAGGTTTTTATCTGGTCTGTAGAAAAACGTTCTTGCTCAAAATGATCGAACAGTCTACCAGGCGTACCTATTAGAATAGAAGGCGTATGTTTCAATTCAATTTTATCTTTTGCAATAGATCTTCCGCCATAAATGGCATTGGCTTTATACCCAGAACCCATGTTTCTAATTACGTGTTCTATCTGAATAGCCAGCTCTCTAGAAGGTACAATAATCAATGCTTGTACTTCTTTTGATTCAGGATTCAATCTTGCAATTAAGGGTAATAAAAAGGCCAAGGTTTTACCAGTTCCTGTAGGTGATAAAATGATGGTATTATCATTATTATCTATAACCTCCAAGGCTTCTTCTTGCATTGGATTCAGGGTGTAAATTTTTAATTTTTCAAGAATGTCTTGTTGCTCTTTGATGATATTTGCCATATCTATTTTTTATTTTTTTTCTTTTTTGAAGTTCCAGCTGCTGGAATAGCCACCTTTTTAGACTCCAAATAATTTGCCAATATTTTCTCTACTAATTCCTCTTTTGTTAAATGATGGAATATCGTTCTTACTTGTTTCTTTAAGTCTTCTGAAACGGTATGGTTGGGCTTTGTTTTAAATATTTTTTTTGCCCATAACAAGGTGTTGTTTTCTTCAATACTCTCAGCATCTGCTTTTTTAAATCGATTAAAGGTTATACCCAATGCCTTTTCAAAAAGAGTAATATCTGCTATTTCTTCTTTTTGGAGTACGGTTAATGAAAGGCCCTTTGCCCCTGCTCTAGCTGTTCTACCACTACGGTGTACATAAGCATCATACGTATCTGGTAAATGGTAATTGACAACATATTCAATTTCTTTTATATCAATACCTCTGGCTGCTAAATCTGTAGCCACCAAAATATCAATATAACCTTCTCTAAATTGCCCCATGATACGATCACGGATTCCTTGGGTAAGACTTCCGTGTAGAGCACCTGAGGAAAATTTATTAATGGCTAAGTTTTTTGCCAATTTATTAACCGCTGCTTTGGTTTTACAAAAGATAATACCACGCTTGCCTTGTTTCGTATTTAAGAAATGCAACAACACTTCTAATTTTTCAATAGGTTCAACCACCACAAATTGATGGTCTATGCCTTGATGACCAACGGTTGACATGTCTGCTTCAATATGCACCACATGTTTAGACATATAATTTTGAACCAATTGTTTGATGGTTCCAGGCATCGTTGCCGTAAACAATAATGTCCTTCTTTTTTTAGGAATTATTTTAATAATGCTGTCAAGACCTTCTTTTAAAGCACTTACCATTTCATCGGCTTCATCTAACACTAAATACGAAATGTTTTTAATGTCAATAGCGTTTCTTTCTACTAAATCTGCCAAACGGCCTGGTGTAGCTACCACAATATGTGTAGTACTCTTCAGACGTTCTATTTGAGGTTTAATGGGAATACCACCGCAAACTGTTGCTATAGAAACGGATGGCATATGTGACGAAAAGGATTCTAAATTACTTGTAATTTGCTGACCCAATTCTCTGGTAGGTACTAAAATTACAGCTTGTATAGCTGTGTTTTCTAAATCTATTAGTTGCAATAATGGCAAGCCAAAAGCGGCCGTTTTACCGGTACCAGTCTTCGCTAAAGCCACAACATCTTCTTTCTGTTGTAAAATGACAGGTATTGTTTTTTCTTGAATATCTGTAGGGACAGATATTTGTAAATCAGCTAAACCTTTTTGTAGCTGTGCATTAATTCCGAGATTGGAAAAATCCTTTGACATAAAAAATAATTTTGGCAAAGATAATGAACCTCTTTACAGGGATGCTATAAAATGGAGGATTAATGTTTAGTTGTTATTACTTTAGGCTATAGATTCTATTATTTCTTCCTCAAACAATAAAAAATGTTAATGGTTCATTAAATTATTATTAAATGTTTGTCAGTCCTTGATTTTTCATAAAAATATGTAGAACTTCGTAAAAAACTTAAGAATGACAATTTTTGTAGACATGGATGATGTGATAGCCGATACTTATGGCAAACACATAGAGTTGTATAATAAAGAACATGAAAAAGAATTAAGTGTAAACCAAATTTCTTCAGGTGAAGTCTGGCAAAATGTACCAGAAATACATGTGGAAAGTATTAGAGCACATGTGGTAATGCCTGGCTTTTTTAGGGATTTAGACGTAATTGAACATAGTCAAGAGGTAATGAAGGCCTTGTACGACAAACATGAGGTGTACATTGCAACAGCGGCTACTCAGTTCCCTAGCTCATTAAAAGAAAAAAGTGATTGGTTAGATGAGCATTTTCCATTCATTACATGGCAGCATCGTATTATGTGTGGTCATAAATTTATTCTTAAAGGTGATTTATTAATTGATGATAGAACCTATAATTTAGAAAAATTTGACGGTGATACCTTGCTTTTTAACTCACCACATAATAGTCATGATAATGGTTTTACACGAGTTGCTTCATGGTTAGAAATAGCCGAACGTTTATTGTAGTAGGATTTACTTTTGCATTCTTCTTACAGTTCTGGGTTTATTTGGATTTTATCTTAAGGTAAATAATTGAAAAGGTAAATTATCGTGGTGTGTTATAGTATTCATTTCAATTACAATCCATACACAAAATGTGGACAGAATAACGGAATAATAAAAAATATAAATATAAGCAACATAATTGCCCAAATGGCACCCATAATTAATGGGTAAGCAACGAGCGAATCTTTTATACTTGGTTTTATGGTATGAGCTATCAAACCGTGAACACCCAATGACAATAAAAAGAACAACAGTGTCGCAATTATTATAATAAATAATGTTGAATGTGTTTGTTTAAATGTATTTAGGTAAACGCCTAATAATATTGCAATTACAATACAGATGCTATAGAGTCTTCTTGCCATGATATTGTTTTTAAAATTAGTAGTAGGTTTTGTTAAAACTTAATAGAGGAAGTCTACCATAAGACTCCATTTTAATGACTAAGTCGTGGTGGAATAATTGTTTAAACAGTCCTTTACTTTTACGTTTTAGAACCGCAATAATATCCACATTTACTTCTCCCAAATAAAGTTTTAAATCTTCAAAAGTATGGTCTGAAGGAATGTTTTCATAAATAATATTTGGGTAATCTACTTTGTCGTTAATATGATCTTCAAATTCTTGAAGACGGATCATTGGGTCAAACTCTTCTGAAGGAGAAATGTGTACCACCCTAATTTCCGCATTATATGGTTTAGCAATTTCTACTAAGGTAAGAATTGCTTGTAAATCTTTATATTCAAAATCGGTTGCATATACTATGGTATTGATGTCTTTATGTGTGGCGTCTTCAGGAATAGCCAACACAGGGCAAGGAGCTTTTTTTATAAGCTGTTTTGTGGTATTACCCATGATAAATTCTTTGAATGCACTGGTACCTTTCATTCCAGTAACCAACAGAAAAGCATCTACTTCTACCACTTTTGCAATCACAGCTTTTGTAACGGACATATTTTCAATTGCCTCTGTTCTTACATTCATGCGTTCTAAATCATTTCCCAAATGTTTTGTGCAATATTCAACGAGAAGCTCTTTGTTGTTTTGATATGCCACTTTTTCAAAGTCAGGCACGGGCTCTTCGACTTCTGTATCAAAAATAGTAGGATAATCAAAGACATGAACAACTAATAAATTGGCATTTAATTTAGAGCTTAGTGCATGAGCATATTTTAATGCAGCAATCGCATTCTCTGAAAAGTCGGTAGCGTGAATAATTGTTTTCATTAAGGTGCTTTTTAAATTATTGAGAATATAAATGTAGTACCATGCTTTTAGTTTTCCAATGACCTGAGTCAGTATGCGTTACTTTTTTTTAGCTGATTTAAATCATTTTTATTAAGTAGCAGAAAGACTAACTTAATCGTTTAAATATAAAGCATATAGATGCTTATTGTTTTCTTGCTTAATAAGCTGTTATATTTTAAATTAGTTAATAATCATAGAATTTTTCAAACCATGAAAGACTTACACAGTATTTTAAAAGAGATAACGGAACTAACTACTACTATAGAAACTCAATATCCGGAACTTTATCAGTTTTTAGGAGAAGATCCATTAACTATTGGAGCTGATGAGCATCCTGAAATTGATAAAAAAGTGATGAAGGATTATTTGGGGAGTTTACAGCAAGTACTAAAGCATTACCTAGAGTCGCATAAAAGTGTAACTTAAGGGTTGAGTTAAGATATTTCTATCCTTAAATTACGTTCGAGTGATCTTAAAGTACATCATTTCTCGATACGCCCGACACTTCGGAATTTTTCATCTATCGCCTTAAAGAAAACACTCGGAGGGCCTTATAATTGAATAATAACAATAAAATTTAAAAATGGAGCATAAAAAAAGTCCATCATTTCTGATGGACTCTTGAATCTTAAAGTATATAAAATTAGATAACTTTTACGTTTACTGCATTTAATCCTTTTTTTCCTTCTTCTAAATCAAATTCAACTTCGTCTCCTTCGTTTACTTCATCTATTAATCCAGAAATGTGTACAAAATGATCTTTATCTACACCTTCTTCTGTGATAAATCCAAATCCTTTAGAATCATTGAAAAATTTTACTGTTCCTTTACTCATTGTAATGTAATTAAAATTATAATATTATTATTGAATTGCAAAGATGATGTTATTTTTATAACAAACAACACTTTAATTGGTTTATTTTCAATTTATTATAAGTGTGGTGGTTACTCTTTAACACATTTATCAATAAAACAACATACTTTAACCTTGTTTTATTTGATATATAGCTTGCACTTTATTTTTAATAAATTAGAATTGTAATTTTTTGGTTTCGCTGTATTAATTAAAAAAACCACCTATTCAGGTGGTTTTTTTATTGTGTTTGTTTATGCGATACTTAAACTAAACTTACTTTTACAGCACTAAGCCCTTTATCTCCTTGCTCTACTTCAAACTGAACGTGGTCATCTTCTCTTATATCGTCAATAAGATTTGAGGTATGTACAAATATTTCCTCATCAGAATCTTTTACTTTTATAAATCCAAATCCTTTTGCACTGTTAAAAAACTTTACGGTACCTTCTTTCATTATTTCTATTTTATTATTATTAATATTAAATAATTTATTTATTAATTTTTTTATCATTATTTCTATGTTTATATAATTATCTATCGCTTATTTATAGGCGACACTGAGTGATGGTCTTTTTCCCAAAAACCGAAGCATCTTTAAGTGCACTCGAATGGCCTGAAAGAAACTGCTTTGCACATGATAAGGCATGTTAAATTCTTTGGCTGTATCGGCTACTATTTTTGTTATATCTCTATAATGTATATGGCATACATCTGGCAGTAAATGATGTTCTATTTGGTGATTTAAGCCGCCAATCAACCAAAATAAAACTTTACTATTTGGAGAAAAATTAGTAGTTGTTTCAAATTGATGTCTGTGCCACTCTTCTTTCATTGTCCCTTTTTCATCGGGTAGTGGAAACTCGTTGTCTGGCATAATATGAGCAATCTGAAAAACGGTACTTACCAAGAGTCCGGTTACAAAATGCATGCTTAAAAATGCCAATAAGATAATCCACCAGGCTAAAGGAATCATAATCAACGGCAAGACTAAAGCATATGAATAATAAATCAGTTTCCAAGCCGTCATGCTTACTAATGCTTTTTTATATTCATTTTTTTTATTCAAAAAGCCCATGTTTTTATAGCGTTTTAAACTTGCAAAATCTTTAGAGGTAATCCAAAATATGGTAGACATTCCATAAAAAAACCAAATATAAATATGTTGATATTGATGCAGCCAATGGTGTTTGGCATGCGGAGAAAATCGTAGAAAAAATGGTGTATTAATATCATCATCAGCTTCATCAATATTGGTAAATGTATGATGCAACACATTATGTTGAATTTTCCATACTGCAGCATTTGCCCCAATAAGATTGAAAGAATACCCTAATATGGTATTGATCGTTTTATTTTTTGAGTATGATCCGTGGATGGCATCATGCATAACACCCATGCCAATACCTGCCATTCCCAAACCTGATACTAAATATGCTGCAAATAACATCGCTGTTGATGTAACCACACCTGTACTTAACAATAATAAGGGGATAAAAAACAAGGTTAACATCACAACGGTTTTGGTAACCATGTTGGCATTTGCTTTTCTACTTTTCGTATTGGTTTTAAAATGGAGATTTACGCGTTTTCGTAGGGTTTTAGAAAAATCGGAGTTGTGTGTTCGTGAAAATGTTGGATTTTTGATATACTATTTGTTTACTGTTTGCTAAGGCATTATTAAAAATGTAACTTTTTTGATGCCAAAAAAAAAGAAACGCTACTATTGAAAGAAACCGTAAATAAACTTAATGAAAAATTATATGAAGTGTGACCCGCACCTAAGAAAACAGTAAAAGTACTTTGTTATTCCTTACCTCAAACAGTTATACTGTTTGTTGTACTATCTTAAAACGCTAAAGAAAATTAAAATCGGTTCAATTGAAATATATTCAACAAAAAGAAAAGCTTATTAGCTATTTTATATTACAAAGGTAGTTTAAATTAAAGGAGCAGCTCTTAAGGTTACGTTAAATCGAGAAAACCAATCTTATAAACAGCTATAAAGTTGTCGTGTTATCTATCTTTTTTCGAGTGAGGTATATTGAGAAAAGTTGAAATACTTCCACAAAATCATCAAGCTTTTTTCATCTAGTAATAAGGATGCTTGATGTAGTGATTATTTGTGGTAATAAATTCCACTTCCCTAACCTTCTCGTCTTAACACTTCTAATGGCGGACTTTTTAATACACTTCTAATATTACTTAATCCGATTAGTAAAACCAAGATTGTAATACCTGGCAAGAACACTAAAAAGGGAATTATAGAAGGTATAAATGGTTCTTTAAACAGTAAAGTTGCTAATATTTGACTTCCAATTAAAGATAATAATATACCGACCAAACTACCGAGGATACCTAAATACAAGTACTCTAACGCCGTAATTTGTAAAATTTGTTTGCTTTTTGCACCCAATGTACGCAACAAAACACTCTCTTTGATACGCTGACGTTTACTGGTGCGTACAGAGCCAATTAACACAATAATACCTGTGAGAATACTAAAGAAGGCCATAAAATTGATTACCCACGAAATTTTATCAAGTATGTTTTCAACTACAGAGTACAATTGTCGCAAATCGATTACAGATATGGTTGGGAATTTTTTTACTAAATCGCGTTGTAGCGAAGCAGCACTGGCATCATCAGTAACATGAGTGCTTAACACATGAAATTGAGGGGCACTTTCTAATACACCTTTTGGGAAAACGATAGAAAAATTCATTTGCATTTTGGCCCAATCTACTTTTCGGATACTCCCTACAGTCGTTTCCATTAAAACGCCCTGTACGTTAAATACAATTTGATCACCAACACCAACTTCTGCCCTTTTGGCAAGATCTTCGGCTATAGAAATCATAATAGGGTCTCCAGGTTTTAACGTTGTAACCCAAGTCCCTTCAATCAATTCTTCTGAGGGAATTAAAGAATCGCGATAGGTAGTTCTAAATTCATGATTCAATACCCATTCATTAACTTTTGAGGTGCTGTCCTTACGAATGTCATTGGCCAATTCTCCCTTTATACTGTGCATTCGCATAGTAATTAACGAAATGTTATCCAATACAGTCAATCCTTTATCTGTAACCTCATTTGCCACGGCCAATCTTTGGTCAGGTTGCACATCTAACAATATGATATTGGCGTTTTCAGCACTTGATTCTAAGGCGGTTTTTGCCAACAATATATCTTTTGTAAAATAGAGTGTACTGATTAAAAATGTACCTAAACCTATCGACAATATCAATACCATGGTCTGATTGTTAGGGCGAAAAAGATTTAATAAACTTTGTCGTGCTGTAAATCCCCAAGATGTTGGAAAATACTTCTTTATGGCTTTCATAAAAAGAGTGGCAATACCTGCCAAAATTGCAAAAGTGATGGATACACCTACTACAAATGCAAAGGCAAAAAGGAAGTCTCTTAACAACCAATAGGAAAACAAATAGATAAATAGAATGATGGCTATAAAAGTAAAAGCTCTTGCTCTTCTTGGTTTTTTACTATTGTCTTCACTCACTCGCAATACTTCCAGCGGTGATACATACCATGTATTCAATAAGGGCAATAATGCAAACAATACAGACATTAACACACCTAATAACACTCCCATGACAATGGGTTGCGGCGTAATTGAAATTTCAACCTCAAAGGGTAAAAACTCCTGTAACAGAAATGGAAAGGCTTGTTGAAGCCCGATACCGGAAACTGTACCTAGAATTCCGCCTAACAAACCAATTCCAGCAATCTGAATCAGATAGATTAAAAAAGTCTGTTTTCTAGACGCTCCTAAACATTTAAGCACAGCGACATCAGTTAATTTTTCTTTGATATAAATATGTACCGAACTGGCTATACCAATACAACCTAGTAATAAAGCAATAAAAGCTGCTAAATTTAAAAATTTACTTACATTTTCTGAACTTCTTCCTACACGTTGGCTAGTACCTGTATGTGTATCTAAATCAGCATCTTCCGCATCTAAAATGGGATCGTACTTTTTATCTAAAGCTTCCAAATCCATAGTTGCTGGAGCAATAAAAAAGTATTGATATTCTTTACGGCTTCCAAATTGCAACAATTCGGTTTTTTCTATAAAACGATAAGGTATAAGTACTGTTGGTGCCACAGAAGTAGCAATAGCCGTACCCCCGGGAATGGATTTTAAGGATCCTACAATTGGTAAACTCAGCTTTCCTAATTTAATAGAATCCCCAGGTTTTAATTCATATTGTAGCATTAAAGTAGCATCAACTAAAGCTCCACCGGATTCTTGATATGTAGCTGCAGCAGAAACAGGTACCGTTTCTAAAGTTCCATAAAAAGGAAAGCCACCTTCAATGCCTCTTACTTTTACTAATTTACTGCCATCATTTTTGGGAAAGGCTGCCATCGAAGAAAAATTAACTTCTGAAGCTGCTGGTCCAAGCGAGTCTATTATGGCTTGTACTTTTTTATTAGGGATTTGCCTACTGTCAATAATAAAATCAGCCCCCATCATTGCCTTAGACTGTGACTTAATATTTTGCTTTAAATTTTCGCTAAATAATTGAATGGAAACTACTGCAGCAATACCCAAAATAATAGCCGCCATAAACAGTAACAATCTTGAACTACTAGCTTTGCCATCTCGCCATGCCATTTTAAACAACCATGAGAAACTTGCTTTTGAATTAGATTTCTTCATTAAACTATGGTTGTTCTTTCGTTAGCAATAATCTTTCCTCCTTTTAATCTTAAAATTTGTTGGGTTCTATTGGCCAATTCTAAATCGTGTGTGATAATTACCAATGTGGTTCCTGCTTCTTTATTCAATTCAAAAAGTAATTGTATAACTTTTTCTCCCGTTTCTTCGTCCAGATTACCAGTGGGTTCATCAGCAAATAAAATGGAAGGTGTTGTCGAAAATGCTCTAGCCAAAGCCACCCGTTGCTGTTCTCCACCTGACAATTGCGATGGGTAGTGATCGTAACGGTCAGAAAGTCCTACTTTTTCAAGTAAATCCATGCCTATTTTTTTTGCATTCTTAGCTCCTTGTAATTCTAGAGGAACAATTACATTTTCAATAGCTGTAAGTGTGGGGAGTAATTGAAAGTTTTGAAAAATAAAGCCCACTTCCTTATTTCGCAACTGAGCACGTTCATCTTCATTTAAGTCATTTAAATTTTGCCCACATAGTTCCACACTACCCGAGCCTGGTGCGTCTAAACCAGCACAAAGGCCCAGAAGTGTTGTTTTTCCACTACCCGAAGGTCCTACAATTGAGAAGGTGTCTCCTTTTTCAATTTCAAATGATATATTTTGTAAAACTGTTATTTTTTTTGAGCCACTTGAATATGTTTTCTCAAGCTCGCTAATCTTTAATATCTTTGACATACTTTTAATAAAATTCTTTTATATGAACCTGTTCAGGGATAAGTCGCAAAATAAGCAAATGATTACAAAAATATATGACTCCTTCAATCCAATTTTCTTAAAGTTTTGTTATTTTATCATAGCTACAGTGTTAATCTCTTGTCGTGGTGATGTTGCTAAAAAAGAAAACACTGAGGAAGTAAAAACAACCGAAGGTGTAGCTACGGAAAAAACAGATGCTAAGAAAATTTTATTCTTTGGCGATAGTTTAACAGCAGGTTATGGCCTTGATGATGTAAATGATGCATATCCTGCATTGATTCAATCTACCATAGATTCCTTAGGGCTCGACTATACTGTTATTAACTCTGGTGTCAGTGGAGAGACTAGTGCGGGAGGTAAAAGCCGTATTGGATGGGTGTTGAAACAAAAAGTTGATGTATTTGTATTTGTATTAGAATTAGGTGCAAACGATGGCTTGCGAGGTATTCCTTTGGTAGAAACTAAGGCTAATCTTCAGTCGATTATAGATACCGTAAAAGAAAAAATGCCAGAGGCTACTATAATTCTAGCTGGCATGGAACTTCCACCTAATATGGGCCCAGAATATACTTCTGAGTTCCGAACCGTTTTTTCTGATTTAGCATCCGAAAACAAGCTAACCTTTATACCTTTTATCTTAAAAGATGTAGGTGGTGTGGTTGAATTAAATCAAGCGGATGGTATTCATCCTACGGTTGAAGGACATAAGATTGTGGCAAAGACTGTTTGGGCTGCTTTAAACAAAGTGATTCAGTAGCACTTACTAAACCACTTTGTTTATACAGTTACTCTTTATTCTCGCTTAGAGTTTGTTTATAAATCCATAAAACGTTCAATTTCCTCGGTCTTAATTTCAGGGTTAGCTCCTGCTCTACTTGCTACAATAGCTCCGACAGCACCTGCAAAATCGATTGCAATTTGTGGTGCGGTTCCTTTCAATAACTTATGAATTAGAGAAGCTAAAAAAGAATCGCCCGCACCAACAGTGTCAGCAACAATAATTTGATACCCACTATTGTAATAAAAAGTTTCATTTTGATAGAGAATAGCTCCATGACGTCCTTTTGTTACACAGATTGATTTTGTATCGGTGTGTTCGGCAATAAATAAGATGTTGTGTTCCAGAGATTTTGAGGTAGCACCTAAAGATGCTGCTATTTCAAAGATTTCATCATCATTAAATTTAATAAAATCCGCTTGTTTCATTAAATAGCTTAAAACATCAAGGGTGTAATACGGTGCTCTTAAATTGATGTCAAGAATTTTATATTTTGTTACTTTTAAAAAATCATAAAGTGTATTTCTAGAAGTGTCATCTCTAGCAACTAAACTACCGAAAATAAAGGCATCTGCAGTTTGAACCATGCTCTTTGCTCTTTCCGTAATCTTAATATTATCCCACGCTCTTGGAAAATTAATATCATAAGATGCAGAACCTTTTTCGTTCAACATGACCTTCACTTCACCTGTTTTTAATTGTTTATCAACTTGAATGTAATCAATATTTACACCATGTTTCTTTGCAAATAAAACGATTTCTTTACCTAATTGATCAGCACCTATTCTTGTAATAATAGAAACATTATTCCCAAAAGATTTTAATCTTAGGGCAACATTTAAAGGAGCACCACCTATTTTTTTATGTGTAGGAAAAACATCCCACAGTACTTCACCAAAACAAACAATATTTTTCATTTTGTTACTTTTTAATACTTATTATTTAAATCAATAACACATTTTTCAATTCCGTTTTTTAAAATGTTCTTATAAGCAGTAGTATAAGTACTTACAAAGGTTGGAGCATCTTTTAATTTACCAAATATGGTTTCTATTTCTAAAAATGCTTCAGGATTATATTTTGATGCGGCTATACTTTTTTCATTTAAAGTTGCTTTCATAGCATCTTTAATAATTAATACTTTGCCATTTTCATCCTTTCCTAAGCTGTAAATTGCCCAAGCAGCAATAACTAACGAAGCAAAGTCAATAGAACCCTTTTCTTTTAAATTAGTCGTTACTGTAGGTAATACGAAAATTGGGAATTTTGCAGAACTTTCAGAACAAATTCTATCAATTTGATCTTTGATATTGATATTACCAAAACGTTGCAACAATGATTGCTTGTAGCTTTCTAAGTCAACACCTTCTAGTTGTCCTAAAGTGGGTGTCACCTCTATATCCATATATTTTTTTAAAAATGCATTTATATGTGGATTGTGAACAGATTCATCGATAGTATCATACCCCATTAAAGCACCAATAATACCTAATACGGTATGACCTGCATTTAATAAGCTTAATTTCATTTTTTCATAAGGAACCACATCTTCAACAAATTGTGCTCCTACAGTTTCCCACGCGGGTCTATCCGTACTGAAATCATCTTCAATAACCCATTGCTTAAAAGGTTCACAAACTACTGGCCAAGCATCATCTACTCCTGAGGTTTCTTTTAATTTTTCGATATCCAATGCCGCTGTAGCTGGTGTAATTCTATCAACCATACTGTTTGGGAAAGAGACATTTGTTTCTATCCATGCTACTAATTCCGGTTCGGCTTTTTGCACATAGCTTAACAACATTTTTTTTGCCATATGCCCATTTCCTTGAATATTATCACATGATTGTATGGTAACTCCTAATAATCCTCTTTCTTTTCTAAGTTTTAATGCTTGTGTCAAATACCCAAAGATTGTTTTTGGCGATTCAGGATGCTCTAAATCGTAGTGAATTTGGGGATTTTCAAAATCAAAACCACGCGTGGCTTCATTATAATTATACCCTCCTTCAGTAATGGTTAAGGTTATAATTTTAACCTCGGGACTTGCCATCTTTTCAATTACAGTGGTTGGATTTTCTGGTGCATATAAGCACTCAACAATAGATCCTATAACTCGTTTTGTAAGCGTGCCGTCCAGTTCTTTAATTATTAAAGTATATAATCCATTTTGCTCTTTTAAGGTATTATATATTTTAGTATCAAATTCTAATAAAGCGACACCACAGATCCCCCAATCTTTTATAGAATCATCATGTAATAATGCATCTGTATAAAAAGCTTCATGTGCTCTGTGAAAGCCACCAATACCCACATGTACAATACCTGTTTTTATGTTACTTCTGTTATAAGTAGGACAAGATATACGTTTGGCAATTTCAGCCAAGTTCTTTTGATTAAGTTTAATTATTTTTTCCATGATATTTATATTTTTTTAGTTTTTCCACGTTTAAGTGCCCAATATGCAGTCGCAAAGTAGGTTATAGTGCATATGAATGCATATCGATAAAATATTTCGCGATTTGCGATGTACATCACTTCATCTTTACTACCAAATAAAACGATACAAGCTAGAACTATGGTGATAAGTAAAGCCAGTAAAGAGGTACTTCTTAATATTTTTGTAAAAAGAGATGTATCTCGTACAGGTTTACTTTCTTTTTCTGCTTTTTGTTCTTGAAATTTTATTATGTTTAAGTTATGTAATTTTTCCTTTGCTACTGCCTCTGGGTATTTGTCTTTAGCTCCATATCGACCAGCTAAAAAAGTATATACTAATATGGTAAATACCCAAGTTGGTAAAAACAGATAAAAGAAGGACATGACATTTAAAAGGTTTAAACCAAAACCGAATGCAAGACCTAAAGCCCAAGATGCAATGGCGGGTGTACTAACGGTCAATTGGCGATAATGCAACCAATACCTTGTATATCCAATTCTAGGGAAAATTTGATGTTCTGCAAATACAATTGCACCAACGGGCACTACTAATAACCCTGCGTAAGTAAGAAGCGGAAGTATTTGAGAAAACACAAAAGGAAAACATGCAACCATCATCGTTACTAAACCAACCATTAACGTGGTTTTTTTTCGTGAAGTCTTGGTGAAAATTGCTTGTGCCGCTAAGCCTGCTCTGTAAAGATTAGCAACGGCTGTTGTCCAACCAGCCACAATTACAATTACGAAACCAGACCAACCTAATGCATAATACGCTACATCACCTGGGTCTAATTCTACAATTGATTTTCCTATGATAACGGCGGCTCCAGCACCCATAATCCCTGCTGCTATCCAAGCAACATAATGCCCAAACATCATTCCTGTACTCGTAGCTAAACCGTAAGATTTCTTTTTTGCAAAACGCAATAATGCCATATCAATAAGTCCGAAATGCGTAATGGTATTGGCAGCCCAAGCAAAACCAATGACTTCTGTTAGTCCGATACCTGCTTCACCGTCACTGTTAACACCTGTCCAAATAGATTGATCGCCTAAGGTTATAAAATCACCCCATCCTTCTGGTATCGGTTTGCCTAATACTTCTAAGGACAAAGCAGGTAAAAGTACAAAAGCACCACAAGTAAACATCACAAACAACCATGGAGCACAAATTCCAGAAAATTCAGAGACCGCTTTAAAACCATAGATAGCAATAGACACTACAACAATACCAACAATTAATACAATTATGATAAACCAAAAATTTGTAGGGTACCAATTGAGCTGTGGTGGAATATTAAAAGCAAAACGGACAGCGGTAGAAGAAACGGTGATCATGGCTGCTGAGATAACTGTAAAAATGATTACGTTAGCCCAATTGTAAAGCTTGGTCATTGAATCTCCCGCTATTTTATTGAGGTACGTATATAAACTCAATCGTGTGTCAACTGCAATTGGTGAGGTAATTAATGTCCAGCTTAAAACTGCTAAAATATTACCAATTAATAATCCTAATAAAATATCTTTAGTAGTTGCTCCTAAAGCTACAAACGTGGCTCCAATAACGAATTCAGTTGCTGCAACATGTTCCGCAGCGTACAATCCTGCAAAATGAGTCCAATTATGCAATTTGTGTTTAGCAATTGGCAATTGTTCATCTTCTAAGTTTTCGAACTGCCGAAATTCATTGGTTGTGTCCATGATGTATATTTTTTAGATATTAGCTTGAGTTAAATTTTTTATGTTTACTTAAGTACTTAGTAACAAAACCTTTTAGTAATTGGTGTTAAATTGTACTGTTTTTTTTATTTTTAAATTTCATAATTAAATGTGTTGATGTTAGATGGATTAAAATAAAGCGAGATCTAGTTGCAAAATGGTTTTTTCTTTTTCTGGATTCCACATGGCCGTAACTTCAACGGGCAATTTATAACTCCCTATATGTATGTCCTTACAAAATGTAGCACCCACATTAATGAGATTAGCTCCATCTTCGGTGTAAAAGGTTTTATCAGTTATAAAAGACCAAGCTCCACCAGTGAATAGAGTTAAATTGGAATTAGTACTTTGCCAAACTTTGCTTTTTATTTCAAAATAATGAGTCCAAGAATCTTTTAGCAAACCATCCGATTGAATTTCATAATCTCCAGAACCACCACCAATAATAGTAGCTAAGTATAATTCTACCTTGGGTGTAACCGCATATCCGAAGCCAATGTCTACAAAATTATAACCTTGTTTTTTATCATAACTCCAATAATGTAAGACATCACCTCTTTCTTCAACTGCGGTATAATTATTATGTGATACAGCTTCAATAAACAAAATATCGTTAAAATGATAGGAAGCATAAAGGGATACTTCTTTATAATTAGCATTTACATAAGTAGCGTTAATTTCGTTAAATATGTCAGTACTCGTAAAACTTGCTCCTCCCCAAATACCAAGGATAAATTTTTTATTACGTGTTGTAAATTCTAAACTAGTAGCAAATACAGCCCCTGGATGCACTACTGAACCATGCCATGTATGCATATTTTTTATATGTCCACTGGCATTGAATACTTTGTAATCTGTTGTTGTTATATTTTCTTGTGCTGAAGTGATATTAAATTTTAATAGTATAAATGTAGAGATCAATACTATTTTAAATACGTTGTTATTCTTTTCTTTGAAATCAGATTTAGATATTTTCATGATTGCATAAGTAATAGATAAATATTAACAAACGTCACTTTTACGTTTATTTTTCAAATGTAGGAATAAATATTTGAATAAAACTAATTTATTTGTGAAAATATAGTTTAAATTAACCGTAACATATGCTAAATTGTCTTAACTAATAAATAATGGACGTGCTTAAATTGATAAAAATAAAATGTATATTTGACGTTATATAAGTAATATTATCATATTTTAATAAATAGTATAGCTATGAACCTTAATAAAATTCTTAATTTATCTGTAGACTGTGTTGTATTTGGATACGACACAAACACGAAGTCACTCAATGTCTTATTAATAAAACGATATTTAGAATCTGAAAAGGGATCAAAAATTCTCGTTGATGATTATGTATTGACAGGTTATCACGTTTATGAAAATGAAACGTTAGACGAATCTGCTTCTCGCGTATTAAAGGAGCTTACGGGATTATCAAATTTGTATAAAAAACAATTTAAAGCATTTGGAGACCCCGATCGTTTAAAACATGAAAAAGATTTAATTTGGGTGGAGCACGAGAAATTTAATTTAAGAACCATTACTGTGGCCTATTACTTTTTATTAAAAACCGAAGAGGTTGATTTAAAAAGTAATAAAAATGAAGCGAAATGGTTTCCAATTGGTGATTTACCAGATTTAGGTTTTGATCATGAGCAAATTATTTTGGAAGCATATGAAGATTTAAAAATAAAATGTCTTTCTGAACCTGTAATTTTCGAATTACTTCCCGATAAATTCACCATCAATGAAGTACAAGATTTATATCAATCAATTTTACAAATAGAAATTGACAATCGTAATTTTAGGAGAAAATTAATAAATAAAAAATATATTATTCCACTTGACGAAAAACAAATTGGTGTTTCAAAAAAACCAGCTCAATTGTATATGTTTAGTAAAGATATTTATGATAAAATGTTTCAAAAAAATTATTTAATAAATATATAGGGATTATTTTTTATAAAACAAAGCTTCATTTCAACGTAAAATTTTCACACTCCCCTATTTCAGCAGCTATTAATTGTGATTATATAAGGCGTATTATCTCGAATAAATAGAAGTTATAATAAGATAGAGGTTTTCTAAAATTTATGGAAATATTTTAGTGCTGTTTACAATGTATTTTGTAGTTTTAACTAATGGCAGAAACGAAGAAATTTGGCACATTTGCAGGTGTTTTTACACCATCTCTACTTACAATTTTAGGTGTTATTTTATATATGCGTTTGGGTTGGGTTATTGGTAACGCAGGCCTTTTTGGTGCCATTATAATCATACTTATTGCACACGTAATCTCTATATCTACGGGATTGAGTATTTCATCTGTAGCCACCGACAAAAAAATTGGAGCTGGAGGAATTTATTATGTACTTTCACGTAGTATGGGAATTCCCATTGGAGGAGCCATTGGTATTGCGTTGTATGTGGGTACCGCCTTTTCAATTGCGTTATATTTGGTAGGTTTTGCGGAGAGTTTTAATGGGTATTTCAATTTTGGAATGGGTATTAACGACTTGCGAATTACTGGAACCATTGCATTGGTTTCATTGACTGCTCTGGCTCTAATTAGTACTTCTGTAGCCTTAAAATCTCAGTTTTTTATATTGGCTGCTATCGCAGTTTCTTTAGTTTCTATATTTTTAGGAACACATGATTTTACCCCACATTCAGTTAATTTGTTGCCTTCAGAAGGGTCTGCATCCTTAGAAATTGTATTTGCTATTTTTTTTCCAGCAGTAACTGGATTTACGGCAGGTATTGCCATGAGTGGCGACTTAGAAAACCCTAAAAGCTCAATACCAAATGGTACATTATGGGCGATAGGTGTTGGCTTAGTGGTTTATTTAAGTGTTGCCATCTTTATGGCATATACGGTGGACTCTGAAGTCTTAAAGTCGGATTATAATATTTTAATGAAAATAGCAATTTTTGCACCTGCTGTTGTGGCGGGAATTTGGGGAGCTACCCTGTCCTCTGCTCTTGGTGGTATATTAGGTGGGCCTAGAATGTTGCAAGCCATGTCTGTTGATAGAGTTACTCCGAGAATATTTGCTAAAGGACGTGGCGAAAATAGAGAGCCCGTGAATGCTTTATTATTGGTGTTTTTAATTGCGGAAGCAGGAATATTAATAGGTGAATTGGATGTAATTGCACGCGTGGTGTCCATGTTTTATTTATCGGCTTATGCGTTTATAAACATTACATTTTTCTTAGAAAGTTGGGCAAATCCTGATTTTCAACCCTCTTTTAAAGTAAAAAGATGGATTGGCTTACTCGGATTTATAGCCTGTTTTGTAGTAATGTTTAAACTAGATATGGTTGCCATGATGGGAGCATTGGCCGTAATTGGAGGTTTATATTTTTGGTTACAACGAAAGGAAGTGAAAATTAAATCTACCGATATATGGAAAAGTGTTTGGGAAAATGTAGTAAATAAAGGTTTGAAGAGAATTGATAATAAGCAAAATGTAAATTCCAGTTGGAACCCAAATGTTATTTTATTTAGTAGAGAGAGTGATCATCAATCATATTTATTAGAATTGAGTAAAGCAGTTTCTGGTCGTACAGGAATTGTCACCAATTTTGACCTGATTATAGACAATAAGAATAAAATACCCTTAAAAAGATCAGAACAAATGGTAAGGGACGGTATCTATAAAGATTTAGGAATTTTTGCTAGACGGATTAAAATAGAGAACTTATATAGTGGTATTACAAATATTGCCATGACGTTCGGATTTTCAGGAGTTGAGCCCAATACCATTATGATGGGATGGCCTAAAGGTCTTGAAGATTCTGTCGAGTATGAAACAATGACCGAAAACCTATTGCACCTTGATTATAATTTATTGTACTTAGATTTTGATATTGAGAAAAAGTTTGGTAATTATAAAACGGTCGATTTATGGTGGAGAGAAACAGATAGTAAAAATGCTGAAATGATGCTGAACATTGCCCGTTTCATTTTATCATCTCCAAAATGGGATCACACTTCTATTCGTGTTTTATTCATAAACAATACGGATATAAATCCTATAATCATTCACAATAAAATAGCTAAACTAGTGGATGACTTGCGAGTGATTGTTGAAATAAAAATAATAGAAAATGTAAAAGAACAAATTCCATTTTTTGATACTATTAAAAACTATTCAGCAAATACAAATTTAACTATTATTGGTATTCCAAATTATAAAATAGAACAACAAGCGTCTTACATAGTAAGTGCGAATCAGTTATTTGAAACTATTGGTTCAGCTTTGTTGGTAAAAGCAGCTAATAATTTTAATGTATTAGATCTCGATTTTATCAATACTAAATCGTGATGTTTTTTATTGAAAAACTTTAAGCAAAAAAAACCAGAGCTTATAAGTTCTCTGGTTTATTTATTTTTATAAAGGATTAAAAAAGCTTGTTTTACCAAATTTTTATACGCTCCTCTTCTGTTTTGTAATTCGCTTCACCCGGCTGTACATTAAAAGCCTCATAAAAAGGAGTAAAGTTCATTAATGGGCCATTTACACGCCAAATCGGAGGTGAATGTGGATCTGTGGCTACATAATTACGTAAATAGGCATCACGTGTTTTTACACGCCATATGTTCGCCACCGATAAAAAGAAGCGTTGGTTAGGTGTATAGCCACCAATTTTAATCGTGTCTTTTCCTTGATCGGTCATTTTAAATGCGTCAAAGGCAATTGAGATTCCACCATTATCTGCAGTGTTTTCACCAACCGTTAATCCGCCTTTTAAATGTACACTATCTAATACCGTAAAAGCACTGTATTGATCAATAATTTGTTGCGTTTTAGCTTTGAACTTGGTGTAATCATTTTCCGTCCACCAATCGGTTACATTTCCATCTTTATCGTATTGTGCCCCTTGATCGTCAAAGGCATGTGTAAACTCGTGACCGATAACCATACCAATACCACCGTAATTTACAGCATCATCAGCATATAAATCAAAATATGGGGCTTGTAAAATACCAGCTGGAAATACAATTTCGTTTAATGAGGGATTGTAATAGGCCGTTACTGTAGAGGGTGTGGTATGCCATTCATCTCTATTTGGAGCTTTATTTAATTGTTTTAGTTGGTATTGATAATCATCTTTATTTAAGGCAACTACGTTTTCAAAGAATTGTGCCCTCTCAATGTTAGCATCATAGCTTCTCCATACATCTGGGTAGCCAATTTTTTTGCTAATGGCAAAGAGTTTCTCTTTTGCTTTTACCTTGGTACTATCACTCATCCAATCCAACTTGTCAATTCGCTTTTCTAATGTTGTTTGAAAATTATTAACCAAATCTAAAGCACGCTTTTTGGCATCTTCATTAAAATAACGCTTAACATATAATTGACCTAAGGCAAAACCTATTTGCTGATCTACACGACGCACCATTAGTTTTGTACGTGGTTGTTGGACGGATTGACCAGAAATAACTTTAGAATATTCAAATGAGGCATCTTGAAAAGGTTTACTCAAAATATTGTCATGACTTCCGATAGAATTTGCTTTTAGATACAATTTCCAATTTTCTAAAGGAACAGAAGTTAGCATTGTATTTAAAGTATCATAATAAGCAGTTTGTCGTACATCTACTGAATCTACTGCTGTTCCTAAGTTTTTCAATAAAGCAGACCAACCAATGTTTGGATGTTTTGTATTCAAATCAGCGACAGCAAGCTTGTGGTAATTTTCTTTAACAACTCTGCGTTCTATACGTGTTTTATGAGATGTTGCCATTTGCTTTTCAATGCTGTAAACAATATCAGCTTTAGCTTTAGCATCTGATTCTCCTACCAATTCAAATAAGGTAGTTAAATAGGTTTTGTAGGCTTCTTGAATACTTTTTACTGAAGGATCGTCCTTAAAATAGTAGTCGCGATCTGGTAATCCTAATCCCGTTTGCGAGAAGTGTAAAATATTTAGTGTACTGTTTTTTTGATCTGGAGAAATATAAGGGCTAAATATTGAATAATCACCAGACTTTATTTGTGTCGCTGCGAATTCTGTTATGGAAGAAACATCAGTAATCGCATTAATTCTATCTAATATAGGTTGAATAGGTTTGCTACCGCGTTCATTAATGCTAACGGTATCCATACCCGAGGCAAAAAAGTCACCTACCAATTGCTCAACACTTCCTTTTGGATGTTCTTTTTGAGAAACTTCTTCTAAAATGTTTTTAAGTAGTTCTTGTTGTGGAATATTTAAAAAGCGATAAGACCCTACGCCTATCTGATCATCAGCAATTACAGCGGTATCTAACCATATTTTATTTACATGGTTAAAAAAATCGTCACCAGGTTTAATTGAACTATCAATTCCATCAAAAACAATTTTACTCGGTGCAGTGACAGTGGCCTCTTCTTTACAAGAAACAAAGGTTAGTGTTAAGAGGATAACATAAATAAGTTTTTTCATAAAAGTATAAGAGTTAAGTTGTTATTCAGTCAAAGATAGTTTTTTTATATTTTAATTGGGAGATACCCCTTTATCATATAAAAAATAATGAGCATGAAATCATTAAATACTCCAATCTTATAAACTCTTCTTTCCGAAAATTGATTCAATCGAATTTTGATAACTACAAAAAACTTTTTATAAAACACAACACGTTAAATGATGTTTTGTGAAAGAAATAAAAAAAATAACGAGTTGCTATAAAGTTACTTACTACCGCTATTAAAATTTTATGTTTAAATTTTAACTTTTTGCATATAGAATCATATCCATGAAGATAAAAAAAATCCCTATAACTACTACGTTCTATTAAATGTCTAATGGAAAAAGGACGTAGTTGAAAAAGGGAAAACTCTTAATAATTTAAACTTGAATTAATGAACTATTAATTCACCTGATTTTAAAGCATTGTCAATATCTACTTTAACAACAGTATGACTTCCAAAGAAACGACCACCATCATTACGACTTATTTTCACAATTTTAGTCCCGTCTTTTTTCTCTTTTACTCCAGTAACCAGAACCAAACTACCTACTATGTTTTGGTAACTTACAATTCCACCACGTTTAATTATAAAGTTTGATTTTGGGAATTTTATATGTTTATATTCCTTTACAATTGGTTTTCCTATCTTCAAAACATCCCCTTCTTTCACATCAGGATTGTTCGTTGCAAACAAAGTAAATGAACATATAGTTAAAGCAAAGGTTAATACCATTTTTTTCATTATACACAAAATTTAGAGTTAATATTATTTAAATTCATTGTTATTAAGTCCCAAAAATATATAATGTGTAATTTTTGCCCAAATAGAAATCTATAAGAAAATGTTAAAGTTATCTGAATTTTGTAAAACGATAATCCTTCTAAAATTCTCGCTTTCCAAATTCACTATCAATAAATTTAGCTTTATTCTTAGCTGCATTAAATGTATACGATAGGTTTAACGATACCATATCTACTTCATAAACATAATTGGTGGTTGTATAAAATTGACCTGGTCTTGACGTTGTAATACGTTGCTCATTGGTGTTTAATAAGCCCATATCTATATTTTGCCATTGTAATGTTGCTGTTAACTTATTATCTAAAAATGATTTTTTAAGGGTTAAATTTGGAGCATAAAATCTAGAATCTTCACCCATTGCTGTATTTCTATCTGATAAATAATTAAAAGAGAGTTGAACAGATGCATTTTGCCAAAAAGAATAGGTAGAATTTAGATTGACCGAATAAATAGTTGATTCAGAATCAATGGTATAGGTTCTTTCTATACCATCTCTATGGTTGAAATTTAAAGCACCAGCTATGGTATAATTGTAAATGTTAAAACCTACAAAATTAGTCCAATTTTTAGTGGGCTTTATCGTTGCTCCTATTTCCAATCCAACAGCATTACTCTTACCTACATTAGAATACACTCTATTAATAATACTATCAATTACAGCACCATTCGGCTCATAAGCCAAGGTGTTGACACGATTGATAACATTATCTACATGCCTATAATAGGCTGTAGCATATACGGAATTACCTTTCCCCATATTTTTTGTGATACCCAATTCTACCAAGTCGATAAATTCTGGTAATAATTTGTTATCACCTTGTTCAAAAACCTCTGAATGTTCACGTTCTGCAAAACTGTTCATTTTAAAAGTAGTAGTGCGTTCTAACCTTTTGCTATATGCCGCCTTAAGATTGGTTTTGTCATTTACTTTATATTGAACAGATGCCGATGGAAATATTTTGAAGAAATCATATGTGTAACGGTTTGGCATAATTTCACTTTTTAATGATTCTTCATAGGTTCTATCCATAGACTCTAAGCGTACGCCCGCAGCATAATCCCATTTGTTTTTGGCTCCTGTTAATTGTAAATAACCAGAATGAATGGTTCTGTTCATTTCAATATCTGAAGAAAATTCAGAGACCAAATTTCCGTTTCGTTCATATACAAACTCTCCAGAGTGATCTAAATTACGAAATTGATATCCTGTTTCTATGGTTCCGAAAACAAACGGTTTCCATTGATAATCTAAATTAATACGCGTACCGTAGAGTGGATTGTCATTGGTATTATACTCTTGTTGATAAATAATATTGTTATCGGGGTATCCTAAATTGTCATTAACCGTTGGGCCACCTAAAAAAGTGTATTCATATAATATAGACGCAGCTATTTTAGATTCGTTTTTAAATTTATGAGTATAGTCAAAGCTACCTAAGGCAAAGTCTCCTTTTCTAATTCTTAAATTGTGATTATAATATTGCAATGTATAAATTCTGTTGTCACTTCCAATAGGCGAAACCGCATGATTATCGTAATATACTATATCAGC
The DNA here is from genome assembly GCF_006065315.1 of Aureibaculum algae. Lineage (GTDB taxonomy): Bacteria > Bacteroidota > Bacteroidia > Flavobacteriales > Flavobacteriaceae > Aureibaculum > Aureibaculum algae. The sequence goes on along the minus strand of NZ_CP040749.1, from coordinate 2,639,854 downwards.
CAATCTATCTTTCGTGTGTTTTCCTGCAAATAAACCTAGAGAATAGGTGTCAGCATCGTTGGGTGTAAAATCAACATTAAAGCGGCCATTATAAGTGATTTCATCGAAGCTTCGTTCTCCATCAGAAGGGAGAAATGTAGTTTTATTTTCGGCATCGTTAACAATGAACATATCGCCTTCTCGCCTACCCGATTTATCATTTCGTTGATAGCTGGCTCCAAAAGAAAGATTCCACTTGTCATTTCTTTTATTGACAGTAGCATCTATGCCATAACGTTGGGCATCAACTTTCGTATCATAAGGTTCTATAGAAGGGAATCCGCCACGCACATTAACTTGAGCATAAACCCCATCAGTAGCACCTTTTTTGGTAATAATATTTAAAATACCACCTTTTCCTTCCGGATCATACTTTGCAGAAGGAGCTGTAATCAATTCGACACTTTGTAAGGCATTTGCTGGTAATTGTGCTAATATAGCACTTGCATCACCTTGCGTCGGCTTACCATTAACCAGAACAGCAAATCCTTGGCTTCCTCTAACACTAATAGCTCCCTGGCCATCTACACTAACAGATGGTAAGTTTTTTATAATATCTACAGCATTACCGCCTTCACTACTTTGATATTTTTTAGTATCAAATACTTGACGGTCAATTTTATGAACCACGGTCGCTTTTTCTCCTTTTACTATTACTTCATTCAATTCATTGCCCATCGTTAGTTTGACAGTAGCTAAATCTACCAATATCCCCTTTTTAGAAACCACAATGCTTTTAATTTTACGTGTGGTATAACCTAAAAATGAAGCTTCAATATAATAGGTTCCTGTTTTTATATTAGCGAAAGAAAAAGCACCATCTGCTTCTGTAATTACACCATTTATGGCAGTACCATCTTCAGAATTAAAAAGGGCTACGGTTGCAAATTCTAATGGAGAATTATCAGATGCATCTACAATTTTTCCTTTAATTTGTCCAAATGATAATTGCACAACAATTAGTAACAATAGCACTGTTAACTTTTCTTTAAATGACATTTAGTTTTGAATTTTTAATTGCCGACAAAACTAACAATCATTTTAGAATAGTAATGCACTATTCGAAAAAGAATTATTTATATAAAAAAGTAGTAATATAATTGTAAAAAATAACACTTATTGATCTACTTAATATACTTGTTGAAAAGCTTTTACATGTGCATATATGGCCACGGTGTCTATTTTCATTTCAATAGGTTCATTTAACATTTTCATTCCTTTTACATCATTCATTTGACCTGCTTGAGAAACGGCTTTAACACCATAGAATTCACCTTCTTTATTTATTACTTTTATATCAATTATATTCTCAAATTCACGAACTCCCTTTACTTCCAATTGATCTCCATTTTTATCAATAGCAACAAGTTTGTAAATAGATCCTTTTTCACCTATGGCTGCTACTGTTTTATAATTATCTGTACTTGACACTATTTTAACTGGCAATATTTCTGTATCACTTTTAAAAGCTTTTATGTTTATTAAACTTCGTTGGTCTGAATCTAAAATAGCATTGACATCAAATGTATTTCCTTTATCATCTAAAGCTTTTACTTCCAGAAAATATCCTTCAGGATGTACTCCTACAATATGCCAAAGAAAATTGTCATCAGCGGCTGCAGCTTGTGGTATTGCTTTAACATGGGCGTAAACATTGGCTCCAAAAAGGGTATATTCTAAATCTTCTTTCTTAGTTTTAACTCCTTTTATATCGTGTAGTTGACCTTCAGGAGAAATTGCTTTTAGACCATAGAATTCACCATTTTTACCTATTACTTTTATATGAATGATATTTCCAGAACGTAATACACCCCTTACACTTAAACGTTCACCATTGGGTGCCACCGCTTTAATTTGATATACAGTACTATCTTTAGCTATGGCTACAAGCGGAGTCTGTTTGCCTTCATTAACCAATAATTTAACAGGAATAATTTTATCACTAACCAAAGCCTTAATACTCATAAGTGTTCTTTGATCTCCTTTTTGAAGGGCTTTTACCTTATAAGATTCTCCGTAAGCATCTACAGCAATAATATCTAATAACCGACCATCAGGGTAAATACCTTTAACATGCCATACAGACTCAATTAAACCTTTCGTATCTTGAGCGGGTTGTACTTTATCATTAATAGCTGCTTCTTTTCCGCTATCTTTAAAACTTACGAGCACAAATAAAACCAAAAGGACTAAAAAACTAATGGTTACTTGAAAAAAACGAGATATATGATTTGAGGTTTTCATGTTGATAAATTTTGCATTGTTATTGAAATTATAGTTTAAAATATTCTTTACTATTAAAATTAAATTTTACTTCAATTTATAATCTTAATATTTGTAACACAATGATTTATATCAGTTATGATAAAAATGATTTCGGTCTTGTTTTCTTATCGTAGACCTTAACTTTAATTATTCTTGCTGCTACTATATTTTATCATTATTTTGCATCGCTTAAAACAATTATTTAAATGAAGGTTTGTATTGCCGAAAAACCAAGTGTTGCCAGAGAAATTGCCGAAGTGTTAGGTGCAAAAACTAGACATGATGGTTATTATGAAGGTAATGGATATGCAGTTACGTACACATTTGGACATTTATGTACCTTGATGGAACCTAATGATTATAAACCCCATTGGAAAAGTTGGGATTTGAATAATCTACCCATGCTTCCCGAAAAATTTATGACCAAAGTTGTTGATAATACAGGGATTCAAAAGCAATTTAATATTGTTAAAAGTCTATTTGATAAAGCGGAAGTTGTGATCAATTGTGGGGATGCGGGTCAAGAAGGAGAATTGATTCAGCGATGGGTTTTAGATCAAGCGGGGTATAAGGGGAAAGTGGAGCGATTGTGGATTTCTTCCTTAACTACCGAAGCGATAAAAGAGGGGTTCCAAAAATTGAAACCTTCAGAAGATTATGATAATCTTTATTATGCAGGGTTTTCTAGAGCCATTGGTGATTGGCTATTAGGAATGAATGCTACACGTTTATATACTGTTAAACACGGTGGTTACAAACAAGTACTTTCTGTAGGACGTGTACAAACACCAACCTTGGCTATGGTGGTCAATCGATTCTTAGAAATTGAAAACTTTAAACCTCAACCTTATTGGGAGTTACAAACCCTTTATCGTGATACCTTATTTAGTTATGAGGAAGGTCGTTTTCTTAAAATGGAAGACGGACAAGTATTGGCGGATAAGGTAAAGGAAGATGAGTTTGAAATTGTTTCGGCCACGAAAAAGAAAGGAAAAGATTATGCACCAAAACTATTCGACTTAACAGGATTGCAGGTGTATTGCAATAAAAGATTCAGCTTTTCAGCAGATGAAACCTTAAAAATAGTCCAAAAATTATATGAACAAAAAGTAGTTACTTATCCTCGTGTAGATACTACTTTTCTACCTAATGATGTATATCCAAAAGTAGCTGGAATTCTTAAAAACCTAACCAAATATGCAGAATTAACGCAACCTTTATTAGGTAAAAAGATAAAGAAATCGACACGGGTTTTTAATGATAAAAAAGTAACCGATCACCATGCAATAATTCCAACTGGTGTACAAATTCCGTTGCAATACAATCAACAACAAGTCTATGATATCATTACGAGACGTTTTATAGCAGTTTTTTATGAAGACTGTTCTGTTTCAAACACGACAGTAATTGGTAAAGCTGCAGAAGTTAATTTTAAAACCACAGGAAAAGAAATCTTAAAAAAAGGATGGCGAGTTGTCTTTGAAAATAAAAATACGGAAACGACAAGCAATGAAAGTGGTATGCTTCCTAATTTTGTTAAGGGTGAAAAAGGGCCACATGAACCATCTTTTTTGGAAAAACAAACCAAAGCACCGAATCAATTTACGGAGGCTTCCCTCCTACGTGCTATGGAAACAGCTGGAAAACAAGTTGATGATGAAGAGTTGAGAGATCTAATGAAAGACAATGGTATTGGAAGACCATCAACAAGAGCGAATATTATTGAAACACTGTTTAGAAGACAGTATATTAAACGAAATAAAAAGCAGTTGATTCCGACAGTAACGGGAATTCGATTGATTGAAACCATTCAAAATGAATTGTTAAAATCAGCGGAGTTAACGGGTAAATGGGAAAAGCAATTAAAAGATATTGAAAAAGGAGAATTTAGTGCGGGTACTTTTATAAAGAATATGAAACGTATGGTAGATCAATTGGTTTATGAAGTACGAAGTGAAACTAAACGTGCTAACATTTCTCAAAATACAGTACTTCAAAATCGCGAAAAAGAGAAAAAGGTAAAAAAGGTATCGGGAATTACAGCAGAAACTTGTCCCAAATGTAAAAAAGGAACACTCTTAAAAGGTAAGAGTGCTTATGGATGTAGCAATTACAAAAATGGCTGTAATTTTGTACTTCCGTTTTCCTTTATGGAGAAGAAAATATCAGAAAAACAATTGATTCGGTTACTTCAAAAAGAATCTACTGTAAACTTAAAAGGGTTTACATCTGATCATGGAACTGTTGAAGGTCTCGTCCGTTTTGATGACCAGTTTAATTTGGTTTTAGAAGAAAAGAAAACGGCTAAAAAACCAACTTCTGATGCGTTAATTTGTCCTAAATGTAAAAAAGGTACTATTATAAAAGGCAAGGAAAGTTATGGTTGTAGTGCTTATAAATCTGGCTGTGATTTTAGATTCTCATTTAAAGAAATTAGAGAAAAAGCGGGTGAACAGCCATTGACGAAGGAATTGGTATATGCTATATTAAGCGGCAAAAAATAAAAGGCTCCATGTGTTACACATGAAGCCTTATAAAACGAACTCAAAATATTAATGTATCTTTTTTAATTATCTAATTCTATAATCCCAACCACTTCGTACGCTCTTGTGCCATCTACCTGAACTTTTTCGTAAAGAATGTTAGCGTATTCATAGTAAGTTTGTCCATCTATGACTACTTTTTCATAATCATCTGGCAATTCATATATTATGGTTCCCACTTCTGGATCTATCACCTCATATTCATTATTTAGTTGTGTGTAAAATATACCTGACACGTAAAAATAATTGAAAGTATTAAAACGTACTCTTTTGTAATGAGCAGGCAATGTTCTAATTCTAAACCCTACTTTAGGTGCAATAGCAATATAACGTCCTCTTGAATAGGTATAATACCTGTTATTGTTATAATAATATCGTTGGCCGTTATGATTAATCACTTTTCTATTGGGTACATTCCGTACAGACACCACTTTTCGTGTGGGTCTTTTATAGGTTACCTTAGTGCTAGAAATCCTTCTACTTGGTGTCGCTTTTTTTACTGTTGTCGTTCTGGTAACTTTTTTAGTGGTACTACTTCGTCTCGATTGTGCTGAAACTTCTGTTGTCAATGCCATCAAAAATAGTGATGTCAAGATTGATGCTTTTAATATTGTTTTACTCACCAAATAATTATTTGATTTTTGGTATTCGTGATTTTTCTTTGAAAAGTTCATAATTCCTGTTTTTTAAATTTAACTTCTTCTTACTACTTAGACTATTAATTTTGTTAATCGTTTAAATCTAATTCAATTTTTAAGCCAAAAAATAGGATTATCGATAGATGGTAACTTTTTATCGACGTTTATGAAAATTCTCTATACTTCAACAATTTTTTCTCTTAAGTTGTTTTTAAAAAAAGAGAAATACCCTAAAGTAATTCTCTTTTTTATAACAAAATGCTTAATTATTTTAATAAACCTAGTAAGCCTTGTAATTCAGTAAGGTTTAAACTTGAATTTTTATCAGTATCTAATACATTAAAATTATCTGCCACAGATCCTATGGCTTCTGTTGAACTTATGGCTTTATTTTTATCAGTATCTAATAAACTAAAAAGACTTGATATTTGTTGCACCGTAGAGTTGGAGCTCATTGAACTTAACAATGTTGCCGCATCAGCAATTGATGATGTATTTGTACTCTTAAGGCTATTACAACTTGCCATTGTTATAAGTACTATTACTGACATTGTGATTTTTCTCATACTATAAACTGTTTTTAAATTTACACAAAGGTAAATTTACGCGTTGTAATAAGGAAAGGAAATAGACCGGTTGACATTTTGTATCTATCAATAACATGTTTCAATAGATAAAACAAAATTCAATTATAACTGAAGAGAATTATCGTTTATAAAAGCTAAAAATTTAGGCTTGTATTGTTCTGAAATAGTAATTCGTTGGTTATTGATTATAATTTGGCTACGCTCCACAACTTCAATATTATTTAGGGAAACAATAAAAGAACGATGTACACGCATAAAATGCGTTTCTGGCAACTCTTCCTGTAATGATTTTAAACTCATTAAGGTTAATATGGGCTTCGGATTATCTTTTATCCATATTTTAATATAATCTTTTAACCCTTCAAAATACATTACATCTGCTAGTTTAATACGCAGTTGTTTATATTCTGATTTTACAAAAAGAAATTCTTTTTCTTCAGAAACTTCTGTTTGCTGCTTTCCTTTTATTAATGAGAACCAATTACTGGCTTTATTAGCTGCGGCTAAAAACTCAGCGTAATCAAATGGTTTTAATAAGTAATCTAAGGCCGCTACTTTAAAACCTTCTAATGCATATTGGTCAAAGGCAGTTGTAAACACAACTCTCGTTTCTTTAGGTAACATTTTAGAAAATTCTAATCCCGTTAAATCTGGCATTTGAATATCTAAAAACAATAAATCTACAGGTGTTTCTTTAATGAACTCCATTGCTTCAATGGCACTACTGCATTTTTTTTTGAGTACTAGAAAAGGTGTTTTATTTACATAGCTTTCTACTAAGTTTAAAGCCATAGGCTCATCATCTACAATAATACAGGTGATTTTTAGGTTACTCATAACTTAAGCGGTTTCAATTTCTAAATGTACTAAAAAACGATTGTTTATCACACTTGATTTAAAGCTATGTTTATTAGGATATAACAACTGCAATCGTTTCTCTAAATTTTGAAGTCCAATTCCCGAACCACTTTTATCATTCGTTTTTTTAGGGTAATTATCGTTTTCAATAGTAAACAAAACTGTGTTGGCATTTCTTGTCATATTTATTTCAATTTCACACGCTTTACTTGCTGATACACCATGTTTAAAAGCGTTTTCTATTAAAGAAATAAAGAGTAATGGAGCTACTTTAATATCAGTCTCTTCTGGTGGAAAACTGTAACTAACCACCGTTTTATCAGATACACGTAATTTCATTAAATCAATATATTTTCTCATAAAATCTATTTCTTTTGAAAGTGGTACCAATTCTAAATTGGTTTCATATAACATATACCGCATTAACTTACTTAAGCTATGTATCGATTTTTTTGCTTGGTCTGGTGAAATATCAACTAAGGAATAAATATTATTTAATGAATTAAAAAAGAAGTGAGGTTGTAATTGGTAGTGTAAATGCTGTAATTCAGATTGTAACTTAAAATTAAGAGCTTCTTTACGTTCCGCTTCCGTTTTAACCCATCTTTTGGTTGTTTTTATGGCAATTGAAAAAAGTAAAGGTGCCATATAAGATAACATTTGTACGTAAATAAACATCTTAAATGGAGGGCCGTTTTTATCAGGTCCATCAACTCGTTTTTTTGCAATATCTTGAAAGAAATTATTCTCAATTTGTTCTTTTAAAAGTAAAAAAACACCAATAAGCACCGCATTTAAAATAATAAACTGAATTGTTTTCTTAGTAAATAAAAAGTGATCTATCAATACAAAATAATTGAGATAGAAGATAACTGCATAGAAACCTAGTGGTATCCAAAAATGCATAATTACTTTATTAATTTCTTGGTCTTGTCCATATGTCAATGCATATGGCATACTAAATAAGACTATCCACACTAGTAAGTGCGAAAAAATTGTTATTTTTTTATTTTTATGCATTTTATAATATTTATGATTAATCCCACTTATTTGAAGTAGTCACCGCATAGCGTCCAGAACCCGTAAAAAAGAACACTAATCCTCCGAATGCATATAACAAAAGTAATTCAATTTCTAGTGCTCCTGTTTTTGATATAGCAAAAAGATCCTCTGAATGTGCCAAAGCTAGAGCTGCAGTCATACCAAAGAAGAAGACTAATGAAGCTAATCTAATTCTAAATCCAATCATTATGAGTAGAGGTGCTATTAATTCTGTAATATATACACCATATGCTATCATAGTTGATAAACCAGCTTCCGTAAGTATATTTTTAATTCCATCTAGGTTACTTAATTTTGCAACTCCGTGAAATAGCATTAATCCTCCAATCACTATTCTTAATAGCAACAATCCGAAGTCTATATCTTTTTTCATCTTTTTTAATTTGAATGATTACTCTACATTTCTCACCAAACGAACATAATTATTAAACCTTTCACCACCTTCACTTGCAGGTCCGTTTTTATATTTCGTATCAAATCTCACTGCTCCTGCTCCATGAAAATCATGCCCTTGATTATTTACAGCTCTACCAAAAGCAACATACCAAGCATAGTAATAAGGTTTCCCTTTTTGAAACCGTGCTGAAGTACTAGTCCAAAAGTAAGGATAATCTATTTCATCATTTTCATTTTTTATTTCTGAACATTTAAAAATGGGATCAATAGCAGGACCATCATATAGCGTATCTTTGGCATCTGGAGCAAATGAATAATCTACAATACCTTGTAATTCTTTAACATTTGGTAACCGCCAATCTGAATAACCAGCTAGTTCTGATTTTTCAGCATAGTGTAAAGCATTTTTCCAATCTAAACCTTTTTGACTATCCATTTTAGACCACATTAATCCTGTTGCTTTATCAGTAATTGTTTTATCGGCGTTATCTACAAATTCATTGATTCCATAAGTATCACCGCGTACAGCTCTAACATGTTTTAACATTGGATTGCCCATTGGTTTTTCTCCATTCCTTGGAGGTGGCGGTCGGTTACCTTCTGTATCTTCACCTTCTGGTCTTTCTTGTTTTTGTGAATTTTCACCACTTGGAGGTGGTCCTTTTCGGTCTTTCATGTCTTTTGGTTCTTCTCCTGCATACGCTTTAATATGTCCTGTAGCATGGTTTACACCAAATGCAGCCGTATACCCCCCTTCTTCTGTATGACCAACATATGTATTACTAGTCCAATATTGTTCGCTTTTATCAACAAAATCAGTATTAACAAGCGAAAAATAAGTGGTATCTAAATAAGGCCACCCTTCACTGAAATCACTAATTGAGAATAATTCTTTAGCGGTTGGCAATCTCCAATCATCATATCCACCAAGCTCTAAATTTTCGCAGTACTCTTTTGCACCTTGCCAATCAAATCCTTCAGAAGTAGGAATTTCTTGCCACATCAATCCCGAGTTTAGATCCGTTGTTACACCATTATCACTTTTTTGATAAGACATCTTCTTGCCCTTTAAATAATTTGCATCTTGACCAAAAAGTGAATCACCTTGTTGCAACGTTGCAATTACTTGTCCATCTTCACCATATGCGTAGATTTGACCGGTTGCAATTTGTGCATAGTTGTTTACCTCAGTTTTAACCGTTTTCAATTCCTTTTTCTTATCACTGCAATTTTGTAGGCTTGTGACAAAAAGCAAACTTATAGTAATAGCTAAAAGGGAGTTGTTTTTAAAAGTTTTCATTATAATATTATTAATTTATTATTCGTAACGCAATGCTGTAATTGGGTCTAAAGCAGCTGCTTTTTTTGCAGGATACCATCCGAAAAAGATACCTGTAACTGCACATACGGCAAAAGAAATAACAATGGAATACAATGCGACACTTGTTGGCCAGTTTAAGAATTTTTCAATAAATACTGTCGCTCCAAGCCCTAACATTACTCCTAAGAGACCACCAGTTATACTTATTAAAATGGCTTCAATTAAAAATTGCATTAAAATATCCGCTCCTTTTGCACCAACAGCCATACGGAGTCCTATTTCTTTTGTTCGTTCTTTAACCGATACATACATAATATTCATAATACCAATACCACCAATTAATAATGAAATACTAGCCACTGCCACTAACAGAATAGTAAGCATTTCACTGGTAGAACTAAAAGTAGAAATTAACTCTTCCATAGAACGAACATGAAAATCATCTTCTTCATTTTCAGTTATTTTGTGTTGTTTTCTTAAAATTTCTGAAACTTGAGTAACTGCTTCGGGTGCCTGATCTTCACTTATAGCAGATGCTATAATAGATTCTAAATGGTCTATTGCTAAAATTCTTTTTTGCACTGTGGTATAGGGTGCAATAACCACATCATCTTGATCTTGCCCAAACGTATTTTCTCCTTTTTCTTCTAAAACACCAATTATTTTAAAAGGAATACTATTAAAGCGTATCATTTTTCCAACAGGGTCTTCACCATCTAGGAATATGTTATCTACAACAGTTTGACCAATCAAGGCTACTTTGGAAGCCGATTGTACTTCGGAATCAGTAAACATACTTCCACTTTGTAAATCAACTAATTTGATTTTTAAATAATCAGAATTCACTCCGTAAATTGTTGATGGCCAGTTATTAGATCCATTTATAACTTGTCCTCCTCCATTAACCATTGGTGTTATATATGTTAATAAACTTGCTTGTTCTTTAATAGCATAATAATCAGTAAGTTTTAATGTTTCCATAGCACTTCGCTCTTGCTTAACACCACCTCTTACATCAGATCCTGGTCTAACCGTTATCATATTAGAACCCATCGCTGAAATTGTAGTCCGAATACTTTCTTTAGAACCTTCACCAATGGCAAGCATGGCAATTACTGATGCCACACCAATAATAATTCCTAACATGGTAAGTAATGTTCTCATTTTGTTAAGAACTATCGCTTTAAAAGCGATTTTTATTAAATTTAAAAGTCTCATAATTAATCGTCTTCTTTAGGTAATTTTGCTAATTCGTCTGCGGCAGATTGCACCTTATCATTCTTGTAATCTTGAATAATATTTCCATCTTTTAAAACAATGGTTCTATTGCTGAATGTAGCTATATCAGGTTCATGGGTTACGAAAGTAATCGTAATTCCTTTTTTATTTAAGTCTTGAAATAAAGACATAATTTCGTAAGAGGTTCGTGTGTCTAAATTGCCTGTGGCTTCATCAGCCAAAATCATAACCGGGTTATTTACCAACGATCTGGCAATGGCTACACGTTGTTGCTGACCACCAGAGAGTTGTGAAGGTGTATGATCCATCCGATCGCCCAAACCAACCATTTCTAGTGCTTTAATTGCTCTTTCTCTTCGTTCTTCAGTTGATACTTTACTATTATATAATAGTGGTAGTTCAACATTTTCTAAAGCAGATGTTCTGGCTAATAAGTTATACGATTGAAAAATAAATCCTATTTTTTCATTTCTAATGGTTGCCAATTCGTTTCTGCTAAGTTCTTTTACGCGTACATTATCAATCTCATAGATTCCAGCAGTGGGTTGATCTAAGCATCCTAAGATATTTAATAAGGTACTTTTACCAGATCCACTTGAGCCCATGATGGTAACGAATTCACCTTCTTTTATGGAAAATGAAATACCTCTTAACGCGTGAACCGTTTCGGTTCCCATGGTAAACTCACGTTTTAAATCTTCTATTTTAATAATTTCTTTACTCATGATTGCTTACTTTTTTTTGCTTCCTGGCCTCTGCGGCATAAATGGACTTTCGTTTGTGCCACTAGCACTAGCTTCCGATTTAGCCACTCCTTTTAAACTATAGACTAATTTTTCATCTTGTGTAACACCACTCAAAATTTGAACATTTACACCGTCACTAGCCCCAAGTGTTACCGTTTTTGGTATTATTTCTCCATTATTTGCTAATACCCAAAGTGTCTTATCGGTTTTGTTAGTACTACGTGTACTTTCTGGTAAATTATGTTGTATATTATAAGCAGTTAATGTTTCCTTTTCAGGAGTAAAATTAATGGCTTTTGCTTCCGTTGTTAACACATCATTTAACTCTAAGGTAAATATAGATATGGTTGCTGTTAACCCTGGTTTCAGTTTTAAATGTTCGTTTTCAGCTTTAATAACGACAGTGTATGTCACAACGTTTGACGTTACTGTTGGGTCTAAACGGACTTGCGTAACAACTCCATTAAACGTTTCACCTACATAAGCATCTACTGTAAATTCAACACGTTGACCTTCTTTTACACCGCCTATATCTGCCTCATCTACATCTGCTTCTACCTGCATTTCTTTTAAGTCTTGTGCTATGGTAAATAACGTAGGTGTGCTAAAACTAGCCGCTACTGTTTGTCCTTCATCAATTGCTCTCGATAAAACAACTCCATCAATAGGTGAATAAATATTGGCATAGCTTAAATTCGTTTGTGCTTTTTGCAAATCTGACAGACGTTCGGTTACAGTACCTTTTGCTGTCTGTAAATTATAGGTGGCATCATCATAATCAGATTTACTAATTACTTGATTATCATACAAGGTTTTTTGTCTATTGTAAATGGTTTGCAAGTAATTTCTTTGGGTAATGGCATTATCATACGCTGCCTTGTTTTGTGTATAGGTAGCTTGTAGGTTCGTTTTATCTAATTCTGCAATCAACTGCCCTTCTTTTACCACACTATTATAATCTACATATATCTTTTCTACAACGCCAGATACTTGTGTCCCTACTTCTACTTGTGTAATAGGTTCAATGGTTCCAGTAGCAGTTACCGTAGTGGTTACATTTGCAGTTTTTGCCACAACCGTTTTGGCTTCTATTACGATAGCATCGTCACTACTTATAAAACTATAGACTACAATAGCTAAAACTACTGTGGCTATGCTAGCTATAATTAATTTTCTTTTTGTTTTCATGTGTTTATATTTAATTTTTTTATTGAATCCCGAGGCTTCGGTACTGTTTGCTATTAACCGTTCTAGTGGTTGATTAAAGTTTAATATCGTTTCCTTGATAAAATTGTAATAATTGATGGTATAAAATGTTTAAGTATTTTGCTTGTAAATAATTTTGTTGTGCATTGGTGAATGTATTTTGGTTAATTACCAAATCAGTAGTACTTAAATCTCCTAGTTCGTATTTTTTTAAGGCTAGTTTATATGATTGTTCAGCAGCTACTTTAGAGGCATCAGCGGCCACTAATTGCTCTTGAGCAGATAATGTATTTTGATACGCCGTTTCTATTTTTTGATAGACTTCCTTTTGCGTACTTTGCTTTTGTATTTCAGCTTTTTCAATATTTATTTTTGCAGTCTGTACAGCAGCTTTGGTTTGATTTTTATTAAATATTGGTATCGTTAACGAAAGCCCCAGTTTTTGGTTAAAATTGACATCAAATTGATCTGCAAAAGTATTGTCATTAATACTGGTATAGCCAGACCCTAAACTTCCTGACAGGTATAATGACGGTAAAAAACCACCTTTTGCGATTTCTAATTCTTTTTCATTAGCAGCAATATTTAAGTTGCTTGCATTAATTTCTGGTAAGGTTTTTAAGGCCTTATTGTAAATTTCAACCTGATTAAGTTCAAGATTTACTAATTCTATATTCTCATTTATAGTTTCAATTTCTAATTCATCTGAAGGTGTTAATTCTAGTAACTGTTTTAAGGCGATGATATATTGTTGGTAGTCATTTTTTGCTGCAATAACATTGTATTTGTTAGTTGCGGCTTGACTTTGAGCATCGGTATAATCGTTTAAGGCGATAGTACCAGCATCTAGACGTGTTTTAGCACGAATAACTTCTTGTTCTGATGCTTTTAAATTATTCTCGGCAATAGTTACGCTTTCTTTACTATATAAAGCTTGTAAATACGTTTCTAAGATATTTAACTGAATGTTGTTCTTTTCAACTTCTTCTAAATATATCCGTTGATCTAGGAACAATTTATTTTGTTTAATCTGATTGTTTAATTGATTTCCTTGAAATAAGGTCATAGAGCTATTGATACCAATATTGGTGCTGTTAATTTGATCAGAAACATAATCGCTTGTGATGGGGTCTATGCTGGTACCACTAGAATAGTTTTGCGATGCACTACCAAATAAATTAGGTAATCTAGAAGATTTAGATTTACTATAATCTACCTTGGCAATTGAGGTGTTTAAGGCGGCATCTTTTATCGTAATATTATGTTCCAACGCATAGGTTATACACTCTTCTAACGACCATACTTTCGTTGAATTACTTGTCGCTTCTTGTCCAAAACTAAACAGGCTAAATAGTAGGCATGCTATAAAAAAATAGTATTTCATTTTTGTGTGTATTTTTATTTTACACTACAAATGTGATACTAAATCTATTTTTATAAAAGAGTAATAGAAGTTTAGCCTTATTGTCTATACCAAAGGCTTATTTCTATCGATGATATTTTTTTGGTATATGGGAATGTGTTAAAAAAAGAGCGGATTTACAACGAAATATTATAAGACTTACCGAAAGGTTCTAGTTGTTTTTAGTATCTCTTTTAATTAGATTATAAGTCTAATTCATCATCACCATCGGGTAATTCTAAAGCTTTTACAGATTGTATGGCATTACCAGCAATTCCTTTAATAGAACCATACATATCTATGGTATTGGTAACCACTTTTTCAATTTGTTTTTCTCTTTGTTTCCAAATTCTTTGCATGGAACGCTTTTCACTATCTAAATCAGATTTCATTTGAGTAAAGCCTTCTACAATAGCCTCAATCTGCATTCTAAAAGTACTACTGGTAAGATAGTCATAAAGTAAATCCATTTTGTCACCTTTATTTTCTTGCGAAATAATGGCATTATTTACTTGTAAGATACCTTCTCTTAAAACGGTACAAAGACCTTTAAATTCATCATAATTACAGATCCAAATACCATCTTTTAAGCCCATTCTATCCATATCAGACGGCATAACTTCAGTTACTAGAACGCCTATGTTTGCACCACGATCTCGTATATCAGCTTTAAATTTTTCAATCCAGCTCGGTTGAAAATCTTTAGTTCGTTTACTCTCATAATAAATAGTACCACAGTTTTGTTCAGTTCTAGAATGAACAATTTGAATACAATCTCCTCCTCTTGCTCCTTTTTTTATTTCTTCAATGGTGTCTAAAGGAAATTTTGATGCCAACCACTCTTCTATTGCTAATTCTTGCACTTCTCCTTGCAATTGCATGGAACCTTGTTCCTGCTTGCGTTTCATTTCTTCGGTAAGCTTTTTCTGGTCTTCTAATTGCTTTTGCATTTCTTTGAAACGCAATTCATTTTTGTCCTCTTCAAGTTTCTTAATTTTCTCCTTTTCACTGATAAGGATTTCATTAAGCTTTTTTTGAGCTTCAGCTTCAGCAGCTTCTTTTAATTCTCCTTTTTCACGCTTTAGTTTTTCAATCTCAGCTTTAGATCGATTTAGTTCTTTTACCTGCTCAGACTTCTCATTTAATTCTTTTTGCAAAGCATCAAATTGCTCGGATTGTTCCTCTTTTAATTTTAGTTTTAATTTCGCTTCTATTTCTTTCTTATCTGCCTTAAGTTGATTTTCTAAACGCTCTTGGAATAATTGATTTTCTTTCTTTTTCTTTTGTTCAAAATCAAGCTTTTCTTGTTTTAATTTATCTTGTTCACGCTCATACTTCTTCTTTTCTTCAGCAATTTGCGACTGGTATTTTTGTTTTATTTCTTCTTCTAATTGATGTGATAAAATATCTTGAACATCTATTGAGGTGCCACAATTGGGGCATTTTATTTGCGTTTCGTTTTTCATTTAAACTTTAGTTTGTTTTATCTGACCTTCAAAATTACTGTTTATAAAATTTATATAACAAGTAAAACAATTTGTTTTACCTCTGTTCCATTGGTAATTTACTGTTTAACTTCAATAGACTCAATATTAAGGGGTCATTTATTAATCATGATAAATCTAATGAGTTCTTTGAAATTATCTTTTAAAGATAGTTTCGAAATGTACAAAATATTTAAATAAATAAAAAAGGGTCACTACTCCATTGGATCAACAATGTTAAATGTTTATTAATAAAAATGAATGTTCATTCTTTTTTCATAACTTTGTCCAATAATTATAAATATCATGGCTAAACTTCAGAAAAGTATAGATAAGCAAAATGCTCTTATTAAAGCAACAATTGAGTTGGTTAATAATAATGGTTTTCACGC
This sequence comes from Aureibaculum algae, assembly GCF_006065315.1. Lineage (GTDB taxonomy): Bacteria > Bacteroidota > Bacteroidia > Flavobacteriales > Flavobacteriaceae > Aureibaculum > Aureibaculum algae. The sequence continues at coordinate 2,623,676 of NZ_CP040749.1, read as the reverse complement.
AACACCTATGAGTAAAATTGCGAAAATGGCAAATGTATCACCTGCTACCATTTATATTTATTTTGAAAACAAGCAAGATCTTGTCAATCAGACCTACTTAAAAGTAAAATCTGAATATACAGACTATGCATTTGCAACGTATAAGGAAGATATGTCTGTGGAAAAAGGTTTTGAATTAATCTGGAAGCGGATTGCAGATTTTAAGCTTAAGGAATGTGAAAACGCTATGTTTTTAGCTCAGTGTGATAATACTCCGATGATTGATGAACCAAGCAGACAGGAAGGAATTAAACATTTACAACCCCTACTCGATTTATGGGAAAAAGGAAAAAAAGAAGGTATTATTAAAAACATTTCAGATTACCTTTTATTTGCCTATTCGATAAATCCATTATCTTTTTTGATGATGATTCAAAAACGAGGAGCATTTCAATTGGATAAAACACATATTGAAGAAGCTTATCAATCAGCGTGGAGTAGCATAAAAGAATGTAAATAAAATTTTCACATGAAAAAAACAGCGATACTATTAGGAGCTACCGGTTTAACTGGTAATATTTTACTTCATAAATTATTGGAGGATACCAGGTATGATACTATCAAATTGTTTTCTCGTACTAAAATCGAAGGTTTACCTAATAAAGTAACCCAATTTGTAGGAGACCTTTTGAACTTAGAACAGTTTAAAGAAGATTTTAAAGGAGATGAAGTGTATTGTTGTATTGGTACAACTGCTAAAAAAACACCTGACAAAGAATTATATAAACAGATAGATTATGGAATTCCGGTTGCAGCGGCAAAGCTTTCAAAAGAGAATAATATTACTACTTTTTTAGTGATATCAGCTATGGGAGCAAATAAAGAAAGTAGTGTGTTTTATAATAGAACAAAAGGCGAAATGGAACATGAGGTGTTGGAGCAAATTATAATGCATACCTATATTTTACGCCCTTCCTTAATAGGTGGAGAACGAAAAGAAAGAAGAATCGTAGAAAAAGTGAGTTTGATTGTTTTTAAAATTATACAACCTTTATTTATTGGCAAATTTAAACAATATAAAATTATAAATCCGGAAAGCATTGCACAAGCAATGTTGAATTTAGCAAATAGAACAAGTAATGCGGAAGTAATAATTACTTCAGACGATATTAAAAAATTAGCAAAAAAATAGTAAATAAAAATTAATTAAATGGAATTATTAGACAAATTAAATTGGAGATATGCTGCAAAAGCAATGAATGGCGAAAAAGTAGCTGAAGACAAAATTGAACGAATATTAGAAGCGGCTCGTTTAGCACCGACCTCTAGTGGTTTACAACCTTTTGAAATTATTGTTATTAAAAATCAAGCTATTAAAGAAAAAATAAGACCTGTGGCATGGAATCAATCTGTGATAACAGACTGCTCTCACCTACTTGTTTTTGCTGCTTGGGATACTTATACAGAAGGTAGAATCAACTATATGTTCGATCTTACAAATGATATTCGTGGATTTAAAAATGAAGGATGGGAAAATTATCGTAAAATGCTACTAAGTACCTATCCACAAAAAGATGCGGAAGAAAACTTTAACCACGCTGCCAAACAAGCATATATAGCATTTTCACAAGCTATTATTGCTGCGGCATTTGAAGGCGTAGATTCCACACCATTAGAAGGTTTTGATCCTGCTGCTGTAGATGAGATTTTAGGGTTAAGAGAAAAAGGATTACGTAGTGCTGTAATGTTACCATTAGGGTACAGAAAACAAGATGAAGATTGGTTGGTAAATCTTGAAAAGGTTAGAAAACCTATGGGTGATTTAGTGACTGTAATAGAATAAAAAAAAAACGATCATGATAAAAACAATTTTATTAAAAAACAGACCAGAAGGAACACCTTCAATGTCAGATTTTGAATTTATTTCAGAGGAATCTGATTTAAATATAAAAGAAGGGGAACTACTTTTAGAAACAACATACGTTTCTGTAGATCCTTATTTACGAGGAAGAATGAGTGCTGCTAAATCATACGTTCCATCTTTTGAATTAAACAAACCCATACAATCAGGTGTTATTGCAAAAGTAATCGCATCTAAGAATAAAAATTTTGCAGTTGGCGATTTTGTTTCGGGAATGTTAGCATGGAAAACCAAACAAGTTTCTAATGGTGATGGCTTGTTAAAAGTAGATGGTTCAAAAGCTCCTTTAAGTACGTATTTAGGTGTTTTAGGGATGACCGGTTTAACTGCCTATTTAGGTTTAGAACAAATTGGTAAACCTAAAGCAGGAGAAACATTAGTCGTTTCAGGTGCTGCTGGTGCCGTAGGTAGTGTGGTAGGACAAATAGGAAAAATTCTAGGTCTAACGGTAATTGGTATTGCAGGTACAGATGAAAAAATAGAAATGCTGAAAAACAAATTTGGTTTTGATGCGGGTATCAATTACAACACCAGTAAAGATATGAACGCAGACATTGCAAAAGCAGCACCGAACGGTGTAGATATCTATTTCGATAATGTCGGTGGTCCTATTTCAGATGCCGTTCTTTTCAACATTAACCGCTTTGCACGAATGATTATTTGTGGAGCCATTTCTGTTTATAATAACAAAGAATTGCCTAAAAGTATTAGTGTACAACCCTTCTTAGTGAAAAACAGTGCATTAATGCAAGGTTTTATTGTTTCTAACTATGCGGATAAATTTCCAGAAGCCATGAAACAATTGTCAACATGGTTAGCTGATGGTAAGTTGACATATACAGAAACTATTGTAGATGGTTTTGATAATATACCTCAAGCTTTTATCGATTTATTTGAAGGTAAAAACAAAGGGAAAATGATTGTAAAAATTTAAAAAAATAAGAAGATGAACAATTTTGAATTTAGAAACCCTACCAAAATTATTTTTGGAAAAGGTTCAATAGAAAAACTAAAAAATGAAATTCCTCAAGATGCCAAAGTATTATTACTCTATGGTGGAGGAAGTATTAAGAAAAATGGTATTTACGAACAAGTAACATCGGCATTAGCAGATGTAGATATAATTGAGTTTGGTGGTATACCTGCCAATCCAGAATATGCTGTATTATTGAAAGCATTGAAAGTAATAAAAGAGGAGAAAATCACTTATTTATTAGCCGTTGGTGGTGGTTCTGTTATAGATGGTACCAAATTTTTATCTGCGGCTGCTTTATATGAAGGTGATACCCCTTGGGATATTTTATCTAAAAGTATCAGAACAGAAAAAGCAATGCCTTTTGGTACGGTGTTAACATTACCTGCAACAGGTTCTGAAATGAATTCTGGTTCTGTTATTACGAGATCTGAAACCAAAGAGAAATTGGCAATGGGCGGTCCAGGCTTATTTCCTATATTTTCAATACTAGACCCTCAAGTTATTACTTCAATTCCAACACGTCAATTGGCAAATGGTTTAGCAGATTCGTTTACGCATGTGTTAGAACAATACTTAACCTATTCGGTAGGTGCATTACTTCAAGATCGATTTGCTGAAAGTATTTTACAAACATTAGTAGAAGTGGCACCTAAAGTAATGAAAGATCCAACGGATTATGACGCCGCATCTAATTTTATGTGGAGTTGTACAATGGCTTTAAACGGATTAATTCAACAAGGAGTACCAAGCGATTGGGCCGTTCATGCTATGGGACACGAACTTACAGCTCTGTTTGGTATAGATCATGCACGTACTTTGGCGGTAATTGCACCTAGTCATTACAAGTATAATTTTGAGGCTAAAAAAGAAAAATTAGCACAATATGGTGAACGTGTTTGGAATATAACGGAAGGAAGTATCGATGATAAGGCATATGCTGCAATTGAAAAAACAGTTGACTTTTTTCATCAATTAGGTATTGACACAAAATTATCTGATTACACTAAAGATTATGAAGGTACTGCTGAAAAAATAGCACAACGTTTTACAGATCGTGGTTGGTTAGGTTTAGGTGAATATAAAACGTTATCACCTGACAAGGTTGAAAAAATTGTAAAAATGGCGTACTAAATTTAAGGATAACATATAAAAAATAAAAAAAATGAAAATATTATTTGTATTAACCTCTCATGATAAATTGGGAGACACAGGAAAAAAAACAGGATTTTGGGTTGAAGAATTTGCAAATCCATATTACACATTATTAGATAAAGGAGCTGATATTACATTGGCTACTCCAAAAGGTGGTGCCGCTCCTATAGATCCAAGTAGTGATTCACCAGATGCTGCAACAAAAGACACAGAACGTTTTAATAATGATGATGTAGCCAAAAATAAAATTGCAAATACAAAAGTATTGGCAGATATGAATGCTGATGATTTTGATGCTGTTTTTTATCCTGGTGGTCATGGTCCTTTATGGGATTTAGCGAATGACGCTAATTCAGTAGCATTAATAGAAAAGTTTAATAGTCAACACAAACCTATTGCTTTTGTATGTCATGCTCCCGTAGCCCTAATGAAAGTTAAAAATTCAGAAGGTTATCCATTGGTTGAAGGTAAAAAAGTTACTGGTTTTTCAAATTCAGAGGAAACTACAGTTGGCTTATCAGCAGTAGTACCTGTTTTAGTAGAAGATATGCTTATAGAGCATGGTGCATTTTATTCAAACGTAGAAGATTGGGCTCCTTATGCAATACAAGATGGGAATTTAATTACAGGTCAAAACCCTGCTTCATCTGAGTTAGTGGCTGAAAAGTTATTAGCAAGCTTGAAATAAATAGAATCATTTCATATTATTAAAAAGGTTGTCTCAATTTAGGCAGCCTTTTTTTTATGAGCTGTATTTAGCTATAGTTGGTAATTACTCTGATTTATAATCCCAATTGAAACCATTTAAAATCCCGAAAAAAATGGAATACATTATACTATAACTTCCTTATAATCGTTTTGTTATCATTGTAAACGTTGGAGATCTCTACATTTAAATCATTATTAAAGACGCTTAATTTCTACTAAACTTGATTTTAAAAAACACTCATGAAAAGCCTTTCGTATGCCGTTTTATTTTTAATTTGTATCTTCAATACCTCTTGTAGTGAAACCAATTTTCCTGGTGATGATGTTGATATTGAGGGGCTCGGTGATTCTGACACTGATATTACTACCGATACTGATGCTGTGTATGGAGCAGATGTTGAAAATTTAGATGATGACGGTTTACCTGTTCGACTTTTTAGTGCACAATTGCCCATCATAACAGGAAATAAAGAATATATTATAGAGTTAGAACGATGGGATATTCCGAATACAAATACTGATTTTTCCAAAACCACCACTAATTTACAAGCAGCTATTGATTGGGCACATGACGAAGGGTATAGTCGCGTTATATTGCCTTCTGGTGAATATTTAGTAGGTGAAGATGTAAATGATATTTACTATGGTGGTATTGAAGTTCATGGTAATACTGAATTCGTTTTTAGTGAAGGTGCTGTATTATCAATACATGCAAATAATAAATGGAATTACTGTGTTTTAAGTTTAAATGGTGATAATATTATTGTACGTGATGGTGTAATAAAAGGGGACCGTGACACACATGTTTTTACCGCTCGAGAAGATGGTAAAACGGCACATGATGAAGGACATGGTATTTGTTTGAAAGGCAATAATAATGTGCTCATACAAAATATGGAATTGCATAGTCTAACAGGCGATGGCTCTTTATTATTAGACTCGAATGATGTTACTTTTATTAATAATACTATTTATAATAATAGACGTCAAGGTATTTCAATTGTTGGAGGTGTTCGTGTTGAAATTAGAGATAATGAAATCCATCATATTAATGGTACTTCTCCACAATTTGGTATTGATATTGAAGGGCCAGGTCGTATCGATGAAGATATATTGATACAAGATAATTTTTTCCACCATAATGCCGGTGGAGATATTGTTAATGCAACGGGTGAAAATGTCTATATTCTAGATAATGTAATGGAACAAGGTGAGGATAGTAAATATACAGATGGACCTATTGTTAGTTGGCATAAAACACATAACATTATTGCAAGAAATTCAGTTACCATGATCAATGGTTCTGCTAACGGACGTTTAGGTTATATTCAATACTCAAGTGGAGGCGATAAAGGTCATAATAGAGCAACATTTGTACATGATAATGTAATGAATAATTGTGGAATGTATATGTATAAGAGTTCTGATGCCGATGTAAGACGCAACCAATTTCTAGGATACTTTTTAGCGTTTTCTGATTTTGACAATGTCATCTTAGTCGATAACCTCGTTACCTATTCTGAAGAACATACAAATCTTAGATACTGTTGGTCTTATCGTTTTAAAAATGCTAGAGGTTTTGCAAGCGGTAATTATTTAGGAGATGATTTGGAAGCACTTCCTTTAAGTGAAACCGAGCCTTATACCATGCAATGTGTACTAGATGGTTGGTAGCCTAAAAAGTTGTAATTGTAATAAGAATTATAAAGTTTATTCATTCAGATAATACAATCCATCTAATAGATCTAAAGGGAGCTTATAATTATAACAATCTGCTTACTTATAATGCTAAATTAAAGGAAATCTTTATTCCTTGTATAACCATACCTGTTCCGATTATAGATATAATCAATCCCATTATCTTCCCAATAACTGAAATTACATTATTACCTATTTTCCTAACTACAAGGTCGCTTACTCGAAAGGTTAGAAAGGTTAAGAAGCAAAGTAAACCGAACATTAAAATAACTATTAGCGTTTTAATATTACTTGCATTTGAACTAAAATTCATTGCAGTTACAATTGTACCTGGTCCAGAGATAATAGGTATAGCTAGAGGGGAAACGGCAATATTTTCATCAATATGAACATCCTTAATATGTTTTACATTAGATTTTTTGGACTGTAACATCTCAAATCCTACAAAAAATACTAAAATACCCCCAGCAATTTTAAATGCTGGAATACTGATTTGAAACATTTCAAAAATAAAAGTTCCCAATAGTACAAAGACAGTGACAATAATAAAAGCAATAAAAGTGGCTCTTTTATTTATACTACGCTTTGTTTGTTTATCAGCACCTTCAGTCAATGTTAAAAAAATCGTCATATTTGTAATCGGATTTGCAATAGCAAAAAAACCAGTAAATACGGTAATTGCAAAAGTAAGCAGGTTATCCATTGATAGATTTTATTAATTTTCAGTAATTAACTGATGTAAAGAAATGGTATTAAAAAAAAGCAAATTTAGCTATTTTCTTTGATATGGATGGAGAAAGATAATATTGTGCTAAAATTAAAGTGTACTATTAATTGGTTAATGTAGTTAATAACATTTGAGTTTCTCTTTTTGATCGTAAATAAAAATTACCTTGGCTAAAATATATTTCAATTATAAAAAAGATGGCATCAAATTATAAAAGTATTATTGAAAATGGATACAACCTTGCAAAATCTCTTAAAGATGAAGGCAAAATAGCGACCTATATACCGGAGTTAGCTAATGTAGATCCATCAATGTTTGGCGTTCATATGACCAAAAATGATGGTACTGATTTTGGAATTGGAAATTATAAAGAGAAATTTTCAATTCAAAGTATTGCGAAGGTATTATCACTTACTTTGGCTATAAAAACGATAGGCGAAAAAGTTTGGAACCGTATAGATGTTGAACCATCTGGAACTAAATTTGACTCCCTTTTATTATTAGAAAGTTATAAGGGGATTCCTCGTAATCCTTTTATTAATTCAGGAGCTATTGTTATTTGCGACATATTGATCACACATCTAGATAATGCACCTAAAGATTTTTTAGCATTTGTAAGAAATTTAAGTGATTTACCCACGCTCTCCTATTCAGACAAGATTGCAGATTCAGAAAAAGCAACGGGTTATAGAAATGTCGCACTCTGTAATTTTATAAAATCATTTGGAAATATTAAAAATGATCCTGCTGTAGTGCTTGATTTTTATTTTGATATGTGTTCTCTAGAAATGAACTGTCAGCAACTCTCTTATACTTTTTCGTTTTTAGCCAATGGTGGTCGTAAATTATCAAATGGAGAAAAAATAATAACCAATAGTCAGTCCAAACGTATTAATGCTCTTATGCTTACTTGTGGATTTTATGATGAGTCTGGAGAGTTTGCCTTTAAAGTTGGGTTACCTGGAAAAAGTGGTGTTGGTGGCGGAATTGTGGCATTATATCCGCATAACTATACTATTGCCGTTTGGAGTCCAAAATTAAACCCAAATGGAAACTCATTTAGAGGAATGAAATTACTCGAAGAAGTTACAACCCACTCGGAACTGAGTATATTTTAATATACTATGCTTTGTGTAGAAACCGCTTCTGGATACATCACGATAAAAAGTATGGCTTTCGAATTGACGGTTTCCTTCAATTGAATTAAATCATTAAATACTTAAAAGAATGTCCTTATCGTTTGGGTAACAATAATTGGTGAATGAATTTCATTTTATCAACCACTCCAGGTGAAATTTTAAAAGGATACATATCTGGAACGCCCATAGCTCTGTTAATACTGTTGACTGCAAATGACAATGGAACGCAAGTTCGAATGATAACATCAAAATTTTCAATGGTATAGGGATCGAATGTAACCTTAGCTTTCAACTTCTTTTTCTTACCAATTGGCTTCACATTAATTCCAAAAAAATAAGCAGTTTCTACCATCTCCATAACATGTAAATAATGTGCCCAAGTTTCTGCCCAATCTTCCCAAGGATGCGATGTAGCATATTTACTTATAAATGTCTTTTGCCAATTTTTAGGAGCACCGTCTTTATAATAATTCTGTAAAGCCTCTCCATAGTCCAATTGTTCATTTCCGAAAATGGCTCTAAAACCTGTCAATACTTTCTCGTTACTATGTACCAATCTGTCCCAAAAATAGTGTCCAACTTCATGTCTAAGATGGCCAAGTAAGGTTCGATAGGGTTCAAATAATTGCTTTCGCATTTGCTCTCTCAATACAGAGTCTGCTTCCCGTAAAAGGATGGTGATTACACCATTGGCATGCCCTGTCATGAGATTTGGATTGTTTTGTTGTGCTATAAAATCAAAACAGAATCCCGCTTCATTATCTTCTTTGCTAATTAAGATTAACCCAATTTTCTGAAGTTGATAAATCAAACGATGCTTAGCGACTTCTAAATGTTGCCATTTTTCAAAATTTTCTTTGTCGGAAAGATTGGGTATGGTTCTGTTTAATTGACAAGCACTGCAATAGTCATTTGGATCATTCTTTTCAATTAACCAATTACAAACCTCATATTCGTTATTCTTACAATATTTATATTCTATTTGTTCTCTATCTGAAATAAGGACATCTCCATGAGGATTAAAGGTAAGCATTTTACGATCTGTATCTCTAAAACCTGATAAATGTCCACAATTTTCACAAGTATAGTTTTCGAAATATAATGCATGATCACAATGACCACATTGAAATATTTTCATAGTGTTATAATAATTGCAAAAGTAAGTAAATGATTGATATTGGCTTATACCATTTCAATTGATAATTGATTTATATAATTATATCATTTCATTATTGAGATTACACTCATTAATGAAGTTTATATAGAAAGATTCTATAGTTGAAGAAAATTTATAATTAATAGAAAATGTAGGTATTATTGTTGTTGCTGTTGCTCCTGTTGTATTAACGCCAAATTATGACGATAGCTATTCTTGTCAATAATAGGAGCATCACTATATGGAAATTCAATAGTATCAATATTACTTTTTACGGTACTCACTTTTACTTTTACAAACAAATCTTCTTCTACGTTCCCTTTGAAAACACCTTTTACAGGTGCACAATCTTTATAGCTACGTCCTACTGCTAGTTTTACATGGTACAAATTAGCAATTAAATTGTTTGTTGGATCAACACCTAACCATCCATAATTGGGAATATAGGCTTCTATCCAAGCATGTGTCGCTCCTTCACCTCTTGAGGCATCATCACTAGGGCAAATATAACCACTAACATATCGGGCTGGAATTCCTAACATCCGTACCATTTGTAATAAGATATAAGTAAAATCTTGACAAACTCCTGCTTTCATTTGCCAAACTTCATCTAATTTAGAATTTACATGCGTAATTCCCTGTATATATTTGAAATTGGAATAAATATATTCACAGAAATCCATGACCATTTTATAAGGTGAAATACTTGTAAAATCTTTAGAATTTATCATTTCAGAAATTTCAGGCGTACCATCAAAAGTAATGTACTTTAAAAAATCTATAAATTCTGGTTTATTCTTCAAGTCTTTTAAGGCTTCCCATTGCAATTTTACATCTACATTTTCATCAGGAAATAATTTGGTCGTTTTTTTAACCTCAATTTCGGAAACGATAGAAAGAAAATTATGGGGTTCTGTAACCATAAATGTACCTACCAAGTTGTTGTAAAAATCTAAATAAGTAGCTATACTTGGTTTATTGCTTATGGTAAGTTTTTGCGATATAATCTCTTGAAATTCATTAGCAACTGGATAAAGTTTAATCTGATTGGCACCATCAATAACAGCATGGCTGTAACTGTATTTAGTGAGATGCTTAATATAAAATGTCGGCATAACTTTACTTAGTTAACTTGTGAAAAATAAACGGTATTTACCGTTAATGAAATGTTTTTTATATCCTCCTTAATATCTTTAATAAAATTATCAAGACCTTGGGCGTTAATACTCTCAATAGTAGTGTATTTTATTGTACTTTCAAGCTTTCCTAGTAAAAATTCTAAATTATTTTTTTCCAATTCGTTACTTTGAATGAGACTATTGATATGTTTATTGAGTTTGTTAATGCAATAATATACAGATTTAGGAAACAATTCATCTTGAAAAATCATGGTGATGATATTTTCTTGCTCGAATGAAGATTTATGTGTTTTTAAATAATGTCTGTAGCCACCTATACTTAATAAAAGGTTTTTCCAGTAGAAACTTTGTTCTAATTTATCAGTGGTTTTACTGATTTCCATTAGTTTTAAAGCAGTAAATTCTGAAATTAAAATAACACGTTCTAAATAACGACCAACATTTAGAAAATAATAAGACGCCCCCCTTCCTTGGGTAATTTCCATGTTGGCATAATAATTTAGATGAAAAAATTTTAGATTGTCCAAAAATTCCAATGGATCTTCTTCTTGTAATTTTTTAGGTAAGTTTTTGTCTATTAAAAACAGATAATAATCATTAATACTTAACCACATCTCTCTGGAAATATGCTCTTGAACACTTCTTGCATTTTCTCTAGCCTTGGTAACTATATTTAAAATAGAATTACTATTATTTGTATTAAATACCATATGTTCAATACATTCAATAGCATCTTCTGTACTAAAGTTGGTGCCATCAACATCATAATTGTGAATGATTGGTGTCCAAGAAAATAATTCTGGAGAATCTTGATTGGCATAAAAATTTACTTTAAGTAAACTTAAAATACCATAACCTCTTTCCATATATCTATCTAACCAAATCAGGTTATTTGCTACTCTACTTAACATGTTTTTCTATGTATTAAATTATTCAATTACCCAAGTGTCTTTACTACCACCACCTTGTGAGCTATTTACAACCAAAGATCCCTTTTTCAATGCCACTCTGGTTAGTCCACCTGGTGTAATATCAACTCCATCTACTCCATTTAGTGCAAAAGGCCTTAAATCAACGCAACGAGGTGTCAGTTGCCCATCAATACTGCAAGGTGCTGTAGAAAGTCTTAGAATAGGTTGTGCAATAAAACCAGCAGGATTTTTATCAACGGTATTAAAATAATCTTTTATTTCTTCATCATCTGCTTCATGACCCATTAGCATTCCATAACCACCACTACCATCTGTTTTTTTAATGACCATGGTTTTAATATTATTCTTTACGTGTTTATATTCCTCAGGATTAGCCAATTGATAAGTTTCTATATTTTTTAAAAGAGGTTCTTCATTTAAATAGTATTTTATCATGGCAGGAACATAGACATAAATAGCTTTATCGTCAGCAACACCGGTACCAGGAGCATTTACTATGGCAACATTTCCTTTTCTATAGACGGCCATAATACCAGCCACTCCTAAAGTGCTACTTGCATTAAACTCTAATGGGTCTAAAAATTCATCATCAACACGTCTATATATAACATCTACTCTTTTTAATCCATTGGTTGTTTTCATATAGACATGATGGTCTTTTACCAACAAATCTCTTCCTTCAACCAATTCTATTCCCATCAACCTAGCTAAGGTGGTATGCTCGTAATAGGCTGAATTATAAATTCCAGGAGTCAATAGTACGATATTTGGATCGTTCTGATCTGAGATCTCCTTTAATTTTTTATATAATAAATCAGGATAATTTGCTACGGATCGAATATTATTTTTAGGTAAAATTCCAGGAAAAATCCGTTTTGAAATTTCTCTATTCTCAAGCATGTAGCTAACCCCTGAAGGCGTTCTTAAATTATCTTCTAATACATAAAATTCACCATCATTATTTCGTATTAAATCTACTCCGGCAATATGAACATATATATCATGAGGGACGTTTACGCCCATCATTTCACGTAAATAATTTGGACAATCATAGATTAATCCAGCAGGAATAATTCCATCTTTTATTATAAATTGATCGTGATAAATGTCTTTTATAAATAAATTGAGTGCTTTTAAACGCTGTTTTATGCCTTTGTCTATTTTATCCCATTCTGATGCCAATATTACTCTTGGCACAATATCGAAAGGAAATATTTTCTCAATACCTTCATTATCACTATACACAGTAAAGGTTACCCCTTGACTCATAAACAATTGCTTTGATAGTTCTTCCTTTTTATCTAATATTTCTTTAGAGACACTTTTTAAATAAGTATTGATTATTTTGTATTGAGCCCGTATCTCTGTGTTATTTTTATACATTTCATCCCATGTATTGGCTACGAGATCATAAGAAGAAAACTGTTTTTCGTTTTTCATATTCTTTAACTTGTCTTGTAAATATAATGTTATATTTTTAACATAAATCAAAATTGTTTAAAATATACGCATCAATGTAGGTAATTTGTTGAATTATATTTAAACTTGAAAATATTTTGCACAATTTTATAAATAAGGATCAATATTTTCTAAATTCAACAAAATTTTAGTTTGGCTCCTTATTATAATTAGTATTTTGGCTCTATGAAGTTGTAAAAGAATTGTTTTGTAATGAATATTAAAACAAAAGACGTCCAAAATCAATATCAAGGTTGTATACATACGCCACAACTGTGGTTGAAGGATACTGTTTTGGGATTGGAACAATTTGAATTTTCTAAAATGGATGATACCATTTTTAACGAAGTACTTCCTGTAAATTTAAGATTAGGTAAACGTGTGGAACGTTTTGTGGGTAATGAATTAAAGCAAAATGATACGATTGAAATACTCTTGGAAAATATGCAAATTCAAGATGGGAAAAGAACAGTTGGCGAATTGGATTGTATCTTAAAACAAGATGATACCCCCATACATTTGGAAGTAATTTACAAATTCTATTTATTTGATGAATGTGTGGGTACAACTGAAATTGAACATTGGATAGGACCTAATAGAAATGATACCTTGGTTAAAAAACTAACCAAATTAAAGGAAAAACAACTACCACTACTCTATTCTGAACACACAAAACCTATTTTGGAAGATTTAAAACTCAATGCCGTAGATATAAAACAATTTGTTTACTTTAAAGCTCAATTATTTGTTCCCTATACTTCAGAAATTCCAGAATTTAAACTTTTAAATAGGCACTGTTTGGCTGGATTTTATATTCACCTATCAGAAATAGGTAAGTTTACGGACTGTAAATTTTATATACCTTCAAAATTGAATTGGCTTATGGCGATTCAAACGCAGGTAACTTGGCTGAATTTTGATTCTTTTTCCGGACAAATAAATACACTTATCCATGAGAAAAAGGCCCCACTTTGTTGGTTGAAACGACCAAATGGTACTTTTGAAAAGTTTTTTGTGGTTTGGTGGAGTTAGAACTATGTTTTAATTCAAACCAATAGTACCATCTAGATGGTTTGTACATTATATTGATTACGCAAATTAATACCAACAGAATTCATAGATTTTTTTTGACTATTTGAATTGATAGATGTTTTAAAGTTAGACTGTTTATACTTTGCAGTTCTAATTTAAAAATATATTAAAAATGAAAAAATCTATTATTTTAAGTTTAGTGTTTAGTCTTGTTTTAGCATTTAATGTAGAAGCTCAAAGTTGTAATCAAGGAACGAAGATGGCGAAAAGAACATGGGAAAAATTTGGTACATGGAAGCCAAATATTTCTTTAATACCGTTTAAAAGTAAAGTTGATAAAGTAAAAAGAGCATGGAACTATATTGCCGGTAATCGCTCATCTACAATTGGTCCTCGTTACTTGGAAGTTGATGGTGGTAATGAAACAGGCAGTATCACGGGCCAAACCAAAAGGACCTTTGTAACACCTCCTTCATTTAATAATACGATGAAAATAACCATAAATAAGTATGATGGTAGGGCTGAAACTGGTGTTGTAATCTGTTCACATGGAAAAGACGGAGTTACTAGAACTATAAAAACCTACATGTTTCCAAATAATAGAAATGGAAAAAATAAAGTGTTTACATTAACAGGTGTTAAAGGCAAAGTAATCACTGTGGCCATGCTCAATAAATCAGTAGCTAATAAGTTTAAGTACCGTATAAACGCGAAATAAGTTTTATCGCTCGGACTTCCTCAAACCCGTATCTCCCGGTAAATCATGTTATTAGGACTTGCCACTTTTATACTGTAAAAAATAGAAAATTTATGAAATTGTATTAGGGAATTGCATGGCATATTGCAAGTATCAGAGACCCCTTATAAAAAATCTGATGCGTTAAATATTAAATAGATTAATATGAAAAAAGTTATTTTTATGATAGGAGCTGTCTTATCATTAACCCTAGTTTCTTTTAATGAAACACAGAAAGGAACAGTAGTAAAACTCAGAGATGGAAATTATCAGGTCAAAAACCTTGATACTAACCTAAAGGATTTAATATCTCAGTTAGGTGAGTTTAAAGGCTGGAAAGAAAGTACGGTACTTACAAATAAGGTAAATGAAATTGACCTAAATGGTAAAGTGATTGATCTTTCTAAGCTTGAAGGAGTTAAAGGCTGGAAAGAGACTGCGGTAGTACATAAATCGACTAAAACTGCAGCTATACATGATAATATTCATAAAGATTTAGTATCCAAAACGATATGGCGTGATAAAGAGTTTAAAATGGAGGGGGTAAGAAATGCTCAAAGCCACATTGATAAAGTGATGAATGAATTTAATTAAACCTAAAGGCATTATTAAAAAATAATAATGCCTTTTAAAGTTTTATTATGAAGTACCTAAATACTTTCTATACTTTTGTTTTTTTTGTTATTTTTATATTAACTATATCCGTCAATACAAGAGGCACAATAAAATCGTATACTCAATTTTACAAAGCTGATAAGGCTGATTCAATTTTAATCAAAAATAATTTATTCAATGCGGCCCTATTTATTGAAAAAGAACCCATTTCAATATTCTTGTCTTATACTGGTTTAGAAACAGGTTTTGGCTTTTTTGCACCAAACGTAGCCAGCGAATATATTACGGAGTTTAAGGTATATTCAGAAGACAGTACTCTTATAAAAACGAGTAATTTTCCAAACTTTAAAAGAAAAGAGAGCCTTACTAGGATTAAAAGTGCATATCTAATGTTTGAAGAATACTTTAATGATAACAAAGATTCTTTAAGGTTAAAAAAATGTAATATTTTCTTAAAAGGATTAGCTCTTCGCGTATTACTTGACGAAGAAAAAGGGAAATATGTGCACTCCAAAGTTTACCTCTATCACCATCCTTTATTAGGTCAATTAGATGAAGATCCAGAAATGATACCAATTTATACTTTAATAAAATCTCAAAAATATACCAAAGATGATGCTTGGAAACACCTTAAGTAATAAATTTAGTTTAGAACATCAAGATGATTATTTAGTTTTTTTTAGAACGGCAGTTGCATTATTTATTGGTATACATTTTATTTCTATTTATCAAGATATTCCATACTTGTTTGGTGAAGAAGCATTAATTCCAAATAAGGTAACTGACATATATGTTCCAAGTTCTGACATTAGTCTCTATAGATTTTTAAAAATTACGAATTTGGACCCTGCTTTTGTTTGGGCTCTATTCACCTTTTTATTCGGAATAACAGTGCTATTTTTATTACTTGGTTTTTTAACACAACCAAGTGCCATTTTACTCCTTTTACTACATTTATTATTAGTTAAGACCAATGTGTTTTTTAATTATGGTGTTGATTACTTTACAAGTATTTGTTTGTTTTTCCTTTGTTTTCTACCATCTAATATCAGTAAGTCATTAGATTCATTAATTTTTAAGAGACTCATAAAAAAAGCAAGAAATAAGCTTAATTTTCAGCGAATCCGCGTTTATCTACAAGTATTTATGGTTATTTCTTATTTTTTTTCTGGATTTGATAAATTATTAGGGCATAATTGGAGAAATGGTGAGTCAATCTGGAAAACCTTGACCTTGCCATATTCTAATTTAGATTTTAATATCAATTTAGAATGGTTGGTTAATTACCAATGGATTATGATTGGTATGGGCTGGTCTGTTATTATCCTAGAAATGTGTTACTTTCTAATTAATATAGAGATACTCAAAAAGTATTGGTTAATCGGCATAATAGCAATGCATCTTGGAATTGCATTAGTTTTAAATTTGTATTTCTTTTCCGCTATTATGATTATTCTAAACCTAACGGCTTATTATAATTTTGAAGCAACTAAACATATCCCAAATAAATATCCTAATTTACTTACTAAAGCTTTAAAATAACACTTTTTAAGTAGGGAAATTAATATTTATAGTGGTGCCTTTTCCTACAGCAGTATCCCAATCTATGACACCATTTAAATAAGCAACTCTACTTTCAATACTTTGTAAGCCGAGTCCTTTTTTGTCTTTTATTTTTGAAAGGTCAAAACCTTTACCATCATCTTCAACCATTAAATGCACCGTAGTAAGATGTGCATACAGCTGAATAAATATTGATTTAGCATCAGCATGCCTTTTTATATTGGCTACAATTTCTTGAATTAATCTATATACCATAACTTCTTGAGTAGCATCTAGTTTTGGCAATTGGTTTATTTCTAAGGTTACGTCATAATTTTCAATTTCTAAGCGTTCGGTAATATCTTTTATTCCATCTTTCAATCCTGAAATTACTAATGCATGCGGCATCATATTGTGAGATATTCTTCGAACTTCATTACATGCTTGATCAATTAAAAGTTCCGTTTTCTTTATTGTTGGCTTGTTTTCAGTTTTATCTTCTTGTGTTGCTAAAAAATGGGACTTTACAGAACTAAGAAGCCCTCCCAGCCCATCATGTAAATCATTAGCAATTCTAGCTCTTTCTTTTTCTTGGCCATCAATCATACTATTTATGGCCGTTATACGGTTCTCTTGTTGCAGTTTTACTATTTCCTGATTCTTAAGGGTTTGCTCCTGTTCGGTAATTTTACGCTGGTATTTAAGTCTTTTTCTATAAAAGATTACAATTAACAATGCGATGACCGAAAGAACAATGAAGCTTGATATTAATCTATTTCTTTGCCTATTCTTTTCTTCGATAATTAATTTTTGTTGAGCCTCTTTTTTATCAAACTCATATTGCATCCCAATTTTGGTAATATTTCGAATATTTTTTTCGTTAAAAACAGAGTCTTTGAGTTGTGTAAAGCGTTCATATTTTTGTAAGGCAGCTTTATGGTTTCCTAAGCTATTTTCAACTTTGTACAGACAGTCGCACGATTTTATTTTAATATCATTATCATTTGTTTTTTCTGCAATTTCGAGGGCTATGGTACAATCTTCTTTAGCCTCTTTTATTTTATTTAATTCAAAATTTATTAAGCCTCTTTCAGACAATGCCATCATTTCACCTCGTTTGTAGTTTTTTTCTCTGCTTTGAGTTAAAACTTGATTAAAATAGGATAATGCAAGAGCTGTACTGTCTAAATTTTTGTAGGCCACACCAATATGAAAGTTAGAAATTGCAATAAACCTTTCTGGTAATTTCGCCTCTATTTTTAATTGTTTTGCTTGTTTAGAAACCTTTAAGGCTTCTTCAAATTTTTTCATTTTATTTAAAAGCTCTCCTTTATTACTTAGAATTATTGCTGCGTTGGGCTTGTTTTTTAGAGCTTTTGTAAGTTTAAAAGCATTTTCATAATTAATTAATGCGTTATCATAATCATCTATTTTAAGGTATAAATTCGCTAAACTATTAGTTATGGTAGATATATTTCCTCGTCTTTTAATTCTTTCTTTAAAATCTAACGTTAGTGTGTCTACTTTTTCTAAAATTTGTTTCGCATTTAATTGTGTGGTAATTGCCAAGGACACATCCCCTACTTTATTGTATATGCCACCTCTAGTCGTCATTATTGTAGCTTTTAAAACCAAATCGTTTTCACTAAGATTTTCATCTGCTAAATCAAGGGCTACAAGGCTAGAATCAATTTGAGAATGAAAAAAGTGATAATTGCCTAAAGCATAATATGAATTTGCTAACAATAATTTTTTATGCTCATCTTCTTTTCCAGAAATTTCTAAAGCTTTAATGATAAATTTTTTGGTAGCTGGAACATATCGATTTCTACCTGCAAAAGTGAGTAAGTTCATCACCTTTTTCTTAGTCAATATTTTACTAGTTATAATAGAATCAAAAGCTTTATCTATTTTGTTTTGTGCACAAAGACTGGATATTGCGAACAAACATATTAAAATAATTACTACAACTTTTGAAGTAGATGGGAGGCTCTTATTAAAAGACATAATGAATGATTATTTTGAATCGATATGAAAAATACTGCTTTTTAAATAAAATATCCTCTATTTTAAAATTAGAACCAAAAAATCTATGAATTCATAGATTTTTTTATGCTATATGAATTAAATGATAGTTAAAGTGTGCAATCCATCTAATTTGCAATTGAATTTAAATAATCACAATTATGGAACTTACAATAGCATCTCAAACAAACATTTCAGAAATTAAAGAAAGTCTAAGTGTTCAATTCCCAAATTATAAGGTAAAGTATGCATTCTTAAACAAAAAAGCTCTTAATGTAATTAATGGTTCATCTATGGTTATCATTTTTCATAAAAAAAATGAACTCAAAGTTATGAGCAATTTGAATATTATGAAGTCTTGGATGTTTGTAGTTTTTGTACTACTGTTATTTTTAACTTTTGTAGGTGGTTTTATTTTTTACGGAATTATTTGGCACAAAAAAAAGAAAGAATTTAGAGCATTAGAACAAGAAGTTGCAGATTTCATAAGAGACACTTATGGACAAAGTAATTAAGCGAATCGTAACTACTTTAATTACTAACAGTGATAATAATAAAAAACTATAAAATCATGAAAAAATACGGATTCTTAATAGCACTAGTAATTTGTTTTTCTTGTGCTTCTGAAAACCAACAAAAAGGACTTGATAAAGTGGTCTCTCATTTTGGTGGAAATGCATCGTTTTCAAAAAGTATTAATACAGCATTAGGTCAAGAGACTATAAAATCGTTCGACATAACTATTTCTAATAGTTTTATGTTAGACACGTTACGACAAGATTTATCAACTGCTACTATAGCAATGCTATTGTTTGATAGTTTTTCTCAAGAAGAAAAAGATGCTTATAATCAAATTGGTGTAGAATTGGTAAATTCTAGCTCAAACAAACCATCTGTGTATAAATATAATTCCAAAACTTTAATTAACCTTTTGGATCAAAATGAAATATTTATTGATTTTTCAGAAAACCTTAAAAAAGAAAATTATGAGCTTATTTCTAAAAATGTAAAACCTAAATATAGAACAGAAACTTTAGCAAGAGGTTTAAAGCAATTTATGAAAAACCTAACAGACAAACATGGTAATTTAGTGAGTTATAAAGCTACAGAAGTAGGTGTGTTTAATACCAAAGAAGAGCAACAATATAAATTCAAGGGTTTTTTGACTTTTGAAGACGGTTATTATCGAAATTACTTCATTACTACTTCAAAAGAAGTCGATGTAGATTATATTGCAGGATATCAATTGGATCTTTATTAAAAAAAATAGTATTTTTAAACAAATTATGATATCACATTGAGTTAAACATCTTTAAACTAAACTATTTTATGATTAATGTTTTTATTATTGACGATCACCAAATGGTTATTGAGGGGTTTAAATTGTTGTTACAAAATGAATCTGAAATAGAAGTTATTGGTCATGCACTTAATGCTGAAGATGCTATTGAAAAACTTCCTAGTATACATCCTGATGTAATACTTTTAGATATTAATATGCCAGGTATGAATGGAATAGATGCGTGTAAGGAAATTGTAAAAATTCTTCCAACAGTAAATATTATTGCAATTACAATGCATAAAGAGAGTAGTTTGATCAAAATGATGCTTGGCAATGGTGCAAAAGGTTATGTTTTAAAAAATGCAGGAAAAGCTGAACTTGTAGAGTCTATAAAAACCGTTTCTAAAGGTAAAATGTATTTGGATAAGGCCTCTAACGAAATTGTGTTAAACAAAATGGGGAATTCAAAGAAGAAACCGAATACCAGTAGTCTTTTTCCAAAATTATCTAATCGAGAAAAAGATGTATTAAAACTGATTCTTGATGAACATACTACCCACGAAATTGCCGAAAAACTCTTTATCGGTTTTGGTACAGTTGAAACCCATCGAAGAAATATGTTGATTAAAACAGGAACTAGAAACACTGCTGGTTTAGTACGTGTTGCTCTTGAATATGAACTCAACAAATAACTTTTTAACCAATATCTAAAACCTATATGAATTCATAGACTTTTTTATTGTCACTGAATTCTTAGATACTACCAACATAATTGTAGGGTATATTGCAATTATAAATAGACAACATCACAATACTTTTATAAATCTAGAATATGGTTGAGCCATATTTTGGTTGTCGTTGTTAGTTACTCTTGTTAACCTATAAACTTATACAAATGAAAAATCAAATTTTATTAATTATTACGCTATTCACTGTGTTTAACGTTACCTTTTCGCAAAATACATCTCAAGTTTTCTCTAATGAAGGAAGAGACTGGTACGTAAGTAAAAATACAGGCTCAGGTCAATTAGGAACAAAAGAACGTCCTGCAAAAGATTTAGGAAATATTTTACATCATTTAAAAGCTAACGACCGCATTCATATTGCTGAAGGCGTTTACTTGAGTAAAGGTGCCAGAGGCTCTGACGAAATAAATGTTCCTGTGAAAATCTATGGAGGTTACAATGCTACATTCTCTAAAAGAGATCCTTGGGGTGAACATAAAAGCATTTTTACGGGCACCAACGAGTATATGAAACTGACTACTCCTAGAATTTATATAAGAACAGACCAACAACGAGAAAGTAATGGTCAAAAATCTATGGGGTCAGAAATTATTGTAGATGGTATTATCATAGATAATGGCCCGAGAAATAGATATCATACCGATAAAAATTTAGCAATACGTAGAATGGCGAATCCGAAAACTGGAAAAAATCCATCACCAGAATCAGGAGGCATTGTAATCGTTGGAAGTAAATATACAAATATTGCGGTTTTAAATTGTGTTGTAATGAATACTGCACCTACTGAAGGTGCCATATCTGTAAGAGTTTTTGAAGGTGGTAAGGGAGTTATTCAAAACAACTTTACGATCAATAATACAGGATATGGTATTCATGCTAGAACGGGATACATGGGAACAGATGCTACTAAACTTCCGGTTTTCAAAATTAAACATAACACTAGTCTTTTTTCTTGGAAACATGATGCAATAGCCTCTTACGGAGGAGACGCTCTTGCTTTTGATCAAAATTTAATAGCAACAGTTGAAAATAATACTCTAGGTTTTGGACATATGGGTGGTATATATAATAAAGGGGCCAAACTTACTATGATAAATAATCTATTTACAGGAAATGGAAAATATGATTATAAAGAGATAAATGATAAAATGGCAGTAGCCGATATTTTGGATGAAGCCATGCATATAGATCCGAATAGCGATGGCAACCAGAGCATGATGATTAAAATTTCAGTGGCAGAACGATGGGCAAACATCTATGGAAATAGAAAAGAAATTAGTAGAGCTGAAGTTGATGCAGCTGTTACGGTATCAAATTCAGGGGCCAATCAATTAAGAAGCATGCTAGGGTTAAATGTACAAGGTGGTGCAGTAGCTATGGATGCTGAAATTTTTCTCCCATTAATAACTATTGATGAAGCATTGCCCGCAGGAAAATTTCCTTGGCAAGGAATGGGGTGTAATATTCCAACATATGTTGCCAAATAAATTTCAAGAAGTGTGTTTAATTTGTATTTAATTTTTAGAATATATAAGTCAGAAATGTGGTTGCTTTTCAAAAAAAAAAGTATGTTATTAAGTTCATTGCTATATACTTTCTAAAGCACTTACCAAATAATCAATATCTTTTTTGGTGATGTAAATAGCAAAAGAGAGACGTACTGCATTTAAACCAAAGGAGCTCATAGGACGGCAATCAATACCATATTGGTCAATTAATCTCGTTTTTACACGAGAAACAGGTTTACCAATAACTTCAACTACTTGAATGGCTGCGGAAAGGTTATCGTCAGCAGGGGTTTTTAATTTTAAATTAGGATTCCCTGCTACTTTGTTTCTAAAGTACTTTTTTAGTTCATAAGTTCTGTTATGGATTTTCTCTAAACCAATGGCATTTAAAAAATTGATGCTCGCACCTAAACCTAAAACTTCAGGTAAGTTACGTGTATTGTAATTCTCTAAACGTCTTATAGTCTCATCCTTATATCCTTTACAGACCATTAAAGGTTTTAGATACTGTTGACTCTCTTTTTTTGAATAAAAAATACCAACGCCTTTTGGTGAGAACAACCATTTATGAGAACTTACAGTATAAAAATCGCAACCCAAATCATGTAAGTCAATACGAAACATACCCGCTGCTTGAGCCCCATCAACAGCTACTAGAATGCCCTTTTTATGAGCCATTTCAGAAACTTCTTTTACTGGTAATATCATACCATTCGTATTAACCATATGACACATTGAAATCACCTTAGTTTTTGACGTAATTGCTTTTTTATAAATTTCAATAATTTCTTCTTTATTTTTTGGAAGAATGGGCACATTAGGCCTCACTAATTTTACACCTTTTGTTTCTTGCCATACTTCCCAAGGTATGGTACCACTCGTATGTTCATGATCAATAAGAATAACTTCATCTCCTTTTTTTAAGTCCATACTTCGGGCAATAAGATTCATGCCTTCTGTGGTATTATGTATAAGGGCAATTTCCTCATTAGAAACCGAAAAGAAGTCAGCCACGGCTTTACGCGTTTTTTCTTTTTCTTCGTCCCAACCACCCCACATATATTTAGAGGGAAAACTATCTAAAGTTTCTCTAAAATTTCTTGTGGCTCGTTGTACTAAAACGGGTGAAGAACCTAAGGATGCATTATTGAAATATTTGAGTCCATCAACAAATATAAATTCTTGTTTTACTTTTTCCCAATAGGCTTCTGAATCATCATTTGCTGGAGATAGATCACTGATACTATGGTTACCTTTTTTTAAGTTAGTGGAGGCAAAAGCAGGAGCAACAGCAAAGCCGGCCATGGCTGTTGAAATCGTTTTTATGAATTTCCTACGATGGTTGTTATTATCATTCATTAGTATCCAGCTTCTGTTTTAAGTGTATTAAATTGTTTCTTCAACTCCTCATATCTATTTGTAGCTTCTTGTCCAGGTAATTGGTCAGCACCACTTATCATGTATAACACATACGAAATTTGAGAGACTAACATTTGTTGAGGATAAGCACCCTCATCATTCTTTAATTGTTTTAAAATGGCCTTTAGTTTATCTAATTTTTCTCCTTTCGCAGCGATAACTTCTTTTTCTAATTTAGATTGTAATTGATTTGCTTCAGATAACAAGTCAATTATTTTATTTTGCATTTTAATTTGTGTCTGAATATCATTTTTAGTTAAACCCGTTTCTTCAACTCTTGGGTCCATTACAATGTCAAAAGGCTGTGTAAATGTTTTCGTTCCCACCGTTAGTTTCACCATATATGATCCAGGAGCGACCATTGGACCATTTTTATATCTTCTCTTTTCGTTTTTTGTCCAAGGTCCCTTTGATGAAAGATCCCAATGAAAACGATTTAAACCTGGTTTATCTTCTAGTTTGGTATCTACATATCGAAAAGTATGACTTAAGTTCATATCTTCCACGAGCTTTACTTCAGATTTAAGTTGTTTTTTATCATTTACAATAGTAACTACGGATTCATTTTTATCATTAAAAATCTCTAATTGCACACCGTCTTTATTTCCTTTCGGAATAAAATAATCAATAATTACACTGGTTCTTGGATAATTAGGAAAAGCTCTGCTACTTACTTTTGGATAACGATAACGTATGGTATTATCAGGTTTAAAAACATGTAGAGTTTCTGCTAAAGTATTCATCGCTTGTTCTCTTAAAGGGGTAACATTATCTAAAATCCAAAAGCCACGCCCCAAAGTACTTAGAATTAAATCACCTCTAAAAATCTTTATATCGGTAATTGGTGTAACTGGTAAATTCTGTTGAAATTTAATCCATTTTTGGCCATCGTTGAAGGAAATAAAAACCCCAAATTCTGTTCCAGCATACAACAAACCTTCCCGTAAAGGATCCTCTCTTAAAACACGAGTTGTATAATCAGTAGGAATACCGTTTGCTTCAGTAGATAGTAATTCCCAACTTTTTCCATAATTGTCTGTTTTATACAAATAAGGTTTAGCATCACCTATTAAATGTCTATCAACAGCTATATATGCCTTTGCAGGATTGAATTGAGAAGGTTCAACGGATTCTACGCGTCCACCTTTTGGCATCTTTTTAGGGGTAACATTTTTCCATGTTTTACCTCCATCCTGAGTAACAGAAATTACACCGTCATTTGAACCTGTCCATATGACACCTTCTTTTAGCTTCGATTCACGAATAGAATATAACGTACTGTAATATTCTTCACCTGTAATGTCTCTAGTAATGGGACTTCCAGAAATAACTTGTTTATCGGCTTCAAAAGCCGTTAAATCAGGAGAAATAGTTTCCCAATTGAGTCCGTCATTACTCGTTTTATGCAAATATTGAGATCCGTGATAAACTATATCTGGGTTGTGTGGTGATACATGAATTGGAGCTACACGTTGAAACCTGTATTTTAAATCTTTGGGATTATGACCATAAATATTTGATGCTCCCACATAGTAACTTTTTTCAGTACCTGTGCGTTTATCAAATACACTAAAGCGTCCTTTGCAATTGGCATATACGATATTATGATTTCCTGGTTTAGGTACACCAGGACCTGTTTCACAACCACCTGTATTTATTATCCAACCCGTACCCGGATTTTGAATACCACTTGGCGGAAAACTAGGTACTGCAATGGTAGATGAATTATCTTGCATACCTGCATATAACCAATATGGATATTGATCATCTACTTCTACTTGATATAACTCTGCTGTAGGTTGATTAAATTGTGTTGACCATGTTTTTCCTCCATTATGAGAAACATTAGCCCCACCATCATTACATTGTATTAGTAAATTTGGATTATTAGGATTTATCCAAATATCATGATTGTCACCATGAGGAACGCTCATTCGTTCCCATGATTTACCACCATCAATTGACTTTAATAGTGGATTTGCATTTGAATAAACGATATCTGGATTTGTAGGGTCTAACTCAACATTTATATAATAAAATGGACGATTTACCAGACCTTTATTATTGGAAATATGTGTAAATGATTTTCCTTGATTTTCCGATTTGTACAAACCTCCCTCCTTTTCAGGAGCTTCAATAATAGCGTATAAAATACTTGATTCTACAGGCGATACTGCCAAATCAATTTTACCAATTAAGTCTTTTGGCAATCCATCTTCCAGCTTGACCCAATCTTTACCACCATTTATAGATTTGTATATTCCACCTTCATTGGCTTTACCACCAGAAATAATGGTCCAAGGCTTCCGTTCTGCTTTCCATGCAGCAGCATAAACAATATTCGGATTTCCTGGAAGTAATTCTAAATCAGAAAAACCAACTTTATCAGATATATACAAAACCTTATCCCAATCTTTACCACCATTAGTTGTTTTATAAATACCACGTTCAGTATTGGCCCCAAAAGCATTTCCGATGGCAGCCACCCAAACGGTATTATTATCTGTAGGATCTATTTCTATAGCACCTATTTGCCCTGTATCTTTTAGACCGATGTGTTCCCAGGTTTTTCCTGCATCAATTGATTTGTAAACTCCTTTTCCAGAAATTACATTACTTCGTAAACCATCAGAACCGGTACCCACATATATTATATTAGGGTCATTTGTTGCAACTTCTATAGCTCCAATTGATGGGGTATTAAAAAAACCATCAGAAATATTATTCCATGATATACCATAATCTTCCGTTTTCCATACACCACCACCAGATGCTCCTAAGTAAAATGTACCTGGGAAATGTGCAGTTCCTGTTACCGTAGTAACACGCCCTCCTCTTTCGGGACCAACAGTACGATATTCTAAAGAATTAAAATCTTGTGCTGTAAGTGATAGAGGTAGAATTAATAAAAAGAAAAATAAGAAATGAAATCTATTTTGCATGGCTTAATAAAAGGTTGGTTAGCTTTCAAAGTTAACAAAAAATAAATGTTACAAAATTATTGTTTAAAATTACTCTTTGTCTACTGTGTAAAGTAATTTTCCGTTTTTATCGATATAGTTTTTTTTGGGATTCGCATTTTTATCAAACACAGACGCTACACCTTCAAAAAATGGAGTGGCGTTAAAAAAGCGTGGTTCTATAATATAATTACCTTTTGTATCAATATAACCATAGGTGTAATCATATTTTCCAGTTTTTATAGCCACAACCGCAATACCATCAATAAAAGGTTGAGCCACAGCAAATTTTGGCGAAATAATCTGTTCCCCTTTTTTATTAATGTACCCCCAATGAACGTCTCCATCTTCTCCTTCTTTACCCTCTCTCATAGCAACAGCAGCTAAACCTTCCCTAAAACCTTGAGCATAATCATATACTGGAGAAATGGCCCATTTTCCTTTTTTATCAACAAACCCTTTTTTCTTGTTATAATACGTTGCCACCGCCATGTCTTCTTGAAAATTCTCTAATTCTTCAAAATCTAATGGGACAATGGTGTCATTGGAAGTGTTTATAATTCCATTTTTAAAATAACTTGCCTTTACCACAGCATATCCCTCAATAAATGGATTTACCTCACTATACTGTAAAGGAATTTTTTCATTTCCATCAATATCTATAAATCCCCAATACCCATCTTTACTAACTGCCGCATAGCCTTGAAAAAAATCACCAACTTCGTCATACACAAGCTCTGTAATATATTCGCCTTTTTTGTTAATAAAACCAAATTTATCATCCACCTTTACAGCAGCAAAGCCTTCATAAAATGAGTTAGCTACGTTAAAAATAGGCTCTACAATTACATCACCTTTTGTATTTAGGTATCCATAAATTCGAGACTGGCCTACATTGCTAAAAGCTGCCATACCATTACTGAAGTGAAAAACAAAATCATATTTAATTGGAATTACGACATCTCCTTCAAAATTAACAAATCCGTATTTTCGGTTTAGGCGTACACTTGCTAAGCCATCGTTAAAATATCGAACACGATCATATATAAATCCTGTAATCTCTTCTCCTTTTTCATTAATAAAACCATCTTTTCCATTAAAACCGACACCAATTATACCGTTCGAATAGCCTTCGAAATCATCATAGATAGGTTCAATAACCATTTCACCATCATAATTGATAAAACCAAAATTACCATTGACACTTATTGGAAGTAATGTGTTCTCCTTTTCTTCATTTTGACAATTCAATAACAAAGTACTTAAGATGATGATAAATGTTAATAATCTACTCATATTTAATTTTTAATAATCTAAATATTCAATTTTATAATATAAAAAGCCCCTATAAAATAAGGGGCCTTTTTTCATAGCAACATTCCACAAATTTAGTCTGTCATTTCAACATTACCTTCTGCGTCTGCTTCAAAGTTTGCTTCATAAAAATTGGTAACGATGTTACGACCTTCAATTGATGTACCTTCACCTGTTTGCGTTACATGCAATTCAAAATTACTTGTTATTGCATTCGTCTTAGGATCAACATTTATCGTGTAATTTCTTAATTGATGTGTAGCTACATCTTCGCCTATTATTGTAAGTGCTTTATCAATATTAGCGATGATTTTATCAGTATCAATATCACTAATTTTCATTTTACCTTGTGCCTTGTCTAAAAATAATTTCTTTTGAAAAGAATCAGAATCTGCTTTTTCATCTTGAAGTTTAGCCTCAGTGTGTGCTGTTTTTTCAGAATACATTCTAGAATAGCGTTTGCCATCTTTTATATATTTTATGGTTACTAATCCTAAACTAGAATTTAAATCTTCTTGTGAATAAATGGTCATGGAATACACTTCCATATCGCTTCCAAATTTTTCATTAGCAATGGTCTTAATTTTTTCTAACCCGTCCTTTGTATTCATTTGTGGAGCATCTGATCCTCCACAAGAGAATAAAGTAAACACTAAGCAAATACTTGTAATTTTTAATAAATTCTTCATTTTGTTGGTTTTTTATAAATGTTTTTTTTTATTTATTGAATACCGCAAATATATATTGACTATCAATTGTAATAAGGTGAGAAAATATATTCGAGAACATTTAGGACATATTTGTTTAAATTGTAGTAATTTTCGTTTTAAAGAAAATAAAATTTAAAGAAAATGAACCAAACCTATGATAAAAACCGGATTATTAGTTTTAGTGATGCTGTATATTCTATAGCAATGACCTTGCTAGTGTTAGAAGTTGCAATTCCCTCAAGTAAAGCTATTGCAACCTATAATTCATGGGATTTATTAAGTAATAGAATTCCTAATTTCATAGGTTTGGTCGTAAGTTTTCTTGTTACAGCCTTGTATTGGGTAGCGCATTTACGCTCTATGCGTTTAGTATCAACCGTCGATAATAAATTATTATGGCTCAATATATTCTTATTACTTTTTATCGTTTTAATGCCCTTTTCTACAGGATTTTATGTGAGTGGTTTCGGTTATGTAATTCCGTTTGTCTTTTATTGTTTCAACCTTTCAGCAATTGGACTTTTAAATTTTATGATGATAAGGTATATTATTAAGAAGGAGAAAAATAACCCTGAACTAACGCCATTAGCTATTAAATGGCATACATTAACCGGTTTAAATGCACTTAGTGTTTGGATATTGGCTGCTATATTAGCATTCATATTACCAAATGTAGCACGTTATATATTTGTACTCATTTTTGTATTTCAGTTTTTCATTAATAGAAATTATAAACGAAATACAAATAAAGTAACAGTAGAAGATTCTTAAATTTTAAGATTATTTAATATTAAATGGTCATTCGTCCTCTGGTAAAGCACTCACGTTACCAATATATGTTATACCAGTTCGCGATGCACTATTAAGTGTAACATAACTTTTAAGGTTAGGATATAAATTCATTCTAACATCAAACCACTCATTATTACTTTTTGCTTTAAAGGTTATTGTATAATATTGCTTTTTAGCATTCCATTCCGTTTCGTAATTTTTAATCAGGCCTTCAAATTCAATACCCCCATTGTTTGAACCATAGCCAACGTTTGACTGTCGTTCACCGTAATAAGGTAAATAGGAAGAAATTGAGTCTCCTTTTATATTTAAAAAGTTACTGTTACCTATTAGGCTAATATTACCTGATGAATTTCCCACACCTAAAATACCTGAATTTTGTAATTTAGACAAACCTATCGTAGCCATAGGTTGAGCTATATCTGATTCAATAGTAAACCTTTGAAGTGTTACTAACTCTTTTATTTTACTGTTATCTAAAACTTTAGTACTTGCACAACTACAAAAAAATACCACTACTAAAATTAGATAAATAGGATGATTTTTCATTTTTTCAGAATTATAGTTTCGTTGTTGTACCACAAAAAATATGCCTAGTTATATCAACTTATAATAGATAAAACAAATTTAAAATCAAACAAAATAAGTTAACTCTATTTCAACCCTCTAGCTTTTAACATTGGTTCAATTTTAGGATCACTGCCTCTCCAGTCTTTATACATCTTTTCAAAATTTAATGTGTTCCCTCGAGAGAGCACCATATCTCTGAAACGTTGACCGTTTTCACGTGTAAGTCCACCATTGTTTTTAAACCAATTATAGGCATCATGATCTAACATTTCCGTCCACAGATAAGAATAATACCCTGCCGCATAACCACTTCCGAATACATGTGAAAAATAAGTAGATCTATAGCGAGGCGGCACAGCGTGTACAACATCTAATTTTGTATTGTGTAATGCTTCTTTTTCAAAGGCATTGGCATTAGTAATATTTTTATCAGTAGCAATAGTGTGCCATTGCATATCTAAATTAGACGCTGCCAAATTTTCAGTTAAACTGTATCCTTGGTTAAAGGTTCCTGATTTTTTTATTTTATCAATTAATACTTGAGGAATTTGTTCTTTTGTTTTATTGTGGATAGCATAATTCTTTAAAACATCAGGATATAACGCCCAGTTTTCATTGAATTGCGATGGGAATTCAACAAAATCTCTCGCTACAGCTGTTCCAGATAATGATGGATATTGTTGATCTGCGAAAAATCCGTGTAACGCATGCCCAAATTCATGAAACATAGTAGATACATCATCAAACGTTATTAATGCAACTTCACCTTCCGCCGGTTTAGAGAAATTACACACATTATATATTACTGGTTTCTTATTGTATAGTTTAGATTGGGTTACGAAATTGCTCATCCATGCTCCTCCTCTTTTACTAGAACGGGCAAAAAAATCTCCATAAAACAAACCTAACTTATCACCATTTTGTTCAAAAACTTCATACACCATTACATCCTTATGATAAACGGGAATATCTGTTCTAGATTTAAATGTAATACCATATAATTTTTCAGCGGCATAAAACACTCCTTTTTCTAAAACAGTTTTCAATTCAAAATAAGGTTTAATTTGATCTTCATCTAAATCATATTTTGCCTTTCGCACCATTTCAGCATAATAGTTCCAGTCCCATGGTTCTAATGTGAAATCACCACCTTTACTAGTAATCATTTTCTGTATTTCTTCAGATTCTAACTGTGCTTTTTTTGTCGCTGCAGGTATAAGTCCTTTAAACATATCAAATACATTTATAGCTTTTTTTGCCATTGTTTTTTGCAAACTCCATTCCGCATAATTATCAAAACCTAATACTCCTGCTTTTTTAGCTCTTAGATCTGCAATTTTTATAATTATTTCTTTAGTGTCATACTCAGAACCATCTGCCCTGTTCCAAGAAGACTTAAAAATTTTCTCTCTTGTCTCACGGTTGGTAAACGATTGTAATAAAGGTTGTTGTGTTGTGTTTTGTAAAGGGATTATCCAACCCTTTTTCTCTTTTTTTTCTAAGGCTTTTAATTGTGATTCAGAGAGCCCAGCAAGAGCTTTCTTATCTGTAAATAATAAGGCTCCTGCATTATTAGCTTCTAATAATATTTGGTTAAACTTGGTAATAAGTGTTGCCAGTTGTGTATTGTATTTTTTTAAGGTATCCTTTTTTTCTGCTGATAAATTGGCCCCAGCAATTTCAAAATCTTCAAAGTAATTTTCTATGAGTTTTATTGATTCAGAATCTAAATCTAAACTGTCTCGTTTATTGTAAATGATTTTAATTCGGTTAAATAATTTGTCATTCAAATAAATAGCATCTCCTAATTCGGAAAGTTTAGGAGCAATTTCTTCTTGTATCGCTTTTATACTATCATTAGTATGAGCACCTGACAGCCCATAAAATACATTTGAAACTCTTTCTAATAATATACCACTTTTTTCTAAAGCCAAAACGGTATTGTCAAAAGTTGGATCATTATCTAAATTGGCTATTTTTTCTACAGCTTCTTTTTGCTCTGAAATTCCCTTTAAAAATGCGGGTTTAAAATCACTATTTTTAATATTTTCAAAATCAGGAGCATGATAGGGCAAAGCACTCTCTACCATTAAAACATTATCAGTTGTGTTCATTGTATTTATTGTATTTTTTTTGTCATTTTCACAAGATGTAATCAAAACTGTTATTAATAACAAGTTAAAGAAAGTTTTCATATAAAAAGTTTGATATTTCATTGTAAAGATATGTAAAATGGTACAATTTGTATATTTTTTAGTACTTTTTAACGAGCGATATAAATGGATCAAAATCCGTTAAACATAAGTTAAATATGAGTCGTAAATAGCTGTAATTGTGATAATTAATAATGTTAATACCGAAACGAGAGTGCCATAAACAGAAACATTTAATTAAAAAGTTTACTTTTGTTCTTATTAAAATTTTAAGAAGTATTTAATTGTAATTACTTCTTGATATAAAATAAATGAGAAATTAAAATTGAGTTACACTTTTATGAAGATATTTTTCTCCTCCATTATCTTTTTAATATCAATGTCTACTATATATGGTCAAGATAGAGCTATAGACCCCATGTATATTCATGGTTTAGAAGAAAAAATTAATACACATCTTGATTTTTTATCAAAAGAAGAATTCAATCTAATGGTTGATTATTCAAGTGTAAACCCTTTCATAAATGAGTATTGGGATAATGATAAATTAAAACCTTACCCTATTCCCATTAAAAATGTTCCGTTTGAAATTGATTTTAAGGATAGTATCTATGCATCTCCAGTATTAATAGATAAAGTAGTCACTTCACGTTATGGTTGGCGAAATAGACGACCACATAATGGTATTGATATTGATTTGGTAACTGGTGATAGTCTAAGGGCCATATTAAGTGGAAAAGTACGATATGTAGGTTATAATAGAGGGTATGGAAAATGTATAATCGTTAGACACTCGAATGGTTTGGAGTTGCTTTATGCCCATTTATCCAATCAAATAGTGAAAGAAAATGATTTAGTTTTAAAAGGTCAAATTATAGGTAATGGTGGTGTTACAGGAAATGCAAGAGGGAGCCATTTACATTTAGAGACGAGTTTTAAAGGTAATTTTATTAACCCTGAGTATTTATTTGATTTTGGTGAAAAGAATAAAATTAGAAGTGATAAAATTTGGGTAACTAATAAATGGACAAGCCCTCATCTTCATAGCTCTAAAAGGAAGAGTGATATTCAAGTAGCAACTACATTTAAAGAAGCTACAAATCAAAAAGTGGTGCAAGTAAAAACCCATAGAATTAGAAGGGGTGATTCACTTTCAAGAATAGCAAATAAGTATGGTACTTCGATTTCAGCGTTGTGTAAAGCAAATAAAATTAGAAGAACTACTATTCTAAAACCTGGTAAAAGATTAATTATTGGTTTTTAAATTGATCAGATTACTTTTTTAATATTTTCTCGACAGATACCAAATGAGTGTCTAAATTTTCAATTACAAGAAAATACATCCCGTTAGCAAAAGAACTCAAATCTATATCAAAACTTTTTCCTTTTTTCTTGGAAGAATTGATGGTTGCACCAATAGTGTTTATAACATTAATAGTATAACTTGATTCAGGTGCATCAATTGTGATATTACCGTAGGTGGGATTTGGATAAATCTCTATGTTTTGTGCAATATTCATGGAGATATCAAGTGAAGCTCCTGTTTGATACACTACTATTATTGGCGGATTGGCATACCTACCCTGTTCGTTATCCGCATTTTCAATGGATAAATATAGATTTCCTGTAATGGGGTCAAAACTACCACCATTAATGCTGTTCGCTGAACTCTGAAATGGCGTATTAAATTTACCGTAATCATAAGGTTGGATATCATAGGGCCATCGTTCCCCATTTTTAACTTCTAACAAATCATTTAAATCCCACAACCAATAGTAATTATAATTATCGTTTGAATCAGGGGTGCAATAGCCGCCACAGAGGTTCCCATTCGATTGTGTACATTTATAGCAAACACCCGTTTGGTGACCGCCACTTTTTCCAATAGTTATGTAAGACCTTGTACCTGGAACAATAAAACCATAAACAGCTCTTGAAAGATGTGTCCATATATCATTTGCCAAGCTTGTATTAGAAAGATCTGAATGAAGTGGATTTGTTAGACTAAAATCTAATAATTTTGTTGTGTTGATGGTATTTTCGGTGTTAAGTAAGTTGTCCATATTAAAAGCAAAAGCTGATGGCCCAACACTTGTTCTTGAAATTATAGGAATACCACTCGATTGTCCTGTAATATGCGTTCCACCCAACACACTTTTTAAATTTTCTGGAATGGGAGAAATCCATCCAGAAGTATGCCCTGATCCTCCTTCAAATTTTAGATAGCCTTTTACAGTAGTATCCTCTAAATTATTCGCATTATCAATAAGCAACGTAGAAACCGTATTGTCACCTGGAGCATCGTAATATTCGTAGGCGTTAACAATTAATTTTTGTTGACCATTATCTAGTATAGGATACAATCCTCCTATTCTATCAATGCCTTCTGGGTTACCGTCTGGAGTTTTATTTAGAAATTGTGTAAAGACCTGCATAGGTTCTTTAACACTATTTAAATCGGTAATAACAGTACTATTTACTAGACTGGGTATTTTAAACTCTGCAATAGCTTGATGATGACTATGGCCAACTATAAAAATTGAATTATTTACAGAATTATAAGCCAAAGGTCCCTGAGCGAAATTCATATTTGAAGATCCATAAGTTCCTGCATCTAACCTGAAGGCACCTTGATAGTCAAGGTTATCCATGCTAAACAGCGGTAAACTAGATAGCTCTTGTGAAGAAACTATATTTAATGAAAATGCAAAAAATAGATATGCAATATAATTTTTAATCAAACTAAACCCGTTAACTTTGTTGAAATAACGAAAAATCGTAAAAAAAATTATAATAATATTGGAGAAAATTCATTTAACTAACTCCTAATCAAGCAGTAAATGATGGATAAGAAAAACTTTAAATTAAAAGAAGGTCAACCTTATATTACCTTAAACAATCTACTTCAGGTTGTGGGAATTGCACAAACTGGTGGACACGCTAAAATTATTATTCAAAACGAGGAAGTCTTGGTCAATGGACTTGTGGAAACTAGGATAAGGAATAAATTGGTAATTGGTGATGTTATAAATACAAACAACATTCAAATTGAAATTGAATAGACTTTTTAATAAAATGGGTTAAAATGGATATCCAATGGCAAAATTGAATACAGGTTCATCCCATTTAAAATTATAACTTTCTTCTTTGGGATCGTGGAAGGGTGCTGCCAAATCAAATCTAATTACAAAACCTTGAACATCAATACGAAGTCCTATTCCTGCTCCAATTCCTAATTCATTTATAAAATTATCAGTGAATTTACCATTTGGAAAAGTCTCATTTTCTTTAGACGTCCAAATATTCCCTGCATCCGCAAAAACAGCTCCCCTAACAAACGAATAGATAGGAAACCTATATTCGATATTTGCTTCCAATTTTATGTTTCCTGAATTATAGAAAAGATAATCAGAATCACCACCATCTGCATCTTCATCATATTGACCAGGCCCTAAGGTCCCAATTTGAAATGCTCGTACACTGTAGGGTCCACCAGCATTATATTGCTTTGTAAACGGTAATACATCAGAGTTTCCATAAGCATAACCATAACCCGCAAACACCCGTGTTGCAATTTTCTGATCTCTTCCAAAATTAAAGTGATAATGTAAGTCCAAATCAGCTTTGGCATATTGTGCAAACTCAAGACCGAATATCGTTTTAGAATCTTCTCCATTATTTTTACCAAATAAACTTAAAGAATTACCCACAATGTCTAATGTGGAATTGATATAAAATTGATGCGTTTTCTTAGTGTCGACCATTTCATTATAGGTAAATGAATAATTGAGTCCAGAAATAAATTCTTGATCAAAACTACTACTCAAATACTCATTTTCAGAGAGAATTTCTTCAAATGCTTCTGTGGTATTGGACAATTGGGTGTACGTAGTTGAAATTGGAATAATTTCATGCGTAACATATCTATTGGCATTCCATAAATATCCAAATTGTGCTGTACCTGATAACAAAGTGTATAATTGCGTTCTTTGTAAATAATCCAATCCTAAACTCATTTTTGTCTTAGGAATAGCATATTTAAAGTAATTGCTACTTATTTTTATTGGAAAAATAATCCTTGGGTAGATTAATTCAGATGATAATCCTAATTGAAGAATGCTTGTTCCATTACTGTTTCCTCCTGTAATTTGCCATTCATACCCAATATTTGTACTAAGATTCAATATTTCTCCACCACCGAACAAGTTTCTATTCGTGTAGGTTAATGCCAACGTGGGTCCTGCAAAATTATTCGATTTAGACACGGCTTCTAATGAGGCTTTAAATGCCCTTTTGTTTAACGGGGAAAGAAAAATATTAGTTTCTAAAAAACCTATGCTATCATTTTTAGCAATAGTATCCAATTGGTTGTACTGAATATTTACAAATTTATAAGATCCAATGGTGGACAATCGTCTCGCCGTATTTTTTGATGTTTGAGGATTGTATAACTCCCCTTCTTTTAAAGTAATATAAGGGTCAAGATATTTCGTTTTAAAATATGGTATTTGCTCAATGAAGTTTTTATGATTATACCGAACAACTTTATTAGGTAATGAATCTTGTTGGATATCATAATTTGAATAAATATTAATTTTAGAGATTCTATAGGGGACTATTGCTTTTTTAGGGACATCTTTTTTTAATTTTAAAAATAAATCAAATCGTTTGTCTTTATATCTATTTGTATCCGCTTCAAAAATTAAAAAATTAGAGTTAAAATTGTAGTAACCTTTCATTTTCAAACCATTGTCTATACGGTCTCTTTCTAATTTTAATAAAGATAAATTAAAACGCATATCCTTTTTAAAAGGCGTATCCGATATGTACCCTTGCATTTCTTTATAAATTGGAGGTTGCAGCGTATCTAATTGATAGCTTTCCATTCTATATGGTTGCTGAACGGTAATATTATAATCGATGGAAGCTGTTTTTTTCTTATCATTACTCGTCCAATTAGAGGTAACGTTATTGTAATAAAACCCATTATTTTCTAGTCGGTTTGTCAGCACTTCTTTAACGGCAGTAGTATTTATATCTGATTGATATACAGGCTCCTCCCCTATTTTTTTATTTAGCCATCGGTTAATAAATCCTTGTCTTTTATTTTGAGATTTGAAATGATAATACAAACCATAATACCATCCTAAAATCTTTTTATTTGTTTTTTTTTGAATAGCAGTTTTTAGATTTTCTTCTAAGGCCTTTTCATTTTTAACGATACTATCTGATTTTATATCAATGGAAGCACCTATATAAAGTCGTTCTTTATTGGGAATATATTTTTGTATACTGCATGATTGAAATAGAATCAATAGCACAGACAGCATAAAGCCTATAGCGTATTTTATTAAAATATTCGTTTTAATAAATCGTATTATAGCTATATTTTTATGTTTATATCTCAATTTTGTTTCTTTTCCTTTTTATTTTTATCTGATTTTTCAACTTGAGTCTGACCGTGTAATAGAGCATACCAGAGCTCATCAAACTTATTAAATTCTTGAGTAAAAATTAATGCAATACCACTAATAATGGTTTGACCATCAATTACATTTTCAAATTCATTTTTTCTAAAACCCTTAAGTCTATATCTTCCATTATCAGTTAATAAATATTCTACACTTACATTGCCAATAATTGGAGTAGATTCGTCTGTACTGCTACTTCCTTCTATATCAATATCACTACCAACACTTACAATTAATCGATCATTAAATAGTTTTTTCTTAGCCGCAACTTCTAGTTGTGTCCGGTCTTCTGGTGAATCACCTTGGTAATCGATATAACTATCTAAACCAAAATTGAGTTCAACACCTGTATCACCTAATAATTTATCTGAAAACACATTCAATTGATCAGAAAGTGCATCATTTAGATTATCTCTAGCAATTGAAGCAAAACCACCACTGCTTCCATCACTATCAGACTGTGGATAGAATCTACTTAATACTAATAATGAAAATACTTGTTGATTAAGTTCGTTTTCTTGCTTATTCACTTGTTGAACACGTGCATATACTTGTCCACTTATAGCCCCTTGTTCTTCCTCTGGCATATCTAATTCAAAGGAAATTTCTGGTTGCATTAGCTCACCATCAACATTTAAATACACATAAAATGGCAATACTTCCTGATATTGGCTTTTTATAGATGCATCTGAACTTGTTGTCTGCGATGCCATTAATGGTGATGCTGATGCGTCTATTTTATACACTGCCTTAACATCTAATTTAGCATCAAATGGATCTCCATACCAACTAATACGACTGTCTGACGTTAATTCAAATTTTCTATTTACGATATTATATAAATTCATTTCATAATGACCATTAGCAATTTCATAAACTCCTGTTAAGTTCACGGAACCATTAGGGCTCATTTTCACCTTAAAATCTCCGTTTCCAGAAACTTGAAAATTATCATTCGTTTCGGCATCAATGATTACCTTTATTCTTGCACTTTTATCCACTTTTAAATTAGCATTGACATCAAAACCGGTAATTTTTACTGATTGCTCTTCTGTTCGGGTTAAGATGGCATCAGGATTTTCTCGATTTACAAAAATAACCACACCCTCTTGTTCTTCAATATTTACCGATGCCGATGGTAATATATAAGTAATGTCTGTTTCTGAACCTACTTTTAGGTTCACATCTATTTTAGGGATTTCCAAATTGCCTTTAATAGTGCCGTTGGCATCAAAAACTGCTTTACCATACACTAAATCGTTGTCTTCTTTTGTTGCGTTTAAGACTTGAAAATTTTTGGCATTTATTTTTAAATCGAACGTTGGATTGCTAAAACTTTCAGTACCAATAAAGCCCGAAAACATAAAAGAATTTTTATTTTCATCTTGAATCGTAAAGTTATCCATCGACAAGCCTTTGTTGTCTATGTTTATAACATCATTATCCAAGCTAAATCTTTCGTTGAGTTGCTTGATTTTAAAATTGGCATTTTTAAAAGCGATTTTTCCAAAATATTCGGGCTTATTTAAATTGCCTTTCAAATTAAAACTTCCATAAAAATCGCCCGAAGTACTGCTCACTTCACCTTCGGTAAACCCTTCTAAGGCTTTCATATTGAATTTATTAATTTCCAAATCTAGATTTATTTGAGGTGCAGTATTATCTGCCAGAAAATCACCTTTCAATGTCAAATCAACTGCTCCACCATTCAAATCTACATTAAAGTCATAATTATTGTTTTCGCCCGATTGTGCATCTAAAGATAAAGTACCTAAATCAACGTTTAAGAGTTTCAATTGTTGGATTTTTAAATCCGTTACAATTCCCAAATTTTCAAAGGGATTTTCAACACTAAATTCACCATTTAGAACCCCAGAAGCTATTTCATTTTCGGGATTTAAGTAATTAATGATTTTGTTAAGTTTAAAATTGTCGAAATTGATGTCAATTCTATTCTTGTTGGAATTGTTTACAGCGTCCGTAATAGCAACGGATTCGCCATTTCTGCTAAAGTTAAAATCATTGAAAGAAAAATTGTTGTTGGTAATTAAAATTTCATTGGAATTAGGTGTTTCCCATTTATTTTTATTCAAAATAAGATTATCGTTCAATACATGAAAACTTAAGGAATCTCGATGACCGGCAATCGTAGATTCAATATTAATTAATTTTTCTTGGTCATAGAAAGAAGTGAAACTTAATGCCAATTCATTATTTGCTTGATTTCCTGTAAAACTCGTTTTTTTGATGGCAAGTGGACCACTGTTGATTTCTTTAAAACCCAAATCAAACACAAACTTATCCATTTCTGTATCGATATTAAAAGCTAAGCTATCAATCTCATTTCCATCATAATTGATATGCGGTGCAGTAATATTGGCTTTTAATTTTCTGGCGTTTTCGTTAAATTTAATGGCCACATCTATGGTGTCCAACTCTTTTAGATTGAGCAACAGTACTTCGTTCAGCACAGGGGCTTGACTAATCTTACCTTTTAATACCAAATTCACTGGATTTTTTATCGAATCTGCAACTTTAGTATCTCTATAAAAATAGCTTGTC
Source organism: Aureibaculum algae (assembly GCF_006065315.1). Lineage (GTDB taxonomy): Bacteria > Bacteroidota > Bacteroidia > Flavobacteriales > Flavobacteriaceae > Aureibaculum > Aureibaculum algae. Next base: position 2,583,254 of record NZ_CP040749.1, on the reverse strand, counting down.
AAATGCCGTTCGATGGCGGTTGTGAAATTTTGTGGATTGGAATTGGAATGCAATTCAAAATTCAAAACCTTGTTTTTTATGGAAGCCGAAGTGGTGTCTTTGTCAACAAACGCGTTGATATCAACGCCACCTAGCAAATATGATTTGTCCTCAAAGACTACTACACCATCTTCAACACTTGCTTTCAACTTGAATTTCTCTGAATTTCCTTTAAAATCAGCATTGAGTTTTAACCCTGTTCGCACATTACGTTGCATAATACCTAAAGCTTGCAAATCTGCACCAATGATGTCTAAATTTAAGGAAACTTGTGATGCAATAGAATCCAACCTTAGGTCTGCAAGTAAATTAAGATTTAAGTTTTCATCATTGTAATCAGATTTTATTTTTCCAAGTCCGTCTTTAAATTTCCCATCGATTATTAAGTCTTTAATTTCATAATTATTAAGTCCAAAATGTTCTATGGTAGCTAATAACTCCCCATTGAGATGATTAATATCTCTTCCTTTTCCATTCGTAGTAACACTTACGGTTAACTCACCTAATTTACTGTAATTTAACAAGTTGCCTATTTTATAATTGTCAATTTTAAGATCTGCATCAAATGCCAATTGATTCTCATTATTAAAATGACCTTTAAGGTTGGCTTTTCCTTGCGAAGTGTTTAATTCGACGATGGCATTAATGTCTTTGATACTACCTTTTGCATTTCCTTTTAAATTAACCAATTCAGGAAAATTGATTCCCAAACTATCTTCATTGACAAAAAGCGAAAGACTTTTTTTATTGGTTTGTGCGTTAAATTGTGGAATATCAAATTGTAACTTATCAATGTCAGTAACATTTTCTAAATGCCCAGTTAGTGATAATTCGGTTTCATTACCCCAGTTCACTTTTATTTTTGGAATAGTTACCGACGATAATGTACCAGAAGCTTCAATATTCCCATTAAAAAATTGTTTTGAAAGCAATTGAAAAATTTCATTCTTATGCAACTCTGGTTGAAATTGATAAACATCCTTTATATCAAACCGAAAAGTTGGAATATTAACAGAAAGCTGTGCATCATCTGGTTTTTGGATGAAAGAAGCCAAGCTATTAAAATCTATTTCCGCCTTGCCTTGAAGTTTATTATCGTTTAATGATAAATTAATACTATTGACTGACAACGAATTATCTGATAAATTAGCGTTTAATTGAAGTGTTTTTAATTGATTTCCAGAAGCTTCGTTAAAATTGAAATTTTCAATATTAAAACCAACCTCTTTATCCTTTAGGGAAATTTCTTTTCCATGTAAAGTAAGATTATTAAGAACAATAGCGTTACCATTAAAAACACCATTTTGAGGAGTCGCATTGTTATTTACATAGCTAAATGTATTATTTTTCATATCGAGATAGCCAACATTTATTTTGAAATTTGGCCATTCAAACGTCGCTGTAACTAAAGGACCATCATTTTTAACGACAATTTTATTGGCAGTCGTTGTGTTTATTAAAATTTCAGAGTCATCTAGTTGAAACCTTACAATTTCAAATGTATTATTGGTTAAATCAATTTTTGGAATTTCTGTATAAAGTTGTGCAATGCTGATATGATAACGACTATTATCAACTTCTGAATTATAATCTGCAACGACATTATTCAGATTTAATTTGTCAACAGCTAAAAAAGGTAAAATAGCGTTCTCGTCTGACGGTATTGGCGGAACAGGACTTTGCGTATAATTTATAGTTGCATCGCTTAGGCTGATGGATGTAGTCCGAAAATCCATTTTTTCTATATCGATTTTAGCCATAGTTAAGGACAAATTTCCATATACAAAACGACTTTCAATGCCTAAAACGGCATCATCAAAGATAATATCAAAAGCATTTAAATCAACTGATTCAAGTATGATTTCTAAAGGTCCTGACGTCGTTTCGTTCTGGAATTCAGTATTCTTAGAAGTAAAAGCATCTATCAAAAACTGAAAATTATACCCTTCAATAGAATCTTTTCGAATAATATGGGCTTTGAGCCCATTCCATACCAAATTATCAATACCTATCCCCTTTCCATTAATAATTGACCAAAGCGGCATATTGGCTTCGAGGGAATTGGAATACACCAACGTATCACCTTTAGTGTCCTCTAAATAAAGTCCATTGAGCATGATGTTTCCACCAAATGTGATGTATAATTTGTCTATTTCAACTTTAGTGTTTGTTTTTTCTGAAACATATGTGATAACCTTATTTACGATGATGTCTTGCCCCCATTTACTTCGAATAAATAAAATAAGCAAAATAAATAGTACCACAAGACCTAGAGCTAGTTTACCTACACCTCTTAGTATGCGACTTTTAATACTTTTTTTTTTATCTTTCAAATAGAATAGTGCTAATTGAATATTCCTTACTTAAGCAAGCAAAATTACTCTATAAAAAATTAGTGAATTAACTTTAATGTTTAAATCTTTAGCTCAAAAAAAAAGTAGTTAAAAAATTTAAACTTATTGAGTTATAAAAGGACTACTTAAAAAATATGACAATGCTATTTTTTAAATCTAGAATACCTAGTTAATTTTTTTGTAGTATTAATAAAGTATACCCCTGTTAAAAGTACAATAGCTGCAATAATAGATTGCTTGGTTATTTGTTCATCTAAAAAGTACCAGCCTAAAAGTAACGCTATAATAGGATTGACATAGGTAGACGTTGCTACCTTCTCAGGGGAAACATTTTTTAAAAGGTAGTTAAAAGATGTAAATGCCACAATACTTCCAAAAGTAATTAAAATGAGCATTGAGAATTGCACTTTACCACTCCATTCTATAGGATTGGTCCATTGTTCTCCAAATAGAAAACTGGCAATGAGTAACATAGTTCCACCAGCTAGCATTTGATACCCTGTATTCACAAAAAAATTACTTGGTAAATCGGCTTTGGCTACAAATAGGCTACTGTATCCCCAACTTATCATACAAGCAAATATCATTAAAAGCCCTATGATTGTATTTTCATTACTAATTATTTCTGTTTGACTGACTAATAAATACATTCCTATCATACCTAGAACAATTCCTACAAGTGACATAGGTTGAATCTTCTTCCTTTCAAAAAATCGCATTAATAAAAGTACCACAAGAGGTTGGGCTGAAATTTCAAGAGCTGCAAAGCCACTATCCACATATTTTAAAGCCCACACGACTACTCCATTTCCAAAAGTTAAGAATAAGAATCCGGCTATTACCGTATTTTTAAACTGTTTTCTGGTAATTGCAATACCAATACCTAAAATTTTAGCGATTATAAAAATAAGTAAGCTTGCAACTAAAAACCGAATAGCTGCTAATTTAAATGGAGGAAGCTCAGTTACCGCTATTTTGTTTAGTAAATAGGTAGAGCCCCAAATTACATAAATTGAAAAAAAAGCTAATACAATAAGTACTTTGTTGTTGGGTTTGGTCATTGATTAAAATAATTCGCGATAAAATTATACATTAATCTACAACGAATCGACATTTATATGATAATTAAAAATAAATAGTTGATTGCTCTGTTTAATCTTACACTTGTTGCAATGTGAAACATGGACAAATATGTATGGTTGTTCTATTTTAAAAACGGAACCGTTGTCAACCATTTTAAAAATACGATCACAATCAACTACGCCTTGAGGTGTATATCTCACTATTCTATAAGTATTACTAGTCGTCGTTGTTTCTATACTAAACCAACATCCGGCTCCTTGCCCCGATAACCATTTTGAATTTTTCGGAATGATTTCTGGTAAACTCGGAGGTAAAAGTGTTCGTATTAATCCCATAGTTAGTCTTTAAAAATTATCATTCTTTACCTATTTATTAAAAAATTATATTAATCCGTTTCTTAATATACAAACCATTTTTTGAAAAAATAAAACTTGCTTTTCTTCTTATAAATTTCATTATCATTCACCTCAAAATAATGTGATAAATCATTTAGTACTTTAGTATTTGATCTTGGCGTCGCTGAAATGGTATATGGAACTCTTATTAATAATTTAGTAAACCAATTTTTAGAAGAAGCTAAAACGACTTGTACTACAAAACGTGAACAATTTGTTCCCTTCAATTCAAAAGGGCCATACCTTATGGCTTCACAATCTTGCATCACTTTTACTTTTTTATAGGCGAGTTCAAAATTAATTCCCTTAACAATTGAGGCCAACAATCTTCCATCACCATGACAAGCTTTATTTCTATATCTATTAAACAATAGTTGGTCTAAATTGAGAATCTCCCCATTCTTGATTTCTGCTTTTATATTCATTTGTATATCTGGATCGGTTAGTTTACTTCTTACCCTTCCATATTTTATTGGTGTGTGGTATCTTCCAAAATCAAAATAATGGACCTCCTTATTGTTATGGTTAATGAGTAAAAATGCGGCATGTCCCGCGGAATAATACCCATTTTTAAGAACTCCAACCCACTTCATAGGAATATCATACCATTTGCCTTCTTGAATGACTTTGGTGTCTGGCCAAGCTAATGCTATTATCGTTGCGTCTTTAAGCATAATAAGGTATCCTATACTAAACAAATTTAGAGTTTTGAATTCATAAGAGATATCCATTCTCAAAACAGGCCTAAGATAATGGATTCAATTTAAATAGATTATATTTTTACTTTGAAAACTCCTTATTATTAAAAGCGTTTCAAATTATTGGGTAGTATATATAAATGAAGTCCATCCAAAAATCACCTTATAAATGGATGTAATTGCAGCACACATGCAAAATATTTAATACACTAGTAATAAGGCTGTTTTTGAACTCTTTACTATTAATAAGAATACATGTGCTAATTGTTATTAACGACAAAGTATGGTAATCGTTTAGTTTTCAGCTTATTAATTTTAAAACTGTTTTTAATAAAACTTATTAATTATAATTGTTTAATTCATAGTTTATTATAAATTTGCAGCTACAAAAAAACACTAGTTAAACTCTAAGTTAAATTAAAAACATTAAATTATGAGAAAAGTATCAGTATTATTATTGACAATGGTATTATTGTCTGCATGTGTATCAAAAAAGAAATATGTTGCACTTGAACAAGACAGAGACCAAATTAAAGGTGAATTGCACAAAACTGCAATTGAAAAAGATGAATTACAATCTAAATTTGCTGCAATTGAAGCAAAAGTTGATGCTTATAATTCAAAAATAAATGCCCTTAAAGAAGAAAGTGATGCTAAGTTAACTACTTCTGATGGAAGTGTTATCTCTACAGAAGCAAAAAAACAAATGAGAGCTACCATCTCAAAAATGGATTCAGAAGCTGTTAAAGGTGCGAAAACATTAAAAGATTCTATGAACCTTGCGGTTTCTTATAATTTAAAGAAAACAATGGCAGGTAGCGAATTAGGTGAAGATACTAACGGAGAAGTTGATATTAACATTAACGAAACTGTAGTAATGATTACTATTGCTGACAATTTATTGTTTAGAACTGCTAGCTATAGAATGAATAGTAAAGCGGATGGTATTTTACAAAAAATTGCTGATTTATTAGCTTCTGAGCCTAGCTTAGATTTAATGGTTGAAGGTCATACAGATTCTAGAACTATTAATACAGGTGCTATTAAAGACAACTGGGACTTAAGTGTATTACGTGCAACTTCTTTAGTTAGAAGAATGCAAGATAAATTTAAAGTTGATCCTGCAAGATTAATTGCTTCAGGTAGAAGTAGCTACCAACCTTTAGTTGAAAATGATTCTAAAGAGAACAGAGCAAAAAACAGAAGAACTCGTATCGTTATTATGCCGAATATTGATAAATTCTTCGCATTAATGGCTGACAAAGAATAAGCTCATTATAAATAATTTATTTAAAATGCCTGATGAAAATTCATCAGGCATTTTTTTGTGCTTCACATTTGATAAAATTACGCTTAGTACATATCAATTCGCTTAAACAGTTCTATTTGCATATTTATATGAAAGGTGCATCAAATGTTAAATAACTTTAAAACAACCTTTAAAATGAATCTCAACTCATGTATTATCTGATGCCTAAATGTCTCTTTTAATTAAATAAAACGCAGTACCTCTAACATCATTAAAATTTCGGATGGTCATAGACCTAAATAAAAAGCATAAAAAAGCCCAATGAGAAACTCATTGGGCTTTTTTATAAAATTATACTATTCGCCTATTGCTGTTTTACTCTAACTGCATTTAGACCTTTTTGTCCTTTTTCAAGTTCAAAAGTTACTTTATCATTTTCTTGAATATCATCTATTAAACCACTTACGTGACAGAAGTATTTTTCATTATTCTCCATATCTACAATAAACCCAAAACCTTTCTTATCGTCATAGAAATTAACCTTTCCTTTTCTGATTGGATCTTCTTCTTCATAATCCTCTTTCTTAGGTACACCAACAACAATATCCGCAGCAGCGACTTTTAACTTTCTTGCCGGGTCTGGCGGTGTATCTGTAAGCTGCCCAAATTCATCAACATATACAAATGTATCGTCTTTTTCACCAGATTTACGGGCCTCTTTACGCTTTTTTTTATCTTCGCGTTTTTTTAATCTCTTTTTTTCTCGTTCTTTTTTTCCAAAGGTTTCTTGTGCTCTTGCCATTCTTTATCTACAAACTGTTTTAATGCTTTTTCAAGCTGTTACACTGCAAAGATAGTGAATTTATTGCAATTTTTTTCGATTTCACTTATTGCTTTGCTAATTTTCGTAATGCGACCCATTGTTTTAGCATTTCTCTAGATTCTGTAGCAGGGTAACCGAGCATTATTTTTCCTGCTGCTACATCACCCATAACACCAGATCCAGCACCAATAGTAGCACCTGAATGAATGGTAGTATGATCTTTAATAGAAGCACTACCTCCTATAATAACACCATCCCCCAAGGTTACTGAACCAGCTAAACCACTATGGCCAGCCATTATACATGATCTTCCCATAACACAGTTATGAGCTATTTGAACTAAATTATCAATTTTACATCCATCTCCAATGATGGTTGAGCTAAATTTACCTCTATCTACACAACTATTCGCTCCGATTTCAACACCATTACCAATAATTACATTACCTATTTGCGGAATTTTCACCAATCCTCTACCATCATCACTTGGTCTGTAACCGAAACCATCAGCTCCAATACTCACATTGGTATGAAAGATACAGTAAGCACCAATTTCTGTACGTTCTCTAATAACAGTACCTGACCAAACAATAGTATGTGCACCTATAGTTGTTTCATCCATTATGGTAACATTTGGGTATAAAATAACGCCATCTGCCAATACTACATCTTTACCAATATAACACCCTGCTCCAATTTGACAATCTTTACCCAATTTAGCAGTTTCATGTACTACTGCAGTAGGATGGATATCAATATCAAAAACTGGAGGTGGCGGATTAAAAACTTCTAAAAGTTTTGCCATGGCCAAATCTGCATTTTTTACTTTTATCAAGGCACGATTCTCTCCGGGTTCAACGGTGAACTTTTCATTGACAATGGCTGCAGAAGCCTTAGATGCATCCCAATATTTAATATATTTGGTACTACCTATGAAAGTTATGTGGTTATTTTCAGCTTTATCTAGTTGTTCTGGACCTGTTATTTGAGAAGTTGTATGCCCTACAAGCTCTCCGTCCAATATATTATTAATTTCTTCTATTGAATATGATTGCATAGTACTATTTTACTTTTTTAGTTTGATTGATAAATATAATGCTAAATAATATAACAGTACTGTTATTACTGAGGATTTTTAGCTTTTATAGATGCTATGATAAGTGTTATCAAAAAAATAATATTAAGATAACTGATATAACTGTAAGACCCCAAAGTAGTGTAACTATAACTAAACAAGCTTGGAGCAATAGCACTTGCAATCACTAAAAAACTCATTATTTTACCCGTTATTGCACCTAAATGTAATCTACCATAATATCTAGGCCAAGACACTGCATTTATAACTGAAAACATACCGCCCATACCGCCTAATCCTATAACTAATAAATATATTCTAATTGAATTACCAAGTAGCAATAATCCTACAGTAGCTAATAAGCCACTAAACAACATTAGGTAAAGTAATATTTTCTGACGAACATAATCGCTTAATATATTAAAAAGAGTCCCTACAGAAATGGCTATAATTGATATGGGTAAAAAAATGGAAATGGCCTCACTTTTAGAATAATCGTGATTTGCGAATATGGATACGATATGAAAAGTAAATCCTGTTATAAAAAAACTATTAAATGCTAATGTAAGTCCGAACACCCAAAAAGCTCGTGTTTCTTTTGCTTCTTTTAACGTAAATTGATGTTCTACTTTTTTTATTTTCACCTTATCCTCTATTATTTTAGAACCATCAGGTATCATGTTAAAATCTTCAGGATTATTTCTATAGAATTGTAAAATGAAGAAGCTAAAAATCAATAAACAAATAGCTATAAGTTGCCAACTGAGTTGCCAACCATGATCATCAATAAGTCTATTGAGTAGTATCGGAGAGCTAGAAAACCCGAGTGAAACCGCAACGCTACTTAAAGCATTAACTTTACCTCGATTCTTATCAAACCATATCATAATCATATTTCTAGAAGCCATGGTCAAAACACCTTGTCCGCTAAACCTAATCATAAAAAACAACAAAGAAATTACTGAAAATGGAATAATCCAAGAGGTATTGTTGAATAACGTTTTAAAGAATTCACTTATTGAAACCGAAACGGAAGCTAATAATAAAGATATAGCTAAGAATATGGCCGCAAAGAATGCAACATACCGAGCCCCATATTTATCAAAAAGCACTCCTGCCCTTGCCACAAAAAAGGAACTCATAAAAGTACCTATCATATAGGCATTGCTAAACTGATTTCTGGTAAGCCCTAATGCATCTTTAACAGGATCAGTAAATACTGAGACTCCTACTGTTTGACCTGGTATGCTAGCCCAAACACCAATTGTACCAATAAACAAAACGATATACCCATAAAAAAATGGAACTTTATTGGGGTTTACAAAGGAGAATTTATTAGTCGTTGACATCAATGATTTTAAAGTTGCCAAAGGTACTGATATAAGTAATTTTGAAGGTCTTAATTAACTCTAATTTTAAAAAATTATAAGATTAGAGTTAAACTAATTCTTATTCTTTTTCATGTTCTTTTATATCTTTACGAAGGTCTAATTTTCTTAATTTAGGAAAGAAAGCCCCTGTCATACCAACGGTAAGTAAGGTCATTGCTCCTCCAAATACAACGGCAGTTACAGTACCCATAAGTTTAGCCGTAAGTCCACTTTCAAAAGCTCCTAACTCATTAGAAGAGCCAACAAACATTGAATTTACTGATGCTACTCTACCACGCATATGATCGGGCGTTTTTAATTGTAATATGGTTTGTCTAATAATCATAGAAATACCATCGGTTACACCACTTAAAAAGAGGGCTACAACTGAAATCCAAAACCAAGAAGATAAACCAAAAACAATAATACAAATACCAAATCCAAATATAGCGGCTAATAATTTCATACCTGCATTTTTATTAAGCGGAAAATATGCAGATGTGAACATTATTAATAAGGCTCCGACAGCTGGAGACGCTCTTAGAATGCCAAATCCTTCGGAACCAACATGTAAAATATCTTGTGCAAAAATGGGCAATAAAGCTACTGCTCCACCAAATAAAACAGCGATCATGTCTAAGGTTATAGCACCTAAAATTACTTTAGTTGAATAAACAAACTTGATCCCTTCTTTTAAGCTTTTAAACACATTTTCACCAATTTTGGGATTTAATATCGGTTTTTTAGAAATAAAAGACAAACTGATTAGTGCTATTATTGAAAAAGCAAAAACCAGACATAAAGACCAATGTACACCAATCCAATTGATAGAAAATCCGGCCAAAGCAGGGCCTAGAACCACTCCCATTTGCCAAACAGAACTACTCCATGTTGCGGCATTAGGATATATTTTTTTTGGAACAATTAACGCAAATAAAGAAAAAATTGTTGGACCTAAAAAGGCACGAATAAATCCACCTAAAAAGACTAAAAAATAAATAGAATAAAGGATTTTATTGGAAGACCAACCTGAAATTACTTCTGGCCATGTTAGTAAAAACAACCCAAAACTAATCACTGAAAAAGCCAATAGACATTTAATTAGCAGTCCTTTCTTCTCTTTTTGATCTACAATATGTCCTGCAAACAGAGCTAAGGAAACTGCAGGAATCACTTCCATTAAACCAATAATCCCCAAGGAAAGTGGATCTTTAGTTAAACTATACACTTGCCATTCGATAACTACAAATTGCATGGACCAAGCAAATACCATCGCAAAACGCATTACTAAAAATATATTAAACTCTTTAAAACGTAATGCTGCGTAAGGATCGTTTTTTTGCACTTTTATTATAATTTTAGTTCTATTGCGAAAATTTTAATACAAATCGGTAATGCAATTGTAAAATTATCGTTGAAGAGATCAAAGATAAAAAAACGTAAAACATGCATAGCTATACAGCCAAACTATTTTACGTTTTTAAATTAAATAAATCAATTTGCTAAAAAATAACAAATCAATACTGCACGTCTATAATTTCATACTTCAAAAAACGAAGACTTTATTTTAATACGATAGGTAATTTAATGTGAGATGGGTATTGTCTTGAATGATGGATCTTATTATGAGCTACTACACCTTCTGTTTCGTCATAATTTTTACCACCCGTATTCAAGTTTCTCGCAAAACGAGGAAAATTACTACTCGAAATTTCTATGCGAATACGATGTCCTTTTTCAAAATAATTACTCGTGGTCATCGGACTTAAATTTACTTCGTAAACTTTACCATTTTCCATAAACACTTCTTTATCATAACCTTCTCTATATCTAACACGCTGAATTGTTTCATCTAAGTTATAGGCCTTTCCATCAGGATACACATCCATAATTTTGATGGTAAAATCAGTATCCTTTGCATCAGAAGAAACGTAAAGTGTCGATTCTATAAATCCACTCACTTCGATACCTTTTTTTAAAGGGTCAGAGGTATATACTAAGATATCGTCTCTTTTTTCCATTTCACTTTGATCAAATGCTCCTCCTTTTACAGCATTACCTGTGCAACAAACATTACCACCATAAGAATTAACAGGGCTCATTGGATCATATGTAAATCCGTCAGGCTGATCTTTACTACTTGGTTTTTTAGTTGCTAAGACTCCATCTCCATTTAAAGTATTTGCCTTACCAGCACTATTCAGGTAATAGGTAAAAAGTTTAGCACCTTGTGGTGGAAAAGTCTCAGAAGACTGCCATTTATTAATACCCATGGTGTAATACTGAACTCGAGGCGTTTTTTCTTTAAAATCATTTTTTTCTCCTTTCAACCATAAATCGAACCACGCATATATTTGTTCTTCATAATTTAGTCTGGCATCACCAACAGAACGCTCTCCAACCACGGTATTTTCTTTAGCTCTCGTATACCCGCAATGCATCGTGGGAGCAATAACTAAATATTGATTATCTCTAACTTCAGCATCTTTTCCGTGCTCTCTTACATGATTAAATAGAGCAATATTTGGTCCAACAGAAACATCATACCATGAGGCAAACCAAAAACTTGGAACTCCGAAATTATCATCCGCTTGATAAATACCGCCTTTAGCCCAATCAGGATGATTAGGGGTTCTACGTATCATTTTATCAAAAATTTCCTTTTTACCGTTTATGTTTTTTAAAATATCTTGTAGCGGTAAATGTTTTAAAGCTTCCGCCATATCTACTTTCGGATTTTCAGGTGCTAAATCATAAAATCTAGAAATTCTAATTAAATCTTCCTGTGTAGCTCCAGCAGGTATCCTAGGTTTAAATTTATCGTGCTCAACACCATATAACCAAGAAAAAAAGAGCATTTGCTCTACACCGCCTCTATACCAATTACCTTGCTCATTAAATGGACCGACTTTTCCAACACCTGCTCCATAACCTTGTGGAATCATTGCGGCATGTGAAGGATGATCTAAAGCGGCAACTGCCATTTGCCATTCTGCAGTTGAAGAACAACCGATAGTTCCTATTTTACCATTAGACCATTCTTGATCTTTCATCCAGCTAAAGGCATCGTAACCATCTGTTAAGGGTACACCTAAAATATCCCATTCACCTTCAGAATAGTATCTTCCTCGTTCATTTTGAACTACATAAGCGTAACCTCGTTTAATTGCAGATAATGCATTATTAGCAGTTCTTGTTCGTTGTTCTCCATCACCCCATGAGTTAAAATTGTAGGGTGTTCGTGAAAATATAATCGGATATTTACCATCACCTTTAGGTTTGTAAATATCTGTTGCAAGTCTTATTCCATCTCGCATTGGCATCATCACTTTTTGATCAACGACTGCTATTTCTTTTAGTTCTTTTAAGGTGCTATTTTCTTCTTGTGCCTGTAAGAGAAAGTTACCGACAGTAAAGAAAAGTACTAGAAATAAAGTGTTTAGAATTTGTTTTTTCATGATTTTGTTTATAGAGCGTTAAAACCAAAAGTAAGAAAAAAAAATCAGCCATCATATAATAAATTAGGAACGATAAACTTAGGCCTTTATGCATTAGGGTAAAGTTATGTCGTAAAGAACCTATTAAAGCCGTTAATTTATTTTTAGTCTGGCTTATAAAAATGCGTTATATAAAGGTTCACAATTAGGAGAAGTGAGATTAATTATATAATTTTATAATAGAATTAAACATACTAAATAAAATGAATTTTTTATCTGAAAATGTAATACCCGGAAATCACGGTAAAGTATTTGGGACCGATGCCATTAGACAAGTAGATTTGAATAAAATGAGAAAAGCTACACTTGAAATTGAAGGCGTTAAGGATTTCTTATTTGATTTGGAAAAATTTCCAGCGGAATTTATCATTCATACATCAAAAGTTGTTGAAATTGAAGCCATTCAAAAAGTAATAAAAAAAATAGGGTTTCATGCTATTCCAAAAGGCTTGTTTGAACTGTAAATAATTAACTATTTTTATCTTTTTTAAAAAATAAAACTTTATCCACAAATCCTTTATTTTATGATTCCTTTAAAACAATTTAAAAATTTATTTTTATTATCAATTATTACACTAAGTGTAACTTTTGTTTTTGCCCAAGATAAGCTTAAAAGCATGCCGGGCTATGAGAGATACTCTGAAATAGCTCCTCAAATTAGAGGTGCTGTAAAAAGTGGAGCAATAAGCGTAGAGTGGCATAAGAATGGAACTAATTTCGAGTATAATAAAGATGGGAAACGTTTCTTATATGACATTACAATAGATGAAACCAATGAAATTGGAAACGCAGTAGTTCCAGATTGGAGAGCTAGATATGCTAATAGACCACAACGTGGTAGACAATACGCCTCTACTGATTCTCCTGATGGAAAATTAAAAGCATATACTAAAGATAGAAATATGTATATCAGTGATATTGATGGAAATAATGTAGTAGCGATAACCACTGAAGGAAATGACGAAAATCAAATAAAATATGGAATAGCGACTTGGGTATATGGTGAAGAATTAAGTCAAAATACAGCGATGTGGTGGTCTCCTGATAATAAAAAAATAGCATTCTATCGTTTTGATGAAAAAGAAGCGAAAAAATACTACGTCTTATATGATCAAACTAAAATTCAAGATTCTGTTGAAATAGAAGCGTATCCGAAAGTTGGAGCTAAAAATTTACCAGTAGATTTGATGATGTACGATTTAACCACTAAAAAAATGATTACGCTTGACACTCGCGATGGAAAACCCTTTAATGATGGTGATTTAGGCACCTATTTGTATGACATTTCGTGGTCTCCTGATGGTAAAGAATTATTATACCATAGTACCAATAGGAAACAAAACATAATGGAATTAAAAGCAGCTGATCCAGCTACTGGTAAAAGTCGTGTTGTTGTTCGTGAAGAATGGTTACCTAGTTTTACGGAGAACTCACCCGAATTTCATATTTTAAAAGACGGAAAACGATTTATTTGGGCTTCAGTGCGTAATGGTTTTAACAATTACTATCTGTATGATTTTAACGGAAAACTTTTAAAAACGTTAACCAATCATAATTTTGAAGTTTCAAGTATTGTTGATGTCGATGAAAAGAAAGGTATCTTATATTATATGGCTAGAAGCGGTGATAACTTCATGAAAATGCAATTGCATAAAGTGAAGTTAAATGGTAAAGGTGATGTTCGTTTAACAGATCCTGCATATAATCATAGTGTTAGTATATCTCCAAATGGTAAATTTATTGTTGATGTGGCTCAAGCACATGACATTGCTCCTTTTACTAATTTATTAAATGCAAAAGGTAAAATAATTAAAAAGTTATATCAAAGTGATATGACTGATTTTGAAAAATTAGGATTGAAAAAAATAGAAGTCTTTACTTTTACTTCTGCTGATGGAACAACGCAATTACACGGTATGCTGCATTTTCCTTCAAATTTTGATCCAAATAAGAAATACCCACTTTTATTAAGTAACTATGGTGGTCCGGCGACCAATGCATTTTCAGAAACTTTTAGAACACCTGATGCTTTAACTGAATATGGCTTTTTAGTAGCTAATATTGATGGAAGAAATGTACGTGGACGTGGTAAAAAATTATTAGATCAATTGTATGGTAATTTAACCATTGTAGAACAAGATGATTTTGCAGAGGGTATTAAGTCGTTATATGATAGACCTTATTTTGATAAAGAAAATGTTGGTGTTTTTGGTACTTCTTACGGTGGTACTACAGCAGCAGCAAGTTTATTACGTTTTCCTGAGGTATATCATGCAGCAGTTGCAAACTCGGCAGTAACCGATTGGAGAAATTATGATAATATTTACACCGAGCGTTTTATGAATACGCTTGAAGATAATAAAGCAGGTTATGATGCGGCTAGTTTAATGACGTATGCTCCTAATCTTAAAGGCGAATTAATGATATTTTTTGGTACCAGTGATAATAATGTACATCCAGCAAATTCTTTGCAATTAATTCAGGCATTACAAAAAGCTGGTAAAAGTTTTGAAGTACAAATTGGTCCAGATAAAGGACATACGCGTTTAAATGTAGATAGAATGATGGAATTTTTTATTGAACATTTGGTATTAGATTAGTAGATATATTCAAAAAATATAAGACGTTACTAAAATTCCCCTTCTAGTTCAAGAAGGGGAATTTATTTTATAGATAGGTTACTATATTGTTTTATATGCCTCTAACAATATTAAAAACTCACATTGTATAGTAGGTTCGAAATTTATCTTGATTTTACAAATGATTATTGCTTATTTAAAAAAATCAACTAATTTTTGAATGGCTTTGCCTCTATGGCTTATTGCACTTTTCTCTTTCATTGACATTTCAGCAAAAGAAGTATCAAACCCTTTGGGTTTAAAAATGGGATCATAACCAAAACCATCTTTTCCTAGTTGAGTTTTTAGTATTTCACCTTTACAAATACCATCAAAAACATGTTGTTCACCATTTAAATTCAACACAACAACCGTTTTAAATTGAGCTGATCTATCCTTTTTGCTTTTTAAATTTGATAATAATTTCGCCATATTGGCTACAGCATCATTGGCTGGTCCGGCATACCTAGCAGAATACACACCAGGCTCGCCATGTAAGGCAGTAACCTCCAACCCTGTATCATCAGCAAAGCAATCGTAACCATACGTTTTGGTAATATAGTCTGCTTTAATTTTTGCATTACCTAATAAGGTTTTGGCTGTCTCTAAGATTTCTTCATTACAATTAATATCTGATAGACTTAATAATTCAATGCTCTCTGGCATTAATTGTTGAACTTCTTTTAATTTATTAAGATTATGTGTTGCAAATACTATTTTCATCCGTGCTCTTTTATTTATATTAACTGTCAATTGCCGCTATTTATTTAACTTTTAGGTGGCTAGCCCAAAATATTAGGTTTGGTTTCTTGCTGTTCACAAAATTAAGAAAAGCTTTTAATGGAAGGGTTGCATAACTCAACAATTATTAGCAATTTTATAAGCTATAATTTAAATCAAAATCCACATAAATGGAAATATTAGGTATAGATGTTGGTGGTACTGGCATAAAAGGAGCAATAGTGAATATAGAAACAGGTGAACTGGTGTCTAAAAAACATCGTATTCCTACACCTGAAGGGGCTAAACCAGCTGATGTTGCTGATGTTATCGCAAAAATAGTAACTCATTTTAAATGGAAAGGCGAAGTTGGCTGTGGTTTTCCGGCAATTATTAATCACGGACAAGTTTTAACTGCAACTAATATTCACGATAGTTGGAAAGAAGTGCATGCCGACGAATTATTTTCAAAACGTACAGGTTTAGAATTTCATATCGTTAATGATGCTGATGCTGCGGGATTAGCTGCCATGACTTTTGGGGCAGGAAAAGATAAAAAAGGCACGGTAATAATGATAACTATCGGTACGGGTCTTGGTTCTGGAATGTTTTACGATGGTGTACTTATTCCTAATATTGAATTAGGCACTGCTCCTTTTAGAAAAAACATAAATTTTGAACAATACGCCGCAGATTCTGTACGTAAACGAGAAAATTTATCTTATAAAAAATGGGGGAAACGATTTAATGAATTTTTAAACTTTGTTAAATTTTTAGCCTCTCCAGATTTAATTATTTTGGGTGGTGGAGCCAGTAAAAAAATAGAGAAATTTCAAGAAGAATTAACAGTAGATGTACCCGTAGTGCCATCTCAATTTGAAAACGAAGCTGGTATTGTAGGGGCCGCAATTGCTGCTTCAAGAAAATTGTAATTAAATTTTATGAAAGGAAGAAAGTATATTTATACGTTTTTAGTATTTAGTGTTTTTATTTTAATTGCTTGTGAAAATAAAGTTGAAAAAACGCAAGAGAATCCCTTAGAAAATCAAATTACTCTGGTTAAAAATGAGTTTGCACCAGACAAAAGAGTTGCTTTATTTAATGTAAGTTCCATTAAAAACGACGATGGAATTATTCTTAAAGGGACTTCAAACTTACCTGAAGCTGTTAAAACACTAAAGGAAAATTTAACGAAAGAAGAAATTTCTTTTGTTGATAGTATTCAAATGTATCCTGATGCTATTTTAGAAGGAAAGATAAAAGCAGTTGTAAAATTATCTGTTGCCAATTTAAGAAGTAATCCTAAACATTCTGCAGAATTAGCTACGCAGGCTACTTTAGGTACGCCTTTAAATGTATATACAAAAAAAGACAATTGGTACTTAATTCAAACGCCAGATAAATATTTAGCTTGGGTAGATAGCGGTGGTATTCAGTTAATGAAAGAATCAGATTTTGCTACATGGAAATTGGCAAATAAAATAATATTTTTAGGTACTTACGGAGAATCTTTTGAAAGTGAGAGTAAGTTTAGTCCTGTTGTTTCTGATGTGGTAGCTGGTGATATTTTTGAAGTACTTGATGAAGTTGGCTTGTTTTTCAAAGTGAAATATCCAGATGGTAGAATAGCTTACGTTGAAAAAAACAAAGCTATGAATTACGATAGTTGGTTGGCAAGTCTAAACCCGACGCAAGAATCTATGGTAGAAACTGCAAAAACATTAATGGGTCTTCCATATTTATGGGGTGGCACATCTTCAAAAGGTGTTGACTGTAGTGGTTTTACTAAAACGATATTCTTTTTAAACGGAATGGTAATACCTCGTGATGCTTCTCAGCAAATACATACAGGTAAATTAATTGATGATGATAAAAGTTTTGATAATATGGAACCCGGTGATTTACTATTCTTTGGTAAATCAGCAACAGAGACCTCTAAAGAAAGAGTAATTCATGTAGGTATGTGGATTGGAAATAATGAGTTTATTCATTCTGCCGGAAGAGTTCACATTAGTAGTGTTGATAAAAATGCAGCCAATTATGATGCCTATAATTATAATAGATATTTACGCTCTAAACGGATGCTTAATGAGGAAGATGCTAACATTATCAACCTAAAAAAACCAGGTGTTTTTAAAGATTAATTGTGATTTTATTAAAAATAAAAAAAATTATTAAAATTCAATAAAATTCATTATCTTTGCGACTAATATTAATTTATAATTTTTAAACATGAGTAAAGGAACAGTAAAATTCTTCAATGAATCTAAAGGATTCGGTTTTATAACAGAAGAAGGCTCTAACAAAGAACATTTTGTACACATTTCTGGATTAATCGACGAAGTACGCGAAGGTGATGAGGTTGAATTCGATTTACAGGAAGGTAGAAAAGGACTGAACGCAGTAAATGTAAAAGTATTATAATATATATCTTTTAAAATTTTTACTTACAAAGGCCTATCAAAATTTGATAGGCTTTTTTTTTGTCTTATTTTTAAATATTTTGCACAATAATTATAGCTTACAACCTATTTAGTTATGAAAAGTGAAAAAGAAAAAATGTTGTTGGGAGAACTCTATAATCCTGGTGATAAAGAGTTAATTTCCGAAAGACATGAAGCACGTTTGTTATTTAGAAAAATTAACACGATTTCAAATAATGACACCAAATTAACGAATAACTTATTTCGTGATCTTTTAGGAAAAACGGGTAAAGGTTTATTTATTGAACCTCCTTTTTATTGTGATTATGGTTACAATATAAAACTTGGAAATCAAGTTTTTATGAATTACAACTGTTGTATTTTAGATGTAGCAGAAGTTACTATTGGCAATAGAGTAATGTTTGGTCCAAATGTTCAAATATATACAGCTACTCACCCACTCGATGCCAAAACTCGAGCTTCATGGTTAGAATTTGATAAACCTATCACTATTGGTGATGATGTATGGATTGGTGGAGGTGCAATTGTGTGCCCAGGAGTTACAATTGGTAATGGAGCCGTAATTGCAGCTGGTGCTGTTGTTACTAAAGATGTAAAAGCGAATGTTGTTGTGGGGGGAAATCCTGCTAAAATTATAAAAAAAATAGAGAATTAATTACCACTATAATTTACAAAATTTCTCGGTGTTTCGTACAACGTAACCGAAAGCTCATGATTCTTATTGATATGTGCACGTAATTTATTCCAAATAACAACCACTATATTTTCTGCAGTTGGGTTTAGTCCATCAATATCATTAAACTCAACAACTTCTTTATTTAAATTTTTATGATCAAAAGTGTCTTCAATTTCTGTTTTAATTAAATCTTTTAACACTTTCATATCCATTACAAAACCAGTATCAGGATCAATTTCACCCGTAACAGCAACTGTTAAATCATAATTATGTCCATGGTAATTGGGATTACTACATAACCCAAAAACTTCTAAATTCTTTTCATCAGACCAATCTGGTTTGAATAACCGATGTGCGGCATTAAAATGGGCCTTTCTATTTACAGTTACCTTCATACTTTTGCTTTATTAATATGTGTATAAAACCTATCAAAAATAATTTTAAACCATTCCGTATATAGTTCAGGCTGTTTTTGCATATCTGATTTCACTTCCTCCAATGTCATCCATTTAAAAGCTTCCACTTCTTCTGAATTAATGTTGGGATTGTCATTAAAACTACCAACCAAAACATGATCAAGTTCGTGTTCTGTCAAGCCATTATCAAATGGTGCTTTATAAATAAAAGACAACACATCCTTTAATTCAGTTACGAAGCCCATTTCTTCAAATAAACGACGTTTACCCGCCTTAATATTTGTTTCACCTACGCGTTGATGGCTACAACAAGTGTTTGTCCACAACAATGGTGAATGGTATTTACTGGCAGCACGTTGTTGCAATAATAACTCATCATTATCATTAAATATAAATACTGAAAACGCTCTGTGTAACAAAGCTTTTTCATGAGCCTCCATCTTGGCCATAGTGCCAATTTGCTCATCCTTTTCATTAACTAAAATTACTTGTTCTTCTACCATAATATATGCCGCAATTTACTAAATAAAAATAGTTGAATCAATACTTTTTATTTTAATAGAAGTAGTTTCTCCATTTAGGTCAGTCCAAGCTACATAAATAGTACCATAAACCAATTCTAATTGAGGAAAACCACTAGCTCTTGCAGCCGATAGGCTTGCTATCGTTATGGGTTTAGATTTTGTTCCGTCTTTATGAACTTTTAGTATTTTAATCTCAGCTTCATCCTTTGTCGATTCCATCCAACTTACCAATGCATTATCTTTATCTAATAAGGCTACATCTACTCTACCAATAGGGTTACCATTATCAATCTGAATGGGGATATCAAAATCACGACCGTTATTACTAGAAAAAATTAAATTTACTTTAGGTACAGAATTGGCGGCGGTAAACCAAGAAACTACTAATGTAGAATCAATTGCAGCGGCTTTAGGTCCATTAACAGGACAACCTTTTATAGCCCAATTATCATTATGGATGGTTTTAGGAATTGTCCAACTACCATCTACAAATCTGGAAATTGAAATATCTCTTACTTCGTCATCTGACCGATCTCTATACACTACAATGGGTCCATTATTTGTAATTGCCGCACTTGTTTGGCAACATTCACATGTTTTAGCATCTAATAAAAAACCATCAATAACATCTCCTGTAGACATTACCGTAGCTGCTCTTATATTCATGGCTCCATTACTCTCATGCTCCTTGCCATGTTCTCCACCACTTGTATTTCTGCCATCTAGCCAAGTGGTAAAGAAATTATCTTTATAGGGTAAAAGGGTTACAAAACCATGTTCCGTGGCAGTATTGTCATTATGTAGTAAAAAATCATTGCCAAACGTATCACCATTAGTGCTTGAAACCATTAAATGAACATCGTACGCATAGGTCGCTGGTGCTGATTTTTTTAAATAGTGAATAAGTATGTTATCATTGTTTTTCGCTATGGCAGGAAAATCAGCCCAATTAACAAATAAGTTATATTCTTCAGTTATTTTTATTGGACTTGTCCATTTTCCATCAATAAATTCCGCATAATTTACAGAAGCTAATGAATCGTTTATTTGATGGGTATATGAAAGTAATAATTCATCACCATTAGCAATTAGAAATGGATGTTTACTGTTTTCAGGTAAAACAATAGAGACGTCTTTTATTACAATGTCCGTTTTATCCTTTTTACAAGAAATAAATATACTTACAATAGTTAGATAAACAATAATAATTCTTTTCATTCTATGCTTTTTAATTGTTTCATCATTTCGACAGAATTCCATTCTTGTGCTCCATCAAATCGTTTTACCAGTGCTCCTTTTGTATTATAAATAAAAGTTGCTGGTAATGCATGAATGTTTAATTTATCTAATGAAGACTGATAGCGTAAATACTGAAAAGGAAATTGATGCTTTTCTTTAAACTTATCAATTTTACTTAATTCATCTGTAGTGGCAAATAAGAAAATATAATTTTCTGATGCCAACAATTCTTGAGTCTCAGCCATGGATGGCATTTCTTCAATGCAAGGAACACACCAAGTAGCCCAAAAATTCATCAAAATCCTTTTCCCTTTAAAATCAGATAGTAATACGGAATTACCTTCAAGATCTTTAAAGTCGGCTGCAGATTCAGTTTTAGTAACACAACCTATAATTATTATAAAAAAGATACCGAAAATAGTGTGTTTTAACGACATTCATAAATATATAAGAATCAAATTTACAAAGATTTACTTGAATACATTTATATTTGTAAGAGATTAACAATGGACATGAAAGGAAGAATCTTACATTTACTTATTCTTATTTGTATTGCTTTTAGCATTATAAATTGTAAAAAAGAAACGCCAACCAAAAATAGCAAGCCGAAGGCTGTTGAAAAAATAGAACAAGTGCAACCTAAAGAAGTTGAAATTGTAGCCCCTAAACCATGGGACTCTATTACCCATGATAATGCCATAGATTTCTTAATTGCCTATGGCAAAGAGCATAAAGAAAATAAATTACGTGTTAAAACCCGTTTGGGAGATATGATTGTTCAATTGTACGATGATACTCCATTGCACCGGGCTAGTTTTTTGTTTTTAGTAAATGCAGGATATTTTAATACGACCTGTTTTCATAGGGTGGTGCCTGGTTTTATAGTGCAAGGTGGTAATTCAGAAAACAATTCAACCTTAAAAATAAAAAATAAATACGAAAACTACACGATTCCGCCTGAGTTCAGAAAAAACCATCAGCATAAATTTGGAGCCTTAGCTGCCGCTAGAGAATGGGAAAATAACATTAGTAAAAAATCGAATCCGTTTGAGTTTTATTTTATCCAGGCTAAAAATGGTGCCCATCATATTGATGGAGAACATACCGTTTTTGGTGAAGTTATTAGTGGGTTTAATGTATTGAATAAAATTGCGAAACAAAAAACAGGTAGAGATGAATGGCCCTTGGAAGATGTTTTTACGGAGATTGAGGTTATTGAATAATAAAAACTTTCATTAAAGCATATCTCAAAGAATTCCAACAGCTTACACTCATATTATAAGATTTATTATAAATTTAGTTCCATTCTTTTTGCTATATTTATTAAATATAAATTACTCATGAATGAAAAAGTTGATGTCTATTTAAATAATCTTGACCAATGGAAAGAGGAACTGACGAAACTTCGTGAAATAATTCTCGATTGCGGATTAACAGAAGATTTTAAATGGATGCATCCGTGTTATACAATTAATGGGAAAAATGTTTTATTAATCCATGGATTTAAAGAATATTGTGCACTTCTTTTTAATAAAGGAGCTTTATTAAAAGACCCTGTAAATATATTGATTCAGCAAACAGAGAATACCCAATCTGCAAGACAAATTCGATTTACAAATATAACAGAAATTGAAAAACAGGAAGCTGTTCTCAAAGCCTATATTCTTGAAGCGATTGTAATTGAAAAGTCAGGACTTAAAATAAATAGAAAAAAGACTTCAGATTTTGATGTACCAGAAGAATTAAACAAAAAATTTGAAGAAGATTCGAATTTTAAAAAGGCCTTTAACCAACTATCACACGGTAGGCAAAGAGGTTATCTTTTACATTTTTCACAACCCAAACAATCAAAAACACGTATTTCTAGAATAGAAAAAACTATAAATAGAGTTTTAGAAGGAAAGGGATTGAATGATTGTACTTGTGGACTTTCTAAACGAATGCCCAATTGTGACGGTTCTCATAGACAACGTTAGAAAAACATTCTAACATCCTATTCATACTTTTTTACAAATAATATTGCCAAATAATGCAATAGATTAATAAAGTGTCGTCTTTACTATCAAAGAACCTTCAAAATGGTTTTTTAAATGAATTTGGAATCAGAAAATAACAAAAAACTTAAAGATTTTTTCGGAAGAGAATACCTATCTCTTAAGAGGTATGTGAACACCAAAATAAGTGACACTGCCAATAGAGATGCCGAAGATATTATTCAAGATGTAGCTCTAAAGTTATTTTCTGGGGCAGATAGATATGCTCCTATTAACAATGTAGCAGGTTTTGTTTATAGATCAATAAGAAATAAGATAATAGATGTATTACGTACTTCTAAACCTTCAAATTCGGTTACTATAGATAACAATTTACTAGAATTAGCGGAAGAATTAAATCCATCTGCTGCAGACTATTCTTCAGACAAAATGATAATGTTATTAAAAGAATGTATTCAACAATTAAAACCTGCATATAAAGATATTATTGTTGCTGTAGATTATGAAGGTTATACATATAAAGAGATTTCAAATGAAACGGGCATTCCAGAAGGTACATTAATGTCTAGAAGACATAGAGCCATTGGAATTTTATATAAAAAAATAGAAATAAAAATTAACAATTATTAAATATAGAAATCATGAAAAATTTTTTCACTCATAAATTTAGAAAAAAATCACCCTTAGAGATTGTTGGAATAATCATTTTTGGTGCTATTGCCATTACAGGGCTGGCTATATTATTTGGTTTTGTAATCATGTGGTTATGGAATTGGTTAATGCCACTGATTTTTGGTCTGCCTCTACTCAACTATTGGCAAGCTATAGGGTTATTTATTTTACTTAAAATTCTTATTGGTGGATGTGGAACCGGAGGCAGCAGTAAATCATCTAAGCATTCAAAAAATGAATGTAAAAAAGATTCTAAAACCGATTTTTCTAAATGGAAACATTACGATAAATTTTGGAAAGAAGAAGGTGATAAATTCTATCAAGAATTTATTGATAGACAAATGACACAAACAGAAGAAAACCCATCAGAAACTGAATAATTTTAATTTTTTATGGAACTACTCATATTTAAAACGGATATAAAATCAAGGAAAAAGGTTAAATCTATAAAACCATTATTTAAAAATCATTCAGATATTTTACAATGGTCTATTGATTTGGAAGATATTGATAACGTGCTTAGAATTGAAGCTACTGATAATCTATCAGAAAATGAAATTATCGATTTGGTTCAGTTAAATGGTTTTTATATAGAAACATTACCAGATTAAAACAGCTAAACAGGAGTTAAATTGTAATTGTTTATAAAATCAAAAAAGTACTTTTGAATACATTGAAAGTGCATTTTCAAAATAACAAAAGTACTTAAATTAACAATAATTACTAACCACTATATTGTTGAAAGAGCCAGTTCTGTAACTTTTAAAATATTAGACGGAACTTTGGTTCCATTTACAACTTTGTCTGGAGAAACAGGTCCCTCATTATCTGATACAACCGATGTAACATGCGTTGTTGAGTTATCTATCTTATATTCTTTTCGAAACCCTACAAGTTGTATAGAAATATTTTTATCTCTAGAACCATCATTTGCAAATTCTTTTATCAATTGCAATACATCATAGTCTATATAGATTGTATTAGAAGCATCAATTACTACTTCACTATTTTCTGGTAAGTGTGCAAAAGTTTGTTTGATTGCCGCTTTATTTAAAAATGATACTTCTTGTGCTAATTCCATATTAATAGTTTCACCTGCGGTATGCTTATCTTTCTTAAAGAAGTAAGCTAATTTTACATTACCACGTAAAATAAAGTAAATACTAACCGCTAAACCAATTCCAACACCTACTAATAAATCGGTCATCACTATGGCAACTACTGTGATTACAAACGGTATAAATTGAAATTTTCTACTATTTTTCCACATGTGTACAAATATTCTAGGACTCGCCAACTTATACCCTACTACTAATAGAACAGCAGCTAATGATGCCAACGGAATTTTATTTAGAAAGAATGGAATTGTAATCACTGCTATCATTAAAAAGACACCATGTGAAATGGTAGCAATTTTAGTTCTACCACCAGACGCTACATTGGCAGAGGTTCTCACAATTACAGAAGTAATAGGTATTCCTCCAATCAGAGAACTTATCATATTTCCAATGCCTTGTGCTTTTAATTCTCTATTTGTTCTTGTATATCTTTTTAACGGATCCATTTTATCAGCTGCTTCAATACATAATAAAGTTTCAATACTTGCTACAGTAGCAATGGTAATGGCCACCACCCAAATTTCAGAATTCCCTATTTGTGAAAAATCAGGAAGACTAAATTGACTCCAAAATTGATTCATAGATTCCGGTATTGGCAGACTTACCAAATGGTCTTGTCCAATTGCCAATGAAGAACCTGTTAATTTAAAAACTTCGTTGATTGCGATACCTGCTAAAACCGCTATCAAAGCCCCAGGTAAAGATTTCATTTTCATTAAAAAGGGTACTTTCATAAAAGCTATTAAAATGGCTAAAGAGGCTAATACGACAATTAAAGCTCCTGGATGTATATAATTAACCATATTGCTTAGGGTTTGAAAGATTTGATGCTCACCTGTTGCATTGATATAAAAATAGTCACCTTCATGCATTTCATCGAAACCAACAGCATGTGGTAATTGAGATAATATGATAATAATACCGATAGCGGCTAACATACCTTCAATTACGTTAGATGGTAAATAATTAGACAATACCCCTGCTTTTAAAAAGCCAAAAATGATTTGCATTGCACCTGCTAAAAAACCTGCAAGTAAAAAGGCTTCAAAAGAACCTAAACTTGCAATAGCTGCAAGTACTATAGCCGTTAACCCAGCTGCTGGACCAGAAACACTCAGTTGCGAATCACTAAGCATACCCACTACAATACCAGCTACTACACCTGATATAATACCCGCAAATAATGGGGCTCCACTTGCCAATGCAATCCCCAAACACAAGGGTAAGGCCACTAAAAAAACTACTAATCCTGATTTTATATCTGATTTTAAATATTTTGTCGAAAAATTTTTCATATTTATTTTTTTTATTGAATCTATTTTATAAATGCTACTAGTTAAAAATGTTTATTAATGAAAATTTTTGTTGTGGTAGTTCTGTTGAAACTTTATAAGGAACTTCAACAATGTTAGTTACATTCTTTCTAAGGTATTTTGTAGGATCAAACCATCTTTTACCATGGTAACAAAGAGATTTTTCTTTTGGTACAATAGCATCATTTGCATTTAACTTGATTAAGAAATTGTTAAATGCGTATGAATTTACACCCGTAAATAATTGAATACTTATACTATTGATATTCTTTTTATGTTGATGTACAAGACTTTTCTTAGCTGAAATAAAGTCATCGTTAAGTTGTTTGTTAATTTGCTCACGTCCATTAAAGTGCATTAACGTGATGCGGTTATCTGGTAATTTGTAACCTGCGAGCAAAATAATATCTATGTAACTATCTGGATAATTTAAAATAACATACTCTACAAGCTGTAATGACCCTGTTGTAAAATCAGTTGGAATTAATATTTTTTTCATGTTTTTAACTTTTGGACAAAACTAATTGCCTAAAGTTAGAACCGTATAAGAACCAAATTAGAATGAGATTAGAATTTAAAACCCCTTAATATGTATAGGTAGATTTACTTTGAAGTGTAATTTTAACCATTGTACCCCTATTTATTTGTGAAACTACCCTGATTTCACCTGAATGCATTTTTATAATACGGTATGCTAAAGGAAGTCCAAAACCAAAACCATCTATTTCTCTTACATTAGAGGCTCTGAAAAAAGGTTCAAAAATATTTTTTAATTCATCATCTGGAATACCAACACCTTCATCATTTATAAGTACAATAATGTTGCCTGTCTCTGATATTAATTTTAAGGTTACTTTTTTATAATCAGAAAACTTACACGCATTTTCTAAAATATTACTTAGAGCTACTCTTAATAAAGAGTCACTTCCTAAAACGGTTATAGCATCTTCATTTTCTGGTAACCCTTCAAAATCTATTTTTATTTTGTTATCAGGAATTGAAACGTCAAGATTCTTTTTTATATCTAATACCAATTCATCAATTCGTATGGCATCAATAACAAAACCCTTAGAATCAAAATCAGTTTTCGCCAATTTAAGTAATCCGTTAACCAAGAAATCGAGTCGCGATGCTTCTCTATCTATTTTATTCAAAATATTAAGGTAATAATCTGCACTTCTTGGCTTATAAAGTGCTATTTCTATTTGTCCTAATATCGCTGTAAGCGGATTACGAAGTTCATGAGAAGCATTATTGATAAAATTACTTTGTAAATCGAAAGATATTTGCAACCTATCCAACATCTTATTAAAAGTAGTTGAAAGCTCTGCCAATTCGTCTTTTCCATCAGCCGTATTTAAACGTAATGATAAATTTTCGGCTCGTATGGTGTTTACTTCCTTTATAATTTTTGAAATAGGGCTTAATGCTTGTTTTGCGTAATAGGTACCAAATATGGAAATAAAAGCAATACTGATTAGAAATGCAAAAATTAGCGTGTCTCTTAAATTATCAAGTTTACCAAATCCATAAAGGTCAGTTGCTGATAATACAACAATAAAATCTCCTTGATTATCGTGATATAACAACCCTGTATAGTAATACTCATTTTGTTTTAGTTCTGCATACCCATTTCTAAATATTTTATCATAAAAACTGTCTGGTAGACTATTATCTAAGGCTTTAAGTGGCTTTTTAAGCTTAGCATCTACAGGATATATAACCTCTTTTTCGTTGGGTAATGTTTGTAAATGTTTAACCCGAATATCTTCATAAATATCACTGTTTAATTCATCCTCTTCCAAATAACCTTCTGCAGCAATGGTTGCTCGTTGACTTAAACGTAGGTAAAATTCACGTTCTGTATAATCTTTAGATACTAAATAAATAATGATAAAAACGGCCGTTAAAAACAAACTTGTCAATACTATAAAAACGGATGTTATTTTTGTTCTTATCTGCATTTATATTATTATTTAAGTATATACCCCATTCCTATTACTGTATGTATCAGTTTTACTTCAAAATTTTTATCAATTTTATTTCGTAAATAATTGACATATACATCTACCACATTGGTACCCATATTAAAATTAATATCCCACACTTTTTCAAGTATATCTACACGGTTTAATACCCTGTTTTTATTTAATAATAAGTATTGCAATAATCGAAACTCTGTTGAAGTCAAACTAATCTCCTCGCCTGCTCGTGTTACCAATTTAGCCTCTGTATCTAATTCTAAATCTTTTATGGTTAATTTGGGGTTGTTAACAACAGGTACACCTTTATTTCTAGTACGAGCACGAATTCTAGCTAATAGCTCTTTGAACTTAAACGGTTTTATAAGGTAGTCATCTGCACCAGAATCTAAACCTTTAACGATATTTTCAGTAGTACCTAAGGCCGTTAGCATTATTATAGGAAGATAGGTATATCCCATTTCTCTAATTTTTTTTGCAACTTCTCTCCCATCCATTTTTGGCAAAATAACATCAAGTACTACTAAGTCTATTTGCATTTGCTGCAATAAATCTAAACCGTTCGAACCATTATAGGCCAAAAAGACCTTATAGCCAGATTCCTGAAGTCCTTGACTTATAAATGCCGCAACATTCGGTTCGTCTTCTATTACTAATATTTGCTTTACGATTTTATATAAAATTTAGATAATCTACAAAGATATAGTATTGTGTGAAAGAGGATTCGTTCTCAGGTTAGAATTCCATTAGAATATGAAATGGTGGTATCAAATTATTTACTATTAAGCATATGACCATGTTTTGTTTTTTAATTTTTAATCTTGAAACTTAACACTATCTTTGCCATCCATAAAAAATAAACATGTCCTTTTTAAAAGAAATTGAACGCCGAAGAACTTTCGGAATTATATCGCATCCAGATGCGGGTAAAACTACATTAACTGAAAAACTATTACTTTTTGGTGGTGCCATACAAGAAGCCGGTGCCGTAAAAAATAATAAAATAAAAAAAGGTGCTACGTCTGATTTTATGGAAATTGAGCGTCAGCGTGGTATTTCTGTAGCAACATCAGTATTGGCTTTTATCTATAAAGACAAAAAGATTAATATTTTAGATACACCTGGGCATAAAGATTTTGCTGAAGATACCTTTAGAACTTTAACGGCTGTAGATAGTGTTATTGTGGTAATTGATGTTGCCAAAGGTGTAGAAGAACAAACCGAGAAATTAGTAGAGGTTTGTAGAATGCGTAACATACCCATTATCGTTTTTATTAATAAGTTAGACCGTGAAGGTAAAGATGCGTTTGATTTATTGGATGAAGTAGAACAGAAATTAGGGTTAACCGTAACCCCTTTAAGTTTCCCTATTGGTATGGGGTATGATTTTAAAGGTATTTACAATATTTGGGATAAGACATTAAACTTATTTTCAGGAGACAAAAAGCAAGTGGTTTCTGAAGGTGTGGAATTTGATGACATTGACAACCCAGAATTAGATACTATGATTGGTGAAAAAGCAGCCAATCAATTACGTGAAGAGTTAGAATTAGCCATAGAAGTATATCCTGATTTTGATTTAGAAGCATATAGATCGGGACATCAACAACCTGTATTTTTTGGTTCAGCCTTAAATAACTTTGGAGTAAAAGAATTGTTAGATTGTTTTATTGAAATTGCTCCTTCCCCACAGCCTAAAAAAGCTGAAGAACGTTTGGTAGATTCTAAAGAAAAAGAATTAACGGGATTTGTATTTAAAATTCACGCCAATATGGATCCTAAACACCGAGACCGTTTAGCATTTGTAAAGATTGTATCGGGAACTTTTAAAAGAAATGCTCCATACTTGCATGTACGTCATAATAAAAAATTAAAATTTTCTAGTCCCAACGCTTTTTTTGCAGAGAAAAAAGAAATTGTAGAAGAGTCTTTTCCTGGAGATATTGTAGGCTTACATGATACTGGACATTTTAAAATTGGAGATACCTTAACAGAGGGTGAAGTATTGCACTTTAAAGGTGTACCTAGTTTTTCTCCAGAGCATTTCCGTTATGTGAATAATGCAGACCCTATGAAATCTAAACAGTTAACTAAAGGTTTAGACCAATTGATGGATGAAGGTGTTGCTCAATTATTTACTTTAGAAATGAATGGTAGAAAAGTAATTGGAACGGTTGGTGCATTACAATACGAAGTAATACAATACCGATTGGAACACGAATATGGTGCAAAATGTACTTATGAAAATTTAAATGTTCACAAAGCATGCTGGGTAGAACCTACAGATCCTAAAAATGATGAATTTGCCGATTTTAAACGTGTAAAACAACGTTATTTAGCAAAAGACAAACAAGGACAATTGGTGTTTTTAGCGGATTCTGCTTTTACCATGCAAATGACACAAAGTAAATACCCAAGTGTTAAATTACATTTTACAAGTGAGTATTAAAAACGATTTATGAAAAAAGTATTGCTATTGAGTGTTTCATTTTTTATAATGAGCAACACATTTGCCCAGCAAAAAATTGAAAAACACTATTTTGATCAATTTGGAGATAAAACGGATAGTGTAAATGCTGTTACCTGTTCACATTATATTTTTTCAGATACGATCACTGGTGCTGGTGAATTAAAAAAGTTTGATAAATCTGGGAAATTGATTATTGAATCATATTATTCAAATTTGAATATAAAGAATTCTAGTATTGATCGTTGGACAAGACATGGCACTAGTAAAATTTATAATCCGTCAGGATATCTTCAAATAATAGAAAATTATAATGACGATAAATTAGATGGTGAACTGCTTACCTATTATAAAGACAAAACGCTAAAGCGTAATGATATTTTCAAAAATAACACTTTCGTTGAAGGTCATTGTTTCGACGAAAAGGGTAATGAAATTAAGCATTTTGACTATTTTATTCAACCTGAATATGAAGGTGGTGTTGATGCTATTTATAGTCATATAAGAAAACAAATAAGATATCCTGAAGTATTACAACAGCAAGGTATTTCGGATAAAGTATATGTTCAGTTCACTATTTCTAAAGAGGGTGTGCTAAGAAATATTAGAGTTAATAAAAGTAAAAGCGATCTCTTTAAAAAGGAAGCCATACGCGTTGTGAGTTTAGTGAAAAATTGGATACCGGGATCAAGAGATGGTGAAAAAATAGATGTAAAATATACACTGCCTATTAGTTTTAAGGTCTATTAAAATAATTTTATCACAATATAAAACAAAAAAAAAGGCTCCATATTGGAGCCTTTTTCAAGTAACCAACTATTATTAATTATGGCTTAATCACCTTAAAAACACCAGTGTTTTCGCCAATATTAACCTTTACTACATAAGCACCAGATGCCAAATGTTGCATGTCAAGTTTAGATTCTAAATTAACAGCCTCTTTTGTCATTATTACTTGTCCGATACTATTATATACATTAATCGATGAGATTTCTTCGCTAGATTCTAAGGTTAATTCACCTTCTACAACAGGGTTCGGATAGTATCTAAAACCAATGCTTTCAAGACCTTTAATACTTGATCCTTGTACACCCATCAATTTGTAATCGTCTATACCAACACCCCATGTTAAAGAATTTTCATCATCAAAAACAAATTCTACTTTAAAATCACTATTGATATATTGACTAACATCTAAAACACTTATAGTATGCTCTCCACTATTTTTTTCACCTGAATCAGCAGCTGTGTTTAATACATTTTGCCATACTTCACCATCCCAAACATTAACTTTAAATGTTCCGTCACTAGCAAAAGATCTTAGATTATAGGTAATTTCTATTGAAGCTTCAACAACACCTTTTTCAACTAAATTAATAGAAGGACTAATTAAGCCTACTACATTGTGATTAAAGCTACCTGCATTATAATCATTAAAAACTACGCCACCTGACTGAAAAGAAGCTGGGTTTTCCATACCACTCCCTTTTAAAGCGTTTGTATCACCAAAGGTCCAACTATGACCACTGGCTGAATTAGTAGCCGACCATCCGTCAGGCATACTTGTTGAATTAAAATCCTCGTGTTGCAACTGAGCGTTTGCTATAAAGCCAACACAAACTAAAACATATATAAAACTTAATTTTTTCATCTTTCTAAATTTTTTATTTAATACTGGCTTAATAAACTTCTACTTCCACGCGTTGAATAAATACTGCAGTATTACCCGCTGCATCCGTCACCGTCCATTCTCTTACCCATAAATCAGCTCCATCTCTTGCTCTTACACATTTAGTAAAGGCTCCATCCATTTCAATATGTTGACCACTTGGTATGGCTTGTCCATTCACATTACCTGAATATGCTAAATAGAAAGCAACACTTGGGTAACCAAATTGATCTCTTGGTCCAATATCTAAATAATGTGGATTACTATTTACTAATGCTAAGTTATCCGTTGCATTTGCTCCAAAACCAGTAAAATCATTTGTTTTCGTAAAATCTACGTTTCCATATTTATGCCTGTCTTTATCTGCTGCTGTTGGTGCTTGTCCACCTGCATTAATCCACAATGCATATCCCATTACTGTTTCAAAATATAAATTTACATCCCAACCAGAATTAGTATCTGTATTATTTCTTATTCTTCCTAAAATTTTAGCCGAACCATCAAGTACTTGAACATAATGACCTTTACTCCAAGAATAATCAGTATTTCCTGGCATACCATTAAAAGTAACATTTGAATCGGTATTGGTCGTATTAAAATCAATATCACAAGATTCTCTACTTTTATATTCTTGATATTCTATAGTTACTGCTGAACAGTTGTCAGAAAAAGTAACCTCAGGCATTTGAGATAGATCTTCTAATAAAATATAATCTTGAAAGTTATTTGCTGTTGGTAATTCAGTGTCATTTTCAACACAACTACATCTCACGTTAGTTTTAATAGCACCACCCATAACCCAAGATTGTCCATTCACGGTTTGACCATTCTTTTTAGTACGTGTATCAATTTTTATTTCTATTTCATCTACATTACCAGCCACATTCGACATTTTAAGTTCAAAAACTTTAATACAACATTGCCCTGAAGGAAAACTATCAATAGTTTCTGTTAATTCAGCAAAACTTCCGTCAGCTGCTGAAACTTCAATATGAATGTATCTCCCATCTGGTGTTAATTCTGAAATAGGTAATTCTACAGTTACTGTTCTAGGACCTGAATCCGTTTGAATAGGAATTGTAGTTGTTTCTATATTATTATATCCACTTAATGCAGTAAAAACTCCTGAACTAGAAGTTCCATTATTTTTCTTTCTAAATACATACGCCAAAATTGATTGTGCATGACTGGCCTGTGTTGTATTATTATAATTTACCGCTGAAGTAGCTGGTAATTCAGTTCTATAATACCAAACATTAGTACTTCCTCCGGTAGGTACAACTCTAGAAGCGGTATACTTATTACCGTCAGCATCTTCAATTTCAATAGTACTTCCAGGGTTATTCCCTTTGTAAACGATTTCAACAACAACACGCTCAATATCTTTAGTATCCCCAATACTTAAAGAAACAGGCACATTATTTTTTAATCCTAAACTTAGTAATTCAACTTCTATACCGTCATCACAGGTATACGACCATCCTGGGTCTGTAGTACTGGTAAAGGTATTCGATTTGATAGGTACTTCTTTTGAAGTGACTATTAAACCTTCATTAGCGAAGGCTGTTAGTTGTGATAGTAATAAAACCAGCACAAATAGTTCTGTTAAATAATTTTTTTTCATGGTGTTTAGCTTTAATTAGAATTGCGAAAAAATCGCCGTTGATATTCCTATTTATATATTAAACAACTAACATTTAAAAATTCCTACCCCTATCACAAAGTTTTTTTTATTTTTTTTTATTTGATTCAACTTTTCTCTATTTTTAATTCTTTATTTTTACCCAAATTACAAATAAATTAAAAATTCATTTTTTAACGAACCCCATGGATACAACTAAAATTATTGAACTGTTAAGCTACACGTTACCTGCTATTGTAACAGGCTCAGTAGCCCTTTTTTTCTTTAAACAAGTAAGTAAAAACGAATCTAACAGACGTACGTTTACGCTGTTAAAAGAGAATCAAAAAACAGCATTACCACTTAGATTACAAGCTTATGAGCGAATGGTTCTTTTTTTAGAACGTATTTCTCCTAACAATTTATTAGTGAGAGTAGTACCTTCTAGTGAAGATAAACCTGCTTATTTCAAAAAATTACTAGCCAACATAGAACAGGAATATGAGCACAACCTAGCTCAACAAATTTACATTAGTAGCAATTGTTGGAAAACGATAGTAACTGCAAAAAACAATACCCTAAATTTGTTAAAAGAAACCATGTTAGAAGGTGAAGTAGGTACGGCAAACAAAATGAGAGAAGCTGTATTACAAAAACTATTAAATGAAGAATCACCTACTCAAACAGCAATAGAACTTGTAAAACATGAGGTGAAAAAAATTATGTAGTAACAAATTCTTTCGAAAGATATTTCGAGAAATAATTAATTTATTTTAAAAATAGCATTAGACGAATATCAATACACTAATACCATTATAAAATTATGAATAAAATCATCTTATCTTGCGTTTTTTTTGTTCTAAGTATTAGTTTCAATTTTGCACAACGAATTCCTGCAGACACTATAAAAACTAATGATGGTACTATTATCATTCAGCCCATAACACATGGGTCTTTCGTGCTTCAATGGAATAACATGACAATTTATGTAGATCCGTATGGTGGAGCTGATCTTTATAAAGGAATAGCTGTTCCAGACCTTATTTTAATTACTGACATTCATGGTGATCATACTGATGTAAAAACCTTGGCTGATATAGATACTAAAAAAGCAACGTTTATAGTACCGCCAGCTGTAGCTGAAATGCTTAAAACCGATTATGAGAGTCAATTGGAAATAGTTAAGAATGGAGAAATGTCTGTTCATGGAGAAATTTTTATTAATACTATTCCTATGTATAATTTACCTAAAGAGGAAAATTCAAAGCATCCAAAGGGACGAGGCAATGGTTATTTTATAAATCTAGGAGGTAAAGCTATTTACATAAGTGGAGATACCGAAGATATTAAAGAAATGCGGGCTTTAAAAGATATAGATATCGCTTTTGTTTGTATGAATTTGCCCTACACCATGGATATTAAACAAGCCGCAAGTGCAGTTCTAGAATTTGAACCTAAAATTGTTTATCCTTATCATTATAGAGGCAATCCTGATATGAGTGATACACAAGCTTTTAAAAAGTTAGTTAATGATAAAAATAATAAGATTGAAGTTAGGCTTAGAGATTGGTATAAGAAATAATTACAACATCCCATGTGTCAAGAGATTCTCGTTATCTTAGGTTCTCCTAATTCTCCTAATGGAGATTTAGGTTATATTTCTATCAGCAGGTTAAACAGTTGTTTAAATCTTTATAAAAAGAATACTTTAATTCTTTGCACAGGTGGTTGGGGACCCCACTTTAATACTTCAGTTCACTCGCATGCTTCTCTTGCCAAAAATTATTTAATTGATGAAGGAGTTCCGGAAAATGCTTTTCTAGAATGTGCTTTATCATCAAACACAGTTGATGATGCGGTTAAAATTATTCCTATTATTAAAAACTTGAGTCACATTAAGTTGACAGTTATAACTTCTGATTATCATTTAGAAAGGGTAATGCTGATTTTTAATGAAATATTAAAAGGGTTTACAATTACTTATGTAGGTGTTGAAAGTAATTTACCTAAGGATAGTTATGATGCTATTATAGAACATGAAAAGAAAGCAATTCATTCAATTCAAGAAAACGGACTTTACTATTAAGATTTATAGTGAATGTTATACTATTAACAATTGGATTTAAACTAATGAAAAATAAGAGTAATCAAATTAATTATATTGAATTTAGAGCTAAGAATCTGAAAGAAATTAAGGACTTTTACTCAGAAGCTTTTGGTTGGTCGTTTATTGATTATGGACCAACATATACCGCATTTTCTGAAAGTGGACTTGCTGGTGGATTTGAAACTACGGAAGATGACATTGTGAATGGAGCATTGGTCGTTTTGTATCATAAAAATCTGAGTAACATAAAAACAAAAATTATTGATTGTGGTGGTAAAATCACCAAAGATATTTTCTCTTTTCCTGGAGGAAAAAGGTTTCAGTTTTTAGATCCATCCGGAAACGAACTGGCCGTTTGGTCAGATAAATAATAGCGATTTATGTTACTTAAGTATAGCAACTGCTTTTGGACAGATTCTTTCTGAAAATTTCTGATACGCTTTACCTGAAGGATGCAAATTGTCACCTGCCACCAGATCTGTATCCTTTAATCCTTGCCGAGTAATATCTGTTATGTTTACAAAGAGTACACCGTATTTTTTAGCAGTATCTTCAGCAAATTTATTATACTTATTAATTTCACTAGAAATTTTATCTGGGTTGCCACTTTGTCCAAAAGGTGTATATGCATAATCTGGAATTGAAACAACAATTACATTATTCTTAAGATTATTGGCAAGTTTGATGGATCGTTCTAATAAAATGACAAATTCTTTTTCATAAATACTAAAAAGTTTCCCTTGATATTGATTGTTTACACCAATAAGTAACGTCACTAAATCATAAGACGTTCTCATCGTTCCATAATCTATGCCGTCTATTAAATTACTTGTAGTCCAGCCTGTGGTGGCAATAATTTCTACATTTAATTCAGCTTTAGAGGTATCTTCAATACATTTGGACAATTGTACAGGGAAACTGTTTTCTGAAGAAACACTCTGCCCAATGGTGTAACTATCGCCTAAGGCTAAATAGTGTTTTATGGTGTTAACAGGTAAAGAAACGGTGTCTGTTTCTATGTTTGAGGTGTCAGCTACTACAATTATTGAATCATTATCTATAATTTCAATTTCTGTCACAGGCAGAACTGTATTATTAGACATACAACTTGTTAAAGTAATTAGAATAATGAAAGCTTTTAAAATATGCATAGTTTGCTTTTTATACTATATATTTAGAATTTACAATAATGCTTTTTTACAAGTTTAATATAACAATTAATATTGAGCATTTTCATAGTTTTGAATCTTTTGATACATCTTAATATAGTGATATTATTAAAAAAATAAAATTTAAATAAAAACATTTAGTTAAAAGTCTTTGTATATGAAGTCAATGCTGGCATTTTACTGAGGATAAATAAAATTATTAGTTTGGATACAACATTGTTCTATTATAATTACAAAAAAGCGACTTCCTAGTTATAGAAGTCGCTTTAAGGAATATTATTAATTAGTACTAAAACAGTCTTTTAATTGACGGTTTTTGTTTTACTAAATGCATAATTTAAACCAACCATAATCATTGATGTTGTCATGTCATATGACACTTCACTACCAGGAATGGCTCCATATGGAGGATATGCTTCTACAAACATTGGATTTAACATTGGTCCAGTCGTTGCTCCACTGCTTGTACCATAATGATAAACAGCATCGATTGAAACTGCATCACTCGCTTCATAAGTTAATCCTAACTGAAAAGCATTTTTTATTATTGCGGTTGCAGGAATGTTAAAAAAAGTAACCTCTTCATTTATCGGATTTGTACTGTAAGTATATCCTAAACGCAATGGTAATTTATGGATACCTTTAAATTGTACACCCGCTGACAAAATGGAAATATTTTCCCAACCAAAACCAGCCACAGAGCCTGTTTCTGTCCATCCCGTTGTGGAAAAACCGTCTGTATTTTCATAAAAAACGGTTCTGTAATCGACCGCTAAATCGAAATCCCCTTTAGAATACCCTAGTCCAAATGATAATATAGCTGGGTAATCCATATTAAATTCATTCTTGGCAGATGAATTATCCAAATGCGTGTTTTCAAATTTAAAATCACTAAAAGTTTGAGTAGTTTTATAAGAAGCTCCTGCTTTTATGCCTATTCCTGAATCATAAAACAATCCAAATTGAGCTCCAAAACCAGTTGCTGATGCTTTATTTGTTGAAGGATAACCTGAATTATTGGGAGTAGCCGTAGGATTGGGCATTAATTGCAAAGAGGCATAGTTAAAAGTAGGTTCTAATCCTATAGAAAATTGATCAGATATTTCATAGGCATAAGTTAAACCTACTTGCAATAACATATAATCTGATTTAATTTTACCAAAACCATTAGGTTGTGGCATATTTATAGGATTGGACATACTTTCAGGAAAAGTAACTCCAAAACCACTTATACCAAATGCTGATGCACCAAAAGTATGCCTACTGTCTTCTTTACCCCAAACAAAGGCTATTGCTGGCATTGGTGAAGCTGGTCTATCATCTTCTGTTGTGCCTGAAAAGAAATTACCAGTTGGTTGTCCAAAATCATCAAATTCTGGTACTGTAGAATTCAATTCTGGTGTAGAAAAAAATATCCCCATATCAAACCTTAATATGCTTTTATCAAAAACAGATATAGCTGCAGGGTTCCATTGTAAAGTCCCTGAAATATCGAGTGGTTGAGCTGTTGAAGCTCCACCCATTGACATGTTAACTGAGCCTACCCCTTGCATAATATGGCCCGACTGAGCCAAAATGGTTGTCGAAAATAAATACACAAATAATTTTAAAATACTTGTTTTCATAACTATATAGTTTATTTTATTAAATGATCACTTAAATTTCAATGAACTTCACTTAATAAATGTTAGTAAATATTCTACTATAAAGTTATACACTACAAAAAACTTTTCCCATGATAATTATCACGTTTTTTTATGGTTTTAATAAAATTATTTAACCCGAAATAGGTTTGTATTTTTCTGAAATTCAAGGTAATACACGCATTTTAAAAACTTATTTTTAGAGCTATTATAAAGTATAGATATTAATAATTTCATTAATTTAAATAGGTAAATTTTATTATATTTTATCTGATTAGGATAACAGTATAATTGTTAACTATTATATGTTAAAGCTTTTTAATTTGTAGTTTGTTTAAACAATTACGTTATGTAGAGCTATGGTAATGGCTTAACATTAAGTACTATTAATATATGTGGTTTATTTATGCAACTATTCTAAAATAGTTGGAACGGGTTCACCCATTTTTTCTTTTGAAACAGAAACTTTCAATAACTCAAGTACCGTAGCCGCTACTTGATTGTTATAGAGTTGTGTATCCTCTTTGATTTCACCTTTAGCCACTATTTTTGGGCCTAACACAGCTAGCCATGTTTGCGTAGCTCCAACGACTTCTTTTCCATGACTAGTCCAGCTGCTACTCTTTTCTACTCCCACGCCTCTACCATGGTCAGTCGTAATAATAAAATAGGTGTTGTTTTTGTAAAATTCATTTTCTTGAACATAGTTCCATAAATCTTCAATCAACGTATCCGTATTTTTTAAAGACTTTATATAAGAATCAAACGATCCGTCATGAGCAAAATCATCTGTTTCACCATATGCGATATATACTAATTTCGGATTATTCTTCTTTATATATTCCTTTGCAAAATGATGGGTAAAGACGTCTAAACGTACATTTTTCCAAATAACAGGTGCCTGCCATTGCATTTCATTTAATAAAACTTCTTGAGCATTTAAATTTTCGGAAGCATCCATATAACCAGCATTTACTGGTATTCCACTACGCTTATCATTAATTATATAAGGAAAGACATCCCAACTAGCAAATGCGGCAACTTTACCCTTGTAAGCAGGTAAATTATTTACTTTCTCTAAAATTGTTGAGTTTTTATTATACTTTTTACTATTGCTATCGATATTTTCATCATCAGAAAAACCACTTAGAATCTCATTATAGCCAGGATATGAAAAGACCATTTTGTTAATTACGTCAACTTTACTCCCTGCATTTCTGTTACCATACAATTGTCCTTTGGTTGCAATAGTATTCCAGAAAAAAGGCATCAATTTTTTTCTTTTTTCTTCTGGGGTATTTCCTTCAAATAAACTTATTAATTGTTCCTTATTTTCTGTGTAACTTTCATTTTCTATTAATTTAGAATCTATACCTGTAAATACTTCTTGCCATCTCACTCCATCTAATGTGATCAAAAACACATTTGGCTCCTTATTTTGAGCACAAAATGCCATTGGCATAATTAGAAAAGCAATTAAAAAATATAATTTTACAGGTATCTTCATTTTAATGTAAAAGCTTTAGAACATAGATTAACGAATTAACTTTTTATATTTAATACGTTTTGGCATTAAATCACCCCCCAAACGTTGTTTCTTATTTTCTTCATACTCACTAAACCCACCTTCAAAGAAATAAACTTCACTGTCACCTTCAAATGCTAAAATATGTGTACAAATTCTATCTAAAAACCAACGGTCGTGACTAATAACAACTGCACAGCCCGCAAAACTTTCTAGCCCTTCCTCAAGTGCTCTTAACGTATTTACATCTAAGTCATTAGTAGGCTCATCTAAAAGTAATACATTACCCTCTTCTTTTAAAGTCATGGCTAAATGTAATCTGTTACGCTCACCACCTGAAAGGGTATTTACTTTTTTATTTTGCTCACTACCAGAAAAGTTAAATCGGCTTAAATAAGCTCTAGAATTAACCTGCTTTCCTCCCATTAAAATTAAATCTTGCTCATCGGAAAAGTTTTGCCATATGCTCTTGTCGGGATCAATGTTTGAATGTGCTTGATCTACATAGGCAATTTTAGCAGTTTCTCCTACTATGAATTCACCCTTATCTGGTTTTTCCTCACCCATTATCATTTTAAAAATAGTGGTTTTACCGGCACCGTTAGGACCAATAATACCTACGATACCTGCTTGAGGTAAGTTAAAGTTTAAATTGTCATATAATAATTTATCACCAAATGCTTTACTCACTCCTTTGGCTTCGATAACATTTGTCCCCAATCGTGGACCATTAGGAATGTAAATTTCTAACTTTTCATCCAGTTGTTTTTGGTCTTGACTCAACAGTTTATCATAATTCTTTAACCTTGCTTTCTGCTTGGTTTGTCTTCCTTTCGCTCCTTGACGTACCCAATCTAACTCTCGTTCTAAGGTCTTTTGACGCTTAGAAGCTGTTTTGCTTTCTTGTGCCAATCGTTTTGACTTTTGATCTAACCAAGAAGAATAATTCCCTTTCCAAGGAATACCTTCACCTCTATCTAGTTCCAAAATCCATCCCGCTACATTATCTAGAAAATATCTATCATGCGTTACCGCTATTACAGTTCCTTTATATTGAGCTAAATGATGTTCTAACCAATGAACAGATTCCGCATCTAAATGGTTTGTTGGCTCATCTAATAATAAAATTTCAGGTTCTTGTAATAATAATCTACACAACGCAACACGTCGTCTTTCACCACCAGATAAATTCTTAATAGGGGTATCACCTTCAGGAGTTCTTAAAGCGTCCATAGCAATTTCTAGCTTAGTGTCTAATTCCCATGCATTAGAAGCATCAATTTTATCTTGAAGTTCTGCTTGTTGAGCCATTAGTTTCTCCATCTTATCTGCATCAGAATATACTTCTTCCAATCCAAACATGTCATTAATCTTATTATATTCATCAAGAATTGCAACTGTCTCTGCTACACCTTCTTTAACAATATCAATTACAGTTTTAGTTTCATCTAATTTCGGCTCTTGTTCTAAATAACCAACCTTATAGCCTGGAGCAAAAACAACATCACCTTGGTAATTTTTTTCTATCCCAGCAATTATTTTAAGCAAGGTAGATTTACCAGAACCGTTGAGTCCTAATATTCCAATTTTGGCTCCATAAAAGAAGCTTAAATAGATATCTTTTAATACTTGTTTATTGGTACTTTGAAAGGTTTTTGAAACCTTATTCATTGAAAAGATAACTTTTTTATCGTCAGCCATTATTTTACTAATTATTTATTTTATTATTAATTTTTGAAACTTTTACTACAAGCTCTAGGTAGTATAATTATCCTTTAAAAGTATCATAATTCTCTTATCATAATAAGGAGAACGAATGAATTCTTTTTACACAC
This sequence comes from Aureibaculum algae, assembly GCF_006065315.1. Classification (GTDB taxonomy): domain Bacteria; phylum Bacteroidota; class Bacteroidia; order Flavobacteriales; family Flavobacteriaceae; genus Aureibaculum; species Aureibaculum algae. The sequence goes on along the minus strand of NZ_CP040749.1, from coordinate 2,540,919 downwards.
GTCCTTTGAGTGCATTAAACACCCATGCATTTGCAAAGAAACCGATTCCTACAGCAGCAAAACCCCATCCAGCAACATCATCATATCTAAAGGCTCCAAGGGCAATTAATATTACACCCATTGCAATCATTATTAATGTGGCATAACCCAATACGGTATTTTTGTTCATAATCATAATTTTTAGAAGTTTAGTTGGTAGAGCAAATATCGTTACAAATATTTAGAAATGCCAATAAATGGCACATACAATTAGAAAACGTCAAAATTTAGCCTCTTAAGTGCAGTTCTTTCATCACTTTGTTAAAAGTATCTGAAGTTGGGGTTAAATACACTTCACCATCTATTATTAATGTTGGGTATTTAACAGCTCCATCATATAATTCTTTAGTATGCCTTATCGCTTCTTCGTCAATAGCTAAATTTTTATAAATGAAATCAATTTCCGCCATTCTTAAAAAGTTTTTAAATGCCACGGTATGTGCATCTCCCTTTTTACCATAAATGATTATTTCCATTTTCTAATTTTTAGTTATTAATTATTAAAACAAAATCAAGTCATTATATTTAATTATTTTACTGTTTTATCAATTGCAGATTGAGCAAACGATCAAAGCATTATTATATTCCTTTTTCACTAAAAAACTGACAACGGTTAACGCATCGTTGTAACCTTTTATGTCAATATAATTTTGAAGAAGTGCAGTTACATAAAATCTAACCTATAAAATTTATTTTTTTATGTTCCCCATCACAATATGGTTTATTATTTGAGGCACCACACCTGCAAAAGGCGGTAACTTTCTCTTTAATATCAATTGAACCATCTATTTTGGTTACTGCACAAGTTCCATTGACTAATAATGGGCCGTTTTCCGCTAAGGTTATTTTTATATTTTCACTTTTCATAATTTCTTTATTTAAATCTTTTTTAATAGTTAGTGCCCCTGACGGACATGCATTTACTTGATTCTCAATACGCTTTGAAGTAGCTCCTTCCATGTTTACCCAAGGTCTGTTTTGTGGGTTAAAAACGTGTAATAATCCTTTCCAAAATAACCTTGAATGGATACAAACATTAGGTTTATAATTCTTGACTACTATACTCTTTTATTATTTCTTTTGAAGATTTCATTTTTGTAAAGCCTTTTCAAAATTGTAAATTCCTTTTAAAAATTCAATATTTATTTCTTTATCTGTAATACCTGTTTCACTATAATTATCATTAAAAAAAGGCAATGAAAAATTAGCTATAATATCAGCACCCATTCTTGGAAATTTACCCAATGCAATTTCCATAACTGAAGCTCCGCCCCTACCACCAGGTGCTGTTGACATGAGCAACATCGGTTTGTTTTTCCAAACTAACTTATCAATTCGAGATACCCAATCAAAAATATTTTTAAAAGCTACAGAATAGGCTCCATTATGCTCTGCTAAAGAAAGAATAATACCGTCCGAATTATTTAATAATTCATTAAATCGTTGGGCAGCTTCTGGGTATCCATTTTCGTTTTCTTCATCAATACCATAGAGAGGTAAATCAAAATCATTCAAATCTAATACAGCTACATCTGCATTACTTAATTGTTTCGATGCTAAAACAACCAGTTTCTTATTTATAGATTGCTTACTGTTACTTCCTGCAAAAGCAATAATTTTCTTTTTATGCATTAAATAAAATATGGTTTAAATAGTAAGATTTTATCAAAGATACGAAATTAAAAATCGTTTATTTTTGTATTTTAGCCAATGCTATCGAAATCAATTTTATGGATATAAATTTTAATAAAAACGAAGATCACAACAAATTACAAGTTGGAGCTCTCAGAGATAAATTGCGTAATGTTTATAATGGTGGTGGTAAAAAACGTATCGAAAAGCAACATGCTAAGGGCAAACTGACGGCTAGAGAACGTATAGATTATTTGTTAGATAATAATTCTAATCGTATAGAAATAGCTGCTTTTGCTGGAGAAGGAATGTATACGGAACATGGTGGATGTCCTTCAGGTGGTGTCGTGGTTAAAATTGGTTATGTAAAAGGTAAACAATGTATTGTTGTTGCCAACGACGCTACTGTTAAAGCGGGTGCTTGGTTTCCAATTACAGGTAAAAAGAATTTAAGAGCTCAAGAAATTGCTATTGAAAATAGACTTCCTATTATTTATTTAGTAGATTCTGCAGGTGTATATTTGCCCTTGCAGGATGAAATTTTTCCTGATAAAGAACATTTCGGTCGCATTTTTAGAAATAATGCTATAATGAGTAGCATGGGCATTACCCAAATAGCTGCCGTTATGGGCAGTTGTGTTGCTGGAGGGGCATACTTACCTATTATGAGTGATGAGGCCTTAATTGTAGATAAAACAGGAAGTATTTTCCTTGCGGGGAGTTATTTGGTAAAAGCTGCCATTGGAGAAAGTATTGATAATGAAACATTAGGAGGAGCAACAACACATTGTGAAATTTCTGGAGTAACAGATTATAAAGCAAAAGATGACAAAGATGCGTTGGATACGATTAAGAATATTGTTGATAAAATTGGCGATTTTGATAAAGCAGGTTATAATCGTGCAAAAGCTATAGATCCAAAGGATAATCCCGAAGAAATTTACGGTATCTTACCTAAGTCAAGAGCTGAACAATATGACATGTTCGAAATTATTAAACGTTTAGTTGATAATTCTGAATATGATGAATATAAAGCAGGTTATGGTAAATCATTAATTACGGCGTATGCCCGTATTGATGGTTGGGCCGTTGGTATTGTTGCCAATCAGCGGAAAGTTGTGAAAACAGCTAAAGGAGAAATGCAATTTGGAGGGGTTATTTATTCTGACAGTGCTGATAAAGCCACACGTTTTATTGCTAATTGTAACCAAAAGAAAATTCCATTAGTATTTTTACAAGATGTAACAGGATTTATGGTAGGTAGTAAATCAGAACATGGAGGCATTATAAAAGATGGAGCCAAAATGGTAAATGCCGTGAGTAATTCTGTGGTACCAAAATTCACCGTTATAATTGGTAATAGTTACGGAGCTGGTAACTATGCCATGTGTGGAAAAGCCTATGACCCACGACTTATTTTTGCTTGGCCAAGTGCAGAACTGGCTGTAATGAGTGGTAATTCGGCAGCCAAAGTATTACTACAAATTGAAAAAGCATCTTTAGAGAAAAAGGGAGAAAAAATTACCAAAGCAAAAGAAGATGAACTTTTTAATAAGATAAAAAACAGATACGACAATCAAGTTTCTCCCTATTATGCCGCATCTAGGATTTGGACAGATGGGGTCATTGATCCGTTAGATACTAGAACTTGGATTAGTATGGGTATTGAAGCCGCTAACCACGCTCCTATTGAAAAGAAGTTTAATTTGGGAATTTTACAGGTTTAAAGAAGCATTTAATGAAGTTTTTAGATATTATCTTAATACAATTACAAGACTATTTATTTGTATATCTATAGTCCATATTTGATTAAATAAAAAATGAATAGATACATTTACTTTATCGTTATTCTTTTAATATCAATTTTAAATTGTTATTCTCAGAATAATATTATTTGGAATAATGATGGTACTGCCTATATACCTTTGAAGATGTATAGAACAATTTACCATCAAGATGTTTTAAAAGAAGACTTTGATAAATTAAAAATTAAAGGAAATGATACTTTAGTATTAGTTGATAATTTAATAAAAAAAGGAAATAAAATTGGTGTAAAACGTAGAGTCATTAGCGAACGTAGAACTTACATGACCTTAAAATCATTTAAACAACATTATAAAAGACCATTAACTAAAGTTGATTCTTTAAGTTTTAAATTTAATAACAATGATACATTAGTATTAGTTAAAGATTATAAACCAAGAGGCGTTTCGGTACCCTATGAAAAAGTTGACTCTACTTTATTAGAAATATATAAAGATGTAGTTTACAGGAAATATCACTCAAAAAAAAGTGACAAAAGGAAGGAATATATGGTCTTATGGACAGAACCAATAAAATTATATTTTAGCGAATCAGTAGATAAAGAATATGAACAAGTAATACGAAATTTGTCAATGAAAATTTCAAATGAGATTGATTCTTTAAACATCTCCTTTGTATCTAATTTAGAGGAGTCAAATTATGTCATTTATCAGATAGATGAAAATCATAGCCATAAATATTCAAAAAATATGAGTGCTAATAAATATATTAATTTTCATAGTTATTGGAATAAGGGAAAAATATATGATACCAAATTAGAAATAAATACAACTACGTTCAAAAACGCAGAGGTGAATAAAAAATATTTAATGAAAAGTTTTATACGCTCATTAGGTCATTTTTATACAACTTCTAAAGTGCCATGTGAAAGTGTCTTTTCAAATTGCAATGGTCAAAAAATCACCTTTGGAGAGACAGATTTAAAACTTCTTAAATATCATTATTCTTATGGTATCTGTAAAAGAACACCGTTAGAAACATTTGAAGAGAATCATGAAAAAGCAAAACAAACATTTTTACAAACAGGTAGACCATTATATTTTATACATGTAGATTAAAGAAATTAAAAAAAAACGATAATTAGAATTAGAAACAGAATAAATAACCCAATAAAATAAAACATGGGAAGAGCATTTGAATTTAGAAAAGCAAGAAAAATGAAGCGTTGGTCAGCGATGGCTAAAACCTTTACGCGTATTGGTAAAGACATTGTAATGGCCGTAAAAGAAGGTGGTCCAAATCCTGAATCAAACTCACGGTTACGTGTGGTTATTCAGAATGCCAAGGCCGCTAATATGCCGAAGGAAAATGTAGAACGTGCTATTAAAAAAGCGTCAGATAAAAATACAGCAGATTATAAGGAAGTTCTGTTTGAAGGTTATGCTCCACATGGTATTGCCGTTTTAGTAGAAACAGCAACTGACAACAATAACAGAACGGTAGCTAATGTGCGTGCAGCATTTACCAAATGTGATGGTAATTTAGGGACTTCTGGTTCCGTCGTTTTTATGTTTGATCATACGTGTAACTTTAGAGTTTCTACAGAGGAATTAAATATGGATTTAGAAGAACTAGAACTTGAATTGATAGATTTTGAAGTGGAAGAAATATTTGAAGATGAAGATGGACTGATGATTTATGCTCCTTTTGAATCATTTGGTGCTATTCAGAGCTATTTAGATGAGAAAAATGTTGAAATTTTATCTTCAGATTTTGAGAGAATTCCAACCACTACTAAAAAATTAACAGAAGAAGAAAAAGCTGATGTTGATAAATTATTAGAAAAATTAGAAGAAGAAGATGATGTGCAAAATGTATATCATTCTATGGAGGAGTAACAATTAGTTGGTAGTGTAGAGTACTAATTAATAGGACAATTCCGTAATCTGTGTGAATAATACAAACCAACTTTATAAATAATCTGATTATAGTAATGAAATTACCATGTTGCTTTAAAAATTGGAATTCATCGCATAATTTCTGTGAAGCTCCTCGTAATGACAATCATATCAATAGTATTTATCGCATATAATGAATAAAAATTACACCATAGATCAACTACAAGAAGTAGCAAGTCAAATTATCGATTCGGCTTCAAGTAAAATCTTGCTATTTTATGGAGAAATGGGAGTTGGTAAAACAACGTTGATTAAGGAAATTGTAAAACAATTGGGTCTTGACGATGTTGTTAGTTCTCCTACGTTTTCATTAGTTAATGAATATGTATCAAATGAAGGTGAACGTATTTATCATTTTGATTTCTATAGAATAAATGATGAAGAAGAAGCATTAGATATGGGGGTAGAAGAATATTTTGATAGTAATAACTGGTGCTTAATTGAATGGCCAGAGAATATTAAAAATTTGTTACCTTTAAAAGCTGATAAAATTTCATTATCAGCAAATGAAGATGGAGGTAGAAGTATAAAAGTTAACCAATTATCTAATAACTCAACAACATGAGTAAACAATATTCGCCGTTTAGTAAAGAACAATTAATGCCGAAACCTGAAATGCTTGAAATTAGAAAGCAAAAAGGAGAATTGTTTATCGGTATTCCTAAAGAAACACATTTACAAGAAAAACGAATTTGTCTTACCCCAGATGCTGTTGCAGCGTTGACCAATCAAGGTCATCGGATAATTATTGAATCTACTGCGGGTGACGGAGCTAATTATACCGATTCTGAATATTCAGAAGCAGGTGCTCAGATATCATACGATGCAGAGGAAGTATTTGGATGTAATTTAATTTTAAAAGTGGAGCCACCATCACTTAAAGAAATTGAATATATAAATCCACAAAGTGTATTATTTTCTGCATTACAATTAAAAACACAAAACAAAAAATACTTTGAAGCCTTAGCTAAAAAGCGAATTACTGCCATAGCATTTGATTTTATATCTGATGAACATGGAATTTTTCCTGTGGTAAAATCACTAAGTGAAATTGCGGGAATTTCTTCTATTCTAATTGCTGCTGAATTAATGAATAACAGTAGTGTTGGTAATGGACTATTATTAGGTAATATTGGAGGTGTTGCTCCACCTGATGTTGTTATTCTTGGTGCTGGAACTGTTGGTGAATTTGCCGCACGTTCTGCAATTGGTCTTGGAGCTCAAGTTAAGGTGTTTGATAATTCAGTTACCAAATTAAGAAGATTACAGCATAATTTAGGGACTCCTATATATACATCAACAATACAACCGAAAACATTACAAAAAGCTTTAATGCGTTGCGATGTGGCTATTGGTGCAGTAAGAGGTAGAACAAGAACCCCCATATTAGTGAGTGACGAAATGGTTCAAATAATGAAAGATGGAGCTATAATTGTAGATGTGAGTATTGATAGTGGTGGTTGTTTTGAAACTTCTGAGGTAACCACACATGACAATCCTACATTTGTCAAGCATGGCGTAATTCATTATGCCGTGCCTAATATTCCTTCGCGTTATTCAAGAACTGCATCCTTGTCCATTAGTAATATATTTACACCTTATCTTTTAGAAATTGGAGAAGAAGGTGGAATTGAAAATGCCGCACGTTTTGATAAAAGTTTACAAAGAGGTATGTACTTTTATCATGGTATTTTAACAAACAGAGCGGTAGCCGATTGGTTTAGCTTACCTTATAACGACATTAATTTACTTGTTTTTTAATTTTAAACTATTAATGGAAATAAAACGCCGATTTATCTTTTTTGGATTTGGATTTACAATAGGAATAATTTTATTGTTAATCATTTTAAACGGAAAAGAAGCTTCTTGTAATTACCTACCTAATGCAAGAATGTTAGAAATTCTACGAAGTAAACACAGGGTTTATGATAAAGATGTAATTCAACTCATGACCGATAAAAATATTGATTCTACCGTCATTGTTCAAATGTTACTCAATGGAGATATTGATTTTTCTAAAAGCAAAGTCCGACAAGAACCATGTCGTTATTATTGGATTGATGGCTATGTCAAAGAAAAAGAGGCTTCTATTTATGTGGAAAACTGTGATACTATTATTACTATTCAACGGCTTACTTTAAACGAGTAAACTATAAACAACCTACTTAATTGGAATTATTTGCATTCTTTGAAACGAACAGTTTCCGAAATAAACAACTATTCTTAGCACTGCTATTATTTGGCATATTTAATAGTTCTATAATTGCTCAATCAACCATTCATGGTGAAGTACAAGATACTAATGGTAACCTTTTAGAAGGTGTTAATGTTGTATTGAATCCCACTTATTCTGGTACTACTACAAATGCTGAGGGACAATTCAAATTTCAAAATATTCCAACAGGTAACTATAGCTTAACACTATCATATATTGGCTATAAAACCATACATGATAGTATCTATGTATCTGAAAAAGAAATCTTACAAAATTTTGTCTTGGAAGAGGATTTACTCAATTTACAAAATGTTGTTATTACGGGAACTTTTGAACCTAAAGTGCAGTTAGAATCAAGCACTTCAATGAGTGTTCTTAACGCTGAAATGATCCAACAGGTTTATCCACAAGGTACAGCCAATTTACTTCAAAGTATTCCCGGAACCTTTGTTGATGCTTCTGCTGGTGAAGTTTTTACTAAAGTTTATACACGCGGTGTTTCAGCTTCAGCTGAAGATGATATGGGATGGTATTATGTATCACTTCAAGAAGATGGACTTCCTGTAAGTCTTGCTCAGTATTCTTACTTTAGTCCTGATTTATTTCATCGATTTGATTTAACAACTGAAAAAGTTGAAGCTATGAGAGGTGGTAGTGCTTCTGTTACGGCCTTAAATGCTCCTGGTGGAATTTATAATTTCATTTCTAAAGACATTCAGAATAAATTTAGTGGTGACATTAAAATATCTAGTGGCTTTCAAGGTGAAAACAATTACCTCCGTAAAATTGACGCATTTGTCGGTAGTCCTTTAGGTAATAATTGGTTTTTAAACGCTGGTGGACATTATAGAATCGATGACGGTGCTCGTAATACTAATTTTACTTTTAGCAAAGGTGGACAGTTTAAATTTGATTTAATTAAACAAAATAAAAATGGTACTCTAAAATTCTATGGTAAACTATTAGACGATTTCACCAACAGATATACTGGTGTTGCTGCGGTAAATTGGAATGACCCTACTCCTGCTTTTGGACAAGACTTTAGTTCTACTTCGTTATTAATGCCTCGTTTTAATGCTAACATTCCTGATGGAAGAAACTTAGCACAAGGTGCAACCAATAGTTTTAATCCATCACAAGGCGTGCATGCAAAAGATCTTGCTTTTGGGTTTGATATTTCTCAAGATTTAGGCCATAACTGGAAACTAAAAAACAATCTTAAATTTTCAACCAAAAGTGCCAATTGGCAGACTTCAATAAGTAATGCGTTTGTTTCATTAAATGATCCCCTCGCCTATTTTATAAGTGGTGCTGATTTCCCTATTGGACAAGTTGTTTTTAAAGATGCTCAATCAGGTGCTGAAGTAGCACGTATAGATAATAGTGGAATTTTAGCAGGACAACCTGTTCAATATCTTACTGATGGTAATTTACCAAATGATGCGATTATGGGTACATCAGCATGGTATATCGAAAATAATGCTGATGAGTGGATGGATCAGTTAACATTAAGTAAAAAAATAGACCATCATAATATTACTGGTGGTGTTGCATTGGGATTTTCTGATAACTCATTTTTTAACCAAGGTAGTTTTGGGTATGTTACTTATGAACCCAATCCTAGAATGCTACAAGTAACTCTTGAAAATCCCAATGAACCAATAATCAAATTGTCTGATGACAATGGAATTAGTAATTATGGTGGATTGTTTTTTGTTAACTCAAAAGCTAATGTAAGTCAAATAGCTACTTTTTTGAATGATAACTGGGATATATCAGAAGGTTTTAATTTAGATTTGGGGTTACGTTATGAGTCCATAAATCATAAAGGTAGTAAAGATCGTTTTAACTCAAATATGCAAGATGGTGGTCTAGACGGAAATAACAATACGGCTTATGATAATGGTATTTTAAACCCAACTGGAGAAAAAGATCATTTCAATTTTAGCTATAATTATCTGTCTTTTTCAGCAGGTATTAACTATAAAATGAATACGAAATCATCGGTATTCTTTAGATTTTCGCAGGGAAATAAAGCTCCTGAATTAAATTATTACTTTAATAATTTTTCAAATGTACCCATCAATAAGAAAGGAGAAGTTCAAAAAATTAATCAAGCTGAAATGGGTGTTAAATATACCCACAGTAACTTCTCATTTACAAGCACGCTATTCTGGAGTGAGTTGACAAATATCGGTACTGCCAATTTTGAATTTGATTCAGATAATAATAGTATTTTCTATACTCCCATACTCTTTAATACCTCGAGAACTATGGGCCTGGAATGGGAAAGTGTTTATGAACCTATTCAAAATATTACATTACGTTTTAACGGTGTTATTCAAAATCCCAAAGCTACAAAATGGAAAATCTATGATGCAGCAGGTTCTGTTGATACTGCTGACGATCAAACGTTAGATTTTTCTGGTAATACCTTAGCGTTTACGCCTAAGTTGATGACTAATTTGAGTAGTGAATATCAGAAAAATAAAATTTCGGCATTTATTAAATGGCAATTTATGGGCAAACGTTTTGGAAACGTAGCCAATGGTTTTGAGCTTGATTCTTATAGTTTATTTAATATGGGTACTGGGTATCAAATAAGTGCCCACTTATCTGCTCATATTTTAGTTTCAAATCTTTTTAATTCTAAAGGGCTTGCCAATTTCTATGGTGCAAATAGTTTTGGAGCAAGTGCTAATGGAGCTACTAAGGAGTATATAAATGCGAATCCTGATGAAAGTTTTGTTGTTTTTCCAGTGTTGCAAAGAAGTGCCTTACTAGAATTGAATTATCGTTTTTAGTTACTCTTTCTTTGCTTTATAAAAGACTTCTTGAATTGCACTTCTAATATTGTATGTGTAAATTCCTCTACTTTTTCTTGTCGGATTTACTCTATTTGACAAGAAAATATAAACCAATTTCTCTTTGGGATCTGCCCAAATAAAAGTACCTGTAAAACCAGAATGCCCAAAACTTTCAGCACTTACTTCTGGTGCAGGATATGCATCTTTTAAAGCTAAAGTATCATTACCGATAGATGGTTTGTCAAATCCTAAGCCCCTTCTATTGTCGTTTTCTGGGTATTGAATTTTTGTAAATTCTTTTACGGTAGCTTCAGAAAAATAACGTTTACCATCATAAACTCCATAATTCATATACATCTGCATTATTTTAGCTAAATCTGTAGCCGTAGCAAATAGTCCTGCATTTCCTGAAATGCCACCAAGTAATGCCGCATTTTCATCATGTACCCATCCTCTAGTCAACTCTTTTCTAAAAAGAGAATCTACTTCAGTTGGGATAATAGAATTCGTGAAATTCTTAGTTTTAGGAAGAAATCCCATTGTTGAAGCCCCTAAAGGTTTGTAAAAAGTTTCTTGTAGGTAGGTATCGAATGGTTTACCCGTTATTTGTTTTACCAATTCGGGATACATTAAAAATGTTAAGCCAGAATATTTATATTTTTTGATAGCAGAAACTTTTGACCGATTTGCAATTCGGTACATTTTTCTATTAAATCTGTTTTTAATAAACAAACCATTATAGGCTTGATTGGTATATCCCCGCTTTGCTTTTCGTTTTACAAAACGTTTTTTGATCTCACCATTTTTCTTAAATACTTTACTTAAAAAAACAATATAAGGTTGTAGTCCAGCTTGATGAGCTAATATTTCGCGTAAGGTTAGGTCTTTTTTATTTTTAACATGCTTCCATGGTTTCCAATAGTCACTAAAAGGCTTGTCTAAACCTAGTTTACCTTCATCAACTAATTTCATTATTGCTGGTAATGCTGCAGTAATTTTAGTCACCGATGCTAAATCATAAATATCATTTAATCCGACTTGCTGCACCGAATCATAAGTTTGAAAACCGTAGGCCTTATGAAAAATAATTTTACTGTCTTTGGCTACTAAAACTTGAGCTCCTGGAAAGGCACGATTTTGAATTCCTAAGGTCATAATAGAATCAACATTATGATATATGTATGTGGAGTCTAAACCAACATCTGAAGGGTTTGCATAGGTAAGTTTATCCTGTGCTGAAACGGAAAAAACCGATAAAAGCATGCAAAAAATTATTATTCTTGAATGTAATATCGGTTTCATATGTGTCAATAATTCTATTATATTATTTAGCAAGCACTTCTTGCACTTTATCAGCAGCTTCTTTAAACTCAGTAGCAGAAATAATTTCCATGCCACTGTTATCAATTAGCTCTTTAGCTTCTTTTGCATTTGTTCCTTGTAAACGAACTATAATGGGTACATTAATAGCATCACCCATATTCGTATAAGCATCTACAACACCTTGTGCTACTCTATCGCAACGAACAATACCACCAAAAATATTTACTAAAATAGCTTTTACGTTTGAATCTTTTAAGATTATTCTAAAAGCCGTTTCAACACGTTTAGCATCAGCAGTACCACCAACATCTAAGAAGTTAGCAGGTTCACCACCAGCTTGTTTAATCAAGTCCATAGTTCCCATTGCTAAACCTGCTCCGTTTACCATACAGCCCACATTTCCATCAAGATCTACATAATTTAATCCAGCAGCCCTTGCTTCTACTTCAATTGGGTTCTCTTCGCGTAAATCACGCATTTCTGCATATTCCTTACGTCTAAACAAAGCATTATCATCTATAGATACTTTGGCATCAACAGCCATAATTTTATCATCTGATGTTTTTAATACTGGGTTTATTTCAAAAAGCGAAGCATCTGATTCTACATAAGCTTTATATAAAGCTGTAACAAATTTCACCATTTCTTTTAATGCTACGCCTGATAAACCAAAATTAAAAGCAATTTTACGAGCTTGAAAAGGTAACAGTCCAACCGTTGGGTCAATCTCCTCTGTAAAAATTAAATGAGGGGTTTCTTCCGCAACAGTCTCAATATCCATACCACCTTCTGTAGAATACATAATCATATTTCTACTTGTTTCACGGTTTAAAAGTACCGACATATAATACTCTTCTGGCTCATGCTCACCTGGATAATAAACATCCTCTGCAATAAGTACTTGACTTACCTTTTTTCCTTGTGGAGGAGTTTGAGGCGTTTTTAACATCATTCCAATAATATCTTGAGAGATAGAATCAACTTCAGCTAAGTTCTTAGCCAATTTAACACCACCACCTTTACCTCTACCACCTGCATGTATTTGAGCTTTAATTACCCACCATCCAGTACCAGTTTCTGCAGCAATTTGTTTAGCTACTTCCACAGCTTCTTTATGACTGTGAGCTACTCGACCTCTTTGGATTCTAACACCAAAACTATTTAATATTTCTTTTCCTTGATATTCGTGTAAGTTCATTCTTTAAATTTTGTGAATAAGTACTACAAAAATAATAAACCATTTGTTAATTCAGTTAACTTTTAAAATTAATTGCTATTTTCACCAAATAATTGCTCTTTAAGATTATGTAAGGTTTTGTAAACTCTTTAATAATCACTAACTATTCAAATACACTAAATGAAATTTTACCCATTCATTTTACTCCTATTCGTTTATAACATTTGCTTTTCCCAAGCTGTTCCTAAAGAAATTGAAATATTAAAAATTAATGCCTCTCCTGTAATTGACGGTGTTTTAGACGAGCCTTTTTGGCAAAACACAGACCTTGCCAACGATTTTGTTATGTTTGAACCTGGAGATGGTGGAGCTGAAAGAAACAATAAAAAAACCACTGTTAGAGTGGCTTATGACGATGAAGCTATCTATTTTGGTGCAACACTTTATGACGATACTCCCGATAAAGTACCGATGGAATTTGGTAATAGAGATCAATTTGGTAATACAGATTTTTTCCTTATTTCTATCAATCCTAATAATGATGGTCAGAATGATACTGAATTTGTGGTTCAAAGTACCGGGGCTCAAGGGGATGCTAAAGTAGCCAATGGTGATGAAGATTTTACATGGAATGCGGTTTGGTACAGTAAAGTCAAGTTTAATAAAGACAGTTGGGTGGTTGAAATTAAAATACCTTATTCTGCTTTGCGTTTTTCAACTAATGTTGAAACTTGGGGGATAAATTTTTTTAGAAGAATTCACTATATCAATGAAAAATATGTTTGGAATTATATAGATAAAAGTAAAGGAGAAGTTACACAGTATTCCGGATTATTAACAGGCATAAAAAACATTGAAGCCCCTACTCGATTGAGTTTTTCACCTTATGCTTCCGTTTCACTTACAACTTTTGATGGTAGCTCTGAGTTTGATCAAAATATAGGACTAGATATAAAATATGGTGTCAATGAAAGTTTCACGTTAGATGCAACATTGATTCCTGATTTTGGCCAGACCGCTTTTGACGATTTAGAATTAAACTTAGGACCTTTTGAACTTCAGTATGATGAGCAACGAGCTTTTTTCACAGAAGGTACCGAACTGTTTAGCAAAGGAAATCTATTTTATTCTCGGAGAATTGGAAACCGTCCGGTTGACCGAAATTCTGCCGAAGCTGATCTAGCACTTAATGAAGAAGTTACTAACAATCCCGACAAGGTAAATATGCTAAATGCTATTAAATTGTCTGGTCGTACAAAAAAAGGATTGGGTATTGGAATTTTTAATGCGATTACAGAAAAGACTACAGCCACGATTACCAATACAGAAACAGATGAAAAAAGAAATGTTGTAACGGAATCATTAGCGAATTATAATGTATTGGTTTTAGATCAACAGTTTAATAAAAACTCATCCGTAACTTTAGTAAATACAAACGTGACTAGAAATGGTAGTTTTAGAGATGCGAATGTAACGGGACTCCTTTATGATATATCAGATAAAAAAAATCAATATAATATTAAAGGAAACTTTAAAATGAGTAATGTTAAGGAAAATGGAGAAATTTCTGATGGATTTTCTGGATTTTTAGAGTTGTCAAAAACATATGGGAATGTACAATATAGTGTAGGCCACTACAGAAATAATGATACTTATGACATCAAAGATTTAGGATTCATCAATAGAAATAATCGTTCATCTTATTTTGGAGAAATTTCATATCAAATATTTGAACCTTCCAAACACTTTAATGATTATCGCATTTCTTTTGAATCAAGTATTGACTATTTGAATAGTCCCAATTCATATACAGATAATGAGTTTGAGTTAGATGCTTTTTTTATCACCAAAAATAGGTTTGCATTTGGAGGAAACATGGAAACAAATATTGGAAATCTATATGATTATTTTGAACCTAGAGTAAATGGGCGTTATTTTAAACAAAAAGGTATTTTAGAATTAGGAGGATGGATTTCTACTGATTATAGAAAAAAGTTTGCCTATGACATACGCGTAACATACGGGAAAAGATACAGTAGCACTGAAAATTTTATTAGTGTTAATCTATCACCACGGTTCCGATTTACCAATAAATTTCAAATTATTTATGATTTTCAGTATTCCATGCTGAAAAATGAAAATGGATGGGTAAATCAATTAGACGACGCGTCTATTATCTTTGGAAACCGTGATGTAAAGACCGTGACAAACTCATTATCTGGTAAATATAGCTTTACTGTAAAATCTTCGTTGTCACTTTCTTTTAGACATTATTGGTCTCCAGTTACCTATGATCAAAACTTTTATGCATTAAATAACGCGGGTACTTTAGATACCAATGCCTATGTGGCGAGCCATAATATTAATTACAACATATGGAATTTAGATTTGAATT
Organism: Aureibaculum algae; assembly: GCF_006065315.1. Taxonomy (GTDB): domain Bacteria; phylum Bacteroidota; class Bacteroidia; order Flavobacteriales; family Flavobacteriaceae; genus Aureibaculum; species Aureibaculum algae. The sequence continues at coordinate 2,525,609 of NZ_CP040749.1, read as the reverse complement.
ACTCTTGGGAATTTGCCCCTGGCAGTCAATTAGTAGCTTTATACCGAAATAACATATTTAATAAGGATGATATGTCAGATCTTAATTTTGGTAAAAACTTAGACAATCTCTTTGACGAATCAATTGTAAATAACTTTTCTTTAAAATTTATTTATTTCTTAGACTATAATAAGATGAAAACATGGCTTTGATTGAAAACAGAGAAGATAAATATCTAGCACCACATTCCATTTACATTCCAAAAATCAAACTCTAGTTCCTTTTCATATAAAATACAGTTTTTAAATGTGAGTTCTGTTGTACTTCTTGCAATGATAAGAGCAATTGATAAGTGGAATAGTTCATTGTAATCTACAAGACGTTATCATAGCATATCTCTCTAAACATTAACACTAAAAAATAAATAATTATTATGTAGTTTTACGCTTAGAATTTTGATCTATGATAATTGCAAAAAACATTCATAAATATTACGGCGATTTAGAAGTTTTAAAAGGTGTTGATCTTCATATAAAACAGGGGGAAATTGTTGCTATTGTTGGGCCTTCTGGGGCTGGAAAAACAACATTATTACAGATTTTAGGTACACTTGATAAGCCTTCTACAAAAGGGCTAAACAATTCTATAAAATCAAAACTTGAATTAAATGGGCAAGACGTTTTAAATTTAAACGACAGAGGATTATCAAAATTCAGGAATGAACATATAGGTTTTATTTTTCAATTCCATCAATTGTTACCTGAGTTTACGGCATTAGAGAATGTCTGTATTCCTGCATATATAGCTAAGAAGCCAAAAAAAGAAGTAGAAATAGCAGCCAAAAAAATATTAGATTTCTTAGGTTTATCACATCGAGTTGATCATAAACCAAATGAACTTTCTGGTGGCGAACAACAGCGAGTTGCTGTTGCAAGAGCCTTAATTAATAATCCTAAAGTTATTTTTGCCGATGAACCTAGTGGGAATTTAGACACCGCCTCTGCTAAAAATTTACATGAATTATTTTTTAGTTTACGTGATGAGTTTAATCAAACGTTCGTTATTGTAACACACAATACAGAATTAGCCAACATGGCTGATAGAAAACTGGAGATGAAAGATGGCAGGATAGTTATGAGTTCAGAGTTGTGAGTTAAGAATTGAAAAAGATTGAAGAAGATTGAAGAAGGAAGTACCCTAAAGGATTAACGAGTAACGAATGATGATTAACGATTTTTGAATTTTAAAACCTGAAACTTTGAACTTTGAATAAAATAACAATAATCATACTGCTAATAGCCCAATGTACCTACGGACAAACCATTCGGAATTTTTCTAATGAGTTTTTAAGCATTGGTGTAGATGCAGCTGCGTTTGGTATGGGTAAAGCGGTAACGGCGTCTAGTAATGATGTAAATTCCATTTATTGGAATCCAGCCGGTTTAGTTGGTTTAAAAGATTATCAGGGCTCATTAATGCATGCCGAATATTTTCAAGGTATTGCCAATTATGATTATATAGGTTTTGCAAAACCTATTAATGATGAAAGTACCATCGCAGTGGCGGTAATGCGTTTTGGTGTTGATGATATTTTAAATACAACACAACTGATTCAAGATGGTCAAATAAATTATGATCGTGTGAGTCTTTTTTCTGCTGCTGATTGGGCTGTAAACGTAGCCTATGCTAAAAAGTTAATTGTAAAGGATTTAAATGTTGGTGTAAATGCTAAGATAGTAAGACGGAATATTGGTGGTTTTGCTTCTTCTATTGGATTTGGTTTAGATGCCGGACTTCAATTTAAACGTAATAATTGGCAATTCGGATTAATGTTACGAGATATCACTACTACATTTAATGCTTGGTCTTTTGACGATGACGAACTCAATAACATTATTGATATTTACAACAATCTCAATGAAAGTATATTAAACGACGGTAACCCAGATAATGATGATGAAATTATCCCAACAGTTACCCCAGAAAAAATAGAACTCACCAAACCGAAAGCACAATTAGGTATTGCCAGAAAATTTACCATTTCACGTGATTTCAATCTGATAACAGCACTTGATTTAAACATGCGTTTTGCACAAACAAATGATGTTATTTCAAGCTCGTTTGTGAGTGTGAGTCCTGCGTTTGGATTTCAGCTAGATTATATTGGTCGCGTCTATTTAAGAGGTGGTATTAATAATTTACAAAACCAAACAGATTTTGATAATAGTGAATCATTAACGCTAGAGCCTAATTTTGGAGTTGGATTTAATTATAAAGGCATTTCTATTGATTATGCCTTAACAAATATTGGCGGTGCCAGTGGTACATTATTTTCGAATGTATTTTCGTTAAAAGTTGACGTGAGTTATTTTCGTTAGTGGTAAATAGAAATTACATAATTTAAATAAATTCCAAAAAACAAAGAACAAATTTCAAACAATGTCAATTTTGAAATTTTTAAAAAACAAACAAAGTGAAAAGAAGTATTATTTTTATTTTATTCTTGCTATTTATCGTTAATGGTTTTTCTCAACAGATCACCTTATCTGACCAAGCTGAAATAAGTGTGATAACAGTTGACCCAGGTCATAATCTTTACGATACTTTTGGACATAGTGCTTTTAGAGTTAGAGACAAAGTACTAAGAATGGATCTTGCTTTTAATTATGGTATATTCGATTACAATACTCCAAATTTTTATGGAAAATTTGCTCAAGGGAAATTATTATATGATCTCGCGGCATATCCATTTTCATATTTTTACAGAAGTTATACGGAAGAAAACAGAACTATTAGAGAGCAGGTTTTAAATTTATCACTATCAGAAAAACAAGCATTTTTTGATTTTTTACAAAACAATGCAAAACCTGAGAATAAATCCTATTTATATGATTTCTTTTATGATAATTGTGCCACACGATTAAAAGATGTGGCTCAAAATGTACTTCAAGAAAAAGTGGTGTTTCAGACTAACTTTATAGAAGGCAAGGACGAAACCTTACGTAGCTTAATCCACCAGTACGCTCAAAAAAAACATCCGTGGGGTACTTTTGGAATTGATTTAGCCTTAGGTTCTATAATTGATAAAAAGGCCACACCTAAAGATTATCTTTTTTTACCTGATAATATTTACAATACGTATGCGGAAAGCACTATTAATGGTCAACCAATTGTTAAGAAAACTAACGTTTTATTTAAAGCAAAAGATAAGGAAACTAATGGGTTTAAATATTTTACACCTACAATAGTATTCTCTTTAATTGCATTATTGGTTATTTGGATTACCTATCATGATCATAAGAAGCAAAAACGTAGTAAAGTATTAGATTTTACCCTGTTTTTTGTCACGGGACTCATAGGTGTTGTCGTATTATTACTATGGTTTGCAACTGACCATTCAGCAACTAAAGATAACTATAATTTTTTATGGGCATTTATGCCTAATATATTTGTTGCCTTTGTTTTGTTAAAAAAGGAGATTCCAAATTGGGTTAAAAAGTATATACTTTTAGTACTAGTACTTTTGGCTTTAACAGTAGTATTATGGATTCTACAATTTCAGATATTTGCTATGGCTATAATTCCTTTATTAATTTTATTGGCTGTACGATATATCTTCATCTATTATGTTGTTAAAAAGCAGCAATAATACTAGCTTGCTTTAGTTAGCAAGTCGTTATCATTTAAAATCATAATGTTAGATTCAGAAAGTTTATAATATTCTTAAATTTTATTAGAGATAGTATAGACCTAGACAATAATCATAAAAAAAGCACTACTCTTAATGTAGTGCTTTTCTTTTTATATGTTAATTATTATTTATTAGTCGCAAGGACCTAAGTAACAGTCACTGTGTTGGCTTAAATGTTGATATAGAGCATTTACGCTGATACAAATATTATTTCCATTGTGGCATACACTAACTTTCTTTTGATTTTTATCACACCAAGTATAACCATTATCAGATCCATCATTATCATCTTGATTTACATCCGTATCAGTATCAGAACTATTGTCTGAATCAGAATCTGAATTATCATCTGCTCCGCTACAAACTTCAACAGCCAATTCAAGTGTACCTTCAAGATCATCAAGATTATCTAATTGAGTTTTATTACCCTCATAATCTGTAAGAGTTATTGGAAAATAAAAACCAACATAATTTAAGGATGTTAAGGAGTTAATAAATGTGGTCAATTCTTCATCACTATTGATAACTTTTTCTTGAGGATCTTCAACATTTAATAAAAAGCTGATTGGGTATTGAAACATAGTACATTGAGAATCTGATGTAGTATAAGTTGTGCTACTTTTGGTAATAGTAGCATCTGATCCACCACTAACTGCAGCAACCATAAGCCTTAAAACATTAGCGTCACCTTGAACCATATTTTTATCTGATTGATTCATTTCTTCAGAATTATCACAATTGATAAACATTAACAATGGGACAAACATTAAATATTTTAACCCGGTTGTGATTAACTTTAATTGTTTCATAATTTAATTTTTTAGTTTATAATTCGTTGGTTGAATTCAGTTTTTAAAGGAGTTAAAGAATTACACCTTCATATTTATAACAACTCAAGTACTAAAATTCCCCTCAGTAAATTTGTTTATTTCCTATTATATTTAGATAGTTTTAATCCTCATCTTTATTATAAGGGGAAGTACCTTGACTAAAATAGATTTATTGCAATGATTATAAAGGGCGGAGGGGTTAAAGTCATTGTTCGTACAGAAATTCAGTTAATATCTTCTCGATACATTTTCTTTTCAGCTCTCGCTTCTAACAAAACACTCGAAGTGACGTGCAATTATTTGTTCTTAAATGCGGGCGGAGGGGGTAAAGTCATTGTTCAAAACTGTCATTGTATTTTCCTATCCGGAGAATTCGGGAGGGACAGGCATCTGCTTAATTCTAACTCCTATTTGAAAGATTCATCGCTCCATTGTATTCCGCTCTGAATGACAGAAGTACAGGTATTGCTAGTACTGAAACGAGTTCAGTACAGGCTGAATGACAGGTAAAAATAAAGACTGTTAAGTTGTGCTTAGTACGTCAAAATTTAATTATTGGTGATACTACTTAATGAAGATTACGAACTTTGGAAGAAGTCTGATTACTTTCTTCAGTAGATACTTTAACATCTAAGCTTTCATATTCAGAATTGTTTGAAATGTATTCTGTAACTATACTTTTCATTTTAGTAACGATTTCAAATTTATCCATATTATCCAATTTGGATAATTCGATAATTTTATTTTTCATTACTTTGTAATCCACAGGGTCTACCTTGGCAATCATGATTTTTTCATTGTACGTCGGTACTGTATTTTCTTCATTACTCAATAGTTCTTCGTATAACTTCTCTCCTGGACGTAAACCAATAATTTTGATATCTATATCATCAGGATATTTCAACCCTGATAAGTGGATCATCTTTTTAGCCAAATCAAAAATCTTAACCGATTCTCCCATATCGAAGACATAAATCTCCCCACCTTTTCCCATTACGCCAGCTTCTAATACCAAACTACAAGCTTCGCTAATGGTCATAAAGTATCTTGTAATTTCTTTATGCGTTACTTGAATAGGTCCACCTTCAGCAATTTGCTTTTTAAATAAAGGAATTACAGATCCGTTAGAACCTAACACATTTCCAAAACGTGTCGTAATAAATTTTGTTCTCCCTTCATTATTAAGGCAATTGGCATAGACTTCAGCAACACGTTTAGTAGCACCCATTACGTTTGTAGGGTTTACGGCTTTATCTGTTGAAACCATAACAAACTTCTCTACACGATTTTTTGAAGCTAAATCCATCACTGTGCGTGTTCCAAAAACATTAACCCGTACGGCTTCGTAAGGATTATCTTCCATCAACGGAACGTGCTTATAGGCAGCAGCATGAAAAATAATATCAATTTTATAGTTGCTAAAAATAGACGCCATCCGTTTTGTGTTGCTAATATCAGCGACTTCAACAGCAAAGTTTTTAAATTTCTTTCTATGAAAACTTTGTTGCACATTGTACAAATCAGATTCAGCCTGATCTAATAAAATGAGTTGTTTGTATTTATAATTGCCTACTTGATGAGCAATTTCACTACCAATAGAACCGGCTGCTCCTGTAATTAAAATAACTTTACCATCTAATTCTTTTTGTAGAATAGGGTTGTTAATTTTTATTGGTGTTCTATTTAATAAATCTTCAATTTTAACCTCTGTAAGTTGTCCTACATTCAAATCACCATCTATCCACTGGTCCACCGGTGGCACTACTTTTACCTTAACCGGTAAAGGAATCAATTTATCTACAATTTCAAATAGCACAAAAGGTTTAATATTATGTATAGAAACAATAATTTCCTTAATATTAAGGTCTTCTATAATCTCTTTCGTAATTTGTTCAGATGAATATACCTTAACTCGATTGTATTTCTTCCCTTTTTTCTTTTTATCATCGTCAATAAACCCGACAATGTTTGCATTATTATTTAAATCATTAATAATAGCCGCATAGGTTAGCATTCCTGAATCACCAGCTCCATAAATTAATATATTTTTAGAGGGTTTATAATCCGTTACTATTCTGCTTACCAATCCTTTAAACACAAACCTACTAGCAATAAGTACAATCAAATTTAATAAAAAATGTGGTATAACAACTGACAATGGGGGGGCAAATCTATCTAATATACCAAATTCTCGATGTATTAAAATAATAAGCACCATTATTATTAACAGTATCGTTACACCATAAAAAATATTAATAGCATCTCTAATGCCCGTATGTCTAATAGTTCCTTTATAGGACCCTACTATCAAAAAACTAATTAACGCGACCGTTGCAATAACTGGTATTTGAAAAATAAAGTGTTGATTTTCAAAATTAAGTACAAAGTTAAATCTTATCAAATAGGATAGAAAAAACATTTGTAAAACAATGGACACATCAATTAAAAGCACTACCCACCGGGAGACTGCCGTATTTGCACCTTTTAGAAAAAATGATTTTAACATTTTTAAATTTTATTGATATTGAATCAGATTCAGCGTCTGATATTACTTTTTCTTTTCACAAAGGTCGTGAATCTTGCCGTAATAATTAAGATTCTAATATGATTTAATTAAATCTACAATTTCTTGCATATTATCTTGTGTTAGATTAGAACCACTTGGTAAACAAAGCCCTCTTTCGAAAAAATTCTCTGAATTACCATTTAAATAATTTGGGAAATCACTAAAAACGGGTTGTAAATGCATTGGTTTCCAAAGCGGTCTTGATTCTATACTATTATCTTTTAATCTAATTCTAAGTTTTTCTCTATACTCAAAACTATCTGTTAATAATGTAGTAAGCCATCTATTAGAAAAAAAACCTTGTGGCTCGTCTATAAAATATATTTCTTTTACAGTAGCTAATTCTTTTTTATAAAAATAAAAGTTTTTTCTTCTTGCTTTGACTCTTAAATTTAACATTTCCATTTGACCAACTCCAATTCCTGCAGAAATATTTGTCATTCGATAGTTATATCCTATTTGAGAATGTTGGTAATGCGGTGCTTCGTCTCGTGCTTGGGTTGCCAAGAAAAGTGCTTTATCACAATATGCTGAATTGTTAGAGACTAAGGCACCACCACCTGAAGTTGTAATGATTTTATTTCCATTAAAGGAAAAAATGCCAATGTCTCCTAAACTACCCAATTTTAATCCTTTATAAGTAGACCCAATAGCTTCAGCTGCATCTTCAATTACAGGAATATTGTATTTTCTGGATATCATCATTATCTCATCCATTTTAGAAGGCATTCCATACAAGTGAACTAACACTATAGCTTTCGGTTTTTTACCCTTGTTCATTCTGTCTAAAATAGAGGTCTCTAGCAAATGAGGACACATATTCCATGTTACATTTTCAGAATCAACAAAAATCGGAGTAGCCTTTAAATATAGAATCGGATTTACGGTAGCTGAAAAGGTAAATGTTGAGCAGATTACTTCATCACCTTCTTTTATACCCAACAATATTAAAGCTAAATGAATGGCAGCTGTACCTGAAGTTAAAGCAGTGCATGCTTTTACATTTATATATTCACAAATCTTGGATTCAAAATCGGTTATATTAGATCCATATGACGATGAAATCATATTCTCAGCAAAAGCTTTATCAATATATTTTTGCTCTTGACCTGAAAAATGTGATGGTGATAATGGAATTCTGTAGTTCATTCAATTATTTAAATTTGAAAGTTATCATTTTATATTGAAATAATTTTATAGAATCTATTTGTTTATCTATTCTTTTGTAATACAAAATAATGAAAAAATATTTATAAGTACTATATATCAACATATTAATAATAGTGTTTAATAATGACATATATTAAGGGGGCCTTAAAAGAATTTATTTTTCTTATATCACATGATTTTTGATATAAATGATAAGCATGTAACCCACAAACATTAAGCTCTACAGCCCCCTCACTTCTCCCCATAACCTTTGAGATAAAAATTCGTTTTAGAAAATCTTAAAACAAAATTGAATCTGTTTAAATAAGTTAGATAAAAGATCTGAAATTACTTTTCCTTTTTAAAAAGGTCGTAATTAATTGTGAAAGTTTTTAATTAATGTTCTATTCTTTTATAATATGAAATTGCTAGAAAATATGCAGCTCCTAATGTACCTATTGTAAATGCAATCAATGAAAATTGAATAGTCCAACTCGTTTTATAAGTATATAAAATTACAATCACTATTAAAAGCTGTAGAATTGCATAAAAGGAAGAAACCTTTAGATGACTCCATTTTGAAACATCGACAAATTTTTGGTACAAATGGTGACGATGAGCTTCTGAAATTTTTTCTTTTCTAGACATTCTTAAAAAAATAGTAAAACTGGCATCAATGCCATAAATCACAATTATTAAAATAATAATGGGTGCATTTAAGGCAATCATAAACTTAGCTCCAAGAAAAAATATTAATGTAGCTAAGGTCATACTACCAATATCACCCGCAAACCATTTTGCTTTTTTTCTGAAATTTAAAAATCCGAAGACCACTAAGCTTAATAAAACGAATACAATTAAATTATTAGCTACAATTTCTTCTTTTATATTAATCCATAAAAATCCGCTTAGAACAATAATAGAATATAAGCCCGTCATTCCATTTAAACCATCCATAAAATTATATAGGTTGAAAAAACCAACTATAACTATGGGTATTAAAATTAATAACCAAAAAGGACTTGTAAGTAAACCAAGTTGCCAAATCAACAAAAAAGCTGTGCTAAAATGAGCGATGAGCCTTATCTTGGGACTTAGCATAATTAAATCGTCAATAAAGCTAACTGCTGCAATTAGCGAAACAGCCAAGAAAAATGGGGTGTATTCAAAATTAGACGTAATATAAAAGATAACAATAGCCAAATAAAAGATTATACCTCCACCTCTGATGGTTGGCTCTACATGCGAGCTTCTTTGATTGGGCTTATCTATTATATTAAAATGATCAGCTACTTTCAAATATATAAAAGCAAGTACAAAAAGGATTATAAAAACTATAGTGTAGGTTAACAACATCTAATTATTTTCTTTTATAGACTTCTTCTATTCCGTTAAGCATTTTTTGAGCCAACAAATCTTTATCAAAATTGGCTTTGGCATATTCATGAGCATTTCCTCCCATCTTAAGAACAACATCCTCGTTATCTGCTAAATAAATTAATTTTTTAACCAATTCATCTTCGTCGGTGGCACTTACTGTAAAACCGGAATTGGTTTTTTCTAACATCTCTTTTATCCAACCAAACGTAGATTGAATTACGGGTACGGAAGCCGCCATACTTTCAAATAACTTATTGGGTGAAGATGTAGCTAGCATAGGTGTATTATTTAAAGGTATTAGCGATACAAATGCATTTTTTACATAATTTACCAAGTCATTTTTCGGCATTAAATCTAAAAAATGAATATTTGAAATCGTTTCTGACTTTTTCTTTAAAGCTTCTTTTAATTGACCATCACCAATTAATACAATGTGAATATCACTTCTATTCAATTGAATTAACTTAAGTGCGGCTCTATATAACAATTCAGAATTATTAACCATTCCTATATTACCCGTATAAATCGCAAATTTCTTATCTCTTAACTCAGGAAGAGCAATTTCTTTTTTAGGTGAAGAAAACAAATCTATATTGGCCGAATTAGTAACGGAGATTACATTTGTTTCAGGAAATCTATCGAGGATATTTTGTTGCATTCCAGGTGATAATGCTACTACCAAACTGGACCTTTTATAACACCATTTCTCAAAAGCATAAGACATTTTTTGAATAATCTTATTCTTTAAAACTCCCAATTCAATGGGGCCCTCAGGCCATAAATCTCTTACTTCAAAAACAAACTTTTTTCTTCTAAAAATATTAGCAACTAGTCCAGGTATACCAACCGTTATAGGACCTGAACTCGCAATAACAATGTCACCCTTTAAGGTAAAAGCATAATAAATAGAGAAAAAACTATACACTAAAAAGGTGTAAATACGTTTTAAAAAAGACTGTTTATTATCAATCTTTACATTGATAATTTTAAGTTCAATACCATCAATAGTTTGGTTTTCTATAAACTTAGTTGCATTTATATCTGATTTTGCGTAAACACTTGTCACCACAATAACTTCATGCCCCTGCTCTACCCATTCTTTTGTAAACTCATAAACACGTGTTCCATAAGACCCTTTTGGTGTTGTAAAATATTGATAAAAATAGATGATTCTCATTATGAAATTACTTTAATTTCGGTTCTTACTTTTTCTGTAAATAAAACAACAACTTTTTTTGCAATGATAGTGGTATTAAATCCGTTGGCAAAATGATAGTCTTCAATTTTTAGTTGATTATAGTCAAAAAAAGTCATTTCTATATTGTTAACTATTAATTTTTCATCTTCAATCAGTTGAACACTACAGTCAGGATGAAAATGAAAATGTGCTTCCCCATTTTCATCTGGTTCTATTTTATCATGAATATTTAGAATATCATTGTCTAAATTGAATGTTCTGGTATGTGTACACCCTTTATAACCATTATGAGATGCTATAATTTTTGTTGGTGTATCTAACTCTAACTTTACGTTGGCTCGTTTTGCAACTCTAAATCCTGACCAAACCTGTGAAGAATTTTGTTGATGTACAGTTACTGTGTTATGATAGCCAGTAGAACGTTCGCGTTCTCGTATTTTATTTATTTCGTATGTAGATACGGCAGGGTCAACAATAATAGAGTTATTTTTAGAATGATATACAAAACTGAATGTATCTGCATGGGCATGACCTGGTTGATAATCAACTGCTAATTTTCCAACATCCATAAAAACTTCTAAAGTTTCATTAGAAAATTTACGATATCCACTATCTCTTAATTCAGTTACACTCCATTTTAAATTTAATTGCTTTGCATATGTAAATAATTGTGCTGAGCTCAATGCAATTTTATAAGCACTATCATTAACCATAGGTATGCTACCATTATTAAATGTTACCGTTTGTAACCATGACAACATTTTGATTGCCTTAGCCTCTAAAAGCACTATAAATTCTGAGCTTACACTTTTTTTATTTTGATGTGCTAAATAAATACAATCTAATAACCGATGCAACAAAATTTTATGATACATAGGTGAAAGTTCAAAATGGGCACCATCCTCCAATAGCTGCTCATTTAATTCTTGTTTTAATAATTTTGATGCGGTTGATGATAATTTTTTATCATTAAAATAAATACCTCCAAAAAATAGGGCAAATGCATTTTCTAATAAGTGATTTCCTAATATATGAAACTCCAAATTATGAAGTAAAATTTGAAAATGATTGTATAAAGTTTGATTAATTTTTTGATTCGAAATTTTATTTTGAGATAAGAATTTAATCCAATTAATAGTTCGTAAAGATATGGGATACGGATCTTTACCATCTTTTAACTCAACATCTTGTTTGATATAATCTTCTATCAGAGCGATCCCCTGTTCCCTAACGAAATTTTCTTGATTTAGAAAATCGAAGTAATTTAGATTATACGTCCATAATTTGCCATAATCATTATAATTCCAATTAATTTGTGATTGAAAATCATGTTCTATATTTAGAAAATTAAACCTTTCTTCACCTAAATAAGATTCTGAATACAATACTTTATTCTCCCAATTTATCGATTTTACACCTGTTGGCAAATTCTTAGAATACGTTCTTTTAAAGAATTTATTTCTTACAGCATAAAAAAGTCTGAAGTAAATCTGTTTAAAACGTAAATGCTTTACAGTATTGTAGATTAATTTAAGTTTGGTAAGATTCACGTAATAGTAGTGGTTTAAATACAAATTTACGAAAAAAAATAGTGTTTTAGTTCCTTATTATCTAAAAGTCAAATTAGACCTAAAACACTTATTAATCTCAATACAATCTATGATTACAAATAATTTCAACCACTCATAAAACATCGGTAAGTACGCCGACGATTTACAGTAGAAATAATGTATTTATTATTTCTATTAGTTTGTAATCATAGTGAAAATGTATATGTACACCGTGGCTAAGCCCTTTCTATTGCCATCAAATCTGCAACAATACGGCTTGCGGTGTTACCATCCCATAAATGAGGAATTTCACCGACTTTCCATTCTCCTTTATGCAATTTTTCCATATATGGAGCCACATTTTTAGGATCTGTACCAACCAATTCATTCGTGCCAATAGTAATCGTTTCTGGACGCTCGGTATTATCACGTAAAGTCATACAAGGCACCTTCATTACCGTGGTTTCTTCTGTAATACCCCCAGAATCAGTAACTACTGCAAACGCATGTTTTACCAAATAATTAAATTCTAAATACCCTAATGGCCCAATCATGTGTAAATTGTCAGCCTGAATACCAATTTGTTCTAATATTTTAGCAGTACGTGGGTGTACTGGAAAAACTAAAGGCATCCCTTTTGCTCCTTTTACAATTTCGTCAATTAAAGACTTTAATTTTTGTTCTTGGTCAACGTTTGCAGGTCTATGTAAAGTCATTACAAAATAGCCCTTTTCTTTTAAGTTTAATTCAGAAAATACTGCAGGTTGCTTTAAACGAGGCATATTTTTCAATAAGGTATCTATCATGGTATTGCCTACATATCTGATTTTACTTTCGTCATGCCCCAATTGACGTAAATTTTCATTGGCCACTTCTGACGTAGTATAGAATATATCTGTAATAGAATCGGTTACCATTCTGTTTATTTCCTCTGGCATGGTAATATCATTAGAACGTATTCCTCCTTCTACATGTATTACGTATACCCCTAATTTTTTTGCGGCAATAGAACACGCCATCGTAGAAGTAACATCACCTACAACCAAACAATAATCAGCCATATCTTTTAATAATAAAGCTTCATATCGTTCCATTATTCTTGCTGTTTGTTCGGCTTGAGTACCAGACCCCACTTCTAAATTTACATCAGGATCAGGGATACCTAATTCTTCAAAAAAGCTACCTGACATTTTTTTATCATAATGCTGTCCTGTATGAATTAATCGGTATTGAATGTTGTCTTTTACTTTTTCTAATGCCTCAATAATTGGAGCTATCTTCATAAAATTGGGTCTTGCTCCTGCTATAATGTCTAGTTTCATGTATTATTGTTTATTGTTTTATTATTGGTCATTACGAGCCTAATAAAGTGAACCGAGGTAATCTTTCGTTCGGTTCTTACAACCAGCCTATTGATAAATCATCCCATTTTGGATTCAATTCATTAACCAATGTATTCTTTCGCTCTCTACTTCCTTTTTTTAATTGTTTTTCTCTTACTATTGCCTCAGTTATACTTGAAAAAATTTCAAAATACACTAATTTGTTACAATTATATTTTGATGTAAATCCTTTATAAAACTTAGTCTTATGTTGAACTACTCTTTTCACCAAATCGGATGTTACGCCTATATACAATACCGTATTCGTCTTATTAGTCATAAAGTAAACAGTACCTTGTTTCATGATTTTAATGAGATTGCCACGTCATTCCTTCGTCTCTCCACGCATGACGTTGTACTAAAACTTAACACTATACTTCAATCGACCTCGATCACCACCATTACTAATTAATTTAAGACCTTTCGTTTACTTCCTTAAGATTGCCACGTCGTTCCTTCGTCTCTCCTCGCAATGACGTTGTACTAAAACTTAATTCTATATCTCAATCCACTTGCCTTCTTTTAAACTTTCAATAGCTGCAAAAGATGCTTTGGTTGTATTTACAATCACATCAAAAGGAATAATTGGTGCTCCACCATTTTTTTGTTGATTGATTAACGCTTCGAATTGATTGTGATGTCCTTTGTCTTGTTTTGATTTACTGTTACCACCCTTAAAACCATAGGTTTTTAACCTACGCCAGTTGTCCATTATTAGAGTACGTTCTTGTGAGTACACTTCCAATCGCTCTTTAGAATATCCTTTACTACCGTTGGCAAAGTAATTCACTACGGCATTGGTACCATTTTCATATTTTAATAAAATAGAAGCATTATCTGTACTTTCATCAGGATTGGTTCCCATAGCATTCATACATACTGCTACTACTTTACTATCTGCAAAATACGTACATAGATCTATATAATGACACGCTTCACCAATAATACGGCCTCCACCTACTTCCATATCATGTACCCAAACCTCTTTCGGTATATAACCAGCATTCATGGTCGCAATTATATTTTTTGGTGTATTATCATTACCCAATAATTTTTTCATTTGTTGTGCCAATGGGGCAAAACGACGGTTAAATCCAACTGAAAGTGAGACGTTACTCTTATTATACACTTCAATAATTTCAGTTAATTCATCTTGATTTAAAGCCAATGGTTTTTCTACAAATACACTTTTACCTGCTTTTAAGGTCTCTATTACAAATTTGGCATGTGAGTTATGCTTTGTGGTAATCATTACCAAATCAGTCTCGCTATCTTTTAAAATTTCTTGATAATCAGAAGTAGAATTGGCAACGCCGTATCTTTTTGCCATTGTAGTTGAAGACAATCCTCCAGAACTGGCAATATACTTGACATTGGCATTTAACTTTTTTAATTGCGGCATTAGAGTTGAGCTGGTAAAATTACCTGCTCCAATAATTCCAACCACACCTTTTTGACCTTTAAAAGACTTCTCCGTTACTTTTACGGTTGTTACTGGAGTTTCTGTTTGATCATATACCAAAATAGAAGCAATACTCTTAGAATTGCCCATATCACCATAAATGGTATTATAATCCTTTAAAGAAATCCGCTCTGTAATTAAGGGTTTTACATCTAAACTCCCATTTGATAAGGCATTAAGAATGGCTTCAAAATTTCGTTTTTCAGTCCATCGTACAAAACCGATAGGATAGTCATTCCCTTTTTGTTCGTACTGCTCGTCATATCTTCCAGGACCATAAGAACAAGAAACCTGAAATGATATTTCCTTTTCATAAAAATCAGCTCTACTAATATCTAAACCAATCACACCTACTAGCACTACTCTACCACGCTTTCTACACATTTTAGCAGATTGCGAGATAATTTCATTACTCTTATTTGATGCTGTGATAATAACACCATCCGCTCCTGTACCATTGGTAAAAGACTCCACAAACTTCACTTGATCTGTACCTTCAGCAGGGTTTATGGCAGTGATTCCTTTAGCGTTGGCAATAGCTACTTTTTCTGCATCGTAATCAAATCCGATAACCTTACAGCCATTTGCTTTTAATAATTCTGCCGTTACCAAACCAATTAAACCTAAACCAACTACCACTATGGTTTCTCCAAAGGTTGGATTTAACAATCTGATCCCTTGTAAACCAATAGATCCTATTACGGTAAATGCAGCTTCTTCATCTGTAACGCCATCTGGTATTTTAGCCACTAAATTCTTAGGAACCAACACATATTCTGCATGGTTACCATTGGAAGCCACTCTATCTCCAATAGCAAATTCTGTTACGCCTTTACCTACTGCAGCTACTTCACCTACATTACAATAGCCTAAGGGTAAGGGTTGGTTTAATTTATTAAAAACAGAATCTAACGTAGGCTTTAAACCATCTGTTTTTACTTTATCTAATACCATCTTTACCTTATCAGGCTGTTGTTTTGCTTTTTGAATAAAATTGGCCTTGCCAAACTCTACCAACATACGCTCTGTTCCTAATGAAACTAAGGTTCTGGTGGTTTTTATTAAAACCGCACCCGCTTTAACACTGGGTACAGGTACTTCTTCTAAAATGGTATCTCCTTTTTTAAGGTCTTGTATAATTTGCTTCATAGTGCATTTTTATAAAGTTGCAAAGGTAGTAAGTTAAGGTGAATATTTAAGTTTGATTCTTAACCATGTTTAGAATACTATTTTTTTAATTTATCATTAATCAAATTTGAAAATATTGCAGCCCCTTCATAATTTAAATGATTTTCATCATAAAAGTACTTATTATCAAAATGTAAACCTTCATAATCCCAGAACACAAAATCAGAATTAAATCTATCCATAAATTTATTATACTCTTCTCTTCTTTGTTTAGATTTCCTAACTAAAGAGCCATGTACAGGTGTGTTTAAGACTATTAGACGAATGTTATTATTCTTACAAAATTCTATTATTTTTAAGAAATATTTTGTTGAAATCTTATCCGGTTTTCCAGTTTTTAACTTTTCATTTTTTATATCTTTTTCCAAAAGCCCTGTCGTATTCATTGGCAATTTTCTAAAACCACCTAAGTCACTATTTTTTACATTAACTTTTTTAAGAAAATTAGGTTTTTTAACACTTCTAAAAATACCAGTAATTCCATTAATTAATCCTTGAAAATTATATTTTGACACATCATAAAAATCTTTATAATCCATTAAATAATAATATTGAATAATCATTGATTTCATTTTAGGGACTTCATAAAAACCACCACCAGTCATATTGATAGGACTATAACCCATAATAACAGTTTCTATTTGTTTATTATTTTCAATTATCTTTTTCAATTTCACATAATTAAAAAATACTGGAGAGCCCCCCGTAGAAAAGTTTATACTATTTTTAATAATTGAATCATTTAGACCAGCTTCAATATGAGAATCTCCCAATATAAGGGTCGTAATATCATTATTTAGCTTATAATCGGTATTATAATTTAAAATGAATTTAAAAGCAATAAATTGTAAACAGACCAATCCAACTATGGTTATTATGAAAATGGAAATTTTTCTTATAAATAATTTCATGTTGTCCAGTTAAAATTGAAAATAAATAAATGCTTGTTCTCCTCCATTAAATTGTATTATAAATAGTATTAAAAGCATATAGAAACCCCATCTAATTATTTTTGGCCATTTAAATCCTAAACTTTGCAATGCAAATTTATTTTCTCTGCCAAACCATTCAATTACCATACAAAAAACGATAAAAACAATCGTGATTAACGGTAAATTCTCAGGAACTGAAAAAATTGTTTTAGAAAACATATTGGATATGTAACTGATAGCATGATGTATACTATTTGCTCTAAAAAATATCCAAGCCAATACGGTTAATAAAAATGTTGAACCTACTTGCAGTACTTCCCTAATATTAGGAAAAAATTCACCTTCTGCCACGACATTATTTGTATGAACTCTATTTTTATCTAATAACATAATTGGTAGAAAATAAACTGCATTTAAAGCTCCCCAAGCCACAAATGTCCAATTGGCACCATGCCAAAACCCACTAACTAGGAAGATAATAAACGTATTTCTGATTTTCATCCAAGTTCCGCCTCTACTGCCACCTAAGGGTATATATAAATAATCTCTAAACCAAGTAGACAAAGAAATGTGCCAACGCCTCCAAAATTCCGCAATATCTCTAGAAAAATAAGGAAAGGCAAAATTTTGTTTTAAATTAAATCCAAATAATCGCGAAGTACCAATAGCAATATCAGAATAGCCTGAAAAATCTCCATATATTTGAAATGCAAATAATATAGCTCCTAAAAGTAAGGTACTTCCAGAATAATCGTCTGAATTATTAAAAATTAAATTGGCATATTTTGCAGCATTGTCAGCTACAACCACTTTTTTAAACAGACCCCATAGTATTTGACGTAAACCGTCAATAGCTTTAGTGTAATCAAAAGATCTTTTTTTATAGAATTGTGGCAATAAGTTGGTTGCCCTTTCAATAGGCCCAGCAACGAGTTGCGGAAAAAAACTAACAAATGCCGAAAAGGCAATAAAATCTTTAGTGGGCTTTAGCTTATTTTTATACACATCTATCGTGTAACTTAGTGTTTGAAAAGTGTAAAAACTAATCCCAACAGGTAAAATAATATTTAAACCTTGAGGATTTATGGGTTTCCCTAAAAAACTAAAAGCGGCAACAAAATTATCAAGAAAGAAATTGTAATACTTAAAAAAGCCTAAAAAACCTAAATTTACGACTATACTTAACCACAATAGTAGCACTCTTTTCCGCTTATTTCTTTCCGTTAAAAGTAATTTTCCTATCGTATAATCAACGAGTGTACTGAATAAAATTAAAGATAAAAATCGCCAATCCCACCAGCCATAAAAAACATAACTGGCTACAACTATAAGAAAATTTTGAAACTTTAGTTTTTTATTAAAAACAAACCAGTATAGAATAAATACTATGGGTAAAAAAATGGCGAAATCTATGGAATTAAAAAGCATTTATGACATTTTATATGTTGAATATAATTTTGAGAATGAATGTTTTACTATCATTTTTACTTTCTTAAATTATTGCTGAGATAAATCTATTATTTAAAAAAAAAAGATTCCATCTAAAAAAGAATACTGTACAAAACATTATTGCTTGTATACTTTATTCCATTCTCCAAATTTAGTTTTAATATCAAATTTTTTTGAAAAACGGAAGGCGTTGGTTCTATATTCTGTGTAACTATTTTGACTCATACATAATATACTATCGATTGTTTGAGCTATAATTTCAGGATCATTGTCAATGTGAAACCCCGCCTTATTTTTATTTAAATCTCTCCATGGTGTTCCTTTAGAAGCAATAACCGGTGTACCTTGTGCTAAGGATTCTAAAACTACATTTCCGAAATTTTCTGTTTTAGATACTAAAAGTGTAAAATAGGTTTGAGCATAAAGCTTTTGTTTTGCCTCCCCTTGTATTGACCCTGCAAATTCTACTAAATCTGATAATTCATACTGATTTATCAAACTTTTTAAGTTATTAAAATAGTTGGTATATCTTTTTTCATATTCCCCAGCAATAATCAATTTAAAGTTTTTTTCTCTAAACCATTTAGACAAATGTATCGCCTCTATTATATTTTCAATTGATTTTATTGGATGGATTCTTCCTATAAATAAAAGTTGATTTTCTTGTTTGATTTCATTTTTTTCATTGAGATAAAACAAATTAGGGATTAAAACAATATTTTGGTTACCCATTACATATTGTATTTCACTTTTTTCTTTTTCAGATGTTGCATGATAAATAATGCTATCTCTTTTCATTATTTTTTTCAAGACAAAGAAAACGGGTTTCTTTTTCCAACTTTTAAAATTTAGGGCATTTTCATTTAATTCTCCCCTAACGGACCAAACAGTTTTAATTTTTAAATTAAAAAATTTTAGTGTTAGGTATGGTAAAAAACAATATGGTGAAAAAACACTGTTAAAATGAATAATGTCACTTCGTTTTGCTTCTCGATAAACTAATCGGATATGTTTTATTACTTTAAAAAAACCTGACAAGTATATAATTTTCCCAAATTCCTTTTCAATCCATTTATTATTTAATACCTGTACTGATTCTTTTATATTATTATTCGTTGTTATTATTTTCACATCATATCCCGACCGTACAAGCTCTTTTGTATGCCCTAATAGCGAATTGATAGGGCCACCTCCAGTTGCTGGATGAAATTTCGAAAAAGGTATAATTATTTTTGCCTTTGGCATAATTCTTTTATATTTTTTATAAAAAGGTCTACGTTAGATTTTAAATCAAAAGATTTAAATAGACCATATGACACATTTCCGTGTAAATCTATTTTTAAAGGATTATCAATATAATATTGCATGGCATTTCCTAATTGATTTACTGATTTTGCTTTTACTTGAAAACCATTAAACTCTGTTTCAATAAAATGAAAGGCTGCACCACAACGATCGGTTGAAATTAAAGGCTTTTTTAAAGAGGCCGCTTCATTCAATACCGCTCCCCAACCATCAAACAATGTAGGTAATACAAAAACATCTGCATACCCAATGTAATTTGCCATATTTTCATTTTGTATTGCACCGGTAAAAATAACTCTTTGACTAAGGTTCATTTTTTTTACCATTTGCTTGTATTCCCCATTTGAATTATCTCGACCTACTAATACCAGAATCCAATTTTCACTATTTTTTAATTTATTAAATGCTTTAATTAAGACATCAATTCCCTTATGTTTTGTTAAAGAACCAGCATACATAAATATTCTTTTCTCAGATGGAAAATTGAATGGTGATTTGCTCGATTTTTTAAGCTTAGGTAATGAATAGTACAAGTATTTAATTTTATTTTTCTTAGTACCCCATTGTATAAAGTCATCCTTGGCTAATTTGCCAATAGCAAAAGCCCCCAATCCATACTTGTTAATTTTTTTTGCATATGATGTATACCCATTCAATAGAAAAAACAAAGGCTTTATACACTTAATTAAGTTATAATTATACCTGAGCATTTTGGTCAATGGTTTTCCACTCATTTCGCTCCAATGTATCCATTGCACATTATTCTCAATAAGAACGTTTAATAATTTACGTAAAAATGGATGCGAAAACCCAGGAATAATGTGAATACTTGATTGCCATCCTTCTAATTCATTTAATGATTCATTCAGGTTGTCATCTTTTATATATTGGTGAAATTCAGATAAATTATTAGACAAACTCCAACCTAATGCTTTTCTATTTTCAGTAAGAGTATCAAAGTACCTAACTTGTAAATTTACATTATCACGCGATTCTAGCATGTTTAGAAAATCTACTTGATGTGGTGAAGGTATATTAAGCCAAAAAACAGTTTTTATCATTATAATTTAAGGTGTCTTAACTATATTGTTCATTAAACTCAACATTATCAACTGAAAGAGCTTTTGGTTTTAGTAATAAACTAATTATAATCCAATAAATAATTTCTCCTTGCACAGAACCGATAATGTAATTAGGCTCTAAAAAAGTAATAATAAAGGTGGTTATAAAAAGTGAATAAAACAACTTTCGTTCTTCTGTAGTTAAATGCAAATTATTCTTTACTCTAACATATATTTCTCTAAAAAGATATAAAATTACTAAAAAATAAAATATTCCACCATCAATCACAAGTCTCAGCCAAACAATATGAGGGTCTGTTTTAGTATACATTTCGGGCTTATCACCAAAACCATAACCAAAAATAGGTGCCTCTAAAAACTTGTTAAAATAGTAGGTGTTTAAAACAACCCTACCCGAAGATATTCTATCTAAGCTATTATCGGTAGTCTCCATATCTTGCACTCTAAATTGTTCTTTTACAACATCCAGTTGCGATGCAAACAGAATAACTGCTAGAAATGCCATTTTATATCCTAACGATACCCGTAACCATATTAACAATACAACTAAAGATGCTATAATTCCTGCCCTACCCCCACTTAAGTATTGGGCATAAATAATTAACATTATTAAAATAAAGTCAAAAGACGCCAATGGCCTTTGTTTTACCCTGTGCCAAAATACTAAAATAGGGATGTATAAAAATAAGCTGTTGGAATAACCCGTTCGATACCCTCCAAAACCTGCTTGTCCGAACGATGAAGACCAAGGACCATTGGCAGGAAAATCAAAAATTCCGGTATAATTAGAGAAAATACTAAAAACACAAATAAGTGCCACTATTCTTGTTGATTCATATAAGACTTTATAATAAAACTGTTTTTTAAAATTAAAGATAAATATAACCAAAAACGGGATTAAAACATCAAAGACACCTGTTAGGTTAAAGGATAAAAAAAGTCCAGGAATCATAAGAATTATAATCAAAACTAAACCATTGGGTGAAATGAAACTGGAAGGGTACTTTATGCCAAAATAATTTACTTCATATAAAAAAATAATAATGAATATAAGATACTTTAGTATTCTGATAATATTATTATCTAAAATGGGAAGCCAATTTACAATAGAAGATACTACATAAACAATCAATAAATAATAATAAATTATATTTGGTTTTTTTTCTTCCAATACTCCGTAATTTCTTTCTAAATAATATTAATTAGACTCCGATTCATTAATACCTTATACCAAATATATTATTATACATCATTTGAACGTCTTTATTAATATTTCATTTAAAACATTAACCTGTGTTCTTCTATTAAACGAATCGTAATAATCATAAGAGAGGTCATTATAATTTTCACTGTAGCTTTTCAAATTATCGATAAATTTAATAAAATCATTCGCTGAATTTGAAAGATTATTTACATCCGTATGAACACCAATGTTGTGTCCATTTATTATTGTATCTAATTCACTTTTAGTCTGACCTAAAGAAAAAATTGGTTTTTTAAATCCAAAATAATCAAAAACTTTACCAGCAATGGTTCCTCTGTAACCATTATTTGGATGTTGCCATGTTAAACAACCATCAGATGCCTTTATATAATCGCCCACTTTGTCATAAGAAACGGCATTGTAAGGTTTGAAGAATTTACCAAGTTCCAATTTCTCAATTAAATCACCTTTTCTGCTTAAGTCTCCTACCAAATTAATAACTATATTATTTAATAAATTTGGTTTTTTAACCAGAGCAATTTTGAGCATTTTATAAAAATATCCATCAATATGATCTCCACGTAGTCCTCCCAAATACAACAAATTTATTTTTTCTTTATCAAATTCTGGAATAAAACCAGTTTCCTTAAGGTCTTCGAAATCATAACCATTGTAAATACTAACCACTTTTGAAGACGGTTCAATTTTAAACACCTCCGAGCTTTCAATTCTATTTACTTCTGTATTCGTAATAATTAGATCTGAAAGTGAATAAATTTTCTGTTCTAACTTTTGATTATGTTTTCTATGTAAAAATGTTACTGGTCTATATGTTGGCCCCAATGTATATTGATCTCTAAAATCAGAAATCCAAAAAAAATTAAATTTCTTTTTTAAATTAATTCCAATATTATGTACGGAATGAGGCGGGCCACTAGTTAAAACATAATCATATTCAAAATCTTCTTTGTTAGAAAAATATGTAACTACATCGTTAGCCCAATCATTATAAAAGTCATGAAACTTTAACCTGCTTTTAACCTTATTGAAAAGTGATGATTTATAAACGTCCTCAGTTATTCTAATAATTTTAACTTTATCTAATTCCTTAATTCGTGATTCATCTGTCCAACTAAAATTAGCACCTTTTATAGTACAAACGGTAACATCCCAACCTAATTGCTCTAAATAAACACTGAATTTAACCATTCGTTGAATACCACCGCCTCCTTTAGGGGGGAAAGCTCTTGAGATTATTAAAATTTTTTTATTCATTTAATATTTTTTCAAATTTTTTAACAACGCTGTCCCAATTTGGAGGGGATATTCTAGGTATATCTCGCTTTTTAATTATTAATTGATTTAATGATTCTTGCAACGCTTCTGCAATGAATAAATCACCAATTACATCACCATTTTCAGCATATTCCTTAAAATTTTCATTTGCCAATAATCTGGAGTCATTTGATTTAGCCAATAATAAAATTCCAGAATTTAAGGTGTTTTCATAAGGTAACACAACATACTGACACGACTTAAAATAAGCATTTACTTCTTCATCAGGTATAAATCTGTTATCAAAAATTATATTATTAGAATCTTTAATTATTTCATTAATTTCAGAATTCAACGGCATCTCACTAGCTTTACCTGCAACCAGCAAATAAAAATTTTCGGTTTTACACTGAACAAAAGACTTTAAAAATTTATCAATGCCCTTACCGCTTCGAATACTTCCAAACACCAACAATATATTTTTATTATTTGGTATTATATACCGTTCATGAATATTAACAGCTACGCTTGAGTTGTAAATATAAGGCCCTTGTGGGATAACAATAATTTTTGATTTAGCTATTTTTAAATACTCACTCACTTTATTGACATGACTTTTATTAAAAACACGAATATAATCAACTTTTTTAGCCAATTTTTTAAAACAAAATTTCTCTATTGCTCCAAATTTTCCATCATGCCGTTGCAAATTGTGTAAATTCCATGTAATTATAGTCTTGTCTTTCTTTAGAAAAACTAAATCTAGATATCCTAGAAAAGCTTTGATTACGGTATTAATTATACTTTGTGATGTATAAAAAGAATGCACCCAATCTAAAACCAACAAATCAACATTTTGTTTTAGAGCATGCTTTAAAGGGAGCCCTCTTTTGTATTTTATTTTAACGACGTTATAATTATTTTTCTCTAATGCCTCATAAAACAATATCTGATGCTTATCTCCTTGCTTTTCAAGTGCTTCAGCCCACGGGTATATTCCAATTTTATTCTTTTCCATAAACTATTTAAACCAAGGTTGATAGTTTAATTTATAACTCAATGCACTTTTACGTTCACCTATTATTTTTCCTGGTACACCACCTACAATAACCATTGATGGAACATCTTTGGTAATAATAGAATTTGCTGCAACCACTGCACCTTTACCAATAGTCACCCCTGGTAAAATAGTTACTCTTGAGGCTATCCAAACATAATCTTCAATAATTACATCTGCTCCAACATGCTTATGATTATCATCATGCACATCATGCTCCAAGGTCCAAATATTCGTTTCTTGAGCAATATCTACATTATTACCAATAACCAATTTCCCTCCTCTACCATCTAACAATACTTTTTTATTAATTACTGAATTGTTACCAATAGAAATATTTTTAGGTGTTCGAAACTCAATACCCATTAAAAAATTGGTTTGCCTACCAACATTTTTAAATTGGGTTTTAATTATCATTTTTCGAAACCAATGCAATGGCACATACATCAACCATTCTCTTATAAGATAGTCTTTAGCGGCTTTAAAAATAGTATATATATTAATAAGTATTTTTTTCACTTAATATTTTATACGTTCTAATTACTGGATACAAAGATAATAGTAATACTGAAAGTCCAACAACTATTATAGAAACAATATTATTTTCAAAATTAAATATATTCGAATAAAAGTATTTTAATACTATTGAAATAGTTATTAATAAGATGCCAATTAAGTTGTTTTTTGAGAGAACTTTAAATGCCAAGTTATCTTTTGTTGCTTTGTAAATTATATACCCTGTACTACTCATTAATAAAGCATTAATAGGAATGATAAAAAATAAACCGTTCACACTAAAATATTTAATAAAAAAATAAGAGAACCCTGCCGAACATAATTGTGCCGCTACCCAATATAAATACAATTTCTTTGCCAAGCCATGAGAAACGGCCATTTTACGATAAATACCACCTATACTGCTTACAAAAATGGCTATTATATTAAATAATAGAAATGTATAGGCCAATTGGACATCATTTGTATCAAACTTTTTACCTCCCCAAATGAATTCAATGATCAAATCACCTAATAAAATTGTGCCTACAGTTGTAATTACATTTACATTTATAACACTAAAAAGATTCTTGTTAAACTCTTTTACTACAGACTGTGCCTTCTGTAATAATAAGGAATAATTTGTAAAAAAAATGGTCATAAAAGGTTGGATAAATAACCCCTTGATTTTGTTTGCCAAATTTTGAACATACCTAAAAATGGCATAAACCCCTTCTGGTAAAAAAGAAATACTTGCCGTTAATACTATATTATAAATTTGCGTAGCCCCAACATATAAAAAGGTGCTCTGCATACTTTTAAAGAATGAAATATGATTAAATTCTGGTAGAGACAACACAAACTGAAAGCGATATCCATTTTTATAAAGCTGCCATATATAAAAGACAAACTCAATAATTTTACCCGCTAGCATGGATACTACCAATGCCCATAATTGAATAAAAGGGTATAGTATAACAAGAACCACTATATTTACCACAGAATTAGTTACTCCAATCAATTCTGATCTTCCAAAGCGTTGTTCAGCATTTAGAACCGTTTTATAAAAGGCATTCATTAATGCTAAATATAAAACAGGTAATAACACCCTGAAAATTAAAGTAGCGAACTCTTTATCTTCTTGAGAAAACCCAGGAACCATCAGATTAACTAGAAAAGAAGCGAATATGAATACCAATACTATAATAAGAGAACCGAAAACCACCATTCTATTGATGACTACATTCAACCCTTTATAACCCAAGCCTTGCTTTATCGTATTTAATTTATGATATTCAGGTAAAAATATTTCTGCCAATTGCCCACTTTGCGTTAACGAAGTTACTAAATACACCAAACTCTGGGCAGCAAAATAGATTTCTATAGTACGAGAAGCACCAAAATATTTTACTTGCAGTATTGAATAGATTAAGCCTAAAACAGAAGTTATTAGCTTTAAAGAAAAAAGTTTTAATAGTATTTTCATCTATTTTAAGTTTATTTCTTTAACCATCCTAGTATCTTAGAATTAAGGACCTCTAAACATTCTTCTTCCTTTTTTAACTTACTTTTATTAAATACTATGTTTTTTAATTTTGTATAAGCAACTTTGTATTTATCTAAATCATCTAAAGGATTTAAAATAATTGGGTTCTCATAAAACAGTTCACTTGCATATTTTAATTTTGGGTGTAGTTCTATTGCCACAAATGAAGTGTTTACTAGACCTGCTATAAAAAGACTGTGCATTCTACTTGAGAAAACGGCTTCAGCATTTTGAAATAATTTAACAAAACTCAAGATACTCATTAAATCCGGGTTCCAAATAGTAGTTCTAAAATTTTGTTTAATTTTATTCATTAAATTTTCATCGTCTTCTTGCAAGAATACCCAATGTGTTTTAATATTGTTTTCCTCTAAGAATTTTGCAAAATCTAATAATGTAATTATATGCTTTTCGAATTCAGGTTTGTGAGAATACGATCTAGGACATATAATAACCTCTTTCAATGATGTTATGATATCGTTATCAGGTAATTTTTCATACCCTACACTTAAATCGTTAGATAGATATAAATTTTTAATTTTAATCCCTTTTAGAAAATCATAAGATTTTTTATCTCTAACACCTAAGATTTCAAATGAACTTAAAACCTGTCGATGCAAGGCTAAGGTTTGTTTGTGAAAATATGGACCAACACCAATGCCAATACCACCAAATTCAGTTCCTAACAATTTAGGAATTTTAAAATTTAAGAAATTGGATAAATATTTTTTTAAGAATTTTAACGAGCTTATTTTTTGATTATAATCGAAAAAAACACCACCTCCAATATAATAGACTTTATTAAATTTCAAATAAAATAATTTGGGAATCGATCTATTTAATCTAATTATCTTTAAATTAGGGTAATATTTATATAAATAATCAAAATTTATAGAAGGGTCTGTAACAACAGCACTAACTTCTATATTTGGAAGATCTTTTATTCGTTCAATAGCAATTTCAAAAAGTAAGTCATCACCAAAATTTTTGTAACCTATATAACCAGTTAGCAATATTTTATTTGGTTTCATTATTTATTAAATATGGGTTCGCGATTCTCAATACTTGAAATAATATAGCTATAATTATCATGACGTAAATAATCATCCATACTATTAAATTTATAGGCTTTAAAGTCAGAGGGTTTATCTTCAAAAAACATTTCAAACGGTGTTTGATAACGTATAAATAATAAATAGGCATACT
Organism: Aureibaculum algae; assembly: GCF_006065315.1. Classification (GTDB taxonomy): domain Bacteria; phylum Bacteroidota; class Bacteroidia; order Flavobacteriales; family Flavobacteriaceae; genus Aureibaculum; species Aureibaculum algae. Next base: position 2,497,683 of record NZ_CP040749.1, on the reverse strand, counting down.
TTAGTGCTTCTTTCTTATTTTTTTCCAAATTATAATCACTAACATTAAAACTGTCTAAAACTTCAAAATATTCATCAATAGAGTTTACATCTATAGTAAATCTTTTACCTCTATAATGTGTCTGTGAAACTACCACACAGGGTTTATCTACCAAAGGTAATTCCATACCTGCAGTTGTAGTATGTACCAAGCCTAAATCTGTAATTTCATAAATGCTCCAACTGTTAACTTTGGCATCCGGTTTTATAATTTTGACATTATCTTTTGGGGTAACCGCATTATGTATGATATCATAAAAAGGCATATTGGTACCCGCAATAATCTCTGCTGGGTGAATCTTGACAATCAATTGCTTTTCAGGGTGCTCATTAAACCATTTAACCGTTTCTATAACCCATTTAACAGGGTTTTTAAAGGTAATTTCTCTATGAGCACTGGCAGCATCCCACAATACATTCGTAAACAAAGTATAAACTGGTTTTGTAACGTCAATACCTAAACTATTTATCGTCTCCTCTTTAGAGGTTTTGTCTCCAAAATTATAAACTGTAACATCATCTTTATGCATAACACGCGTATCAATATAATCACTAACTTCAGTTAGTTGAGCTTCTGTTAGATCAATATCCTTTACACGATTCCATTCATCAATAACATCCCACGAATCTCCCGTTTTATTCCAATTAAATACTTGGGCATATTTCTTTTTTGCTCTACTATGTACTAAAATAGGAATATTATGAGCATCTAATACTTGATATGGTGGTCCCCAAGTAGAATAAATACCATGATTCATAATCACTTTATCCACTTTTAACTTAACTAATTTTTCTCCAATATAATCAGTAATACCTATCGCTTTTTTAAATAAATTGGTTCTATGTACTACATCTTGTAAATCATCAGTAACTACACCTACTTTATAGTGCTTTAACAAACTGGCCTCTAAAACTGGAGCATATTTTTCTTTATATTCTAATTTTATTGGAGCATCTTTAATGAATTCTGAAATGGAAATATATTTTAATCCTGCGGTATTTAAAAATTTAGAAGCATAAGCAAAAGCAGTTTCTGCTTGTGTATTCCAAATTGCTTCGCTCCCTCTTCTTTTAAACTCTTGAATTGGCAATGTATTATCATCTATAATAAAAGTGATTTTATGCCCTTTCTTTTTTAAACCTAATGCCAAAAGTGCTTCAACATATAAATGAAAAGGGCTTTGCGGTAACATTAATAATACATAAATATTCTGTGGCTTGTCCGTATTTTCTATTTTAAACTTACCTAACGATTTGGCCTGTGCCAATAAAACGCTATTGTTAAAAAAAGTTAGTTTACCCAACTTCTCCCAACGAAACCCAATTGCGTGTAAAAATCTTACTATACTTGGAAATAGGCTTATTTTAATTTTATCTTTTAATTTCATTAGTTTCGTTTTATTGTTTTTCTACTTTTAGCATGCCTTTTGCCATTAATTTATCTGCTACGCGTATCATAATTTTAAAATCTATGTCACTTTTTTCAATAATATCTAGTAAGTCATGTTCACCGTCTGAATAATTGAGAATCCACATCATAGCATCTATCTCAATGGCCTTTTCTTTTTCAGATAAGGTTGGGTATAGACCTCTTTTACCCAATTGGGGCTCACAATTAGGAAATTGATTGATATATTTTTTATTCTTTTCAATTAATTCAATTACTTCCAAATAGGTTGCAACGGTTTTTTCCATTGCGGCAAAGCTAATGAAATCTTTATCGTCTGAAGAAGTATGGTACTCTTCATATTGACCATAAGTAGTTCTTAGTAACAACACCACTGGTAAATTAAAACCAGGTGAACAGTATTGCCTTTCATCAGAACCTCTTGGGGCAAAAGGAATCGTTCTAAATTCAGATTCAGATTGTTTTAAAACGGTATTAACTGCTCTATCTGGTAAACTATCACCTCTTCTACTTTTTTTATAGGTAAACTGACCATCGTCACCTACGCAAGTTACCACAAAACCAGCTTCCATGTTTTGCTTAAAATGATCCCCATGTTGAGATAAATAATAAATACTACCAATGGTTTCTGGTGCAAAAACAAAACGATAAGAATAGTAATTATCCTTGTCTTTTAATTGGTTGTAAATAAATGCCGTAACCAATGGTCCTGACAATTCATTATTTGCCATGGAAGGATGACAAATATATGTGGTTAATAATATTTCTTTATCTGATTTACCTTTTAACACCAAGTCGCCATAGGTCATAGATCCATGTTCATCTAAAGTACTATCTATTTTTACAGTATAGGAACCATTTTTATCTAGTTTTTCAAACTGATGATGCGACATACAGAATCCCCATCTTTTACTGTAATACGATGTTAAATATGGTATTAAATCAGGTTGCTTTGGTAAGGTGTATAAATGTTCTTTAAGTTCCTCATAACTCAAAACGCCTTCGAACGGCTCAGAATAGCCCAATAGATGTAAATTATTAACTTTAAAATTGACAATAGTATTGTCTTTTTCGTCTTTAATCCACGCTTCTTGAACATTCCACTCTGGTGGTACATTCCAATCAAAACATGCTGTACCTGAAGGAACCTCGTGTACATTTAATGGAATTATTTCAGATAGAATATCCAGTGTTTTTCTATTACCATCACCCGTTAAACTTCGGTTAATAGGCCATAATCTATCAAAATAGGTTTCTAATTGCTTCTGCATTAGTTGGCTTCGGTTTTATGATTACTAACAAAGCAGTATGGATTCTTTTTAATCAATTCATCAGCTAGGCTAACATAGTCCATTGCTTTTACACTATGAATAAAACCACCGCCGATTTGTGTTTTTTGGAGTGTTTTTTTATCTCTAAGAATTTCTTCAATAAAATTCATGTTTAAAATAGGATTTGTCTCTAAATCTCTAACATACATTTTATAGCTTCGTTGTTCTTGTACATTGTCATTTATAACATATGGAGCCGAAAACGGCTTCCAATATCGATACGGCACTTTGTTACGTTCCTCAACCAAATGAATAAAAGATGCGGCATTATAATCTGTCCCTAGCAATACAATTTTTGCATTAATTTGTAATAACATATCAAAAGCACCATTTTCGCCAAATGCAGATTGAGGGTCTCCTTTTGTGATCAAATCTGCTATTGGCCCCACCGCCGAAATAGATTGCATAGGATGTTTACTTCTCTTACTTTCAGGTAACAACCGTACATATTCAGAAAAGACACCCATATTTTTAGAAGGTGTTTTGGCACTATTAAAAGTTGCTCCTTTACAGTAATCAAAATTAAAAGTAGGTACTGCAATTGTACCCTCATCGCCAATAATTTTTCTCAATTGCTCGTATATCGATTCTGAGAGCTCTTTTAAAGTTAAATCTGATGGAATACCAAAAGAAAATAAAGAATTATGTACCAATACAACATCTCCTTTTTGCAGTCCTATGTTTAAAAAAGCATCGTAAAAATGACTACTGTTGTACCTTTGCATGTTTGGTTAACTTAATAATATCTTCTTTATAGCCCATTTTTTTAAAAAAATTAATAGAATTTCCATTATCTACGATAACTTCTACATCTATTAAATCTACATTTTTCTCTTTAAACCAAGCTTCTATTTCTTGTGCTAATTTTTCACCTGTCCCTGTACGTCTATATGCTGAATTAATAAAAAGATGTGATAAATAACCAATTTTTTTATTACCTAAATAAGCAGGAGACAATCTAATGATACCTGTTACAAAACCTATAATGATTTCATTGTCATAAGCAATATAAATGTTACTTAATTTACCTAAGGTAGATTTTATAGAGTTCATCCATAATTCTGATCCATTTTCTACTAATGGCATCACCAACCCTTTGGTTTCCATATAGCCATAAAGTTTTGTGAACTGATTTTTTATAGTATCAAAAACGTGATCAGCATCATTTTTAAATAATTGTTTAATCTCAATTTGCATTTTCTATTATTTTACTCAATTTTTCAATTGAGTTAAACTCTGTCGGTTCTAATTCACTAAAATCCAACTCAATATCATATTTACCTTCAATTTCTACTGCAAATTCTAGAAAAGATAAGGAATCTAAAATACCTTGTTCAAACAGACTTTGTTCAGTATCAACATCTCCCTTTTCTATCTCTAACAGTTGTAACCGTGTTGATAGCAATTCTAATAAACTGTCTCTATTTATAATTGTACTCATTATATTATTTTTTCAATTAATTTTTTACGATCTACTTTTCCATTCATATTTAGTGGAAATTCAGCTATGAAAAAAATATCTCTTGGCAACATATAGGTAGGCAAAATTTTACCCAAAGCCAGTAAAATATCTTTTTTTGACATTTCAGAATCACCCTCCACAAAAGTATATAAATTATCCGCAATTCCATTAACAACAGGATGGGGAATTGTATAAACCATCGTTTTTTCAATCAATTTGGCAATAGCATCATTAATTTCATCTAATTCAATGCGATATCCTCTAATTTTTACTTGAAAATCTTTTCTAGCCATGTAGAATAAAAAACCATCTTCATATTTGGCAATATCACCTGTTTTATACCAAATTCTATCCCCTTTACCTTCGAGCTTAACAAATTGTTTAGCCGTGTTTTCTTCATCCTTCCAATACCCTTTGGCTACTTGACTACCCGACAAACAAATTTCGCCGGTAACATCGTTTGGAATATCATTTTCGTCAACCAAACATAACTCTTGCGTGTCAAATACAGTACCAATACAAACCACTCCATTCTTTTCTTTAATATCTTCAGCTTTTTTAGGCAACACATAGTAAGTTATGGATACTGTGGTTTCCGTAGGACCATAAACGTTATCAATTTGTGTGTTAACAGCTGCTCCTTGCCATTGTATTGCTACATTTTTAGGAAGCGGCTCTCCACAAAACATACTCCAACGTATGGATGGAAAATTACTGGGTTTCAGCATTTTAAACCTCCCCATAATTTGAACTAATGATGGTACAGAACACCAAAATGTAAGTTGGTGCGTATTGATAAATTTTGCAGGTGCCATCACTACATTGTCTGGCACACAATACAAACCAGCACCTCCTCTAAATGACAAATATAAATCGTGCACACTTAAATCAAAAGTTAAATCAGGTACATGTGAAAATCTATCCGTAGGTAATACATCATATCTATTATACATATATTCCGTATAACTCAATACATTATTATGGCTAATTGGAACTCCTTTAGGTACGCCTGTACTACCCGAAGTAAATAATAGATAAGCCAAATGATCTTTTTCTACATCAACAATAATATCATTTTCTTTAGTTAAATCTTCCTTTGACACGACAAAATGATGGGAAGCAATTTCAGGAATATTCTCTTTTTGAGTTTCTGGAAAAATAAAAGTTATGGGTTCATTTAATAGTGGTAATAATTCAATTAATGATTTGATACATCTATTATCTACAATAACAACACTTGATTCTGACAATGAAATAATCTTTTTATTTCTACTATTTGGAAACTTTGGGTTTAACGGAACATATGTTTTTCCAGATTTCAAAGCAGCTAACAAACCAGCATAGGCCACAACACTTTTATGTGCCAATAATGCAACTTGATTTCCATCAGACTTCAAAAGTTCATTGGAAATTTCACCTATAATTACGCTAAGTTTTTTATAACTATAGGGTATTTTATCTACCATTAAAGCGATATTATTTGGATAATTTTGCTTTGAATTATTAAAGATTGAATAAAGATTCATGTATTAATATCTTAATAAATAATATTTGTTATACTACTTTGTGTGTTTACTTATTTCTTGCTGCATTTGTTGCTGTAACCTTTGGTTTTTTTTCAAATAATTTACCAAATGTTCAATAGATTCACCCTTCATTTCATGATATAATTGCTGCTCTAATTTAAAATCTTCAATAGTATCTAGAGTTAACCGTATATTTTCTGTATCGTCCATATAATTTGGCATTTCTATCAATTTAATTTTAAATTCTTCAGGATGTTCATAAATATAATTAGTAACATGTTCTTGATACAAAGATAAGGAAGTACTTTTATTCACCTTCTGTAAAGCCTTTAAAGAAACGATTTCAGTAAATAAACCTAAGTGAGATTTAATTGTTGGCAGTCCATTTGGTAATTTATAGCTGACATAATCCGCGTTTTCACTTTCTATTTCATCGATAAATTTGAAAATATGTTCCATTTCCAAAAATGGATTGTCGGCACAAATTCTAACTACTGTTTTCAAATTATGCTTAACAGCAGCATTTATAAAACGTTCTAACACATTATTTTCACTTCCTCTATAATATTGAATTTTGTGATTTTCTGCGATATTGACTAATTCATCATCTAAAGGGTTATTGGTAGTTGCCAATACTATTTTATTAGTCGGAAAATGTGTTGTTAATTTTTCAATCAATAATTCTAATACTCCTTTTTCTTGATAAAAAGGTAATACCATCTTATTGGGTAATCTTGTAGATCCTTTTCTTGCTTGTATAATGATTCCAGTCATTAACGATATTATTGATTTAATTTACTTTTATCTTGTAAAAATAAATCAATTGCTTTAGTTAGCAGCTTTTTATCCCCTAAATATTTTTCAACAAATTCTCTAAAAACACCCTCTCCTCCATTTTTTGCTAAAACTACAGTGACTTCAGATTTTATATAGTCTGGTGCATTATCAGGGCAAGCACTTAAGCCTACTTTTCTGAGTAGTTTAATATCATTTATGTCATCACCTATATACGCCACTTCTGACCACTCTAGCTTGTATTTTTTTAATAACTTTTCAGCAACATTCACTTTATCTTTTATTCCTAAAAAACAATCTTCAATTTTTAACTTATCTGCTCTACGTTGCACTATTTGTGTGTTTTCTCCAGTAATTATGGCTGTTGGAATTTCTAACAATCTCAAAAAAAGAACTCCAGCACTATCAGAGGTATTGAATTTTTTCCATTCATTACCCGTTGTATCGTAGTACATACCGCCATCGGTCCAAACGCCATCAATGTCAGTTATGAAGAGTTTTATGTTTGAAGTGAGAAGTGGGAAGCTTGAAGTTGGAAGCTTGAAGTTGGGTGTTTTTGATTTTGAGTTACTCATGTCTGTTTAAGTTTTTGTTAGAAGCGGGAAGTTAGAAGCTTGAAGTGAAAAGTTAGGTTACAACACTTCATTGCTTCCGTTTTCTAACTTGCCACTCCTATCTAATTTTACTTCTAAAAGAAATCATCATATTCATAATATTAAATGATTCTTCATATAAATCTTTAAATTGCTTTTCAGTAATATATTCTCGTCTTTTTGCTTTATGTAAACAACTCACTACTTCAGCCAAAGAGCGAATAGAATAACCCATAAATTTTTTGAATTCAAGTTTTGATTGTAAAATCGCCCCCTCAGATATGTTCAATGCTATGGAATCAGCTGCCCGACATATTTGTGAAGATAAATTATAAATTTCTTTTTTAGGAAAATCCCGCTCTATTTGTTGAATTTCTTCACCAAAATCCATAGCTCTTTGCCAAATTATAAGCTTTTCAAATTTAAATTGTGCCTCCATAATATTAAATCTTAATGCTCACAACTTCCCACTCCGAACTTCCAACTTCCTACTTATTCAAAGTCCTCAACCGTAAGCGTTACATCTGCTTCAATATTTTTTATCGCTTTTTTACCTACAATTATAGCTCTATCATTCCATTTGATTCCATCTCCGGGTGATTTTAAACAGATCATTTCATCCGTTAGTACATCTCCTTTTTTGATATCAACTTTACTAGTAACACTTCTCGCTAATTTAACTTTAGCAGCTGCCGTGGCAGGGTTTACCTCTTTCAGTCCGTCTCCTATAGCAATTTCAGTAGCTCTAATGTATTCAACCAATTTATTAAGTCCTGATCTTTCAAGTGACCCCGGTTGATCTGTACCTTTCATGGTTCTATCTAAAGTAACGTGTTTTTCAATTATCGCAGCCCCCATAACAGCAGCAGCCGTCGAAACAACAACACCTGATGTATGGTCAGAAAATCCGGTAATTAATCCGTAACGTTCTTTCAGTGTATCCATTACTTTAAGATTCACATTTTCTAATGCACATGGGTATTGAGACGTACATTGCAAAATCATTAATTTATCCTTACCCAATTGCAATGCCTCTATACCAGCATCTATATCTTCAATACTCGCCATACCTGTTGATATGATTACAGGTTTACCTGTTTTACCTAAGGCTTCTAATAACGGTATATTCGTTAAATCTCTTGATGCTATTTTGTAAAAAGGACAATCGATACGCTCTAACAAATCTACTGAGGGTACATCACAGGGCGTACAAAAGTAAGTGATCCCCTTTGCAGAGGCATATTCTTTTAATTCTAAATGCTGTGCTTCATCTAACTCCAAAAACATTCTATGTTCTCCGTAGGTTACCCCAAAAGAATTTGGGTTATCATAAGGTTTATCGAAAGCTTCTTTTGTTAACTCAGAAGGAATGTCTCTTTTTTGAAATTTTACAGCACTTGCTCCTGCATCAACGGACATATCAATTAACTTTTTAGCTAACCGAACTTCTCCGTTATGGTTTTGACCTATCTCTGCAATGATATAGGTAGGATATTCTTCTCCTACCCAAGTTTTGTCTAATTTAATTCTTTGTTTTGTAGCTTTTGGCGTATGTTTTATTCCATCTAAATAGGTATACAGCTCCTTTAAACTAAGCTCTTTTATATCAAATTTAGTAGCGGTCAGCATTTCTTCAAATGCATTTAGTTGATCATTTGTATCAATAGTTAAATACGCATCTAAATCAGGACGCAAGCCTTTAAAATCATTAGGTAATTCTAAAATAGCAAAGGAATTAGGATTCTTTCTAAAAAAGGGAGTTACGTGTTCTCTATCAAAAGATGATCTCGTTAACTCTTGTGCTTCGCGAATGGCACCTACATTAAAAAATTCAGGAACAATATGCGATAAGCCATCAACATGAGTGTAATCTACTTTTCCTTCCACATGACTTTGGAAGGCCAATTTGGAAATTTCTGAAGTATACAAAGGATTGTCAGCCGTAAAACGAACTATAACATCATGCTCATTTAAATCATTACTTGCTTCAACAAAACGATTCAATACATCTAAGGCATCTCCTCTAAAAATTGAAACATCTAATTCTTTAACTGCCGCTTCTAGAGGGTCATCAGCAATTAAATCTGTGGTAGCTACCATAATTTCATCTATAAAATCAAGGTTTTTTACAGAATTTATTACTCTATAAAGTAATGGGATTTCATTAACTGACATTAAAGATTTTCCTCGTAATCTTTTACTAAGCATTCTTGCTTGAATAATGGCTCTTACTTTCACTTGTATATTATTTATTCTATTTCTATAATAATCAATCCTCGGTCATTTCAATTATGAGATTCTTCACTCGCTTTGAATCACTCCTAATCAACTATCATTCTTCTGCTCGCTCTGAATGACAGGTGTAATGGTACTCCTCACCAAATGACAGAAGAAACTGCCAACTGCTACTGGAAATTGCCTACTTACTTATGTATTCATTTCCAAATACTTTGCCACAAAGGCATCAATACCTTCTTGAATGGGGGTTGATGGTTTAAAATCGATGTAATCAAATAAACTTTCAACATTAGCGTAGGTACTTGGTACATCACCCGGCTGAATTGGTTTTAAATTAATCTTACCCTTTTTGTTTAATGCCTTTTCTACGCCTTTAACAAAATCCATCAATTGAACCGGACTATTATTACCAATATTAAAGAGTTGATAAGGAGCTGTACTTGAAGATGGTTTTGGTTTTTTAGGGTCAAAATTAGGATTGTTAGCCATTGGAGCTAAGGGTAGTAATCTTTTAATACTCTCTACAATATCAGCTACATACGTAAAATCTCTACTCATGTTTCCATGATTATATACATCAAACTCCTTGTCTTCTACAATTGCTTTAGTAAATAAATACAACGCCATATCAGGTCTTCCCATTGGGCCATACACGGTAAAGAAACGTAAGCCTGTACTTGGAATTCCAAATAAATGTGAATACGAATGGGCCATCATTTCATTGGCTTTTTTACTGGCCGCATAGATTGCCATAGGATGATCCGTATGACTATCTACTGAAAAAGGAATTTCTTCACTCAATCCATAAACAGAACTTGATGATGCATAGACTAAATGTTTTACTGGATAATTCCGACAACCTTCTAAGATATTTAAAAAACCAGTAATATTATTGTCTATATAGGTTTGAGGATTCTCAATAGAATATCGCACCCCAGCCTGAGCTGCTAAATTAACCACAAAATCAAACTTTTCACGCTTAAAAAGTTCCATCAGATTTTCTTTGTCTTGTAAATCTAACTTTACAAAAGTAATGTCTCCTTTCACCGGAACATTGTCTGCAATTTTATCTCGTGCTATTCCTAAATCTTCAAGCCTCGCATATTTTAAGTTTTGGTCGTAATAGTCATTTATATTATCTATACCAACAACATCATACCCATTTTTTGTCAATAATTTAGATAAATGGTAGCCTATGAAGCCTGCTGCTCCGGTTACGAGGACCTTTTCTTTTTTGTTAATCATTCAATTTTTTTATTATAATTGTCATTCCGACGTAGGAGGAATCTGTTGAATTTTTACTCTATTTTACAGATTCTTCGCTTCGTTGCATTTCGCTCTGAATGACAGATGCTATTATTATCTAAACCTATTGACAATTACGATTGATACGGAAACAAATCATTTAAAAATTCCATATTTTTATTAATTGTCTTTATTAATGTCTCTTTTTTACTCCTACTCCAACCTTTTATTTCTTTCTCTCTTCCAATTGCTTCTTGAATCCAAGTAAACTTCTCGAAATATATCAAATATTCACAATTGTATTTTGAGGCGAACGATTTTTTATTTAATTTAATATTTTCTGAATGTTGAAATAATCGTTTTGCCAAATAATTTGTTACCCCTATGTAAAGAACGGTTTTGTTTTTGTTTGTAATTATGTACACATGGTATGAGTGAATTTCTTTAGTACCGATGTTCATAAATACCGTTTTTTGTATTACGCATACCTGTCATTCCGACGTAGGAGGAATCTGTCAAATTTTAACTCCAATCTAGCAGATTCTTCGCTCCGTTATACTACGCTCTGAATGACAGTGGCGAATTTACTTGATATAATTGACAGTTGAATTTTTTACAACCTACTATCCGACTTATCCTTCGGTAATGTTGCTTTTACGTCAAAAACAATATGATCATCTGCACAATAATTTGAAAGGTCTAACACTTTAAATTCCTTATGAGAAACGGCTATTATTACACCATCATATTTTTTCTTAATATCACTTTCATTGACGATTAAATCAATTCCATATTCATGTTTAACTTCTGCAGCAGTAGCCCAAGGATCATAAACATCTATATTTACTTCAAATGATTCAAATTCGCGAACAATATCAATGGCTCTTGAATTTCTAATATCAGGACAGTCTTCTTTAAAAGTAATTCCCAATACCAATACATTAGATCCTTTGATAGGGATTCCTTTTTTAATCATCATTTTTACAGACTCTTGTGCTACAAAAGGTCCCATACTGTCATTTAAGCGTCTACCCGCTAATATAATTTCAGGATTATATCCTAATTCCATGGCTTTTTGAGCTAAATAATAGGGGTCTACACCAATACAATGCCCTCCTACTAAGCCCGGTCTAAATGGTAAGAAATTCCATTTTGTTCCGGCCGCCTCTAACACTTCTAGTGTATCAATACCCATTAATCGAAATATTTTAGACAACTCATTCACAAATGCTATATTGATATCGCGTTGTGAATTTTCTATTACTTTAGCCGCTTCAGCCACTTTAATAGATGGGGCTAAATGCGTTCCGGCAACAATAATCGATTTATAGACATTATCTACATAGGTCGCAATTTCTGGTGTTGAGCCAGAAGTCACTTTTAAAATTTTAGTAACCGTATGTAATTTATCTCCCGGATTTATTCTTTCTGGTGAATACCCAGCATAAAAGTCTTTATTATAAACTAAGCCTGAAACTTTTTCTAAAATTGGAATACATTCATCTTCCGTTGCTCCTGGAAAAACGGTTGATTCATAAACCACTACATCATCTTTAGACAATACGTTACCTACCGTTTCACTTGCTTTATATAAAGGTGTTAAGTCAGGTCTATTACTCTTATCTACTGGAGTTGGTACCGTAACCACATAAAAGTTTGCCATTTCAATATCTGAAAGGTTATCCGTAAGCCAAAGTCCCGTTTTTGAACCTTTTAAACCATCCAACGAAGTAACGTTCACCCCTTCTAGCTCCTCGGAAGAAGTTTCCAACGTAAAGTCATTATTTCCTCTTAACTCATTAATTCTCTTAGTATTGATATCAAACCCTACGACTTGGTATTTCTTTGCAAATTCTACCGCTAATGGTAAACCTACGTATCCTAAACCTATTATTGCAATTTTAGTTTCTTTCATACTTTTTTTTGTCATTTTACAATTGTCATTGCGAAGGCATTCAAGTAGCTTAATAATTAGACTACAAATTTAAAGTGCCTGTGGCAATCTCATTAATGTTTAAACAAACGTCAATTTTCTTGAAAAATTATTTTTTAAATAACTTTTTTAACCAATGTAATTTTTCATTGGAATGATAACCATTATTATATTTACCATAACCACCATAACCGTATCCATAACCATAGCCGTAACCGTAGCCGTAACCATAAGTGTCTTTTATTTTAAAATCATTTAATACATAACTGATATTTTTTACTTCACCATTTATATATTTATCATCAATCATCTTAGGCATACCTCGTTGGGTATAATTTTGTCTGATGATATACATAATAGCGTCAGCATATTTAAAGAGTTCTATAGCATCAGCTACCAAACCTACCGGAGGTGTATCTATGATAATATAGTCATAATTTTCTTTTAAATACACCATCATTTCTTCAGCCTGATCACTAATCAATAACTCAGACGGATTCGGTGGAATGGGACCTGAAGTGATAATGTCTAAATTTGGAATTCTTGTCGTTTGGATTACTTCGCTCAATTCTTTTTGACCAATCAAATAATTAACAACACCTGTTTCATTACTTACATCAAAATCATCATGTAATTTTGGTTTTCTAAGGTCCAATCCAATTAATATGGTTTTTTTGTCACTCATGGCAAAAACAGATGCCATATTGATTGAACATAAAGTTTTACCTTCTCCACTCACGGAAGAAGTAATAACAACCGTTTTAGAGTTTCCTCCTTTTTTAAATAAGAATTGGATATTAGAACGTAAGGCTCGAAACGATTCAGACAACGATGATTTTGGACTATCAAACACCGCTAAATAACTCTCTATTTTACCACTCCCAATAACTCCTAATACTGGTATTTTATAGGTTTTTTCTATTTCTTCAACTGTTATTATTTTATTATTTAAACCTTCTCTAATCAAAATGTAAATAAACGGTAAGCCCAGCCCTAATAAGGCTCCCACTAAATAATTAAACCTAGTGTTTGGGCTAATAGGGCCTTGCCCTACATCTTTTGCTTTATCTAATATTTTTATATCTGAAACATTTGCTGCAATAGCCGTACCTGCTTCATATTGCTTTTGTTTTAAATATTCGTAATTAGTAGCCGTTATGTTGTAATTACGTTCATATTTAATCAACCCTTGTTCTTTTTTTGGTAAGGTATTTAAACGAGAATTAAACGTCCCCATTCTGCGTTTAATATTATTAAGGTTAGTTATGGTTTGACTTTTTAAATTAGACAAATTTTCCAACACCACATTACGCGTAATATCAATATTGTCTTTAATATTTTTTAATGGAGGATAATCTGGTGTTACCGTTTGTTCTAAGTTCTTTTTTTGTTTAGACAGTTCTACTAACTCTACAATATTTTTGGTAATATTGGCATCTTCAATACCTAAATTTACAGGTGCGGGGATGTCCTGCCCAATTTCATCATTAGAAGTAATATAACCTTCTAAACTGTCATAATACTGTAACCGATCATTCACTTCTTGCTGCTGCCTGTCTAATTCAGTAACTCCGTCTAATAGACTTTGCCCCTGTGAACTTAAATCATAAACCCCACTTTGTTGTTTAAAATTCCCTAAGTCTTCTTCAATTTTTTTAAGATTTGTAGACGCATCATGAAAAACGGTATCAATATACCTTTTAGTTCTCAGGGCATATTCAATTTTCTGTTTTTGTTGGTCGATATCCAACACCGATACGGAAGTGTTGATGTAATCTTCAATTCTCTTTTTATTTGCACCAGTCAATACCAATTCAATGATAGAAGTACCATCTTTTTTGCTACTTACCTTTATATTCTGATATTTTTTAACCGTTCCGTTAAAATCTGAAAATACGATATAATAAGTAGAATTTTCCAAATTAGCACCTACTCTTTTCGGGGTAATTCTAAATTCAGAAAAAGGTGTTTTTATTATACTATTTATCTTGAATGTTTCTGAAAATTTGTTTTCATTTGTATGGTAACTTTCCGTGACATTGGAATTATAATTAATTAAAGAAAATTTTTCTTCCTCAAAATCTACAGAAACCATCACTTCATTATCTTCTAGGAACTCCAATTTAATAGGTGTATTTAAAAGCTGATAACTCAACGTATCCATTGAAATTGAAAAGGGCACCTTGCCATATACATCTTCTTTTCTAAAACTCCCATCTTGCAAATAATTGACGTAGTACTCCAATTTTCTGACCACCTTTTCATTATGGGTTCTCGATTGTAATATGGTAATGATACTCTCCACTTTATCACTTGGCCCACCCCAATTAAAGGCAATATTTGTACTCGAATTAAATAGCGGATTTTGCTCTTCTTTAACGGTGATAATACTATCTAGGCTATACAAACGTACTGCCCGTTTATTTACATAAAACGCAATAAGCACTCCTAAAAATAACATCACTAAAAACAGCTTCCAATGTGAAAGTACTTTAAAAATGTATTCCTTGATGTCAAAAGATTTTATATCATTAACATTAAGATTAAATTTATCTAATTGCTTCATTATCTATTATAAAGTTTTAGCTAATAAAATAGTGGTGGTCACAAAAGACAATACAGATACGATAGTCGTAAAGGTTTGTACACCGGTAGTACCTGTACCCCAAGATTTTTGTTTCAAGGGTTCAATATAAATAACATCATTCGATTGAATATAATAGTCATCGGAAGAAAAAACATTTATATCTGTTAAATCCAACCTTATTTTTTTGGTACCATCTATTTGTTTTCTCACAATGGTTACTCTTTTGCGGTCACCTGTAATTGCTATATCACCTGCACTGGCAATGGCTTCCACTATATTTACTTGATTTTGAAATAAAACTATTGCACCTGGCCTTGAAACTTCACCCAATACCGTAAAACGAATGCCTGCTAATTTAACCGTGATAAAAACATCATCAAGATCTTTAAAATACTTAGCTAATTCAGACTCCATTTTCTCTCGCACTTCTTTCTCCGTATACCCTAATACATTTAGCTCACCTATATAAGGAATTCTGATATTTCCATGACGGTCTATGGTATAACCACTTAAATAAAATTGATCTGCATTCACTTGACCAGCATTACCAATGTTTTGACTTACAGACTGATTAAATAACGCCACCAATGTTTCGTCATTGGCTTTTATTTTAATATCTAAAATATCATTAACCTGCAGTTTATAAGGTTCATTTAAGATTTTATACATTTCTTTATTCGCAGAAGGTTCTCCCTGAAAATAGGTCAATTCTTTTTTAGGAATACAAGAACTTAGTAATAAACCTAAACTTAATATGATTAAAATGGTACGTAGCATTAGTTTTTTTAACTTGTCGGCAAATATAATTTTAAAATCTCTATTATCCTTAATTTTGCAGGTTAAAAATATAAACATGCTATTTCAAATTAAATATTTTTTTAACTTTTTATTTAAATCGACAAATCAACATGGGGTGCATTCTCCTTTTGTTTTTAAGTTGTTAACGGATTGTTTTTACGATAAAACAGAGAAACCTTGGTATTCAAAATTACGTGATTATAGACATTCTTTAGTAAAGAATAACGCCAGTATCACGGTTAAAGATTTTGGAGCAGGTTCAAAAGCCTTGGATAAAAAGGAACGAAAAGTCACAGATATTGCAAAAAATGCAGGTATCACCCTAAAAAGAGCACAATTATTAGGAAGACTCGTAGCTTATTTTGATATTCAACACACTTTAGAAATTGGAACTTCATTAGGGATTTCAACGGCAGCGATGCGAATGGCAAAGTCAACTCATTCAATTACGACCTTAGAAGGTTGCCCTAATACCGCTCAAATTGCAATAGATAGTTTTGAAACATTTGGGTTAAAAAATATTGACCTCGAGATCGGAAGCTTTGCTGAGACCTTACCTAACGTGTTAAAAAATAACACCTTTGACCTTATCTATTTTGACGGAAACCATCAGAAACAAGCCACCATCGATTATTTTCTAGCCTGTTTACCACATATCCATAATGAATCTGTCTTTATATTTGATGATATTTATTGGAGCAAAGGCATGTCAGAAGCGTGGAAATATATTAAAAACCACGCAAGTGTTACCGTTAGTATAGATACTTTTTATTGGGGCATTGTATTCTTTAGAAAAGAACAAGAGAAAGAGGCTTTTGTGGTGAGGGTTTAGGATAAAATTGGTATTCAAGTATCATTTATGAGATTGCCACGTCGCATAAAAACACAAGTACTAATCGAAAATAATTTCATTCTGCTCCTCGCAATGACAATCAAATTCCCCTCTTGAGAGGGGTTAAGGGGAGTGTTTTTAATCAATTTAATTCTAAGTAACAATGAGCAGATTGCCACGTCGCTTGAATTATTAGTACCTATCAAAGAAATTTCCATTATGCTCCTCGCAATGACGAACAAATACCAAAATTCAAATCTCAAATTCCAAAATTTTAAAAATAGAGTTATAATAAAATTGGCATTGAAGTATAATTTATGAGATTGCCACGTCACTTATGATGTTAGTACTATCATAAATAATTTCGTTATGCTCCTCGCAATGACGAACAAATTCCCCTCTTGAGAGGGGCTAAGGGGAGTGTTTTTGAACTGAATAACAAAAGCAAAACCAATTGACCGAAGACATAATTAATTCTCCTCGCAATGACGAACAAATTCCAAAATTCAAATCTCAAATTCCAAAATTTTAAAAATAGAGTATAATTAAATTGACATTGGAGTATCATTAATGAGATTGCCACGTCGCATAAAAAACACAAGTAAAAATAAAAGAAATTTCCATTATGCTCCTCGTAATGACGAACAAATTCCAAAATTCAAATCTCAAATCTCAAATAAAAAACAAATCTCAAATTCCAAAATTTTAAAAATAGAGTTGTAATTAAATTGGCATTGAAGTATAATTAATGAGATTGCCACGTCACTTATGATGTAAGTACTACCATAAATAATTTCGTTAAGCTCCTCGCAATGACGAACAAATTCCCCTCTTGAGAGGGGCTAAGGGGAGTGTTTTAAATCAATTTAATTCTAAGTAACAATAAACAGATTGCCAATTCGCGTAAAAAATACAAGTACCAATTGAAGAAATTCCCGCTATGCTCCTCGCAATGACGAACAAATTCCAAAATTCAAATCTCAAATCTCAAATAAAAAACAAATCTAAAATTCCAAAATTTTAAAAATAGAGTTATAATTAAATTGACATTGGAGTATCATAAATGAGATTGCCACGTCACTTATGATGTAAGTACTATCATAAATAATTTCGTTAAGCTCCTCACAATGACGAACAAATTCCCCTCTTGAGAGGGGCTAAGGGGAGTGTTTTTGATTGAATGAGTACCGAGGAGCGATTAACAGATTGCCACGTCGCATAAAAACACAAGTGCTAACTGAAGGAAATTCCGTTATGCTCCTCGCAATGACAGGTTAACAAAAAATGGCATGTATTATCCTCTAATTTTTAATACATTTGTAATGACAAAAATCGTTCAATGAAAATTATTAAATCACTACTGTTTCTTAGTACAGTCGTTCTATTTATCGCTTGTAAACAAGAGCAAAAGCCTTCACCTAAAATAAATACAAACACTTCAGTTACGTACGCTCAAGGATTTGATATACAGTATTTTGATGGTTTTAAAAAATTAATCATTAAAACCCCATACCCCAATGCAGAAGAAGCTTTGGAGTATCTCATTATTCCAAAAGGAAACAATATACCTGATAGTTTAAAAACACTTAAAATAATTAGAACCCCTGTTGAGAAAGTCGTCGTTACTTCTACTACTCATATTCCTATGTTAGAGTTATTAGGAGAAGAAGATGCATTAATTGGTTTTCCTAATTTAAAATACATTTCTTCTTCCAAAACCCGTAATAGGATTGATTTAAATCTAATTACTGAACTGGGTAATGAAGAAAGTATCAATACAGAAATTTTATTAGATATAGCCCCTGAACTTTTGATTGGTTTTTCAATGAGCAATAACAATAAAATGTTCAATACCATTGAAAAAGCTGGAATTCCCGTTGTATTAAATGGTGATTGGTTAGAAGAAACACCACTAGGTAGAGCAGAATGGATTAAATTTTTTGCGGTATTTTTCGATAAAGAAAAAGAAGCAGACAGTATTTTCACGGCTATTGAAGCAGATTATAAAGATGCAGTCGCCATAGCAACAAAAGCGACGACAAAACCATCCATCCTCTCTGGTGTACTTTACAAAGATGTATGGAATTTACCTGCTGGCGAAAGTTTTGTAGCAAAATTCTTAAAAGATGCCAACACCAATTACCTTTGGGCAGATACAAAAGGAAAAGGAAGTTTATCACTCAGTTTTGAATCTGTTTATGATAAAGGTCAACATGCTGAATTATGGATAGCTCCAGGTCATTATTCTAGCTTAGAGCAGTTAGAACAAGCCAACGAGCATTATGTGAAATTTGATGCTTTTAAGAACAATAAGGTATTTTCCTTTACTCAGAAAAAAGGGGCAGCAGGCGGAGCATTGTATTACGAATTGGCTCCCGTGCAACCTCATATTGTTTTGAAAGACATTATTAAAATTACACATCCTGATTTATTACCTACCTATGAACCTGTATATCTACAAAAATTAAATTGAGATTACAAAGTGCATATGGTCTGAAGTTTATAATGTTGCTATGTTTATTAGGGGTAGCATTTCTTATAAATATTAGTTTGGGTTCTGTTGATATTCCACTTGAAGATATTGTGAAGATATTATTTGGTAATGATTCCATTAAAGGTTCTTGGCAAGATATTATTCTTGATTTTCGATTGCCAAAGTCTATTACCGCCATTTTAGTAGGGTCAGGACTTTCCATTAGTGGTCTTTTAATGCAAACGCTTTTTAGAAATCCTCTTGCTGGTCCTTTTGTATTAGGTATCAGTTCTGGGGCAAGTTTAGGTGTTGCCATATTAATCTTAGGCACTTCTACTTTTGCAGGTGCTGCCGCTACCCTATCCATTTCAAATATAGGAATTGCTCTTGCCGCCAGTTTGGGTGCTTTCTTTGTATTGTCTGTTGTAATGTTAGTGGCTAGAAATATTAAAAATACCATGTCCATTCTTATTATAGGATTAATGTTTGGAAGCTTTACCGCTGCAATCATAAGTATTCTTGCCTATTTTAGCAGTGCCGAAAGCTTACAACAATATGTTTTTTGGACCTTTGGAAGTTTAGGAAACTTAGCATGGAGCGAGATCTTGATTCTATTATTTGTTACCGTGTTGAGCTTAGGTCTGGTAATCACCATTATAAAACCGTTAAACAGTTTACTATTAGGAGAGAACTATGCGGTGAGCTTGGGGGTAAACTTAAAGAAAACACGAAATTTGACCATGGTTGTCACGGGGTTACTTACTGGCGTTATAACCGCTTTCTCTGGACCAATTGCCTTTATTGGACTCGCTGTTCCTCATTTAACAAAATTGATTATAAAAACATCAGATCATAAAATTATTTTACCAGCAGTATCTATTATAGGAGCCATTATAATGCTCTTTAGCGATACCATTGCCCAATTACCTACCAGTGAATATACATTGCCTATTAATGCCGTTACCTCTTTGTTTGGTGCTCCTGTAGTAATTTGGCTGCTTATTAGAAAAAGAAATAGCTATTGATTACAAATCATTCACATATCGTATTAAAAACCGAAAATTTAAAAATTGGTTATCAACATAAAAAGAAAACACTTTGTATCGCTGATAACATAAATATTAGCTTATCAAAAGGCCAATTTGTTTGTTTATTAGGAAAAAATGGAATTGGTAAATCTACATTAATTCGCACGTTAACCAAGGTGCAACCGCAACTAGATGGCACTGTTTTCATTGGTGCTATAGCATTAGAGTCTATAACAAATATTGATTTGGCAAAAAAAATGAGCTTGGTGATGACGGAAAGAATTCCAGAAAGCAACCTTACCGTATATGAACTCATTGCCTTAGGAAGACAGCCTTATACCAATTGGATTGGTAGTTTAACTGAAGATGACATTAATTTTATTGATCTTGCGATTTCACAAACCAATATAAAACATATAATTGATAAAAGGTATAATGAACTTAGTGATGGTCAGTTACAAAAAGTAATGATAGCAAGAGCTTTGGCACAGAATACAGATCTTATCATTTTGGATGAACCCACGGCACATTTAGATATTCAGAATAAAGTTGCCATTTTTAAATTATTAAAAACATTATCTAAAAAGTATCAAAAAACAGTTTTAATCTCTTCACATGAAATCTCTTTGGCCCTTCAATTGGCTGATGAATTATTATTAATGAATGAAAAAGGGTTAATTGCTGGGGATACTGAAACTTTAATTGCTGACGGTAGTGTTTCCACATTATTTAGTTCCAATTTAGTAACATTTGATGCGAGTTCTAAACAATTCGTTATAAATACTGATTAAATGGTTACTTTTGTGTATTCAAAAATTTTTAATAAAATTATTAATGAAGATTAGTCTTATCGTCGTTATTTTTTCATTTGTACTTTCATGTAGTAGTACACAAAAAAAATCCGATTCTCAATCAGAAACTACAGAAAGAAGTACCAGTATAGCCCCTACTGATAATCAAGTTAAAGAGCCTTCTAAAATTAAATTATTGAATGATTCCGGTAAAGTTTACGCAGAATCAATCCTTCAAGAAGATTTAAAAGAGGTGTTATATACCTTAGCTTCTGATGCTTATGAAGGTAGATTTACAGGCGAGCCTGGACAAAAAAAAGCAGCTCAATTTATTACGGATTATTATAAAACCTTAGGTATTTCAGCGGCCAATTCAGATGGTAACTATTTACAAGAAATTCCACAAGCTTATTTTAAAGGCAATGCTAAATTTAGCTCTGAAAATGTTGTCGCTTATATAAAAGGAACAGAGAAACCTGATGAATATGTGGTAATTTCTGCACATTATGATCATGTTGGTGTAAAAGGTGGCAAAGTATATAATGGTGCTGATGATGACGCTTCTGGTACTACCGCTGTCTTAGAAATTGCAAAAGCATTCCAAAAAGCCGTAAAAGCAGGTAATGGTCCAAAACGTTCTGTCGTTTTTTTACACGTAACAGGTGAAGAAATTGGCTTATATGGTTCTAAATATTATACGGAGAACCCTATCTTTCCTTTAGAAAATACAATTGTCGATTTAAATATAGATATGATAGGAAGAGTTGACGAAAAGCATCAGGAAACACCTGAATTTATATATTTAATTGGAGCAGACAAATTGAGTACAGAATTACATGAAATTTCAGAAGCAGTAAATAAGAAATACACTCAACTACAATTAGATTACACGTATAATGATGATAAGGATCCGAATCGATTTTATTACAGATCTGATCATTATAATTTTGCAAAAAATAATATCCCTGTTATTTTTTATTTTAATGGGGTTCATGAAGATTATCATAAAGACACGGATACACCGGACAAAATTAGATACGATTTACTTCAAAAAAGAGCACAATTGGCTTTCTATACTGCTTGGGAAATCGCAAATCGAGATCAGAAATTAGAAGTAGATAAGGAATAAGTGTACGCCATAGTCGACATAGAAACAACGGGAGGTAAATTCAACGAGGAAGGTATAACCGAAATCGCTATTCATAAATTTGATGGGCATCAAATTGTAGATAGCTTTATCAGTTTGGTAAACCCCGAACGAAGCATACAACCATTTGTAGTAAATCTAACCGGTATCAACAATAAAATGTTACGTAATGCACCTAAATTTTTTGAGGTTGCCAAACGTATCATAGAAATTACAACAGACTGTGTAATTGTAGCCCATAATTCAAAATTTGATTACCGAATTTTACAGACAGAATTCATCCGTTTAGGATATGAATATGAACGTGAGTCTTTATGTACCGTTGAACTTAGTAAAAAATTAATTCCCGATTTAGATTCTTATAAACTCGGAAAGTTATGCCGAACACTTGGTATTCCGGTAACGGACAGACATAGAGCTAATGGTGATGCCATAGCTACGGTTAAACTTTTTCAATTATTACTAGATAAAGATGTTGAAAAAGAGATTATAAAAAGTACGGTTAGAAACAAGCCTAAATTACAGTTAGATCCTAAGTTAATTGATATTGTTGAAGATATGCCTGCTAAAACTGGTGTATATTATATCCATCGTTCTGATGGTGAAATTATCTACATTGGTAAAAGTGTAAACATAAAGAAGCGTATCAATCAACACTTTACCAATAGTAGTCAAAAATCTAAGAAAATACAAAACCTCGTAAGTACAGTTACGTACGAAATTACAGGAAGTGAGCTAGTAGCCTTGCTCAAAGAAAGTGAAGAAATTAAGCGTAACAAACCCATTTTTAACCGAGCTCTACGGAGAACTGTATTTACCCATGCCTTATATAGCTTTGTAGATGACAAAGGCTATATTAACTTGGAAATTGATAAAGCGGATGGAAGAGACAATCCGATAACTACTTTTGCGAATAGACAGAGTGCTAAAAGTCACCTTTTTAAAATTACAGAAGAATTTAAATTGTGTCAGAAATTAACGGGTATCTATAACACCAAAACAAATTGCTTTAGTTATACCATTAAAGCATGTAATGGAGCCTGTATTCTTGAGGAAAGTGCCGAAGTATACAATGAACGAGTACAGCAAGTAATTGACAAACATAGTTTTGAGAATAAAAACATGGTCATAATTGATAAGGGCCGTGAATATGACGAACATAGTGCCTTATTGATTGAAAATGGTATTTTTAAAGGGATTGGATTTTATAATTTGAACTATCAAATTAATAATATTGACGTACTAAAATCACTTATTACTTCCATGGAAAATAACCGTGATGTACAACATATTATAAAAAGTTATTTACGCAGAAATAAGGTGAAAAAAATAATTGATCTATAAGTCTCTACATGAAATATCTTATTCCTTTTTTCCTATTGTGCATTAGTTTTAATGGTTTTGCACAAGCAAAAGAAGAGTATACTTTTGGTAAAATTTCACAAAAAGATTACGAGCTTACTATTTACGAAAGAGATTCTACGGCAAACGCAGTTTATTTATATGAAAAAGGTAAAACTACTTTTATTCAAACCACAAACTCTATTGTTATAAGCACTAAATATTATGCTAAAATTAAAATTTTCAATAAGGAAGCATTTGATGTTGCAACAATTGAAATACCTATTTATAACAATAATAGTACTAGTGAAAAAGTAAAAGATATAAAAGCAGTCACTCACAATGGTATGCAAAAAATGTATCTTTCAAAAGATAATATTTTTACGGATAAAATTAATGACAATTGGTCTAACGTAAAATTTACAATGCCCAATTTAAAGGAAAATAGTATTATAGAATATGAATACACATTAGAGTCTCCCTTTAAATTTAATTTTACAGGATGGGATTTTCAGACCGATATTCCCAAAATTAAAAGTGAATTTTATGCTTTAATTCCAGGTAATTACGTTTATAACAGACGATTAATGGGATTTCAACAATTATCAAAAAATGAATCTAAAATAAAGAAAAGGTGTTTTTCTATTTCTGGTATGACCGGTGAAGCTGATTGTGAAGAATTAATTTATGCCATGGAAAACATTCCCGCTTTTATTGAGGAAGATTTTATGACTTCTAAATCTAATTATTTATCCGCATTAAAATTTGAACTTTCTGAATTTAGAGGTTTTGACGGCATAAATCATCAATATACTGAAACTTGGAAAAGTGTAGATAAAGAATTTAAAGGTGATAAAAATATCGGTCGGCAACTTAGAAAAGTGGACTACTTAGAAAAAAGAATCCCTGAATCTTTTTTAACAGGTGTTAATAATCTAGATAAAGCTAAAGAAATCTATGCTTTTATAAAAGCTCATTTTACATGGAATAATAAAATAAGGTTATTTAAAGATGTTAAGGTAAAAGATGCGTTTAATAATAAGATGGGTAATTCAACGGAGATAAACATTGCCCTTATTAATGCTTTAAATGCTGCTGGTTATGATGCAGAAATTGCTTTACTTTCTAGACGGAGTTATGGGTTACCAACGAAGTTGTATCCAGTAATGACTGATTTTAATTATGCAATAGCTAAAGTTACTATTGATGGAGAAAGTTATCTTTTAGACGCCACGCGTAAGACCATGCCTTTTGGTATGCTTCCATTTAATTTATTAAATTCATATGCTCGCGTAATGAACTTTAAAAAAGGTAGTTATTGGGTAGATATTAAACCCAATAAAAACAATAGAGTTTTAATGACAATGGATTTAAAAATAGATGAAAATGGTGATTTTAATGGTTCCATTAAAAAATCATATTCAGGCTATAGGGCATTTGATAAGCGAATTGAAATTATTGAATCTTCAGAGGATGATTATTTGGAAGAAATTGAAAATGACGATAAAATTATAGTAAACCAATATGAAAATTTGAATCTAGACGGTGAAGAAAATAATTTGAAAGAAGAATTCAATATCACTATCGAAAGTAATTTGAATAAGAATCTTATGATTATTAATCCGTTTATTCTTTCAAAAATATCTAAAAATCCATTTCAATTAAAAGAAAGAACCTATCCTATTGATTTTGGTTATCCTCGAACTTTTATATATAGCTTAAGACTTCAAACACCTGAAGGTTACAGTATTAAATCTTTACCAAAAAGTACTGCTTTTAAGCTTCCTAATACAGGTGGAAATTATATTTTTAGTATACAACAAAAAGCTAATGATATTATCATGATGTATAAATTTGTAATCGGAAAAAGCTACTTTGTACCTGAAGAATATCCCTATCTTAAAGAATTTTATGCACAAATCATCAAAACTCAGAATTCTTTGATAACTTTAGAAAAAATATAATTAACCTTTTGGAAACAAATAACGAAAAACAAAACAGAAATTGGCGGGTTACTTTACATGAAGTAATATACGGTACGCATACACCGGCAGGTCGTTTGTTTGACGTACTTCTATTAATTCTTATTCTGTATAGTGTAATCATCGTTCTACTTGAAAGTGTAAAAGCCTATAACGATGCCTACCACAACTTTTTTAATATCTCAGAATGGATCGTAACCATACTATTTACTATTGAATACATTTTGCGTGTTATTTGCGTTAAAAAACCTCAAAAGTATATTTTTAGCTTTTATGGTATTATTGATTTACTCTCTACCATGCCAAAATACTTGTCGTTTTTCTTCTGGGGCTCACAATATTTTGCAGCTTTAAGAGCGTTACGTTTATTAAGGGTATTTAGAATTTTGAAGTTAGTTCGTTTCTTAGGTGAATCTGATAATTTAATCAAAGCAATTAGTGCAAGTAAAGCAAAAATATTTGTTTTTGTTTTTTCAGTGTTAGTCATCTCCGTTATTTTAGGTACGGTTATGTATTTAGTTGAAGGTGCTGCACATGGTTTTAACAGTATACCACATAGTATCTATTGGACCATTGTTACATTGACAACCGTGGGCTATGGAGATATATCGCCAGAAACTCCATTAGGACAATTTATAGCTACTATAATTATGATTATTGGTTACGGAATTATTGCCGTACCTACTGGAATTGTATCTGCTGAATATACTGCCGCTAACAGAAAGAATACGCATCACGATAATGGCAGGGCTTGTGCTTCTTGTGGTGCAGAAATTCATCGAAATGACGCTGAATACTGTAGAAAATGTGGACATAAATTACCAGATGCCTAACTATTTAATTACCATTATCGGACCTACGGCAATTGGCAAAACAGCCTTAAGCATTGCAATTGCAAAACATTTCAATACAGAAATACTTTCCTCTGATTCTAGACAGTTTTTTAAAGAAATGAATATTGGTACTGCGGTACCAAATTCTGAAGAATTAGAAGCGGTAAAGCATCATTTTATCCAACATATTTCTATTAAAGATTCGTATAGTGTGGGGCATTTTGAAAAAGAGGCACTCTTAAAACTTGATGAGCTATTTAAGACGCATAATGTTGCTGTAATGGTTGGTGGTAGCGGTTTATATACTGATGCTGTCTTATATGGCTTAGATGATTTCCCTAAGGTTGACCCTCATATTCGTATAAACTTAAAGCTTCAGTTGGAAGAACAAGGGATTTCGTTTTTACAAGAAAAATTAAAATCATTAGATATAGAAACATATCAAAACATTGATTTAGAAAACCATCAACGCCTTATCAGAGCTTTAGAAATTTGCATGGGAACTGGCAAACCATTTTCTTCATTCCAAAATAAACATAAAGTAAAAAGAAATTTTATTCCAATTAAAATTGGATTGAATGCTGACAGGCAAATTATTTATGATAGAATTAATCTACGGGTTGATTTAATGATCGAAAACGGACTGTTAGATGAAGCTAAACAATTATTTAAGCATAAAGACTTAAACGCATTACAAACAGTAGGATATAGAGAGCTATTTGCTTGTTTTGAAGAAGAAATCACTCTCGATTTTGCTATAGAAGAAATTAAAAAGAATACACGGAGGTTTGCCAAAAGGCAATTGACCTGGTATAGAAAAGACACTTCTATTAAATGGTTTGATTATCAAGATACTCCTAAAAATATTGTGGAGTGGTTAGGCCATACTATTAAAATGAATAAAAGTCAATTGTTCTGATACTATTCTTTTTGTATTACAATTGACTTCAAACGTGAAACATCGCTTCTCTAAAAAATACTTTTATTGTAATCTTCGGGAAATTTACCATCTATATCTTTGTAAAAATCTTGAATTATGGTCATGTCGTGATTAAAATCACCCGTGATATCAACAATTTTTCCAACTCCTGCTATTTTATTGGTATAATCAAGAAAGCCTAAACCAACGGGTACCTTAGCATTTTTGGCTATATAGTAGAATCCTGTTTTCCATTTCTCTACCCGTTTTCGAGAACCTTCAGCTGGAATCATTAAAATTAATTTTTCTTGCGTATTGAATAAATTAACGGCATAATCTACCAAATTATTTACTTTACTCCTATCAACACCAATACCACCTAACCATCTAAAAAAGAAACCATGTAAACCTTTTGTATACACATTTTTTATCAAAAATTTTGACTCTACTCCAGCTTTCCAATAAACCGCTAAAGCATAGATTAAATCCCAATTAGAAGTGTGTGGAGCCGCTAACATTACACATTTATCTACTTTAAATTCTTCAGGGTATGTAAATTTCCATCCAAAGATAAACAGCGTGAAATTACCAATTAGTTTTTTCATTTAATATGTGTTGTAAATTTTCATTAAAGCCGTTTCCATTTCCTTTTTTATCTCACTAGAAGAAACTAAATAATTATTATTCATATAGCTAAAAATCAACAGTGTTCCTTTTTTCGTAATGATGTATCCACTTAAAGAAGTTACTGCACTCAGGGTACCTGTTTTGGCATATACAAAAGGTATTCCATTGTTAGCATACCAGCTTTTTATAGTACCTGACTGTCCACCTACCGGAAAATAATTCAATAGTTTTTCTCTCGGAATTTCGCGATACATTTTTTCCAATAATTTTACCGTATTTTCAGGGGTAAATTTATTGTACACCGACAGGCCGGAACCATCTACCCATTTAAAATCTTGAGGTAAGTCATTTAAATAATTTTCTTTAGCATACTTAATTGCTTCTTTGGTATTGAATTTTCCAACCATTTCTTCACCCACTTGCAACATCAATTGTTCTGCTATAAAATTATCACTAACCGTTAGCATTTGTTTGTATAAACTATCATACTTCTGACCATAGACATACTTAAAATCGTGCTGTGTTTTAGGTTTAATTAACGTCACCGGCTTACCTAAAGTATCACTTAACAATTCAGCAGATAACTTACTGGATGTCAAAAAAGGAACTTCATACTTACGCTTGCTATTTTTTTCGATATAAAAATTATTTTGTTTTAAATCTCGTCTTAGTAAAATAGAATCCAAAACCGTAATGTTCTTTTTTAAATAAGTGGGATAGCTTTTAATTTCCCCAAAATTCCATTTATAAGTTAATAAGTTCCCATAAATGGGAAATAGACTCTTTTCCGGTTGATAGTAATATGGATAATCATCCCAAGACCAACCATTACCAAATGCTGGATCTTCAATACGTGCATCTATCAAATAGATACTGTCTTTTTCATTACCTAAAAAATTCAATACTTTAGAACTATCAAAACCAAACAAAAATGATGGATCTGCCGTTCCTTTAATAATTAGAGAATCTTTTGTTCTATAATAAGCCAAACTCTTAACAGAGTCTTTAAACGTTCTGTAGGCGGCATAAAACGTATACAGCTTGGTGTTTGATGCAGGTGTAAAATATTTTGCACCATTGTGATTCACTATCTGCTTTTTAGTAACAGGATTATACAAAACAAACCCATTAAAAAAAGCTGAAGACTTGTCATTTTTATTCAAGTCACTTTTCAATTGATACGTGGTGCCACATGACGACAATAAAACACTAATAATTAGCATTTTAAATATATTAATTACTATTTTATTCTTCAAAATATTCATCTTTAAATCCTATTAAATATAATTTTTCTTGTGCTCTAGTAACTGCAGTATAAAGCCATCTATAATATGCAATACTTGGCCCTTCTGGTAAATAGGGTTGCTCTAAAAAAACGGTTTTCCATTGCCCACCCTGAGATTTATGACAGGTCATGGCGTAAGAAAACTTTATTTGTAATGCATTAAAATAGATATTATTTTTAACTGCTAACAACCGTTTATATGCAGATTTTTCATCAGCATAATCTTTTGAAACTTCCTGATATAAAGTGTTTGACTCGTCATAAGTTAATGAAGGACTTTCACTTGATAGTGTATCTAATAATACAACAGTTTCAAATGGTTGTTGATCTGGATAATCTATCATTCTCACAGTAACTCCTGCAAATCTAAATCCATAGAGATCTTTGTAATCAGAAATTCTTAAGATTTCACAAATATCGCCATTCGCAATAAAACCGGCTTCGGCATTATCTTCTAACCAAAAATAGTTATTTTTTACAACCATTATGTAATCTCCGGTCGCAATTTCATTTTCTTGCCCTCTAATGGCACTTCTAATTTGTTCATTATATTGATTAGCCCGTTTGTTTGAACGAACAATAAAGGCCGTGTCTTCTACTCCACTGCTATCATAAGCGACGGTGATTGCATCTTGAATATCATAACCATCCGTTAAACGTATAATGTCTGGAAAATTTAAATTAAAAGTGAAATTTTCAAAATTACCATGAGACAATAATCCTCTTATGTTGGTCGCATTTTCTAAAATTCCAGAATCTTGATGTTGACGCATCACTTCATTCAATTCAATTTCAATGACTCTTTTATTATAATTAATTTCTAGGGTTTCTGCTTTTAAGGCGGGACTCAATTCCAATTTTACAGGTGGTAACTGGGCAGTATCACCTACAAAAATAATTTTACAATTTTTACCAGAATATACATAAGAAATTAAATCGTCGAGTAAAGATGCTTGGTCGGAAAATTTCACATTTCCAGCATTATCAGGTATCATAGAAGCCTCATCTATGATAAATATAGTATTGGTGTGTTTATTTTGTTGTAACGTAAAAGATATTCCTCCGTTACTTGCTTTACGCGGATGATAGATTTTTTTATGAATCGTAAATGCCTTCTTTTTTGAATAATTAGAAATTACTTTTGCCGCTCTACCGGTAGGTGCCAATAACACAGATTTCATCCCAACCTGCCACATATTATTGACTAACGTACTCATTGTAGTTGTTTTACCTGTCCCTGCATAGCCTTTCAGGAGAAAGATGGTATTTTTGTCATTATCAAAAATATAAGCGGACAATTTGTTCAATAAATGATCCTGTATGCTAGTTGGCGTAAAAGGAAATTCACTTTTCAGTAATTTATAAAAGTCTAAAGGGCTTGATATCATTACGTTTTTTTACTAATACATCAAA
The DNA here is from genome assembly GCF_006065315.1 of Aureibaculum algae. Classification (GTDB taxonomy): domain Bacteria; phylum Bacteroidota; class Bacteroidia; order Flavobacteriales; family Flavobacteriaceae; genus Aureibaculum; species Aureibaculum algae. Next base: position 2,467,058 of record NZ_CP040749.1, on the reverse strand, counting down.
GGTACAAATTGATTCACCATAAAAGTTTTAACTTTAATTTTTTTTTGTAGCTTTGCTGTATAACCATATAAAAATCAAATTTATTTAAAGATGTACACAATTCTAACCATCATTGCAGCAGTTCTAGTAGTTGGTCTGCTCGCGTATTTAATTGTTAATAAAATTCCTAAGGGAATAAGACCAATAATTTCTATATTACTATGGGTTCTTATTGCTTTTTTAGGGTATAGTATTTACACAGCTATTATGGCTCCAATAGCATTTAATAAGGAAAAAGTAAAAAGATATTCAAAGGTAATTGATAATTTAAAAATGATTCGTGATGCTGAATTAGCACACAGACAAGTTACTGGAGTATTTACAGATAAGCCTGGTGATCTTATTAAGTTTATTGATACTGCTAAATTTGCCATTACTGAAACTAAAAATATTGTAGTTCAGGAGCAAAGAGGTGCACTTAGCATTGATGTAGAAAAAAGAGTTGTAGACACTATTGGTTTTAAAGATGTAAGAGCAGATTTTGCTGGTAGAAACTATGCAAACATGTTTGATGTACCTGGTACCAATGCTAAATTTGATTTACAAACTAGTACTGTAGAAAAAGTGCAAGGTATAAGTGCTTCTGTTTTTGAAGCAAAAGTAGATAAAGCTATTGTTCTAGAAGGTTTAAATAAGGATTTTATTAGACAAGAAAAGGAAGCTTTAGGTGGTGTAGATGTTAGAGGTGAGTATATAACTGTAGGATCTTTAGAAGACGTTAAAACTGGTGGTAACTGGCCTCCTTCATATGATACAGCAGAAGATAAAGATAAAGAAGAATAGTTTAGATGTTAAGCATCTAGAGAACAATCATTTATCCATCCAATTCAGTTTGGGTGGATTTTCTTTTTGTGTCTTAGACAGAGAGAATAATACATTTATTGCTCTTAATGATTATGACTTTGTTGAGCCGAATAACTCTCCACAACGTCTTATTGCAAATATTTCTTCTATTTTCGGGAATGATGAGTTGTTAAAACAACATTACAATTCCGTTTCTGTAACCCATATAAATGATTTATTTACGCTTGTACCTAAACCTTTATTTAATGAAGATAGGCTTCAAGATTATGTAAGTTTTAATACAAAAGTATACCCCCAAGATTATTTGGTGTTCGACGAATTAAAAAACATGGACATTGTTAGTGTTTTTATTCCTTTTGTTAATATCAATAATTTTTTAATTGATCAATTTAGTCATTTTGAATACAAGCATAACTCAACAGTTTTAATAGAAAATTTATTAGCAATTTATAAGTACAGCTTGGTGCCAAAAGTATTCGCTCATATGGCAAATGGTCATTTTGAACTGATTGTTATTGCCAATAAGAAATTACAATTCTATAATACTTTTAAATTTTCTACGAAAGAAGATTTTATTTACTATGTTCTATTTACCGCTGAGCAACTAAAATTAAATCCTGAAAAATTTGAATTTCTATTTTTAGGTTCAATCGAAAAAACTGACGATATTTTTGCAATGGCATACAAATATATTAGAAATGTTAGCTTATTAGAAAATAGATCAAAATATAGTTTTGACGAAGCTTTTTCCGAGACTGATAAACGTACTTATTATTCCATACTCAACCAATATTAACAGGCTAAAAACATTATATGCGAATTATTTCAGGCAAGCATAAAGGGAAAAGAGTTACGGCTCCAAAAAAATTACCTGCTAGACCTACTACAGATTTTGCTAAAGAAGCATTATTTAATATCATTAATAACGATTATTATTTTGAGGATTTATCTGTATTAGACCTGTTTTCAGGTATTGGTAGCATTAGTTTAGAATTTGCTTCACGAGGGGCAAAAGAAGTAATTAGTGTAGATAGTCATTATAATTCAGTACAATTTATTCAAAAGACTTCTGACGAACTTGAGCTGAATATTAGAACGTTAAAAAGTGATGTTTTTAAATTTCTAGAGAAGAATCAATTAACTTTCGATATTATTTTTGCTGACCCACCTTATGATTTTTCTAAAGAACAACTTACTGTAATTTTAAGTGCTGTTTTTGAGAATGAAATGTTGAATACGGATGGAACAATAATTATTGAACATTCTAAGCATACAGATATTTCTGACTTACCAAACTTTAGTTATTCGAAAAGATATGGTAGTAGTATGTTTAGTTTTTTTAACAACTAACAATATATAAACTTTGAAATACTATAGTTTAAATAATAAAGCCAAAGAAGTATCATTTAAAGATGCTGTTATAAAAGGTTTAGCTGAAGATAAAGGACTTTATTTTCCTGAAGAAATAAATCCAATTTCAAATGAAATTATTGAAAATATCAATAACTATTCAAATGAAGAAATTGCTTTTGCTGCCATACAACAATTTGTTGGTGACGAAATTCCCGAATCTATTTTAAAAAATATTATAGCAGAAACCCTACGTTTTGATTTTCCTTTGGTGACTATTGAAGACAACATTAAAACATTAGAATTATTTCATGGTCCAACGATGGCCTTTAAAGATGTTGGTGCACGGTTTATGGCTCGTTGTTTGGGCTACTTTAATAGAGATAGTGATAGAGAAGTAACTGTATTGGTTGCAACTTCTGGAGATACTGGTGGTGCCGTAGCAAGTGGATTTTTAGGCGTTAAAAATGTAAAAGTAGTTATTTTATACCCTAGTAAAAAGGTAAGTGATGTTCAAGAAAAACAACTAACAACTTTAGGTGCAAATATTTCTGCTTTAGAAGTTGATGGAACTTTTGATGACTGCCAAGCCATGGTGAAAAAGGCATTTTTAGATAGTGCTATTACAGATAGCAAACAACTAACGTCGGCCAATTCTATAAACGTGGCCCGTTGGTTACCACAAATGTTCTATTTCTTTTTTGCTTACAAGCAACTTCAGGATAAAAATAAAAAATTAGTTTTTTCTATACCGAGTGGAAATTTTGGTAATATTTGTGCAGGAATGATGTCCAAAAAATTAGGGTTGCCCATTCACCAATTTATTGCAGCTACTAACATTAATGATGTCGTTCCCAAGTTTTTGGAAACGGGAGAATACAATCCGAAACCTTCCCATCAAACCATATCTAATGCTATGGATGTTGGAGATCCTAGTAATTTTATAAGGATTCAAAAGATTTATAATGATGACTTGGAAACGTTAAAAGGTGACCTTCACTCCTACTCATTTACAGATGAAGAAACTAAAAAAGCAATGTTACACATCTACCATAACGATAACTATATTGCTGATCCTCATGGAGCTGTAGGTTACTTAGGTTGCAAGAAATATCAAGAAAATAATCCAAACACACAATGTGTATTTTTGGAGACTGCTCATCCTGTAAAGTTTTTAGATGTTGTAGAACCTGTCATTGAAAAATCATTGGAGTATCCTCCTCAAATTGAAGCGGTTATTAATAAAACTAAAAAAGCTACATTCATTAAAACATATGATGCATTGAAGGCTTTTTTATTGACTAAATAATTCCTAACTTTGTTTAAGTTGATTATTAATTCTATGAATGATCAACTTCTACTTTTTACATAATATGTAGGGATGGGAATTTTCCAAAAAACATTCTGATCCTCACGAAAATATAAATTTTTAAAACAGTATACATTGAAAAACACAGCTTTAACACACATTCACGAAGCTCTTGGAGCAAAATTAGTCCCATTTGCAGGTTACAATATGCCTGTTCAATATGAAGGTATTAATGTAGAACATGAGACGGTAAGAAATGGTGTTGGTGTTTTTGATGTTTCGCACATGGGCGAATTTTTAATTACAGGCCCTAATGCCTTAGAATTAATTCAAAAAGTATGTTCTAACGATGCCTCAAAATTAGTGGATGGTCAAGCTCAATACAGCTGTTTGCCTAATGAAGATGGTGGTATTGTAGATGATTTAATAATTTACAGATTAAATTCAGAAAAGTATTTATTGGTAGTTAATGCTTCAAATATTGATAAAGATTGGGACTGGATTGGCAAACACAATTCCATGAAAGCGGAAATGAAGAATTTATCAGAAGACTTCTCTTTATTGGCAATTCAAGGTCCAAAAGCAGCTAAAGCAATGCAATCTTTGACCTCTATTGATTTAGAGAATATGAAATATTATACTTTTGAAGTGGCCGATTTTGCTGGTATGGAACATGTAATTATCTCTGCTACTGGTTATACAGGTTCTGGTGGTTTTGAAATTTATTGTAAAAATTCTGAAGTTGAACAGGTGTGGAATAAAGTGATGGAAGCTGGTAAAGCTGAAGGTATTAAACCAATCGGATTAGCAGCTAGAGATACCCTTCGTTTAGAAATGGGATTTTGTCTATATGGAAATGATATTGATGATAGTACATCGCCATTAGAAGCTGGTTTGGGATGGATTACAAAATTTACCAAAGACTTTACCAATTCTCAAAATCTAAAAAAACAAAAAGAAGATGGTGTTACTAAAAAATTAGTAGGTTTTGAACTTACTGAAAAAGGTATTCCTCGTCATGATTATGATATTGTTGACGCAGATGATAAAAAAATTGGAGTAGTTACTTCTGGTACCATGAGTCCTTCTTTAAAGAAAGGAATTGGTTTAGGCTATGTTCCGACTGAATATTCTAAAGTAGGTACTACCATTTATATTGCTATTCGTAAAAAATCTATACCAGCAACTGTTGTTAAGTTACCTTTTTACAAGGGATAGAATTTATTATTTGCTTAGCAACTGTACACCCCTAAAGTCCCCTCAAGGGGACAATCGATACTAAAAGAAATTATATTAAAAATTAACGAGGTCCTTTTTTTCAATTGATCAAATTTCCAATACATTTATAATAAATTGTTTCTTCAAGGGAACAACGTGGGTATAAAACGTCATTGAAAAAGCGGAGAGCTATTTTTCTACTCCAAGTTTCAAAATTAACAATAGAACATTAAATTAAACGGAAATCAAGTTTTCTGCTTTTTCTTCTTAGCTGCAGGAAACAATACATTGTTTAAAATCAATCGATACCCAGGAGAATTAGGATGTAAGTCTAATTCTGTTTTTGGATCTCCTACCCTATGCGTGTAATCTTCAGGATCATGACCGCCATAGAACGTCCACATACCTTTGCCTTTTACACCGTGAATGTATTTCGCTTCTTCGTTTGTTTTATTTTCACCCATCACCAAAACGGTCGATTTTACATTCTTTCTATCAAAGCTCGTCGTTTGTCCCATAAAACCTTTTACCAAAGAAGTATGGTTTTGTGTTAACATTGTAGGTACTGGATCCCATTTAGCTGAATATTCTTGTAAAGAAAAGTAATCTGCCGTTCTTTGAATATATCTCTTTTGAGTCATATCAATAGATGAAAACTCATATTCAGTTGGACTTCTTACCAATCTAAAATCAGTAAACGCAAATGTTTTATCGAAATCAATCTTATCTTGGTAATTTGCTTCTGAAGGATCACCATCAAACATTGCTTCACAAATATCAACCCCCTCAGCAGAAAGAGCAATGTCAAAACTGTCTGTAGCAGAACACATGGCAAACATAAATCCACCTCCAATTACAAAATCACGAATTCGTAAACTAACCGCTAACTTCTCTTCTGATACTTTTGAATACCCTAACTTTTTTGCTAGCTTTTCAGAATACGCTTTACCTTCAATATACCATGGGGTAGCTCTATACGATCCATAAAACTTACCATACTGTCCTGTAAAATCTTCATGATGTAAATGCAACCATTCATATTTAATCAACTCATCACGTAAAACTTCTTCATCATAAACAACATCATAAGGAATTTCAGCATAATTTAATACCATAGTAACGGCATCGTCCCAAGGCATTTTATCTTTTGGAGAATACACCGCTATTTTTGGTGCTTTTTCTAAAGTTACTGCTTCCATATTTTGTGATGGACTAGCAATCAATTCTAATATTTGTAATGCTTCTGTATCTGAAATAACTTCGTATGATACCCCTCTAATTTTACATTCGTTTCTAAATTCTTTATGGTCTTCTAGTAAAAACGATCCCCCTTTATAATTTAACAACCATTTTACATCATTTCCCTTTTCTAAAGAAAAATAAGTAATACCATATGCCTTTAAATGATTTTTTTGCCCTACATCATCCATTGGAATAAGTATAAAAGATGCAAAAGACACCTCACTTAAGAGTAGTATAATCGTTATAAATATATATTTTAATTTAAAATTCAAGATTTAAGATTTAAGATTTAAGATTGTTCAAAATTACAATTATTAAAATTAAGTCGTTATACTTTAACATTTTGTATTTGGTATATTTGTTAGTATCTGAATGCAAAACGAAATTTCAAGAAAGTCGCCACAGCGTGGTAATATATTAATAGAAAAAGATTTAATTCATATAATTCAGCTCCATTAGGAGCGACATAATAAAATGGCAAACACCTACACACAAATCTATTTTCATTTTGTATTTGCCGTAAAAGGCCGTAACAATATAATTTTATCAAAATGGAAAGATGAATTGTATAAATACATATCCGGAATAATTTCTAACAAAAACCAAAAGCTTTTTACTATTAACGGCATGCCAAACCATATTCATCTTTTAATTGGAACAAAACCCAATTGTAATCTATCAGATTTGATTAGAGATATTAAATCAAATTCTTCCAAATGGATAAATGAAAAACAATTTATTAATGGAAAGTTTGAATGACAAAATGGTTTTGGTGCATTTTCTATTGGTCAATCACAACTCCCAAAAATAATCAATTACATTAAAAAACAAGAAGAACATCATAGAACAAAAACATTTAAAGAAGAATATATTAATTTTCTAAATGCCTATGACATTGATTACAAAACGGAAAATATTTCTAACGACGATTAATATCGATCCTATGGAGTTTAAATGAAAAATGGCATTATTTTCTATTAACATGTTACTCCTCTGGAGCTTAAAATCAAGTTATAAATACACTTTTTTTTTCCTTGAAAAAAATCTACAAATTGGATATTTCTTGCTGGTATTTCCCTTAACGTTCCATCCTCTACTTCAATTAATCCAATAATCACTTTCCCTTCTTTAAACCTACGATGAAAATATCATTTTCCTCCACAAGGTATAATATTAATTAAGCTATCAGGAAATTCAACCTTTCTTAAGTCATGTTTATTTCTAGACTAATACTAATTTATTTTAAAACGGAACATCACCATCATCATCTGGTGCCGCAACATCTCCAAAAGCATCTTGTGGATTTTGTGGCGTAATAAAATCATTCATTTTAGATTGAAATTCACTTGAAAACGATTCTTCTAAATCTGAGAATAATGCTAAATGACCTGTAAATTTTAAACGTATATTTTCCAATCCACCATTTCTGTGTTTGGCTACAATAAACTCGGCTTGACCTTCACATGGACTGTGATCATCATCATCCCACTCGGTTAAACCATAATACTCTGGTCTGAATATAAAAGATACAATATCTGCATCTTGCTCAATCGCACCAGATTCACGTAAATCTGATAATAAAGGTCGTTTACTACCACCACGAGTTTCTACAGCACGAGATAACTGTGATAGCGCAATTACAGGTATACTTAATTCTTTTGCTAATGCCTTTAAGTTTCTAGAGATGGTAGAGATTTCTTGTTCTCTATTTCCACCACCCTTATTTATATTACCTGCAGTCATTAATTGCAAATAATCAATAATAATTATTTTAACACCATGTTGTGACGCCAAACGTCTTGCTTTGGCACGTAAATCAAAAATAGATAATGAAGGCGTATCATCTATAAATATTGGTGCTTTTGATAAGTTTTTAACCTTTACATTTAATTGTTCCCATTCATGTGGTTGTAAATCACCTTTTCTTAATTTACCAGATGAAATTCCTGTTTCACTAGAAATCATCCTTGTAATTAATTGAACAGAACTCATCTCCAAAGAAAATATGGCTACGGGTGTATCAAAATCTATCGCCACATTTTTGGCCATAGACATTACAAATGCCGTTTTACCCATACCAGGTCTCGCTGCTAATATCACTAAATCTGAAGGTTGCCAACCAGACGTTAATGCATCTAATTTTGAGAATCCTGATGGAACACCACTCATACCCTCTTTATTAGATATTTCTTCAATCTTTTTAAGGGCTTGAGAAACCAAACCTTCGGCCGCTTCTGAACTTTTCTTTAAGTTTCCTTGAGTAACTTCAAATAATTTAGTTTCGGCAGAATCTAATAAATCAAATACATCAGAAGTTTCATCATAAGCTTCATCTATAATTTCACTTGAAATACTAATTAAACGTCTTTGAATGTATTTTTGGATTATAATACGAGCATGGAATTCAATGTGTGCAGAAGATGCTACTTTTTGAGTAAGACCAATAAGATAAAAATCACCACCGGCACTCTCTAACTGACCATCTTTTTTTAACTGACTAGAAACCGTCAATAAATCTATAGGTTCAGATTCATTAAACAACTTAAAAATAGCATCAAAGATAATTTGATGCGACTGTTTGTAGAACGCCTCCGCATGTAAAATGTCAATTACATCATCAACACCTTTTTTATCAATCATCATTGCCCCCAATACAGCTTCCTCTAAATCAACTGCTTGTGGTGGTAATTTGCCTTTTTCTAGGTTAATTAAAGTACCTTTATTGGCTTTTTTAGTTCTAACAGGTTGTACGTTTTCCATTATGGCAAATGTAAATTTTTCTTTTTCAATTTTACTCTAAAATACGATTATATTTGAACAGAAACTGTTAATAAGTCATATATTTGTTAATAAGTTTGACAACTAGAATTTTTAAGTATTTTTGACCTATGAAGAAACTAACCGTGTATCAATTACTTAGCCTATTGCTAGTTGTACAAATACTTTTAGTAAAATTACTTTCACACTTTCCAAATACAATTGATCTTTATTATTCAAATGGAATTTACCCTATTATTTCTAACATTTTTAGGTTTACCTTTAGCTGGATTCCATTTTCTGTGGGTGACATTCTTTATTTTTTAATAGGATTATCACTCGTAATTGGTATCGTGAAATGGATTAAAAGCAAATTCAAAAATACTGGGCAGCAGCTTTTTAAATTAGGGGCTTATTTTTCCGTGTTTTATTTTTTGTTTCATTTTTTATGGGGATTAAACTATTATCGAAATTCATTATATACCAATCTAGAACTTAAGAAGGAAAAAATTACCATCGAAAACTTAAGTGCACTCACTGAAAAACTTTTAGAAAATTTAAAACAGACACAACATCAACTGGAATCGAATGATAGTTTAGCAGTACTTGTTCCATACTCTAAAACTGAAATTTTAGAAAAAACTCAATTGGCATATACAACCTTAGCTGAGGAGTTTCCTGTTTACACTTATAAAAATGTATCATTAAAAAAATCACTTTTCAGTTTACCTTTAAGCTATATGGGCTTTGCTGGATATTTAAATCCGATTTCAGGTGAAGCACAAGTCAATAGCTATGTTCCAAAAGTGAATTTACCCGCCATTACGTGTCATGAAGTTGCTCATCAATTGGGAATTGGTTTTGAAGACGAAGCCAATTTTATAGGATTCTTAGCCGCTACGAAAAGTAACGATCTTTATTTTATCTATTCCGCCTATCTAAAAGCTCTACGTTTCTCAATTGCTGGTTTATATCTTTTAGATGAAAACGCAGCTAAGTCATATATTGAAAAAATACCTAAAGGTGTATTGAAAAACATTAATGAGTCCGAAGAGTTCTGGTTAGCTTATCAAAACAAATTAGAACCTTTCTTTAAGATATTTTATGATGGTTATCTAAAAGCTAATCAACAAAAAGAAGGGATGAAAACATATAGTAGAATGGTAAATTTATTAATTGCTTACGATCAGAAATATGGGATTTAATTATCAAAAACCTTGAGTACTAAGCTTAGAATTTAAGAAATGATGATTCCTTTTAAAATTCCTTAAAGAAATGTTAATTTTAACTATATCTTAACTCAACTAGCTAATTATCTATATTTTTAGAATTCTAATTTAACCAAACTCTTTATATTCTATGAAATCGAAATTATATAGACTACCATTTAGGCTATTCATATGTTTAACTTTTTTAAGTATCACTGCACTTACTGCTCAAGAGTATTTTCCTAAAAACGATGGTGTTAAAACAAAAACCACAAATTATACGGCATTTACTAATGCTACTATAATTGTAAGTCCCACACAGACCATAAAAAAGGGTACACTCCTGATTAAGGATGGAAAAATAACTAATGTTGGTTCTAACATTTCCATTCCAAAAAATACGGTTAGCATTAACCTTGAAGGCAAAAGTATTTATCCTTCATTTATTGATGTTTATTCCAACTTTGGAATTTCAGAACCAAAACCGCAACGACGTAGTTTTGGTCAAGCACCTCAATATGACACCAATCGTAAAGGATATTATTGGAATGAACACATCAGAGCAGAAACCAATGCATTAGATGTTTTTAACTATGATTCAAAAAAAGCAGAAGAACTTCGTAATGCTGGTTTTGGCGTAGTAAATACCCACATGCAGGATGGAATTGTACGAGGAAACGGAATTTTAGTAGCTCTAAACTCAGAAGGTTCTAATGCAGATAGGTTATTAGATGTTAACTCTGCCCAATACTTATCGTTTAATAAAAGTAGTGCTTCAAAACAAGTATATCCAACTTCTTTAATGGGAGCCATGGCATTACTTCGTCAAGTATATATTGATGCTGATTGGTATGCTAAAGGAACTATTGATACCAAAGATTTAACCCTCGAAGCGTTTAATACCAATAAAAGTTTAAAACAAATATTTTATGCGGGTGATAAACACAATGCTTTGCGGGCTGATAAAATAGGTGATCAGTTTGGTGTACAGTACACCATAGTGGGACAGGGTAATGAATATCAATTAGTAGATGAAATTAAAAAAACAAATGCTACCTATATCATTCCGATTAACTTTCCAAAAGCATTTGATGTTTCAAACCCATATCAGGCTGATTATATCAATTTAGAAGATATGCGATATTGGAACCAAGCACCTACAAACTTGAGCGTGTTAGCTAAGAATAATGTTCCTTTTTCATTGACTGCACATAGTTTAAAGTCCTTAAAAGATTTTACAAAAAATTTACAAAAAGCAATTGATTACGGATTAGATAAAACAAAAGCATTAGAAGCGTTAACTACAATTCCTGCACAAATATTAGGTAAGAGCAATCAAATTGGTACCTTAGGTAAAGGAATGCAAGCCAATTTTTTAATTACGGATGGCGATATTTTTGATTCCAACACAAAATTGTATGAAAATTGGGTACAAGGAACCAAAAATGTAATTAAAGACATGTCTGTTAAAGATTTATCAGGTAACTACACCTTGAACTTAGATGGTAAAACATATGACCTTACTTTTACTGGTGACGCAAATAAACCAAAAGCAACCATAAAAAAGGATACCCTTAAACTAAAAGGTAGTGTCACTTATAATGACAATTGGTTAGGACTAATACTATCTGATAAAGGTGATAATATTCAGCTTAATGCTCGAATTCAATCTGATTCCGATAACATTAACGGTAATGCTCAATTGGCAAATGGTAAAACAGTTAACTGGTCGGCGATAAAAAAGCCTTCTACTTCAAAAGACAAGAAGAATAAAAAGGATAAAAATTTGCGAGAGATTATGCCGATAACCTTTCCTAATATAGGATATGGGCTTTCAGAAAAACCAAAAGAAGAAACCATGCTGTTTAAAAATGCAACGGTATGGACAAATGAAAATGAAGGAATTCTTAAAAATACAGATGTATTAATTAAAAATGGAAAAATTGCAAAGGTTGGATCTAATTTATCAGCAGGTTCTGCCAAAGTCATTGATGCTACCGGTAAACATTTAACGGCTGGTATAATTGATGAACATACACATGTTGCTGCACAATCGGTTAATGAGGCTGGACAAAATTCAAGTGCAGAAGTTACTATTGAAGATAATATTGATAGTGAAGATATTAATATCTATAGAAATCTAGGTGGTGGTGTAACTTCAATGCAAATTTTACATGGTTCTGCTAATCCAATTGGTGGACGCTCAGCCATTGTAAAATTAAAATGGGGTGAAATTGGTGATGAAATGATTTATACCAATTCTCCAAAATTTATAAAATTTGCTTTAGGTGAAAATGTAAAGCAATCAAGATATCCAACGACCACAAACAGGTTTCCACAATCGAGAATGGGAGTTGAGCAAATGCTCACTGATTATTTTCAACGAGCCAAAGAATATGATGCCGTTAAAAAAAGTGGTACACCGTTTCGAAAAGATATTGAAATGGAAGTATTAGCTGAAATTTTAAATAAAGAGCGTTTTATTACGGCTCACTCTTATGTACAGAGTGAAATTAATATGTTAATGAAAGTAGCAGAAAAATTTAATTTTAACATCAATACACTAACACATATATTAGAAGGTTATAAAGTGGCTGATAAAATGAAAGCACATGGAGCAGGAGGTTCTACTTTTTCTGATTGGTGGTCTTACAAATACGAAGTTAATGATGCCATACCTTACAATGCATCTATTATGCATAATGTTGGTATTGTTACCGCTATTAATTCTGATGATAGAGAAATGTCTCGACGGTTAAATCAAGAAGCTGCTAAAACCGTAAAATATGGAGGTGTGTCTGAAGAAGATGCTTGGAAGTTTGTGACGCTTAATCCTGCTAAATTATTACATATTGATGATAGAGTTGGTAGTATTAAGGTAGGTAAAGATGCTGATGTTGTATTATGGACTGATCATCCATTATCCGTTTATGCTAAAGCAGAAAAAACAATTATAGAAGGTAAAGTATATTTTGATTTAGAAAAAGATAAAAAGCAACGTTTAAAAATACAAATGGAACGTAATCAACTTATAAATATGATGTTGAATGAAAAAAACGGTGGAGCTCCCACTCAAGCTCCCAAAAAGAGGGTGAAAAAAGAATTACACTGTGATACAATCAACTATTAAAACTTGACAAAATGAAAATAATAAAAAATATAGTTACCAGTCTGTTATTCGTTTTTACAATTCAACTAACAGCACAACAAACGCCGGCAGATAAACAATCTGAAGTAATTACAATAGTGGGTGCCACAGCACATATTGGTAATGGAGAAATTATAGAAAATAGCGTCATTACATTTGAAAATGGAAAAATTACAGCTATTGATAATGCTGCTATAACCAATACGAGCGGTAAAATTATTGATGCCAAAGGCAAACATGTTTATCCTGGATTTATAATGCCAAATTCTACTTTAGGTTTAGGTGAAATTGACGCGGTAAAAGCTTCTGTTGACCAATCAGAAATTGGAGGGGTAATTCCACATGTTAGAAGTTTAATTGCCTATAATGCAGAATCTAAAGTTGTAGAAAGTATGCGACCTAATGGTGTATTATTGGCTCAAATCACACCAAGAGGTGGTAGAATTTCTGGAACATCTTCTGTTGTGCAACTTGATGCTTGGAATTGGGAAGATGCTGCTGTAAAAGTTGATGATGGTATACATTTAAACTGGCCCAATAGCTTTTCTAATGGTAGACGAAGATTTGGTGAAGAACCTGGAATAAAACCAAATAAAGATTATGGTAAACAAGTCGAAGAAATTAAACAGTTTTTGGTAGGTGCTAAAACATATAAATTAGGTAGTGAATCTACTAAAAACTTACCGTTTGAAGCTTCGATAGGTTTATTTGATGGAGCTAAAAAATTATATATTCATGCTGACAATGCACGTGAAATTATTGATGCTGTAACATTTTCAAAAGAAATGAGTGTGAAAAATGTTGTAATCGTTGGAGGATATGAAGCGAATAAAACCATTGATATACTTAAAAAGCATTCTATTCCAGTATTAGTGCAAAGAACACAAAGTTTACCCAATCATAATGATGATAATTATGATTTTCCTTATAAGCTTCCTAAACTGTTGACTGATGCAGGAATTTTAGTAGGTTTAGAAAATAGTGGTTCAATGGAACGGATGAATAGTAGAAACTTACCCTTTTATGCAGGCCAAGTAGTTGGTCAAGGTCTTGATAAAGAAAAAGCTTTACAACTAATCACAGGTAATACGGCAAAAATTTTAGGTATTGATAAAGATTATGGTACGTTAGAAGTTGGTAAAAGTGCAACTTTATTTATCAGTGAAGGTGATGCTTTAGACATGCGTACCAATCAATTATCACACGCCTATATCGATGGTAGATTATTAAGTTTAGAAACCCATCAAACAGAATTGTGGAAAAGATACAGTAATAAATATAGTAAATAGAGAATAGAGAATAGAGAATAGAGAAAAATCTCAAATTTAAAACGCACGAGTGATAAGTGGTAGTAAAAATACAATACTCCATGTCTCATATATTAAAAAAATGCATAAAGAAATAACAAGCATAAACAATAGTTTTATAAAAGAAATTGTACAATTACAAAGCAAGTCTCGTGTTAGAAAAAACACGGGACGTTTTGTTATTGAAGGGAAAAGAGAAATTTCATTGGCAATAAAGGGTAATTATAAAGTATTGCAACTACTCTATTGTGATGAAATTTACACAGATTCTAATCTTGATGATTTTCAAACTGAAATTATTAAAATAAGTAAGGAGGTTTATCAAAAAATAGCTCAACGCGATTCTACTGAGGGTATTATTGCTATTGCTGCAAGTAAAAATTTCAGTTTGACCTCATTAAATTTAACATCTAAAAATCCATTAATTTTAGTGGCTGAAGCTCCTGAAAAACCAGGTAATATTGGTGCTTTATTGCGGACAGCAGATGCTGCACATGTTGACGCTGTATTAATTGCCAACCCCAAAACAGATATGTTTAATCCAAATATTATTAGGTCGAGTGTAGGCTGCGTATTTACAAATCAAATTGCCACAGGTACCACAGCTGAAATAATTACGTATCTAAAGGAAAACAATATAACTATTTACTGTGCCGCGTTAACAGCATCTAAATCTTATGAAAAAGTTGATTATTCTGAGGCTTCCGCAATTGTTGTGGGTACAGAAGCAACTGGATTAAGTGAAGAATGGCTAAATAACTCCACACAAAATATAATTATACCGATGCAAGGACAAATAGATTCATTAAATGTTTCTGTTTCCGCTGCAATTCTTATTTTTGAAGCGAAAAGACAACGTAAATTTGCCTAAACCTTTCTTTTAGTGAAGGTTTATAAGTATCTGAATATTTTTTACCATATGACAAAAATTCAATTCCTATTTGTTTCCCTTTTAATTCTTTTATTAATGAGTTGTGGATCTTCAAAAAAAGCAGCTGCAGTGTCGAAGGTTGAGTTTGAATTAGAAAAACAATATCAACTCTATAAAGGAGTACCTTATAAATATGGTGGTACGGATAGAAGAGGCTTTGATTGTTCTGGTTTTGTAGGTAAAGTATATAAAGATGGCTTAAAAACACAGCTACCAAGAATGACTAAGGACATGGCGACAATGGGAAAAAAAGTTTCCAAACACAGTTTAAAACCTGGTGATTTAATATTTTTCAGACCTTCTAGAAAATATCGACATGTGGGGATTTATGTTGGAGACAACTTGTTTATGCACAGTTCTACTTCTAAAGGCATTATAAAATCTAAGTTAGATAACGTGTATTGGAAAAAGAAATTCCGTTATGCAAAACGTATTTTAATTTATTAATTTGATGACTCCACAAACTGTATTTTATATTATTATTGGCATATTAGTCATCAATTTTATTATTGATAATTACTTAGATTATTTGAATTCTAAACATTTTGATGATGTCATTCCTCCATTATTAGAGGATGTTTATGATGAAAAAGAATACCTAAAATCTCAAGCATACAAAAAAGAAAACTTTAAGTTTTCAAGTATTACCGGTGCCTTTTCATTCCTATTAACAATAGCTTTTTTCTTTTTGGATGGTTTTGCTTTTGTAGATCAATTGGCACGAAGTTTTAGTGATAATGAAATGATAATTACACTATTGTTTTTTGGAATTATAATGTTGGGTAGCGATATTTTAACAACACCACTCTCCTACTACCAAACCTTTGTTATTGAAGAAAAATACGGATTTAATAAAACCACTAAAAAATTATTTTTTTTAGATAAAATTAAAGGATGGTTATTAATGGTAATCGTTGGTGGTGGAATTTTAGCATTGATAGTATGGTTTTATCAACTAACAGGCAACAGCTTTTGGATCTATACGTGGGCATTTATGGCCTTCTTTTCAGTATTTATGATGCTTTTCTATTCTACTTTGATTGTGCCATTATTCAATAAACAAAGTCCTTTAGAAGAAGGTGAGCTGAAAGCAGCTTTAGAAAATTTTGCAGAAAAAGTAGGATTCAACCTCGATAAAATTTTTGTTATAGATGGTTCAAAACGCTCTACAAAAGCCAATGCCTATTTTACAGGGTTTGGAAAAAAAAAACGAATCGTTTTATACGACACCTTAATTAAAGATTTAGATACCGATGAAATT
This sequence comes from Aureibaculum algae, assembly GCF_006065315.1. GTDB lineage: Bacteria > Bacteroidota > Bacteroidia > Flavobacteriales > Flavobacteriaceae > Aureibaculum > Aureibaculum algae. Next base: position 2,450,484 of record NZ_CP040749.1, on the reverse strand, counting down.
GTTGCCGTTTTGGCTCATGAAGTTGGCCACTATAAAAAGAAACATGTCGTATTTAATATGATAAGTTCTATCCTTTTAACGGGATTAACGTTGTATCTTTTATCCTTTTTTATTGACAGTAAATTATTAGCCAATGCTTTATCTGTCGCCGAACCTAGTTTCCATATTGGTTTAATAGCTTTTGGCGTATTGTACAGTCCCATTTCAGAAATTACAGGGCTAATCATGAATATTTTCTCTAGAAAATTTGAATACCAAGCTGATGATTATGCTAAATCTCATTTTGGTGCGAAACCTTTAATTTCCTCGTTAAAAAAATTATCTAAAAATAGTTTGAGTAATTTAACGCCTCATAAAGCATATGTTTTTATGCATTATTCGCATCCTACGCTGTTACAAAGAGTTAAAGCGATGATGTAGCATTAATTTAAGTGATTATTTGTTGTTCAACTGTTTTAAAAAACTAGTTTATTATGACTATTGTCTCCTCGAGCGGAGTCGAGAGGTTATGTAAACACCTTATATCGAAATAATGATTTCTATCTTCGACTTATGAAAAAGTTTACTTTTATTTTATTATCCATACTTACTATCGGCTGTGCCAATGAGGTTGATATTGATGGTTATTGGCAAGGACACTTTACATTTCCAAAAGAAAGAGTACCTGCCCTAATCAAATTTGAAAATGGAAAATTTATTGATTTCTTTGGAGTATATAATGATACTGTTGAATATAAACGAAACGATGATAAAATTCTTTTCGGTAATGCTACTACAAGATCAGGTGTTTTTAAGATTAAAGTTAATAAAAATGAACTTACTACTTTTAAAAATGAGACTGACAGTATTTTTGTTTCGTTAAAAAAGAAGCAAGCAGAGCGTTTTATTTTTGACTATTTAAATGATAAAAATCTTAAATTAGAATTACCGGACGGTCATGGAATTAAAAGAAATATAGGGCCAAAATATTTTAGAAACCCATTATACCTAAGTTACATCGATTCAAATTTAGTTGCTAATTTTTTAGATACAACAGTTCATGTTAATTCAAAATACCACATACTTTTGCGTAAACTAAGTGATTATTCAAATCATTATGAAAATTCACTACACATTAATAAAGTAACATTAATCATTGATAAAAATTTAAAAATGTCTGATGTTAATTTAATAAGTAATCAGTTGAGATTGGCGGGATATTTAAAAGTATATTATTACTTAAAATCAGATTCTTATGAGAAAATTAATTTCCTATCAACTAAATTGAGGCCTATTTCCGAAATAGATTATCATAAATACAATTCTGAAGAAAATCAATTAAGTCCTCCTCCTCCTTCATTTTTATTAGATTATTTTAAGGGAGAAATATTAAGATTATATATTGATAAAAATAAAGTAACATTAAACGACACAATAATTAATATTAATAAGCTAAACGAATTCATGAAATTAAAACTATTACCAAACAAAGAATTAGGGGTGTTCTATCAGATTTCGGAAAGTTCTACTTATCAGGATTTTATCCGTTTTAACGATGTAATTTATAATGCTTATTATGATATAAGAAATGTTTATTTATTGCAAAAATATAATATATCATATAGAGATAACTTTGATTACGATAAGGATGAAATAATAGAATCGAAAAAAACATTCCCAATGTTTTTAAAGCAAATTGATTCAATTGAATATGAAAAAGTTAAAAAGTTCCAGAAACTATAAATCATATCTAACTATCGCTACTCTCCATCGATTATTTACTAAAAACTAATAAAACTTGCTCAATAAAAATCTTTAGTTTACTTTTATTCTATGGCATACACTGCAACCCTCGAAGAGGAAAATAAAGAAATAGCAAGGCGTTATAAAAAAATGCTAAGTGCTACCTATCAACACTTATCTAAAACAGATAAGGAAATGATACGTAAGGCATTTGATGTTGCTGTTGATGCACATAAAGACCAGCGTAGAAAAACTGGAGAACCTTATATTTATCATCCCATTGCTGTAGCTTCAATAGTTGCCAATGAAATTGGATTAGGTGCTACCTCAATTATGTGTGCATTAATGCATGATGTTGTCGAAGATTCAGAGGACTATACCTTTGAAGATATTGAAGGTCTGTTTGGTGAAACTGTTGCGAAAATCGTGAATGGTTTAACCAAAATTTCTCGTTTAAATAAGGAACAAGAAGTTTCTATTCAGGCTGAGAATTTCAGAAAAATGCTATTAACTCTGAATGATGACGTACGAGTTATTCTCATAAAAATTGCTGATCGTTTGCATAATATGCAGACCATGGATGCCATGCCGCATCACAAGCAAATAAAAATATCTTCAGAAACCTTATATATCTATGCTCCTTTAGCTCACCGATTAGGATTGTATAATATAAAAACAGAATTGGAAGATCTCGGCTTAAAATATACGGAGCCAGAAGTATTTAACGATATTCTCACTAAAATAAAAGAGAGTAAAGAACAGCAAGAGGAATATATTAAGGCCTTTACCGAAAGTGTTGAGAAAACATTAGATAAAGAAAATTTTGATTATGTGATAAAGGGAAGAACAAAATCCATTTATTCCATTCGAAAAAAAATGATGAATCAAGGGGTATCCTTTGATGAAATTTATGACAAGTTTGCTATTCGTATTATTTATAGCTCAGAATTACCCGATGAAAAATTCAATGCATGGAAAATTTATTCCATTATAACGGATAGTTTTAATCCGAATCCAAATCGTTTAAGAGATTGGATTTCGCAACCAAAATCTACAGGCTACGAATCGTTACACATTACAGTAATGGGTCCAAAAGGAAGATGGGTCGAAGTACAAATACGTTCTAGACGTATGGATGAAATTGCAGAAAAAGGATATGCTGCTCATTTCAAATACAAACACGGTAATGAAAAGGAAAGTGGACTAGAAAATTGGTTAAATAAATTAAAAGAAACGTTAGAGAATCCTGATATAAATGCAGTTGATTTTGTTGAACAATTTAAATTAAATTTATATGCTAAGGAAATATATGTATTTACCCCTCAGGGTGATATAAAATCCTTACCAAAAGGGTCAACACCGTTAGATTTTGCATTTGCCATACATACCGATGTTGGTATGATGTGTAGAGGTGCTAAAGTTAATGGTAAATTAGTACCTTTAAGTCATACGTTAAATAGTGGTGACCAAGTTCAAATTATTACTTCAATTAGTCAAAAACCAAAATTAAGTTGGCTTGACTTTGCTCAAACTGCAAGAGCTAAATCAAAAATAAAAGCAGCTTTAAAAGAGGACCAAAAACTAGTTGCCAATGATGGTAAGGAAGTTTTAGAACGTAAACTACGTCATTTAAAAGTTCCTTTTAATGAGAAAACAATCAATGAATTGGTTAGTTATTTTAAATTAAAGACAAGTCACGATCTTTTTTATAGACTAGGTAATGGAGGTATAGACAATCAACAACTTAAAAATTTTGTAAGTCAACGTAGTAATGCTATTTATAATTTCTTTAAAAACACCATAAGAAGGGGAGAAAAAAAACCAACTGAAAATAAAAATGATGAACTAACCGATAAGTTCGATTTACTAGTTTTTGGAAAGGATGATGAAAAATTAGAATATAAGTTGGCTCAATGTTGTAATCCAATTCCTGGCGATAAAGTATTTGGATTTGTTACTGTTTCGGATGGTATTAAAGTACATAAACAAAATTGTCCTAATGCCATAAGTATGCAATCTCAGTTTGCCTATAGAGTTATTAGTGCAAAATGGATCGATTCTTCACAACAAGAACATAAAGTACTACTTAAATTAACAGGTATTGATCATATGGGCTTGGTAAATGAAGTTACTCATATTATTTCGAGCAATATGAATGTCAATATTTATAACATAAATATTTCAGGAGGTCAAAGTGTGTTTACAGGGCAAATAACAGTTGGTATCAAAAACAATGATCAACTTAAAAAGTTGATGCAAAAATTAAAAAAAATAGACGGAATTGATAAAATATCACGTCTAAACAGTTAGGTGTTCAAAAGTTGTTAAACTTTTTAATAAACCTTTAAGAAATACTTATTTTTAAAACGTAAATTTGCTTTTTAATCAAAGATAAATATGGATAATTCTAAAAATCAGGAAATTGTAAAAAGTGTTTTTACCAATTTTTTAGAACAAAATAACCATAGAAAAACACCTGAACGATACGCCATTCTTCAAGAAATTTATGATCATAACGATCATTTTGATATAGAATCTCTCTATATCTATATGAAGAATCAGAACTATCGTGTAAGTAGAGCTACGCTTTACAATACGATAGAGTTATTATTAGAATGTGGGTTAGTAAGACGTCATCAGTTTGGTCAAAACCAAGCTCATTACGAAAAGTCTTATTTTGACAAACAACATGATCATATTATCCTTACCGATACAGGTGAAGTAATTGAGTTTTGTGATCCTAGGATTCAAACGATTAAAAAAACAATAGAAGAAGTTTTTGACATAAAAGTAAATAATCATTCACTATACTTTTATGGTGAAAGAAATAAAGATATAAATAAAAAATAATTAATATACAATGGTTGATTTATTACTCGGTTTGCAATGGGGCGATGAAGGAAAAGGTAAAATAGTTGATGTCCTTACAAAAAATTATGACATTATAGCACGTTTTCAAGGTGGTCCAAATGCAGGACATACTTTAATTTTTGATGGAAACAAACATGTTTTACACACTATTCCCTCAGGTATTTTCCACGATAAAGCTATAAATATTGTTGGTAATGGTGTAGTAATTGATCCTGTAATTTTTCAAAAAGAATTAGAGAATCTTGCACCTTACAATATTGATTTTAAATCAAAGTTGTTTATCTCAAGAAAAGCACATTTAATTTTACCAACACATAGATTATTAGATGCGGCTTCAGAAACTTCTAAAGGTAAAGCCAAAATTGGTTCTACTTTAAAAGGTATTGGTCCAACTTATATGGACAAAACTGGAAGAAACGGTATGCGTGTTGGCGATCTTGAATTAGTAGATTGGAAAGACAAATACAAAGCGTTAACAGAAAAGCATTTAAAAATGCTTAATTATTTTGAAGTTGATATTCAATTTGATCTTGTAGAGTTAGAAAAACAATTCTGCAAAGCTGTTGATGTATTAAAACAATTGACTTTTATTGATAGTGAAGAATATTTATTCAACGCTATGAAAAATAATAAAACCATTTTGGCAGAAGGTGCTCAAGGATCTTTATTAGATATAGATTTTGGTACCTATCCGTTTGTAACTTCTTCAAACACTACTGCTGCTGGTGCTTGTACTGGTTTAGGGGTAGCCCCTAATAAAATTGGTGAAGTATATGGTATATTTAAAGCCTATACGACCCGTGTTGGCTCTGGTCCTTTTCCTACAGAATTGTTCGATAAAGATGGTGAAACCATGGCAAAAGTTGGTCATGAGTTTGGAGCAACTACAGGTAGACCTCGCCGTTGTGGATGGTTAGATCTAGTGGCATTAAAATATGCTGTTCAAATAAACGGTGTAACGCAATTAAATATGATGAAGGGTGATGTACTTTCAGGTTTTGACACTTTAAAAGTATGTACCTCTTATACTTATCAAGGCAAGGAAATTTCACATTTACCTTATAACATAGAACCAGAAAACGTTAGTGTAAACTATACGGAATTTAAAGGTTGGGATGAAGATTTAACAGGAATGGAAACTGCCGATCAATTACCAAAGAATTTAATTGATTATATTGATTTTATAGAAAAAGAAGTACAAGTACCTGTTAAGATTGTATCTGTTGGACCAGACAGAAAACAAACTATTTTTAGATAAAATATTTTTAAACCTCATTTGGAAAAATAATAATCCTACTCATTTTTAAGTTTAAAAATGTGTGATCATTTTCCATAATGTAATAAAACCAAACGAATGATAATACAACCAAAAACACGTGGATTTATTTGTATCACTTCTCACCCTGAAGGATGTGCAAAAAATGTACAAAACCAAATCGATTATATAAAATCAAAAAGCCCTATTGATGGTGCAAAAAATGTACTCGTCATTGGAGCTTCTACAGGTTTTGGTTTGGCATCACGTATAACCAGTGCTTTTGGAGAAAATGCTTCTACTATTGGTGTGTTTTTTGAAAAACCACCAGCAGAAGGAAGAACAGCATCTTCTGGTTGGTATAATACAGCTGCTTTTGAAGAACAAGCTCATAAAGCAGGTTTATATGCTAAAAGTATCAATGGGGATGCATTTTCAAATGAAATTAAAGAGCAAACGGCTCAACTGATAAAAAAAGATCTAGGTAAGATTGATTTGGTAATTTATAGTTTAGCGTCACCAGTTAGAACACATCCTGAAACTGGAGTTCGTTATAAATCTACATTAAAACCGATAGGTAATACATACACAAATAAAACGGTGGATTTTCATACCGGAGAAGTTAAAGAAATTTCTATTGAAGCTTGCACCGAAGAAGATATTGTAAATACAGTTACGGTAATGGGTGGTGAAGATTGGCAGATGTGGATTGACAAACTAAAGAAAGAAGGTTTACTTGCTGATAATTTTAAAACAGTAGCTTATTCATACATTGGTCCTAAACTTACAGAACCGGTTTACAGAAAAGGTACTATTGGTAAAGCGAAAGATCATTTAGAAGCCACTGCTTTTACAATTACTGATGCCTTGAAAGACATAAAAGGTAAAGCTTTTGTTTCTGTTAATAAAGCCTTAGTTACACAATCAAGTTCTGCAATTCCTGTAATACCACTTTATATTTCATTATTGTATAAAGTAATGAAAGAAAAAAACCTTCAAGAAGGATGTATTGAACAGATTTATAGATTATTTAAAGAGCGATTATATCTTGGGGAAATTCCAGTAGATAGTGAAGGAAGAATTCGAATTGATGATTTAGAAATGCGTGATGATATTCAGGAAAAAGTAGCTCAATTATGGGAAGAAGCTACTACGGAATCTTTACCTGAAATTGGTGATTTAGAGGGGTATAAAGATGAGTTTTTCAATCTATTTGGTTTTAATTTTGACGGAATAGATTATGAAAAAGATACGAACGAAATGGTAAGTATACCTGGCCTACAATAAAAAACAAATCTAAATTTTCAAAGAATAATGCTTAAAAAAAGTTTAGTAGCCACCCTAATTGTACTTTTATTTTTTGCAGCTTGTAAAAAGCAAAATAAATTAGACCCAAAAGTAAAAGACCTTATTTCTTTAAATGATTTTGATAGTATTTCTGTTCAAGAATTACCATTTTCTTTTGCGTTTGATAAAGATTCAATTCTGGATTATCATTACACACTAGAGTCTTTTGAGAGAAGGAATTTAATTGACAAAAATGCCAAACTAAATACCTATTTTTCTGATTCTACTACTTTTTTAAACAGTGAAAATTTATTTATTACAGATAGCGAAAACTATCCTTATATAGGTGAAGGTTATTTTTATACGCGTCTACCAAATATAAATGAAATCAAAGTCTTAGTATTTACCTATCAGAATACAGACGAACAAGAGACCCTACCCTATTTTGAACTTCAAACCATAGATGAAAACAATAAAGTCATTGATAAATTAATCCTTGCTGGTGGTATTAATTACGATTGTAGTTGGGATAGACAGTTTTCAATAGATGAAACTTACACTATTAATATCATTGATAATGAATCCTGTTTTGATCCTGAAGATGAAAAGCAAATTCTTACGAAAACTGTTAAAACAGCATATAAAGTTGATAACGACGGTCACATCAAAATGCTAATTTCGGAAGGAGCCCTATAATTTATTTGAGGATCTTCTTAAAATCTACTCTAGTATGAGATTTTAATGGATGTATCCTCTTTCTCTAAGTTAAACTTAGCATCCGCATATTTAGGTGGACCAAATCTTGCTTTTGCATTATTACTGCACGCATTCGGTTCTTTTGGTATTCCAAAATAGTTTTTATCTAATAACCCATTATTGTTTTCATCATGAAAAGAGGATATCGCATAAGTACCTTGCGGTAATTGGCTAAATTCTACAATTGCTTTCCCGTTAATGATTTCTACAATTTCTCCTTGATATGGATTTTTCAAAAAATCATCTCGATGATCATAAAGAGCAACAAATAATTTTCCTTCATCCGAATTTAACCCCTCAATTGAGACTTTTAGATTAAATTTCGATTGCGACCAGGAAACCACTGAAGTGATTAGAAAAATTATAATACTTAATTTTTTAAAAATCATTTTATTGTTGTAATCCTATTTTATAAGCAGATAATGCTCTTTCTCTTGCAAATTTATGATCTACCATAGGTTCAGTATATCCTAAATCAAATTCAGGAATCCATTTTCTTGTATATTCTAAACTTGAATCAAACTTTTTTAATTGTAAGGCTGGATTAAAAACTCTGAAATATGGTGCCGCATCACAACCTGTTCCGGCTGCCCATTGCCAATTACCATTATTAGAAGACAATTCATAATCCAATAATTTTTCAGCAAAATAAGCTTCACCCCATCTCCAATCAATTAATAAGTGCTTACATAAAAAACCTGCGGTTACCATGCGAACCCTATTATGCATATATCCTGTTTCATTTAATTCTCGCATACCAGCATCAACCAAAGGATATCCTGTATTACCTTCGCACCATCGTTTAAAATCTTCTTTACTATCTCGCCATTTTATACCATCATATTTAGATTTAAAATTATGAGTTACCACTTTTGGAAATTGAAATAATATCTGCATAAAAAACTCCCTCCAAATAAGTTCACTTAAAAACACAGCATTCCTTTCTAAAGCAATCATCACAAATTTTCTGATACTTACCGTACCGAAACGCAAATGAGGAGATAAATAAGAGGTCCCATTTTTTGCAGGAAAATCTCTATTTAAATCATAATCTGAAATGACACTTAAATTGACAGGTTGTACTTTCTGTTTACTTTTTACAAAACCAATGGTTTCTAGGCTAGGAAATAGGGTTTCATAATTATAAAAATGATCCCAATCTAAATTGTTCTCATCTTCTACATTAAAAGGACTCTGATTAAATTTTTCTAACCATTTATTTTTATATGGCGTATAAACGGTATATGGCTTTCCATCACCTTTTAGTATTTCATTTTTTTCAAAAATCACTTGATCTTTAAAATTACGTACTTCAATATTCTTTGATTCTAAAAAAGTAGTTATTTCTTGATCTCTTTTAATGGCATATGGTTCATAATCCCTATTAAAAAAAACTTTTTTCACATCATATTCAGTTATTAACGCTTTCCAAATTTCTGCTATGTTTCCTTTTTTAATAAGTAATGAACTGTTTTTATTTTTTAATTTTAAATGAATGTTTCTCAATGACGTATAAATAAAACTAAGCCTTCCATCGTTTTTAGGCAAATCTTCTAAAATTTCATCATCAAAAATAAATATCGGAAGTACTGGAAGTCCACTTTCCAGAGCTGATTTTAAACCTACATTATCTTCTAAACGTAAATCGCGTCTATACCAAAAGATTGAAATTTTAATTTTCTTCATAAATACCGAATTTTTTTTCGACTGCCTGTGTTCTATAATCGAATATTTCTTTTAATTTATTTTTTATAATCAATGTATTTGCAATGGCTCCTAAAAATCCAAATGGCGGTTGGTAACTCACAATATCTTTCATTAAAACACCATTTTCTATGGGTTCAATAATATGTTGATGATGCCATAATGAATACGGTCCTACCCTTTGTTCATCAACAAAATATTGTTTATCTCTTACCTTTGTTATCTCTGTTACCCAAAGCGTTTTTATTCCTAAAAGAGGACTAACTTTATATGAAATAATCATACCTGGGTACATTTTTTCTGGAAGATTTTTTGACACAATATCAAACCCCATATAATCAGGTGTTATTTCTTTAAGATTTGCTGGTGAAGATATAAAATCCCATATCTCATCAATGGTGCAATTAATCTTTTGTTCCTTCAATAATTGATAAAATGCCATTTACTGTTTATTTAATGCTTCAATTTGTTTTAATACTTCATCCGCTTCCGCATATTTTCGATCACTTTCCTTACGGTTAGTAGCCGATAATCGATGAGAAGCTGCTAAAAGCTTTTTATACTTGTCATTTAGCTTATCTAATGGTGATTGTTTCTTAAAAAGGTTGAACATAATATGATTTTTAATTGTTTGTGTATATATAATAGTTGAGTGATGTGGCTATAGCAAGCCAAATAACATAAGGTAATAGCAATAAACTTATCAATTGTAACTTACTGTAATAAGCGATTAAGAAATAGATTATTAATACGGTGAGTAAAGTAATTATGATAAGAGCAAAACTAACTGCATGTTGGTTAAAAAAAACATAGTTCCAACTTACATTTAGTACTACTTGAAAAATAAATAAAATAATAACTTTCCCTGTATTCTCATTGGCATATAACTGAGCCATATAAATTGAGAAACAAATCATTATAATAGTCCAGGCAGCTCCAAAAACCCAACCTGGTGGAGTCCACGGGGCTTTATTCAATCCAATATACCATTCGGTTTGTGGTCCATTATTCATTAACCAACTACCAATGGCTAATGCACCAAAATTTATAACTAAGAAAATGACAACTAATATATTATATTTCATTGCTCTATAATTTTAGCGTTACAATACCACAATCCATCTCGAATATTTGTCCTGATATAGAAGCCGTTTTTTCTGATATTAAAAACTCAGCCATGGTTGCCACTTCTTTTGGGTCTAAGTATTTTTTTAGAGGATGTCTTTCTATCATTTTTTCTTTCATGGTATCATTCCTCAATAATTTATCAGCCAAACCTGTATCTGTTACTGTAGGTGCAATAGCATTAACTCGCACTGTAGGTGCCAATTCAGCTGCTAGAGATTTAACAAGGCCTTCCACTCCCCCCTTGGCCGTCGCAATACTTGCATGATATGGCATACCTAATTTTACAGCAACTGTACTAAACAGTACTATTGAAGGTGCATTACCTTTTTTTAATTGCGGTAGGTACTTTTGTATCACCTTTACCGCACCAATTACATTAATGTTAAAATCCTCTTTAAAATCATCAATACTTAATTTTGAAATTGGCTTTAAATTGATACTTCCTGGACAATAAATTAGTGAATCTGCTACCTCAATTTCTGGTAATTCATCTTCCAAAACATCGCATTGATATTGACTTAAGTTTTTATGATTTATATCTGAAGGCGTTCTACTAATATTTATAATTTCACAATTATCTATTAAAGTTTGTACAATGGCATTGCCAATTCCTTTACTTCCACCAATAATTATTATTTTTTTCATTTTATCAATTTTAAAACTTAAACATTAATCAATTTATTTATCATACCATTAAAAATAAAACCGTGAAATGGCCATACACTATACCAATAGAGCCTACCATACAACCCCTTAGGTCTAAATACCGCTCGTTGGTATAATATGTCCTTTATAATTACAAATTCCAACCAAGCTTCTCCAGGTAACTTCATTTCTGCATAAAGTAAGAGTCGTTTTTCTTTCTTATCAGCATATAACACTCGCCAAAAATCTAAAGCATCTCCTGTACTTAATTTTGTTGGATGAGTTCTACCACGTCGCAATCCTATTCCTCCAAATATTTTATCTAAATATCCTCTGATTTTCCATAAGACATTACCATAATACCAACCATTTTTACCCCCAATAGACCAAATTTTATCTATGGTTTTAGCTTCATTTTTTATGGCTCTTGTTTTTATATCTTTAAAACATCCATAATGAGGTACTTCAATATATTGAGATAATTTCTTATTAAACCTTCCACTTACAAAAGAATCTTTCCAACTGGAAACACTACTATTTTGTTCTATTTTTATAAAAGCCTTTTCCACAGCTTCTTTATACGTGATTGGGGTAACATTTAGCATTTCATTAATAGCACTAGGTTCGCCGATAACTTCGACTTTCATACTATCAACTAAACTTATGGCCAATTTATAAGAAGTAGCAGTAATAAAATACAACCAATAGGATGATAATTTTGGTGTCATTACCGGTACAGAATAAATATACCGTTTAAACTTACGAACTTCAGCGAACTGCAACATCATTTGCTTGTATGTGAGTACATCAGGACCAAATATATCAAAGGACTTATTGTATAATTCTGTTTTACCAATTGCTTTAGAGAGAAAAGACAATACATCTCTAATTGCAATATATTGAGATTTTGTTCTTACCCATTTGGGTACTATCATGAGGGGTAATTTTTCAACCAAATCTCTAATAATTTCAAAAGATGCACTTCCGCTTCCTACAATTATCCCAGCTCTAAAAGTTGTCAAGGAGTATGTATCAGATTGAAGCGTCATTTCAACCTTTTTTCTAGAAGCCAAATGTTTTGATAAATTGCTATCATTAACAATTCCGCTTAAATAAATGACTTGTTTCGCATTAGTGTTTTCAATATATTTTTTAAAATTAAAAGCACATTGTTCTTCTAGCTTCTCAAAATCTGTGGAAGAAGAAGACATTGAATGAATTAAATAATAAGCAGCATCTATATCCTTTGGTATTACTTTTAAAGTATCTTCCTTTAAAAAGTCTACCTCAATTAAGGTAATCTTCTTATTATTTTTTACAATTTCAGGAACCCTACCTTTATCCCTTACACAACAAACTAAACTATGATTTAGTTCCAATAATATTGGAATTAATCGCTTACCAATATAGCCTGTAGTACCTGTTAATAATATTTTCATACCCTTGTTTTATGTTTGTTAAAAAACAATGACGATTTCTTAAACTTTTCTATTATCAGTATACTACCAAAAAGCATGGTAAAGGCATACCCAGCATCTTCAATGGGAATGGTACCTATTCTAATTCCTAAATTTTCACTATTGTTATACCACACTACAGGTTCTTCAATAAAACTACCCGTAAGTATTCCGTTCACAATGAAAAATGGAATAAGGATGATTAAAAAAGTGATATAAAATATAGGTAATTGCTTATTTTTTGTAAAAAAACTATAAAATAATACGGAACTTAAAATGATATAGTTGTACAAAGTATACGCCTTATCGAAATTAACTATGGCAACTATAAATAGCAAAACAGCAAGACTAATAGTTATTATATTAGAAATTTTAACCGGAACATGCGTTTTTGGAAAAAAATATTGAAATGCATAATGGATAAATATACTAGCATAAGGAATACAAATAAAAAAAAGCCATTCTTCTATTGGTAAGCTAAATATAGTGATACCAATCAAATAATCCTCATTAAATCCCCAAACACCATCCATGGTGAAGATGATATCCCAAATGATAAAAAATGTCGCTACAATTACAATGGATATAAAAACTTCTTTCCACCATTGAATATAATGCATTCGTTTTTCAAAACTATATAAAAACGGGATGCTAAAAGACGCTAAATTTAAAAGTAGGTAAAGTGACATTTATATCTTAAAATATTTAAATGGAACAAGCAACATACCAAAGCATTCTCCTTCTTGTTTTCCAAGATGTTTATGATGCACTTTATGGGCTTTTCTTAATCCTATTAAATATTTAATTTTGGTTTTCTTAAACCATTTAAACCTTTGATGAATGAGTACATCATGTACTAGAAAATAAGAAATACCATATAATAGTACACCCAAACCAATAAAGAATAAATAATTTACACCACCATCAACCCCAAAATAAAAAAGCAAAATACTAGGTATGGCAAAAATCACAAAGAAAATATCATTTCTTTCAAAGGTGTTTTCATATTTAGGTTGATGATGATCTGCATGAAAATACCACATAAACCCGTGCATGACAAACTTATGAGTTATCCATGTTACCGCTTCCATACATAGAAAAGTAACCAGTGTTATTAATATGAATTTTAAAACTATCATTTACATTAAATTCAATTTGTAAGTTACAAAAGATTGTGCTAATAAGCTAACCTTACGAGGATTAGAAACGCGTATTCTGGTATTCATTATTTTTTTACTTGGGGTTCTTTTTAATTTATTTAATAAACATTTATAATAAATATAAGATGTGTAAACACCAAATTTAGCTTCATTTGGGAGGTTTTTTATACCTTGATATGCAATTTTAAAATCCTCCTCTATTTCTGCTATAATTTCCAATTTAGAAATATTATCTAAATTATGAATATCTATATTAGGAAAATAAGATCTATCTAAGACTTCAATATCATCTTTTAAATCTCTTAAAAAATTCACCTTTTGAAATGCTGAACCCAATCGCATTGCCGATTTTTTTAGTTCATTAAATTTGTTTTCATCTCCCTTCACAAAAACTTTTAAGCACATCAACCCTACAACGTCGGCAGAACCATAGATGTAATCTTCATATTCATTTTTATCATAAGTATGCTTTGTCAAATCCAGTCGCATACTTTTTAAAAAGGATTGCACCAAATCATCATCAATATTATATTTTTTTACGGTGAGTTGAAAAGCATTCAAAATGGGATTTAAACTAATACCTTCATGATATGCCTTGTAATAATCTTGCTCAAACTCTTCTAGTAAATTTGCCTTGTTATATTCATGAAAAGTATCTACAATTTCATCTGCAAAACGCACAAAACCATAAATGCTATAAATTGCATCTCTTATTGAGGGTGCCAGCATTTTTACCGCCAATGTAAATGATGTACTGTAAGATTTTGTAACTAATTTGCTACACCCTACTGAAACTGAATTAAATAAATTATCCATAAGCTTATTGATTTTGGTGATGAACTAAAGGGTAATGTTTTTGTATTAAACTAGATACAACTTTTCCAGAGATTAATGCTGGTGGCACACCAGGTCCAGGAACGGTTAATTGTCCTGTGAAAAATAAATTATTTACTTTTTTACTTTTTAGTTTTGGTCTTAAAAAAGCAGTTTGCGTTAGTGTATTTGCCAACCCGTATGCATTTCCTTTAAAAGAATTATAATCTTCTTTAAACTCTTTGATGCAGTACGATTTTTTAAATAGAATATGCTCTTTTACGCTTTGATTGGTTAATTTTTCAAACCTATCCATAATATGATTGAAATACGTTTCTCGTATTTCTGGAGTATCTTCAATACCAGGAGCTATTGGAATCAAAAAGAAACCTGCTTCTTTATTTTCTGGTGCAAATGAAGGGTCTGTTAAACTTGGAAAGTTCGCATAAAATAAAGGCTTTTCTGGCCAAGAAGGTTCGTCATAAATTTGAACAGCATGTTTATCAAAATCAGAATCAAAAAATAAGGTGTGATGACATACTTCTTTTATTTTTTTATCAAAACCCACATAAAATAATAAAGACGATGGGGCTAACACTTTTTTCTCCCAATACTTTTCAGAATACTGTCGGTATGGTTTATCTAACAAGGTCTCTGTATGATTATAATCTGCACCACTTAAAACAACATCTGCTATTAAAAGCGAATTGTCTACTTGAACGCCTATTGTTTTACCGTCTTCAACTACAATTTTTGAAACATTGCTATTTTTTCTAATTTCTACACCTAAACTAGTTGCAAGACTTATCATTGCTTTAATAACTTCATGCATTCCTCCCTTTGGATGCCATGTACCTAAACCGAAATCGGCATAATTCATGAAATTATAGAAGGAAGGTGTATTACTCGGCTTTGCTCCTAAAAACAATACCGGAAACTCCAGTATTTGAATCAGCTTTTCATTCTTTATTTTTTTTCTAACCTTTTTTCTAATACTTGTAAAAAACTGATTGACTCTTTGTATTGTAACTGGAGTTATGAGCTCTGCAATAGAATTTCCTGGTTTATAAACCAAATCCTTTATGGCAACTTCATAATTAAATTTTGCAGAGTCTATAAAATCTTGAAGATATTTTGAACTACCGGGTTCAACTTCCTCAAAAGTCTTTTTTATATCATTTAAGTTATCTGATATTTTTATACTATCTGACGTATTGAAGTAGACCTGATAAGCAGGACTCAATTTACTTAATTCGTAATAATCCGAAACTTTTTTCTCAAAATCAGCGAAAAAACTCTCAAAAACATCCGGCATCCAATACCAAGACGGACCCATATCGAATTTAAATCCGTCTTTTTCAAAAACTCTCGCTCTTCCCCCAACCATTTCATTTTTCTCTAAAACAGTAACGGAATAGCCAGCCTTAGCTAGGTAACAAGAGGCCGCTAATGAAGAAAAGCCTGATCCTATTATAATAATTTTGTTTTTCATATTGTTTAACAAATATACAATTTTATTAAACAAAACAAAATTATATTATTTATATTTTATCTAAGGCCTGCACTAGTGAACCAATAGCCTCAATTTGTGCGTAAGATTTTGATTTTTCATATTGAGAAGATTTCCTTCCTAAAAACCAAAAATTATTATCTGTTCCTTTCAGTAACTTCTCATTTATGTCTTCTAAATACTGTCCGATATCATTTTCATTAGGTTCCACCGTAAAATACGAAATAAATTGAACATTACTATATAAAGGTTTTATGTCTTGTACTGCATCAATAGCAATATTTTGACCTAAGTAAATTGAATGATAACCACGTAATATCAATTCGTAATGCAAATACAAAAGCCCCAGTTCATGTATTTCTTTCATAGGTAAAAATAATACAAATGTCTTTTCATTTTCTTTAAAACTGGTTACTTGGCTACGCTCAATATTCGATTGTATTTTTTGCATAATCAAATTTGAAACAAAATGTTCATGTACTGGTTTAATTGATTTATGCTGCCATAAAAATCCTATTTGGATTAATAAAGGAATAAATACTTCTAAAAATATTTCTCTAAAAGATTTATATGCTAATAATTTATTGTAAGCTTCATTAAATGCAACGGCATCAAACTTGAGCATTGCAATCTTAAACTCATTTATAACTCCGTCTTCTAACGCTTTGTCAGTAGTTAACTCCTTAACTTTCAAGAGCAACACATCCTCTGAGAAATCGGCTATTTTCGAAATTTTGAAACCATTATTATACAATAAATTAATATTTAATAATTTTACAAAATTATCACCATTATAATATCTTATATTGGTATCTGTTCGAGAAGGTTCAAGTAAATTATACCTTTTTTCCCAAATTCTAATGGTATGAGGTTTAATTCCTGTGAAATTTTCTAAGTCCTTTATAGAAAATTTAGTTTTAATATTGTTTAACATAATTGGATTATTGTAAAACAAATGTACGTTTTTTTATTTATTATTTAAGATTCTTGTAACAAAACGTAATTTTACACTACTAATACCTTGAAATCAACCACCAGTGAACAAAGAATTAGAGCTAAAATTTATTTCAGATTTAGAAGAAAATCAAAATATAGTGCATAAGGTTTGTCGGATCTATACCAACAATAAAGATGCTCATAATGATTTATTTCAAGAAATCAGTATTCAGTTATGGAAAGCCTATCCCAAATTTAGAGGAGATTCTAAGTTTAGTACTTGGATGTATAGAGTTGGATTAAATACAGCAATAACTATTTATAGAAAATCGAAACGCTCAATTAAAACGCAAGATTTTGATTCTGTTTTACACAAAATTGAGTCTGTTGATTATGATGATACCGAAGAAGAGCAATTAAAATTATTATACAAAGCAATTTATCAATTGTCAGATATTGATAAAGCTTTAGTACTACTTTACCTAGAAGAAAAAAATTATAAAGAAATTTCTGAAATGATGGGGATTAGTGAAGTAAATGCTAGAGTAAAAATGAATAGAGTAAAAACTAAATTAAAAAACATACTTAATCCGTAAATATGGATCAACTAGATTTATTAAAAAAAGATTGGAAAAGACAAGATAGTGTCAACCCTAGGTTATCTAAAGACGCACTATCAAAAATTATTCATAAAAAATCATCTTCCATTGTAAAATGGATTTTTATAATTAGTGTTTTAGAATTGGTTATTCCGATACTCATCTCATTATTTACTGGAAAAATGGGGTCTGCAGAAGAATTGGAAAATTTAGGATTAACTAATTTTATGAACTCCTATTACATAAAATCATTTTATGTTTTTTACTATGTGGTAATTATATACTTTATCTACTTATTTTACAAGAATTATAAAACCATCGCTACCAACGTAAGTTCTAAATTACTGTTACAAAACATTTTAAAAACTAGAAAAATTGTAAAGTATTATATATGGTTTAATTTAGCACTGATACCTGTAATTTCTTCTATTTTATTTTATAAAATTTTTCATTCTGAAAATTTTCTAGAACAATTACCACAAGACACCAACATGCTCGTTGTATGGGTATTATCTGTAATTATCACCTTGGTTTTGGTAGTACTATTTTGGTTGTTTTATCAATTGATATATGGCTTTTTATTGAAGAAACTAAATAGTAATTATAAAGAATTGGTTAGTAATGATGTTGCTTTATAAAATATCTAAACTCCCTTTACCCTCTCTAATTACTTCTATTTCATCTTCAGATAAATCGATGACAGTTGATGGTTGGTTATCTCCATAACCACCATCAATAACAATATCTACTAATTTTTGCCATTTCTCAAAAATTAATTCTGGATCTGTAGTGTATTCAATAACATCATCATCATCACGGATAGATGTTGAAACAATAGGATTACCTAATTCCTTAACTATTTCACGGATTATATTATTATCCGGAACTCTAATACCCACCGTTTTTTTATTCTTAAAAGCTTTAGGTAAATTATTATTACCTGGTAAAACAAATGTATAAGGCCCAGGTAAAGCTCTTTTTAAAATTTTATACGTTGGTGTGTTAATTTGCTTTACATAATCAGATAAATGACTTAAATCGTTACAAATAAATGAAAGGTTGGCTTTCTCTAATTTTATCCCTTTTATGCGTGCAATTTTACTCATTGCTTTGGCGTTAGTAATATCGCACCCTAAGCCGTAAATGGTATCTGTGGGGTAAATAATTAAACCTCCTTTTCTAAGAACTTCAACTACCTTGCTGATTTCCTTAGGGTTTGGGTTTTCGTTGTATATTTTTATGAATTGAGCCATTTTAAGATAAAACTACAATTATGCAGTATAAAATTAATAAAATAATAATAACATTTTCCATTTCAGCACTATTACTTTTATTTATTTCCTGTACCGATGATGCTCCTAATTCCGAAATTGAATTAGAAAAATCTGAAATAATAGATGTTTCATATGGTGATCATGCAGAGCAAAAATACGACATTTATCTTCCAAAAGGAAGAACAACACAAGCAACAAAAGTATTTATTTTAGTGCATGGAGGCGGATGGGTTGAAGGTGACAAAAAGGATATGAAAGATTTTATACCAGAATTACAACAAGAATCACCTGATTATGCTATTGTTACTATAAATTATCGATTGGCATCTCAGGGTAATAGCCCGTTTCCAATGCAAATTGATGATATTAAAGCCGTAATAGCACAATTAAAAGCAAAAAAGGATGAATATCAAATAGCTAATAATTATGCTTTTATTGGTACAAGTGCCGGTGCACATTTAGGAATGCTTTATAGCTATTCATATGATACAAATAAAGATGTTGAAATGGTTTGTAGTATTGTAGGACCAACAAATTTTACGGATAACGCTTATGTGAACCCAACGGAGCTTACTTATTTGTTTTTAGCCTTACAAATACAAGCAATTACTGGAGTAAGTTTTGAACAAAATTCACAATTTTATATAGCTAATAGTCCTTACCACGTAGTTACTGAAGATGCACCGCCTACGCTACTGTTTTATGGTGATGAAGATCCTTTAATTCCCTCTTCTCAAGGAATAGATATGCATGCCAAATTAGATGAACTTGGTGTGACCAATGAATTCACTCTTTATAGTGGTGAAGGTCACGGTTGGGAAGGTGCAAATTTATTAGACACTACTGAAAAGCTAAGAGCTTTTATTCAGGCAAACTTTTAGTGGAATTAAGATTATCATACCAGAAATACAATCGATAAAAATAGTATTCTTGTTGAAAACCGAAGTTTTATTTCATTTTCTGTTTTACCTTTTTTAACTCAAAACTCTCGCCTAGGTATACCTTTCTTACCATTTCATCAGCAGCCAATTCTTCTGGTGTTCCTTCTTTAAGAATACCACCTTCAAACATTAAATAGGTTTTATCAGTAATAGCAAGCGTTTCTTGAACATTATGATCGGTAATTAAAATACCAATATTTCTATCTTTTAAATGCGAAACAATACTTTGAATGTCTTCTACTGCAATTGGGTCTACTCCGGCAAAAGGTTCGTCTAATAAAATAAAGTTCGGGTCAGATGCTAATGCTCGAGCAATTTCTGTTCTACGACGTTCTCCACCTGATAACAAATCACCTCTATTCTTTCTTACATGACCTAAACTGAATTCTTCAATGAGCGATTCTAATTTTTCCTTTTGTGCCCTTTTAGATAATTTAGTAAATTGTAAAACGGAAAGTATATTATCTTCTACAGAAAGTTTTCTAAATACGGAAGCTTCTTGAGCTAAATACCCTACTCCTTTTTGAGCACGTTTGTACATCGAATCATCCGTAATATCTTCATCGTCTAAAAAGATTCTGCCTTCGTTAGGTTTTACCATCCCAACAATCATATAAAAAGAAGTGGTTTTACCTGCTCCATTTGGACCGAGTAAACCGATAATTTCACCTTGTTCTACTTGTAACGAGATGCCTTTTACAACCTTTCTGCTACCGTAAGTTTTTTCAATATTCTCCGCTCTTAAAATCATTAGCTTTATTTAACAATTTTTATTTATCATTTAATCCAATACTTTTTACTTCTATTGGATTCTTTATTTTCTTATCGTTCCCTTACTTGCTTATCACATTTCATCAAAAAAAAATTAAGCCTTCGCTGCCCTTTTTCTTGCTTTTCTTGCCATTACACTTGCTATAATTATACTTACTTCATATAAAATAGCCATTGGTATTGCTACAATAAATTGACTAACAACATCCGGTGGTGTAATAATTGCCGCTAATAAAAGTAACACCACAATGGCATACTTTCTATATTTTCTCAAAAACTCAGGAGTTACTATTCCCATTTTTGCAAGAAAATAGATAATAACAGGCATTTCAAAAATTAAACCTGCGGCTAAAACTGAAGCTCTAAGTAAACCAATGTATGAACTTATATCAGTATTATTCTCCACTTGCATAGAAACTCTATAAGATCCTAAAAAGTTTATAGACAACGGTGTTATTAAAAAGTAACCAAATAATACACCTAAAAAGAACAATAACGAAGATATTATAATAAAACTTCTGGCATGTTTCCTTTCTTTTACATACAATGCTGGCTTTATAAATTTCCAAATTTCCCATAAAATAAATGGAAACGCCGCAATAAACCCTACCGTAATTGACGTCCAAATATGAGCAGAAAACTGCCCTGCCATGGTTCTACTTTGCACTATAAAAGGTATTTCCTCTATACACAAACCATCGGTACCAAACCTTTGTGAAAGATTACATAAAAACCTATACGTGATAAATTGAGGGTCTTTGGGAAGAAAAATAATCACGTCAAAGATAAATGATTTCATTAAAAAAGCGATAGAACTCATTACAAGTACCGCTAATGTTGACCTCACTAAAGTCCACCTCAGTACTTCAAGATGGTCTAAGAAAGACATTTCCTTTTGTTCTTTAGTCTTTTTCTTCGCCATCTTAAATTATACCTTCTTTTATTAAATCATGTAAATGTACTACTCCTTTATATTCTTCGCCATCCGCAACCAATAATTGTGTAATATTATTGCTCTCCATAATATTTAGTGCCGCAACAGCCATAGCATCTGACCCGATAACTTTTGGGTTTTTACCCATAATTTCTTTTGCTGTCAAGTGGGTAAAGTCGTTACTATTTCTAAGCATTCTTCTTATATCACCATCGGTAATTATACCGATAATAGCACCATTTTCAATGACAGCAGTAGCTCCCAATCGTTTTTCTGAAATCTCAATAATTACCGTGGTAATTGAATCATCTGGTTTTACAATAGGCTTTGTATTTTTCTCTATCAAATCAGAAACTCTAAGATATAATCTTTTGCCCAATGTACCACCTGGGTGATATTTTGCAAAATCTTTACTTGTAAAATCTTTCATTTCCAACAAACAAATGGCCAACGCATCACCCATAACCAATTGAGCGGTAGTACTGGTAGTTGGTGCCAAGTTATTTGGACAAGCTTCTTGTTCAACAAAAGAGTTTAAAACAAAATCGGCTTGGGTAGCCAAATAGGATTCTAAATTACCAGTAATGGCAATAATTTTATTTTTTGAATCTTTTATTAATGGTAATAACACTTTTATTTCTGGTGTATTACCACTTTTTGAAATACAGATCACTATATCATCTTTTTGTACAATCCCTAAATCACCATGAATTGCATCTGCCGCGTGCATAAATATTGAAGGAGTTCCTGTTGAATTTAACGTTGCAACTATTTTTGTGGCAATATTGGCACTTTTACCAATCCCTGTAACAATAACGCGACCTTTCGATTTAAGAATAAATTTAACAGCATTTTCGAAATCTTTGTTCAAAAAATTTATTAAATTCGCTATCGCCTTACTTTCGATAGTAATACTATTTTTGGCAATTTCTAAAATATCTTTTTTAGTATTCAAAATGGAAATTATTAGTATATAAAAATAAAGTAGTATCTTTAGTTGCAAATGTATCTAAAATTATAGATAAATAATAAAAAGAGTGACAAATTTAAACTTACACGACGCCTTAAAACAATATTTTGGATTCACCAAATTTAAAGGTTTACAAGAGCAAGTTATTAGAAGTATTATAAATAAAGAAGATGTCTTTGTTATAATGCCTACTGGTGGCGGAAAATCTTTATGCTATCAATTACCGGCATTAATACAAGAAGGTACCGCAATTGTAGTATCGCCTTTAATCGCTTTGATGAAGAATCAAGTAGATGCCATAAGAGGTATTTCTGAAGATGAAGGTATTGCCCATGTGCTAAATTCTTCCTTAAATAAAGGAGATGTGGCACGGGTAATGAATGATATAAAATCAGGCGTAACAAAATTATTATATGTAGCTCCAGAATCTTTAACGAAAGAGGAATACATTGATTTTTTAAAAACTCAAAAAATATCCTTTGTAGCTATTGATGAAGCCCATTGTATTTCTGAATGGGGACATGACTTTAGACCTGAATATAGAAATCTTAAAAAAATAATTGAACGTATAGATGATGTTCCTATTATAGGACTTACCGCTACGGCTACTCCAAAAGTTCAAGAAGATATTTTAAAGAATTTAGCCATTACAGATGCTACAACTTATAAAGCTTCTTTTAACCGACCTAATTTATATTATGAAATAAGGCCAAAAACTAAAGATGTAGAAAAAGATATTATCAGATTTGTTCGAGATTTTAAAGACAAGTCAGGAATTATTTACTGTCTAAGTAGAAAAAAAGTTGAAGAGATAGCAAATGTGCTCATCGTTAACGGAATAAAGGCTGTACCTTATCATGCAGGTTTAGATGGTAAAACCAGAGCCAAACATCAAGATATGTTTTTGATGGAAGATGTAGATGTCGTAGTAGCTACTATTGCTTTTGGAATGGGGATAGATAAACCTGATGTTCGTTTTGTAATACATCATGATATTCCTAAAAGTTTAGAAAGTTATTATCAAGAAACTGGTAGAGGTGGTAGAGATGGTGGCGAAGGTCATTGCCTTGCTTTTTATGCCTATAAGGATATTGAAAAGTTAGAAAAATTCTTGTCTGGAAAACCTGTTGCCGAGCAAGAAATTGGTCATGCCTTGCTACAAGAGGTGGTTTCTTATGCAGAAACATCAATGTCTCGTCGTAAATTTTTATTGCACTATTTTGGAGAAGAATTTGATGAGAAAAATGGTGACGGAGCTGATATGGATGATAATGTTAGAAATCCGAAAAAGAAAGTAGAGGCTAAAAATGAGGTTAAAATATTATTAGAAACCATAAGAGATACAAAAGAAGAATACAAGTCTAAAGAAGTAGTTAATACTTTAATAGGAAAGTCAAATGCTTTATTAAAATCAAGAAGAACTGACGAACAAACTTATTTTGGTGTAGGAAAAAATAAAGAAAACGTATTTTGGATGGCTTTAATTCGTCAAGTATTGGTAGCAGGCTATATATCTAAAGAAATTGAACAATACGGTGTATTGAAAATCCCTCAAAAAGGTTTAGATTATATTGAAAACCCAACGTCATTTATGATGACTGAAGATCATTTTTATGGAGATGATGATAATAGCAATATTATTACAAACAGTAAAGCATCTGGAGCCGCAGTTGATCAACAGCTCATGTCTATGTTAAAAGATTTACGTAAAAAAGTGGGGAAACGTAAAAATGTACCCCCTTTTGCCGTTTTTCAAGACCCTTCGATGGAAGACATGACCATGAAGTACCCCATTAACCTAGAAGAATTAGCTAATGTACATGGTGTAGGTGAAGGTAAAGCAAAAAAATACGGTAAAGAATTTGTAGACTTAATTCAGCGTTATGTTACCGATAATGACATCACAAGACCTGATGATCTTATTGTAAAAACAACGGGTGTTAATTCCGCTTTAAAATTATATATTATACAAAATACCGATAGAAAACTTCCATTGATAGATATCGCAAAATCAAAGGGCTTATCAATGATTGAGCTTACCAAAGAGATGGAACGTATTGTTTATTCAGGTACTAAAATAAATATTAATTATAGTTTAGACGATTTACTTGATGAAGATCAGCAAGAAGAAATTCATGATTATTTTATGGAAGCTGATACTGATAAAATTCAAGAAGCACTCGATGAGTTTGATGGCGATTATGATGAAGAAGAATTACGTCTAATGCGAATTAAATTTATAAGTGAAGTAGCCAATTAATAAATTTAAAAGTCACATACACTTTAACAAAAATAAAAGCTCATGAATAACTTCATGAGCTTTTTTATTTTAGATTACTAAAATTTATAAATAATTACTATTCTATTTTAGAGACGTTATTCTCAAATTATTTAATGCCCTCCTAGTTGAGTACCTAAAAATGCAATAGTGAACCCCAACAACACTGCAATAAATTTTCTGATATTAAATTGATGGTTTTGAGAACTTTCAAATAATATTGCTGTGGCTATATGCAAGAAAACTCCAATAATTATACCTGTTATTTGTGTGTGATAAATTTCGAAAAATGGAATTTTAGAACTGAATAACAGCCCCATCGGACTCATTAGTGCAAATAAGATAATAAAAGTATAAATTAACTTTTTTGATAATGTAGATTGTAATAAAAAAACGGTTAGTACAATAGTTACTGGTATCTTATGAATAACAATTGCCCACAATAATAAATTGTTTTGAGCTAGATTAAGTGGTATTCCTTCCAAAAAAGAATGAATACATAAACTCAAAAACAATAACCATGGTACTTTTTTAATATGAGAATGGTTATGAACATGAATATGACCGTGCTCTGCCCCTTTCGAAAAATATTCTAATATTGTTTGTATTAAAATTCCAATTAGAATATAAATGCCAACATTTTCTTTATGCGATTCATATACCTCTGGTAATAAATGCAGTACCGTCATAGATAATAGATACGCACCACTGAATGATAAAAAAAGTTGGATTATTTTAGTACTTGGCTTTAAAGAAATAACAACCAGAACACCAATTAAAACAGATAAAATTAAAGCTATAAAATTCATTCTAATAGAAGTATTAAGCGACTAGATTTATCAACATTAAAATCTTCAAGAGCATACGACCCAAAAGTGTGTTTTAAATGTAAACCAGCAGTTTTAAAGTATTCCTTTAATGTTTCAAGAGGTAAAAATTTGATTTTCTCCGTGTAATGATGATCTCTACCATCAGCAAAAAAACGAATATCTTTTATAATGGCATTGCCATCAACAGTTCTACTAATATTAAAATCAATATCGTTTCTAGACACAGATTCCGTATATACTATGTGTTTTTTGACATAATCAACATTTAAAAAATCAATAACCAACAAGCCATTTTCTTTTAATCCGTTTTTTAAATTCTTTAATACTTGAATATTAGTTTCGGCATCATCAAAATATCCAAAACTTGTAAATAAGTTAAAAATAGCATCAAATTTCGTTTCAAAAGAATCACGCATATCGTGAATCTTAAAATGTAATGTTTCATTTTCAAACTGTTTTGCAAAAGCAATACTGTTTTCTGAAAGGTCAGCACCAATTACATCAAAACCCAATTGATTTAAAAAAACAGAATGTCTTCCTCTACCGCAAGGTAAATCTAAAATTTTGCTGTTCTTTTCTAATTCTAAAAAAGAAATGAGATGTTTCATAAAGTTTTGTGCTTCATCATCATTTCGATCTTGATACAAAATATGATAATACGTTGTGTCAAACCAATCTTTAAACCACTCCTGTTTTTCTTTCATAACTATTAAAAAAGCAAAAGTAAGGAATTGCTTTTAGGTTACAAGTTTCAATTTTAATATTTGACAAGCCTCTTTGATTTATTTTCATGCTGTACCTTAATCATTAAAATAACAGTTCTCTATTCTTCAATAACTTGCATATTTTTATAGGCATCATATAGTAAATAAAATTTTACTTAAAACTAAACCAAGTACTGATAATACACAATGCTTACAATTAAAAGCTTCATGTTATTTAGACAAAATAATTTCGTCACAATCTTTGACTTTACCGTAATACGTTTCTCTATATTTATGTACTATTTTTATCGGAAAACCCAAGGCATATTTTTTTATATAAGTAACTCTAGATTTTAACTGACCCATTTTTCTTGTATAACGTATTTCTGTTTTTGTGCTCCGTTTTACATATATTAATTTCATATTTTATAATTTTATTTATTTAAATTTAAATACCAAACATTCATATTTTCAAGGGAGTTTTCTACCAACGTATTGTTAATTAATGTACCTCCCGGAATAAAACCTTGTTTTGCAAAAGTTATGTTCAATCCATAAGAAGTTGATCTTACCATAGCATATAATGTATTTAATCCTTTTTCAATAATCGCTTCTTTTATTTTGTTCATGACATAAAACGATAAATTTTGCCCTCTATAATTAGGGTGTATGGCAAAATCAATAACTTCTGCATTAGATTCTTTCTTATCAATTTTCACCATAGCAGAAATCACTAATTTTGAGTCTTTATAAGCTCCATAAAACTCATAATTATTTTGTAAACATTCTTTAAGATATTCTATTTCACATATAGGAAAAGCATAGGTTTTAAAAGATAATTTATTTAAATCACTCAATCTTTCTAAATCTTTTGATTTCAATTTTCTTAAATCATATGCTAAAGGCAAGCTCTCATTTTGATTATCTAAAGTAGCTGCTAACGCAATTTTTTTTACGGATTCAATTATTTTCACTGTATTCAGACTGCAATATTCTCGCTTTTTATTCAAATATTCAGAAATAAAGTATCCTGTAGCATCTTTAAATAAATTTGGAATTTTTGCCTCAACCTTAAAACCCTTCACTAGAAATTGTTGTAATCCACTTTCTGGTACCTTGCCAATAATTTTATCGTACTTCTTCTTATTTGCTAATCGGTTTACATTCGTAATGATTTTATCAAAATCATTATATTTAAAATCCATAAAGTAAACCCTGTTATTTACTGGACCATGATGGATAAGTGTTCCTTCAATTTCTTCGAGAATATCAAAATTCATTCTATTTATTTTCATTTTCATTCTCTTATTTGACCATCACCAAACATATAATACTTATTTGTTACCAGCTGTTTTAGACCTAGAGGACCTCTATGGTGCAATTTATCAGTACTGATTGCTAATTCAGCACCAACCCCCATTTTACCACCATCAGTAAATCGAGTAGATGCATTTTGATAGACCGCTGCACTATCTACCTGTTGCATAAAATCTAATGCAGTTTTGTCATTACTTGTAATAATTGATGCAGAATGACCTCCTGAATATTTATTAATCTTACAGATTGCTTCTTTCGGTGTTTCAACTTCACCAATACAACATTTCATAGACAAAAACTCTTCATACCAAATTGCATCTTCCTGAATTAATGTTTCATTAATTAAAACTTCATTGATTTTCTCATCAACTAGAATGTCAATATTGTTATCCGATAAAACACGTTGTAATTCGTGCAATTTTTCATTGTAATTTTTAATTTTCCTGTTAATTAATATTTTATCTAGGGCGTTGCAGGCAGAAATTTTATCCATTTTTGCATTAAGTATTACTTTTAGACTCATTTGCCAATCGGCATTTTCATCAACATATAAAAAATTATTACCTCTCCCACTAATAAGTACAGGGCACTTAGCATGTTCCTTAACAAAGGCAATTAATTTTTCTCCACCACGGGGAACAATTAGATCTAATTTCTCAGTCGGATTTTTTAAAAATTTCTGAGTGGCTACTCTATCCATATTCAACAACTGAACATAATCAGCAGGTAAATTACTCTCTTTTAAGGCTTTATGCCAAAAATTGACTAATACCGTATTACTCTGTATGGCTTCTTTACCACCTTTTAGCAAAATTTTACTATTTGCTTTAAAAGCAAGTATACTTGCTTCAACAGTTACATCTGGCCGAGATTCATAGATAATCATAATCGTACCAAACGGTGCCGTTTTATTTACAATTTTTAATCCGTTTTCTAGAACATTATTTGAAATCACCTGATTTACAGGGTCTTCTTGAGCTTCTACTTCTTTGATAGCTTGTATCATTCCATCAATTTTTTTAGAATTTACAATCAACCTATCATACATTGCCTGATCTTCTTTTTGAAAAGCTTCTAAATCCTTTTTATTCGCTACTATTAAATCTTCACGATTTTCATCTAATATGACCATCATTGAATTCAGTACCTTATTTTTTATATCTGTTTCTAATAATTTCATGTATATAATTTTTCTAAATTTATTAATGTTGAAGTGTTTTAATTTTAGCCACTTTAGTACCCACATTTTTGCCATCAATGATATCAATGATGGTATTATCTTTTTTACCATTGGCGATATACGTGGGTATATTATTTGCTGCCGCCTCTTGAGCATAATCGAGTTTTGAGCCCATTCCACCGCGACCTTCGGCTTCCCCTTTATTACTTTCTTTGATGTATCTATTAACATTTTCTTGTACACCTACATTTTCAATAAGTTCACTTTTTTCAGAATCAGGATGTCCATTATACAAGCCATCAATATCTGTTAATATAATTAGCTTATCGGCATTTAATAATTGAGCCACCAAACTAGCCAATTCGTCATTATCGGAAAACATAGACATTGTTACCGAAACGGCGTCATCTTCATTCGCAATTGGTATAACGCCTTCAGATAACAAACCTTCACAACATTTAATCATATTTTCACGATGCACACCTGGGTTAAAATCACGCTTGGTGGGTAATACCTGTGCACACTTCATTCCATAATCTTGAAAAATATTATAGTACAACCGCATCATTCTAGGTTGACCAATGGCGGAATATACTTGTCGCCGTTGCGTTTTATCCTTAATTTTTGATTTTCCTAAAATTTCTTTACCCGCGATTACGGAACCTGATGATACCAGAACGCAAATAATATTACGCTCATACAGTTCAGCAATTTGACTAACCAGTCTTCGTAATACAGGTCTCACAATTCTATTATCCTTGTTGGTCATTACATTTGTACCAACCTTAATTACTATTCTCTGTTTATACATATTTTTATTTATTTTCCTTTCCCATTTCAATGGCACGATTAAAAGCGGCATATGCTGCTTCTTTTATCAATTCATTTACATTATTATCTTCCATCGAATCTAAAGCAGCTCTTGTTGTACCTCCTTTGGAAGCCACTTTTTGCATCCAAGAATTTGCAGATAGCGAAGATTGATTAAAAAGTTCAACAGCACCCGTAAAAGTCTGACTTACTAACACTTTAGAAACACTTTCTGAAAACCCCATTTGTAAAGCGGCTTCAGTCATACTTTGCATAAAGTAAAATACGTAAGCAGGACCACTACCTGATATCCCAGTAGAAGCATCAATAAATTTCTCGTTACTTACTAAAATGGATTTGCCTGTGGAGTCTAGTAGACTCTCAACTGTAAGGCGTTCTATTCTAGAAACGCTTTTAGAGGTGACATAAGAAGTTAAGCCTTTACCTACTTGTGCAGGTAAATTTGGCATTGCTCTCACTATTTTTTCTAGTCCCGTAAGTTTTTTTATGGTATCAATGGTTACCCCCGCCATAATTGATATAATTATTTGTTCTGGTTTTACTAGCGTAGCCATTCTACCAAAAAGCTCTTCAGCGTGATATGGCTTTACAGCGATAAAAATAATATCAGCTTCTGGCACACAATCTTCCAAATTTTTATAAGCATCAAAATGTGAAATTTGATGTAGTTCCTCTAATTTTTCTTTGGAGTTGTCCAAAATCATAATTTGATTTTTCTTAAGCATTTTTGATTTAGACATTCCTTCTGCATAGGTTAAACCCATATTCCCTGCTCCAATAACTAATACTTTCATTTAAATTTGTTTTATTTAATATTCTAGTCTATAACTTAACAAATATGCACTCTAATCCAAGCGAATAGTCTTTTAATAAAATAGAATTACGATACCAATAATTCATAAAGTTTATAAACAGAATAACTCAATAAATAAGGTTAACTATTTTAATAAATGTATTTTTGGGCTGTAATAAATGTTAATCATTAAATACTGCTATTCACAAAACTACTAAATCACTGTTAAACAGAGGTTTAGTTATTTAATAGATCTAATAGAATGAACGAAAATTTTAAAATGTTAGCCAAAACCTTATTTGGCTTTGAAGAAATACTTGCAAAAGAGTTGCGTAACCTTGGTGCAATGGACGTCAAAATAGGCATACGAAACGTTACTTTTTCTGGTGATAAAGGTTTTATGTATAAGGCAAATTTGGCATTAAGAACCGCAGTAAGAATCTTAAAACCAATACGACAGTTTAAAGTTAATAATGAACACGATTTATATGATCAAATACAAACCATAAAATGGGATAATTATATTAACGTGAATGGTACTTTTGCAGTTGATGCAGTTGCCAATGCTGATAATTTCACCAATTCACATTATGTTTCTTTAAAAACAAAAGATGCAATTGTTGATTATTTTAGAGATAAAGTCGGATCACGTCCCAATATAGATTTAGATCATCCAGATTTACAGATTAATATTCATATTCACAATAGAGATTGTACCGTCTCATTAGACAGCTCTGGAGATTCATTACATAAAAGAGGTTACAGAAGTGCTACAAACATTGCTCCAATAAATGAAGTCTTAGCTGCAGGCTTAGTATTAATGTCAGGTTATGATGGTACACAACATTTTATTGACCCCATGTGTGGTAGTGGTACTATTTTAATTGAAGCAGCGATGATTGCGAATAATATTCCGGCAAACATTAACCGAAGAGAATTTGGCTTTGAAAAATGGAGCGACTTTGACCCTGATTTGTTCGATGTTATTCGGAATTCGTTACTTAAAAAAACGCGAGAATCTACAGCAAAAATTATTGGTTATGATAAATCTCCATCCGCTATATACAAGGCTCAAGACAATATTGAAAATGCCAATTTAGAGGAGTTTATCACCATAGAAGAACAAAATTTCTTTAGAACAGAAAAAGAAATAGAAGGAAAAACCATTGTCTTATTTAATCCACCATATGGTGAACGTTTAGAAATTGATGTCCCAGTATTCTATAAAGAAATTGGAAATACATTGAAACGAGGTTACCCTGGTACAAATGCATGGCTCATTACTTCTGATTTTGAAAATGGATTAAAAAGTGTAGGATTAAGAACCTCTAAAAAAATTAAGGTTTTTAACGGTAAATTAGATTGTAGATTGGTAATGTATGAAATGTATGAAGGAAGTAAGAAGGGAAAATATATGAAGGACTAACCCCCTATTTACTCATGTTTTCAATACATTTTTCTCTAATACTCCAAACTTGATCAAAACTGAGGTGGCATTTTTCTTTTAAAATCCAATTTTTTAGAAAATCCTTATGATAAGCTACTTTAAATTGAAATACCTGTTCCGGTTCAATTTCAATTTGCTCGATTATATCATCTTTAATTTTGGCAAATGAAGATTCAGAACTTGTGATATCAATATTCTCGTCTTCGATGCTCAAATAGCAATGAGCTTCCGGATTATAAGTGATAGGTTGACCATCTAAGGCATCACCAATACTAGGCGTGTTTGTCGTATTCATTTTAAACATGCACAACATTAGTTTTACATTTGGAATATGATTTAAATCAGCCACTTTTTTTAAAAAAGCATGTTTTGAACTACAAGTACCTTTTTGTTCAGTCCAAACTAAATTTAAATCTGATCTTTTAGAAGTTCTGCCGTACTTTATCCTTTTAACGGTATCTATTAGGTCTCTCCACGTTTTTACACCTGAATTTTTTATTTGATTAGTTAATTCGTCTTTTGAAGTTAACGGTAAGTTTTTCAATTTATAGCATTTATATGTACAAATTTATTGAATTTAGTTAGGTTTATTATATGAAAAAAAGGAAAGATTGAGATTAAAACATCTGATTTCTAAGGTTCAATAATTCTATTCAATAAAATTTAACAAGGAAAAATTTTATTTAAATTGTCGTTTTTGTACGGGTGGCCAAGAATATTTTAGTGAAGCTCTTTTTATTAATAAATAGTGCATATTAATATAACACTATTTAAAATTCTATACTGCAAAACGTTTTAAGAGGAAAAATACCTACTTAAAAATAAGATATAAATTTTTATTATGATTTTTAATTTCAAGAATCGTAACAATAATCATGTCTAATCTATTCATCAAAAACTGAAAATAAATAGTCAATTTTTCTTATTTACTATTTCATCTGATTTATTTATACCAATTTTTTCATTTCTTTCCTTTTAGTTACCTCTTCGACAACCTTAAAAATCTCTTTTTTTATGGACTTAAATTTCTCGAAATACAGGTCCATCAATTTTTCTAATTTTAAATGACTTTCTAAATAAGTGGGATTATTTTCTGCACTTTTCGATTCCATTAAATCAGCCAAAATATTATTATGGTCTTGTATCAAAGGATACATCTTATTAACTGCATTTTTTTCCTCTTTTATTTTTTTTATCAACTTTTCTACTTTTTCTTCAAAACCTGCTTCTAAAAAATCGATATAATTTAAACCAAACAAATGTTCCAAAAAATTAATTTCATCTTTTATAAAATCTATTTCAGACAACCAAAATTTACAATCACTGTGTAACTCTTCAACACTTTTTTGTCTGCCATACCATTGCTTTTTTATTCTAGCTTTCATGAGTTTATTTTTTATTAGTTAAGTATAATACCATAAATTCTATATCAAATTATTTAAAGTTAATAAATTGACATTTCATTGATTGATTTTTTATAATTAATATATTTTTACAAAATAAGGAGGAAAGAATTTTCACCTCCCTCCCTTATTACAAAATAATTAACTCACCTCAATTACCTTTTTAGGTAACACTTTAGCTTCTTCCTTTTTTAATAAATTCATTTTTAAAACTCCATTTTTGTAATTGGCCTTAACCTTTTTATCAAGGTTTACATTTTCTGGTAGTCGTAATGATCTTTTAAAAGATTTATAGCTAAATTCTTTACGTAAATAACCTTCTTCTTTTTCCTCATTTTCTTCTTTTTTATCAGCGGAAATATGAAGTCCGTTATTATCGATAGTTACTTCAAAATCTTCTTTGGCAAAGCCAGGAGCTGCCAATTCAACTTCGAAGTCATTTTGATTTTCTTTAACGTTCATTGCAGGTCTTAAACTGTCTTTTGCAAAGAAATCATCATTAAAAAAATCGTCAGTATTCAAAAAATTATTAAATACAGAAGTACTTAATGGAAACCGTTCGTTAAATTTAATAAGTGCCATAATATCAAAATTTAGAATTAATAAATTAAACTGGTTTAATCCCAGTTCACTGTTTTTTATCTTAATATAAAAGTAAATCCAACCTAATTAAAATGAAATGATGTAGATCAGTTTCATTCCAATTTATTTCTATTTATTAATAGGCCAATCTTTGCCTTTAACATCTTATAAAAATTGATTGCTATCCTAAACAAGTTTAAGTGCTTTAATTAAAAAGTTCTATTTAATATTCATTGAAATATTAGTCAGTCGCTCGTTTAAACTGATGAAGGTCATTTTATGATCAATGATTAAAAAATAACTTTGCTATAAACAACCATAAAAATCTAAAATCATGAGAAAATTATTTGTATTTGTATTGAGTTTTATTTTTTGTGCAACAGGGTTTTCACAAATTATAGAAGGAGTTGACGAAATAGCACCTTTCCACGAAGGATTGGCAGCCATTAAAAAAGACAATCAATGGGCTTTTATTAATGAAAAAGGAGAAAAAATTATTGATTATAGAGATGATATTGTCTCTAGTATTGGTGATAATAATGAAGAATATCCTCTTTTTAAAGAAGAAAGATGTATGATTAAAAAAATAGTAGATGGCGTTGAATTCTACGGGTTTATAGATAAAACTGGAAAAGAAGTGATTGCTCCTGAATTTGTAAAAACATCTAATTTTATAGATGGTTATGCAATTATAGTTAATTATGAAAAATATGTAGTAGGCAAAAACCCTTTTTTAGGTGTTAATGTAGTTAGTCACATTCTAGAAGAATATATAATTGACACCTCTGGTAAAATAGTAAAATATCTTTATAATCCTCGAAAGTGTAACCTTTCTCAACTTAAAGACAAAAATTTACCTTGTTTTGAGTCTAAATTTATTGCACCTAGAATGGTTGCTACGAAAAATACAGATGGTAAATGGGATATTCATGAATTTTAAATTAAATAAATTATGGCACTAAATTTTAATCAATTTGCCGTAGAAGCCAATGGTTTTTTAAAAGAATACACTAAAAAATTGGGATTAGGCAATGATACTGAAAAAGGTGG
The DNA here is from genome assembly GCF_006065315.1 of Aureibaculum algae. Classification (GTDB taxonomy): domain Bacteria; phylum Bacteroidota; class Bacteroidia; order Flavobacteriales; family Flavobacteriaceae; genus Aureibaculum; species Aureibaculum algae. The sequence goes on along the minus strand of NZ_CP040749.1, from coordinate 2,415,336 downwards.
ACGTATTTTATCATCGATTTTACACGGATTACGAGAAGTGATTTCGTGGGAGGAATCTTTACAATTGATAGCCCAATTTCCAATGTTTTTAAAGGCTGTTTATGTTAATAAATGGTCTTCTAGAAAAAAATAAAAAATAAAAAACCTAACTGAGTTTATTGATGTAATAAGAGAATTTGACGGTAAAACATCAATATACGATTTTGAATCTGACGAAATAGCTGAGCAGTACATTATCAATACTTTTATTGAATTACGTAAATACATTTCATTAGGTGAGTTGGAAGATATTAGAACCGAGCTCCCGAAAGATTTAAAATCATTGATATACCATAATATTATGTTTTAAAAAATGGAGAAAGCAAAGAAATACAAAGAAATTTCTATAAATCTTAGTGATCTTACATTAAAAGGTAATTTGCGTTTGGCGAAAACAGATAAAGGACTAATTGTTTTCTCGCACGGTAGCGGTAGTTCCAGGTTGAGTTCCAGAAATAATTATGTAGCTGATTTATTGTTAGAAAATGGCTATTCAAGTTTGCTTTTCGATTTACTGTCACCAAAGGAATATTTGGTTTACCAAAATAGGTTTAATATTCAATTACTCACTGAAAGGTTAGTTAAAGTAACAAATTGGGTTGAAAAAAATGAGCATACAAAACATTTTTTATTAGGATATTTTGGTGCAAGTACTGGTGCCGCATCGGCATTAAGAGCTGCTGCAGAATTAGGTGAAAAAATTAAAGGAGTAGTCTCCAGAGGTGGTCGCCCTGATTTGGCCATGGAAGATTTAAATAGAGTAAAATCACCTACATTATTGCTTGTTGGAGGTAAAGATGGAGTTGTAATTGATTTGAACAAAAAGGCACAATCTGAGATGAATGCTATATGTGAACTGCATATTATTGAAGGAGCATCACATTTATTCGAAGAGCCTGGTAAATTGGAAATTGTAGCTCAACATACCAATGATTGGTTTGATAAATTTATGAAATAGAAACATAAGCTCAATAAAAATGTTTGCAAACAGAAAAGAGGCAGGTAAATTACTTGCTGAAGAATTATCAGAATTTAAAAATAATATCAACGTAGTAATTGTAACCATCCCAAAAGGGGGTGTACCAGTTGCTTATGAAATAGCACAAAAACTTAATTTGCCATTAGAAGTAGTGCTTTCAAAAAAAATAGGACATCCGACCAATAAAGAATATGCCATTGGGGCAGTTACCTTAGACAACGAGATATTGACCGAGGCAGCTGAAAATGTATCACAGCAATATATTAATAAAGAAATAGAACATATTAGGGATGTTTTAAAAGCATTACATAAAAGATATCATGGCAATATGACTCCATTGGAGTTAAAAAATAAAATAGTAATTTTGGTTGATGATGGTGTTGCTACTGGAAATACATTAATATCTAGCATAGCATTGATAGCTCAACAAGAACCTTTAAAGATTATTGTTGGCTTACCAGTTGCACCGCAATCTGCCATAGATAAAATTAAGAATCAGGCATTGGTAGATACAGTTATTTGTTTAGAAATTCCACAAAATTTTCGTGCAGTAGGTCAGTTTTATCAAGATTTCAAGCCTGTTGATGATATTATAGTTATGGATTTACTAAAAAAAGCTTGTGATAATTATCTTCAAAATTGTTAAAAATTATTACTGGCAATCAATTTTTAAATTATCAAAATTGCACTTTTGAAGTATTTGTTCGTTCCTACTACCATATCTGTATACAGTAATGCCTTTTAGTCCGTATTCCCAAGCTGTCCAATAAATTTCTGTTATATCTTTTATAGTAGTATTTTTGGGTAGATTTATGGTTTTTGATACTGCATTATCTGTATATTTTTGAAAAGCTTTTTGATGTAATAAATGGTATTTAAATGGTATTTCTAAACTGGTTTTAAATATTTTTTTAATATCCGTAGATACGTTTTTGAAATCTTTAATACTACCGTTTTTAAAAATGTGCTGTTTTAACGCTTTATACCATAAGCCTGATTTCTTCATTTTTTCCTTAAATAAGCTATTTACTTCAATTTGCGTTTTACCTCCTAAAATACCAGTACGCTTATAAGCCAAGGCAAATAGAGGTTCTATTGAATAGGTGGTGTTCGCAATTACAGAAATAGTTCCTGTAGGAGCAATACTATTACATGTTGCATTTCTAAGCGGAGATTTATTAAAATATGCACTGTTTATAAATAGTGGAGATAATCCTTTTTCTTTTGCCAATTGTACTGATGTCTCATAACTTTTTTCCTGAATAAATTTCATTAATTTTTCTGCTAAGTCAACTGCTTTTAATGAGGCGTAAGGAATTTCTAATTTAATAAGCATTTCTGCCCAGCCCATTACCCCTAGCCCAATTTTTCTATTTTTCTTTGTTATGGATTTTATTTCCGGTAATAAATAATAATTTACATCAATAATATTGTCTAAAAACCTGATTGCTGTAGTAATGATATCATTCAATTTATTCCAGTCAATCTTTTTTTCTGTAATCATATTTGATAAATTAACAGAACCTAAATTACAACTTTCATAAGCTAGTAATGGCAATTCTCCACAAGGGTTTGTACTTACAATTTTACCCAAATAAGGTGTTGGATTATGCTTATTAATAGTATCTAAAAAAACGATGCCTGGATCTCCGGTTTTCCATGCTTCTTTAACGATAAGTTGCCATAATTTAGTTGCTTTAAGCTCTTTTTCAACTTTTTTGGTTTTTGGGTTTATAAGTTTCCAGTTATTATTATCTCTTACTGCATCCATAAAACGATCACTTACTCCTACAGAAATATTAAAATTTTGAAGTTCTTTTTCATTAGATTTTGATATGATAAAACTTTCAATATCAGGATGGTCAATATTAAGTATGCCCATGTTTGCCCCACGACGTTTACCTCCTTGTTTTACATTTTCTGTTGCGGCATCATAAATTTTCATAAATGCGATAGGGCCAGAAGAGCATCCACCCGAGGAAGCTATATAATCATCTTTTGGTCTCAGGTTCGAAAAATTAAATCCTGTACCTCCACCACTTTGGTGAATTAATGCTGCGTTTTTTAATGTTGTAAAAATACTGTTTAAACTATCATGGATAGGTAATACAAAACAAGCACTTAATTGTCCTTTCGGTAATCCGGCATTCATCAAAGTTGGCGAATTCGGTAAAAAATCTAGATTTTTTAAAAGTTGATAAAAATTATTCGCCCAATAGGTTTTATTGTCTTTTTCAATAGATGCCACAAAATTAGCAACCCGCTTAAATAATTGGTGTGGCGTTTCAACAATCTTTCCGTCGTTATCCTTTAAAAGATACCGGTCACGTAGTATTTCCTTTGCATTTGTTGTTAAAACTGACATCGATCATTCATTTATTCAGGTTTTATAATCATTTGCGAGTTCAACATCTGAACCATACTATTTGGGTAAGAAACTCATACCATATACTTGATAAAACTGATATAAAAAGGGTGTGCTTCTAACCCTTTTCTTTATAATTTCAAAAGTTGGAATCTGATACAAGTTAGCTAATCTTTACAGTTGTATTTCAAAATCATTTAAAATCAAAGTTGATTTTGTCATTTTCATCTTTTAATTCAAGTATATGAAAACTATTCATTTTGAATTAAGGATTAGGAATAATGCCACGCATAAAACTATAAATTTCAATTTTTAAGTTTTTATAATCTTGTAAATAGTCAAAAATATTTTCGGACAACTGGTTATATTCGTCGAGGTAAAAATCGTCACAACTAACATCGTTACATTCTAGCTTTCCCTCCAATTGATTGTTATGATTTCTAATTTCTTTAATTAGTAGTGGTAGTTCGCCCTCAATCTTATCAAGCTGCTTCATAAATAATTGAATATTTTCAAATAAATTAGGAATAGTATTTTTATACGGATATGATTTTATTAATTGTCTTAAAAAAGACAATTCAAACGCCGAAAAATCGAGTTCTGCTGACCATTTTTCTGTGCTATAATGCAGTTCATCAATACTTTTATCGCGACTAAAGGTTTTGTGTTTTATTTGCTTTATCATAATAATTTATTATAAATTATCAATAACTTTCTTTAACTTATCTCTAATTTCTATAGCAATTGGGGCTAAAGATTTATTCATAACCGCTTGCATGGATGCAACTGGATCAACAGCTGAAACTTCAATTATACCATGTTTCTGTTCTTGAACAATAACATTACAAGGAAGCATAGTACCAATTTTATTTTCAGCCATTAGAGCTTTATATGCAAAAGTAGGATGACAAGCACCTAAAATTTTATAATTATAAAAATCGACATCTAACTTTTTCTTAAAAGTTGATGTAATATCTATTTCAGTAAGCACACCAAATCCTTCTTTTTGGAGTTCTTGGCTTATTTTTTCTACCGCGTTAGAAAAAGTAATATTGTTTAATGTTTTAGAAAAATAATAATCCATAATATTTATTTTATTTATAGCTTAAATTAAATTATTTCACATCTGTTTATAAAATAAAAACAGGAAAACATTTTCATATCTTCCTGTTTTCACTGATAGAATTTGTTCTTGGTTAACATGAAGGCTTAGGCATATAACCATTTGTATGGCCTATACAAACCACAACAATGTAAAAACCAATTTTACTGAACGCTATCAATAGCCTTTAAATGATGTGTTTTAAAGGAATATTTAGAATTCTCATAGCAATTACCTGATTAAACAAGATGGAAAAAAGAACAGGAAGTCGAAACTTCCTGTTCCACTGGATTTAAGGCCGTTTTTAAAACATCTTTAAACTTTTATATTGATTTTTAAACAATACACAAATTATAATGGATTAAAAAAATCCTTAAACTTTCTTTTTCATGCAAATGATTTTAAATAGAACAGGAAGCCGAAACCTCCTGTTCCTAAGTATTTATTTTAGTTTATCGCTAAATTGGTTTATCACATAATCTTATCTAAAAAATTCATATTAAAACCTAAATCACTAAACTAATATTAAATACCCATTTATGATATGAACTGGTTCAAACTTTCTAAATTGGTTAAAAAAATTGCACATTTACAACTAATTTTCGCTTTATTCTAAAATATTTAAACCAGCTCATTGTAAATAAATAACTGTACATTTTTACCTATTATTTTGTTTATCTATAGCTTTAAAAACACATGCATAGCCATGCTAATATTGTTTTTTTCGACTTTAAGATAGTCAAAATACATTGTATATTTTGTTTGCAGTATTTATTTACAAATCAATAACTTAAACCGTAATTCTACAGTTAAATCTATTTACTTGAGTAATTTTATAAACAAATGATTCAAAGAACATATCTTATCGATTAATAGGACAAATGTAGACACCTAATATTGAGTATACAATGACCATGATCAGTTTTAAAGATGATTCTTATCAGTAGTAATGAAAACGTAAAAAATACTCGAGATATACGACTACTAATGTTAACTGAAAAGATGTGATATTCTATTATAAGTCTCCATTGAAACTACTGAGATGGCTCTAACTATTTAAACATGGTTAGTCTAAGGTCATTAAAGCAAATTTAATATTTTAAAGAAATTACCATTTAAATATTTAATCCCATTTATTGATATATTTTTCATAAGAGTAAGTATTTAATGGCTTAGATGTTTATATCAAAAAAAGCCAATCCTCAATTTTTAAAAATGACTTAAGTCATTTTTAAAAATATTAATAAGTACTATTTTTATCTTTCATTCTAAACAATGATTTTATAGTATGCTCACCTTCAAAAATTTTAATATAGCCGATTGGTTTTCTTTTTACAGAGTGTTTGCCATACCTATACTTTTATTGTTATTATTAATGGGTGAACGCCAAATATTTGCGTTTGCTTTATTGGTTAGTTATAGTACCGATATGATTGACGGCTTTTTGGCACGAAAACTAAAAATCACAAGTGCCAGAGGATCGCAATTAGATTCTCTCGGTGACCAATTGACATTTATAATGGGCCTATTGGGATTGCTTGCATTTGAATATGATTTTATCAAAGAAAATTATATTTTGATTTTAATTGCTTTTACACCTTATCTTATTCAACTGCTTATTGCCTATAGCAAATATGGAAAAGCAACTGCTTTTCATACGTATCTAGCTAAATTATCGGCAATTGTACAAGGTGTATTTATTCTATGGGCGTTATTTTTAGGTCCAATTTACTCAATGTTCTATGTGATGATAGTAATTGGATTTCTAGAAACAATTGAAGAAGTAGCACTTATTTACATCTATGACTACTGGGTTTCTGACATTAAAGGGGTTTATTGGGCCATAAAGGATAAGCGAATTTCAAAAAGTAAAAAACAGAACTATACAAACCAAAAAAAAGTATTTAAATAAATGATCTAAACAATACATTTTAAAGCAATTAACTAAACTCCAATTAGATAAAAATAGTCTTAACCCTACCCATTATTATACACGGACTTATACATTTTATGGGTTTTTCGAACGCCAAAAAACGAAATAAATAGATTGCACACTTATGAATACGATTTCTTTAAAAAATTCGTATTAAATTACTTCCTCTTTTTCCATGGTGCATTTAAAGAATGATAAACTATTTGTTAGAGAAACGGTTACATTTTTTGACAACCAGGTCACTTCGCCCCATCACCCTTAATCGATTATCGTATAAAGTGTAAAATTATTGACGAGCATTCTGCAAGAGCGATTTTTTACGCACATGGGTAGGAGCATTTCTGCCATTTTATACTTTAATGAAAATGGGCAGTTGGTCAACTTTATTTCCGATGATTGATATTTTACTCGTGAAATAAGTATTCTAACCTCATGTAGTATTTTTTTTAATTAAGTGAGGTTCCTTTAAATAAAAAAAGTGAGGGTTATTCAGGAATAACATAACCCAAAACCCTCACTAACTCAATAAGCGATATGACGACTCTTCAATCATCTTAACTCAACTAACTAACTATTTTTCTGAAATTTTTAATTGTCAATTATCAAGAATCTCCCCTAGGTCTTCTTTAATAATTTAAAAAACCTTCTAATTTAATTTTTTTGGAACTGTGCATTTTTCGTTTTCAAATCTTCCAACTTTTTTTCTAAAGATGAAATAATATCTTCCGCTTTATAACTCATATTAGATAGTGTATCATCTAATTTTTTATCAAACTCAGCCTTTTTTACTTCTGCTGTTTTAGTCAATTCATCTTTGGCATGACGCATACGTTCTGAAATATCATGACCTGTATCCTCCAATTTGTGTTTGATTTTACCTCTAGTATTTTTACCTTTATCAGGGGCAAATAAAATCCCCATTCCTGCTCCTAGTGCTGCACCTGCTGCCAGAGCTACTAATACATTACCTGTGTGGTTTGCCTTTGCCATGGTTATTTGTTTTAAAAAGTTAATAATTATGTTTTTATAACCATAAATTTACTAATGTTAGAAGTACGTTACAATGACCTAGATCAGTTTTAAAGATGATTCTTATCAGTTGTAATGAAAATTTAGAAAACACACAAGGTGCACCGCTATTAATGTTAACTGAAGAGATGTGATAATCTATTATAAGTCTCCATCGAAACTACGGAGATCGCTCTTACTTTCTAGACCACCTTGGTATAGGTTCACTATCTGACATAAGATATATTTTATATGTTATAATTCTCAAAGTCATATTTAATCTCAATTTACGCAACAAAAACAATAGCATATATAAGCCATAAAATTTGAAGTAGATTATTTGTAATGGCAAAGGGATATTGATACCTTTTTGGTTTAAAGAAATTACTATAGCCTTTCACCAAACCACCATCTAGTTCTAGGTGCTTTCACCTCTATAGATGCACCATGCCTTTTCTCTAATTTTTTATAGATATAATCTATCCCTTCAGTTACAGAATCTGTGACCAAAAATAACTGTAAATCCTCCTTAGATATAGTTCCATGACGTACCATAATTTCAGTTTGTTCTAATAAATTTGACCAATATTTTTTTCCAAATAACACAACAGGAAAATTAGATATTTTGTTGGTTTGTAAAAGCGTTAAAGTTTCAAAAAACTCATCCATGGTGCCAAAACCACCAGGAAATACAGCAAATGCATATGAATATTTTAGTAGTAGTACTTTTCTAACATAAAAATGCTCTAGAGTAATGTTAAAATCAAGATATGGATTGGGATGCTGCTCTTTTGGTAATTCTATGTTACAGCCAATAGACATGCCAGAAACATCTTTGGCTCCTCTATTTGCTGCTTCCATAATACCTGGCCCTCCACCTGTCATAATAGTAAAATTCTTATTCGCCATTAATTTCGAAAACTCCCTTGCTTGCTTATAATAGATATTGTCTTCTCCAAATTTTGCAGAGCTAAAAACAGTGATGCATGGACCTACAAAATGTAATTTCCTAAATCCATAAATAAACTCAAATAATATGGAAAGTACACTTGTAAATTCCTTTAAGCGGCTTCTTTTTCCTCCAAGAAATATTGATTCACGTCGATTTTCCTTCATAGTGTGGAATTGCTTTTCAAATATATAGTGAAACCTAGTGTTTTAAACTGATAAAGATCATTTCACTCTTCGTAATAATAATTTTACTTTGTTACAACAAAAAATGTAAACTATTATGTTAGGTACCTTGAACAAAAAACAGGTTGAGCATCTATTGTACAGTAGTATTATTGGTAGGATAGGTTGCCATACAGATAACATTACTTACGTAGTACCAGTTACATATGCTTACGATGGAAAATATATTTATGGGCATACCAACGAAGGCATGAAGATTGATATGATGCGAAAAAATCCATTGGTATGTTTTGAGGTAGATGTTATAGAAAATATGAGCAATTGGCGAAGCGTAATTGCTTGGGGCAAATTTGAAGAATTAAAAACTCCAAAAGAACGCGAAGAAGGAATGCTTAAATTAATGGATGTTGTTATGCCATTAATGACTGGCGAAACAACAATTAGTCATCCAATGAAAGATACATATCCAAAATACATAGATGCCATGCAGGGTGTTGTTTATAGAATTAAATTGACCGAAAAAACGGGACGATTTGAAAAGACTTGATGAAATATAACTTCCATTTCGTCTGTTCAAAAGGCGTTTTCGTTGACCTATTATTAATATTCACAATGAATATCTAGGTTCTATAAAACTTCTGTTACAATTTTTAATTTATCGTTAATTCCTATTATCTATTTTTATATTTCACAACAAACTAAATTTTGTTTGGTGAAAAGATTTTTAACATTACTTCCTTGTTGTAATTGCACCTTTCTTCCAAATTCATAACTATTTTTCAATCTTCTGATTGTAACAATTCTGTTGCTTTTCTTTTTCCTAAAATCTGCTCTAAATCTTCTTTGTTCGCTACTTCATTTTTCAATAATAGCTGTGCCAATTCTTCCAATTCATCTTTATGCTTAGTTAAGATATTTTTGGCTCGTTGGTATTGTGTAGTTATCAAATTTAACACCTCGGTATCAATGAGCTTACCCATACTTTCGCTATAAGGTTTACTTAATAACCTTCCATATTCTCCAGTAGAATCATAAAAACTAATAGGACCAACTTCCTCATCCAAACCAAAATAAGCGACCATATTATATGCTTGTTTGGTTACTTTCTCCAAATCGTCTAAGGCACCAGATGATATTTCATTAAATATAATATCTTCAGCTGCCCTGCCACCTAGAGCTGCACAAATCTGATCTAGAAATTGAGATTTAGTAATAATTTGTCGTTCTTCTGGCAAATACCAAGCAGCTCCTAAAGATTTTCCCCTAGGTATGATAGATACCTTTACGAGAGAATCAACATTTTTCAAATACCAACTAGCAACCGCATGTCCTGCTTCATGATGGGCCACAATATTTTTTTCCTTGGGTGATATAATTTTACTTTTTCTTTCTAAACCACCAACAATACGATCACGAGCTTGGTTAAAATCATCTTGTCCGACAGATTCCTTTTTTTTACGTGCAGCTATCAATGCTGCCTCATTACAAATATTAGCTATATCTGCTCCAGAAAATCCCGGCGTTAAGGAAGCCAATAAATTCACATCTACACTTTTTTCAAGTTTTAATGGTTTTAGGTGTACCTGAAAAATTTCTACACGTTCTTCTCTTGTGGGTAATTCTAAATAAATATGACGATCAAACCTACCTGCCCTTAATAAGGCTTTATCTAAAATATCAGCTCTGTTGGTGGCGGCAAGTACAATAACACCTGTATTGGTACCAAAACCGTCTAATTCTGCCAACAATTGATTTAAGGTGTTTTCTCTTTCATCATTAGATTGGAAGTTATTTGCTTTATCTCTAGAGCGGCCTACAGCATCAATTTCATCAATAAAAATAATGCTTGGGGCTTTTTCTTTGGCTTGTTTAAAAAGGTCTCTTACTCGAGATGCTCCCACACCAACGAACATTTCCACAAATTCTGAACCTGATAATGAAAAGAAAGGTACTTGTGCTTCTCCCGCTACTGCCCTTGCCAATAGTGTTTTACCTGTACCTGGTGGTCCAACCAATAAAACACCTGTTGGTATTTTAGCTCCCAACCTTGTATATTCTTTTGGATTCTTTAAAAAATCTAAAATCTCCATGATTTCAATTTTTGCTTCTTTTAAACCAGCTACATCATTAAAAGTCACTTTACTTTTGGTGTCTATATTTGCAATTTTAGCCGTTGATTTACCAAAATTAAACATTGAACTACCCAAGCTACCGGGTTTCATTCTTCGGAGAATTATAATCCAAAAAAATAGAATAAGTAGGAACGGTAAAATCCATGAAAATGTTTCAATCCAATTGGTGCGGTTTTCATAGATTATTTCGACTTTTTCTTGTGGAGCAAAATTATCTTGAGCTTTTTCTAATTTATTTTCAAAACCTTCTATGGAGCCTAGTTTTAGATAGTATTGCGGACTGGTAGCACTAAGGATGGTGTCTTTAGCTACCCCTTCATATTTCTTAAGCAAAAGCCTTTCCTTCTTTATATAGATTTCAGCAGTTTCTTTATTAACCACAACAATTTTTTCCACATCGTTCTGGCTCAGCATATCTTGTTCAAACTCCAACCAACTAATTTCTTTTGTCTTAACGACAGGATTTATGTAAAAAACCAAAACGATAAAAGCAAAAAACAGCAAATACAACCAATTAGGGTTGTATGCCTTTGGTAATTTATTTTTGTTATCTTTTTTTACTTTCGTCATTTTATTTAGATTTCATTCAACCATTTTGCAGCTATATCCATTTCGTGGTAATCGAATGATTTAAACTGAATTCCAGGAGTTACCAGATTTGTAATTTTAATTAAGGATTCTATATTTTTATTAGGTACTATAGCTATCTTCTTAAATTTTCTATAATGGCTAAAACCCATTTTAAGATCTTCTAAAAATGCCCTTAGTGTTATCCCTTCAAAATCTAAAAACTGAATAAGTAAAGAAACCTCTTTTTCATAATCTCTCATGGTTCTATTTAAGATTTTATAATCTATCATTGTGAGTTTATCATAAACTATTAGGTGTAAAAAATTTTCTTTAGGCCAGATTGCCATGCCGTGTTTTTCATTTATAGTTGGGGAATTTACCCAATCAATTGCCTCATCCATATCGACCATATCAAATTCTTTTAATTCAACTTTTGGAGTTAAGACACCTACTATTTCTGTAAGGTTTTCAATCCAATCTTTGTCGGTGACAATGGCAAATTTTCTAAGATGCTTAAGTACAAACCATTTATCTTTTATATCAGAAAAAAATGATTTTAAATTTTTTATACTTTTGATATCATTGGCTTGTATAATTAAATTCACCTCTCCATTGCTATCAATAACACCTTTCATTTCAGTATAAAGTCTGTCTATAACCTTTTGATTGATACTTTCTTCAATTATGGTACTTACGGTGGTTTCTAAATTTAACTGTGTTCCTTTTATTGTTTCCATTTTTTTGATTTTTGACTTTTCACTACTAGTGTAAATTAAACTAAGACTTCAGGGATTTTATAACGATACATCAAAGAAGTTCTACTCACTAAATTAGCTTCCCCATGATGTATTAAATTTCTTAGGATGATGCTCCGGATCTAATGCTATACTCGCGGTATGCAATTCGTTAAAACTTTCAAGAGTTTTAGGAATTCGTAATCCCAATACTTTTATAGTTTTGATTAGAGCATTATAGCGTTTTGAATAATTTCTAAACATGGTTTTTATAATTATTAATCCTAATAATTGCATAGATCATTTTTCTATTAATAATTCAAAGCTATTGATTAAGATGAATCTTTAAAATGACCATAGTCATTTGTTATGTTTTTATTTCTAATTAATGTAGCTACATCATAATAAGTTTATAAAATTAATTGTTGACGTAATTTAAAAAGGATAAATAATTATTTTGAAGACAATTAGTAAGATCCTAAATCCTTATTATTAATAGCGGAATATTCCATTTACATTTTTGAAAAAAATTTCAACCATTAGAATTATATTGGTTGAAGATAATGGTGGTACAAAAAAATATCCCCATTTTCAAAATCATGGATGATAAGTTTAAAGCAATTAAAAAGAAATATAAATTTCTAACATTTAAGAAGAGTTCGTAAATCTTATAACTGAAATTTAGTAAAAAAACATCTTTTTATATGACTACCATAAAAAGATAAAAATCCTGTAGTTATTGAAAAAAAAAAGCTTCCAATTTAATGGAAGCCTTTGTTTAATAGTAGCGAGAGGGGGGCACGATCCCCGACCTCCGGGTTATGAATCCGACGCTCTAACCAACTGAGCTACCTCGCCAAAATTTCAAGATTGCAAATATAAAAACAAATTTACGAGTGGCAATAATTCTTTCTAATTATTTTTATCAAAAAAGTTTTTTTTAAATTGAGATAATATATATATTGCCATTCAAGATAAAAATTGACCTATGGCCGACAAAGTAAAATATAGTATAGAGTTTATCATGCACTCTTCACCTGCATTTTTATATCAGTATCTATCAACACCAGACGGATTAAGCGAATGGTTTGCCGATAATGTAAATTCAAGAAGTGATGTATACACCTTTCTTTGGGATGGTTCAGAAGAACAAGCCAAAAGATTGTCTTATAAAACCAATGAGCGAATTAAATATAAATGGTTGACAGATGAAGAAGAAGGTACCTTTTTTGAATTTAAAATAGTTGTTGATGATTTGACCTCTGATGTCTCTTTAATTGTTACTGATTTTGCAGATGACGACGAAGTTGACGAAGGAAAAATGTTTTGGGAAAACCAAATTTCTGAGCTAAAACAAACTATTGGAGCATAAAAAGTAATACAAGTTTAAAAGAATAACAAGCCTTGATTTTTTCGAGGCTTTTTTTTAGCCTCACCCAGAATTACCTGAAAAGTAATTCTGACCTCTCAAAAGGAGAGGTAAAGGGGAAATTAATTAACTGGAAATGATAAATTATAACGGTACAATTTCTAAAACACCTCCTACTTTAAGTATCAATAATAGAGCCTTTAAATATGGAGATGGTTTGTTTGAAACTATAAAAGTAATAGATAGTAATGTGATTTTTTTAGAAGATCATTACTTTAGATTAATGGCTTCTATGCGTATGTTACGGATGAAAATTGACATGCAATTTACCTTAGAGTTTTTTGAACAAGAAATTTTAAAAACCGCTGCTGCAAATAATTTATCTAATGCTAGAATACGTTTTACAATTAATAGAAAAGACGGTGGACTGTACCTACCCAGTACTAATAACACTCATTTTTTAGTGGAAGCAAATCCACTTTCTGTATCACTTAAAAAGAATTACGAAATTGATCTCTTTAAAGATTATTACGTGTATTCTGGAATTTTGTCAACTTTAAAAACAAATAACAAGGTATTAAACGTTGTTGGTAGTATTTATGCGGACGAAAACGGATTGGATAACTGTGTGTTGCTAAATGAGAAGAAGCAAGTAGTAGAAGCTCTAAATGCCAATATTTTTCTGGTAAAAGGAAAGCATATTGTTACTCCTCCCCTTTCAGAAGGATGTTTAAAAGGTGTTTTTAGAAAAAACTTACTAGAATTAATCTCAAAAGATGATACGCTAACCATTGAAGAAAAAGTAATATCTCCTTTTGAACTCCAAAAAACTGATGAAATCTTTTTAACGAATGCTATTGTGGGCATCCAACCAGTTAGTAAGTATAGAAAAAAAGAATTTACATCTGAAATTGCATTCTATTTAAGAGATAAAATGAATCTTTAAGTAAAGTATAATCAATTAGTATACGCTACAAAATACGTTGCTACTCTATTTCAAATATTACTTTGAGCTCAAAAAATTCATCATAAGAATTAAAGGTTGTCCAATAATTATTAAGTACTCTATTATCTACTAAAGAAACAATGTCCCCAACTTTTTTATCAATTTTAGAGGCAATGTTGTTAGCCCTTAATCGAGCATCGACCAAAGCTGCTTCTGTCATTTCATCATATAATTGATCATCAATTACATATTTACATTCTAATAAGTTAACATAAATACCTGGAACTTTTATATCTAGTAATTGTGAAATTTCTTTTTGTGAAGTACATTCATATTTTAGCATGGTACCTTCTCCTTGATAATTGTATGTTCTAAATTCAAATGTATCTTCTTCAAATTTAGTAACATCAATACCATTTTCTACCAATGCTAGATAATATTGATTTTTTATCTCAGCTAAATCAGTAATCTCTTCATCTCCGTAAGGATTTTGGGTAACTTCTATGCTTATTTTAGCTCTATATTTAACAATTTTCCGCTCTAGTTTAACAGATCCACTTACTTCTATTGTTTTATTCATGGTATTTTTGGGGTTATCATTCAAGTTATAGAATATGATATAACTTAAAAATAAACGGATAATTCTTTTTAAAATTATGATACACACTATTTATCAGTAAAATAGTTTTAATAAAACACAATTTCATTCTTTGAAATAATATAAAAAACAATCATTATAATTTATAATTATCTCATTACGAGGTAATATAACATAAAAAACCCAACCTGACATATAAAAATATATAACAGATTGGGTAACATCAACTAACCTACTTTAATATTATAATAATTCAAAAACGACGTTAATTCTTAAATATTCATCTTTGGGTGAATAATATACCCAATCTTCTAAACCATAAGAATTATCTGAAATCATAGCAATTTCCCCAACTTTTTTATTCGCTTTTGTTGCAATTCTTTTGGCTTTATCTTTAGCTTGAATAATAGCTTTTTCTATCAAATTGTCATAAGTAGCATCATCCAATTGCATTTTATATTCTAACCCATTGTTAGTAATACCATTGATTCTTGCACTTAAAACCTTAGAGACTTCTTCTTCAGTACTTGCCTCGTAATAATAAACAGTACCTTCTCTTTGATAATACATGCTTAAATACTCAATTTTTTTCTCTTCAAGTTTATTGGGATCAATTCCTTTCTCTTTGAGTTTATCGAAGTACTTCTTTTTTAACTCATCTAACGTATTGCATTCGTTATTACCATATCCCATTTGGTCTAAGCCCATGATCAATTTTATTCTGAACGCTTTTACCTCTTTCTTAAACCTTACATTACTACTTACACTTATTGTGTTTTTAGTACTGGCTTGGTCTTGAGCAAAGGTGTTTGCAACGATTAATAATAAAACAGCGATAATTAATTTTCTCATTATTGTAGATTTTAATGTTTCAACTATTTATGACAAAAACATAAATGAAGCTACAATCATCCAAGCTCCAACGATAAGTCCTAATACACCTAATTTACCTTGCATTGGTGCAATTTTCTCACGAATTAAGGCCGCTTTTTCTTGTGCTTTTGGATTATTACCTAAAAATAATTTACTGATTTGTCCGTAGCCTAATAAAAAGCCAAGACCCGCTTCTACAACACTACCTGCTAATAATGTTATCCACCAAATTGGAATAGATGTTAACCAACCCATATTTAAAAAGGCAGAGATAATTCCCCAAACACCCCAGAAACAAAATACAAGACCTATCCATCCTTGATAAGGCTCAATTTTTGCTAATAACTCAGCTGCGTTTGGTTTTTTTGATAAGATTAATGATGGCACCGCTATGATGCTTAACAATACTAATGAAATTCCGTAAATCATAATTTTAATTTTTTATTGGTTATTAATTTGATTACAAAAGTGCATCAGAATGGTTAGGTGTAAAACACTATTTTAAGGTAAAATACGACCCCTGAAAATTGGGGTGGTTCAATCTTCTGTGGTTAGTAGCAGTCCTCAGTAAAACTGAGTCTACGCATAGATCGCAGTATTGAAAAAACTTGACAGATGTATCTATCTTTAAACCATGACAGCAATATCTAGGAGACAGAACTAAAAAAAATAGGCAATGCACATTAGCCATCGGTAGATTTTAATCTCTAGGGAACTATGAAATTGGTAGGAATCAGGTATAAAAATGGTCAGTAGTACGAGATTAAATTCAGTATTGATTTTAAATCAAATTAGCTGAGAATTCACGAAAATTAATGTCAAAACAATTATCAAAACAGCAAATAAGCCTGTAAAAACCTTTCTCAAATGAATTTTTCTTATTTTTTTCATCCACTCATCTTGGCTTATTCCATCTCCTTTGTTGAAAAATTTTCTATTAGTATCAACCGTAATTCGAATTCCATAGACTATCCAGCCAATAAATAAAATACTCAATAAAATCCTTAAAAGTGTTGTTCCCATTTGGTTTTATAAATCAATTTTCAAATTATGAGAAAAAAAATACTCTTAAGATTTATCAGCTAACCTCTAATTTAATCCAACAAGCCTAACTGTATAGCGTACTTCGTTAAACCTGCAAGGTTGCGGACTTCTAATTTTGAGATCAAATTTTTTCTATAGCCTTCAATCGTGTGCTTACTTAAAAAAAATTTATCCGCTATTTCTTGTGTAGTGTGTTCTTCAGCAATTAACTTCAGCACTTCTTTTTCTCTCTTTGTTAGACTAGTAATAACATCTTTTTCCTTATTAAACATACTGTCCATATATGCTTTTTTGATGCTTTCAGAAAAATACTTTTCTCCTTTTAATATGGTTTCAATTGCTAGAATTAATTCTCCTTTTTCGGCATTTTTAGGAACATATCCATCTACTTGATCTTCTGTTAATCTATGTATTGTCTTAGAATCGTGTCGCATGCTTACTATCAAGGTTCTAATATTAGGAAACTTAGCTTTAATATGTTTATTTAATTCAATTCCTGTAACATCAGGCATATTAATATCCGTTACCACCAAATCAACATCTTTACCTTCACAATTATCAAGGTATTTAATAACATTCTGACCACTATTTGCCGTCATCACGATTTCAAAATCTGATTCATTTGCAATAATACTTAGCAAACCATCTAAAAACATTTTGTGATCGTCTGCTACAATTAATTTATACTTTCTTGCTAATGTCATGTTATAAAGGAATTTCAATGGTAACTGCCGTACCATGGTTAATTGATGAATCTATATTTAATGCGGCATTTAATTTATCTAAACGACTTTTTATGTTTTGTAAACCAATCCCGGTTGGTGTTTTACTTTGGTCAAAGCCAATACCGTTATCTTCAAACAACAATTGTAATGAATTATTATGTACATTCAAATGAATTTCTACATTTTTTGCTTTGGCATATTTCAACGTATTAGTAACCAATTCTTGTATAATATTAAAAACTTCCACTTGAATACTTTCGTCCAATACATTTATTTTTTCTTCAGGATAAGGCATAAATACAATATCTTGGTCTGAAGATTTATCTAATTTATTAATATATTCACTTATTAAAGTAGTAAAAGCATTTTGACTAAACTTACTCGGAATTAAATTATGAGATATTTCTCTAACTTGTTGATAGGTCTCGTCAATTTGCGAAATAATAGCACTGGAATCCGCATTATCATTTAAATTGTTCATTTGCATTTTTATAGCTGCCAAATTACCACCAATACTATCATGTAATTCTCTCGCTATTCTTGTTCTTTCTTCATCTTGGGCTTCTACCGAGGCTTTTACTAACTTTAACTCTTGCTCTCTAATTAACGCACTCACCTTCTGTGTATTCAATTCATCTTGTTGTGCATTCAGTTGACTTTGAGCCTGTAGCTTTTGGTAATAAACTATAAATAAAGCAGTTATAGGAATTAGTAAAATTAAAAAACCGATTAAAATAGCATATTTAATGGTTTTTTGCCTTTTAATTTCACTCTCTTTTAGTAATTGTTCCTCTTGCAATGAACTAATTTCCTTTTCTTTTTGCAAGGTTTGGTATTGAATTTCAAGTTCCTTTATTTCCTTGCTTTTTTGCTCTTGAATCATTCTATTAGAAACATTAACATATTGAGTCATTAACGCATACGCATTTTCATAATCTTCTTGATCTCTATACAAGTCTACTAGATTTTGTATGATCTTTTTCTCTAGCCCCAATCTGTCCCATTGTACTGAATTTATATGAGCAACAGACAAAATTATTTGAGCATTATGATAATCCTTTTTACGCTTATAAACATCTCCAATTCTCAGTACCGCTTCAACATACAAATCATAATATTTTTTTTCATGAGCGGTATTTTTTACTTCTTCAAAAAGTACTAATGATTCATCCAGTTTTTTTTGAACCACATCCATGGTTCCTAGATTTAGTTTAATGTCTAAGGCTATTTTTTTATCAGGGGATAATTCTAAATCAGCTAAAGCCGCATTATAATATGGTGCACTTTTTGCAATATCTCTTTTTAAGTAATAAATATCACCATAATACTTTTTTGCTAAGCCAGTAAAATAGGTATTTTTACTACTTTCAATGGCATTATCTAATAATGGTGTTGCTTTTTCAAACTCTTCTTTATTTATATAAACCGATGCTAACCCTAAGGAATGTGTAAAATATAAATATGGACTATCGGTTATTTTAGTTATTTCTAAACCCTTTAAATAATACTTCATTGCTTCATCAAAAAGCCCTTGTAACATCTTCCCTTTACCAATAATTCGATATGCTTTTGATAAATACAAATTGTCAATAACTCCTTCTACTTGAATATTTGAATTTTCATCTTCAAGTAATTTTCCATAATAAATTATAGAATCTGTATTACCTAATTCTATATGGATATTTGCAATTTCCTCAATAAAAAAAGCTTTATCCTTAAAGCTATCAGCATCACGTAATTGTTGATATAGAGAATCTGGTGCTCTATCAAACGTTTCTCCAAATGCGGTATACCAAGTTTTACCATCATCTTTATCTTGAGCAATGCCCAATTGCGATAAAAGTAATCCGAAAATAAAAATTAGTTTAAAAATTGATTTATGCATTTGGCTAAATTAAAACAAAAAACCACTTTAGTAAAAATAACTAAAGTGATTTAATAGGCTTTTATAAAGTATAAATTAAATCTTTAATTCATTGAATAAAGTAATCAGCTTTTTATCTGATGGTCTTGGAGCGTTTGAATTAACAATATTACCTTGAGGATCTATTAATATAAAACGAGGAATACCCATAATTTGATAATCTTGTACAAATTTTGAACTAGAATCATTATCCGCTATCAATTGAATACCACCTAATTCTTTTTCTGTTACCATTTTTTTCCACTTGTCATGATCCTTTTTCTTATCTATTGACAAACTAACAAATTCTATGTTTTTATCATGATATGTTTTTTCTACCTTTTTCAGTGATGATATTTCAGCTAAACAAGGGCCGCACCATGTCGCCCACACATCAATATAGACATACTTACCTTTTAAATCGTCTAACGAAGTAGTACCACCTGCATGATTTTCATAATTTGTAAATTGTGGAGAAACATTTCCTTTTGATACTGATTTAATTTTAGTGTATGTTTTAGTAATTTCTTTTTTATTATTTTCATTAGTAGAACCCTCCATAAAAGTGTTATAAAAAGTTTCTAAATCATCTGTATATGATATTTCAAATTTACTGTGATTGTATAATAGCCCATTCTTAATGGTCTGATTGGGTGCAGATGAAAATGATTTTAACCTTACTAGACTTCTAGACAGCGTTGAATCTGCTTCCAAAGTCTTTTCTACTTTTTTTATATAATGAGAAGTAACTAAACTAACATAAGCTTGAGATGATAAAAAATCTTCCTCATTATTAAAATCTAAACCTTCAAGTTCTGTTAAAAAACCTTCAGATACTTTAAATTCTGGTTTTTTAGCATAATGTTTATGATAAGATTCATAATTGTTTAAGGCTGATAAATATTCGTAATTCAGATTTCTTTTTTCCTTTGTTCTAAAGTCATTAGAAATACTCGTCATCGAATCTAATAAAGCTTCATTTACAGTCTTTATTTCATTAGATTTCTTTTTATAGGCATCTTCTTCCAATTCAAAATAGGAATTACCTGGTCCTTGTAAACTTTTGATTTTTTTACCTTTCGCCAAAAAATAATTACCTATATCAGCTCCAACTCCAGATATCTTTATCGTTTCGTCAAAGTCATCACTATCGTAATTTATTTGAATATCATTACCTTGTTGTAAATGAATTGGAGTCACACTTTTACCGTCATATAAAACAAAATCACCGAACTTGGCTCTCATGGTATCTCTAAATACACCATCGGCTGAAACCTGAATAGTGTCTGTAAAACTCATATCTCCACTATAGAGTCTTAATAATCCATCGCCTTTATTAATAACTTTTCCAGAAATAATTGCATATTCAACCGTTGGACTCTCACTTTTACATGCCGACAACATAATTAAAATACTACATGCGTAAAATACTTTTTTCATAATTTAATTGTACGTTTTTGATTAATGAGCGTAAATTTAATTAAAACAATTGATAGGAGCTTTAATTATTATATTGCTTTTATTTTATTTATTTCATCCCTTAATTTTTTAACCATCTCTGGATATTTTAAGGCGACATTATGCTGCTGTCCTATATCTTCTTTTACATTATATAATTGATAAATCGTATCTCTTCCCGTTTCAATATTGGTGAACTTCCCTGTACTTTTTGGACCTTTATGTGGTGGAATTAATATCCAATCTCCATGGCGAATAGAAATTCCATTCGTTCTACCTAAAATTAAACTTTCCCTACCTATATCTGATTTTCCCAGCAATGCATCTATTACATTTTCACCATCTTCAGTTGTGTTTTTTTGTCCTGTAAACGAAGCGAATGAAGCCGGTAAGTCCATTTGCGAAACCAAAGCATTTGAAATGCCTGGTTCAATAGTTCCTTTCCACATTAACATAAATGGTACATGCGTTCCTCCATCGAAAAGGCTATACTTCCCTCCTCTTAGATTCCCTGCTGGTGTGTGATTCCCATTTTTTTCAACGGCATCACTTTTATAACCATCATCTAGTACAGGACCATTATCACTCGAAAAAATTATAATCGTATTTTCTGTTAGTTTTAATTCATCTAGATAATCTAACAATTGTCCAACATCCCAATCAGCTTCCATAATTACATCACCTCTTGGACCTAAACTAGATTTCCCAGCAAACCGAGGATGGGGCACTCGAGGCACATGTGGTTGATGCAAACTATAAAATAAAAAGAATGGCTTTTCTTTATTACGGTCTATAAATGCCTTTGATTCTCGTAAAAAGTCATCTCCCATGTTTTCGTCAGTAAATAATGCTGATTTACCACCACGCATAAATCCAATCCTAGAAATTCCGTTATGAATACTCATGTCATGCCCGTGGCTAGGATGTAATTTTAGTAATTCCGGATTCTCTTTTCCTGTTGGTTCACCTTCAAAGTTTTCTTTGTAGCTCACTTCAATCGGATCTTTAGCATCTAAACCATCAATTCGATGCCCTTTAACATAAACAGATGGTACTCTATCATTTGTTGAAGCCATTATATAAGATTCGTCAAAACCAATTTCTAATGGTCCTGGTTTAATTTCACCATTCCAATCCATATTTTCACTACCTAACCCTAGGTGCCATTTACCAACTACACCTGTTGTATAGCCAGCATCTCTTAACATGGATGGTAAAGTTTGCTTACTCGTATCAAAAATTAGAGGAGCATTTCCTGGGAGTACTCTAGCATTTTTCTTTTTAAATGGGTAATTACCAGATAACAACGCATAGCGACTTGGACTACATGTCGGTGAAGCCGCGTAACCATTCATGAATTTAATACCTTCATTCGCTATGCGATCAATATTTGGTGTTTTTAAAACCTCACTTCCATATGCACTAACATCACCAAAGCCCAAATCATCGGCATAAATTACTATAATATTAGGTTGTTGATTTATCTCTTTTTTTTCTTTTTCGCTTTTGCAAGAAATGAAACTCAAAGCCATCAACAACGTAAGTGCTTTTATATTATGTAACTTTAACATGATTCTATACTTTTTAAATTATATTTTATAAATATAATTCAATCTTAACAATTCTAATATTTTAAAAGACAAACAACTTAAATAGTTCAACGAATGCAGTTCTTTTCCGTTGTTTATCTAATTTAAAAGAGCTATTGTCTAAAAAATTCACCTCTTTTAAAATTTTATATTTATTTTAGGATTTATTAGAAAATTAACAATTTCAAAAAATGAAAAAAATAAGTCTAACTATTTTACTATTATTTTTGGGGTTTTACTATTTAATTGCCCAAAATTCAAAAAAACCGAATGTAATTGTGATTTATACAGATGACCAAGGTGCCGGCGATTTAGGTTGTTATGGTGCCACAGATATATTTTCGCCAAACATAGATAAGCTTGCAGAAGATGGAATCCGGTTTACACAAGCTTATGTAGCAGCACCTGTGTGTGCTCCTTCAAGAGCTGCTTTATTAACAGGTAATTATCCTCAAAGAGCTGGTGTGCCTGGAAACACATCTGCAAGTATTGGTTCAGATGGTTTACCTGACGAGCAATATACCATGGCCGAATTATTTAAAGACAACGGATATAAAACAGCTCATGTTGGTAAATGGCATTTAGGGATGAGTGAAGCAAGTAGCCCTAACAACCAAGGTTTTGACTATTCCTTTGGACATTTACGAGGTTGCATTGATAATTATTCCCATTTTTTCTTTTGGGAAGGACCTAACATTCATGATTTACATGAAAACGGTAAAGAGGTATTTTATGATGGAAAATACTTTCCTGATGTAATGGCCGAAAAAGTGGATGCTTTTATAGATAAAAATCAACAGGATCCTTTCTTTTTATTTTATGCCATTAACATGCCTCACTATCCCTACCAACCTACTCAAAAATGGAAAAAATATTATGCAGACAAAGGCATCGAATTTCCAAGATCTGATTACGGAGCATTTATTTCTACAATTGATGAACGCATAGGAATGCTAATAGACCAACTCAATAGCTTAGGACTACGAGAAGACACCATCATTGTTTATCAATCTGACAATGGTTATTCTACAGAAATGCGTGCTTTTAATGGGGGTGGTAGTTCTGGACCTTATCGTGGAGCTAAAAGTAGCTTATTCGAAGGTGGTATACGATTACCAACCATTATAAGCTGGAAAGGAAATTTACCCGAAAACAAAGTAAGTAAACAGTTTTTACTAAATACAGATTGGATGCCAACGCTATCGAATTTATGTGGATTGGAAAATAAAAAATCTGCAATTGACGGCATAGATTTGTCATCAATGTTAATGAACACAAAGCAAAAATCACTAAGAACGTCTGCATTCTGGAAATATGGAAGTCAATGGGTAGTCAGAGATGGAAAATGGAAATTGATTGCGTACCCAAAAGATACGTCTCATAAAGGAGAACTTGATTTGGAAAGTGATGCTTTGTTTTTATCAAACTTGGATGAAGATGTATCAGAAATGAAAAACTTGGCTTCAAAACATCCAGAAATTGTAAAAAGTCTAATTAAAAAATACACTGAATGGGAATTTGGTTCTATTGATGGTGTTCCTAAAGAAACAAAAAAAGTAAACCATTTGGCCGTCGAGACAATTATAGAGAGCACCTTGCCTTTACCTACCAACTATAAAAATATTGAAGTATTAATAGATGGTAAAAGTGGGTATTTAGATTATAGCTCAGGACAATGGATTGGACAAGAAGGCAAAGATTTAGAATTTTTAATTGACTTGAAAAAAGAACAAAATATAGAAAAAATTTCTTGTGGCTATATGCAGGATTTAGGGAATTGGATTTTTAAACCTGAACAAATTTCTGTTAGTTTTTCTTCTAATGGTAAAGACTTTGAAGGATCACTATTTTTAAACGACGAAGAAAACAACATAAATAAAAATACCTTTAAAGGAAAATTTAGTATTGAAAAACCATTCACAGCAAGATATTTAAAAATTAATATTAAAAACATTGGGGTTTGCCCACCTACTCATAAAGGTGCAGGAAGTAAAGCTTGGCTATTTATTGATGAGCTGTATATAGAGTAAAAGTCAACCTTTTCAGTATGCTATGCGTTCTCAATTTCTTGTTTTAAACCAATAAACGGTAGAAAGGAATTGTTATATTACACAACTCTTTAGTAGGCTACAAAACCCTAGATGTATCACTCAAATTTAATATCATTTCTATCAAAACAATAACAAAAAAAAAGAGCTAGACTTCTCTAGCTCTTTAATACTAATTCAAATTACTCAACTTAAATATTATTGCTATTTCCCTATAAAATGTTATAATTAGTTGATTACTGTAAAAGTAAATAAGAAAAAAACTCTTATTATAAATTATTCGACGAATGACAGTTCCAAAAGTATAAACATCAAAAATTGAAATTTATAATAAGTATTATTTCTATTATCACATCATGAGAAATTCTATCCCAAAATTGATTTTTTTATTCTTTTAATTACTTTCAAGAAGCTCCTCGGAACTAAAAAATTCAACAGCTTGGAGGTAATCATTATTTTTAGCTGCTAAAATGATGTTTTTATCACCAATTTTAATCATTTTCATGTCTTTTACATCGTTTGGCGTGTAAAAACCACTTTCTTGAATAGAAACTGAAGTAAAATTCCCCTTACCATCTCCATGTAACAGTAGCCCTGTACCTGCATCATTACGAGGTGTTTCTATCTCTGATACATATAAATTTCCTGAAATCAACAAGTCTTTATTCCCATCTAAATTATAATCATCTATTAAAATACTATTTATGGAAGATACCTGTGCTAACGATGGCAAAGGTTTAATAGTAAAATTACCTTCACCGCCATTTTCAATATAGGCTGATGCAAAGGTTTTCGCTTTTAAGTTCAATGCGTCAGTTAGTGTACTACCATAAATGTTCTGTAAATTTGAATTTCCAAATTCTTCATACGTTGGAAATTTCTCTTTTAGCGATGGAATTTGTTGCGTTGAACAACTTTTACCTCTTACAGGGAACGCAATTCCATGTTCATAATAACTCAACACAATATCTAAACTTCCATTATTGTCAAAATCATAGCTGTAAACTTCAAAAGGTTCTTTAGAGTTTGCTTTATATTTATAATTTAAACCGAGATTACCAACAATGATGTCATTATCTCCGTCATTATCCATGTCCCCCGTTTTAACTTCATAATACCATCCTTCACTATTTGGAATGGTTTTCTTTTTGAAAGTACCATTTTCTGATTGCATAAATAAGGTTACTGGCATCCACTCACCTACCACTATTAAGTCTTCAAAACCATCATTATTATAATCTGTCCAACTTGCAGCAGTTACCATTCCTAAATCTTTCATCTCAGGGGCTATTTTATCTGAAGCATCAATAAATTTTCCTCCAGTATTTTCCAGTAAATAACTATTTGCTGCATGCGGATATTTTCTTGGTGTTAAGCGTCCACCAATAAAGAGATCTAAATCGCCGTCTTTGTCAAAATCAAAAGGCATTACACACGATCCACTAGTAAGGTATTTCGGTAAATTATTGCTTTTGGTAAACTTTCCTCTGCCGTCATTTATATATAACCTATCTTGTAATGCGGTATCGCCTTCATTAAATTCATTCCCCCCACTTACAACAAATAAATCTAAATCTTTATCATTGTCAACGTCTATTAATGCTATGCCCATATCTTCACTAGCCTTGTCTTGAGACCAAGCTCCATCTATAATTTCATCAAAAGTTCCTTTATTATTCTGCAGATATAGTTTCCCTGAATACCCTGCAGCTCCGCCTAAGTAAAAATCTTCTTTTTTATCACCATTTACATCACCAACACCTATGGCAGGTCCAAATTGTGACATTTTATGAGGAAGCAATACTTCATAAGCATAATCATCATTTTTATTCTCTTGATGATACACTTTAGCTAAATTAAGAGATTGGGTTACATCTTGAAATTGTAAAGTTTTATTAGGTTTACCTTGAATTGTTTCTCTCTCTAACTCTCCTGTCTTTAGCTGATGAACTTTATTTACCTCTAAATTAGAAAGTGTTGAAGTTGTGCCATCAATCCATTGAATTATGGCCTTATCAATAATTTTTTCATCTCCAATTCCAAAATGAGCTACATCTTCACTTTTAGACATAAACCCTCTCGAATTCGTTATTTGAACAACTTGCAACAATGAATCTTTTTTATACAATGCTATTTTTGTTCCATAAACAGGTTCGTTTTTATCAGTAACAAATTTAAAGCGTATATAATTACCTAATCGTCTGTCTGTAGTTGTATTTTTATATAATGATGCGTTTTCATTAATATTATTAACCACCAAATCTAAATCACCATCTAAATCAAAATCAGCGTAAGCAGCTCCGTTTGAAAGTGTTGGCGTTTCTAACCCCCAGTCTTTTACTTTATTATTAAAAGTTAAGTCTCCGTTATTTTTATAAATATAGTTCGGTAATTTATCGGTGGGAGCCATATTTACAAAATCCATTACATCCATCATCGTATTTGGGTTTAATCCTTTTTGATGGGCTACCTTGTTTATGCTATCAACTTTCTTATCGTATTTTGTAGTTAAATCGCTGTAGCGGTTATTATAAACAACGCCGTTGGTTACAAAAAGGTCTTTAAAACCGTCGTTGTCAAAATCAGCGAATAATGGTGCCCAACTCCAGTCAGTACTTGTAACGCCCGCGAGTTGACCTAACTCACTAAAGGTTCCATTTCCATTATTCCTTTGTAAAGTATTGAACATATATTGATAGTGACCACCTTTATTTACGATAGACCAAAACTGTTCGGGATTCATACCGCTCATGTTCGTTTTAATCCTTTTATGGTCTTCTGCGACCATGTCTACGACCATAACATCTAAATTTCCATCATTATCATAGTCCGCAATATCGTTACCCATACTAAAGTTTGAAATATGTTTAGTGGCCGTGCGTACTTCATCTTTAAAAGTGCCGTCTTGTTGATTAATATAAACATGATCAGCCACATCAAAATCATTGGAAACATAAATATCTTGCCAACCGTCATTGTTAAAGTCTCCTGTAGTTGCCGATAGTCCGAATGCAAAATTTCTAAGATTCGATTTTTCGGTATAATCTTCAAATTTTCCGTTGCCCAGGTTTTTATATAATCGATCACTAAAAGTAATATCTGGAAACTGTTCTCTACTCATTTTATCTCCAATATTTGGGATACTTGGAGGCTGATTTATAACGTAAATATCTAACAAACCATCGTTATCAAAATCGAAAAAGGTGGAGTGCATGGAAAAACCTTTATCATTTAGACCAAAAGTGGATGCTTTTTCGGTAAAGCTTTGGTCTCCGTTATTAATGTATAATTGGTTTTGACTTTTTTCGTTTTCTAGATAAGTAAACCTACAAACATAAATATCCTTATCGCCATCATTATCAATATCTACAAATGTTACACCAGTTGACCAATTATTATCCTGGGTAATACCCGCTTTATCAGAAATATCTTCAAATTTTAAATTTCCTTTGTTTAAAAATAGTTTATCCCTTACTTGATTTCCTGTAAAATAAATATCTTCCAAGCCATCATTATTTATATCACCAACGGCTACGCCTCCACCAGATATAAATTGAGAGTTTATCATATGATTGTTCTCTCTGGTTTGCGTTATGATGTTCTCGAACGTTAAATTAGAGTCATTAGAAGACACCAAAGTAAATAATGTATTCTCGTTTTGTACTGTACCAGTACTACTATCATTATCCTCGCTTTTATTACAGCTTGTTAACACGAAAACTGTCAGGGCAATGATAATTTTGTATGTTTTTGTCATATAGTTTAAATTAATAAAAATACTTAATGCTACGTGAATACTAATAATTTAGAGTTATGTAATGCTTAATTCATTTAAGCATTACATTATTCTTGGTGAAAAACTTAAATAAGTTGAAGGTAATGAACTTTATGCAACATTTCTTTTATTCAAATAAAAATAATTCTACTGCAAAATAAAAAAAAAGAGTTGTTTTTAGATTAAAACAACTCTTTTTATATAAAATAATTTAAATTTTAAAAATTTGATGCAGAACCTGTGTCCCACCATAGTCTGGTACTAATTAAGTCTGGACCACCAAGGAAACCTGTAGCTTCAGCAACGGAAGATGCATTGTTTTCTCTTTGACTTGTTACGAACACTTGTCTTTTCAAGAATTCGTTGGCCGGTATTACGCCCCAATCTGCACTACTATCATTTTTATAATTATAAGGCAATTTAGGATATCCTGTTCTACGATGATCAACCCATGGTTCTATAGAGTTCGTATAGGCATTTATCCACTTTTGTGTAATAATTTTTTCTAGCTTAATTTCATTACTCGCTCCATCATCCCAAGCTACAGTATTCGAAATTCTAGTTACAAAATCATTAATTGGACCTGGATCAGCTTTAGGGTCATTATAGTTTAATGGTAAACTTGTATTATCAGCTAAGTAAGCTGCGGCACTACCAGCACCCCAATCTTCAAAAGAACTATTTACACCGGCTTCATAATTTTCCCATGCACTACCTGCTCCATTCCAACCTCTTAAAGCTGCTTCAGCTTTTAGAAACTTCACTTCAGCTGCAGTAAAGAAACGTCTATTCTCAACGCTCTTAAAATCTGAACTAATATTCGAAAAACTTAATCTATCATCTTTTGCAACTAACACTGCACCATTTCTAATTCCCTTATATGGATAATCAGGATGATCTGGATAAAGTGTATCATCTGAAGCTGGATCAAAGAACTTGGCAACTCTTGGATCTTTATATCCGATTAAAATAGATTCCATAGAAGCACTCATTCTCGTATCACCCCAACCAAAACTAATGGTAACTGGAGGAAAAACATCTCCATATAATGAAACCATAAAATTATCAGCATTACTTTCAATCAATCCTCCTGGTTCGCTCAACGCTTTTTCTCCTTGAGTTTTAGCCAATGCAGGATTTGCTTTAGATATTCTTATGGCTAAACGTAAACGCATACTATTTACCAACCTATTCCATTGTTCAATATCCCCGCCATAACTAGCATCGAATTTTGCAAGACCAGCGTAATCCATGTTAGCATTAAAGACAGCCTGTATTTCATCTAGCTGCGTAAAAAATGCATTATAAAGTACTGGTTCTGAATCATACAAAGCAGGTTCTTGACCAAACTTGGTAAATATTACGGGACCATGGTAGGCAGTGAGTCTAGACATTCCTAAAATTCTTATTAATTTTGCCCATTCTACAAAAACAGGGTACCCCTCAGCTTCTGCAACTTTCATTACTTGTGCAGAAGGAGACATAATACTATTATAAATCCTGTTCCAATAAGTATTCCAGCGGATATAATAGGTTGTATTATTAATGCCCCCAACAAAAGGAGTTGGAGTTCCTAAATGTCTTACCCAAGAATCATGAGATAAGTTATGTTCAATTTGGTGACCAAAAAGGTTTTTTAACATGGGCGGATAAAAAGCACCTACATTGTTAAAATCTTGCGTCAAAGATTCATCAGTTATTTGATATGGGTTTTCATTTAACTTTTCAAAATCATCTGTACATGCACTTAGATTAAATAAAAGTGCAGTCAAAAATATATATATTATTTTTTTCATTTCTTTTCTTATTAAAAGGTTAAACTTAGATTTAAACCATACGTTCTTGTTGATGGTAAATTATAATTATCTGAACCAGGTTCACTTCTACCTGTACTCTGAGATAATTCAGGGTCATATGGTGCATCCTTATAGAAAAAGAAAAGGTTGTTTCCTATAAAAGATAAAGAAGCATTCTTTAACCAATCTACCTTCTCTACATTAAAATTATAAGATAAAGATAATTGTGCTAATCTAATACTGGTTCTGTCATAAATGTGAGCCTCAGTAATACCGTTTCTACCTCCAACAGCATCATAATAATCAAATGGATCAATTTGGGTTACTGCAACACCATTTTGCACTGCATTTATATTTTCATAGCCTCTATCTCTCGCAGCAGCAGATCTCTCTGACACACCGTTACCATCAAATAAAGCTTCAGTTTGACTTACTGTATAACCACCGAACTTACCGTTTATTTGCATGTTCAATGCCCATTTTTTGTAGTTAATAGTGTTACTCCAACCTATGGCATAATCAGGTTCTGCATTACCAAAAAGCTCTCTTAATTCTGTTTTTCTAGGTCTGCCAGTGACATCATCCAACAAAATTCTGCCTTCATCATCTCTTAAAAATTTATATGCATATAAATCACTGATAGATCCTCCTTCAACTAAGGTATATCTAAACCCTTCTGAACCACCTTGATTTATCGTTTCAACATCAGGATGTAATTTAACAATATTATTATTATTATTTGAATAGTTAACTGCTGTACTCCAAGTTAAATCTTCTGTTACAATTGGTTTACCGGTAAGTGTTATTTCTACCCCTTTATTAGTAATTTCACCTGCATTTACAAAATAACTTGTATAATCTTCAATGGGTTCATTAATTGTAATAAACTGATCTTGACTATTTATACTATAATATGTAAAATCAACTCCCAACCTGCTATTAAAGAATCTTACATCAAATCCTACTTCAGAAGTAGTAATTATTTCTGGTTTTGCATCAAGAAATGGTTTGGTTGTATTAAATCCAACCGACCCGTCAGCATTTATTGTATGTCTTGGAAAAATTGTATTATAAGGTACTTCGTTACCTATTTTTGCATAGGTACCTCTTATTTTGGCAAAACTAATTGCATCTCCCAATTCAAACATTTCACTTAAAATTGCAGTAAGACCTAAAGAAGGGTAAAAATAGGAATCATTACCTGTTAATGCTAAGGTAGATGCCCAGTCATTTCTTCCTGCGATATCTAAAAATAACATCTCTTTAAATCCAAGTGTAACATTTCCAAAAAGTGATTGTTTTTCTACCGTACTCGTTTTACCATTATTTAAATTAGATTGTACTTGAATAACATCCGTTAAATTTTCGAAATAAAACTCATTTGCATACAGTAATTGATCTTGAGCAGCACCAGGATATAATCCTACACCATTACCATAATTCGTATGCTGATATGTTGCACCTCCTAAAGCAGTAAGAGAAAAATCACCAAAGTTATTGGTGTAACTTAAAATACCATCTAAATAGGTACTGGTATCATCATACTTTTCATAAATCCAGTTTCCATTAGCTGCAACTGTTGTTGTGTTACCGCCAGAATTACGCTTTGTTTCATACTTTTTTACGGCATAATCTACATTTCCCCTAATTTGAAAAGAAAGTTTCTCTGTTATGGTATAATCTAAATTTAAACTTCCAATTACCCTTTTGGTTTCATCTTCTTGAGATTCTTCGTTTAATAACCAATATGGATTTGTTTGATGATGATCAATCACAAACCAATTTTGTTCGTAAGTATTTCTATCTGTATTAAAAACCCTATAATTATCTCCTCTATAATCATTAATATTTTTATCTCTAGGAAACCAATACAATCCAGTAAGTGGATTATTATAATATCCAGCACGATTTCTATTGTCTGTTTTCTCTTGAGCTAAAATAACATTAGATGTAATTTTAACTTTATCATTAAATAGTTTTGTAGATTGTTTAAATGAAACATTATTTTTACCGTACTCATTACCAGGTGTTATACCAGATGCTGTAGTATTTGCATATGAAAAATAGGCCTGTGTTTTATCATTACCTCCACTTACTGAAACTGAATTAAAATAATTTGCTCCTGTATCAAACCAATCATCTACATAACTACTATCATAATCTCCTTTAGTAGTTGACCAACTTTCTTTTGTACCACCTTCGCTACCATATCTGTATTGTAATTCAGGCAATGCGATAATGCTTTCAAAAGTAATACCTGAGTTTACTTTAACAACCATTGTACCCGCTTTACCACTTTTAGTTGTAATTACCACAACACCATTAGCACCTTGACTACCATATAAAATAGCGGCATTAGCTCCTTTTAAGATACTCATACTTTCAATATCGTCTGGATTTAATTGAGATAAACCATCTCCTTGATCAACACCATCCCAAACTCCGGGTTGACTTCCTCTATTATTTACCATTGGAATACCGTCAATAACAAATAAAGGAGAACTATCTCCACTTAAAGATTTACTACCTCTAATTTGAATTTTGGTAGATCCACCAGGCCCAGAACTACTTTTTCTAATTTCTACACCCGCAGCTTTACCAGAGATACTGTTAACAAAGTTAACGTCTCTAGAACTTGTAAGCTCTTCACCACCAACAGTTTGCTGGGCATAGGCTAATGTTTTTTCGGCACGTTTAATACCTAAGGCTGTAACAACTACTTCGTCTAGTTGTGTACCTTCTGCCAAGGATACATTAATAGTGGTTTGTCCGCCAACTACAACTGACTTTTCGGAATAACCTATCATAGAAAATTGCAATGTTGCCCCTTCTGAGACTTCAATGCTATAATTTCCATCAAAATCGGTTGTTGTTCCATTGGTAGTACCTTCTTCAATAACATTTGCTCCTGGAAGAGCAACGCCAGATTCATCGGTAACCTTACCAGTAATAGTTTGAGCAATAGCCCCTTGTAAAAAGAGTAATGCCACAAGCATAAATAAATACCTAAATTTTTGGTTCATAATAAAGTTTTTGAGTTAATAAGGTAGGAAAGATAGTTAAATTTTTCTTAAAATTGATTAACCAATTCGACTAACGACGTTTTTTAACCCATAAACGACATGTCTAAGTTAATAAATTACATTTTCCTATCATTATTTAACAAAAAAAAGAGCCTGATTTCTCAGGCTCTTTTAAACTATTGATATTGTTTTAGTATTTATTTATTGCTTCGCATACCATAATTTAGTAGCTTGTACATCTTCTCCTTGAGCTGCAACGGCTGCATTGTAATTCGCTTCATTACTTGTTTGCTCAGCAGTACCATAACGTAAACGTTGAGGATATCGTCCTGCTAAATCACCATCTGCAAAAATAACTTGGTTATTAACTCCTGTAGCTAATTCAGAGGGATAACCTGTATCTCTAACAACAGCCCAACCTTCAAAACCATCAGTATATGTATTTAACCATCTTTGAATTGCTATTTTTTCTAATTTTTGCTCGGTTGTACCCGCAGAAATATCTGCTATTGCTGATTGAGCTATATATGTATCTGCATCTCCACCAGAAATACCCCAAACTTTCATAGCCTCTTTTATACCCATTGCTAATAATTCTTGAGCATCACCAGTACCTAAACCTCTAACTGCAGCTTCTGCTTGTAAAAAATAAGCCTCTGCACTTGTGAGTACAATTTCAGGATACATAGCACCATCATTTTTAGCTCTTATTACTAAATCAGAAGGTGTACTGAAAAATTTAAAATTAGCAAAAGAAGACATTTCACCTCTTAATCTAGTCGGCTGGCCAATATATTGTCCTGCTGGTACATTAAAAGTAACTTGATCGGCTGCATCCGTTCTAGTATATGTAGCACCTGCGGCATCAAAAATACTAGATAAAAAATCTGCACGAACCCAAAAGTTATCTGCTGTTTCACCACTGGCTGGTTTGGTCATAGTTACTTCACCACCTTCAACAGGTTTAGCAAATACAGATAATCTAGGATCATTATAATTTCTTAAATGATCAATTAGTGTTTTACCAACTGTCCATTTAGACCCTAAACCACCAAAGTTATGCCAAACATCACCATATGCAGCACTACCCCATTGACTAATGATTTCATCTTTATCCATTAAAATACTACCAGAAGTTGCATCTAATAAATCTGCTGATAATGCTTGATTAATTGCTCCTGTTGCAAAATCATCTCCAGTTGCACCTAGAGCTCTCATACCTATTCTTAATTTTAAGGTATTGGCTAATTTTTTCCATTTCTGTAAATCTCCACCACAATACACATCATTCTCTCCTAAGTCATTAATACCTGTTCCTGTTCTCTCTGCATCACCTATAGTAGCCATAGCTGCATCTAAATCAGCTATAATTCCTTTATAAATATCTTTTTGAGAATCATATTTAGGTGTTACAATTCCTTCAACACCAGCTTCACTATAAGGTACCATACCCCAAGTATCCGTATACATTTGGAAATACAACGATTTCATGATTAAACCAACGGCGTACATGTATTCATTTTCAAATTCACCACCAGATTTTACTAATTTCATAAAACCATCAATCTTACCAAACTCTCCTGATAACCAACCCCATGCAGCATCAGTATATCCTGAAGAATAATCATAACCTAAACCGTCACTCCACCAAGAACCACTATGTCCGAATGTAAAATGACCAGCATAACGGTCCGTATGAATTAACTGAGCTCTCCAATAAGGGTAGCGATCTTCAGCATATAATTTATACTGAGGCTCTGTAATAAAGAATTTTGCACTTACATCATCTGCTGTAAACCCATTTGGGTTCTGATTGATCTCATCGAAATCACCAGTACATGATATTAACGTACCTACAAAAATCAATAAACATAATTTAATTATATTTGTTTTCATATTTTTAAAATTTAATATTTAAGTTTAAACCTATACTTCTCGTTGTTGGTAAATTATAATATAATAAACCTTGTGAAAAGTTACTCGTCGAATAGCTTGATTCTGGATCAAAATTATCAATTTTCTTTGAAATAAAGAATAAATTTCTTCCAATCAAATTAATAGAAGCACTTTTTATAAATGCATTTTCTAGCATTTTTCCAGGTATTCTATAGGTCAATGCAATTTCACGCATTCTAAAATTCGTTTGGTCATAAATATAATTCTCTGTAATACCACTAACAGATCCCCAATATTGTTGACCTGTAATATTTGTTGTATTTTGAGTATAACCAGCACTTGGATTGGCCGCGTCATTGGCTATAACACCATCAACAACCACACCACTTTCTCTGTATTGTAATGTTCTTATTGAGGTACCATTACCATCTAAGGCTGCATCTGTCCCTGAATAAACTTGACCTCCAATTCTAAAATCAATTAAAAAACTTAAACCTAAATTCTTGTAATTAATATTATTAGTTATACCACCTACATAATCAGGTTGATAGTTTCCTAACTTCTTAAGTTCACTTTCGGCTTGAGGTCTTCCTTCACTACTCAATAATAATTTTCCAGCATCTACACCTTCTTCAACTCTTTTCCATGTTCTACCATAAATATCTCCAAATCCACCACCAACAGTTGCTTGTACTTGAACATCACCACCATTACTACCTGCAAACGAGAAATTATCAAGATCATCAATTAGTGAAACTAACTTATTTTCGTTTTTTGAAATATTAGCTGAAATTACCCATTCCAAATCATCAGTTTTTACTGGAGTACCACCTAATAGAATTTCAAAACCTTTATTTGATAACTCCCCAACATTTTCTCTAAAGGTACTGTATCCCGTTGCTGCTGGAACTGGTACATCAAAAATTAAATCTTTCGATGTTATACTATAATACGATACATCTCCAAAAAAGCGATTGTTAAACATTTTAAATTCTAAACCAACCTCTGAAGATGTTACCTGTTCTGGCTTTAAGTCCGGACTGTATTTAACAGATGGTCTTGAAATTTGCACCAAATCTAAATATCCATTAGCCGCTAAATTAAAGGTCTCCGTTAATTGGTAAACACCTGTGTCATTACCTACTTGAGCCCAACTCGTTCTTAACTTTAAAAAGTTAATTGGAGAACTTGAAAAATCAAATGCTTGACTCGGTATAAAACTTAAACTTGCAGATGGATAAAAATAGGATCTGTTATCAGCAGACAATGTAGAAGACCAGTCATTTCTACCCGTTAAGTCTAAATATAAGTAGCTATCATAAGCGAATGAAGCTGATCCATATAATGAATTTACTTTTTTCTCCTGTAAAGGCGTATACGATTGTTGCGGATCAACTAAATTGGAAACAGTAACTCTCGTTGGCACTTTAAATCCTCTTCCACTAATTCCAATACCTTTTCTAGTTCTATACGAATGGTTACCACCAAAATTAGCCGCAATATTAAATTTTTCTGATATATCTTTATTAAAAATAAATAAAAAGTCAGCATTAGTTTCCGAGATACTATTTTCACTTATCCCTAAAGAACCTGTTGGTTGAAAATGATGTCCCCATTGGCTAACCCCATAAGTATCATGTTTTACAACATCTGTACCTACTCTTGCAAATGCAGATAAATAATCTGTAAATTCATAATTTATTTTGGCAAAACCATTTACACGTGTTCTGGTATCTTCGTTAATATCATGATTTAATATCCAATATGGATTACCTCCAGATGAACTTGTAGAAATAACATCATAAGGTCTGTCTGGATTAACTGGATTTTCTAAATCTTGATAATTCTCCATATCTCTAATATCAATATTTCTTGGTATTCCATATACATATGCCATAAGACCTTCTGTACCTTGAACTACCCTATTGTTGGCATCTTGCTGAAAGTAGGTTACCTTCGCATCTAAGGTAAATTTATCTGTTAATTTAGAATACCCCCTTAAATTAAAGTTATGTCTTCTTACATCAGAGTTCGGCACAATAGCTTCTGCTTTTGTATGCGTATAAGAAAATAAAACAGATGACTTTTCTCCACCACCACTTAAAGTAACTGAGTTTGTAAATGTAGTACCTGTTCTAAAAAAATCTTTTACATTATCAGGTTGTGCTGAATAAGCTTTCATTTCTCCGTTATAATATAATTGTTGAGAACCATCAAATTTTGGCCCCCATGAAGAATTACTTTTAACAGCAGCTAACTGCTCTTCTAATGTACCTCCAACTGGTATTTCAGGAAAGTTACCGTTACTTCCTCTACCGTATTGGTTTTGATACTCAGGCAATAATAAAGGGTTTTCGAAAGTAGCACTAGATGAAATACTTACACCTAATCCTGAATTCATTTTCCCTTTTTTAGTTGTTATTATAATTACCCCGTTACTGGCTCTTGAACCATATAATGCTGCTGCATTTGGTCCTTTTAATATAGACATTGATTCTATATCTTCTGGATTAATATCTGATACACCAGTACCATAATCCGATCTAGAATACTCTCCACCACCATTACCAGCAGCAGAACCTATACCAGAGTTATCAATTGGCACACCATCAACTACATATAAAGGTTGATTATTTCCTGTAATTGAATTGTTACCACGAATTACAACACGTGTACCACCAGCAGGACCAGAAGTTGATTGTGTTAACACAACACCAGCAACCTTACCTGATAAAGAATTAACCACATTGGTTTCTTTGGCAACGTTTAAATCATCACTTTTCAATTCAGAAATAGCATAACCTAATGCCTTTTTCTCTCTAGAAATACCTAAGGCTGTTATTACCACTTCATCTAAAGCCTCAGCACTTTGAGCTAAAGAAAGGTTAATAACTGTTTGATTGTTTACTGTAATTTCTTGAGGAGTATATCCGATAAAAGAATATTGTAATACAGCACCTTCGGATACTTCAATGCTATACTTTCCGTCAAAATCTGAGGTTACACCATTAGATGTACCTTTCTCGATGATGTTAACACCTGGAAGCGTACTTCCATCTGCTGCATCCTTGATCGTTCCTGTTACCGTTGATTGTGCTATGATACTATGTGAACATAATATTACAACAAAAAACAGCAGTTTTGATAAATTTTTTTTCATAAATATATTTATTTGAGTTTATTGAGTTAAAGATAATAATTTTATCATAAAATTATATTAATTTTTCGACCAACAACATTTTTTTTCTACTTAATAACTGGATTAACATATTGTTTCTTAAAGAATTCCATCAATTTATTAAGAAATGATTTTGAGGAAGTTCCAAAAAGATAATATTGAATAATTTTTAAGCTCTTAGTGAAGAAATCGATCTGTTTTTTTCCTCGAATGCATGTGCATTTACCCCATTCTTATAAACTGATTATTCTTTAAATTTTTACGGCAGAACATATAATCAATACAATAATTTCAAAAAATAATAAAGTTAATTGCGAAATAAAAAAAGAGTCTGATTTCTCAGACTCTTTTTAATTACTAACTCAAATAACAAATTTAACAAGAACTATATTTTCAAACACAGAAGTGGCCAAACTAGAAGTTCTACGCTCTCCATAGGAGTGTTTAATTTGTAACCCTAAGAAAAAACCTAAAGGAAATATTCTTAGTTATTTGGTCCTGCTCCATATTGAGGGTTTTCTTTATCAAACCAAAGTCTTTGCGTATTTAAAAGAACTGGGTCATTACTACCTGGAGTAAAACCTTCTTCATCTAAAGCTGCTTTTTCGTTGGCATAATTCTTACTAGACTCTAATGGTTCAGATGATTTAAATCTACGTGGTACAGTTAAATCAACACCACCTGATAAGAAAGGTTCTCTTGACCATACAGAACTTCCTGTTTTAGGTACACCTGAACGACGTGCAGTTGTCCATGTATCATGTGGTGTACCAGCATGGTTAATCAATTGCTGTATATAAACTTTTTCTAAACCATCTGTACTTAAATCATAAGCTGGTCTTGCTAATAAAGCTGTAATTTCATTAGCTTGTAATTTAGTTGCTCCAGCTGAAGCTAAACTTGCATCATCATATACCGGGTCATTGTCGTAGTAAGGATATCTGTGTTCTTTAGCAATTTCGTCCATACGCATAATCGATAATTCAACACCTTTATTAAAGTATTCTTGTGCATCTCCAGCGATATTAGCACCTAATAATTTAAACTCTGCTAAATAAAGGTTGGTTTCTGCGGCACTCCCTAAAATTACTTCTAATGGTGGATAGTTATCTTTTAATTCTAAGAATCTACCTCCTGGTTTTGTAGGATATGTAAAAGAAAATCTTGTACGTGTTAATCTTTCTGAAAAATCAGAAGTAGAAGCATATGTTTTCTCAACACCACTTTCACTAATTCTATTTCTTATACCTTGACTAAAGTAAATATCATTTTCTGAAGCCAATACAGCATCAGGAGCCAATGGAACACCAAAGTATCTCACCCATGGTTCTCCTGGGCCAGACCAACCTGAAAAATTACCGCTTCCATCTTTTACAACATATTGATCTACATAAGGAGGTAAAGGTTTACCTGCATCAATAAATGCTTGTACCACTTCTCCATTAAAATCATTTTTCTCAAACAATACTCTAACTCTTGGATCTTTATTATCTACCATGAAATCGACAAGATTTTTTGCACCGATACCTGGTTGTTGTCCATTACCTGTACCATAATATTCGATTCCTCTTTGGTAAATAAAATCGTCGCTTAATTCATCCATATAGCCAGCCTCTGAATTGACTACTTCTTCCACAATTTGAATCGCTCTCGCTTTATCCTTATTCACGAGCCTTGCTGCAATTCTTAATTTTAACAAATTAGCAAACTTTGCCCACTTCATATAATCACCACTATAGATTAAATCTTGAGCACCCATATCTATTTGACCTTCTGCCATTAATAAAGGAATAGCTGCATTTAACTCCTCTAACCAAGTGTTTAAAAGTAATTCTTGATTGTCATAAATTGGTGTAATAAGAGCAGGTGTTGTATATGGTGCCATCGCTCCTTCAGAATAAACTAATGAACCAGAAACATCAGTTTGGGTCATAAAAGTTTGGATAGCTATAGGATAAGTCATCCCTTTCAATGCCAAACTCTGAGCTTTATCCTCTTCTGGTAATGCATCTATTTTAGAGCGTATGTCTCTAATATTTGCAAAAAATGTTGGGTAAGTACTATGACCACCTACATTATCCATTTCTACCATTAGTTCACTATTACCACCTCCGGCACTAGCCGTAGTTATTTGGCTCCAAGGGTAGATATAATCAAAATTATTATAAAACCATAGTGTATAATCATCATTATACATTTGATTGATGGTCTGAGTAACTTGAAACCTCGTGTCCGCTTGTGAGAGCTCAGAAGGGTTACTGTTCTTTTCTGCAAAATCATCTTTGTCACATCCCACAACAAATATGACTGACATCGCTAATATGAATTGAAATATTTTTTTCATTTTTTTATCTATTTTATATTAAAAATCTAAAAGAATAGTCATAGTATAACTTGACAAATATGGAGCAAAAGCACGTTCTCTATATGATTCAGTACTTGATGTTCCTCGAAAACTTTCAGGGTTAATGTCATTAGGCATAGAATTATATAAATAACCTAAATTTCTACCATTAAGGCCTAAATAAAGATTTGATGCTCCTATACTACTACTAACTGACTTTGGTAAGTTATAACCGATTGAAATATTACGTACTGCAATATATTTTAATTCGGTAAACCAATCAGGGTTTACAACACCTTGTCCCCA
Organism: Aureibaculum algae; assembly: GCF_006065315.1. Lineage (GTDB taxonomy): Bacteria > Bacteroidota > Bacteroidia > Flavobacteriales > Flavobacteriaceae > Aureibaculum > Aureibaculum algae. Next base: position 2,374,469 of record NZ_CP040749.1, on the reverse strand, counting down.
AGAATTAATTCTGTAATTGTAGTAACTTGCATGTGTAGGCTCTACATAACCTGCATCAAAAGCTTCTTGATATGTCATTCCTCCAACATCTACGCTAGATCCACTTGGAGTTGTAACCATTTGCCCATCTTCAAAAACACCATCAGGAATTATACCATCTGAGTACTCTCTTCCTTGTTCGTCTGCATGTTGAGAAGTCCAAGTTACACCACCATGTTCGGCATCTCTACCTCTTAAAGATTCTTCTAAATACCCATAAGCAGTACCGTAACGACTACTATAAGAAGCTATATGACCACCGTAACGTGCATCTAACAATACAGAGAAACTAAATCCTTTGTATCTGAATTCATTATTCCAAGATCCTTCAAAATCAGGTTGTATTTTACCTACTTCAGTTGCCACACCTGTTCTTTGAAAATATGCACCACGTCTTGAATCAACCCAAGTTAATAAGTTCTTTCCATTATTTGGACTATCTATTTCATTACCGTTAACGTCAGTAGCTTGGTACTCTTTGATAGCCGCATCAGACATCAATACTCCATATTCACCACCTTCATAAGCTACAGAACCAACACGGAAGTTACCATAATTGATATTCCCCCCTAACGTTTTATATGCACCATAGTCAGCATGTAAGTCTTTTACTTTAGTTGTATTCTTCCAATAATTAAAGGTTGAATTCCAACTAAAATTATCTGTTCTAATTGGTGTCCCTGTTAAAGATAGTTCAATACCAGTATTAGTAAGTGTACCTACATTTGTTAACAATCCATTATAACCAGAAACTGAAGGAATAGGTACTTGACCTATTTGCTCTGTAATTGTCTCGTTATAATAAGAAAAGTCAATTCCTAAACGATTTTTAAAGAATCTAACATCAGCACCCACTTCGAACGAGTTTTTAAGTTCAGGCTTAATACTTCTATCTACTAAAACAGAATTTACAGAGTTTGTATAAGCAAAACCGCCACTTAATTCATATCTATCACCTGAATATCCTCTGTTAATTGAATAAGGATCGGTATCACTACCCACTTGTGCCCATGACGCTCTTAATTTACCAAAGCTAAACCACTTAGGCATTTCAAAAGTTTGGTTAAAAATCCATGATGTTGATACTGAAGGGTAGAAATAAGAATTATTACCAGTACCGTCCGTATATACCAAAGCAGATGACCAGTCATTTCTACCTGTTACCGTTAGATATAATTGCTCTTTATAAGACAAATCTGCCATAAAATAAGCCGAATTAATTTGTTTGGTAGCATAAATTCCTCCGGATGACTGAAGTGTTTTCTTTGAGTTACCCAAATAGAATCTACCAGGTACAATCAATCCACCATCAGTGTTTACTCTGGTATTAGACTTTTCTTGATCCCAAATTTCACCACCAAGTAATAAACTACCTTTTAGATCTTCACTAAACTCTTTAGTGAAGTTAAAAGTTAATTTACCTGTTTTACTCACATCATCAGCATGACTCAATTGATAATAACCACCTTCCATAGCATACCCACTTCCTAGGTCTTTTTGTTCGTATTTAGTGGTATAAAAGTTCATATTCCCTTCTGCAGTAATCGTAAGCCAATCTGCAACAGTAGCTGTTAAACGTACTATAGGTCTAGTAACTTGCTCTTTTCTTTCTTGATTATTTTTTTCATAAGAAAACCATAAACCTCTATTTGGTGCATTTGCGAACTCATCTCCATAAGCGGCATTAGTAACACCTCCATGAGAAGCTAACCAATATTGCTCTTGTTGATATTTTTCCGTATTGTAAGTTCTTTCAAAAGTACCATCAAAGAAACTTTGAGAAATATCATTTCTAGGGTTTTTAGAAACAGATGTTGTATATGATACACTTGCATTGGCAGTTAACCAAGATGCTAAGTTATATGAACCAGAAAATAACATTGAATTTCTCTCAAATTTATTGTTTGGCAATGTCCCAGTTCGAGTATTATAAGAATCTGATAAGTAAAAATTACCTTTTTCATTTCCACCACTCAATGATACAGAAGTATTTGAATTAAACCCATCATCATAGGCATCTTTCATATTATTCGTATTGGCACTATAAGGTATTACATTTCCATCGTAGTCAATTATTGGTTGACCATCAAATTTAGGTCCATAACTTAATCCACCACCTGCATGATTAATTAATGTTCTATCTCCATCATCATTATAATAAAATTGCTCCGTATCATAGCTGAAATAATCACCATTAGTATCCTTATTACCATATCCAATATAACCTGCTAAAGTACCAGGTCCATATTCATTTTGCAATGCTGGTTGTTTGTATACATGGTCAACACCAAAAGATTGTTTTACAGAAACACCTAAACCTTTTGACCCTGCACCATCTTTAGTTTCAATTAAAACAACTCCATTGATACCTCTTGAACCATACAACGCTGTAGCAGCTGCTCCTTTTAATACAGAAACACTAGCATAGTCATCAGGATTAAGGTTTTTAAGAATATTACCATAATCATTAGAACTACTACTCCAGTCTGCACTCTCATTTGAAGTACCATTTTCTAAAATAACACCATCTATTACAAATATAGGCTGGTTGTTACTAGAGTTTAAAGTTGACACCCCACGTACTTGTATTTTAGAGTTACCAAAAAGACCACCGTCAGAGCTACCAATACTAACCCCAGAAACTTGGCCCTGTAAAGCTTGTACCGGGTTAACGGTATTGGTTTTTGTCAATTCTTCACCTTTCAATTCTGTCATAGAATAACCAAGAGACTTCACTTCTCTTTTGATTCCTAAGGCAGTAATTACCACTTCGTCAAGAGCCTCGGCACTTTCAGCTAAAATGATATTAATTGTAGTTTGTCCATTTACAACTACTTCTTTTGGTGTATAACCAATAAAAGAAAAATGTAAAGTGGCTCCTTCAGCAACATCTATACTGTAATTACCATCAAAATCGGAGGTAACACCATTAGTTGTGCCTTTTTCAATTATGTTTACACCAGGAAGGGTTTCGCCACCTGCTGCATCTGTAATTGTTCCTGTTACTGTTGTTTGTGCTAAAATACTATGCGAACATAATACTACAGCAAAAAACAATAGCTTAAATAAAATTTGTTTCATATATATAATTATTTTGAGTTTATGGTATACAAAGTTAAAGTTATCATAAAACTCAACTAATAATTTCGACTAACAACCTTCTGAAATAGTTCAATAACTGTAGAAATAAGATGTCTTTTTTTATTGGAAATTTCAACACCATTTATAATGGTATTATACTATGCAGAAATAACTCAATTAAACTAAAATTTATTGAAAATTAATTGTCATTTGCATTTTAGGAATTGCAATATTAAATGTGTTTTAAATGTAATAAGAAAAGTAAAGCTTACTTAGAATAAACTTAGTGTAACCAATAAAACAAAGGGTTTAACAATTCTGATACATGGTAACCTAAACTATTCCACCATTATTTCATCTGCAAAAACCCAACTTGGTAGCCCAGCAGCATGATGCCAATACGGAGCAGTGTTCATATTTTCAGCCTTTATTTTAATATAACGAGCAGCAACTTTTGGGAACGTAAATTCAAAATATTTGATATCATTTATTTTGCTAGTTTTACTTAAGGGCTCATCATTAACCAATACACCTAACTTCTCGAATATTTTGTTATCATTTGAGTAATAATAACTAACATTTAAAGGATAAAAAACAACATGATTTGTAACTTGTAAAAATGCTGTCGAAATAGAACTTATGGTTTGTATGGAATCTAAGTCTATAACCGCTTCTAAATGATTGCCTTCGAAGCCTAACCAATTGGCATAAAAATTATTACCACCTAGAGCTCCATCGGTTAACACCTGTGGGTTTTCATTAGCATACTTTTTAGGCTTGGTAAGTAAGGTTACTTTTTTGCCTTTTGCGATATTTGGTTTAATGGCGACTTCAATTGTTTTTTTATAAGAATTATAATATTCTTCTACTGTAAAGCCCATTTCATTCATTAAGTTAATATCAGCAGCCTTACAGGTTTTGTAAAAGTCTTCCAATTTTTCTTTAATAAACACATTGGCACTGCTGGGATTTTCTTGAAATACTAAGGAAAGTTGTGAGTTAAGATTCTGTTTAGCAGCTTCTAAAATAGCATAATCAGTACTTAATCTAGCTTCTTTTACTCTTTTTAATACTTCAGATTTTGTAGCCACAGCTTTTTCCGCAGCATCAAAATATTCTTTGTAAATCTCTAATAATTCAGGATTCAAATAAGAATCAAAAGCCTGTGAAGGATCTCCATAAAGGAATAAGAAAAAATCAGGATGTTTTTTAAGTTCCGCATGAATTAAATCGACATAGTTTTTAACATATACTCCTGCTTCTTCATAATAACCATCTGTAAATTCAGTAATTAAGGAATCAATATCCAAATCAGGGTTCCATAATAATTTTGCCGTAATATATGAACGAAGTTCAAATAATTCACTAGGGTTATTACTATGTTGTTCAAAAACCCATTTTGCATTATTATCTCTGAATAATTGAACATTAGGTTGTAAAGTGTTCATATTTGGAAATGGAGCTAAAAAATTAGTAAATTGTGTGGTATAATCCCAAATACGGATATTATCTGTCAATTTACTCCATCCTATTAAATCTTCCGTAAAATCATTGCACTTTTCGGTAATAGGAGCACTTCTATCACATTCTATAGAACATAGTGTAATCAGTACATTTTCTCTTGGTTTTGTTTTACAAGGTTTTCTTGTATGTTGATACGCCAATGTTGATATTTGTTTATCTGGAAAATTTTCAGCAATTTTATTTACAAACAAAATCAATGAACCGGCTGGACTCCCCTCTTCTTCATCAATTTTTGAACAATTCTCACATTGACAATATTGTGTATTGTCATCTTGACTAACTGATATTACTTTGGCTAATGGGTTTTTCTGAAACAAAGAAGCTACAGAATCTTTTACAATATTATAGACATCACTATTTGTTAAACATAATTGAGTAGGTAATCTCTTATTTTCCCTTAAGGCAAAATATTCAGCATGTTCTTTGAAAAATTTTTCTTCAGGAATAAATTTATGAAAAGTATGTACTCTTGCATCTGACACATAAGTAGGAAAAGCTTCTGTTGTAACTTTTAATTTGTCAGCAAATTCATCATTTTCATAAAACAATCTTGAATGAACCGTTCTTGTAGTAATTTCCGGCTTGTAATTAAAACTAAGAGTATTTGGTATTAAAATTGAATTTTGGGATGGAATTTTCTCTACAGTCGGCGAAAACCATTTTACACCCAAATAATCCTCTATAAAAATATAAACAGCATTTTGTAATGCGTTATCAGAGCCTCCAGAAATAAAAATGTTTTTATCTTTTAGTTGGATATTCACTTCATGTGGTGCCAAAGTCAATTCATTAATAGCACCTACATATACTTTATTCCCTTTTGTACTTTGTGACCCCTCACCTACTAGTCCGATATCTGTCCCAGCAATTTTGTCTATATATTTTTTAAGTATTGCAGCTGATTGATATGCACTTTCAGATGTTTTTCCTATATAAACAATTTCATAAGCTGTTGTTCCATTTGTTGTCAATTTGATATGACCATCAGAACATGAAATAAAAACAGTACTAAATAGGAAGTAAAGTATTCCAATGCTTATAACTTTTGTTTTTATCCGAAATTTATTAATTCTCTTAGAAAAAATCATAGTTTATATTTAAATATCCTCTTTCAAATATAATTTAGACTTCTATAAATCAATAATCTAATCGACAAACAACAACTATGAACTCATAAATAGTAGATTATCTAATAATAAAAAGAGAACCTTACACGGTATTCTATATACTACTCCAATAAAAACTTTAATCTAAAGCCATTAACTAACTCAAAATGATTGATAAAATAGCTCTTATGTTCTTCTCCATTCAATAAAACCTCATTAATATTACCAGTTCCCTCTTTTTCAATAACGAGCACTCTTCCTTTATAAAATTTAGGATTTAATTCAATTGTAATTTTATCAAAAACAGGTGTAGTTAACGTATACATTGGATCTGCAGGACTTACTGGATAAATACCCATCATGGTATAAATAATCCAGGCAGACATAGTACCTGTATCATCATTACCTGGCAAACCATCTGGTGCATTTTTAAAATATGATCTTCTTAGAGCATTCACCATATTTTGCGTACGCCATTCTTCTCCCTTTACATAATTAAATAAATACGGATAGGCTATATCTGGTTCATTAGCCATATCAAAATGTCCTTTATCAAATACTTCTTGTAATTGACTTGTAAATGCTCGCTTACCGCCCATTAGTCTTATTAAATAATCAGCATCATGACTTACCATAAAAGAATACTGCCAAGAATTACCTTCTATAAAACCAACATTTTTTGTAAAGTTTGCACCTGCTAACGGGTCAAAAGGACTGTACCATGTTCCGTCATTATTTTTAGGTCTTAACAATTTATAATCTTTATCAAATAGATTTCTATACGAAATTGAACGTTCTCTAAATCGTTCTTCATCTTTCTTCTTTCCAAGTACTTGAGCCAATTGTGCAATTGCAAAATCAGAAATATTATACTCTTGTGTTGTAGACACTGAACCTGCATCTGAACTTGTTAGGTATCCTTTTTCTATATAATTTTTTAAACCAGGTCTTAACGGATTGTTATTTATTTGATCTGCACTTTTAACCATCGCTTCATATGCCTTCTCTATGTCAAAATTACGAATGCCACGAAGATAAGTATCTGCTAAAACAATTCCTGCAGGATCACCAACCATTGTAGTTGTTTCTGTAGCATTTAACTCCCATTTTGGCAACCAACCGCTTTCGTCATAAATATCAAGCATGCTGTTTACCATATTTAGTTGTTGCTCTGGATAAACTAACGACATTAATGAATGTAAATTTCTATAGGTATCCCAAAGTGAAAAAACAGTATATCGAGTACCATTCGTTTTTAAGGTCTCTCTAGTACTCATTTTAGGATATTCGCCATTGTAATCATTCAATGTGTTGGGATGAATAAGCGTATGATATAAGGCCGTGTAAAATACCGTTTTATCATCTTTTGTTCCACCTTCAACTGAAATTTTAGAAAGTAAATCATTCCATTCTAATTCCGTTTTATGATAAATTTCTAAAAATGTTAAATTGGAAGTTTCTCGTTCTAAATTTTCTCTAGCATTTTCAATACTTACATAAGAAACTCCTACTTTCAACTCCACCTTTGTTGGCTTATCGAAATTATATGAAAAATAGCCTCCAATACTATCGCCCATTACTTCTTTATAATAATTTTTATAAAACCGATCTTTTCCATTATACCCCATCCATTCTGCCTCAACACCAGATTCCTTTCTTGTTTTTTTCCAAACTCCAAATTCGTCACTTTCAACATTTACTTGTGCTACAAAATAAACAGGATAGGTTTCTTCTGGCTTGTAATAACAAAATCCACCAACAGTTCTTATACCTTCAATTTCTGTTGGAGATACGACTTTAATCATGGCTCCTTGCTCATTTGTTAAGCCCAAACCTAAATTCAATAAAATATTAGCTTTACCAGCGGGGAAAGTATATCTACTAACGCCTGTTCTAGTAGTTGCTGTTGTTTCCACATTAATATTCGATTTATCTAAAGTGGTGCTATAGTAACCTGCTTTTGCTATTTCATCTTTATAGGTAGTGCCATATTTTAAATGATCTATTTCTAGCTCCCCAACGGTAGGCATAGAAATAATAACACCAAGGTCAGGACACCCCACTCCACTTAAATTTACATGAGAAAACCCTGTTAGGAATTCATTTTCATGAACATATGGATTGGATAACCAGCGGCTATCTTTTTCGTGTTTATTTTGTTTACCGGCAACATTAAAAGGAGAAACACTTACCATACCTCTTGGTGCAATTGCACCAGGATTTGTAGCTCCAAAATTTGAAGTACCAATAAAAGGATTTACATAATCTACCGCACGTTGTGCAATAGACGAAAAACTAATAAAAAGACTTATGGTAAAAAATAAAAATAATTTGGTATTGACTAATTTATTGAAGGGAAGCATTATTTTTCTTATTATCTGCAATTGTGCAGGTTAGCATTTAATTTTCCGCAAAAGTATCAAAATAAATCAATCTTTATTAACGATTGATAATGCAGTTATTAACAACATTATACAAAGCTGACAATCAACTATACTAAGATATTAATTTATTGTTAGATGTACATTTCCGTTCCCTCATCAGGTTTCGCTTTTTTATCATTTTTTGATTCGGCTTCTTTTTGTGGAACAACCTTAGGCTCTTTCATTAATAAATCCATAATAGCACTTGACAAATAATCAATAATATCAGAAGCAATAAATGTTTCATAAACTTTTGTCTTCATTGCTAATTCTGATGTTTTTCCATGCAAATACACTCCCATTTTTGCAGCTTCAAATGGATGGTAATTTTGAGCAATTAACCCCGTAATTATTCCTGTTAACACATCTCCACTACCCGCTGTAGACAATGCCGGATTTCCTGTAGAATTGAAAAATAATGCACCTTCATGAGCAATAGCAGAATAAGCTCCTTTTAGTACTATAATAATCTTATGTTTTTTGGATAATGAACGTAGTTTTTTTAATTTATCATAGTCATTTTTCCATTTCCCAACTAATCTTTCAAATTCTTTGGGATGGGGCGTTAAAACAGAATTTTCTGGTACTAATTTTAATAATTCTTTATTTTTTGAAATTATGTTTAAAGCATCTGCGTCTAATACCAACGGTACTTTATTTTTATTTAAAAATTCCGTAAATCCCTTAACCGTCTCTATATGCGTACCCATTCCAACGCCAATACCAATCACCGTTGCATTAATGTTTATATCAAACTTTTGCATTTCATTTTCGGCATCAACTTCTACCATTATTTCAGGAACTGAAGTTTGTATGATTTGATATCCACATTGTGGTATATGAGCCGTAACTAAACCGCTACCAATAGATATTGCGGCTTTTGTAGACAATGTAACAGCTCCCATTTTACCATAGCTTCCTCCAATGATTACGGCATGACCAAATTCACCTTTATGAGAAAATTTCTCTCTAAAACGATACATTGGTTTGATATCTTGTTTGTACAGGAGGTAATTATCAGTTTTGGCATTGTAAATATATTCAGCATCTAATCCAATATCAAGTACTTCCCAAGTTTTAGTATAATAACGATTTTCTGGTAATAAAAATGCTAATTTGGGAGTTTGAAAAGTTAACGTATGATACGCCTTTACAACGGATACGGTATCCGTTACCGACTTTTCAGCATATAAACCAGACGGAAAATCTATAGATAATACAAAGGCATTTGAACCGTTAATATGTTCTATCACTTTTTTAATTAAATTTTCTGGTTTTCTACTCAACCCTAACCCAAAAATAGCGTCAACCACCATGTCATTTTCTGATACTGCCGGCAGTTCACTTTCACAAGTAATCATCTCTGCCCAAACACCAATTTCTTTTAGTCTATCGTAGTTTTTAAGAAAGACTTCTGAACGATCATTACCACAATTAATAATATGCGTTTTAACATTATATCCATATTGTTTTAAATGTCTCGCAATTACCAAACCATCACCTCCATTATTACCCGTACCACAAAATATTTGAATGGTTATAGGATCTCCTTGAAGTCGATCGTGAATCCATTGAAAACACAACGTACCCACATGTTCCATTAGGTCGATAAAACTAATGTCATTTTTTTTTACCGTTGCGGTATCAGCTGCGTATAATTGTTTTACAGAAAGAATTTTTGGCATAATTTTAATTGTCTTATATGCTATAAAATTAAACAACATTTTCTAATTTAGAATTAGAAAATGTTGTTTAATTAAAAATTCCGATAAAAACGCAAGTGTTATCTTCTTAATTCCAGAATACAGAATATAACAAGACTAATATAATCATCACAATAAAAGCACCAATATTAAAGACCGGACTCGTTTTAAATAAGCCCTTCTTAATATCAATTCCTTTTTCATCATTTTTACCATGATGCTGTATTAAACTGGCTATAATTATAACGATCATGGTCAATATAAAAGTGTATCCCATTTGATCCATAAAAGGAACATCAACAAATAGAGAGCTTGTTGACCATCCATTTGGGCCAACTTTAAAATACATGGCAATAGGAATAGAAGATAACGCACCAATAATGGCCGCTTTGTTTGTTGTTTTTTTCCAGAATAAACCTAACATAAACACTGCTAAAATTCCAGGACTTACAATACCTGTATATTCTTGAATAAACTGGAATGCTTGATCTAAATTACCCAATTGCGGAGCTAAAAGTGCTGCAATAAGCAAAGCAACTCCAGCAGATATTCTTCCCATACCTACCGTACTTTTATCATCTGCATTTTTGTTGATATACTGCTTGTAGATGTCCATTGTAAAAATGGTTGACGTTGAATTTAACATCGAAGCTAATGATGAAACAATTGCGGCAGCTAATGCGGCAAAGGCAACTCCCTTAAGACCCGTTGGTAAAAACTGTAATAACCATGGGTAGGCTTTATCGGCTTGCTCTAAAGAAGGCAAGTTTTTTAAGCCTGCATCACCAAGATTCGCCATAATTTCTGGGTCATTAATCATTACATAAGCTGCAATACCTGGAATTACAACAATTAGTGGAATTAACATCTTTAAAAAAGCAGCCAATAATATACCTTTTTGAGCTTCTTTTAATGATTTGGCGGCTAATGTTCTTTGAATGATGTATTGATTAAACCCCCAATAATACAAATTGGCAACCCACATACCTCCTACTAAAACTGCAATACCTGGTAGGTTTTTAAATTCAGGATTTGATTTATCTAAGATCATCGCAAAACGATCAGGTACTTCTTCATAAACTCTGGTAAGTCCTGCTAAAAAACCGTTTCCACCAGAAACTGTATCTAAGGCTAAATAAGTCGTCACCAAACCTCCTAAAATTAAAAACACAACTTGTATTACATCTGTCCATGCTACAGCAGATAATCCACCGTAAAGTGAATAGGCAGCAGCAAAAAGTGCTAGTCCCAACACACCATAAACCATAGGCACGCCCATAATGGTTTCTAACGCTAAAGCTCCTAAATATAACACTGTCGTTAAGTTGACAAATACATATAACGCAATCCAAAATACGGCTAAAATGGTCTTAAGATTGGTAGAATACCTTTTTTCTACAAATTCGGGAATGGTATACAGACCCTTTTCAATAAAAATAGGCAAGAAATACTTACCCACGATTAATAAGGTCAATGCGGCCATCCATTCATATGAGGCAATAGCTAATCCAGAAGCAAATCCTGATCCTGACATCCCTATAAATTGTTCTGCGGAGATATTCGCAGCTATCAAAGAAGCTCCAATTGCCCACCATGGCAATGACTTACTCGCCAAAAAATAATCCTCAGCATTTTTTTGATGTCCTTTTTTATCGCGTGATACCCATAATCCTACTCCTAAAATAAGGAGTGCATAGGTTATAAATATAAAATAATCCCAAAATCCGAAATGTGCTGTCATAATTGTATTGATAGTGATTAGTTAATTGATATACAAATATCGTTTATTTAAAAAAATGTCGCAATAAAAAGCGTCCATTTTTAAAGGTAATTTTACTTAAGAGTTATCGGCTGAATCCATGCTTTTTCAAATTCATTTTCATCAAAGAAATTCATATTGGTTTTGTTTGAAACAACTCTAGCTCTTATAAATAAATAATCTTTATCTAAAACCAATGAAGCTTCTAAACCATTGACTACTTTAATAACCTTTGTCTTATTATCTGACGCAGTAACACCAATAAATTCTATCTTGTAATTCACATTGGGTTCTGCTTTTACTTTTATATGTAATTCATTGTCTACTCGAGATAACTCTTCTAACTGAACGCCTGTAGTTGCATAAAAATCACCAGCTTCCATTGCGGTAATAATATTTTCTGCCTTTAAACTATCTGATTGAACCATTACCCAACCCCTACCTGCATTACTATATTTTTTTGAGAATTGGTGGTATTGGTGACTGTCATCTGAGGCTATACCATAAAGCAAAGGTTTGTTTTCTTGTACATATGCCGTATTTACAACATCCCAAATTTGTTCTGTACTTAAATGTGTTGAATCGCCTTCATTATGAACCGCGGGATGTCCATTATAAACTTCGAAAAATTGCACATTATTTAATTGTACAAAATCATCTGCCGTTAAGGAAAATCCAAAATTTGGATGATTAATATGCGGCATAATGGGTACGTTCATTTCTTTTCTTTGAGCGAGAATAGCATCTATATTCTTTTGAATTATAGCTACTTTTGAATCGCCCTTTAAGGGTTTAATTACTTTCTGAATATTTGTGGCATTGATATGAATATGCTTCCCTTCAAATCCAGTTGTTATTTCCTCAGAAGGAATCATTATAAAATTTTCATCTTCAAAAAGTGACTTATATTCTTGTAGTGTTTTTAATTTGACCTGTATGTTATCTGCACTGTCTAACTTATGCTCCACCCAATCTTCCCCAAATTTGTTTAGGTAATTTTTAAATCCTTTTTGCAGATGCTCTTTCATAGATATCGTAATCCATTTATCGCCTTCATTTAAGGTATTATGATCAGAAAGTACCGTAAAATCATATGAATTGGTTTTATACCAATCCATTATCATTTCAGGAAAATCGTCGCCATCACTCCAATAGGAATGGGCATGCAAATTCCCTTTCAACCACTTTTTCGTTGGTTTTTCTTTTGGTATACATGACACCATGCACATTAAAATTAGCAAGGTAATAAGTTTACAAATTGGAGCAGTAATTTTCATAAGGGGTGGGTTTATTTTAAGAACGTCTAAGGTAAACAAATTAAATAAATTGTTAAAAGTCTATCAAAGGTTCAGTACCTCTCAACCTTTTAAATTTTTCATAATTCAGGTTCACTGCTTTCTTTGAAGCCTTTTTAAAATCCTTTTCAGTTACTTTATATACCTTTTGCAGTGAATCTAATGTAATTAATAAGCTTTCTTTTATCGCTTTATATTCTGGGTTATCTATTTGGTTTTTATTCTCCTTTGGGTCTGTCTGTAGGTCATATAACTCCCATGCGTCAATATCATCATAAAAATGAATTAACTTATAACGTTTTGTTCTTACACCATACTGCTTATGAACCATATGAAATGCAGGAAAATCATAGTAATGGTAGTAAATAGCATCTCTAAAATCCTTATCCTGTAACTTACCTTCTAACAAGGGCTTTAGTGATTTCCCTTGCATATCTGCGGGAATTTGAGCTTGGGCATAATCTAAAAAAGTCTCCGCAAAATCTAAGTTTTGTGTTAATGCTTCTACTAGTGTTCCTTTTGTAATACCTTTAGGATATTTCATTAATAAAGGCATACCTAAAGACTCTTCATACATATAGCGTTTATCAAAGAAACCTTTTTCTCCGAGATAAAACCCTTGATCTGAAGTATATACTACAATAGTGTTCTCTGACAACCTATTCTCTTCTAAATAATCGAGAATTTTACCTACCCCCTCATCAACTGATTTTATGGTGGCCAAATACTCTTGCATATAACGTTGGTATTTCCATGCTGCCAATGCTTTACCAGTTAAGTTAGCATCATGAAAAGCATCATTTTTGGATTGATACGCTTTATCCCATTCCGTTCGTTGCTCAAAAGACATTCTATCAAAATCATTTGTCCATGGATTATGAGCTAATTCTGGACTTCCTTTTTTTAGCGTCATTTTTAAGTCGTGCCCTTCATACATATCCTTATAGACCGTTTGCAATTGGAGCTGTGCTGATAACTGATTTTCGTGTTTTGAGAAATAATTTTCAGGTATTGGAAAGGTAACCGTATCATATAAGTTCATGTGTCTTGGAGCAGGCATCCAGTTTCTATGTGGGGCTTTGTGATGAATCATCATAAAAAAAGGTTTCTTTTTTTTTGAATTTTCTTCCAACCATTTTAAACTCATGTCTGTAATTATATCTGTGGCATAACCTTCTATTCTTGTTGTATCTCCATTATGTATAAAATCGGGATTATAATAGTGCCCTTGATCTTCAATAATATTCCAGTAATCAAAGCCTTGTGGATATCCATGTAAATGCCATTTTCCTACGATAGCCGTTTGATAACCTTCTTTTTGTAGTAATTTTGGTAAGGTAACTTGATTGCCATCAAATTTATCTCCATTCATTTTAAATCCGTTAATATGACTATGCTTCCCTGTTAAAATAACAGCTCTACTTGGTCCGCAAATTGAATTGGTATTAAAATTATTATTAAAGCGTACTCCAGCGTCCGCTATTCTATCAATGTTTGGCGTTGGTGCTAATTTACTTATCGGATGTCCATAAGCACTAATGGCTTGTTCTGCATGGTCATCTGCCATTATAAATATTATATTCGGTCTCGTAGGCTTCTCGAATTGTTCTTTGTTGTTTTTCTGTTTATTATTACAAGAAAGCAAGAATAAAGATAAAAAGATAACAATGAGAAGATGACGCATAATTTATTTATTGTTTATTTTCTTAATCTGTATGGTTTTATCATCTAAAACGGTTTGTTTAAAAAAATTAAACACATTGTCTAAATCATATAAAGGAACTCCAGCCATTTCGTGTTTTCCACCTTTTTTTACATAAAAATAATAAGAGGTTTCCAATTCCCTTAATTTTTCAGCAATAATACTAGAGCCTTCCAACACAAGGTATCCTGGTTTATCAACATCACAATAATGATGTGATGCCGCACCAAAAGGAACTAAATTATCGTCTGTTCCATGGAATAATACTGTCGGAATTGCATTTTCTTTTGTTATATAATTAGCATTAACGATGGCTCCTGCCAATGAAAATACACCTGCAAATTGTACTGTTTTATATTTCTCTAAATTTTCAATAAAATATTCACGCATGTACACCGCATTTAAAATACCCTCTGCTCCTGCACTACTACCACCAGCTATAATTTTATTTGTATTTATATTTAATTTTTTTGCATTATTTATCACAAATAAGGCCGCGTCCATATAATCTTCAGCGGCAGCTTTGAATGTACTAAGTTTTTCCTCTTTGGGACAATTACACCCAAAACCTGTAGGCTCCCCTTTTCGCATTAAACGGTATGAAATTGATATCCCTACAAAACCATTATTCGCCGCATATTCTGCTAATGCTTGCTCCCGTTCGTCGTCTCTTGCTCCACCTCCAAAACCACCACCATGCATCCATAACAATGTAGGTAATGTAGCTGTAGTTACACTATTTTCAGGCTGATAAACATCTAATTGCAACGTATCCTTTCCTTTTATAGCGTAGGTATAGGTTGTTTTTGTTTGTGCATTAACTGTAACTATGAGTAAAAAAATAAGTAATGTGGTAAGTTTTTTCATTTTTGATTTTTATTGAGATGCTAATGTAGCAAAAAGTTTAAGCTTGATAAGGTTATTTAGGCAGCTTCACTTATACATTCAGTTCTTTATTTTTTCAAGACAAAACCTTCTTTAAACTCAAATGCAGAAGAGCCTGCAATCGCAATGTCAAAATCGCCAGGTTCCGCAACAAAATTTAAATCACTATTATAAAATTTCAAATCCTCTATTGATATTGTGAAACTCACCTTTTTACTTTCTCCTTTTTTTAGGAATATTTTTTGAAATCCTTTTAATTCTTTTACGGGACGGGTAACACTTCCTACCTTATCTCGAATATAAAGTTGCACTACTTCTGCCCCATCATAATTTCCTGAATTCGTAACCGTTACAGTGGCTGTTAATTTTTCAGAAAATAAAATTTCTTTTGTAGATAATTGTAATTTACCATAATCAAATGTTGTATAACTTAAGCCATATCCGAAAGGATATAAAGGCTCATTTTTAACATCTAAATAGTTACTTTTAAATTTTTCAAATCTGCCATCCTTATTCCCCAACGGCCTTCCTGTATTTTTATGATTATAAAAGATAGGAACTTGACCAACATTCATCGGAAACGTAGCTGTTAATTTACCTGAAGGATTTACATCACCAAATAAAACATCTGAAATTGCTAAGCCCGCTTCGCTTCCCGGAAACCAAACATTAAGAATTGCTGGAACATTTTTATCTTCCTCCGTTATGGACAATGGTCTGCCTGTAAACAACACAAGAACCACTGGTTTGCCTGTTTTTAATAAGGCATTCAACAACTCTTTTTGTACTTGTGGTATCTGAAGATTAGTTACACTACTGCTCTCTCCACTGAATTCAGCAGTTTCGCCAATTGCAGCCACGATAACATCAGCTTTTGAAGCTACTTTTAGAGCTTCATCTAATAGATCTTTGTCCGTTCTACCATCTCTAGGAATTTCTTTCCCAAACATGGTCACTCGTTTTTCAAAATCTAAATCGTAATCCACATTACTTCCTTTGGCATGTACTATAGTTGCTTTATTACCGACCACTGTTTTTAAACCTTCCAACAAGGGTATTGATTTTTCTTGATCTGTTGCTACGCTCCATGTCCCCGACATATTCAACGCCGTATTTGATAATGGGCCAATTAAAGCAATAGTTCCCGATTTTTTTAACGGTAAAACATTATTTTCATTTTTTAATAAAACCATTGATTCCGCACTAACTTTTCTTGCAAAATCTCTATTCTCTTTAGTAAAAACTTCCTTCTTTGCTCGTTCAACATTACTGTACTGATATGGATGATCAAAAAGTCCCAACTTATATTTTGCAGTTACTATTTTTTTAACGGCATTATCAAGCTCCTCTATACTTACTTTACCTTGGTCTATAGACTTTTTAAGTGTGGTTAAAAAACCTTCACCCACCATATCCATATCACTTCCTGCTTTTAAAGCCATAGCAGAGACTTGTTGCAAATCACCCATACCATGAGCGATCATTTCGTTAATACCTGTATAATCAGTGACTACAAAACCATTAAATCCCCAATCTTTTCTTAATAAATCGGTAAGCAACCATTTGTTACCCGTTGCTGGCACACCATCTATTTCATTAAATGACGCCATTACGGTACCCACACCAGCATCAACTGCAGCCTTGTAAGGAGGTAAATATTCGTTATACATTCTAATTTTACTCATGTCTACCGTATTGTAATCTCTACCTGCTTCTGCAGCACCATATAATGCAAAGTGTTTTACACACGCCATAATGGTGTTATCTAGGGCTAAATCTTCGCCCTGATACCCTTTTACCATGGCTTCAGCAATTCTACTACCGATATAAACATCTTCTCCAGAACCTTCCGAAACTCTACCCCATCTAGGATCTCTAGATATATCAACCATAGGAGAAAACGTCCAGTTAATACCATCTGCAGAGGCTTCTTTCGCTGCTACTCTGGCCGTTTCTTCAATAAGATCCATATCCCAAGAAGAGGATAACCCTAAAGGAATTGGAAACGTTGTTTTATAGCCATGAATGACGTCCATTCCAAAAAGTAAAGGAATTTTTAAACGGCTTTTATCCACTGCAATTTTTTGAATTTCATGAATACTTGCGGCTGATTTTATATTGAAAAGTCCACCTACTAAGCCTTTTTCAATTTTACCAGCGATATCAGAATTTGTAGCCTGTCCTGTGGTTATTTGGCCGGCACTGGGTAAATTTAATTGACCAATTTTTTCTTCTAATGTCATTAACTTCATCAACGAATCTACTTTCTCTTCGATTGATAATGTGTTCTGAACAGTGGTTACTTTTTGGCTTTGACAAGACATAAAAAGTAACGAAAAAGTGATTAGAAACAAGGTGTTTCGTAATTTTAATCGATTCATTTTTACTTGATTTTAAATCCTGATTTCTCGGTTAGGATATTTTTTTAAAATTTTAATGAGCTACTCTTTTTTATTGGAAAACAACCAAGACAATAATTCTGGCTCTGCAAAAGCACTATCCCAACTGTTATGATTGGCTTTACTATAGATATTGAAATTTGGTTTTCCTCCATACTTTAATAATGCAGATACCATTTTTACGGATAATTGTGGATTTACAACATTATCTTCCGCTCCATGGAAAACCCACATGGCGGTATTCTTTGCATATTTTTCAGCCAATTCTGGATTCCCTCCTCCGCAAATGGAAATGGCAGCCGCGAAAAAATTTGGTTTTCTACTTAATAATTCAAAAGTCCCCATACCTCCCATCGAAAGCCCACCTAGATAAATCTGTTCCTTTTTTATATAGGAGTTCTTCACCAATTCATCTAAGTATCGCATTACTAAGTGCATCGATTTTGTAGGTTTACTTTCTGTTGGAAAACTTAATGTTAAAGGCTGTGTGGTTCTATCAACAGTTGCATTTGCCCAATAATCTTCTTCTTTACATTGCGGAAAAATTACAATAGCAGGATATTTTTGAATAGAATCTACAAATAATTTACTCCCATGTGTCAATTGCTTTTTATTATCATTCCCCCTTTCACCTGCTCCATGAAGAAATACCACCAAGGGGTAACTTTCAGTCTTTTTAAAATCTTTTGGGTACAAAACCCTTAATTTCAATGTATCTGTTCCTTCTACCAAATATTCTTTTACAAATTCCTGTTGATGTTGTGCATATATTGAGAATGCAGAACATAAGAAGACCATGGCAAGTATTATTTTTGTTTTCATCTTTTTTTATTTTTATTTGGACTTTAAAGTTAAAATAATTTAAATAGGTGTTATCACTTTTTTATCTCAAAAACTAAACTTTCTAAAACAATTTAAAAACACCTTAAATTGCCTAAAGAGTAACATAATTACCCAATGCAATGCTTTTTATCTCCTTACATATAATCCCAAACCAAATGTTTAAATTTAAGAGATCCTATATGGCGTGTCCTATTAATAATTAAATCCTAATTTGTTTAATCCATTTTTAACATCATTGTTTTGCATAAATAAATTCCACAATAACCCTGTTCTATAATTTTCTATCATTATAATTTGTGGACCTTGATCTATTGCTAAATAAGCTTCCGCTACCCAATCATTGTATTGCGGACTAAAGGCATCATAAAAACCGGCTGGACCTAACAAAATATCTTTATGTTCATAAAAATAATGTAATGCTTTTAAAGATTCTTGAGGGGTATAGGGTATAGAACTTATTGCAGCCGTTGGAGAAATAACACCAATATCGTTAGTTGGACTATGAGCCATATAACCTATGGAGCCATCAGTATTTCTAGAATAACTTGCGGTCAACCCCCAACCGTCTTTTCCATAGTCTCTAAAGTTTTTAGGGTTTTCTACACAGTATTGATAATTGATATTAGCATGACTTACATTTAGCTGCCAATAATTAGCATATTGATCTGATAAATTGGTGGGATTTAAACCCAAATAAGAATAGTGAGCAAAAAACAAAGGCCCACCGAATTGTGGAGCACCAGCATGTTTCAATACCAATGGGAATCCATATTGAGTTTCAGTTGATTTTATAGTACCGTTATCCGCCCAGCCTTCTTCATAAACTTCTTTTGAAATACTATAATCTGGTGATGCTGCGGCCAAAATATAGGTGATTAAGGTTTCATTATACCCCTTCAGTCTTAAATTTATATCGAAACCAAAATTAGGGCTCCAATGCCATAACAGCTCATTATTACCGTTTGTATACCAGTTCCAATCTACTCCTTTCCAAAGAACATCTGCTTTTGCTGCCAGTTCCTTTTCGGAATCATTTCCGTTTTTAAAATATTCTTTAACACAGATTAAACCTTGCACTAAAAAGGCCGTTTCCACTAAATCACCACCATTATCTTTGGTACTAAAAGGTTTTACAGCACCTGTATCTCCGTCTAACCAATGTGGCCACGCTCCATGAAAGCGGTCTGCATTTTCTAAAAAAATTAAAATTTTAGTTAGCCTTTCTGATGCTTCTGTTCTACTTACAAACCCTCGTTCTACACCAACTAAAATAGCCATTAATCCAAAACCTGTTCCTCCTGTAGTTACTGTATTGGCATCATTTAAAGGATTACCAGGATGATAACGTTCTCTTGCTGCTCCAGAATTAACATGAGCAAAATCCCAAAAATACTTGAAGGTTTCTTTTTGTGTTAGATCTAATAACTCTTCATCTGTAAGTGTTGGTACAGGGTCTGGGTCAATTATCACAGGTGGCTCATATACGTATGTATCGTCTTTACACGAAATAATTGTAATTAGTAATAGTATATATGTGATTCTTTTAATCATTCGTTTTCAAATTTGGACTTTGAAACCCTAATTTTTTTAATCCTTTTTGAACATCTTTATTTTGCATAAATAAATTCCATAGTAGGCCAGATCTATAATTTTCAATCATTACAGGAATTGGACCTTGGTCAATGGCTAAATACCTTACCGTTTTCCAATCACTATCTAATGCAATGGCATCATACGGTCCATATTTACCAATATATTCTGGCATGTCTTTATAGAGGTGCCTTAACATTTGTATACTCTCTTTGGGTGTATACGGAAATGAAGAAAGTGCTGCAGTAGGTGAAACTACGCCGAGATCTCTGTCGGGACGATGTCCATCATAACCTTTTATGGAGTAACTAGAAGTAAACCCCCAATAATCATCGCCATAGCCTTTATATTTTTTAGGATTATCCAACGCATATTTATAATGAATCATCGCATGATTCTGATTTAACTTCCAATAATCTCCATACTGATCAGTTAATCCTTTAGGGTTTAATCCTAAATACGAATAATGTGCCCAAAAAAGTGGCCCTACGGGAGACTTATCATGTTCGTAATGGTCTAATTCCGTTTCTAAGCCATAATAAACCGTATCTTTTGTAATATCGCCGTTTCTTGCCCAACCTTTATCATAAACAGATTTTTGAATTGGATGCCTGGGCGAAGAGGCCGCAAGCACATACATGATTAAAGCTTCATTATAACCACCTACTGGAAAATTCATTTCCCATTGATATTCAGGTGACCAATGCCAATAGAGTACATCATCTCCTTTTGTATACCAATTCCAATCTATAGTTTTCCACAGATTTTCAATCTGATTCACCAGTTGTTTTTCATCAGTATTACCCTCTCTGAAGTACTCTGCAACTGTTAATAAACCTTGTGCTAAAAATGCGGTTTCTACCAAATCTCCACCATTATCTTTTTTACTGAAAGCTACTACTTTACCATTTTCTCCGTTAATCCAATGCGGCCAAGCCCCATGAAAACGATCAGATTTTTCTAAAAAGGCTACTATTTTTTGATACCTTTTAAGAGCCTCTTCTCTAGTTATAAACTTTCTTTCAACTCCTACTAAAATAGCCATGAGTCCGAAGCCACTTCCTCCTGTGGTTACTGTATTTTTGGGTGATGTGGGATAAATATCATCCATATGCAAACGTTCTCGGGCTAATCCAGAATTTGGTTCTGCACCTTCCCAAAAGTAATTGAACGTCTGTTTTTCAATGGTGTCTAGCAAAATTTCATCCTCAGCTGTTAGTTTAAAGTCAACAACTTCTTCGCTACCATTAGATTTATTTCCTTCTACCTCTTTTTTCTTTTCACATGAAAAGAAAAAAAACAGTATTAAGGTCAATAAATATAGGTGATTGTATTTTTTCATTTTTTGTAATATTATTATAATAAAGCTCTCTACTTGTTTTGAACAGATTCTTCGCTCCATTTAATTTGTAGTTCGCTGAAAAACATTCGTTTATTTCACTCGGAATGACAAATAGTATAGTAAATTTTGGCTGCATTCAATTAAGAATGCAGCCAAAAGACCATCCAGGTTTTAGTTGGTTTGTCAACTAATAAAGCTATTAATACCCCCAGACGGAAATTACTAACTCAACTTAAATATACTTTACATTAAATCTTGTATTTCTTCACTAGTTAATGTCTTATTAAATACTTTCAATTCATCAATATAACTTGAATCTGATAAGTGATTCCAATAACCAAAGGTTGGCATTCCTGAACCAATACTCATATTATTGCAGCCCGTCCAATCAATAGGAGATGCCATATCAGAAGCTCTTTTTTCTACACCATTAAAATATATTTTACTTTTTGTAGTAGAAACCGTTATTGCAATATGTACCCATTCACCGGCTGTCACATCAATAACATCTCCATCATTCCATACCTCACTTGTGCCGATACCAATGTTAGATTTAATTCTTTGTTCAGAACCATCACCTTCTCTAAAAATTCTAAAACCTTGCATTCTATTTTCTGGCGTATCATTTCCTACAACTATAATACCTGCTCTATCAGGGTCAGCATTTACTTTATACCAAAATGCTACACTAAATGCTTCACCAAATAAACCATCAATAGGATATGTTAGGTATGAATCCGTCGCCCCTGCAAAAGCATTGGAACCTTTTTTCGATTCATTGGCAAAACCTATACTCCCCACCTGATCGGCTACTGTTCCACCTACCTTATTACTAAAATTATCATCAAAAGTCATATACAACGTTTCTCCATCTGCAGGTTCATAAGGATTGGTTACACCGAGAACATTCTGAATTTCTTCTTGAGACAATGCTTTATCGAAGAAACGTAGTTCATCAATATAACTTAAGTCATTTGCATGCCCCCAGTATGAAAAAGTTTCACCACCTGAAGCTATATCGAGAACAGAAACACCTGTCCAATCAATCGGGGCTGACAAACTTCCTGAATTTTGTTCAATTCCATTAAAATAAATGACACTTTTAGTATCAGATATAGTGAATGCAACATTTACCCAATCTCCAGCGGTAACATCAATAACACCTCCATCATTCCAACTTTCACCAAGACCAGTACCTACATTTAATTTTATTCTTTGCTCCGTACCGCTACCTTCTCTAAATAACCTAAACCCTTGGTTACGATCATCAGCATTATCTCCAATAACTAAAATACCTGCACGGTCAGGACTGGCATTAACTTTATACCAAAACATACCGGTTATTTCGCTTCCTAAGTTCATTTTTTCAACAGGAAATGTCAATTGAGATGCTATTGCACCTGCATAAGCGTTGGGACTTGCAACCCCCTCACCTGAAAAACCAGGTGTGCCAATTTTCGTAGCTTTAGTAACCGTTATCAACTCTGTATAATCACCGTCAAAAGCCATATAAAACTGCTCGCCTAAATCTGGAAATAAAGGAATATAAGGTGGTTCTTTTTCAAAATTCACAGTAGATGTCGTCGATTTACCATCTAAATCAGTTGCTGTAACTTTTAATTCGTGAACACCTGTAGTAACATTATCAAAAGCTACTTCTGCTAATACACGTCGATAGTCTAAAAAATCACTCATCATAGCAATTTCAGTACCATCCATCAGCACTTGAATGTCTGCAACTTCGATATCATCTGTAACTTCAAATTCAATGGTAATTGGTACAACAGGCTCATTTACCTTTATTTTTGTACCCTCAACTGGATACTTAATCATTACATCTGGTGCTGTGGCGTCAGGCCCTGGAGCTACCTCAGTAAGTGGGTCAATTCCATCATTACAGGAATATATAAATAGTACTAATAATAAGTACGGAAGAATATTTCTAATTTTTTTCATCTTTAGTTTTTTTTATAGTCCTTGAACATACGTTCTTAAAGCAGGAATTTGATCAATTTGATTTTGAGGAAAAGGTAAAAACCTTTTATTGTCAGAATATACATGATCATCATAGGTTAACTCACCAGTTGTACCCAATCTAACCATATCATAATACCTGATACCCCATTCCATTCCTAATTCAGCAAATTTTTCATCCATAACTTGTTGAGTAGTTACCCCAGATAAATCATCTAATCCAGCTCTATCTCTTACTAGATTCACAGCCTGATCTGCAGTCATTCCAGTACCGGTAGTTCCTTGTGTTAAGGCCTCTGCATACATTAGCAATACTTCGGAATATCGAATTATAATAAAATCTTTATTGCTACCATAAGATGTTCTTCCTGCAATGAGCTCATTAGAGGGTAAATAATGTTTACCACTAGCAAACATTGCTCTTGCATAATCATTAATTACATCACCATCACGGGTAGTATTTGATATCCAACTAGGCAACGTTGCATAATCTGGATCTTCTTTAATTTTAGCAATTCCTCTGTCTGTAAATAATACTGAAGTTTCTAACCGTACTGTTTCATTACGATCTAACATAAACTTAATAAATTTTAAGCTAGGTTCGTAAAATCCCCATCCAGCACTCGCTCCAGTAACTGCAGGAGTCCAGCCTTGAGGTCCATAAGGTGCCCATAAATGATTTGAACTAGGCCCTGAACCTTGTCCGAAATCAGAATACTGCATTTCAAATACATTCTCTTGACTCAATTTTCCAGCAGTTTTGAATTCCTCATAAAAATCAGGAAATAAACTAAATTTATTGGATGCAATAATTTGACCTGTCGCCTCAGCCACGGCTTGATAATTTTTCAATTCTAAATTTGCACGAGCCTTAATGGCCAATGCAGCATGTTTTGTAACGCCACCAGTAACATCTGCTCTATTTGCAGGATGTTCATCTAATAAATAGGGTATTGCTTCATCCATTTGATCAGAAATGTGTTGTAATACTTCATCCCTTGAAGACACATCAGCCTGATACAATTCAGAAGCATCTGATGAATTTGTTATAAACATGGCACTCCAAAGACGACTAATTTCAAAAAGCAAATGTGCACGTAAAACTTTAACTTCTGCCACGTATTGATCGGCAAGTGCAGCATCAGCCCCAGCCTCTTTATATTTTTCTATACGTTCCATGGCATTGTGTAAATCAAATATATCTCTATATCCGTTTTGCCATACTGAATTGTACATCCAATAATCTTTGTCATAATTATAAAAATCGGTATCTGCGAACGGTTGTTGATCGCCTAAACCACCATGGTTTACATCATCTCCCCTGACTGAAATCAATAACGACTCCTCCCAACCACGACTATAAAACTGAGCATAAGCACCAATTAAAGGTGAAATCATATTGCTAGATTGTGTAAAATCTTCCTCTGCCGACAATGATAAATTTTCAACAGGGTCATCTAATTTGCTGTCACAGTTAATAGCAACCATTGCTACTAATATGACCAAAAAATACTTTGTGAAATTTTTTATATTTTTCATAATTTCTTTTTAAAATATGATATTTAATCCTACTGTATACACTGCTGGTATTGGATAAACTTGTCTATCTATACCATTTTGCACTTCTGGGTTAAACCCATTATAACCAAACACAGTTAAAGGTCTTTCTGCAGTTAATGAGATGGTTGCATTTGGCATAGGTGTACCAAATAATTCTTCACCATTAAACTTATAAGCCATTCTCACATTTTGCAATCTAAAAAACGAACCATCTTCTACTAAGTAGTCGCTCATCTTTTGATTCCATCCTCTTCTTAGACCCGATGATGACGGGTATGTATTAGAAGTTCCCTCTCCATGCCAACGATTTATAGCTAAATCTGCATCCATATTACCATCGGGTGTAAAGATTACTTCACCTCTTTTTCTATTTAGGATTTTATTACCTGTTTGCCCTAACATGTTCGCTGAAAAAGAAAAGTTTTTATAATCTACACCTAAATTTAATCCGTAATTAAATGAAGGCAAGTAAGAACCAAGTACCACTCTATCGTCTCCATCTATCTTTCCGTCATTATTCATATCTCGGTATTTGAAATCACCTGGAACTAAAATATTGTTATTATTATTGATTTCATTTTGAGCAGTTGGATCTGCAGCAATTTCAGCATCATTTTGATACACTCCTGCTACTTCATATCCAAAAAATGCCAATAAGGGTTCGCCTACAAGAGTACGTTGTCTAAATTCTGCGGAACCCCCGTCTATATAGTCTTGACCAAAAATATCAATAACTTCATTTTTCAAGGTACTTAAATTGACCCCAACATTATAACTCAGC
Source organism: Aureibaculum algae (assembly GCF_006065315.1). Taxonomy (GTDB): domain Bacteria; phylum Bacteroidota; class Bacteroidia; order Flavobacteriales; family Flavobacteriaceae; genus Aureibaculum; species Aureibaculum algae. The sequence continues at coordinate 2,348,463 of NZ_CP040749.1, read as the reverse complement.
TTATCTGATATTGAATTTTTCCAATCTAATGATAATTCAAAACCAGAATTTCTTATTTCACCACTATTCCTTCTAATACTTTGACCTGTAGCGGGTACATTAATAGGTATGATAGCATTTTTAGTATTTCTAATATAATAATCAGCTTCAATAGATAGTTTATTATCCAAAATTCGTGAAGTTAATCCGATATTATATTCTTCAGTTCGTTCCCATTTTAAGTAGTCAAAAGTATTACTACCTACGGTACCTGTTTCTAATTGATCTCCAATGGCAACTTCCTCTGTACTTAAAGAATTGGCACCATCACTAGCAGGAACCTTGTCATTACCTAACTGCCCCCAACTTGCTCTAACTTTTAAATAGTCAATTACATTATTGTCTTCCATGAATGACTCACTAGAAAGTACCCATCCTGCACCTATTGTAGGAAAGTATCCCCATTTTTCTTGAAATTTAGAGCTTCCATCCGCTCTAAATGTACCGTATACTAAATACTTGTCTTTAAAATTATAGGAAACCCTACCAAAATAAGACATTCCGTATTGTCTACTTCCGCCATCATCAGCTGTGCGAGTTTCTGCTTCTGATTGACTTAAATACCAAAGCTCTTCATTATCATCAGATAAATCATATGGATAATTTGTACCCGTGCCCGTAACAAAATCAAAGGAATCATCTCTAAAAGAAGTACCTGCCATAATTGTTACATCATGATCATCAAACTTATTGGTAAATGTTAGCACATTATCCCATATTTGTTTTGAATAAACCTCAGATCGTTTAGTTACAAAGGCTGATTCTCTTTGTCTTTGTGACCCATTACTCACGAAATAAGGAAAACCTGCTTCTCTTTTATTAAGTGTTTCATAACTATGATTATAACTGGTTTTAAAACTCAACTTTTCGGGAACAATTTCCATATCAGCGTAAAAATTGGCCAATATTTTTCTTATTTTTAAACGTTCTCTATTATTATCCATTACAGGTCTTGGATTTTTAGCTCCACGATATCCTAAATCTTCTGCAGAAGCATAAGGTGTAGGCCATGCCTCAGTATTTGACGGATCTAATACTGGCATTATTGGAACTGCATAATAAGCGGTAAACCAAGCACTAGCTTCTTGTGCATAGGTTGTTCCATTACTAAAAATAGTATTACCTCCAACTGTCAACCAATTGTTTACTTTAAAATCAAGTTTTGCTCGCACATTAAATCTCTCATATTCATTTTTCATATCTAAAACCCCTTCTTGAGCGAAGTAATTGGTTCCAACAGCATAACTGGCGTTTTCACTACCCCCTGTAAAATTTAAACTGTGATTCATTATCGCAGCGGGTCTTAAAATTTCGTCATACCAATCCGTATTAACATCAGGAACATTAGGATTCGTTCTACTTCTACCATACCGTTGCATAGCGTTTTGAACATAGCCAATATCGGCGGGTGAACCAGATTCCATAGCCATATTTACAAATTGCTCTGAATTGGCCATTTTTAAAACGTTTTGGGCTATTTGAGTTCCATAATAACCATCATAGGTAATTTTCCCCTTTTGATTAAACTTTCCAGAATTGGTCTCTATTAAAATTACACCATTAGCAGCCTTTACACCATAAATAGCCGATGCAGAAGCATCTTTCAAAACAGATATTGATGCAATATCAGATGGGTTTAAAAAATCGATATTATCATAAAACATACCATCTACCACATAGAGTGGACTTTCATCTCCTACACCAGGATAACTACCGATACCTCTAACACGTATCGTTGGAGATGCACCAGGTGCACCACTACTTACGACTTGCAAACCTGCCACTTTTCCTTGTAACGCTTGCATAGCTTGACCGGTAGGTGTTTTACCAATTTCCTCTGCTTTAATGGTTGTAATGGCTGAAGTTAAATCTTTCACCTTTAATTCACCATATCCCACAACAACTACTTCATCTAAGGCTTGTGCATCAACTTGCATCACTACATTAATTTCTGTTTGGTCTCCTACAGTAATACTTTGATTTGTAAAACCAATAAAACTGAAGTCTAAAACTTCACCTTTAGTTACCATAATGGAATAATTACCATCAAAATCAGTACTTGTACCATTTGTGGTACCTTTAATAATGACATTAACTCCAGGTAGTGGTAAATTATCATCTGCACTTGTAACCATCCCAGAAACAGTTATTTCTTGGGCATTTGCTGTTAGCGTGAAGATAAAAAATAACAATAGTAAAGGTATTTTTGAAGTCAACCTAAATCCCATTTTAAGTAAAGGATTTGAGTTTAAATTAACTATACCTTTTTTACTAAAGTTCGTGCTTTTTAAACATGCTCTTTTCATAAAATTATATATTTGAATGTTAGTATGGTTAAATTTAATACAAGTAAATAGGTATTCAAAAAATGAAATACATTTTAGTTACGTCAAGAGATGTTAAAATTCAAAAAATCACTATTGACGTAGTTTAAATCAATCTAAATTATATTAATTTGGGAAGAAATATATAAAAATGACGTAGTAATGACGTATATATTAAGTAGTCAAAATTCATATTATGACAAATTAATATCGTTAGAATTATCACATTTGTAAAATAGACTAGTAAATTTTCAAGAATGTTTGTAAATCTTCCTTATCTAAATTCAATTTCTTTTTAAGGCGGTAACGGTGTGTTTCAACTCCTCTTTCAGAAATATTCATTAATGGGGCAATTTCTTTCGTTAGCATATTCATTTTAATATATGCACACAATTTCAAATCTTTATGAGTCAATTTTGGAAATTGTTTTTTTAAGCCAATGAAAAAGTCTTCATGAACTTGATTAAAATTATACTCAAAAATTTTCCATTCATCTTTTTGACCTAATGACCCATCAATTTTCTTCAATAATTTTTGATAAAGTTCTGTGTCAAAGCTATTCCTATTTAAAACAAATTCTCTTTTTAAATTGGTTAGCGTTTCATTTTTCTTAACCAATGACATCGCATTGTTGGCCAGTTGCTTACTTTTTAATTTAACCTCACTCTTTAAGCCCTCATTTCTAATGGATATCAATCGTTTTTCATTTTCTATTTCTGCTTCTTTAAGAATAATAGCTTGTTTTTTTTCTAAATCGAGTTGTAAAAGCCGTTGCTCCTTGGCAATTTTCCCCTTATGTAGAAAATAAAATATAGCCATTATTAATAGTCCTAATAACATATATAATACATATCCTGTTTTGGCTCTATACCATGGTGGACTCACATTAAAATTTAAACTTATTACTTCAGAAGGATTTTTAAAACTATTATTTGATCGAAAATATAGGGTATAATCGCCTTCTGTTAAATTATTTAATTCTATTTTTTCATTTTCAATAGCTATCCATTTAGTTGGTGTAATAGTATCAAATGAATATTCGAAAAAATGGTTTGCTGCACCATCAACTGTTAAACCAATAGAAACGTTACTTTTATATTTAAAATCTTCATTATTAATATGGTCAAGGGTACGATTTTTTCCATTTAACTTAAAATTATCTATAAAAGGTTTTAACGGTTTCTTGTTTAAGACTTTTTTAGATGTATCAGTTATCAGAAAGCCATCATTTAAACTTAGTGCTAGCTGGTTATCGTTAAAATTAGAAATATTTTCATAACCAATTACCAATCTATTCTTTAAATATTCGTCAGTTACAATCATTTGATAATTAATGGTATTAAATGATTTGAATTCAATAGAAAGCTCTTTTTTTAAGCTAAGGATGTTTTCATTTTCTTCTGATATCACATACGCATGCTTACCAAATTCATTATTTAAAATAGGTGCATCTACTATACTATCTCTTAAGGCTTCATATTTTTGCCACCCTTCATTGGTCTTAAAACAAATGTCATTTTTAATTTTATAAACACGAACATTATATTCTGAATTCAAACCTTTGGTACTATAATTTTTAATACTGACGATACTATCATAGTTGACATCAAATTTAATTCGATACAAACCCTTATAGGCATGTGCAGCCCAAGCAGTAGATTTATTTTCAAAAACCAAAAATCGAAAAGGATTTGTAGTTGCTCCTAAATGTTTTACTTGCCAAGTACTTCCTTCCTTTTTATAAGATACCAACCCAACATAGGTGCCTTGAACATAAATATTTTGTCGCTCTGGCACTTTTTTTATAACCCATCCACCGGCATGTGTTGATATTAATTTTAATTTATTATGCTCTACCAAATAGGTTCCATTATTGTGACCACAAAATAATTGTCCATTAATTTCTTTTAAATCCCAAACTTGACCTTGAGAATGGGCTATAAATTTTAACTTATTTTCTTTATCTAAATAATACAATCCGGTATTACTCCCTATATAAGTAGTATTTCTAAAATTAATTATATCATAGACGGCTCCTAGTTTCCCTGAACTGTCATTATAAAAAACAAGATTTGAGCTCATATCAATTTGAGCAATTCCACTATTTAACCCTAACCATAGTTTACCATCATTCGTCAATGTTTGCCCCAAAATGGTATTATTAAGCAACCCGTTTTCCTTATTTACTTGAAATTCAATTTCTCCTTTCTTATTCGTAATATAGAGTCCATTTTGGATGGTACCAAACATGAAGTTGTCATTATTTTTTGAAAAATTATTTAGCTGATACTTCTTTAGTTCTGTATTAATTGGAGCTTGCCAAGGAATGAGTTTTTTATTTTCATATATAAAACAGCCATGCAAAGCTGTACCTATTAACAAACTAGTATTTTGATAGTTCGTAATAAAACTTACCTTTTTCTCGGTTAATACTTCATCCGTAATAAAAGGGATTAGTTTATTATTTTTTAGACTAAAAACACCATGCCTTAAGGTGGCTACATAAAATTGATTATCAACTACATGGCAAGAAATAGTTGTTGAAGGAGGATGTATAATTTCTATTTTATCATCTTTATAGATGTAAATATTAAAAAATGAACGAAAAATAATAGCATCATTCCATTCCGTAATTTGCCAAAATTCTTCATCTTGAAAAGGTTGTCCTTTAATCAAATCACTTAAAGAATGATATTCTAAAACACCTTGTTCATCTTTTTGCCAATAGCCAAATTCTTCATAAGAGCCCACATAAATTCTTCCCTCTTTATGCAATACAGAACGCATAACCGTTTTATTAGGCATTTCAGATAGGGTCCACTTAATACCATCAAAAGTTAAAAGTCCACTGTTGTTTGCTACATATAATTGACTGTTGGCCGTTTTTGATAATCCCCAATTTTGATTACCAGCATTATAATCAGCAATAGAATAATTTTTAAAATAAGGACTAAACTGAGCATTTAATACCGTACAAAAGAAATTAACGAGTATAAAGAATATGTAAATAGATTTTCGCATTGATTGTTGGAAATCAGAATCCAAAGATAAAGAATAAATTATGGAAAACTTTGATGCTAACTTAGCTCTTTAAATTAACTATTTAATGGAAATAAAGTTAAAGGATAAGAAGATTGATTCTTTACGCGAATTAGAATTTAATATTAAAAAAAAACAAAAATTGGACTATTCTCGCCTACGTTTTTTGTTTTAAAATCTATTAAGAAATAGAAGATGTTCAATTTCCATACTACTATCAACACGCTTTTGGTCCACACAGTGTTGAGTTTATCGTTTTTGAACTAACTTTAACCAAATTTTAACAACACTAAACTGACAGTAAATCGTTATTTTTACGCCTAACTAGACTTGTTTAATTATAAAAATTTATCATGAAAAAATTATATATACTTTTTTTAATAGTTTCTTTAACCACTTCTGTATTACAAGCTCAAATTATAAATCCTGTAAAATGGTCTACTTCAGTCAAAAAAATATCTGAAACCGATTATGAATTGTCTGCAATTGCAACTATTGATGCAGGTTGGCATTTATACTCGCAAAATGTTCCAGAAGATGGTCCTATTCCCACTACCTTTACCTTTAAAAGTAATGCCAATTATGTAAAAAAAGGGAATACCAAAGAAGAGGAAGGTCATACTATAAATGATCCTGTTTTTGAAATGAAAATTAAATTTTTTGAAGATAAAGCTACCTTTAAACAAAGGGTGAAAATTTTAAAAACCACTAAGACAATTAGCGGTGAAGTTGAGTTTATGGTCTGTAATGATAAACAATGTTCGCCACCCACAACTGTAGATTTAGAGTTTAATTTGAATTAATTTCTTTTTTTTGATAGTTCTTAAAAAAACTTACGTCTTAGTTAAAACATAAAAAATAATTATATAAATGTCAAAATTTTTAATTACCGTTTTCTTAGCATTTTTATCCTTCTCATCAATCCATGCTCAAATTATTGATCCCGTAAAATGGACTACTTCAGTTGAAAAAAATTCTGATACAGAATTTACACTAATTGCAACTGCAACTATTGAATCTGGCTATCACTTATATGCTCAAAATGTACCAGAAGATGGCCCTATACCTACAACATTTACTTTTTATACCAATGATGATTTTGAGTTGATAGGAAATACTTCTGAAGAAGAAGGACATACCGTAGATGATGCTGTGTTCAAAATGAAAATTAAATATTTTGATACCAAAGCTGAGTTTAAACAACGTATTAGAATCTTAAATAACGAGTTATCCGTTGTAAAAGGAGAGGTTGAATATATGGCCTGTAATGATGTACAATGTACACCTCCAACTATAAAAGATTTTAATTTTAATATCAAGAATACCGTAACCCCCGATTCTGATAAAGTAATTGCTACCGCAGATGCCGAAATTGAAAAATTAGAAAACACAACCACCGATGCTGTAAACAGTGATACTCCGAAAGAAGAATCGCAAAGAGGATTGTGGACAATCTTTTTTATCGCCTTTTTATCAGGTTTTGCGGCTCTATTAACACCATGTGTGTTTCCTATGATTCCAATGACGGTTAGCTTTTTTACCAAACAAAGTAAATCGAAAGCAGCAGGAATTAGAAATGCAGTTATTTATGGAATTTCAATCATAGCAATCTATTTAATATTAGGAATCGCTGTGACTGGTATTTTTGGTGCTGATTCTTTAAATGCCTTAGCCACCAACGTATGGTTTAATGTCATTTTCTTTTTACTCTTGGTTATTTTTGCCGTTTCCTTTTTAGGTGCTTTTGAAATAACCTTACCAAGTTCATGGGGGACAAAAATTGATAATCAAGCAGACAGAGGTGGACTTATAGGCATCTTTTTTATGGCTTTAGCATTAGCAATTGTTTCCTTTTCTTGTACAGGTCCAATTGTTGGAACTTTATTGGTAGAAGCCGCTTCTAAAGGTGGACTTGCACCAGTTATTGGTATGTTTGGCTTTTCTTTAGCCATTGCCCTACCCTTTGCCCTTTTTGCTGCGTTCCCTGGATGGTTAAATTCATTACCAAAATCTGGTGGATGGTTAAATACCGTTAAGGTTGTATTGGGATTCTTAGAATTAGCATTGGCGTTTAAATTCTTATCTCAGGCCGACTTAGTTTTACAATTACATTGGTTAGAACGTGAAGTGTTTATTGCCATATGGATCGCTATTTTTGGAACCTTAGCACTTTATTTATTCGGAAAAATAAAATTACCACATGATTCTCCTTTACCTCATATTTCAGTAGGCAGATTGAGTTTAGGGTTGGTAGCCTTAACCTTTACCATTTATATGATTCCTGGCTTATGGGGAGCTCCACTAAATATAATTTCAGCCTTCCCTCCACCATTGGACTATAGTGAATCACCTTATGGTGTTGGTAACTCAAAATCTGGAGGTGCATCAACCATTACAGAAATACCTGAAGGAGCACATTTATTAGCTCCACATGATATATTAGCGTTTAATGATTATGACTTAGGATTGGCTTATGCTAAAAAAGTAGGTAAACCTGTGATGTTAGATTTTACAGGCTGGGCATGTGTTAATTGTCGTAAAATGGAGCAAAACGTTTGGCCGAAACCTGAAATTTTAAATAAGTTAAAAAATGACGTAGTCTTAATTTCTCTTTATGTTGACGATAAACGTCCATTACCGGAAGGTGAGCAAGTTGACTCAAAATTACGACCTGGTAAAAAACTAAAATATATTGGTCAAAAATGGAGTGAATTTCAAACCATTCGTTTTAAAGCGAATACACAACCTTTTTATGTTCTAATGGGCCATGATGAAGAAAATCTAAATACGCCTGTTGCTTATACACCAGACGCCGATGAATACTTGAAATGGCTTGAAGATGGTATTGCGAACTTTAAATAAGATAGGAGCCCCAATTCTATAGTAAAACATTACATGTTTAAAAATAAAAAAGTACCCATTTAACTTATAAATGGGTACTTTTTTTATACAATGATTACATACTGATAAAGTTATCAATTAAACCTTATAATCAATTACTAATTTACTTCACAAAAGAAACGCTGATCTTAACGTTCTCGACTCCGCTCGAACTGACCGTAAATCATTGTAAAAACCACTTTCCGTATTTTTTTTAAAATTAAAATTAGAGATTCTAATTTTCCGTTACCTACGCTGCTAGAATAGACAATAGAAACGGAGTAGTATAATTCTAATTGATGCGTAAAAAAATAGTATTATACTTTACAGCCGCCACCTTCTTCTTTTACGCCTAGTTTCATAAGTATTTTACTTAAAAGGCACCATTTCGTAAAGGCAGATTGAAATAAATTAGCTCCTACAAATAAGGTGAACCATAACCAATTTGGATGTACAAACATCCCCAATAAAACACTGGCCATAATAATGACCCCAACAATAGCATTCATATAATTCTGTAACATATCTTTCTTTTTTTTAATTAAATTGATCGTTCTATATCCATAACTACCAAATGAACTTTTGATAGTGTTTCTTGTCCGTTGTTAAATTTCTCTACCAAAGAAAACACGTGATCTACATTCTCTTTTTTCACAAAAGCATAGAACAGTAATGATTCTCTTTCATTTGTTTCACCAGCAAACCAGTTAGAACCCACAGATTCTTCAGAATTATCTCTAAACCCTTTAACTTCTTGATATGAAAAAACTTTAACTTCAGCTTTTCTTAATATGCTTTTGATCTCTTTTTCAAAAGCTGATACTGCGGTAATTATTAATAGTTTCATGTCTCTATTCTTTTTTGTTTATACTTAACCTTTTCACTAAAAAGGAAATCATATGAATCTTAAATCCCTAATAAATTGACCAATGCGATTAGATTATACTACTCCTTGCCTTTCAATTCAATTTCTTTTGTTTCCGTACCTCCAGCTTCAATATCTCCAACATGTTCCCATTTTTTCTTCTCTATCATGTAATACACTAAAGGCACTACTAATAAAGTCAACACTGTAGAAACAATAGTTCCACCCATTAATGATATGGCTAACCCCTGAAAAATTGGATCAAACAAAATAACGAAGGCTCCAATAACTACTGTTCCGGCCGTTAATAAAATAGGTGTGGTTCTCACTGCTCCCGCTTCAATAGCTGCTTGCTTTAAGGGAATGCCATCTGCCGTCCTTAGATTGATAAAGTCAATTAACAGCACTGAATTTCGCACCATAATACCTGCTAAGGCAATCATACCTATAAATGAAGTTGCTGTAAAAAACGCCCCCATAATCCAGTGTCCTAGAATAATTCCAATCAATGATAAAGGAATAGCCACCATCATCACAATTGGTGCTTTAAAGTTTTGAAACCATCCAACAATTAGAATATAAATCAAGATAATAGCACCTAAAAATGCAATTCCTAAATCTCTGAACACTTCTAAGGTAATTTGCCATTCCCCATCCCATTTTACGGTATAGTTATCTTCAAATTCAGGTTGACCCAAGTACATTTCATTAATTTCATAGCCTTTTGGTAATGGAATCTCTTTTAACTTTTCTTCCATACCTAAAATGGCATACGCAGGACTTTCTAATACACCCGCCATATCAGCCATCACATATACCACTCGTTTTTGGTTCTTATGAAAGATACTTTTTGCACTTACGGCTTCTTTAATTGTGACCAAATCGGCAATAGGAACCATATTTCCTTGTTTAGATTTCACCTTAAGTTGAGAAATATCCGTAATGGTCGATTTCTCTTTTTCGTCTAAACTTAAAACTAATCCCACTTGGTTAATCGCATCTTCATCATATAATGTGGTAATGGCTCTATTAGATAACGCCATATTCATTGTATAAGCAATCTGCTTTGGTGCCACACCATACAACATGGCTTTTTCTTTGTTGATTTCAAATTGATATTCTGTCTGATCAGCTTCGACCATCCAATCTACATCTACAACATCGTCTGTATTATTTAAAATTGATTTAATGTTATCAGCAATTTTTATTTGCTCATTATAATCCGGTCCATAGACTTCTGCTACAATGGTTGACATTACAGGAGGTCCTGGTGGGACTTCTACTAATTTCACGTTGGCATTGAATTTTGAAGCTATTTTTTGAATATCTGGACGCAATAATTTAGCAATATCATGACTTTGTGCTGTTCGGTCATTTTTATCAATTAAATTTACTTGAATATCAGCCATATTACTACCCCCACGTAAATCGTAATGACGTACCAAACCGTTAAATGTAATAGGTGCCGATGTACCCACATAATTTTGATAATTTACAATCTCTGGACGTGAAGATAAATATTGAGCAATTTCTTGTGTTACAACACCTGTTCGCTCTAATGTTGTGCCTTCTGGCATATCAATTACCACTTGAAATTCATTTTTGTTATCAAAAGGTAGCATTTTCACCACTACCGATTTGGTGAAAAACAGCAGCATCGTACCTAATAACACCACAAATGTAACTCCTAAAAATATCCAACGTTTTGCTTTACTTTCCATTAATGGACGCTCAAACTTGTTGTACAAACGGTAAATGATTGTATTTTCTAAAGGCTTTTCAACTTTTTCTGGTTGTCCTTTTTTAGTTTTTTCTCTTAAAAATATATAACCCAAATACGGTGTAACGGTTAGAGCTACAAACAGCGACAAAATCATTGCTATCGATGCTCCAATTGGCATTGGTGCCATATAAGGTCCCATTAACCCAGAAACAAAAGCCATTGGTAACACGGAAGCAATTACGGTAAACGTTGCCAAAATAGTCGGATTTCCAACTTCATTAATAGCATACAAAGCCGCTTGTTTAAATGGTAAACGCTTCATTTTAAAATGCCTATGCATATTTTCCGCAATAATAATGGAGTCATCGACCACAATACCCGTTACAAAAACCAGAGCAAATAATGTAATTCGGTTTAACGTGTAATCCATTATATAATAACTTAACAACGTCAATGCAAATGTAATAGGCACAGATAAAAATACCACCAAACCACCACGCCAGCCCATGGCAAGCATTACTACAAACGTTACCGCTATGATAGATCCTATAAGGTGTAACAATAACTCAGAAACTTTATGAGATGCTGTTTCTCCATAATTTCTAGTAACTTCAACATGTACATCATCTGGAATCAATGAGGTACGTAAATGATCCACTTTATCAATAATTAATTCTGCAATTTTCATGGCATCTGCACCTTTTCTTTTGGCGACAGAAATGGTTACTGCTGGATAATCAGATTTATAATCCGATGCTTTCTCACTCCCTTTTCCAAAACCTAAACTCACATAATTTTGAGGTACTTCAGGTCCATCAATAATTTTTGCTACTTGTTTTAAATAAATTGGTTGATTTTGTTGCACTCCAACAACCAAGTTTTCAATATCTGTAACGGTTTGTAAAAATTTTCCGGTATTTATAAGAAACTCTGTATCATTTTTATCAAAACTACCAGAATTCAATTGGCTATTATTAGCCTTTATCATTTCAGATACTGATAAAAAATCTAAACCACTTGCAGCCAATTTATCTTTATCTAAAACCACACGCAATTGACGGTCTCTACCTCCTATTTTATGGGTTATAGAAACATCATTTACTTTTTTAATTTCCTCCTCTAGTTCATCAGCCATTTGGCCTAATTGATAATCGTCGTAATTCTCACTCCATAGTGTTAAACCAAGCATAGGTACATCATCAATAGCACGTGTTTTTACTAACGGAAACGTTACGCCTTCTGGCATTTTGTCCATATGCTTATTAATTTCGTTGTATAATTTTACAAACGAACGCTCTATATCTTCACCTACATAAAACTGAACAGTGACCATACCTTGCTCCTTCATCGCTGTAGAATACACATATTCTACCCCTTTAACATTAGAAATTAATTGCTCCAATGGTTTGATAACACGTGATTCTACTTCGGTAGGACTAGCCCCAGGATATCCTATAAAAATATCTGCCATAGGCACATCAATTTGTGGCTCTTCCTCACGTGGAATTAAAAACGAACTATAAACACCAACAACCATAAATACAATCATTAACAGTACTGTTAATTTCGATTGCATAAAGACTTTGGCAATTTTACCTGCGATTCCTTCTTTCATTTTTTACTTATTTTTTGGGCGTTTAAACAGGCTATCCACTGTATCTTTTTACTTGTTCTCGATACAAATTTGCTTAGGCAAATTCACTCGAACTGACGTAAAAAGGATGTCGTTTTTATCCTTAACGCAATAATTCTTACTTCTTTCCTTGTTTGGTTACTGTACACTAATTTTTGCTCCATTATAAAGTTTACCTTCCGCGGAAACAATATATGCTTCGTCAGCATTTAAACCTGATAATACTTCCACTTGATCTCCATAGGTTCTCCCTAAACGCAACCAACGTAACAATGCTGTATTGCTCTCACTTACTGTGTAAATACCAGACAATTGACCTTTAGATATCACGGATTCAATAGGTATTAAAATGGCTTGATTTTTAGTTTGTTTTTCAATCGGAAATTGAACACTAACAAACATTCCAGAAAGAATAGCTACTTCTGTTTTATCTAAACCAATTTTAACTAAATATTGACCCCCTGTATTTTTTGCTGATGTGCTAACTTCTGTAACTTTACCCTTTAGTGTAGCTCCAATTGACTTCACTAATACAGCAACGTCTGCTCCCTTATTGATCTGTGAAATTTCTGTTTCTGGCACCATGGCCATTACTTCAAATTTACCAGGAGTTTCTATACTTATTAGAGGCATTCCTGGATTTGCCATATCACCCGCATCAATATTTTTACTCGTTATCACACCGTTAAAAGGTGCTATCATATTACTATAGGTGAATTGTGCATTAATTTCATTTTTCATTTGATTTGCAGATTCTAAACGTGCTTTTGCCATTTCAAAATTAGCCGTCATATCATCCATTTCTTTTTGCGATGCACTTTTTTCTGCAAATAAACTTTGAAAGCGTTTATAGTCTTTTTCAGCATTATTAAAAGCTGCGGTAGCTTCTGTAATACCTGCGTTTACTTGTGCTCTTTTCGCTTGTAAATCCGCATTGTTAATTGAAACCAACAGTTGACCTTTCTTAACCTTATCGCCAACCTTAACATATACCTTATTAACATACCCCATCATTCTGGTACTTAAATCGGCACTATTAGTGGCTTCTATTTTCCCGCTTACCGTAATAAACTGACCACCAGCTTCGGTAGTCTTACTCACCTTTACAGCAATAGGCGTTGAATTATCAGCACTGGTTTTGCTTTCTTCGCTTCCACAATTCGCTAAAAAAAGCGAAAGGACTGTTACTATGGTTATTTGAATGTATTTTCTCATTTTTATTTTTGTTTTTATATTCTTCGTGGTTCTTTGATTCCTTGATTTAGCTATTGCTATTAATTAATTTGATGATGCTATTACTTTGTCAAAAATTCGACATATTTCAATACATAATTGTGATTAAATACGGTGCCGTAATATTCTAATTGTTTTTGTGCAAATTGTGTTTCTGCCATTAACAAATCGGATGTTTTCTCGAGACCTTGCTTAAATCTGTTTGTCCGAATACGCAATGCTTCTTGAGATTGCTCTACTCCTAGTTTTGAAAGTTTTAAATTGTTTTTGGCATCTTCTAAGTTGCGTTTGGCTTTATTAAGTTCTAAAGAACTAGTGGCTTTATATTGAGCCATTTCAAATTTCGATTTTTCAAAATCTGCTTTACTCTTTTGCGTTTTTCCAAAACGTTTTGAACCTTCAAAAATGTTCCAACTCAATGCGGCTCCAATAAGATATCCTTCAGCATCTCCTTTAAAGATTTCATCATCATACAATTCATAACTTCCAAATAGGTTTAACCTTGGCATAAAGCTCATTTTATCAGCTTTATACATTTTTTCATAAGCCAACGATGCCTTTTCATAAGCTTGTATGTCTTTTCTATTGTTTAGCACACTATTGTCTGATATCATGGCTACAGCAACCGTCAATGAATCTATAGGTTTTAAAATCTTTTCATTATCATCATTCATTAAAACCGACAAGTAGTTTGAAGCATTGGCAATATTACTTTTAGCATATTGTAATTGATTTTCAATTTCTGTTACACGGACTTCAACTGCTAACACATCTGCCTTTTGCATATAGCCTTGTTTAAAACTATTATCTGCAATACGTTGATTGTCCAATGCTGTTTCTTGTGCTTTTTGCAACACTTCAACTGTTTTATAAGCCAATTGTAATTGCATGTAGGCTTTTTCAACTTCTAGAGACATATATTCTTTAGTACGTTCTGATTGCAGTTCAGTAGCCTTTAATTTTGCTTTTGCAGCACCACGTTGGTAAAATCCATCAAAATTTAATACCGGTTGTTGTACCTCTATTTTCGTCGCATAATTTTGAACTGTGGTAGGGTCATTTAATAGAGCCGGATTAAAATCATTTTGAGTTAAAACTTCTTGATTGAGTTTAAACCCAAAAGCCATTAAGGGATTTGTGGTTGACATTGCGGTATGAGAAACGCCAATGGTTGGCAATAGAATCGCATTGGTTTGCCTAAAATCACCTTGAGCTGCCTTTACATCTTGCTCTGCCATTTTTAAGCTATTGTTTTGATCGTTCACCTTAGCGATCACTTCTTCTTTCGTTATTAATTTTACTTCTTGGGCATTTGATAGTAACGGTATTAGTATCAAAATTAAAGTATATAGTATTTGCTTCATTTCTAATTTATTTTAATGCAAAAATAGTTGTGGTTACTTCAATTGAAAGTAACCTATGTTACTGAGATATGATTTAAAACACCATTAGTGATTCACAGCCGTTTTAATACCTCATTTTTTAATGTTAAACTGTTTCTAAATGACTTAATTCACCCTCTAAAACCATTTTATCCTTAACGTTTACTTACCAAAAAAGCACCTTACCACATGGGTAAGGTGCCTCCAAAAATCAACCAACTTATTATGAAAGAATCCGAAGACCCTTAAATAACCAAATTATTAAACTTTATTTCTAGTCCCCCCATGTCCACCTGCAACAACCACTAGTATTTTAATACTTAAATAAATATATTTAAAGAATTGAATAATGGGATTCATCATTATAAAACGCTTTGTTTTTGAGATTCTTTGTGTCATGGTTTTTTAGATTTTTATGCTATTCTTGATGTACTTATTATTTTTCATACTACCGGAGATTATTCCGGTATTAACCACCAAAATGGTTTCATTTTCGCTTTATAAATAAATGCGTAGTGTAAGGTTAATTTTAACCAGTGTCCTGCCAATCCTATTTCACCAAAGGTTTTTCCTAATTTTCTACCTTGAGTATCCGGATATTTTACATAATCAGGTACAATAGGATAGGTTGTAATGCTTACTCCACTCCCTTTTGTCATTCCAAAACCCGCAGAGGCAATACAAGCAGCTCCCATATTACCCATAGAACCTTTATGATTCAATGTTTTTTTACCATTTATAATATCTACAATATTTTCCGCTACCAATTTTGCAGTGATGCCCGATGGCATTCCTGTTCTTGGTGGTGCTGGAGAGATTGCTGTCCCATTTTTACTTACTCTTGGCTTAGAAATAGCATGTGGTGGTGCAAATGCAATACCAGGAGCAAAAATATTTTTATAAGACGGATTCTGATAGGTCTCAGGCCAATCTTGTACCGTCCATTCTTCATATGGTCTTGGTGTATAATCAGCATCAACAATCATAAAACCTTTGAATAATTTCTCCGTAATATCCTTATCCTCTTTATCATATGCTTTAAAGCCATGACCAGAAAATGCCGGAATCAACATGGCAAAATCATAGGTTTCTGTTTTGTATTCTCCATCCAAGGTTTCATAGTGAGCCACACCATCTTCAATTTTATTAACCCCCGCACCAATAATCCAATTGATCCCTCGGTCTTCAAAAATCATCTCAATCATTTCGTTAGACTTCATAATATTACTACCATAACTCAATAGCATACCATCCATACCGAAATCTCCTAATTGATATTCATTGGCAATCCAAGTTATTTCTACCATCTCTCTTACATCATGTCTTCTTAATTCTTGTTCAACATTTAAAATATATTCAAATGCTGCACCTTGACAGGTTGATTTGGCATGCCCCGTACCAATTAAAATTTTAGCTTTTTTTCCTTTTTTAACTTCTTCAATAAGTTCTTTTAATCCGTGCCAAGCATGTTCTGCATGACCATAGGTACACACTGAATACGCTTTATTTTTACCTGGCTCTAAGCCTTCGGTCATATCAAATGCCAATTTCGGACCTGTAGCATTTATTAGAAAATCATAGGTTACTTTTTCAAAAGTATTTTTATCTTCTCCCTTTACATATTCAACCATTACATAAGGCTTGGTAACTTCTTTGTCACCTTCAGGATGAAAAGAAACCGCTTTTGCCTGTTTAAAACCAATGTTTTTCTTTTTGTAAAGTGGCTCTAGTGGAAATAAAATTTGTTCTGCTTTCATTCTACCAATACCCACCCAAATGTTAGAGGGAATCCATTGGTAATTACTGTTAGGTGAAACGACTACAACTTCATGTTGTTTAGATAGTTTTCTGCGTAAATGCGAGGCTGCAACGTGTCCTGAAATACCAGCTCCTAAGATTACTATTTTTGCCATTGGTTGGTTATTTACTTGTAAAATTATAGCATTACATTTCATTGAAAAATGATTTGCATCAGTTTGATGAAAAATGATTTGCTTCCGTAAAATTCAGTTTTTTATTTAACCTAAGTTGTAACTATTGTTACTTAGGTAATTAGAAGTAAGACGAAAGTTAATTGTTGGTAAACTTTCGTAATGATAAGCAAGTGACCATCTTATAAAGTACCCCTTCACCCTTTAATTGTTTTTAATACAAAAAGGGCGTTAGGGCATACTGAAACCTATTCAGTAAATGCTCTCCCCCAGAAAAAAGGAGAGAAATTTCCACTCTATAAAAATGATATATCATTCACCCTCTTCAAAAACTACATTCCAGATTCCACGCACTTCATTGATTGCATATCCTTTGGCTTTGTCTTCTGGATAGAGTTTATCAATCATGGTCATTACCTGTGGTTTAATCTGTTCATTTGGTGTACCATGGCATTGCAGACACATTTGATTGGTTGCTATTGGATAATAAAAATGTACTTTTCCGTTTTTCTTTTTAACAATACCTTCGGGTTGTTGACCAGCAGCTAATTGATCTTTAAACGATTTTATATACCCCAACTCTTCTGTATTGGCTTGATTATTTGGATTTCTAGGTTTGTCTGAAACTCTTTTAATTATTGCTTTTTGAGCCACAGCCATACTATCTGTTAACGGAATCGCTTTCGTATTGCAAAATTCAAGAGCATGTTCTGTTCCTTTTTTTTGGATGGCTCCCATTAAATTTTTACCCAACGTAGCTTTCGTACTCATGGCATATTTTAATCCTGTCGTCTTATAAATTGAGTCTTGAACTTGTTGTGTTTCTTGTGCTGCCTTTGCCGTATCTTTTTTGGTGTCAGATTTACAAGATGTTACCCCTATTAATAGAAAGAATGCCATTAAAATAGTGTACTTTTTCATTGGTTTCGATTTTGATTATTATGTAAAATTACGTTCCTTGTTATAATTCAACGTAACAACAGTTACATTACAATCACCCTTTATTCAGCTTTTTAATAATGAGTTTCGCTAGTATTAATCCAACGGCTCCACCAGTTAAGGAGACCAACATATTAATACTAAATAATGTGATATTTACTTCTCCTGTTTGCATGATAGTAATGGGATCAAAACCAAGCCTACTTATAAATTTTATAAAAAATATACTCCCAAAAATTCCCGTAATGGTATTTGCAGTAAACCCTAGACTGTATTTTTTAATTAGAAGGCTTAAAAGGTTTGCCCCTAACATGCCCATAAAAATACTGATGATTGAAATTAAAGTATCTGTCATAAGAAAATAGTATTTCTCAATAAATAATTTCTTGAAATTTTTCATTTTACCTCACCCAAAACTGCCGTAAATGCCATTTCTGACCTCTCCCAAGTAGAGGTGAATCAGAAACCCCGAGGCAAAGCCATCGGTGAATTATTCAAATTAGAACAATTTATCTAGTGCTCTCCATACCCTACATCATCCATTTTTCCGCTAAAAACGCGATATTGAATAAACATATACACCGCCACTAATATTGCAGCAATTACAAACCAATAAACACCTACTGTTAAACCATATTCATGTGCCGCAACATTTTGAATTGTCAATGATGGATTGACGGTATTTGTAGATGGTAAAACTTTTGGAAAAATAGAAGCTACTGTGGTGGTTAATCCTCCAAATAAAAACAATGAGGAAAACAAAAATCCTATTCCCTCTTTTTTGAATGATTTCACTTTAAACAATCCTAACAATCCTGTAAAAGTTATCAGTGGGAAAATCCAAAACCATGGATATTCCATAAAATTATGAAATGGATTCGGTTCAATATTATGCCAAACAGATAATGAAATAATTACCAAGGCTAAGAGTACAAAATTCAATTTAAATACAACTTTTCTCAATTTTTGATTCAGTCCTGAATTCGTTTTAAAGATAATCCAATTGGCACCATGTATGGTTAATGCTACAACGGCCACCAATCCTAATAACACTGTAAACCAATCAATAATGCCTAAATGTTCTGCTGTGGGACTGAAGGTAGGGTTCCATAAGGGTAAAAAGAAATAATGGGCTTCTACTGTGGAAACACCGTCTGTTACCATTCCTAAATTTACGCCTCTGACCACATTACCTAATGCAATACCAAAAAATAAGGCTAATAATAGACTTGCAATGCCAAAGGCTTTATCCCAAATGGCTTCCCACATTTTATTGTGGACTTGCCCTCTTAATTCTAAACCAATTGCTCTAAAAATAAGCAACCATAAAATCATAATTAGAGGTAAATAAAATCCGCTAAACGAAGAAGCATATAATGTTGGAAAGGCAAAAAACAATACCCCACCAACAGCGATTAACCAAACTTCATTGGCATCCCAAAATGGACCGATAGCATTTGTAATTGCTTTTTTATCTTTTTCTTCTTTTGCAAAAAAGAGATGAACAATACCTGCACCAAAATCATAACCATCTAAAATTATATAAACGGTAAGCATGATCATTAAAACGATATACCAAAATAACTCCATAATTAGTGATTTGAGGTTTCTGGCCCTTTATTGATAATTTTACCGGCCAACATTAAAAATAAAAGTCCTAATAACAAATAAAGACCAATAAAACCTAATAAAGTAAATAACGTGTTACCAGATGAAACTGTAGGCGATACGCCTTCTGAGGTCTTTAATAAATTATAAACCAGCCAAGGTTGCCTACCCAATTCTGCCGTGTACCAACCTGTTGTATTTGCAATGTAAGGAAAGGGCAGCATAAATAAAATAGACCAAAGTATCCATTTCGATTTATAAAGCTTCTTACGATATAATTGCAGTGCTGCAATTGCCATTAATCCAATAAAAAGCGTACCCAAACCTACCATTATATGATAAGAATAATACAAGCCGGGTACATTAGTAGGATGTAGGCTTTCATCAAACTCATTCAATCCTTTAATTTCGGCTTCCCAATTTTGATAGGTTAAAAAACTCAACACATTAGGCACTGCTATTTTGTTATCCAACTTTTTATTTTCCATATCAGGTTGACCAATCAATACAATTTCTGACCCTCCTGTTTCCGTTTCAAAAATTCCTTCCATAGCCGCAAATGCTACAGGTTGATGTTTCGCTACATTTTTAGCTACCCAATCTCCTGTTGGAAACGCCACAAGTACACTTGATATTAATCCAAAAATAACTCCTGTTTTTACAAAGAGCTTTCCGAACTCACTATGTTTATTATTTAATAAATAGAATGCTCCAATAGCCGCTACTACAAATGATGACGTTATTACTGAGGCCAATTGATTATGCAAATAGGCTGGCATTAACCAAGGATTTGAAAACAATGCTCCAAAATTATTTAAAACAAATTTCCCGTTTTCTAAGATCTCGTAACCCACTGGAAATTGCATCCAAGAATGTGTGGCAATAATCAAATAACCACTTGCCCATGATCCTAAAAACACTAAAAACCCCGTTAAGAAATGGAGTTTTTGACCAAGTAATTTCTCTCCGAAGAGAAAGAGTCCTAGAAACGAGGATTCTAAAAAGAAAGAAAACATGCCTTCCATGGCGAGTGTCTGACCGATAATACCTCCTGTTAATTCTGAAAATTTTGCCCAATTGGTACCAAATTGAAACTCCATGGGAATTCCGGTAACTACGCCCATGGCAAAATTGAGTGCGAATATTTTCATCCAAAATTTCGCGGCATCGTTATATTTTTCAATTTTGCTCCTTAGGAATTTCCATTTAAAATAGACTATCATTAAGGATAAGCCCATGGTTAATTGGGGAAATAAATAATGGAATGTTATAGTAAATGCAAATTGCATCCTATCATAAAAGATCATATCTTCCATTGCAGACAAATTTTAGAATAAGACCGTAAAGTTACTTTTTAATTTAATTTAATATGTAACATTGGTTGCTTAAAATGACACTTTATTGTATTGAAAATTCAAAAATGGTTTCATTCAAATAGGTTTCTCCAGGATGTAACAAAGCAGACGGAAAATCAGACTGATTTGGAGCATCAGGATACGCCTCAGCTTCAAAACAAATGGCTGAGTATTTGGTGAAATTGGCATTATTTTTATACGTTAAATCAGGTAATTGAATTGGTGTATACACTACAAGCGTTGGCTGATTGGTTTGTACTTTCATTTCTATACCCGTTTTTGATGATGATAAAACCGCCTTATAAGAAGCATCAGCATTCAACACAAAAACATCATCTAAACCTGTAAAACCTTCCTTTCCTAGAATAGACTTATCCGAAAAATCATAGCTTGTATTATTGGTTTCAATAAAATTACCGGTCACCAATAACTTTTCATTCAGCTCTACATATTTATTACTTTTCAATTTCAATTCATGATCCAAAACTGATCCATATCCTTCCAAATTAAAATAAGAATGATTGGTTAAATTTACGGGAGTTGTTTTGTCGGTTGTCGCTTTATACACAATTTTTAACGCATTGTTCTCCGTAAGCTCATAGTGTACAGAAACTTTTAAATTTCCGGGATAACCTTCTTCTAAATCCACGCTAACATAAGATAAGGTGACGCTATTTTTTGTAAGCTTTTCAATGTTCCAATATTTCTTACTAAAACCTTCTTTGCCACCATGTAGATGCACACCATCCTCGTTGTAAAGCGGATATTCCTTCCCTTCTATTTCAAATTTACCACCTGATATCCTACCTGCCCATCTGCCCACTGAAGCTCCTAAACAATTATAATTATTCAAATATTCTTGACCAAAATAAGCTTCAGGCTTCTCCAGACCCACAACAACATTAATAGGATTATTCTTTTTATCAAGTACTATTAAGCTTAATAAAGAAGCTCCTAAATTGGAAATTTCTGCTGCTAATCCTTTACTATTCTTTAGGGTAATTACTTGAGGCTGTAGATTCATTTTTATTTTAATGATTTGAAATGTAAAGTTAAAAATAAATACGCCTTCTGTCACTCATAAAAGAAGAACTTTTAATGCACATAAATAAATTCAATTAAAAAAAGCAAAATTTTTTATTTCACTATATTTACAATAGCTTTATCCTCTCATTTGTTATTACATTTTATGCCGAAAATAATTACTTTTTTTCTACTACTTACTACACTATTATTGACTGCCTGTGGGGATAAAAAAGAAAAATACAAAAAACTAGAAACCAAAGAAACTACCGGAATTTCAACGAAAGTGATACCCGATGCACATTTTTTAGGTAGCGAATCGTGTAAGGAATGCCATCAAGACCAATTTAAAGACTGGAAAGGATCTGATCATGATAGAGCCATGGAACTTCCAACTCGTGAAACTGTTTTGGCAAAATTTGAAGGAGAAGTATTTAAAAGTCAAGGCGTAACTTCTACGTTCTTTATAAAAGATAGCGTATTCTATGCGAATACAGAAGGGCCTGACGGGTTAAATCACGATTATAAGGTCGCTTATACCTTTGGTGTAAAACCCTTACAACAATATTTAGTTCAATTTCCTGATGGAGCCTATCAAGCCTTAAGAACGGCATGGGACACTGAGAAAGAAATCTGGTTTGATCTTTATCCTGATTTTAAAGTAGTACATTCTGAATGGCTACATTGGTCTAGAGGTGGTTTGAACTGGAACAATATGTGTGCTGATTGTCACTCTACAAATGTTAGAGAAAATTATGATGAAGCTACTAAGAAATACGACACCAAATATTCTGTAATTAATGTAAGCTGTGAAGCCTGTCATGGACCGGGAAAAGATCATATTAACCAAGTTAAGGAGTTGGGTAATGACTACGATTCTGCTGCTAGTAATTTACACATGACTTCTAATATTTCTTCGCACCAATTGGTAGATGCCTGTGCAAGATGCCATATGAGACGTGAACAAGTTTCAGAGAATTTTAATTATGAAGGCACGATGCTTGACCATTATTTTCCACAATTATTAGAAGCTCCTACGTATAATGCTGATGGTCAAATATTAGATGAAGATTATGTTTATGCCTCCTTTGTTCAAAGTAAAATGTATAACAATGGTGTTTCTTGCAAAGATTGTCACAATTCACACTCCTTAAAATTAAAATTTGACGGCAATAAACTCTGTATGCAATGCCACGAACCTACAAAATACAATGTAGCTTCGCATCATAAGCATGAAGGATTTGAAGACGCTACACAATGTATCAATTGTCATATGGTGGGTAGAACGTATATGGGTAATGATTACAGACGCGATCATAGTTTTAGAATACCGAGACCTGATCAAAGCATCAAATATGATACGCCTAATGCCTGTGTGCAATGCCATACGGATAAGACAAATGAATGGGCGTGGCAAGGTTTTCAAAAATTATATGGACAGCCAGATAGTATCCATTTTTCAGATCAATTGGCTCCGGGAATTGTTGGAATACCCAATGCACATGAAGGGTTGTTTGATTTAGTTCAAAATGAAAAACAGCCAGATATTGCAAGAGCTTCAGCAGTAAAGGCTCTTCAAAACTATAATTTACAAAGTCGTTTTGATGAATTTATGGCGTTTTTAAATGACAAATCACCCTTAGTTCGTGGTGCTACACTTGATGTATTAAGCCAATCGAATACAACGGATTTTATGTCGTATTTATTACCCTTATTAAAAGATGCGAAAAGATCTATTCGAATAAAAGCCTATTTTGCCTTAGGTGATGTGCCTGAAACAAATATACCAGCAACTTATGCCGATGCTTATAAAAAAGCAGGTAAGGAATTTCAGAGCTATTTAAAAATAAATGCTGATTTTAGTGGTGGACAAGCCACAAAAGCAACTTATTACCAAAAGAAAGGTGATTTACAAAACACTAAAATAGGCTATGAAAAAGCCTTAGAAATTGATCCTAATAATAATATTGTTCGTAGTAATTTAGCCAATATCTATTATAATTTAGGAGAGCCTAACAACGCCGAAAAAGCATTTAGAGAGGTTATTAAACAAGAACCTGAGTTCGGAATTACCTATTATTCTTTAGGCTTATTGCTTGCTGAACTAAATAGGATTGACGATGCCATTGCTGAAATGGAAAAGGCCTATGCTTTACTACCAGATAATATCCGTGTGATCTATAACCTGAGTTTAATGTATGGCAAAGTAAATAATTTGAAAGCTGCTGAAAAAACATTAAAAGAAGGCATTACAATCTATCCCAATAACGAAGATTTACTATATGCCTTAGCTTTTCAGTATGTAAACCAGAAAGAAGTTAAAAAAGCCATCCCTATTATAAATAAATTGATTCAGCTAGATCCTAATAATACCAATTATCAAAACTTGATGAAAACATTAAATCAAGCATAAATAAATTGTGATTCCCTTAGGACGCTTATATACCATTTGTAATGAAAAAATTATTCTTTAGAAAACCTCCATTGGACCTTCATGGTGTTACCTATTCTGACGTACAAGAATTGGTAGAAGATTATGTATTGTTAAATCAGAGTTTTTTACCCCTACAAATTATCACTGGTAATTCTCAAGGTATGAAAAACAGAGTAACACGTTGTTTAAAAGAACATGGCTTTACCTACCAAATAGGTGATGCATACAACAAAGGATATATCGCGGTTTTAAAATAAAAGTGCTTAGTACCATCAATAGACTCATTTTTAAAACCCACTAAATTCTACAATTTTACCAGTCAATGAGTTTAAATTCCATAAGTAGTACTTCTAATAGATATACTATTGATTAGAAAAGGGGAAAACACCTTTCGTAAAAAGGGGAAATACCCCCTTGACAATGGCTAGATATAATTGTATTTTTGATTTGATAATAGGAGTTATCACATTTAAAATCTTCCCAAATTTAATTCATAACCGACTAAAAATGATTCCAATTGGAAAACATAAGGTTTTTGATTTGACTCGGAATTTTTTAATATCAAAAATTTCGAAAATTATCAACGCAGATGAATCTTCGAAAAATTCAATGATTAGTATCTATGTCATTGAAACCGAACAATTTTTATGTTGTAATGAAGGAATAAAAAAGTTTATTGGTGAAAATTATCCTAAGTTGTTTGATCAAGGTTGGGAGTTTTGGTTTGAGCTGATCGATTTTAAAGAATCAAAAGTAGTTAAGGAAAAAATAAAAGCCTTTATCACCCCACCCCATATTTATCAAAAATTAAACCTTAGGTATCATATCACTAATGTTTTTAAAAAAAGAATTTTTATAAAGCATGAAATATTCATGTACAAATTAAAAGATTATTCCCTCCTTGTAAATTATCTTTTTGATATTTCAGAAAAAGAAAAAATAGAACATTGTTTTAAATCTAATGAACTTATAAAATTTAACCCATCCAATAGCGAACAGTCCTATCCAATTTCATCTAGAGAAAGGGAAGTATTGGGATTAATTGGAGATGGGTTTTCCTCTAAACAAATAGCAGATAAACTTTATATTAGTAACCATACGGCTATCTCTCATCGTAAAAATTTAATCGAAAAGTTTAAAGTTAAAAATACGGCTCAACTTATTAAAAGGGCTTCCAAAGTAATTGATTTATAATATTTATCAATTCTGCCTTCAGTGTGTCAATTAGGTTAAGATTATTATATCGGTATATTTATATGGCTATTGCTGTTTTTAACAATTAATTCCGTCCATGCAACAAGATCATTTTCTTTATCATTAACTATTGAGAAATAAGTGTCTTCGAGAAGTTGATATAATGACTCCCACTTCTCATTTATAAATCGGTCAAAAACATCAATATTTTGAGCAATTTCATTAATATTTCCAATGTTAAACTTATCAGAAAAACCATATGAAATGGGTAAAATAGTCCCATTTTCATCAATTACAACCGTTTTAAGTGCCTGTGATAAATTTGTTTTATCAGGATTGAAGTTGGTGCCAAAGTAAGTTGCTGATTCCGGATGTTCGACCATGTTATCACGGTGCAAAAAATCCAATTGAAAAAGCAACTCTGGATAATATTTACTTTTTAAAAAATTTCCTAGAATATATACCTTATGTAATAATTGTTGATCAACTTTAGTGGTGTTCATCTCTACTTTTGCTCTACCATAAAGCTCAAGAGGATGTAACTGAAGCAATTTTGCTCCATTATTTTTTGCAAATTTTGAAAGCCATAAAATTAAATCCCAACTCTTAGGTGTGAGGGTATGAATAAAACCAAAGTCTATATCTAATTCCTTCAAAATTTCTACCCCCTCTATCATTTTAGAGTATGCACCTTTAAAATTTCTAATTTCATCGTGTAGCAACTCATCACCATCAATACTAACAGCTATTAAATCAATATCCTTTAATATATTTTTTGCTCTTTCACTTTTAAGAAGCATCCCGTTAGATGCCACAAGATTTTTATATCCAATATTTTTACTTTCCTTCAAAACTTCCGATAAACTAGAATATAAAAATGGCTCACCTCCTGATACTGAAAGTGCATTGAAACCATACTCCCAAGCATATTTTAAGAAACCAATTATTTCATTAGAATCTAGTTCCTTTTTTAAACCCGGAGCAGAACTTGAATAACAATGTTTACAGCTTAGGTTGCAACTTAAATTGGGATGCAAATGGATGACACGGAATCCGTCCAAAAAATTATCATTCCGTGTCTTCCTTTCACAAGGGGAGTTTTTTGTATTTAAAGTCATCATTTCTGAAATTGTTCTCCCAACTTAAATCGAACATCTAACAAGTCAGGAAATGGAATTCCAAGTGGGAAAATCTCAATACCATATATTTCTGGAATTTTAAATACATCTTTTAACTTTGCAAGGTCTTTTACTCCTAGCCTACCTCGCACTACTACCCCGTCAGGATAGGGTATTCCGTATTTCCATATTCTATCAATTATCACATCATATTTACGTAATGTTGCAATAATTTTAGAATATTTTTTCAATGCTGTTTTATCTAATCTACTATCAGACAAATGTGCCATTAAGGTCTTTTCATAATCTAAAGTTTGTTCCATATTTAAAGTTTTAAGTTCATTAAAAAGTTAAGTTTTATTTTATAAAAATAAACCAGTCTATTGTGGTAATCAATCCCCATTTTTGGGGATTTTGATCTGTAAAAATAAAACAGCTCCTAGGGGTAGAAGCTGTTTTACCAATTTGAGAAAAAGATTTAATCTTTTAAACATACTGTGATATTTACTGGAATATATCTATTGTTCGTTCTACTATCCCAAATCGTTTTTGCGTAAGCTCTTAAATGTATGTTGCCACAATTTTTATCTGTAGCAGTGATAATACTAAAGTCCATTCCACTGACATTATTTGAACCATACGCAATCGTATTCGTTCCAATAGTGCTATCTACAGTCGTTGTTAATATAAAATTATCAAGATAATCAACATCAACAGTATATTCACCATGAATTGTATCACCTTTAGTGTAGTGTGTACAATTACCACTATCATCTATTGTCATGGTAGCATGTAAAGTTGAATTATCCATTTTAATTACTTGACTATCGAAGGTTCCATCAAGATGTTCAATTGTTATTAGCAACATATCGTTAGTTCCAGGCTTAAATTGAGCAATATAGTTACCCGTATTAAACGCGTGAGGAGGATATGTATATTCATAAGAACTATTAGCTATTATAGCAGGAAAAGCACTATATGTATCAAGTATTACATCATCATTGACATAATAACTAATACCACTAACCAAATTAGTCACCTTCACTTTATATTTTTGACCTGGAAATGTATCACCTTGAATGGTAATTAAACCACCAAAAGGGCAATCGTCCTTTACGGGATGAACGCCTTGTGCAAAATAAGCACCCGGAATGGTCAAACCTGTTAAGGCATTTATTTGAGAAGTATAAATACCTCCAACAATTTTCATATGAGGACCTACACCTGAATAAGTAGTTGGACTTATTTGTATATAAGATTCTACTACATTTCCATAATGGGAACAATTCATACTTGTTGGTGGTGTATTCCATGAAAGGACAGCCCTTACTTTTAGTACTTGAGGATCTGTACATTTCTTTTTCAATTTAGAAAAATTATAAGGCAATGTCACAGCGTATGATAAACCGTTACTAGGTATAGAGTTTAAATCATGTACCTCTACAAAGCTTGTACCTGCATGTTTCCAGTCGCAACTATTTTCTTCCTGAATATAAAAAGAAACATATTCCTTACTGCCTTTTTTACACAAACCTCCGCTATAACCAGATGACTTTTTAATTTTAAAAGTACCTACCAAAGCTTCTTGATGATAGTCTGCACCCACACAATAAAGTTCTTCATAATCTGTATTACATTTCATTTTATGAAAATTAACCAAACTGTCTAAAAAAGGATATTTTTGAGCCTCAAAAATGTCTGCAATATTTTGTTTTAGTTTTAAATCATTCGTTTGAATTGCTTTTTGAAGCAAGCTAAAACCAAAGCGATGAGGTTCAACTTTGTTTTTTTTATAATTTATAGCCAGCTCTTTAAAGCTAGAGGGAGAAGGAGTAATTTCTTTAATGGCTTTATTTAAAAAGTCGATTCCACCAATTTCATTTTGGGCAATTTGATTGAGTGAAATTGATGGATTACTAATTGCCTTTTCTAGTAAAAAGCCAATATCTAATTTAGGGAAGTCAGGAAATATAAATTTAAAAGGACTAATTTGAATATATTCATCCTTTACATCGCCCCAAGTATAAGTACCTACATTTTGATTGGGGTCATTAGGTGTTGGTATTGAATTCCACGATAGAATAGCCCTCACTTTTGGTAGGTTTTCTTTGGTGCAAAAATATCTTTTAGGGTTAATCTTTAAACGAACAACATAATCGATTGGTTTTTCATTTTTACCATCACAATCTTTTCCTGTTGGAATATCGTGTACATTAAATCCGGTATAGCCCATATCTTGCCAGCCATTGCCATCTTCATAATCTAAATAAAAACGAACATATTCAAAAGAACCATTTGTACAAAGATTACCTGAATATCCATTTGTTTTTTTAATTCTAATTGTCGCGGTTAATTCTTTAAAAGTCGAATTATAACCTACACAACCTAATTCTTCAAAAGAACTATTGCCTTTGCTCTTAAAAAATTTAAAATCTGTTTTAAATTTCAATTTTGTGAATGCTTTTTCACCTAGAGTTACAAAAGAATGAAACTCTTGCCTAGCAAGCATCAATTGTTTGTCATCTAATTTTACCATGATCTCTTTTTCTTTTTTTTAAGCCTACTCTATTCCGTTTTCAGCTTCCCGGTTTTAGAGAAATTGGGTAGATAGTAAAATGATTATTCTACTATTATTAGTGGCTAAATTAGATGCTAAGGTTGCAGTAGTCAATCCCTAAAAATGGGGAAATTGAAACTTATTATTCCATAAATAATATCTCTATAATACATTCGAGAAAACTCAAAATAAAAAAACCATTACTTTCGTAATGGTTTTTTTATTTGCTAAACTCAATAGTTTTGCAATACTTCATTTATCAATACAGCATTGAATTTATTTACTTCTTTTATAAACTAAAAATAGTTTTCTTAAATGACTACTTTTTGTATTTCACCTTCATAACTCATAATCCCCCTAGAACTTGAAGAAATTTGAACCGTAGCTTTTCCGGTGCCTAAAATGGTTATATAGATACTATAACTCTCATTTTTATCTTTGGCTTCAAATTTTACAAATATTTTTCTTCGCTTGTCATTGTATTCTATATCAAAATCTGTTTCCGAAGTGTTGAACTCAATATTATTTGATCCTTTTAACGTACCTCTATTCATATTGCCAATAAAAGGAAAATTGGCATAAGCTTTATCATCTTCAATGAGTAAACCATCACCTATCGCCTCGGTCCGATCTCCTTTTTGGGTAACTATATATGATGTTTTAAAAACAAACTGACCCTTTTGAACCAGTATTTTTGTTTTAGCATACTCTGCTAATTTCTTTTGCATTTTTAATTCCTTTTTAGATTGAGCGGTCAACATCGTTGTAGTCATGACCAACATAAAACAATAAAATAAAAGCCTATTCTTTTTCATAAAATTTGAATTTTTTGGGTAGAATGCATTTATTTTAAGCTCCCATTACTGTTAAAAATAGACATTCAAATGATTCATATAAATTTAAGCGACATGTTTTTTTAAAACAATGTAGATTTTAAAAGTAATGATTTTTACCTATAATGAAGTAAATTAAAAAGGATATTTACAATTAAGACCTTGTGATTTGTAGGAATACACACGATAAAAAAGGAATTAAGGATAGTCCAATACTGAAAAAATGCTCCCTATTTTCGGAAATTACCGAATTAGGAAGCGTTTTAATTTTAATTAACAAATAGTCTGTGTAATTAAGAAATTACTATTTTTTTACTGTAATTTTTATTGTCTTTATTGATATTATAAATATAAACACCAGCGGCTAAATGTGGCCACTTTTCTGAAATAGAAATATCATGTTGTCCTGCCTCTAAACGGTCTTCAAACAACACGCCTGTTTGTTGACCTATGATATTAAATAGGGATATTTTATACGTACCTTCTTCGTTATTTTCAATACGAATAGCGACCTGATCTTGATCATATATCGCCGTATGTTGAAACTTTTCTCTGATTAAATAATCGTGATTGGTCACTTTACTACTACAAGAAAATCCTAAATCTAAAGGTACATAAGGTCGTGGAATCGATTCATTGATAGCTGCAGAATCTACACAAAGCCATTCTTGCATTACCGTACCATAAACGTTGATAAAATCTTGTGTATAATTTAAGTTTCCACCGCGTGTTAAATTGGTTAAACTTGGATGTTCTCCGATAAATCCGTTACCATTTAAGGCGGGACCAAAAAGTAACATTGGTGCAGCCGTACCATGATCGGTTCCGTTAGAGCCATTTTGTTTTACACGTCGCCCAAATTCTGACATGGTCATCGTTAACACATCACGATCGCGTCCACTTGGTTCTAAATCCAAATAAAATGCTTGTACCGATTCAGAAATATCTGTCAATAATTCTTGATGTTTTTCGGGTTGATTGGCGTGCGTATCAAATCCATTTATGTTTACCATATATACACAAGTACCCATTCCCGCTTTAACTGTTTTAGAAATAATTGACAGTGATTTACCTAAATTAGTATCAGGAAATTCAACCGTATTGGTTTGCGTTGCCGCTGCCTCTTTTATTACTTCTGAATATTTTAACGTAGTATTTAAAACACCACGTACATATTTTAATTGAGAACCTTTGGTACAGTCAGGTACATCAGCCACATTGTATAAGGTACCATCAGAAGCAATTCGTTCTAACTGACCTGTATTGGCAATGGTAAAGGAATAATTAGCATCGGTTCCTTTAAACATAATATCACCCATACCACCAATTTGTAAGGCTGGAGGAGCTTTGGGTAAATTCAATAAAAAATCAGGATATAAATCTTCAAAATAACGTCCATAGACACCCGTTTCTACCAAATCATCATCCGTACCTCTGGAGAAATTATCAGTTCCTGTAAAATGCGATAAGTTCATATTTTCATAACCTGTACCATTTACCACTTTCATACAACCACCTTCCCAAAGGGCTTCCATGGAGTCTTGTAAATAACTAGGCACTCCAAATTCTTCCGTTAACTTATAAATATCAGCCATTTCGTGCTTTAACGTCGGTCTGTGATTGGCATAACTGTCATAATCATAAATAGGTACAATGGTATTTAATCCGTCATTACCACCTTGCAATCTAATGATTAACAATACTCTATCACTACTTGACTCTCCTAAGGCTTTTGTTAAAGCTGTTGGTTGCCCATATGCCATCGGAATTCCGTTTACCATTAAGGTAGCACCTGCCCCACCTAACCCTAAGGTTTGTAGGAAAGAACGTCTGTTCCATTTCTTATGATCTTCAGTTTTACAACTGGCATGAAAATTTTTATCTGTACACATAAGTTCTATTTAATTTGATAATCTGGTAAGGATACGATATACTCTAATAAATCGCGGACTTGGAGCGTGGCCGTTTCAAAGCCTAAGGTCCAAGTATTGTCATCGAAATAATTGGAAGGCACTCTACTTTTAAATACATCTACACCCACAGTATAATCATCCATGGTATAGGGAATTTCATTCATTAATGCTTCAAAAATGGCCGTAGCTACAACATCTGCATCATTGCTATTACTTGATACATCTATCGCAAATTCTCTAAATTGTTCTTGGTCTTGTTCCCATGCCCATTGCAATACATCATCAATCAAATAACCTGCTCTAAAGGTAATAGTACCTGAGTTTAACCAGTCTCTATCTCCATCCCAACCCGCAACGGTGGGTGGATTCAAAATATTCTGATCGAAAAGCCAAGAGGATATATTTTTTATAGACTCCTTATTCATGTCATAGTCTCCATAATCAAGCCCTGTAGAAGTCATAAATTGAACAATCAAATCTAATGGACTTTTAATAATGACACTTTTAGCATTGGCATCAAAAAAATGAGCACTCTTAAATAAGGTTTTTAAAATAGGAGCTATTTCAAAACCATTTGCAACAAACTGTGCGGCGAGTGGATTTATAATTAAGGTCCGAATGTCTTCATCTACTTCAGGACTCACAAAATCGATATAGATTCTTTCACAGATATAACGTGCAATGAGATCTGCTCTTTGCTCAAATAAAATATTAATTACATCGTCATAGCCCCAATTACCGGTTTGACCAAATATAGTTTTAGGTTCTGCATCAAATTTTTCTACATTAAAAATAATACGAGAATTTTCACCATTTTCATATTCATTATATCCTGTTAAGGCTCTCGCGGTATTTACAATATCATCTTCGGTATAGCCATTACCTTCACCTAAGGTGAAAAGTTCGTACAATTCTCTTGCATAATTTTCATTGGGATGGCCTACTACATTATCAAAACTATTTAAAAATTTAAGCATGGCTTCATCTAAGCCAATTTCATGAATAAAAGTTTTAAAATTGCCAAAACTATGGCGTTGTAAGGCAAGAAAATATCGAAAGGCGTAGCCTGCAAAATCATATTCACTAATTCTGGTCACTATGATATTATGCCAAAAAAAAGTTAAGCGTCCACGAACACCATTGTCTATTAATTCTTTAATAAATGCATACTGAGCCGTTTCTTTATTCTTATCATTTTCATCTTCACTGTAGGTAAATCCGTTCGCTGCATAATCAGCAGGATCTAACGGTGCCCAACCAGGTGAAGCTGTTGGTGCCAATCCCATTGCGGCATCAATAATCTGATCGACATAAGCCGATGGACTCTGAATCAACGCATTAGCAATGTCAGCAAACGGAATACCAAAACCTAAACGGTTGTGCAAGTGGCGTACATTTGCGGCATTCCATGGGTTTTCTGTGCTTGGAACATAAGCCGTTAAAGGGGATATATTACATGATAAGTAGCTAGTTGTCATTTAGTTGCCTTTTATAACTTAGTTAAATAGTTTTATTAGTATGTATAGTATGATATAATCCATTTCGTTTTTTAATATCTATGCTCTCTTCTCTTCGCATGTATCACTCCTTTCCCTTCTCCCTAATACACTTCCTTTTCTCGTAAAAAATAATTGATAGAAATTCCTATGGTTTTATTTTTCCAAGTATCAGAATCTGTATTCATAATATTGGTTAAGCCATTGTAATAATTCAATCGGAGTTTTACCCGTTTTTTAACGAGCACTCCCACACTTGCATTCGCACCAAAGCCCAAACGTTTTACATCTGCATCACCGCCAATATCTAAAAAAACAGTTTCTGTATCATTTTTAGTAATGGCTCTATTGTGATATCCGACGTTAAGTCCGGCATCTACAAAAAATTGCAGGTTTCTTCTATTAAAATTAAGGTAGTATCCTAAATTGATGGGAATCTCAATAACATCAATTCCCCAATTTTCATTGGAAGTGTTGATGCCTCTTCGGCTAATGGCCTTAAAAGACCTTCGGTTAAAGGTAAAGCCCAATCGTACAAAAATGCGATCGTTTAATTCTCTTTCGGCTACATACCCTACCCAAAATCCAGTAGATCTGCTGGGTTCAACAGATTCACCTACCATAAAATCAGTATTGGTTGAATTGACACCCACATCTAAACCATGATAAAATTGACTGTGTGTAATGGACGTAACGAAAAATAAAAGAAGAAAAATTCTTTTGAAAGGTAAGCTTGTAAATTGTTCTCCCATATTACAGTTTAGGCATCGTTAGTTTATAAATCAGGGAGATTATTAAAGAAGAACGTTAAAATATTGCGTTTATTATGCTCTTATCAAAAAAATAATGAAAATGATGAGAATTCTCTAATTTAAAATAAAATCCGATTTTAGAAATAATTAACGTAATTGTAAATTTATTTGTGGATTTTTGCAGCCTTAAAACGCTAAACATTTAACGCTTAACCTATTTTGTCTATTTAATGGATTCTCTTACTCAAATTGTATTAGGTGCTGCCATCGGTGAGGTCGTACTTGGAAAAAAAATCGGAAATAAAGCCATGCTTTATGGAGCCATAGCCGGTACCATTCCTGATCTAGATATTGTATCGTCCTTTTTTACAGATACCGTTACCGCATTACGATATCATAGAGGTTTTACCCATTCCATTGTGTTTTCCATATTATTTGCCCCACTAATGGCGTGGCTGGTGACACGCTATGAACCCTATAAAAATTTCAGAAATTGGTCTTGGTTGTTTTTCTGGGCTTTTGTAACACACCCGATACTCGATGCTCATACCACTTGGGGTACACAGCTCTTTTGGCCTTTAGACATCCGACTCGCATTTAAAAGTATTTTTGTAATTGATCCTTTATATACCGTTCCTTTTTTAGTGTTTTTGATTTTAGCGATGGTTCAAAACAGAACTTCCGAAAAAAGAAGCTATTACAACAGAATGGGACTGATCATTAGTACCTCGTACTTAGCATTGACCTTACTCTTAAAATTAGTAAGCTATCAAAAATTTGAAAATGCGTTAGACAATCAACAAATTGAATATACCGAAGTATCTACCAAACCGGCACCGTTTAATACCGTATTGTGGACGGCCAATGTCAATACTCCAACTTCGTTTTTAATTGGATATTATTCGTTTTTTGACAGCCAACCCATTTCTTTTCAAGCCTATCCTAAAAACCATGAGTTTTTGGGTGAATTAATCCATAATAAAAAGGTGCAAGAAATGATCCATATTTCTCAAGGTTGGTTCACCATAACCAAGAAAAATGGCGACTTGTATTATAACGATCTTCGTTTTGGACTATTAAGTATGAAACCCGATGCTGAGAATTTTGTATTTCAATATAAAATGGAAGTAGATGCCAATAAAGAAGTCACTTTTGTAGAAGTACCGAAAGATACCTTAGATGGTAAAAAATTAGTGGCGGAATTGTGGCAACGCGTTAAGGGGAATTAAGACCTCCCCCTAGCCCCCTCCGAAGGAAGGGGGATTGTTTTTAGTGTATAGCGTATGGAGTACTTCCATCAATATTTCAGTAAAGCCTGAAGGGACGCTATACAATGACCTCCCCCTAGTCCCCTCCGTTGGAAGGGGGATTTGTTTTAGTTATATATCGTAATTATCGTTATCACTTACAGAATTACACCACCCCTGCTGAGTTCTCTTTTATCAGAACCCCGAAGGGATGATATACCCATAACGAGGGACGAAGTCCTTCGTTACAGAGACATATCCATGTGTTACACCACCCTTACAGGGTTCTCTATACTCATTTTTAGTAGCACTGGCTGGAACTCACAGTAGCGGTAAGCACCCATAGTAGCGGATGGAATGCTTCCATCCTTACTCTAATGCGTCCCTTCAGGAATATCAGAATCCCGAAGGGATGATATATCCTTAACGTGGGACGCAGTCCTTCGTTACACAGACACATCCATGTGTTACACCACCCTTACAGGGTTCTCTAGACTGATTACTAGTAGCACTGGATGGAACTCACAGTAGCGTTAGGCACCCATAGTAGCGGATGGAATGCTTCCATCCTTACTCTAATGCGTCCCTTCAGGACTTTCTTAGTCATGAAGTGATTATATCACTAATCCCATATAAATCGGTCATCATACTCCACCTCATTTTTTTCTAAAAAGTATTTGTACTCATCTTGAAATGAGTTTTTATTATGATGAGCATGTTGATTTTTTATATAGTTGACAATTGCGTCTATTTTATAAGGATTTACCGAAAATGCACCATAACCATCTTGCCAAAAGAAATTTTCTAAACTTTTATCCTTTGTTTTCATCCATTTAGAGGAATTTGCTTTTAGTTTTTGAACCAAGGTCATTAATGCTATTTTTTTAGAAAGCATACATAAGATATGAATATGATCTGTATAACCACCTACAATTAATACGGGACATTCTAGATCATTACAAACTCCACCTAGGTATTTATGTAATTCTTGTTCATAAGGAGGATGTATTAATGCAGCCCTATATTTAGTACTAAAAACGATATGTATGTAGTTTTTTACTAGTGATTGCCCCATAGTTATCGTGTGTTTAGTTTATAATACTTTGCTAGTCAATATACTTAATCCTTTTGTATTAATCAACTCCTCTAGTAGCGTCACCATAAGAATCCCGAAGGACCGCTGTACAAAGACCTCCCCCTAGCCCCCTCCGAAGGAAGGGGAATTTGTTTTAGTGTATAGCATATGGAGTACTTCCATCAATATTTTAGAAATGCCTGAAGGGCCGCTGTACAATGACCTCCCCCTAGCCCCCTCCGAAGGAAGGGGGATTTGTTTTAGTTATATTTCGTAATTATCGTTATCACTTACAGAATTAAATCACCCCTTCAGGGTTCTCTTTTATCAGAATCTCGAAGGGATGATATATCCTTAACGAGGGACGAAGTCCTTCGTTACTGCATGTGCACCGAAGACGCTATCCTTCGTTACTCCATATGAACCAGAGTCACAGCCCTTCTTTCAAAGAAAGACCACTTTAACAAAACAACAACAGAATACCTTAAAATATAATCTTATTTTTGATGCTATTTTTATCCAACGTATAAGGTAATTTTAAGTTGCTAAAATCAAACAACAACCCAAATAAAAAACGAATGCCATTATTCTCAAAATATACTTTTACTTTTCTACTTTTTAGTATTGCCTGTAATTTTAGTTTCTCACAAAACACTATTGAAGTATCGGGTACTTTAATAGAAGCCGAAACGAAACAAGCTGTTCCTTATGCTACAGTAGTTTTCTTTGATAAAACTAGCAAGGCAATTATAAAAGGAATTACCTCTGATGATGATGGTAGCTTTAGTACGACGATAAACAATCCCAACTTTTATATAGAAATCAGTTTTATGGGCTTTGCTACAAAATCCATAACGACCTATTCTGTTACCAATAACAAAGTAACTTTAGGTACCATTACCCTTGCCCCAGACAATCAAGCACTTGATGAAGTTACGGTACGGGCAGAAGTTTCAAAAACGGTTTTTAAATTGGACAAACGGGTATTTAATGTAGGTAAAGATATCAGCAGCACTGGTGTTAGTGCCTTAGAAGTGTTGAATAATGTACCCTCTGTAAATGTAAATATTGAAGGAGAAATCAGCTTACGGGGTAGTTCTGGTGTGCAAATTCTAATTAATGGAAAACCTTCTGTGTTGGCAGATGCCTCTAGCAATGCCTTAGGAACCATTACCGCAGATATGATTGAAAGCATTGAGGTAATTACCAATCCTTCTGCAAAATATGAAGCTTCGGGTACGGCGGGAATTTTAAATATCATCTTAAAAAAAGAGGATAAAAAAGGGTGGAATGGTTCCATTTCTGCAAATACTGGTATTCCTGATAATCATAGTATTGGATTGAGCCTAAACCGGCGGACAGAAAAATTTAATTTGTTTGCTCAGTTGGGTGCTGGCTATAGATCATTACCACGCGATAGTGAATCTATGAACACCGACTTGACCAATAACGAAGTTATTTATAGCAAAGGGAAAGACTATCGCGATGAGACCTTTTTCAATCTCACCTTAGGAGCCGATTACCATATTAATGAACTGAATGTACTTACCTTATCGGGTAATTTTGCCTATGAAATTGAAGATCAACCGTCAGCCACTACGTTTAGCCACTTTGATGCCAGCGATAACCTTATTTCTAAATGGATTAGAGATGAAGTCACAGACGCTACAAATCCGAAATGGCAATATGAACTGAATTATAAAAAACAATTTGAAAATAACGAAGATCATACCTTACTCTTTAGTGCCTTAGGTAGTTTCTTTGGTAAAGACCAATCGTCACAATTTAATAGCACTACGCTCTCTGGAACTGAAGTGAATGACGATCAGCAAACGGAAACCAATTTTCAGCAGGCTGATTATACGTTTAAGTTAGATTATACCAATCCGATTACTGAAGAATATAGCATAGAAGCAGGAGCTCAATATCTTATTAATGATGTAGGTAATGATTATGAAGTGAGAGACAAAGATGATAACAGTAATGTGTATACCGTAAATGAGGCGTTAACTAATAATTTTGAATACGATCAAAAGGTGTTGGGTGTTTATTTTACAGGTGCTTTTGAACGCGACAAATGGGGATTAAAAGCGGGATTACGAGTAGAGAATACCAATTTAGTGACCCTGTTAACCAATACGAATGAAAACAATACACAAGACTATACCAATTTCTTTCCTTCGGTACATAGCTCTTATAAAGTGGGGGAAAATTTTTCATTACAAGCAGGATATTCGAAACGGATTTTTAGACCGAGGTTATGGGATTTAAACCCTTTCTTTAATGTGAGAAATAATTTTAATGTCCGTGTGGGGAATCCTAATTTACAACCAGAATTTACAGATTCTTATGAGTTAACGAGCATTTATAAAATTGGTAAAGCGGCATTAAGCTCTAGTGTGTACTATAAATATACCACAGAAGTTATAGAACGTGTTTCTACTTCCTTAGACAATGTGACCACCACCACACCAGAAAATATTGGGACTAACGGCACGGTCGGATTTGAAACCAACGGAAAATACAATCCTACAAAATGGCTTACCCTTACGGGAGATTTTAACTTCAATTACTTTAACCGTGTCGGGACTTTCGAAACCAAGTCTTTTGATTTTTCAGGTAGTCAATGGTCGTCAAAATTAGGTTCTAAAATTGGATTGCCAGCTGATATTGATTTGGAGTTAACAGGATCTTACCAATCGGGTTACGAAACCGTTCAAGGAGACGTAACGGGATTTGCCTTTTTAGATTTAGGAATTAGAAAGAAGATTATCAAAGGAAAAGTAATGGTTAATTTAGGTGTTAGAGACCTGTTTGAATCGCGAATTCAAGAAAGCTATGTGTATCAAGATACTTTTGAAGCTTATAATTATGGCAAACGTGGTCGCTTTTTTACCTTAGGAGTTAGTTACGGATTCGGAAAAGGAGAAGCCATGACCTATTCGGGCGGTAGAAGACGCTAAAAGTACTATCCCCAGCCCTTTCCGAAGGAAAAGGAGCTTGATTCCAGTTGTTTTGTGCGACGAAGCAATCTGTTTATTGACTAACGTCATCAAACAAATCCTTCCATTTAGGATTTATACTTTCAATTAATTTTATTTTTTGTGCTCTGGTTCCTCCTTTTAATTGTTTCTCCCTTGCTATAGCGTCTCCAATCATTTGATGAGCTTCGTAATACACTAGTTTGTCTAAATTATACCTCGCTGTAAACGATTTTTTGCTTATTTTTTCTTTATGCTGTGTAATACGTTTTTTTAAGTACGCAATTACACCAACATAAAGTGTTGTGTTGTTTTTATTGG
Organism: Aureibaculum algae; assembly: GCF_006065315.1. Lineage (GTDB taxonomy): Bacteria > Bacteroidota > Bacteroidia > Flavobacteriales > Flavobacteriaceae > Aureibaculum > Aureibaculum algae. The sequence continues at coordinate 2,308,568 of NZ_CP040749.1, read as the reverse complement.
TTAGGATGTAAACATGTCCTGCTTTCATAATATTACGTCATTGCGAGGAGCATTTTTATGCGACGAAGCAATCTGTTTATTGTTTAGTATTACACTTCATGAGACTGCTTTGTACCTCGCAGTGACGTTCTCATTTTTATGTTCCATCCCTACCCTTTTATTAACACACTCCAGTAACAGGATCGCAGCTCTCGCCTTCACCACCAATAATTTCTATAGGAGCTATTTGAGCAAATGCCTCTAAAAACACACTTGTAGGTTGTGCACCGCTGATACCAAACTTATCATTGATAATAAAATAAGGAACGCCAGAAACGCCACGTTGTTGGTAGTGAGCTATTTCTTGTTTTACGGCATAAGCAATAGCATCATCAGCTATGATGCGTTTTGTTTTTTCGGCATCCCAATTGAATTCTTCCATTACTTTAATAAGGACTTCAATGTCATTTAGATGTAGGTTTTCATCAAAATAGGCTTTTAAAAAGCGTTCTTTTAAGACATCTTTAAATCCTTCTTCCCCTGCTACTTGCATTAATTGATGTAATGCCAAGGTGTTTACCGCTAACCATTGGTCTCCAAAATTAAAAGTAATACCTTCTGATGCTCCGGCTTCAGTAATTCGGGTCATGGACGCTGTCATGTCTGTGTTGCCAAATTTATTTGTCAAATAGGTTTCTCTGTCTAAACCGGCTTCGGGTATGCTTGGATCTAACTGAAAAGGATGCCAAGTAACTTCAATTGGTGCACCTTTCCATTGTTTTATGGCAGCTTCTATTCTGCGTTTTCCTATATAACACCATGGACAGGCTACGTCTGATACAATGTCTACTTTTATGGTTTCTTTTTGCATTATTTTATTTTTCTGTTAAGTGTCTTTAGTCGCTAATTTTTGCAAAGCTAACAATTTTGGTCATTAGAATGGTAGGCGTTGCTATGCCTTTATATTCAGGCTATTTGTATTCTGAAAGGACATAAAAATTATTTTCCTTTTTGTTACAAAATGAAACAATGACCTACTGCCCTATTGTGTAATTTTGAGTATGAGATATACCAATTACTTCGGACAACATTTTAAGGAACACGGACAACCCCATTTAAACAATGATTGCTATAAACAGTATTTTAATCTGGTGTGTATAGAAAACAAAATTCACGGTATGGAACTCCTCAAAAAGAAGTATAAAGGCACGCCCGAATACTTTAAATACGACATGGAAATTGCCAGCCTCCAAAAACAAATTTTTCAGATTACTACCGATGATAAACCTGAATTCTTTTTACTAGAACTCTTAAAGAAATCTGCGAATTACTAATGAGGTTATAATATGGTAACGAAATTTATAAAGTATTTATCTTGTGGTATTAATATGCCTATTATTTAAATAAATTCAGGTAACTGTCAAACACATATAATTTATCTCTTTTACCTCCTGTTATTTCTTTTAAAATTTCTAATTCTTCTAGATCTGCTATTAAATTATATGCTGTTTTTTTAGACACACCCGTTATTTCTATAACATTATCAACATCTAACATAGGCCGTTTAAAAAGATATTGCACTATTTTTTGAGCATTATTACCTCTGATGCCTATTGTCTGAATGTTTAGCTCGGTATTTTGCTTCAATTTTAAAATAGCATCGAATGTTTTTACGCCTTTTTGAGCCGTTTCTATAACACCTACTAAAAAGAACTTTAACCATTGTGTTATGTTATTGTCCGCTCTTGCTGTCATTAAATTATCGTAATACAATTTTTTATTACGTTCAAAAAATTCTGACAAATATAAAATTGGTTTTTTAAGAATATCTTTATCCACTAAATACAAGGTAATCAGCAAACGTCCAACACGTCCATTACCATCTAAAAACGGGTGAATGGTTTCAAATTGATAGTGTATAATGGCAATTTTTAAGAGGTCAGGAAAATAGGCATCAGTATTATGTGCAAAATTTTCTAAATCGCTCATTAATTCATTAATGGTGTTATGTACTGGTGGAATAAAAGTAGCATCGTTTATAGATGCACCGCCTATCCAGTTTTGACTGGTACGAAAAATGCCTGGTAACTTATGCTCACCTCTAACTCCTTGCAACAAAGTTTTGTGTGTTTCTTTTATTAAGCGAGACGAAAAAGGAAGCTTTGTTAACATTTCTATAGCTTGGTGCATGGCTTGTATGTAATTCTGCACTTCTTCCCAATCATCTTTTTTTTCATTACTAACGTTTTCTTTATCCAACAAGGCATCTTCCATATTGGTTTTCGTACCTTCTATTTTACTACTTTGTGTAGCTTCTTTAAGTACATGCATGCTAATAAACAAATCAATATCTGGTATGTGCTCGCTATACATATCTAAACGACCTAATTGTCTATCAGCTTTAGAAAGCAATTGTATCAATTCCATATCATCTAACATCCATTTTTTATTGATAGTTGCGGGCTGAAAACTTTTATAATGGCCTTGATTTATATATGTACCTGATTTAAAATTTACAATAATCATCTAGCTATTGTAAAATATTGCTATTTTTTACAATAAGAAACGTAGTAATGTGCTTTATTACTATTTTTTACAATAAGTAATTTTCCCGAAGTCTCGGGAGACGTGACATGCGTCAGTTCAAGTTGAGGCGATAGTTGAAATTTGATCCTTACAGACGTAAACGTTTACTTTTAAGTATTAACAAAAAACTATTCGCAAGTAAGAAGTAAGCTCCTCCCCTTTTTTTTAAAGGGGAGGTGTCCAAACGTAATTTTATCATTTAGCACTTTCTATTGCGGACGGAGGGGTCAGCGGATTTCCCCTTTTTTTAAAGAAGGACGTAACGAAAGTTACGGGCCAGATGCAGCGTGGGATACGCATAGTAGTTTAGCTCATCTGAATGAAACGTAATTTTATCATTTAGCACTTTCTACTACGGACGGAGGGGTCAACCTCTTTTCTTACTCTCCCGAATCCCTACCGAAGTCTCGAGATTTGGGAGGGCCACGTAACTCGTGATTCACTCGAAGTGACGTGACATGCAAATTCCCCCCATTATTAAGGAGGACGTAACGAAAGTTACGGGCCAGATGCAGTGTGGGATACGGATAGTAGTTTAGCTCATCTGAATGAAACGTAATTTTATCATGTAGTACGTACCAAGACGGACGGAGGGGTCAACCTCTTTTCTTACTCTCCCGAATCCCTACCGAAGTCTCGGGATTTGGGAGGGACACGTACCTCGTGAATCACTCGAAGTGACGTGACATGCAAATTTCTACCATTATTAAGGAGGACGTAACGAAAGTTACGGGCCAGATGCAGCGTGGGATACGCATAGTAGTTTAGCTCATCTGAATGAAACGTAATTTTATCATTTAGCACTTTCTACTGCGGACGGAGGGGTCAGGGGATTCCCCCCCTTCTATTGAAGTTCATTTTTTGCCTTCCCTATGTTGACTTAATTGTTAATTCCATTAACCAACTTTTAATGGCATTTGCATGAAAACCGAAGGTGCACTAGACGAAACCGTTTATACTAAACTTCGTCTTATACTTTGAAAAGAAACCCTAGTTGTTTTTAGTGTTGGACTCTCGTGGTTGATAAAAGGCGAAGCTATTTTGGGGGATAAAAAATGAGTAACACAAATGGTATCAAATAGTATGTTTTTTGAGTAGCATTTTCTATTTGGTATTAAACTATATTCTTACTAATTGTAGTTTATTAACGGGTTAGTTTTTTTAATCTTGTCTGATAGGCTTGTGTGTAATTTCGTTTTGCTTTTTCATTTAAAAAAGAGGCTTCAATTAATGTATGCACTTCATTTTGTTTAGACAATACATCGGAAAACACTTTGTTTACTTGTTGTTTTAAAATACCAGCTTTTTCTCCTAAGATAAAAAACTGCTCTGTAATTTTTCCCTGTGCTATATTAGGCGGCAATAAGCCATCATCTAACGCAAATTCTTTATCTTCTATGTGTAATCTACTATTTAACAAATCATAAGCAGGACTTAATCTGAAATCACCCATAGGTGTTTCAATTAATGAAAAGTTTTTAAAATGTGCATCTCCATTCGAGAATAAATAGTTAAAGAGTATCAGCTTAAATAATTTGATAGATTCTATAGTATAAGCAGGTGTATACTTTTTTAATATTTGAAAAAGTTCAACGTAGTTACCAGAATATTTAAAATCTTCGCCATGTGTTTGTGGTGTTCTGCCAGCTAAAGAAGCAAAATCTTCTTGAGCCCATTTATTGCCATCATCTTTAACATCAAAACGTTTTGTAATATATGCAGCAGCACCATTTTTAAAAAAAATGAGTGCATTTTCTGCGGTTTCCATTTGAAATACCTGACGTGCAATTTGCATAGTTACATGCTCGTTTGCTGGCATTTGGCTGGCGTTTTTACCAACGTTAGGAATTGGTTTTAAAATGTATTGTCCTTGTTCTCCTTCATCTATTAAACGCAATTTATTTTTTTCTAGTAAGACCGAGAATTTTTCTTGAACACCAGAAATAGACATGCGTTTTCTGTTTGCTGTGAACAACATATCTGTTTGTTCATTGTTTGTTGGCGAATCGTAAGGTAATATTGGACTAACTTTTCTTCCTTGAAACAAACGTTTTAATATAGTGTTACTATAGCTAGTATAATTTGCTGCAAGCGTACCTGGACAATATTTTATTTTTGGTAAAGCCATTAGTTCGTTATTCTTTTAATGGTTATTGCTCCAATAGTATCGTATTTTGCAGTAGTAAGTAAGATGCCAAAATGGTCTTTTTTATCTATTCGATTCTCAAAACAAACCGTTTGTTTGTTAGACCCTTCTGGCAACATATTATAAAAAGTTGAAAACAGATATTTTGAGGTAAATTCTTGTTGCGTTTTGGGTAAGGTCAAACTAATAGCGGGTTTATCTGCATTATTAAACCAATAGTCGTAATAGGTAAACACAAAACTACCATCATCTAATTGCATTAACAACCCTGCAGCTTCTTTTTTGTATAACACCTCTGCTTGTCTCATTATTTTTTAGTTACATCTTTAACTGTAAAGGTGAGTTCCATACCCAATGCGTTACCAAGCTTTTGTAAGGTTTCAAAAGTTGGGTTGCCTTTACCGCTTTCAAATTGTTTGAGGGTACGTAAACCAACACCAGAAAGATCTGCAAGCATCTCTTGGGTTACATTTAGCATATCTCTACGTGCTTTTATAATTTCTATTAACTGTTGTGAGTGCATTATATAGCTCTTTTTATGTAAATATATACTTTTTTAATAATAAACACACTATAAGTGCTATTTATTACACTATTTATATTATTTTTTACTTAACAAACAATAAAAACTACATATAGTGCATTTTAATGCACTATACTGGTTTGTTATTTTTGCATTTGGCAATTTTACGCCAACACTATAAACAGCATCATATTCTTTATTATCCCTTTGTTTTAGATTCACTACACCAAGTACTCGTACGTCCTAAATCACTCGAAGTGACGTGACATGCGTCAGTTCGAGTTGAGGCATCAGCCGAAGTATCGAGTCCCGAAGTCTCGGGATTCGGGAGGGACACGTGCATCGTGAATCACTCGAAGAGACGTAACAATTAAGCTCCTCCCCTTTTTAAAGGAGGACGTAACGAAAGTTACGGGCCAGATGCAGCGTGGGATACGCATAGTAGTTTAGCTCATCTGAATGAAACGTAATTTTATCATTTAGCACCTTCTACTGCGGACGGAGGGGTCAGGGGATTCCCCCATTATTAAGGAGGACGTAACGAAAGTTACGGGCCAGATGCAGCGTGGGATACGCATAGTAGTTTAGCTCATCTGAATGAAACGTAATTTTATTATTTAGCAACTTCTACTGCGGACGGAGGAGTCAGGGGATTTCCCCCTTTTTTTTAAAGGAGGACGTAACGAAAGTTACGGGCCAGATACAGCGTGGGATACGCATAGTAGTTTAGCTCATCTGAATGAAACGAAAGTGCATCGTTTTGATAAAATCACCTTTTCAAGCTTTTCGACTAAGAACATAAAGCCTATTGCAAGTAACAAGTAAGCTCCTCCCCTTTTTAAAGAAGGACGTAACGAAAGTTACGGGCCAGATGCAGCGTGGGATACGCAAAGTGGTTTAGCTCATCTGAATGAAACGTAATTTTATCATTTAGCACTTTCTACTGCGGACGGAGGGGTCAGGGGTTTTTCCCCTTTTTTAGTTCTTCATTTTATGCCACCACAATTTTTGCTTAACTTTTGATGCTGTTAACCACTTCTAAAAGTAATTTGATGCAAGCAGATGTTAAAAAATTTCTGGGTTTAGACTTTAATACCAATAGACCATGGTTAGATAATACCTATACCCTCCGGAAATTAATTGGACTCTTAGGTATCTTACTTCCCTTGTTGTTACCGCTGTTTTTATATCTATATTCAGGTCACGTACCGCCGTTAGAATCTATTAGCCATTACTATTATACCCAGTCTCAGAGTGTTTTTACCATTATTATAAGCCTAATGGCCATTTTTTTAATGATTTATAAGGGAAAAGACCCGGTGGACTTCTACATTTCTTTTATTGCTGGCTTTTTTGCGTTGATGGTGATCCTCTTTCCTACCTCAAACATTGATGCCGCCAATACTTCTTTAAGCAACGCCTATATCATAACCATACCTACGGATAATACCGTACGCATCGCTTTTCATTATATCAGTGCGGCTATTTTCTTAGGGTGTTTAACCTATATGAGTTTCTTTCAATTTACAAAATCTAATGTGCCAAAAAACGAAAGAACGCCACAAAAGCTGACCAGAAATACCATTTACAAAATTTGTGGTGCCTTTATGTGTATCGGGTTGTTGGTAATGTTGTTGGGACTTTTAAACGTTATTGACGAAACTGTTTATACTAAACTTCGGCTTACCTTTTGGATGGAAACCCTAGCGGTTTTTAGTTTCGGACTCTCATGGTTGGTAAAGGGAGAAGCTATTTTAGGAGATAAATAAAGTTGGAAGTGAGAAGTTAGAAGTTGGAAGTTAGAGGTTGGAAGTTAGAGGTTAGAGGTTAGAGGTTAGAGGTTAGAGGTTAGAGAAAATATCAAAAAACTGTTGACTGCAGACGGGTACTGAAAACTGAATACTGCTACAAACCACTCTCTTTGGCTTTCTGCACAATTTCTTTTAAACGTGCTTTATGCTGTTGCTTATCCGCTTTAATTTTGTTCTTTTTAAGCCAGGTGTTTACTATGTTTGGCTTTATTCTTGGTGCCTGCCACGATGTTTAGCGTGGTTTTTTTCTTTCCCTGTTTTTCCCATTTATTCTTTCATATTATGATACGACCATATGATAAGGCCTATCCATAGGGCTACACAGACACCCACAAAAATGGAAAAGTAGAAGATCAATTCATTTGCTTCCATGGTCTACCAATTTAAAAAATATCATAAGGCCAATTAACATAGGTGCCCAAAGCCCTATAAAAATACCATGCATCTCATCTCCATTAAGAAATGTGTATTCTGCTACAATTATAATAACCACGCAGAGTACTAACATTAGCACATAACCAATGCCTATTTTTTTTATAAACTTCATATTGAAATATAGTAATTATTTTAATGAAGCCTAATTTAAGAATTTTTAGTTGGAATTCTTAACCCTTTGGCTAAAATTGTTTGGATGTTGTAGGTTAGGATTGGTTTTGTTAAAAGAAACTCCTTTTATTTTATTAAGATTCATTAGTGTAAAGAACTCTATCAAATATCCCTATTACTTTAAAATCTTGCAATTCATCTTCATAAAGTATTATATCGTCATAATTTGAATCATAAGAACGTGGTCTTAAAATAATAGATTCATGGAACAAATTTTCAACACCTTCTTTCTTAACACTTAAATATTCTTTAACAGTATATCCTGAACCAAAATCTGAATCTTGAATACTGGTTGATTGAACCAATACAATTTTTCCATTTCTTGTTCCTGCTTTATATTTTTTAAAACCGCAAATAGAACCATTTGGAATAATTTTATTCATTGATTCTCCTACAATTTCACAAGCAAAATAATCATCAGAAATTCTTAAATCTTTCGGAGGTTTAATCCATTTTAAATCTTCAACATTTTGATTTTCACTGAATGCTCCAGCCGCAGCTTTTAAATCATATAGAGGGATTGCATTTATGAATGGTTTAAGTTCAGGTTTCTCAATAAATAGCTTTACTTCTTCTGTCTCATCAACAAAACCTTTAGTCTTAATATATTTAGAAAAGTAATTTCGTAAATTATCATCACAAACAAAAATATAAGTACCTCTGATTGCTCTTAGCAAGATTGTTTTATAAATATTCTCAATGAAATTTAATAATTCATCTTTGGTTTTAACCGATTGTTTACCATATTTATCAAAGTAATTTTCTTCTATTATCTCAATTCTATTAGTCTCATTATTATAGGTTATTTCATTTCCAAAAATAATTCCAGAATAATTCAAATCATAACCTTGTGTAGTATGTATACAACCTACTTCATTAATTGAATTTGGTGAATTTATCCAATCAATATTTTCTCCATTCCATTGTAATTCTACATTATCAATTTTAATGTCGAATAAACCTTTGTCTTTTTTAGAAATCCAAGGCCATGAATAACCTGCAATAAGTCTTGATAAGCCTATTTCATTATTTTTTTTCTTAATTTCCTCAATCATTTCAGACAAAGAACGAAATAATACTAATTCGTAATTTTTAGAATTATAAACACCTTCAATGTCTGCAATGTTACATTTCAATAGATTATTTACGAACTTCACATAAGCGTTACCTCCTCGAACTCTGAATTGAGATTTTAAATAATCAATATGAGTATTTGGATCTAATTTTAATTTATCGAAAACTGATTTTTCAACATCTGAAGGCTTAATAGACTGATTTTCATCATAAAAAAACACATTTTTTTTAGATTGACTCAATATAAAATCAACTTCAGTACAAGTAGATTTATCTAAATTTAATTTTTCACACGCCTTATCAAATGCACCAAAATAAGCTCCGAGATTTACACGTCTTCTCAGTCTATGAGACTCATCAACAATTAAAATATCGTAGTCGTTTCTTGTAACTTCTGCTGGACCTATGACCATACTACCAGATAATCCTTTTATATTTTTAAACACTTTTTTAAGTGTTTTTCTGAAAGAAGACATGGGCACAACCAATGCTATTTTTGGTTGCCAAAATTTATTCTTTAATTGAAGTATTTTTTCAATAAATTCAGACTCTTCATCACCAAACTCAGCGAAATTAAAATCTTTACTATCCGTCATTAACAATTTAAAAAGAAAAATAGCTAAAATGGTCTTACCAGTACCTGCACCACCTTCAATAATTACATGTTTTGCTTTGTCATTCAGTAGGTTGTTTATAATAATCATTAACCCATCCTTTTGGTCATTTGTTAAAGATTTATAAGGTGAGTATTTAAATAAATCAGAGTTATTAATAAACTCTAACGAGTGTCTAGAAAGACCTTTTGACCTAAGTTGATCCCAAAGAGATTTGAACAATTCCCAATAGACTTGTTTCTTTTGATAATACTGATGATTTGCCAATCCTAAATTGCCATTTTGCAATTTAAATTGACCATCGCCGTCTAAATATTTAATTAAATTAGATTCTATATCTAAAGTTGCTGATTTATTAAAAATATGACTACCAATCAAATGTAATACTGTTAGTCGATTTTTGTCACCATTTTTTAAGTGACTTTTCATCCTTGTATATGTATCAGCAGTTTCACCTACGTAGGCCTCCTTTAGCTTATCATCGGTAATAAGATATACAATTGGCCAAAGTTCTTTTGCAAAATGAAATTCGTCCAATTCATCCAATAAATCATTGTCAAATTGATACTGATTAATTTGAAAATCCTTATTTACAACATTCATAATTCGTTATACTTCTTCGCAGTTCCCTTTGCTTTATCTATGGGATACTTTTCTCCATTTTTTTTAATCTTTTCTAAAACTATTTCCTTAACGTCAAAGTTGTATTTTTCGGCTAATAGAAAGGCATAAGCAAAAACATCTGCCAATTCTTCTTTGACCTTATCTTTATTTGCTTCCTCATGAGATTTCCATAGAAAATTTTCTAATAATTCACCAGCTTCAATGTTAAGAGCAACGGCAAGATCTTTTGGGTTATGAAACTGTTCCCAATCTCTTTTATCACGGAATTTGATTAATTCTGTAATTATTTCTTTTATTTCGCTCATAATCAATTTGCTTTTTTGTAGACTTTGAAAAGTGTTTTTCTTATTTAATTCAATAGATTACAGCCATAAAAGTAATAATCTTTTTGTTGCGAATAAAGAATGTTAAGGAGTAAATTTTAAAATGATAGTTTTCTATTATAATTGCAAAATTTACAAAAATTATTTTTTGGTTAATTCTGTGTTTAACAAGGTTTTATTATGTATAACCATTATATTTCAATTTGCTTTTTATTTACTTAACGCTTTTATTATTCGTTCCTCATTTATTAATATATCTCTGAATAATACGTGAGGAAATTCTGTGTATTTTGATATTTGAAAAGCCTCTAAAATATTTGATAGCGTTGATGCCGTTATAAGTGATAAATTCATTTCTGTGTCCATTTCGCAGTCTGTAACAAAATCATCACTAAACTCTGGTGCAACAAGTAATATTTTAACAATTCTCAAGTTATTTAATAGGGCTAATTTCTGATATGATTTTAATTGTCTAGAAACTGTACTAAATTTATTATACCCTCTTTCTTTACTTGTTTTACATTCTACAATTATCACCTCATTATTTTCCAAATTTAAAAGAATATCTATCATATCCTTTTTAGTATTAAGACTACTTTTAAACGTATCATCCACATTAAAGCCTAGACCTTTAAAAATAACTTTAGTTAAATCCTCGAATTTTATTCCGAGCTCACTTTCTTTAACGGTTATTCCGTTTTCTTTTAATAAGTTCAAATTTCTATAAGCAACATTTTCATAATTCTCTAAATACAAATTCTCAACATCTTTATAATGCTCAAGAATGTTTAGAATATCATCTCCACGTTGCTTAATTCCATTATCCTTTATAAATTTAGATAAATCTGATTTTACAATTAAATCCAAAATATCTCTTGGTTTTATATTGTAATCAAGTAAAAAGTCTGCTTTTAACACAAATTCATCTTGCAATTCAAATTGGTCTTTTATTTGCTTGTTTAGTTTTGGAAGAGATTGATTTAATTCAACGAGTAGTTTATCAAAGCCATCTATTGAAATACCTACTTTTTCATCACGCTCAACATTCTCAAAATACTTAATAAGACTACTAATTTTGTCATCTAAAGTACTCCCTTTTAAATTTGAAATATTTAAACCTTTTTCACAAAGTTCATTTAATGTTTTTTTCTTTTCTGTTAAAGTACTGCCTTGTTTGTAAATATCTTCTAAAAGAAGGCTTGTAAAAGAAACACCTTCCTTTATAATTTCTTCAATTTTTTGAGCGTATGGTAATTTCCTATCAATATTGTGCTCTTTTGCAATGTGATTGATAATAGGTTCTCTTAACAGTTTTAGTGTTCTCCTGTAGAATTTTTCAGCAACTTCTTTTTCTCTAACTTTACGTAACATTCTAACCATTTCGTCTGCAACATAAATTGTATTCTCTTTGTTAGAATAAAATATTACTCCAATGTTTTTCAAACCTTTAATTAAGTCTTGAATATCAATTTTTTTGATTGGTAATATTGAGTAGTTTATTAACTTAACCTCTTCTTGTGAAAGACCTAATTGTTTTGAAAGCGTTAATATTATAGATAATTCGTTAGAAGTGATTTTTGCGTCACGGTTATTTGCTACGTCATTTTGGTAAGCTGTATGCAAACAGGCTTTGTAAATTTTATAATCACGTTTACGTGTTGCACTTAATTCCGATTTATCATTTACAAAATCAACATTTAATCCTTTAATTCTTGTCTTTAAATTCTTAATTTCGTTATCATATAATCTCGAAAACCAATCTTGTTTCATTATACAATTCCCGTCACGTATAATAATATCAATTAAAATATCCAATTGTGAAGTTATTTCTTGAAACTCACACTTAATATGTTCTTGAAATTCGTCCGCTGTTAAAGCAAAAATATTAGATATATTTTGATTGTCTACTGATTTCAAACCCTTATCTGACGAACTTAAGATCTTTTCGATTTCTTTCCCATTTTTAGGATTTTTAGATATTATATTATCAATTATTTTTATAAATGAGTTCTTTTCTATAGAACCAAGTTTATCTAAAATTTTTTCTAGTTTCATAAATATAAGTTTTTTGTATTATTTTTGTTCATCTTGTTATTGATGTACTTAAATAAGATTAGTTTCATGGTTTAAATAACTAATTGGGCAAATACAAACCGAGAATAAAATCTGTGAGTATCTTCTAAAACATCAAATAACAAGTAATTAATAATTGCCATTATTGTACATAGTTTTTAGAAATTTAAATAAAATTGGTTGTCAAATTCGTTAGCTGAATATAATTCACTTATCATTTTACTGATTTCATTCTTATTCAGTTGATTTTGATATTTCGGATACTTTGATTTTGTTTCTTCTAAAATCTCAATTGGATCAAACCCATTGTCTTTTAATTGACCGATTTTGTCAATTAGATATTTCTTTGTGTTTGTGGAGAATTGTATTTGCTCTTTCTTTTTTAGATAAAATGCCCTTAAAATATTAGCTTCAGTTGTTGGATTTAGGTTTTTATAAATAGGCGATTTTAATAAAATGTCTAATTTTTTATTATCTATATATGCATTATAATTCTGAATATTTAAATTATAGGTATGTAGATTAATAACTAATGAATCATAGTTGTAGAAACAACCTTTTGCAATACTATTTAGTTTGTCTTTTTCATTAAGTTTTACCAATTCATTTTTAAAAGCCCAATTATTCTCTATACTCCACATATCAACAACTAAATTGTTAAATTGTAGTTTTATACCTTTATGTCTATTTATCGAATATTGGCAATTAGATTGACCAATAATTTCAATTAATTTTGTGTTTTCTAAATCTATAATAATATCCAAATCCCTTGATTTTTTTGAAATTAAAAAATCTCTAAAATAACCACCTATAATGTAAGCACTTCCATATACAAATATTTCGTACAGAAGAAATTTTAGTTCTGGATTATTATTTAATTCAGAATTAAAATGTAATTTAAATTGAGATTTAATTTGCTTGTAGTCCAAAAATTTAAATTTTAATTCCTTTAAGTTCTTGAAATAATCTAATAGCATATCTATCTGTCATTCCACTAATGAAATCTACAATTAATTGTAAGGTTTTGTATTCATCATTTGAGTATCTTTCAATATCCTCAAATACTTTTCTGTGACTTGTAGAAATAATTTTATACAATCGTGATTCTAAATTATTTCCAGTTTCAATAAACGATTTACTTCTTGAGGCTTCAACCAATATATCTAATAAACCATAGATAGCTTCCCATCCAGCTATTTCCTTTTTTAGAATTGATTTGTCATCAAATACAATATATTGCAATTTTTTATAAGCTTTACGAATATCTTTTGCAGCAGAGATGTCAATTATTTCATTTTCAAGTTTACCTTGCATAATATTATCATAATGATTCTCAAATGACTCAACAATACTACCTATCATTATTTGTTGAGTAAAAATTCTAAATTTCTGAACGATTAATGATGCATCAACATTTTTTTCATTTTCGTATTCTTCTCTTAAATCTTTTAATTTTTTTAGAACTATTTCTTTATTTTCCTTTAAATGTTTACTAAAAATCCTCTCAATATCATTTAAATCAACTTTTCCTAGTTTAATTCCGTCTTCAATATCAGCGGCACTATAAGCAATATCATCAGCAGATTCTAATAAATAAACAACAGGATGTCTTCTGTGCCCTAGCTTCAAGTGTTTATCAATTTCTTTATAAGTTTCTATTTCCGATTGAAAAAATCCGAATTTTTTCTTTGAAATTTCAAAAGTATGCTTCTTTTTCTCTTTTAAATCTAATTTATTATATTCATCTTTAGATAAAAATTGATTGTTTCCATCTATTGAATTAGAAGGATATTTTATTATAGTTGCTAAACTTGAATAATTTAAATTATATCCATATTCATCTCCGAAATAATAGAGTTTAGAAAGAATTCGAAATGTTTGTACATTACCATCAAAGTTTTCAAAATCTGCTTTTTCATGGTCTGAAAGAGTTGTACTTTTATTATTTTTGAAATATCTTTTAAAGAATTTTTTAATTGCTTCTTCTCCAAAATGACCAAAAGGTGGATTTCCTAAATCATGTACCAAACCAGCTACACGTAAAAGAGAGCTCAAATTTCCTTTTAGTTCAGGTTCAAGTTCTTTCTTTTTTAATAATAAATTTTCTATACTTTGACCTATTGAACTAGCTAAATATGAAACTTCCAAAGAATGTGTTAATCTAGTTCTAATATAATCACTTTCTTCCAAAGGGAATACTTGTGTTTTATCTTGTAATCTTCTTATTGGTGCACTTGAAATTAATCGACCATAATCGTTTTCGAATGTGTTACGACCATCGCTTTTAATTGTTGAAGACTTCTCACGAAACCTTTTTTCTCCAAGTAATAAGCTCCATTTCTCCTTATGATTCATAAATTTTTAAGTATTATATATAAAGATTATTTTAGATTTATAACCAATTCAATAAAAACCTAAAAGAATATTCGTGTGCCAAGATATTCCAAGGTTCGTAATTACGCTAAAACTAGTAATAAATCAAATACTTTATTTTATCTTGTTTTTATTCAGATACTATTCCTAAAATTTGTTTAACTAATTCTTTATTCTCTTCTTTTGTAGCTTTTAACAGCCGTTCCTTAATTACAATATTTAATTTATCAACAGTAAGTGTGTCTTTTAAATTATAACCTCCAGGATATGGATGTTTATCGTATTCATGAAGGATTTCTCCATCCTCATAAAGTATATAGTCATCATCAAGGTCACCTTTCATTTTTTTTGAATATGCTAAAATTCTTTTTCCCATTATTTATTTATATAAGTTCGTGTATTCTTTGTCCAAATTAATTCGATTGTATGCATAAAGTCCTTTTTCTATTTCTCTTGCAGTTTTATTATTTTTCTTAGACCAGTCTCTTATTATTTTTAAATATCCAATCCAATTTTTTGCATTAATAGTTTTCCAATTTATTATTTTTAAATATTTTAATGATTGAATGCAACGTTCATCAATAATTGGATAAATACCTGGATTAAAAACAGACAAAATCGCAGATGCAGTTGGTATTTGAACACCTTTTAATTTAGTTAAAATTTTAATTTTTTTGAGTTCATCTTTTTCAGCAAATGATAGTTTTGAGTTTGACATAATTTCATCATTTGAGTTCAAATCATATAAACGTTTTGGCCTTCTTGATTTCCAAAGGCATATTGTTAAAAATTCTGATTTTTCTAACCAACCTCGGTTTTTAATTTCTTTACCCATTTGGAATATTTGTTTTTCCAATTCATATTGTTCAATGTAATATTCTAAATTTTCAGTAAATTCTTTCATTTCTTAAATTGGCTAAAACAATAATATAAACACTTTACGAATATATCTTTAATAAATTTACGTTTTCGCTAAACACACAAAGATAGGATTAGGGTTTATTGGGTTTACTTTAGCGACAATACCCAAATGTAACAAATTAATTTAATAAATAATTGAGTTATATAATATTTTTGGGCTTATAAATTATTCAATTAAACAATAAGCATCCTTAAAAGTAGCAAACTTTTTGAGGTATTCACAATTTATAAAGATAAGTTCTATTATATTAATAAAAAAAGGGGAAAAACCCCTTTTTTAAGTACATAAAACGACCTCAACTAAAACTCAACTAATTTTAACCATAAACAAGGGGTGTGCCCTTTTTAAAATTCTGTAATTTTACGGCTTATAAAACAGCAACCCTTTATTTACGCTTATGAATACATTTCGTTTCCTAATTGCAGTACTTATGTGTAATGGTTCTTTTGCCCAAGAATTTTCTGAGTTAGATGTTCTTGTACAATAGGGTTTAAAGAGGATTGGGTTAAAATAATTGACTTTTAATTTTGAACTTCTATTAAGTTAAAGTTTTTTTTTGTGCGAATATTTTTATTCAATTATTTTTTTCCAATTATTCTCTTTATAAATATATCCTTCCCATTCAAATCCGGTTTCGTAACCAAATATTATAAGGAAATTTTCTTTTTCGGAAAGCTCTTTTGAATGTCTTGTTCCCTTAATTATTTCATGTAAATATTCAAGTTCATTGTCAGGTTCATAATCTGGATAAGCAACCAACACTTTCAATTCACAGTTGGTAATAAGTAAATGAGAAATTTCTTGATAAAGTCCACTTTTAAAATTATTCTCATGTTCAAATGCAACTTTAATATCTCTAAACCAAAAGGTGTTTGCTTTTATTTTTGGTGTTAAATTGTCTTTTTCATATAAAATCGCATCAATTGAGTAATAATCTTGTTCATAAGATAAAAGTCCAAAATGATTTGCAATTTCGTCAATAATTGAATTTTCAGAGCCTTTTATAAACAAAGTCAATTCTTTATTTTTTCTCCAAACTTTTAGCATTTCTTCTTTTCTATTCGTAACTTTTTCTTTCCAAGTATTATAGAAATCGATTGAAGTTAATTTTGTCATTTAATTATTATTTTTTTTTAGTTTTCGGTTTATTTACAGCATATTGGCATAAGTACCATTAATTCTATAATATAGATTACCAAATTAGAAATATAGTTACTTGCCGTTAAAGGTCTATTTAGACTTTTGACTCAGTTCTGCTAAAGGTGAAAATTGTTTTTCACTTAAGTTCTTTGTTAGCTAATATTTTGTTTAACGAACTATAAATGTAGTAATCTTTTCGTAGGTATTAGAATAATTAGAAAGTAAAATTATGTAAATACACTAGTGTGAATTCGCAAAACATTTCTTGAAAGTGTTAGATCACTTTAATGTTGAAAACTTATGCATTGGTAGTTATAGCTAATTAAGTTTTCTAGTCTACTTGCTAAAGGATAATATCACTAAGTTTGTATTATTTGTTAATCGCAACGATTAACCTTGTTTTAAGCAGTTTTTTTTAATTCAAATTATTAATTTTTATTCTTAAAGCATCTATCAATTCGGTTACTTCAATGCTCAATTTCCTATATGCATTGGTAATCTGTTCTTGACTTTTATTGGCTAGAAAGAATAATTTTGAAGCTATTTTGAAAATAATTTTGATCGATTCTGAATCGTTATTAAACTTATTATCGGACAACCATCTTTTTATAGCACCGTCAGATAGTCCAGTCAATTCGAAATCGAATTTTTTTTGATTAATAATTTGTAAAACTTCCCTTTGGAGTTCTATTCGGTTGTTGAATTCATGCATAATCTAAATGAAATTTGATGAAACCACTTTTTTATAATGTCCAATTCTGACAAAACTATTTGGGTTTCTTTTTTTGTTATTAATTCTCCAATACCTCTTGTTGATAAAATTCGAGCTCTTTCTAAAACCTCATAACATTTAGGTGAAATTTCCAATCTATTTTTAGTTAATCTTAAAGCCGAATGCCTTGAAAAATTATATTCATTCAAAGAGCCTAAAGAATAACACGTTGCGAAATTTCTTATGGCTAAAAAAATCATCGATAAATCAAATATTCTTGAATTTTCAGATTCATTTATCGACTTTATTGAATCGTTAAATAAATTTGAGAATTTATTTAGGTCATTCTCCAAGTTTGCATAAGTTTTTGGCTTACCCAAGTCTTGGATTAAATCACAATTATTATCACTATAAATTAACTTAGATTCAAGAAACAAATGCCAAGCGAAAGGGTTTCCTTCATCCCATAAATCTATTAATCGTTTACTAGTGTAAATAGAGAACTTATTTTTATCAAATATAGTTCTACTTTCATCTTTCTCAACAATTGCCAATAAGTCAATATCAGATCGTTTGTCTATTTCACCTCTACATATGGAACCAAAAACATAAATATACATTTGCCTATCTTTTATTATATCTCTTTAATAGAATAGACATAAATAGACCAAACGCAATTAATCTAATTATATAAATAAAACTTAAATATATATTAGGATAACCAGTCGGTTTTTCTATGCTCAAAAACATTTGTGGCATTTTCACAAATGAATCCCAATAGCTAGTTAGCTCATTAAGGTTTCCAAATTTGAATACGTCATAAACTGTCATCAAAAGCCACAAAATTACTCCCGAACGAATAAGTTTCATCGTACTTTCTCCATTTCCCCATATAAATGCTTGAATTTTGAATCTAAGCCATTTTAAGTATGCAAAAAATCTTTCTTTTCCTTTGTACTTTTTCCTGTAATAAGATTCGTTACTTTTCCATGCTTTTTTTAGATGCGATTCTCTAGCTTCGAGTTCAATTTCAATGGCTTTGTTTGCTGACTCAGCATCTCCTAGTCCTTGAAAATTTGTTCTTAGTGACCTAGCAAATTTTAATTTAAGATTGTCATAACCTGGAAATCCAGTTTCTAAGATTTCTTCATCAACTATCGTGTTTTGAAATGTCGCATAATCAAATTTACAACCCATAAATTTTGAGCTTGCAAAATTAGAATTTATAAACTTGCATCCATTAAAGTTACAAGAGTCAAACACGCAATTCCTGAAATAACAATGGTCAAAATAAGTATGGCTAAAATTAACTTTCTTAAAAGTATCGTCCTTTGAACCAACTCGAACAAATAATTTGTTATGATAATTCACTCCTGTTAAAGTGCCATCAATTATTTTATCAACAATATGTTCTTTTCCATTATCTTTTAAATTATCCATATTTTATTTTCTTAGGTGGTTTCTTTAATTGGCAACAACTTGATAAACATATTGCGGGTAAATCGGTCATGGTATTACGTTTACGCTAAACAAATAAAGAAAAATATTAGGGTGTATTGGGTCTTCTTTAGCGACAATACTCAAATGTAACAAATTAATAAAGAATCCTATTGTATAAAATTATTCGGCATTAAAAATTGTTTATTCACAATTTATAAAGTTAAGATGTTTTAAAAGAATAAAAAAGGGGAAAAACCCCCTTTTTTTTTAAGTACATAAACCTACCCCAACTATACCTCATCAAATTTTAACCGTAAACAGGGGGTGTCCCCTTTTTAAAATTCTGTAATTTTACGGCTTATAAAACAGCAACCCTTTATTTACGCTTATGAATACATTTCGTTTCCTAATTGCAGTACTAATTTGTAATGGTTCTTTTGCCCAAGAATTTTCTAATTTAGAATCGACAACCCACTATAAATTCCCTGTGCTTACCCATAAAAAAGATACCTTGGTTGAAGAAAAAGTAAATTCTTTTTTACACCTTAAACATTTATTGCATTTACCTGGGCAGTTTGAAAAGACGCCTTTTACAAAAACCTTAGCCTTACCATCTAAACTCGAATTTAATAATTGGAAACAATTTGATTACAACTCCAATATTATTTTTGTGGAACTGTTTGGTTCCCAAAAGGGTAAGCCCTACAAAGACATAGAATTCTTTGATAAACGTACCGGAGATTTCTTTGAGTATGAAGATATTTATATGAATCAAAGGGATAGAGGCTATGAAGAAAAATTAACCCAACTATTAGATTCGCTAGTGGCTCTCGATAAAATAAACCCTACTTCAAACATTTCTATTCGCATTGAATTGTTACAAGAAGACATGCGAGTTAAGGTAAATGGAGTAGAAAATCTATCTGCTGATTTTCCGTATTCATCTATACGTGAAAAATTGACAGCGTATGGCAAGAACTTGCTTTTAAATGAATCAGATACCATTATACGGAGACCTGGCATATTCAATAAATTATTTAGAGATAGAGCCATTACCCAAGAAGGAACCAAATACGAACGCCAATTAAAATTTAAAATACTAGTGCTGCAACGTACTAAAAAATCGGACCCCGTTATTTATAAATGGTATGAGGGTAAAAACAATTCAGAACAATTTACAGAATCTATTATAACCAATACTACCATTACTTCAGATATTTATGCATGGGATTCCCTTGCCGATAAAAAAGTAAAAATGTTGTACAACATGTCCTTAGAAAAACAACCTGATCATTCATGGAAAGGAACCGTTCAACTGGGCTCCATGAGTTATCCAGCCCTTTTTAAAGAATATTAAAACTATTTCAACCCAACAGCTTGAATGCTTCATCCTCATACTGCATTCGGTAAGTCTTTTGGTGTTCTACAACCATAATTTCAAAGGCAGAAGCAAAGGCCTTGTCATTGGTAGGAAACCAATCTTTTACCTTGGGGTTAATGCATATAAAAAGTCCACGTTCATCACCTATGGCACAAAAACGATCAAAGCTACCATCATAAATTTGTATACCCGTTACTGCGTTTAATTGCGTATATACCTTTTCAATTGTTACTGTGGGTACACCTATTTCTGAAATCTCAAGAAATTGAGACGTGTCAAACGGTTCTGGTACAGTATTCTTTAAATTGTTCCGTGCAATGAGCTCTACAATATTTTTGTCTGGGTCATAAAAGTACATGGCCTTCGCATTCCATGCGGTAAAGTCAATAATTTCATTACTTCCCTCCTGCTCTATAACTACACGAGCCTTAAGCCATGCCAATGCTTCTACTTCTTTATGGGCAGGTATCGTAATGGCAAAATGATAGGGTTTTGCCTCAGGCTTATACACTATCGTCAAAATAGAATTCCCCATTTGTAAAGAAACATATTGGTCATTACGGGCAATACAGGTTACACCCAATACTTTTATGTAAAAGTCCGCTTGGGCTTTAAGGTTAGAGCTGTAGAGTTGCAATTCTTTTATCAGCATTGTGTATTATTATAAATAACGGTTTATATAAGATTTGTACGACTCGAAAACTGGAAGTTTCGTAGCCAGTAAATCGTTTATTGAATACCTGTTGGTTCGTTATTTAGTTTAAAAGTAAGTATAAATTTTATGAAATCTTGAATACTGTATTTTTTATTTAATTACACTTTTCAACTCATTAAAATTACATTTAATTGGGTTTAATCTCAACAGGGAGTTTAGACCGATTGTTTTCTGAGTAGGAATCTTATCATTTAATACTTCTGTTTTTAATACATAAAAAGACCATTGATTTAAATCAATTGGATTTAATGTCTCTTGATCTTTATTGTTTAGAACACAAAATATATAAAAATCACTCCATCTTTTTATATTTCCATCATATTCAACATGAAGCGGGTCTCCAACTGATTGAGCAATTCCAAATTGGATAGTTGAATACTTTTTCTGTTTCCAACTTTGAATATATGCTGCTGATTTTATTTCGATTTTAATTCCATTTTCTGTTATTAAATCATAACAGTCCCATTCAATTCGAACTCCTTCTTTTATATCGAGAGCTTTTTTTACAATAAATTCGGCTAATATTCCACGAGTTCTATTCTCAATTAGATTTGACTGATTCCAAATCCAAAAATCATTTAGTTTAAAGTTCAGTGTTTCATTATCAAACTTAAAATTTTCAGTTCCTTTTTTCCTTTCAGGAGTTATTTGTTGTAGTTCCAATATTTGTTTTTAAATATGTATGTTAAGTAAGCTAGTTTACAAAGTTAAAGGCACCTAATTTAGTAACAAACTTTACAAGAACGCCATTTTTTATTTAGTTTATTACTTCATAAGCCCCTTCAGTATCAAAAAGAAGACCTGCTTTTTCTAACTGTAAGGTATCTGATTGAGCTCTTAAAAAAGGTGTTGCTATTGGGTCTAGTCCTTTTAAAATAACGGTATCATTTTCAAATTCACTTTTCATAAAAATCAACGCTTTGGCATCAATTGTTTTTTCTAGTTTAAAATACCCTTTGTCATCGGTTTGTACAGAGAACATATTTCCGTCTTTTTCTTTTACAAAAACGTCTTTTACAGGCTTGTCTTTAAAATATACATACCCTTCGTAATATTCCGTACTACAACCTACCAATACCAATGCAATTACTGCAATCCAACTATTTTTCATTTTTATTCTTATATTAATTTTTAGTAATGTGGGTTCCCCCATTTTATATACTTACAATACCCTATTCTTCCGTTTTCATAAGTTGGGTATACTTCTTAATTTTTTGAGTACTGGCTTTTGAATTCAGCTTTACTTTTGTATAGCTCCCGTTTTGAATGGTATTCGGAAATGCCCTGTTTTCTATAATATAGTCCAACACATTTTCCTTATCGGCTTCTGAAAGTGATCTTTTCTGTTTTTCTTTACCATCACTCACCAAGTTTTCTCCATTGAATGTAAAAGTAGCATTTTCAAATTGTTTAATTTCTCTGCTAGATACATTATACGCGATAATAAAACTATTATAATCGTTTACGGTTTCCGCTTCTAGTAGGCTATTTAATTGAATGCCTTTATCAGATGGCGATTTAATGCCAATTTTTAGGGTAGACAATTTTTTGAGGTCTATTTGAAACGTTTCATTACGCTGGCTCGACCTTTCCTCTTCTTGTTGCGTTACATCTTCTAAGGTAACCCATTGCTTGTTCAATTGCAGTACAGGCTTGCTGCGAGCATTGTAATTATAATATTGAATTTGTACGGTATCTTTTAAAGTAGGATCGTTTTTACCATAGACTACAAAGTCCTGCTTTTGCTCTTCAGGAACCTGTAGTTTTAAGGTTCCATTTTTTAAATGATACGCACCATAAGTAGTTAAATCTAAACTGCCCACACTTAACGAGAAGAAAAACTGATGGGTATCTAAAAAAATAATAGAACCTGCCATTTCAAATCCCCCCATATTATATCCACCTTCAATGGTGTCAGATCCTTTAGAAAACGCTTCCATTCGTTCTTGTGCTACAGCATCAACCACTACGTTTTCTCTGACCCGTTCTCCATTTTTATACAAACGATATTCGTCATTAATCAGTACTTCACCGTCAAACGGTTTTCCGTCTTTATAGGTGGCCTGAGCAAGTACTTCACCATCATAATCAAATACGGCATAGGCTCCGTCTTTTTTTCCTGCTTTGGCATGGTAATACCCCATGGTGATGTCTCTGGCTGTATTATAGAATTTTTGCTGGCCTTCCTCCTTTCCGTCTTTTAGATTTAAAATGATGGGTATTTTAGACCAACCTGTAAATTGTCGTTGTACTACAAAAGAACCATTTTGTTTAACGCCTTCTATATATACCCCTTCTGCAATTTTCTTTTCTTTATTCCATACGGTTTCGGTTCCATTTTTAGTCCCGTTTGTATAGATTGTGACGTAGGTAAGATAATTTTCAGTAGTCTCGAAAGTACCTTCGTACGGTTCATGCATTTTATAGGTACCACTATAGCGTACGTTTCCGTCGGTATCAAACCTGGTATAGGGTCCATTAAAGTCACCATTTTTTATCGTTGTAATAGATTTTATTCCTTTTACGTAGCCACAATCGTCTCCTTCAAAAAATACAATTTCGGCACCTTCTATAATTTCTTCACCATCACAGGTATTTTCTTGAAGAATACCTCCTTTTTTGTCATAATAAATTTGTGTGTTTTCTGCGTAACAGCCTTTATCGGGGCAAACACGTTCATAGGCCAATAGGGTCGTATTTTCATAATACAATTGCTCGCCTATTTTTGCCCCTTCTTTATACTGAATAAAACAGTCACTGATACCTTCTTCAGGGCGGCCATTTTTAAACTGTAATTCGGTTCGTAATTTTCCATCTTTAGTATACGATTTGGAAGATTGCTGTTCGTCCTCTATCATTTCAAGCTCTTTTTTTATGGCACCGTTTTCATAATAGGTGATTTCTGGTCCGTTTTGTTTTCTATTTTTATAGTTTACCTCTGTCTTTTTATGACCGTTGGCATAATACCAAATTACGGTACCATCATAAAAATAACCATCGGAACCAAAAAATGCGGTTTCTGTAGTATCCAGCTTTTTTTGCCACGCTTCAAATTGCAAGGTGCCATCAATATAATAGTCTTTAAACAACGTTCTATCGCCGTCTTGCTCCATAGGTAGCGGGCGGTAGAAATGGGCATTCGGTTTTGTGGTTTTGTCCCAATCCTGATCGTAATAAATAGTATCTTTTTGAGCGTTCATAGTCGTTTGATATAACATCGTTATTAAGAAAAGACAAACGGTACTGAATTTTATAGGCATAATTAAGTTTTAATGCAATGGGTGCCTCCTTTTTTGGCGACAGCACAGTACAAATTTAGTGATTAACTGCTGAGTAAAAACACGGTAAATGGGGGTTTTTACCATGTATGGGATGGAACCCTACATAGCCAACACGTTGGCGTTATGGATAAGGATGTCGTTTAAGCCAGCATCGTAAAAATAACGAGACGAAAAGGATTGTTTTTAGGACCTAAATTAGTGGTAATTTTAAAATAAAGACGTACCTTTAAGAGTCTTAACAAACAACTTAAAAATGCATTACTTGTAAGGGATTATCCTTAAAGAATATGCAATATAACGTTTAAAGAATTGCCTATTTCTAGGGTAATAATCCGTTGGTGGATTCAGAATTTCCTTAGCTCCGTGTAATTTTTTCAACTATTGATAGCTTTAAAATGTAAACCATCATGAAAATAAAACAATTTGAATACAAACCTTTATCGCATTTCTCTTATGCCGTAGTAAGCGATGGTGAAATGGCAATTGTTGACCCAGAACGTGACCCTATGCAATATTATGCGTTTGCATATGAAAACAATGCTAAAATTATAGCCGTTATTGAAACGCATCCGCATGCCGATTTTGTGAGTTCGCATTTACAAATCCACAAAGAAACAGGTGCTAACATTTACAATAGTAAAAAATTAGGGGCCGACTATCCTCACATCTCTTTTGATGATGGCATTCGTATAAAAATAGGAAAAGCAACCCTAACCGCGATGAATACTCCGGGACATTCGCCCGATAGTATAACTATTGTGGCTGAAAATGGAGATAAAAAAGTATTGTTTACTGGCGATACCCTGTTCATTGGTGATGTTGGCCGACCAGATTTAAGAGAAAAAGCGGGTAACATGACCGCGAAACGTAAAGAATTGGCGGAAGCCATGTACGAAACCATGCTCCATAAATTTACGAACCTACCCAATGATACGTTGGTCTATCCCGCCCACGGTGCCGGTTCACTTTGTGGAAAAAATTTAAGTGATGCCGCCAGTAGTACATTAGGGAATGAACGGATGGGAAATTGGGCATTTAAAGAACAAACCAAGGAACAGTTTGTAGCTACACTATTGGAAAGTCAACCGTTTATACCTTCCTATTTTGGCTATAATGTGATGCTGAATAAAAGAGGTGCTAAAAACCTTCGTAAATCCATTGCCAAAGTGTCTTTTAAATTGAATACTACAGCCAAAGGGCTCCTTGTGGATGCAAGGGCAGTTACTGAATTTAAAAAAGGACATTTAAAAGGGAGTCTGAATATTGAAGCTACCTCTGAAGATTCTAAATTTGAAACCTGGTTAGGAGCCATTATCGCACCTAAGGAAAAGTTCAGTTTGGTCATTGAAAAACCACAAGACCTCGAAATGATCTTGCACCGTGTGGCAAAAATTGGTTACGAAAAGCAATTGAAAAAAGTAATAACCCTGCCTAAAGAAAATTTAATAGCAGATAAACCCTTAAACCTTCAAGATTTTAAAGCACATCCTGATCAGTATACCATTGTTGATATCCGTAATATAAGCGAGATTAACGAAGGCTCGTTTTTTGAAAACGCACTGCCACTTCCGTTAAATGAATTGCGTAAAACGGCTAAAACCATTCCCACAGATAAACCCATTGTGGTGCATTGTGCTGGTGGCTATCGGAGTGCCGCAGGTGCCAGTATTGTAGAGAAAGTATTAAAAGACGTGCGTGTGTACGATTTAAGTGAACATGTAAAGGAGTTTAATAGCTAAGAGGAGCTAAAGACAACCTTTGGTGAAAAATTAGGTAACGTGTATGACTTGTTATCTGAAGTAAGTTACTGTGCGTATCTCTATGTATATGGTTGTTGAGGGATTTAATGGCCTTTAAATGATTGACAGCAGATGCGTAGGGTATTTACTTCTGGATTGCCAACCATAAGGCAATTTGCTATGTATTACAGGAATATTTCCGCTTTAGAGAACTATGGCTAATTATTAAAAAATGTTTATTTTTAACTCAAATAAATATCATGTGTTATTCAACGGCATTGCGGAAAAAACGAGAAGAAATTGAGCAACGTTTGCTCAGTATGATTCCCGCCAATTTTAAAATCCCTGCTGAGTACAAACACTACTTTCATTTAAACGGCTTTTCGCATGGTAACTTGTATATTATTAAGATGGAATCGCCCACATTAATAACTCCCGCTCAGTGGGGATTAGTCCCAGATTGGGCACATAACGATCCCGCAGCATTTTATAAAAAAAGCAACACCTTAAATGCCAAGAGCGAAACGCTATTTGAAAGAAATTCTTATAAAAAAAGTGCACAACATAAACGCTGTTTAATTCTAGCAGATGGCTTTTTTGAGCCGCATCATGAAAATGGTGTAGTCATACCCAATTTTTGTTATCAACCGTCAGAAGCGTATCCCGAAGGTGATCTGTTTCTATTTGCAGGGTTGTATAACGAAATAGATGCTCAAACCAATACGGCAACTATAATTACCATGCCTGCTAATCCCTTTTTTACTAAAGTACATAACAAGCAAAAAAGAATGCCACTGGTTTTAGATGATGCTAATCTTGAAGATTGGCTAGATGAGGGAATGAATGCACCAAGCCTGAACGAAATCATGGCCAACGGTTTTACCACCAAAGAATTTAAAGCCTACCCTGTAAGTAGAAATCTCTACAAAAAGAATATGGATACCAACCAAGCGTATATTGTGGAGCAGAGTGTGGAGTAACGCATTTAATCAGGTCTTTTATAATACGCTTTTGTTTATAGATTCTAACATTTCCAACCTTTTATAGGTAAGCTTTATCACGTGAATACTATGTCTTCAATAGTATTGCTTCACCTACTTTACAGTGTTCATAAATACACAAACACAGCGTTATTATTTTTAATCGTCCTTAAAATAGGCCTAAGTATACATAGAAATAACCCGTATGTAGATTTCCCTTTTCCTTGAGAGCAAGGCAGCGTATTTTTACGTGTAAATAAATACCTTTAAATATTCGGTTATGAAAATAGTACAGCAATTAAAATCATTGAAGTCAATTTTATTTTTTACTTCTTTATGTACCACTTTACTTATAATCAGTTGTAAAAGTGAATTGGCCACTAGTTCAGATCTAACCTATCCTATTGTAGACACCAATCAAGGGTTTAGTTATGATAATTACAATCAAATTGATGGGCCCAAAGAAGGGGAAGCCTTTTACGGACAAGATGCACAATATACGGGTATTAAACCAAGCTACACCGATACTGGTGATGGCGTTATTACAGACAATGTAACAGGTCTGGTTTGGACACAGAATTTATCTACAATGGCGATGCCTTGGTCTGAGGCTTCATCGTATTGTGATACCCTTACCACAGGTGGTTACAACGATTGGCGTTTGCCCACCGTTAAAGAATTATGGTCTATTAGAGATTTTTCACAAGGTTGGCCTTGGCTAGACACAGACTATTTTCACCTTGTTGGTGATGGTTCAGAACAACGTCAACATCATTCATGGACTAGCAATCGGTATCTTGTAAAAAGTGACTATCAGAACCAACAATTAGAAGGAGAGCCGTCGTTTATTGTTAACGATTGGACGGGTCATATTAAAGCCATGAGCGGTAACCGATTTGTACGAGCCGTGCGTGGTAATAAAAACTATGGTATCAATAATTTTGTTGACAATAATGATGAAACAATTACCGATAAAGCCACAGGGTTAATGTGGTCTAAAAATGACAATGGAGAGGCTATAAATTGGGAAGCTGCTTTGGCCTATGCCGAAAATGCTACCGTCGCTGACTATGAGGATTGGCGTTTACCAAATATCAAAGAATTGCAAAGCATTGCCGATTATTCCGGTGTTTTTCCTGCAATGGATACGACCATGTTTAATCTCACAACACTAAAAGATGTAAAGGGTCAAACCGATTATCCTTTTTATTGGTCAAGTACTAACAATCCTTACATTGATGCCCTACATCATGATGCCAATGCAACTGATACAATAGAACCGGGATACTCCTATGCTTGGATGCTTGCTGCGGGTTATTGTGCAGATATGGAGGGTAATGATTTGCATGGTGCTGGAGCGGTTGTATTCGATACAAAATCAGAAGAGGTTTCTGACGGCTCAGGTATTGAAGTCTTTTATCATCATGTACGACTTGTTCGTGGTGGCAATGTAACAAAAACACCTGCAGGAGATGCTACTACCGTAAAAAACAATCGTGTGGTTTCCTTTCCTGACGGAATTACAAACGTTGGAGGAAGACCTGGACAAGGTGAACATCCAAGACAAGGTGATGGACCAGAACAAAGAGATGGAGCCGAACAAGGTCGAGGACCCAATTTTACACCTGGAGCAGCATATCTTAAAACCATCGGTATCACTGTTACATCTGAAAAATTGGCCACCATAATTGCTGGTCCACCAGCACCCTCAGCTTCTAAAGTTGTAACCAATTTTGCAAAGAATGATATTGTTATTACGGAAGCACAGGCACAAGCCTTACTAAATACGCTTAACTTGCGTTAATAGTATTAAAAAACACTACTTAAAAAGGCTCTTCAGATTACGTTAATAGCCTTTTTTTAGTCGTAATTTATAGGGTCTAAAATAGCCGTTGCTACCTCATTACTTCTCCCTTACACCTTCAAAACGATCTGGCCCCATTGCTAATACAATTTCTGTGGTTGGTCCGTCGTTTTTAAATTCCACCTTTGCGGGAAAGTCCTTGACACGAAATGTGTTTTTTGTGGTGGCAAAGAGTTCATTGGCAGGTTGTCCATCAACTTCTACAAAAAGTCGCAAGCCGGTACGCGTTATTTCTGCCTTAAAACCTTCTTTCATTACGTACATACCCACATACGATTCCAATAGATCTTCGGTTAGTTCTACTTTTCGGTCGTCATAAACAACAGAGGCCACATCAAATGCTATAGTATTTGTATTGATAGTTTCTATAGCACTCACATTAGAGAATACCAAAATTAGCAGGTCATCTTCTGGAAAATATAGATCAGAAGTAGCATACCCAAAAATAAACCCATTGTGAAAAACAGATAACTTATCAAATTTTTCGTCCGTATAAAATCCATATCCATAATTGGAAAGTGCCTTGTCAAGTACCGTATATGGTGACCATGCTTTGTATAATAATGCTTTTGACACCACGTTAAAATTGACCAATCCACGATACCATTTTGCTAAATCTTGAGCCGTACTATGAATACCACCAGCCCCTTTTAATTGACTATACGAATGCGGTCTGTGTTGCACAAAGGCACTGTTTTTAATTTCGTAACCGATCGGTTTATTCGCAATTTTTTGACCGTCTGTTGGATAAAAAGTAGCCGCCATCTCTAAAGGTTCAAAAATATGTTGTTTGATATAGTCTTCATATGAAAGTCCTGAAACTTTTTCAATAATATACCCAAGCAAAATATAATTCATATTCACATAGGCATGTTTTTCATCAGGTTTAAAATCGAGCGAATCTTGTTTAAAATAATTGATAACATCTAAACTGTTTTGAAAACTTTTATTAGCCTCTTGCTCTGCCCATGCCAACGTTGTGTGTCTTTTTATACCTGAGGTATGGGTCAATAAATTTTCTATGGTAATCACGCTATTTCCAGTTGGAAACTCAGGAAGGTACTTTTTAATAGCATCACCCAGCTTAAGTTTTCCCGTTTCTGCCAATTGCAAAATACTCATGGCAGTAAATTCTTTACTTACACTTGCTATGTTATAGACCGAATTGATTTTTAACGGTATTTTCAAGTCCAAATCTGCATTTCCAAATGCTTTATGATACAACACGTCCGACTTAGATTTAACGAATAGCTCTACGCCTGGTTTGTTTTTTAAAGACAGGAGTTCCAAAATACTGTCAATTTTTTGCTCGAGTTGTTGTGCTTGAAGAATGTTGTGTGAAGAGAATAACAAAAGTATTAAAAGAACGATATACTGTTTTTTCATGGTGGAAGGTTTTTTATAAGGGCAACCAACATTGACATCAGTTTAGATGGTAACTCCCTTATAGTGATCCGTTCAGGGGATCAATTCATTTGTGCGTTACGTATTACTTTAAAAGTAAATACGTTAGGAGATCAGAATCGTTTAACAAGTTACGTTATTTTATAAACTTGCAAAAGGGGAAAAATCCCCTTTTTTATTCGTGTATTTCTTTTGGTATCTAAGCATACACAGTAGGCCTTAAAATGGGAATCTAGAACCCCAAAACACAAGGTGTTTTTATGGCTTTTGCTTTCCTGCTCTTACCAAGATAAATTTTCGACGTTTAAATGGCCAATTAGCGTAAAAATAAACGAGAAACTACACCTCCATTTATTTCCTATCTTTGTGATACACGGAATTTATGTAATGGTGCATATACAACTGTGTTGTAGTACATAAAAAACTAAAATCATGAAAATCGCAATTATCTTTTGTTTCTTTTTGACGTTAACTGTAAATGTTTATAGTCAAAATGATTCTATTCTAAAGTACACTTTCAACGAAGAAAATGTTGTTGCCAGTGCCATTGATGGCTCTTGGAAATCTGAAAAAACAGGAAATAGTTTTATTTGTATAAAAGACACTACAGTACTTAAATTAATTCCAAAAAAATACTATAAATATTTTACTGATAAAATCATATATCATGCAGGATTCCTTGTATTTGAGAAGCAAACCAAAAAATTACCTTTCATTTTGATTGAAAATAGTGGCAATCCTCATCTTGTATATTTTAGAGAAAAAAACAATGTCCCTCTTGGAGATGCAGAATCGTTTAATTTGTTTATTGCTAAAGGAGAAACAAGAAATGAAGACAAACTATATATTGGAGGTGATTCTAATAATCAATCGTTTCAAGAATTTTTAAGAACAGAATAATATATTAAGAAAGAAATTACTTTAACAATGGCTATTCGTATTACTTGGTCTCGGAATTCTATGCAGTAATTATTAACTAAATTAGTTCTTTAAAATCGCTACAAAACTTATTATAAACCGTTAGAACAATTAAAAATAAACACAAAACACCACTATGGAAACTATTTTCTTGAATAAAGGTTTACGTTATATGATTGCCATAGTCATTTTGCCTTTTGTGTTCTATTCTTTTGAAAATAAAAGCAAACAGGCCAATCAATCAACTTTAAAATTTGAAGAATTAAATCGAAAAATAGAATCCATTGGTAAAAATGTTGAAAACTTAGAATACAAAATTGTTTTGAAAGAGTTTAATTTATTCTTAGATCTTCATCTGGAGACCGAGTCAACTACCTTAACCGTAAAAGATAAAGATATTCTTACAGATTTCAATTTTACCTACGATACTGATTTAGAGTCAGCATTAGAAGAAATAAAGATTTTAAAATCATCACCTGGGAACGATATAATAGTGATCCTTCCAACAACTACCGAAGAGTTCTTGACTTTTCAATTGATACTATTTGAATCACGACAGAATATATTTAAAGAAGGACTATTTGAGATTAACACTCACGAAATTAACAACATAAGAAAGTTTTATTTAGAGAATAAAGTTGAACTAATGCAATTCGACGACAGTTTTGAAATTACTTTAGGACATTTTAAATACAAAGGGAAATTCACTGAATACACGAAATAATAAAATGAGTGACCATTATATATCAATAGTTTCAGAAAAAACTAATCCGACAGATGCTCAAGAATTGGCGAAAAGAATTTTTAGCTATTTAACTGAAAAAAAAATTATTCAGAAAGAACTCTCAGATTGTGTTTTAGGTTCGACGGGACATAGACCTGCAGAAAATTTCGGTGCTATTCTTGAAAAACAAAACGAAGGATTTTGGGACTTAAAAACAAATGGAGTTGAAATAATAACAGAACGAACAGTATTTGAAAATGGTGGAAATGGACTCGAGCAAGTTAAATGCCCAAATTGTGGACAAAATCAAATTGAAGAGAATTGGGAAAATTCATTAGACCATTGGTATACTAAATCAGATTCTGATTTAGTAAAATGTTCTAATTGTTCCTCTAAAAATTCTATAACTAAATTCGATTTTAAGCCAAATTGGGGATTTGGGAATTTCGGTCTTATTTTTTGGAATTGGGGTAAATTCAAAAGTCATTTTTTTACCGATTTAGAAAAGGTCATCGGAACGGAATTGAAAGTTGTTTACGGCAAACTCTGATGGAAAAGCCAGTTGCTAAAAACATCTATAAGTAATGCCGATTTTGGTATTAAACGCCAAGGTCCATGTATATTTATAAGGTCCGAAAAATCGTTGGGATTTTGTTTTCCTGCTCTTACGAAAATAAATTTTCTAAGTTTTAAATAGCCAACTAGCGTATAAATAAACGATAAGCCATAAGTAACTTTATTTTCTATCTTTGTGAGATGCGTATATATGTAATGGTGCATATATAACTGTGTTGATAACCCTAAAAAAATGAATAGAACCTTAATACTATTATTCCTTTTAATTTATAACTTCTCGATCGGACAAACATCTAATGTTACAAATAAACAATTATCTAAACAGGAAATTGAATCTACGTTTACAGAGAATATTAGAAAGCAATTAAAAATAGATAATTCAATTTACAGAATATACGAGTATAATGACAAAATTGGAAAACACTTTGTTATAATGACTCAAAATAAAATTGACTGCGAACAACGCAAAGAATGTTTTGATTCAATAAAAGTTTTTTGTTATTTATTTCAAAATAAAACTTATAAAATGGAATGGAAATTAAAAGATTTCATTGTTCCTAATTCATACGAATATTCAATTTCCCATTGGACGAAATATTTTAGTTTAGATGACTATGACAAAGATGGTATTGCTGACCCAATAATTATTTATGGAACTTTTGGAATGAATGATACCGGAGATGGAAGAATAAAAATAGTAATATATTATAAAGGCAATAAAAGAGTGATAAGACATCAGAATGGAATACTTGATGATGAGAGACACACGCAAGTAGATAAAGAATTTTACAAATTGCCAATTGAAATTCAATCCAATGTAAAGACAATAATGAAAAACATAAATATAAATGGTCACGGAATTTTCCCGTCCGGTTGGGAAAAGGCTATGAAAAATAAAGAATTGAAAATTATTGAAAATTAAAAACGGTTACCAACTCCATATATCATTTATTGCTAGTTAGAGCTTACTTACGAATCCCCGAAGCATCAGGACGGTTTGTATTTGCTAAATTAGATGCTTGAAATATGCAACACATGAGCAAAGCGAACTGGCAAAGCAAACCATTTACAAACACGTGATAAGCCATTTAAGAAGAACCTATGAAAACACAAAAAGCATTAGATAAATTGATTCAAGCTGATAAAGACCATAAAGTTATGTCAGCTTTTGCAGGAGTAGTTTATAATGATTCTGTCGATATGAAAATAAATGTTATTGGAGCAATGCATACTTCTGGTTGGCTAAAAAACAGAATTAAACCCTTTTGGACTGAGTATAACCACGGAACGAATGAATGGATTGAAAAATCGATTAATAGAGCAATAGCAAATGATTTTGACGATTATGCAGTTTCAGCTCTTCTAAATTGTAAAATACAATCAATAATTGAAACAATTAAGAAAATTGGATTGACTTTTATATCATCTCGTTACTATGATGATTATAAAAAAGGAAAAGTAAATGTTTTAACTTTTGCTCAAAAAATTGATAAGCACTCAAGTAAAGTAATATCAAAAGTTATAGAATTTGGTTGGATAAACGAAACTGAAGAAATTGTAGATGTTGCTGTAATGCGAGCTATGATTTTTGAAACTAATTATGAACTGAAAGAAAATCAAGTTTACGGAAAAAATTATTCGACATATTATAGAAGAGCAACATTACCATTTGGGAATTGGAATTTAGCAAACTCAGAACCATTTGAATTAAAAGAAGAGTGGGATATTTTCAACAACCTGAACTCTGACATTAAGAGTGAATTAATTTTTATTGAATAAAAAAAGGGCATGCAACACTAAATATGAAATCATAACACCCTCGGGATACGATGCTTCATATACTTACCGTTGTGCGTAAATTAAAAAAACAAAAATGAAGATAAAATGGGTCACAAATCCAGAAACTATAGATAAACATTTTATAGCGTCTGAAGTTGAATTAGGAAATAATGTTATCGTACAATTTGACGATAGCACATATACTTATGAAATGCTTTTCGATTTGAATGGTTTGGCCAGTGAATTAAATAATAATCTTCAAATTCGATTTTATGGACACAGCAATAAAATATTTGATTGTAAAACACTTCTAAAAGTTAAAAATGTAAAAAGTCTTTCGATTAATTGTTTCAAAAAAGTTAAAAATCTCAATCAATTATCTGAATTAGAGCGTTTAGAAAAACTTATTATTGGAATTGAAGATTTTAAAGAGATTGAGATATTAAATTCTGATAATTTAAAAAGTATTGTAGAACTCAATTTAGGTGATACTAAAAATTTAAATCTTGAACATCTAAAAGGATATAAAAAATTAAATTGGTTGGGAATCTCTGGGCAATTCAAAAATTTAGAATCTATTGGAAAAATAGAAAACCTAGAAACACTTCACTTAAGTTCCATAAGTAAAAAAGAACCGTTGGATTTTGTGAACCAATTAAAGAAGTTGAAAAATCTTCATATTAGTTTAGGAAGTCGAGAAAATATAGACGAAATTAATGGAGAACAGCTAGAAACACTCAAACTGCTATGGATTAAAAATTTACAATCACTTCATAACATAAGTCGATTTGAAAATTTGAAATATCTACAAGTTGAAAATCAAAGAAACATAGAAACTATTGAGTTTGACTCAGAAATGAAGTCACTTTCAAGACTGGGAATTATTAATTGTAAAGGATTAATAAAGCTGAAAGGACTTGAACATTTAAAAGTTTTAAATACCTTAGTAATTACGAGGTCTTTAAAACTTGAATTTGATAATATTATAAATCAAAAATTATCTGCTACACTAAAACATTTTAACTTTGTGACAGAACGAAAACCGTTAGACAAAGAAATTAAAGAAAAAATTCGAAGCTTAGGATACAGCACAACTTAAAAAAACTAGGCATAACAAAGTACTCTGGTGCAGTACAAATAAAAAAACACTAATTTTCTACTAAAGTACCTTTATATTTCCGATCATATATTAACGCTAATTTAGCAATAGTAAAGCCTGTTTTAAGAGTTTATTGCAAAAGGAAATTAAACTTAATTTACGCTATCCTTTTACTACAATGCTATGATAACGTGCTTTACAAGCATAGCAACCCAAAAACACGATGTGTTTTTTTGTTTTCCTTTCTCTTATGAAAATATGTAAAAAGGTTTACTCATTGCAGTCGTGATCCCAGAAAGGGTATCCTGAGCAAGCATAGCAACCCAAAAACACGATGTGTTTTTTTTGGGTTTTTTGTTTTCCCTGCACTTACGAAAATATGTTTCTAGGATTACTCCTTGCAGTCGTGATCCCAAAAGGGTATCCTGAGCAACCATAGCAACCCAAAAACACGATGTGTTTTTTTTGGGTTTTTTGTTTTCCTTTCTCTTACGAAAATATGTTTCTAGGATTACTCCTTGCAGTCGTGATCCCTGAAAGGGTATCCTGAGCAAGCATAGCAACCCAAAAACACGATGTGTTTTTTTGGGTTTTTTGTTTTCCTTTCTCTTACGAAAATATGTTTCTAGGATTACTCCCTACGGTCGTGATCCCAGAAAGGGTATCCTGAGCAAGCATAGCAACCCAAAAACACGATGTGTTTTTTTGGGTTTTTTGTTTTCCTTTCTCTTACGAAAATATGTTTCTAGGATTACTCCCTACGATCGTGATCCCAGAAAGGGTATCCTGAGCAAGCATAAAAACTACCACATGCTTCGCATGTCTGTTTTTTGTTTTCCCTTTCTTACGAAAATATGTTTCTAGGATTACTCCTTGCAGTCGTGATCCCTGAAAGGGTATCCTGAGCAAGCATAGCAACCCAAAAACACGATGTGTTTTTTTGGTTTTTTTGTTTTCCCTTCACTTACGAAAATATGTTTCAAGGATTACTCCCTACGGTCGTGATCCCAGAAAGGCTATCCTGAGCAAGCATAGCAACCCAAAAACACGATGTGTTTTTTTGGTTTTTTTGTTTTCCTTTCTCTTACGAAAATAAATTTTCGACGTTTGGGAAAACAAAAAACCCACAACTCTCGTTGTGGGTTTCCTTTTGCGGAGAAAGAAGGGATTCGAACCCTCGGAGGTTTAACCCTCTACAGTAATAAATTACCGCTGCATTCAGCCACTCTGCCATTTCTCCAGACTTATATAACTGACCATTCACCGCTTTATTGTATGCCCTTAAAAAAAATAGTACTATTCGTTTTTAACATCTAAAAAAGACCTTTCATTTTAGCAAATTACACAATTGACTTCCAGTACCATATAACAATTATTATCAGCTACATTGAATTTTATTTTAAATAGCTAACTAACGTATAAATAAACGAGAAACCGCAATTGACTATATTTCCTATTTTTGTGATAGTTGGAGCCATTGGAGAAATTATATTAGTGGTTATTGGAATTTTAATATGTTGTAAAATTTAGTGAAATTGGTATTGGATTATTAATGCTATTTTTGGCTTTTAAAGGAAATTCTTTAAACACATCCGTAAGAAATAAATTATTCTATTTAGATAATTTATCTATTATTGTAATGATGATCGTTGCTGTTTATACGCATTTACATCCTTATGTCCCTGCAGAAGTGTTGCCCATGGAATTTAAGCCGCCAGTAATGCCAATTTCATATATTGTATTCGTACTTTTAAATATATTTTTATATAAAAAATCAATCCCTAATGGAAACTAAAATCAGACCAAAAGTATTATTCTTTGACGTTAACGAGACACTTTTAGATCTCACAAAAATGAAAAAGGAAGTTGGTGAAGCCCTCGATGGTAGAGAAGATCTATTATCATTATGGTTTACCACAATGTTACACTATTCATTAGTTGTTTCGGCTAGTGGACGCTATGAACCTTTTGGGCATATTGGTGCAGCAGCCTTACAAATGGTAGCGGCAAATAACAATATTATAATCTCAGAAGAAGATGCTCGTAAAGTTATTCTTACAAGTATGCGTGGTTTACCTGCACATCGTGAAGTAAAAGAAGCGTTAACTCAATTAAAAAAAGCGGGTTATACATTAGTAGCGTTCACCAATTCATCAAACGAAGGGGTTCAAAAGCAATTTGAAAGTGCTAGTTTAACTGACTTTTTTGATAAAATATTGAGTATTGAAGGGGTTGGTAAATTTAAACCCTTTACAGATACCTATCATTGGGCAGCACAGAAATTGGAAGTGAAACCTGAAGAATGTATGCTCATTGCAGCTCATGGTTGGGATGTTGGTGGTGCACTTTGGGCGGGTTGGAGAGCCGCTTTTGTGAGCAGACCCGGACAACAAATTTTTCCATTAGCACCCAAAACAGAAATCACGGAATCTGATTTGCAAAAAATAGCAACCGTTTTAGTTTCATATTAAAAAGTGTCTGGGTATAACATAAAACGATATTAAAAGTCTAATGAAACTCTAAACTACGACTAACAATAGTTCTTATCTTTGTTATAGTTAGAGTATATGTACTGGTGCATATATTTATCATTATAATGTATTAAAAAATGAAACAATCAATTCTTGTCATAGCCGCATTTATGTTCTTGCACATAGTGCATGCACAAAACCCACATTGGAAAAAAAGAGCTCATGGAACTACAGTTAATTATTATCATTCTGATGGAAAGCTAATGGAAAGTTGGAATGTAGATAAAAACGGAAAACTCCTTAATAGTAACCTAGGATTTGCTATCATAAAGTATAAATATGATAAGAAGGGTAACATTACAAAACAATCACATTTAGACTCGCTAAGAAATCCCTCGGTTGACAATTTAGGCGTCTCAATTTATAAATTCAAATACGATAAAAACAATAATAAAATTTATCAAGGTCATTTTGGAAAAGATGGAAAACTGATGCAAACCAACAATAATATACTCCACACTGAATGGTTTTGGAAGTACTCTAAAGATAATAAACTAAAGAAAACGAAAACCAAGAATAAATTCTAACTCCTTTGAACAAAACTTAAACTGCATTACAACGCAGCTTAGCCAGATGTAATGGCAACCCGAAAAAAACAACCGTGAGTAAAAACTGAAATGTTAAATAATTAAAAACTGCTAAAAACAGTAGTAATCATTAATTGTTTAATTCAATAAGTTAACAGCATACACCTTTAAACAGTAAACATAATTATGAAATATTTAAAAGAACTAACTGATGCTAAAATTGAATCAGGTCGACAAGCTAATCCTGAATTCATGAAAGGTGTAGATGCTATTATCAAGCAAGCAAAGGACTTTCAGCAAGGTAAAGATGCCATTAAAATTGGGCAAAAGGCTCCTAGTTTTAAGCTACCAAACCCTGAAGGAAATTCAATATCTTTAGCTGCCTTGCTAAACAAAGGTCCCGTTGTTATTACTTTTTACCGCGGCAATTGGTGCCCCTATTGCAACTTACAACTTAGAGCCTTGCAAGCCCGACTAGATGAAATTCATGCATTGGGTGCTACATTAGTTGCCATTAGCCCACAAGTGCCTGATGGATCAATGACAAAAGATGAAATTAGTGCAATGGACTTTATTGTGCTCTCTGACCAAGAAGCCAAAGTTGCTTCGCAGTATGGAGTTGCCTGGGAAGTACCAGCGTTTTTGGAGGAACATATGCGTGTAGGCAGAAAACTTGATTTAGAAAAAATTAATAATGGCAATAGTAATATATTACCAATTCCAGCAACATTTATAGTTGGACGTGACGAAGTAGTTATATGGAATTATGTTAACGTTGATTACAGAACGCGTTCGGAGCCTGAAGATATTATTAAGGCGTTACAAAACTTGTCTTAAATACATGCTTTAATTTTAATAAAAAAAACAAGCTACTGTAAATTAAAAGGTAGCAACTCATTAAGTTTAGAAAAGAATGGATAAAAACGTTAAGGGGATACTATATAAGATTCATGAATTTTCCTATTCAATAATAGTACTACGATTAATTGCCTTAGGGGCATCCATTTATTTTATTCTGATTTTTAATGATGATCCCTATTTTAATGGATTCATGATATTGTTTTTAGCATTTATCATACTCATAGCAACACAAAAAAAATCAATAACCGCTACTAAATCTGGAATAGAAACAAAGGAATTTAATTTATTGAACATGTTTACTAAAAGGGAGTTTTTTCGTCACAAAGACATTGCAAATATTGAATTTACGCCAAGCACATTTTCAATCACAATGTTTCTTCTGAATAGAGTAATTTCCTCAGGATTAGATGCTAATAAACTTTCCGTTCTAAAAATAAAAATGAAAGATGGAAAAGAAATTGATTTAAAAAATATTGGAGACAAATTGGATGCAGAAAATTTAAATAAGATTATTATTGAAAACCAATAAACCGAGTTGCAATTGGGTATATCATTTAATGCCATTAATCCTAAAAAAACCATGAAACATTTAGCTATTGTATTGATTTTTATTCTAATGAGTTGTAAAAACGAGCCAAAGACAGAAACAAAAATGGAGACGGATACGAATGGCGATATAGTGACGGAATCAGAAAGTGAGAGCCAAATTGACCAATCTGTCTATGAAATGTGGAATAACTACATCAAATCAAATCCTGAATTTAAAAACCAAGAAATACCGGAATCTGATTTTTTTCATAATAATAGAGAAGACGCCAATAGACTAGCAGTTTTAACAATAAATGGAAAAAAGAAAGCTTCATCGGGATTATATAGTTTGTATAAACAATACAATGTTGACATCCCAAAAGTTGGAACAAAACAAATAATAACAGATTTTGACGGTAAAGCAAAAGCGATCATAGAAAATAGCAGCGTAGATACCATTCCGTTCAATAAGATTTCCAAAGATTATGCTGAATTGGATATGGGGACGGATATTGAACCCCTAGAAAAATGGAAAAAAGCACATTGGGACTTTTTTGAAAGTGTATTGGAAGAAAGTGGTGAGAAACCAACCGAAGAAATGCTAGTAGTATGCGTAACATTTGAAACAATCTGGACAGAAAAGTAATAAGGTACACCTAAAACAAACAAAGCTATTAAGTACTAAACTAAAAGCATGTGTGCTTTTTCAAAGCCTCCAAATTTTTATTCCCAACGGCCGTGAAAGTTTTATGAGCAAAAACAATCAAATATTGAAATTTTAAGGATTAATTTCAACAAAAATGGCCTTTTTTTAATCGTAATTAATCCGATCTCTTATGGTGCCATCTTGCCGATGGATAATAACATCGGCTTTGTATTTTTTAGCCAATCGCTTTGCTTTTCTAATGGCAGTTTCTTGTAGTTTATGTTTAGAAGTAATGCGTTTATTTCCCTCACGACGAACCGCCCAACGGTCTTCATAAGGAACTACATGTTGGTGATAGGTTCGTTTACGTTTATTGGAACTTTTTAAAAAGAGCTCCATAAATTGTGAAATGAGATCTAACCAGAAATTAGGTTTTGTTTTATCAGGCATAGTCGTTTCTGTTTTTTTGGCCGTGACAAAGATCGTATTTTTTAATTGGTTACTTTTTAAGTTGCCGTTTTATCAATTATCCATTTATACTTATGAACACGATTATATTAATGAAATTCCTTTTTCAAAAATTTTATATTCCCGAATTCAAAATGCTTGATAAGTAATATAAGGGCTACGGACATTAAACGCATTGTCTCGTCCTAGAACGCCATTGAAGATCAATTTTAATGATTATTTTCATAAAAATTAACATAAAACCCTATACTTATGAAAAAATTACTCTTACTCTCGTTAGTTTCATTATTCTTCATTACTAGTTGTAGTGAAGAACCTGTTGAAAGTCTCACAAATGACACCGAACTACAAGCACTTAAAGTTGAATCAGCAAAGGCTGAGTTACTCACTTTTATTAGGGGAAATAATATAAATTCCATTCTTCGATCAAAAGAAACCTTATTAAAATCGAGTAACACTAAATCGTCCTCAATTCAAGGGATAAATCGCTCCAATATCGCAGATTACGACCATTACAATTCAATTGTAGAGAGGGTTATAAATGGTGATGATTATGAATGTGACCTGACGGAATTAGATTATTACGTACAAAGCATCATTGCGGATTGGGACGATAATGACAGATTCCTATATTCCAATCTGGGAGCATCCATTGTTTTTGATGCCGCTTATGTATTTGATAATGTAGATGGAGGTCAATATTATGGGCCAGAAGGTCAGTTTACTAATCAAATGAATAGGACATATAAAGACTTGCTTAGGTTTTGGAACATTCCAACGGATATTTTGCTAAGAGATGCCCATGGAAATGTTTTTAACGATTTAGAAACGGTAACCAATTTATTGTTACTCTATGGTTACTCTCCTGAGGATGCCGCCTATTTAGCTGAATTAATGCAAATTGTTTACGGTAGCGATAAATATGATAATTTTAAGCACCCTTTGCTGACTTTCAATGCGTTTGCTGCCAGAGCGGATGACTTTTGGGGAACACCAAAGAAAATTGTTATGGGAGACGGACTACTTACTGCCTATGAAGATTTAGGTTATGGCGACGTTGCACCACAAACCATATTAGCTCATGAATATGGACATCATGTACAATTTGCCAAAAATGTAGTATTTCTTGGTACTCCTGAAAGTACCCGAAGAACAGAATTAATGGCAGATGCTTTCGCCGCTTATTATTTGACGCATAAAAGAGGTGCCACCATGAACTGGAAGCGTGTACAACAGGTATTAGAAGTGTCTTATTCCATAGGTGATTGCGGTTTTCTAAGCAGTAGTCATCATGGAACTCCAAATCAAAGAAGAAAAGCAGCCGCTTTTGGCCATAACATTGCTAACAACACCAAGAAAAAAGGTAAAATATTGACCGCCGAAGAATTTATTGAATTGTTTGAAGATGAATTACCAACCCTTATCGCACCAGACAATTTGGATGATGATCTTATATTAGAATAAAACTAAAGAAAAAGAAAAAGTACTTAAAGAAAAACCCGAATGGCTATGCATTCGGGTTTTTTATAATCTTTTCTATATATCGCTTAAGTGTTACAACCAACGTTTCCGTTTAAAAAACAAGAGTGTCAGCACTGATGAAATGATCATTAATCCAATGGCAAACGGATAACCCCAAGGTTTATCAAGTTCTGGTATAAATTTAAAGTTCATACCATACATACTGGCAATTAGCGTAGGTGGCATAAAAATAACGGTAACTACTGTAAATATTTTAATGATTCTGTTTTGCTCCATATTAACGAGACCTAAGAACGTATTTTGAAGAAATTCTAATCGCTCAAAATTAAAACTGGTATGGTC
Organism: Aureibaculum algae; assembly: GCF_006065315.1. Lineage (GTDB taxonomy): Bacteria > Bacteroidota > Bacteroidia > Flavobacteriales > Flavobacteriaceae > Aureibaculum > Aureibaculum algae. The sequence continues at coordinate 2,265,777 of NZ_CP040749.1, read as the reverse complement.
TAGAAGTGAACCAACATCCTTTATCATTACTTGAATAATCTCATAATTTTTTTGTGGAAAAAATTTACTTTTTAAGATGGCTGATAAGATGCGTTGTTTCTCTATGATATTTTCACGGATGGAAATAGTTGATTCTTGATATGCCGTTATTTTTAATAAAATTTCGCGTTCTAGATTATTGTCTTTTACCAATCCTTTACTAATACCAGATATTTTATCCGTTAAATCTTCAATTAAATCCGCATCAAAATCAATTCGTGTATCAAGGATACTGAGTAATACATCAGTTCCATTTTTAGGTTGTACCGATTTAATCTTTTTATAGGTGTCAAAAAACGTTTTGTATTCTTGCTCACGTTGTGTGATTAAAAAATTCTTTTTTAAGATAAAAGAAACGGGTTCATTAATATGATTTCGTTTTTCAGTACGTAAAAAGTTTAAGTTGATCCCTATTTCATCTTCCGTCTCGTTATATTTTGAACTCGATTCAATTTCTTCACTTTCTTGAGAAGTAAACAGTTCAACATTAAAATACTTTTCAATTTCAGTAATTTCTTCTTTGGTTGCATTAAAAATATCAATCCAAATAATATGGGGGTTCAATAATTCAAGTCCTGACTCAATGCTGTATCGCCCCTCTGTTATACTTAAATGTTTAATCATTCTTAATCTACTACTTTATGAATAAGGTTATCTTAGTATTAACCTAGCAACAAATATACATTTTATGAAACATAATAAGTAACTAAATAGTTAACCATAATATACAATTGGCCTCAGATGATACGTTAAGATTAGCATCTATTTTTTAGTTAGAATATCGATTTTAAGAATATACACTTGTTAAAATAGCTTACTTTTCTTCATACGTAAACCAATCAAAAACAGCATTATTATTTGATTTTTTACCGTTACTGGTAGCATACACACCAATTCCAGGACCATTAAACATCGCATTTCCTTGTCCATCGGCAATCACAATAAGGCTTTGTTTATCTCCTATGGGTTGTAGTGATTCCATCGATGCACCATAACTGAATTGCACCTCTAAATCATTCGCTTTTACTTTCAAATAAACTTCTTTAGGCTTATAAGGAATCCGTGTAACTTCTGTTTTTTTACCCATGAACGTTTTTAAGAGCACCAATGAAGTTTTATCTTTTAATAACGTATAATGATTTTCATTGGTTCTATAAATAGTTAATCCGGCTTGTTCATTGGCTTTAGAAGTTTTAAAGCTCATTTTTGTTACAGCTTCAAACTTGTGATGTTCTATTCGTTGTACTAGAATGGATGAATTTACCAAGCTGTCCATTATCGCTTTGCGTAGTTTCAATTTGAGCTCCCCATCCTTCAAGCTGTAAAAAGGTTCTTTAGGCGTGCGAATAGTGTACCATTTAAGTGCTAAGCTGTCACCCTCAAATTGGTCGTTGATAGGATCTTTTTCAACGGGTGTCCATGGTAAATTGGGACGTGTTTGTTCCATTCGAACTTTTCCATAACCTGGATTAAAAATAGGAGTTTGACCTTCAAATTCTACCTTGGCTAAAAACGTCTCTCTACTCAGTATGGTTATTCTATCAATATTGCGTTTACCCAACATAACAGACCACCAATCGCCATGTTGCGTTTGTACCAAATCACCATGTCCTATGGCATGTAATGGATAATCTAAACCCAAATTACGATGTGTAAGTACCGGATTTATATAATCTGCTATATATGGTCCATTTATAGAATCACTATGATGAACCGTTAAGGCATGAAACAAACCGGTACCACCCTCTGAAATCATCAATAGATATTTTCCATTGATGTTGTACAAATGTGGACCTTCAGAATACGAAGCATTATTTGCGTGTCCAAACGTTAGTTCGTGTCGCTCACCCACCAGTTTTTTTTGCTCTAAATCTAATTTCTGATTGTAAATGACAGATTGATCTTTCCACTGTGGGTCTTCTACACCAACCATTCCCGTATAATAGCATGTTCCATCGTCATCCCACATTAATGATGGATCAATACCAGAAGCTTCAGGCAACCAATTAGGATCTGACCATGGACCTGCCGGATTGGTTGCGGTAACATAAAAATTCATACCACAACCTACACAGGTATTTATAACATAAAATAGCCCATCGTGATATCTGATTGTTGGGGCAAATACCCCAAGTTTATCAGGTAATCCCGTGAAATCCATTTGTTCTGGACGATCAATTACATGACCTATTAATTTCCAATTTACTAAATCTTTGCTATGGTAAACGGGGATGCCTGGAAACCAAACAAAAGTAGAATTTACCAAATAATAATCGTCGCCTACTCTACAAATAGATGGATCAGGATGATAGCCCGATAAGATGGGATTTTCAAAAGTCTTTGGTGCTGATTGTCCAAAAGTATTTAAACAAAAAAACAATCCGAAAATAGCTAGTTTTATAGATTTAAAGGTCTTCATTATAAATAATATATTAATTGATTTCTTACGTTACCGCCATATTCCTTTTACAGGCCATGTCGTTTTTCGGCACAACAAAAAATACAGGGTAAGGTAATAAACACTCTTTTCTTGATGTACAAAATGTTATGGCTCAAGCATCATGTACTTTAGATATTAAATAACATGATAGGCCCATTTAACCACCACCCAAATTTAGGTATTTTGTATCTAGAAATAGCACAATTTAATGAAGGATTTAAGCAATAGTAAACTTTTCGATTAGCAACTATAAAAGGATTAAATAATCAAAAAATCTCTTAATAAATAAGAATCTTATGTACTGATACTAGTAATAAACAGACCTATGTATTTTTTGAAGAAAAATATTTTTTTACTTTTAATTATTTAATATAGCTCGCACTGTATTTTTTAGCTTTTTTAGTCACTAAGACCTTATACGTAAATTGATGACGTTTTATAGTAAATAGCATCCCTTTATCTCCATCTTCTATTCTTCTGATATTATCGTAGGTCTTATAATTACTGCCTGATTGAAAGAAATTAGCTTCCTTAAAAGCATCGGTTATTTTTGCATCTTCTCCCGTTTTTTCCAGCGTAATAAGACTGTAAGTCCCATTTTTTATCGTTTTAACTATAATAGGTGCATAAAACAAATGATCGCAAAACGCCATAGCATCAGACGGTTGTTCTGGTTTTAGTGGTTGTAAAAAATCACGTGATTCTGCAGTAAACAATTCTATCTCATTGGCCTCAGTCAACGGTTGAATATCCAACTTTTCTATTTTAAATACGTTAGGGCCTGCTACAATATATTCCTTATCGTTGTACTTTATTTTTACATACTTATATCCGTTACAGCTCCAATCTTTCTTGTTTTCATTAAAATAATACATTGCTTTTCCAATAATCTTAACAAAAGTACCCTCAGCTATTGTTTCTACCATCTTAAGATCTTCATCTAATAATTGAATGTCTTGGCCGAGTAACACACCATCACTACTTTCATTTTCAAAATACAATTTGATTTTTTCTTCAGAAGGTACTGGTTTAGGCATGATAGGTGTTCGTACTTCTTGATCTTTAGTATATGCAATAGTGAACGTTTTTTGAATATAATTAGGCATATATAGATATGTATTATCCAACGTGCTCCCTGACGACATTACAACATATTTCTTACCAAATATATTTTCTTCAGAGGCTCCATTCATTTTTGCTTCCATCAGAACTACAAACCTTGAGTGTACAGCCTTTTTATAGGCTTCAAAAGTAATTTCAGGATTTGATTTAAACATATCATACATGTCTTTACTCATTGTTTGTTTTGCAAAAGACATTTCTTTTGCTCTAATTCTTTGTCCCTTGTCATTTGTATTTACCATTGAAAATTGGGAATAAACATCACTATTTTCAAAATCTAATACCACAGAATTATTGATATAATCTATAACCGTAAAATTATACGTTCCTAATTGTAGGGTTTTACCAATATCTGATTTGGTGATTTTTATATGATCATACTCATTTACAAAGCCACTTTCAAATTCTATGGAGCCACTAAAGTCTTCGTTTTTTATTTCTGATTTTATGGGAAAAGAACTACTAATGGTTCTCCAATTATGTGAAAAAGTAGTGTTATTTGCAAAACCTGAAGAGGAATGAGATCCAAATCCTGTACTACCCATATCTTGAATAGCGAGCACCTCGTTGTCTTGTTCAATCTTATTTGATTTAATAGTTAATTTGAAAAAATCAAAAGAAATATCTTCCATAAACTCTGGAAAAAAGGAATTGAATTCAACAATATGATGCGTAAACATCCCTTTTTTAATGTTAATGGTAGCATTTTTTATAAGCGTATCTAGTGCTGTTTTTAGTTGCTCATTAGTGTATGTTTTAGAAACCTCCCAAGGCAATTTATAATCAGTGTCTATTGTTGTAGCATTTTTTTCCGGATTAAACAGCTCTGAATTAACAGCATACGTGAATTTTTCAATAAATTCAAGCTCTTTAAGCTTTGTTGAGTCTGCTTTTTGAGCAAAAGACAGGCTCGAAATCAATAGAAAGGCAATAGTAATTGTTTTTGTCATAATACTGTTAACGTTGAGAAATTGATCTTTCTTATACCTACCCATGTAAATCATAGAAAAGACTTTTATGCTATTTTATAAGATTTTAAAAGATTTTAAAAGAGCTTCATAAATTGTAAGATGAGGACCAACCTGAAATTGATTTTCGTATTATCTGAATAGTCCTTTCCGTTTTCTTAGGTTGTCACGAAGATAGTATTTTTAGTACGATTAGAGATATAAAAAAAGACAGTCGCTTGACTGCCTTTTTTAAAAGTTCTCGATTTGTTTTAACTAGATATCCTTCTCGAAACATTTTTCTACACTACGTTACGAAAAACACTCGTCACGAAGTCTCGGGAGACGATTATTAGTTACAAATTACTTTAAATTCCGTTCTACGATTAATTTTATGCTCATCATCTGAACAAGGTACATTGTCAATACACTTTTTGTTTTTAAGCTCACTCTCCCCTGCTCCTCTTGCTTTTAACCGTTCTTTTGCAATACCTAGCGTTACAATATAAGCAACCGTAGCATCTGCACGACGTTGTGATAATCTTTTATTATATGCATCGCCTCCTTGACTATCAGTATGTGACGACAGCTCTACATGAATAGTAGGATTGTCTTTCATCAATTTTACAATACGTCGTAAATCTGGCAATGACTCTGATAAAATTTCAGCTTTATCTAAATCGAAATTAATATTTTCCAGGTTTATAGCTTTACCACAAGGGTCAATACACATTTCAAATTCTATAAACAGTGTCTTATTTCTATTATACGCAGCCGTTTTCACTTCTACTTCGTTTGAGTAATACCCATCTTTTTTACCGTTTAAAGCATAGGTAGAGACTTGTTTTAGATGCACCAAGAAATCTCCTTTTTCATCAGAAATGGTATTCTTTTCCCCTGCATTTATCTTATCTCTAACTTTAATTGCGACACCTTGTATGCCTTCTGCTTGACTACATTCTACTACATTTCCTTTTAAAATATAATTTTCATCTGTATACCAAATGACTTTTTCTACACCCAAACGATTGTTTTTTAAACAGGCCTCAAAGTCCGTTTTAACTATTTTCTCAGCTTGTAACTCAATATCATGTAATTTTCCTTTTAAAACATAATCTTCAGGTGCAACATCTTTAAAAACCACTTCTCCAAATTCATTAGTTGTTCCTGTCTGTATAACAGTACCCGTTAAATCTTCCAAAACAATTTCTGTATTCGCTAATAATTGACCTGTAAATTTATCCTTAGCTGTAATGTTAATTTTACAGGTTTCTGAGCACAATTCACATTCTTCTTCTTTCTTTTTCGTCTTGCCTAATTTTAAGGTAACCCCCACAAACGCTCCGTATGATGAAATATCATGTTTAGAAGGTGTTGTTCTCATAATAGGTTCTGCTTCTAAAGTATTTACAGGTTGATCGTTTTTATCTCTGGCAACAAATATAGGTTGATACATTGCAGAGCGTCCTCCTTCACTTAATTCTTCAACATCCATATGATTCATATAATAAGCACCTGCATTGATTCCCAAATGTTTGGAAATATAATAGGTAAAACGAACCTGTCCTTTATAGGTAAGTACTCCAGAATCTTTATAACCTGCATGAAAATTTAAGGGATGGGTAAATCTACCCGATGACCCTTCTAAATACGTTCTACCGCCATCAATATTGGCCAATCCGAAACGGGTATTTAATTCCGCCGTAAACTTTCCTGATTTTGTTCTGTATTGAAAGTTGGGACCAATACCATAAAACATTCGTGTAATTTTATCTTCACTTAAACTGAAGGTGTTTATGGGTGTACTTAAATCGGTTTCAAAAATATTATCTGTTTTATACGTACTTTTAGGTTGGTTCATGATATAGTCAAAATCTACACCTACACCATACCAAGTCCAGTAATAATCTAAAGACAGACCTAAATCTAAACCACCTTCATAATCTATATAAGGTGTATCATTGTTATAGGTTGGAAAATCGTAACCAAATCTGGGACTAATTTGAAAATAATTGCGATCTAAGGGTTCGTCTTTGTCTTGAGATTTGTCTTGAGCTGTTAGTGTAAATGCGAATGCAAATACGAATAATAATAGTACTGATTTTAATAATTTGTTCATAGCAAAAAGTTTAAAATGGTTGATATTCTTTTTCGTTTCCTTCAAAAAAGCGTTTACAATGTTCGCTTTTTTAAAAAGCAATGAACCCATCTTGACTTTTAAAATAAAATAAAAACCAAGATGAGTTCATTAACATAACTTTAACAAAGAACGTACCACTTTTACTATTTATGGTAAAAACTGCATTTTCAAAAAGAAAAATCAGGCTCATATCAATACTCCAATTTCAATTTAAAAACCTTTATAAAGCTAGCCTTATTCTATACTTACAAGAATGATTAATCTGCTCAATTTAGCGGACATTTAATTTTTAAAATAATTATGTGTTTTAGCAATAGTAAACAAACTAATGCTTTATGTATTCTAAATTACAAATCTTATATTTTGTGTTTTACTATGAACACGAGTGGGTTTTGCCCAAGAAAAAACAAATTCAATCCTTATGATTAACCTAAAAAGTGGAAAGCGGATTGATTTATGCTCAACATAAACGCATAGACATCATTCGAAAAAAAACGATAGGTAAAGAAAGTATCCTCAAAAGCGAATTCATTTGTAGTTTAAGCGAGTAAATAGTGTTAATATTGTTTTTTAAATCCACTTAACATAATAAACTTACAATGAAGAAATTTATTTTTAAATCCGCTCTACTCCTACTATGTATTAGTTGTGCTGAAAAAAACAAAACTTTTACTATCAATGAAATAGCAATAATACCAAAACCAGATACTATAGAATTGGCAGCCGAATCTTTTGCGTTTAAAGATGGGCAGCAAATTGTAACCAATACCACAGTCCAACAAATTGCGGCAAATGACCTTATCCTTTTTGTAAAATCAACAGCTGATTTTAATTTAACTATTAACGAAAATTCAGGTTCTATCTATTTAGAAAAAACAGAAGGTTTACCTGCTGAAGGATATGAACTCATAGTGACTCCAAAAAAAATAATCATTAAAGCCAACGACCAAGCAGGTTATTTTTATGGTGTACAAACCTTGAAGCAATTGCTAAGCAAAGAAGTATCAGCAGAAACGAATACAACCAAATACTTAATACCATCGCTTACTGTAAAGGATAGTCCTCGGTTTAAATGGCGTGCATATATGTTAGATGAATCGCGTTATTTTCACGGCGAAGAATTTGTTAAAGAGATACTAGATCAAATGGCATTATTAAAGATGAACACTTTTCATTGGCATTTAGTAGACGATGCTGGTTGGCGTGTTGAAATTAAGAAATACCCTTTATTAACTAAAGTTGGTGGCTTTCGTACAGACTCAGAAATAGGCACTTGGAAAAGTGGAAAAACTTCGGGAGAACCTCATGGAGGCTTCTATACGCAAGAGCAAATTAAAAGTATTGTAGCCTATGCTGCTACAAAAAATATAAATGTGGTACCTGAAATAGAAATGCCAGGACATTCAAGTGCAGCTATTGCGGCTTATACGTGGTTGGGAACGGCCGATATTGATATAGATGTACCTATAAAATTTGGTAGATTATATGATAATTACGATGTGACCAACCCAAAAGTAATCAAATTTTTAAAAGACGTTTTAACGGAAGTCTTTGAAATGTTTCCTTCTGAAGTCATTCATATAGGCGGTGATGAAGTTGGGTATAAAGTTTGGGAAGATTCAAAACATGTACAAGCGTATATGAAAGAGAATAACATTAATTCACCTGCCGATTTACAAATACAGTTTACGAATACCATTTCAAAGTTTATTGAAGAAAACGGACGAAGAATGATGGGATGGAACGAAATTATGGGTAAAAATATCCACAAGGGTTTTGAAGAAAAAAAGAATGATAAAGAGGCTGAGACCGCATTAGCTAAAAATGTGGTAGTCCATTTCTGGAAAGGCGATGTAGCATTAGCTACAGACGCAGCTAAAAAAGGATATGGCATTGTAAATTCATTACATAGCAATACCTATTTAGATTATAATTATGAAGGAATCAGTTTAGAAAAAGCCTATGGTTTTAATCCCATTCCCGAAGGTTTAGAAGAGCAATACCACAAAAACATTTATGGCTTAGGATGTCAAATGTGGAGTGAATGGACACCTACAAATAAGGATGTTGAAAGACAGACTTTCCCGAGAATTGCTGCCTATGCCGAAGTGGGTTGGACTGCCTTGGAAAACAAAGATTTTGAAAGCTTTAAAATAGCACTAAAAAAAATGCAGTTGCATTGGGAAAGTTTAGGTATTAATTATGCTAAAGTGTTGGAATAACAACGCTGCATATAGTTTAAGCGGGATATTCGCTTTAGTAAATCATAAATGAGATAAAAAAGCTAAAAACACGCTGTGTTTTTAGCTTTTTTTTAATCTTATCTTTACTATTTTGAAAAACACATCGCTATTTTTTCGAAATATTTGCTTTTTCTTCAGCATATAATGCTGCACATTGATCCATATAATCACCCACAATTGCACCGTCAAAATCAGCTAAATTCTGAGTCGAAAACTTGAGTGTACGTTTGATAGGTGCCATTTTAATTAAGGTCTCTTTTTTGAGGTCGTAATAATGCCAATTACCGATATATTTATGAGTATTTAAATTAATACTAGATTCGCCACTGCCATCGTTTGCCGCGTTACCGAACTCATAACGGCTTAAACCAATTGCTTCAATGGCTTTTGTTTTATCATTAAATCTAAATTGAACGGCATAGCCACCTCTCATAAAATTTACATTAAAATGAAATCCGTTTTTTGCTTTTTTAAAATGAACATTTCCTGAAGGATCACCCATCGGTTTACTTCTATAGATTTTATTTGTAGCTGATAATTCTGCATAAATATAGCCTTCATCGTCTTCAAAAGCCATCCACACCTTATCAGGAATTAAATCATGATCAATAGGTACTGCTAACGAATCTTGAGCATACACCAAGTTTTGAAATAAAAAGAGCATGAATAAACTTTTTTGTAACATCATTTTTCGTTTCAATTTAAAATACATTATAAATATATGTGGTTAAAATTTTCTTTATTTAATTCCATTTCAATTGTTTTCTTTCTTTCCAATACGCATTACTTGAAACTCCAAAGGCTTCTAATTGCTCCATTTCTAAAGCTGTCAGTGAAAATTGATTTGCCTTTAAATTGCTCTTCAAATGAATGTCATTGTTGGCACCGCTTAAAACCATTGCATGTGGAAAAACATCCATACAATACCGCAAGGCAATAGCATCAGCACCTACCTCATATTCCTTGGCCAAACGTTGCATAAAATGGTATAGCACATTATAATTTGAATAGTTATCATTTGGTATCAATCGACCATTTGCCAACGCTTCCTTAATAATAAAGGGTCCCGATCGCTTTTGCAATGCTTCCCTATATATCGATACACTTTGGTCTAGCACATTATAAGTACACTGAAAGGATTGAAACAAGTATTCATTCTCTACTCGAATGGCCAATGCTTTTTCCAAAACTTCAGTTTGATTATCTCCTGTGGTGGTTAAACCAATGGTGATATTATATTCCTTTTTTAAGGTGTGTAATCGCTTTAAAACTTCTGTATTTTCTAGAACACCCGTATCAAGCGTTGCCGAATGTATTTGATAAACTTTTAGATAGGGTAGTAATTGTTTTGAATATTCCCATTGTTTGTTCAAATTAGCTAAAGAATGCTCTTTAACCTCATGCTCTTTTGCATTTGGATCAAAATTGGCCACGTAGGTATACCCCCATTTGGTAGAAACAATTATACTAGGATCGTTCTTTTCTTTTAACCAGCCTACCATTAATTCTTCGGCTATGCCATACCCAGGAGAAGTATCAAAATAACGAACACCATTTGTATAGGCATTTTCTAACATCTCTAGCCCCTTTTCTTTGAATTTTGGCAATGAAAATGCTTCTTCACTAGCATCTTGTTTAAGGTTAATGTATAATGGCCTGCCGATAGCCGCTGTGCCTAAACCCAAGTTGTTTTTAAAATGCATCATTTATTTTAATTTATACAGCATAGTACAGAAAAAAAACGCAACCCACACCATGTATTGATTTTTAAACTTCAATCGTTATGTGTTCTTCTCGATACATTTTTAAATACCCAAAGCTTATGCTTTCTCCTTGAGAAAACTCTCCTCAAATCTTAAAAAGTGGCAGGTATATCCATTAGGGTTTTTAACCAAATAATCTTGATGTTCTGGTTCAGCTTGCCAAAACGGGACAAAAGGTTCCAATGTAGTAACCACATCTCCTTCCCATTTCCCAGATGCATTAACAATGCGAATCATTTCTTCGGCGATGGCCTTTTCTTCATCGTTTTGATAGAAAATTGCAGAACGATAACTAGACCCCATATCATTTCCTTGTTGATCAACTGTCGTTGGATTATGCATTCTGAAAAAGAAATCTAAAATCTCACGAAAAGATGTTTTGTCAGTATCGTATATTATTTCAATGCCTTCTGCATGACCTGGATGATATTTATACGTAGGGTTGTCATTTTGCCCACCTTGATATCCCACTTCAGTATCTATGACACCTGGGCGTGTTCTAAAAAGGTCTTCCATGCCCCAAAAACATCCACCTGCTATATATGCTTTTTTAGTAGTACTCATACTTTATTATTTTTTAATTTCTATTAAAAATTCAATCGTCAATTTCAATGTTTAAAATTATAAAATATTTACCAATTAAATATATATAAAAGGAATTGTTAGGGATTGCTCCGTTTAAAGATTTTCTTCTAATTTTAAGAGCATGTGAAGCATATAGAAACAGTTTGTTTATTTTGTAATTTAAGATGGAAGAATTCTCCTTAAAAAGCATATTTAAAAGCGGTGCTTCTTCTCTATTTCTTTTGTGAAATTTTCTGCAATTGTTGTCAAATAACTGGAGCTGTTTTGCATGGCATCTTCTAAATCTTTAGCTACATCTATTACAGAAGCCGCATATTCAATTCCCATTTTTCTTAAGCTATATTCAGGTATTTCTATGGCACCACAAAAAGCAGCGACTTCAATCTGTTGCTCTAATGCCGTAGCTAATACGCCATTAATTGTTTTTCCTGATAGCGTCTGATCATCTAATTTCCCTTCTCCAGTAATAATCCAATCTGCATTTTTAACTTGGGTATCAAAATCAGCAATTTCTTTGACTAAATCTATACCAGAAGTAAGTGTTCCATTTAAGAATAGTTGTGTACCCACCCCCATTCCACCAGCTGCTCCACCACCTTGTATTTGCTGAACATCGGTATTGAAATGACTATTCAACACCTTAGAAAAATCTTTTAATCCTTGATCTAGCATTTTAATATCTTCTGTTGAAGCTCCTTTTTGAGTGCCATATACATAAGCTGCTCCCTCTATTCCGTATAACGGATTGGTAACATCGCAGGCAATTTTAAAGGTTACATTTTTTAATGACGCATTGACCTGACTATCATCAATAAACTTAATTTTTGATAAGTTTTTACCAACAGCCAACACTTCTTTTTTATTGGTATCTAAAAAACGAAAGCCAAGTGCCGCCGCCATACCCGTTCCACAATCGTTAGTAGCACTACCACCAATACCCAAAATAATTTGGGTAGCCCCTTTTTTTATGGCATCCAAAATAAGTTGTCCGGTACCATATGTTGAGGTGCTTTTACAATCGAGTTCTTCAGTACTTAATAGTTTAAGACCTGAGGCTTCTGCCATCTCTATAAATGCCGTTTTTGTGGTACTGGCATATAAATATTGAGCATCAACTTCTTTAAATAAAGGATTATTTACATGTGAGGTAATAAAAGTACCGTCAAGATAATAATTGGCTACATCAATAGTTCCATCTCCTCCATCTGCTAAGGGTAATTTTACAATGATGTATTCTGGATTAATATGTTGAATACCTGATGCTACAGCATCGCAAAACTCCAATCCCGTTAAGGATCCTTTAAATTTATCAGGTGCTATAACAATTTTCATAAGTTGTTGTATTGAGATTATCCAAAAATAGTGGGTACGAAATAACTAAAGATTACTATTGCTATAAAAAATGCGACTAAAATATATACCTCTTTTATCATGAAATCAGATTTTTTTATAGACACATTAAAGTTTGAAATACTTTTAACTTCAACATTTTTTGTTAGAGCACTCACGGTATAAGCAATTACCAACGATAGTATTACACCTGTAAAATTTAACCAAATCCAAAATATTTCAAAACCTAAATCTATATGAAATATTTCTTGCATGGTTTTTGAAAAAATAAGGTTTACCAATACGGCAACGATAATTCCAGCATTCATACCAATATGATTCACTTTTTTAGAGAAAAAAGCCAATAAAAAAGTAACTAAAACGGGTCCATAAAAAACAGAACCTATAGCATTAATTATTTCTATTACTGCACTTTTACTGCCCCCAAAAAGAAAAGCACTTGCCATACAAATACCACCCCAAAACACAACAGATGCTTTTGAAATTGCCATATATTTTTTAGGTGATAATTTCTTTTCGCCTCTATTAAAAAAATCTTCAACGGTTACCGCAGAAAGTGAATTTACGGTAGAGCTTAACGAGGACATGGCCGCAGATAAAATACCCACCATTAAAATACCAATAAGTCCGTGTGGTAAATATTTCATGATAAACACGGGTACCATTAAATCTACTTTAATACCGTTAGTAGCAAATTCTTCAGGAAAATGTTTTTGTGTAGTACTCGCAATTTCCGCTAAAAAATCAGGAGCTAACATTACCAAACCACCTATTATTAAACCCATAGTACAATACACCAAAACTACTGGAAATCTCAATAAACCGTTTGCCAATAACAAGGTACGTATTGTTTTTTCGTTTTTAGCAGATAAGAGTCGTTGAGCCTGTGTTTGATCACAACCATAATAGGATACATATAAAAAGAAACCACCAATAAGCATGGGCCAAAATCCATATTCATTACCCTTACCAATACCTAAATTATAGTCAATCACCTGTAAACGTTCTGGGGGAAATCCATTTGCAAGACCTCCATGTTCTTGTACCAAATTCCAGCCGAAATACACGCAAATAATTAAGCCTGTAAATAAAATAATCATCTGAATAGCGTCTCCCCATACCACGGCCTTCATCCCTCCTTGCCAAGAGTATATGATGGTTATAACAGATATAATTAAAATGGTATATACAAAATCAATGTCTAAAACCGCTTGTAATATAATGGCAATAGTATACACCATTACACCCGTACCTAAAGCCCTACTAATTTGAAAAACAATACTTAAAATTAACCGCGTTGAAGTACTAAATCTTTTCTCTACAAATTCATAGATACTTACCACACCCGATCTAAATAATGGGGGCACAATAACAATCATAATAAATATCATTGCTAATGGTACGGCAAACTCAAAGGTTAACCATTTCATACCGCCATTTAATTTTAAACCAACAAAGGCGGGAGCAGAAATAAAACTAATGGCAGACAATTGGGTTGCCATTGTAGATAAACTCAAAGGAAACCATCCTAGGCTTTTACCCCCTAAAAAATAATCTTTAGAGTCTTTATTATCTTTAAAGAAAAAACCCATTCCTAAAAAGAAAACAATGTAAAATATAATGATACTATAGTCTAGCCAATTCATACTATTTACGTTTAAGGGTTGTTACTAATTGATGGACTTAATTTAACAAAATTTTCTTCTAATAAATAATGGTCAGAAAAGTTGAGTATTTCCATCTTAGCGTAATATTTCTAAATTATAATTAATCACTTAACATGTCTATGAGCAGAGCCGCACTCCATGAAAAATCATTACCACCATAGCCTGCTCGTACTTCTCCATGTGCTTCTTTTCGAGCATCAAAATACTCATAAAACCCATTAATTTCTATCAATGCTATGGTATCTTGCTTTACTCTTTCCGCAATATTTTTGTATCCGTATTGTGCTAGACCTCTATATAGCATCCAGTTTAGGTTGATCCACACTGGACCTCGCCAATATTGTTTCGGATTGTACCGCTTACTAGTTGGATCAAAAGAGGCACATAAATACTGATCTGGATTACCAAATTTTGTCATCATTGTATTTACCATTTCTGCCGCTCTTTCCTTATCGGGAATGTTTGCAAACAACGGAGCAAATGATGATGAAGAAATATATCTTAAGGGCTTGTTATTTCTCAAATCATAATGAATATAGCAACCCAACTCTTCGTCATATAACTTTGAATTAAATGATGTCATACTCAGCTGTTGCCATTGTTCTAATTGACGTACTTTATCCTCATTATTTCCTATACGCTTATAGAGCTTTATCAAACTTTCATTCGATTTAATTAGCATAGCATTAAATAGTGGATCTTGTACCAAAAAAGGAGATAATTCTGCTATTTTTTCATCACTATAGTTGTGTTCTTTTGCAATTTCTATGATGTGTAAATAATGATCATACTCTCTTTTCGAAGGGCGTTGAGAGGCGTCAACATGCGAAGTATCTCTTCTTTTAAAATCATATCTTGGCGAATCAACCGTAGCCCAAATATCATCCCAAATTGGCGAATTATCGGTACCAGACTCCCAGTTATGGTAAATATACACAAGACCTTCATTATTAATATCTCTTTGTTCATAAAAATAGCGATGGTTATCAAACACCTTATCAATTTCAGATTCAATATAGGTAAGTAAATCTTCTTTATCGGTACTGATATTATACATTTCTTCTAATACAAAACCAGTAACGGGCGGTTGTGTCATCCCTGTAGATTTGTATTTTTTTGATGATAACGGATGTAAATCTGAACGGTGAAAATCTGCACCAGGAAAATAGGTATCCGTATCAGTATGGAAAATAATATGTGGTATAAAACCATTTTCCCATTGAGCATCTAGCAACGTCGAAATCTCTTGTTTTGCTTTAGGCATATCAAAATGAGCAAAACCTATTGCTATAAAACCTGAATCCCATAACCATTGAAAGGGATATAAATTCTTACAAGGTAAGGTGAAACCACTTGGTTGATAATTCTCAGTAAGAATTTGCTTTGCCTTTTTAATTAAATTTTCGTGCATATAATAAAATTTATGGATAAATAGAGTGAAAAAAGAGTACAAAGATGTCTGTTGGATGGAAATCCAATATCCATCAATGTACTCCAACATTTACTAAAGAAACTAACTCAAATTTTAGAAATTAAATGTTGCTGTTAAGAATACTCTTCTCGGTAAAATTGGTCTTCCTACAAAAAACTCAGACTCTGTCTGACCTGCAGCACCTGCTCTTGGATTACCTTCTGTAATTCCAGAACTATCAAATAAATTAAACACTGAGAAACCTAAGCGAACAGATTGATTACTGTCTTGTTTTGCAAACGTATATCCAGCAGCTAAACGACCAATGTTAATGGCGTCTAATTCAATATTATTTGTATCATCTGTAAATTTCTTACCGGTATAGTTGAAACCGAAATTAGCATCAAACGCAGAATTGTCATAGTATAATCCTAATCCACCCAAAAAGTTTGGTTGTCTTGCAAGTTCATTACCAACATTGGCTTCAGCATTTGTTCCATTTACAAGATCATAGTCTATATTTTTTGTAATTTCATGATCTTGATATGTAGCAGTTCCACGAAGATTCAAATTCTCAACGATTTCATAATCCCATGTTGCTTCAACACCAATTGTTCTTGTGTTTTGTTCTGCTCTTGTTTGATCAATCAATTGACCACCAACAATAGCTTGACGAATTGAAACACGATCTTTAAGACCTACATAATACCCAGCAAAAGAACCTGAGAACTTACTATTTCCAAACTTAGCACCAGCCTCAAACTGAATTATATTTTCAGGATCGTACTTACTTTCTGCTATACCTGGTACAGGTGCAAAACCTCTTAACTGTGGAAAGAAATATCCTTTAGAAAAGTTGGCATATAAATTTGTAGTTTCAGATAACTCATATAAACCGGCTAAAGAAACTGCCCATGCATTTGCTTCTACTTTAGTTCTTAAAAAAGAGCCATCAGCAGATTGTACATTACTCAATTCAGGTGTTAAATCAGCACCATTATAAACGGTTTCAGATGTAATTCCTCCTTTATTATTTTGTCCATCCGTATTTTCCCATCTAAATCCAATATCAAAACGCCATTTATCAAAAATCATCTCATCCGTTACATACAATGCTACTCTATTTTGTGATAAATAATTATTTGCTGTTTGTCCAATACGGTTATACAATCCACCCTCAGAATAAACAACATTTTCACCACTTGCATTTGTATAACTCAAATTAACAAGTCTAGGGTCATTATTAAATTCAGTTAATACTCTGTATTGATAATTAACATCTTCTGCCTCACTACGTGCAATAAAAGAACCAACGGTTATATTATGGCTTCCACCATTAGATGTTTCAATTCTTTTCGTCAAATTGATTTCTCCTGAATAATCAGTCATTGGACGTAAACGATCTACTTCCAAATTATCAATTACCAAATCAGTACCACTTATTTGTTGGTTCGGATCACCACTTTGATAACGAGCAGTATATCCAAGGTTTCCTGGAGCTATACTTTCCATATAATTATTTAAAGTAATAGGATTTCCATTGTTACCATTTCCACCTACATATAAAGCAAAATTATGCTGATAGTTAGCGTATTTAACTTTTGATTTCAATTTAAGATCGTCACTAAAATTATAATCAAAGTCTGCTAAAAGATATCCACCTTTTGTAGAAACTCCATTAGCTATGGGACTGTTATAAACCCCACCTGGTGTATTGAATGATGTATTTGCTAAAGAGCCAGTTAATAATTGTTCAACAGGTTTACCATCGTTACCATTAATTCTTTCTCTGTTTCCACCAGAAAGTGGTAAAGGAAGATAAAATTGAGCATTATCATTAATAAATTGTCCATGCAGTGTAAATGAACCATTTTCGAATTTCTTTTTTATATTCCCTCTAAATTGTACCCCTTTGGTTGGTAGCCCAACATCTATTGGTCCATTATCATGTCGTACAAAGCCAGTAAAAGCATAGAATGTATTTGAATCTTCACCACCTAATCGTCCACCACTATAAAAATCAGTTTTAATTCTTCCTTGATTTGCTACTTCTACATTTATCATATTACCAGGATTTGAATCACCTGTTTTACTTGTATAGTTAATTATACCTGCAACAGAACCAGCACCATAAAGAACCGCAGACCCTCCTCGAACAAATTCAACTCCTTTAAAACCAATATCTGGTCTCGCATAAACATCATGAGCTGATGAATTCAATCCGAATGAACTTATCAAAGGCATACCATCATATTGTAAAGGATTAAATACATACTGTCCACCAGATGGAAGTCCTCTTACAAAAATATTACTTGCCGTTTCACCCCCACCACCTTCGGCAGTAATACCAGGTACACTGCGTAAAATATCCGCTTGGCTATTGGCTGAAAGTTTAATTATCTCAGTTTGCTTTATTGAGCTTATAGATAACGGTGCTTGTTTCTGAGACCTAAAGGTACTTGATGACGTTAGTACAACTTCATCTAAAACACCAACGGCTTCCGTCAAAACCACATTTAAAGATATTGGTGTGCCTTCTAAATTAATAGCCTCTTCATGTGAAGTAAAGCCAATATAAGATACCTGAATGGTTTGTGCACCAGATAAATTAGTTGTAAAATTATAATTTCCGTCAAAATCTGTAGTAGTTCCAGAACTACTTCCTTTAATGACAACATTAGCTCCAGGAATGGGATTTCCAGAACTATCTTTAACGTCTCCCGAGATTTCGGTTTGTGAATTTCCTATCAGAAAGGATAAAGCACACATACATGTAAAAATTAGTGTTTTCATAAATTTGATATTTAAATTAAGTTAGTATTTAATTACGATATATAAAAAATATCGATTAATATTTTGTAAACCTATCATTTTAAACAAGCGAAAATTAAGAAAACAATAAAAAAAAGCCCGCAAACGTTTGCGGCAACGTTTGCAATTTATATATTTGTTTAGCTAATAAACAATTATGAAGAAAAAAAGCAATGTTACGTTGAAAGAAATCGCTAAAATTTTAGGATATTCTATCTCTACAGTTTCAAGAGCGTTACGAGATCATGTTGATATTAGTGCAGAAACAAAAGCAATTGTAGAGCAAAAGGCAAAAGAGTTAAATTATATGCCCAATATGTTTGCTCAAGGTTTTAGAAGTAGTAGAATGCATATTATTGGTGTTGTTGTTCCTAAGCTTTCTCATTATTTTACTTCTACAATGATTGAAGGTATTCTTGACTATGCAGAAACCAAAGGATATCGTGTAATAGTATCAGAATCGAAAAATAGCGTTGAAAAACAAAACCAAATGCTAAATACAATGCTACAATTTAATGTTGATGGCATTTTACTTTCAATGACCCGTAAAACAGCGAATGTTCAAGACATTTTAAATATTTTAGATAGAAAACCATTGGTTTTATTTGATAAAGTAATGAGTAAAATTCCATGTACTCAGATTATTATTGACGGTAAGCAAGCTGCTTATAACGCTATAGAACATTTAATAAATATAGGAAAACGTAGGATTGCTATTTTTAAAGAGACAGAAAATTCATTCAATTCAGAGCAGCGGTTTGAAGGTTATTTAAAAGCCTTGAAAGATTACAACATACCCATAGATGAAAAATTGATTTTTAGTACCGAAGATATCTCATTGGAAAAAGGAGAACAATTGGCACAAATTGCAATTACCTTAAAAGAAAGACCCGATGCCATTTTTGCAATTACGGATAGCTGTGCCATTGGTGCCATTAAAATTTTAAATAAAAACAAAATAAAAATACCTGAAGAAATTGCTGTTGTGGGATTTAGTAATTCAGCACACTCAACTATTATAGAACCAAATTTAAGCACCATTAATCAACCTGGTCATCTCATAGGAAAGACTGCTTTAAAGTATTTAATTGAAGAAATTGAAACTGATAACAATAATGATTTCCAAAGCAGTAAAACTGTTGAAATAAAATCAAGTCTCATCGTTAGAGATTCGTCCTTTATAGTATAGGCTGTAAACTTTTAAATTAAAATATAAATATAAAGTTACTGAAAACTAAGTTAATACAACTTATACTAAAGAAAATACAACCCTAAAAAAAGTAGTTTGTTTTTGATTTTTTATGCTTTGAACATTTATAAGTAAAATTAAAAATTAAAAAGTCATGAAAATGTTTCTCAATTTCAAAAACCTTTTTATATTTGCAACCGCTAAAGGAGAAATGGCAGAGTGGTCGAATGCGGCAGTCTTGAAAACTGTTGAGGGTCACACCTCCGGGGGTTCGAATCCCTCTTTCTCCGCAAAAGGAAACCCACAACGAAAGTTGTGGGTTTTTTGTTTTCCAAAACGTCGAAAATTTATTTTCGTAAGTGCATGGAAAACAAAAAACCTATAAAAACACAACGTGTTTTTGGGTTGCTATGTTTGTATTGGATTCCCAATCAGGGATCACGACCAGAGGGAGTAATCCTTTGAACATTACTTCATAAATGTTTGAAAACAAAAAACAGACATGCGAAGCATGGGTAGTTTTTATGTTTGCTCAGGATACCATTTTGGAATCACGACCACAGGGAGTAATCCTTTACACAGATTTTCGTAAGAGAAGGGAAAACAAAAAACCTATAAAAACACAACGTGTTTTTGGGTTGCTATGTTTGTATTGGATTCCCAATCAGGGATCACGACCAGAGGGAGTAATCCTTTGAACATTACTTCATAAATGTTTGAAAACAAAAAACAGACATGCGAAGCATGGGTAGTTTTTATGTTTGCTCAGGATACCATTTTGGAATCACGACCACAGGGAGTAATCCTTTACACAGATTTTCATAAGAGCAGGCAAAACAAAAAACCTATAAAAACACAACGTGTTTTTGGGTTGCTATGTTTCTATTGGATTCCCAATCAAGGATCACGACCACAGGGAGTAATCCTTTTCACAGATTTTCGTAAGTGCATGGAAAACAAAAAAACCATAAAAACACAACGTGTTTTTGGGTTGCTATGTTTCTATTGGATTCCCAATCAAGGATCACGACCACAGGGAGTAATCCTTTTCACAGATTTTCGTAAGTGCATGGAAAACAAAAAACAGACATGCGAAGCATGTGATGGTTGTTATGTTTGTATTGAATTACCTAGTTAGGGATCACGACCACAGGGAGTAATCCTTTTAGATTATCTTATTAAGTAAAAAGAAAAACAAACACCTCGTGTTTTTTGGTTTCTATGATTGTATTGGATTCCCTAACAGGGATCACGACCACAGGGAGTAATCCTTTGAGTACATTTTCGAAAGAAGTTTAGAAAATGCGAAGCATGTAGTGGTTTCCATGATTGTATTGGATTCCCAATCAGGGATAACGACCAGAGGGAGTAATCCTTTGAACAGTTTTTCGTAAGTGCAAGGAAAACAAAAAACAGACATGCGAAGCATGTGGTGGTTTTTATGTTTGTATTGGATTCCCAATCAGGGATCACGACCACAGGGAGTAATCCTTTTTACTTATGTATAATACGTTTTCCCTTCTTTTCTTCCCTATGAAGAACAAAGCCACAAGTGATGGTAAAGCTCCTATATACCTAAGAATTACAGTAAATGGCAAGCGGAGTCAACTAAGTATTAAAAGAAAAATTAATCCCGAAAAATGGAATTACGAAGCAGCTTTAGCTATAGGAAATTCATTAGAAGCAAAAGAATTAAATTATTATTTGGATGCTATACGGTTTAAGTTATATGGTATTCAAAAGAAATTCTTAGATGATGATAAAATATTTTCTGCACTTGATATAAAAAACCGTTACATAGGTAAGAGTGAAAATCAAAAAATGTTGCTCAATATTTTCCAAGAACACAACGATAAAGTAGAACAATTAATTGGTAAAGATTTTGCAGCAGGAACAGCTGAGAGATATAGAACCGCTAAAAAGCACGTAGAAGATTATATTAAATTAGAATATAAATGTGATGATATACCTGTTAATAATGTAGATCATAAATTTATAAGTGGTTTAGAATACTATCTAAAAACCGTTAGAAATTGCAGTCATAATACGGCCATAAAGTATATCACCAATTTTAAAAAGATTGTGAGAATTGCATACGCTAATGATTGGATAGATAAAGATCCTTTTTACCATTGGAAATCAAGATTAAAAATTGTAGATAGAGAATTTTTAACCAAAGAAGAAATAGAATTATTTATAGAAAAAAAATTACATACACCGAGACTTGATCAAGTTCGTGACATTTTTATATTTTGTTGTTTTACGGGACTCTCCTACTCCGATGTAAAAAAACTTACCAAAAGTAATTTGGTATTGGGAATAGACGGTGAAATGTGGATTAAAACTTTCAGAACAAAAACAGATACTCCAAGCAATATTCCACTGCTACCAACTGCAATGGCAATAATTAATAAATATAAAAACCATCAAGAAGTAATCAATAAAGAAGTTCTACTACCAGTACTAAGTAATCAAAAATCAAATGCTTATTTAAAAGAAATAGCAGATTTAACGGGTATAACTAAAAACCTCACCACTCACCTAGCAAGACATACATTTGCAACAACAATAACATTGTCCAATGGTGTGCCTATAGAATCAGTTAGTAAAATGTTAGGTCATAAGTCATTAAAAACTACACAACATTACGCTAAAATTCTAGATAGAAAAGTTTCTGAAGACATGGCCATTTTAAAATCAAAACTTGGTTTAGCATCAGATGAACATATAAATTATCGGAAACTTTAATTCTTGTAATCATAAACAAAAATTAAAATAATATCTTAATAAACTTACTTATTATTGTGGTATTAACAAAATCTCACTTTCCATATTGTCAGCACAATTTTACCCCTTGCTGTAACATTAGGTTACGGACTACCATTTGAAACGGTATCCAAATCATTTTCTCATTGAAAAATTTGAACTCCCTATAATTACGCAAGAGCTGTTAAAAAAGAATAAATGCAACAATCTAAAGATAAAATCAATATTCATATATTGAATAAACTAAAACCAAAATCCTAAGATTTCTAATAACCTTTTTCAAATAAAATAATTGAACATTTAATTTAGGTCTCAGAACTAAGATATATCAACTACTTATTTTTGGAGGTTTTTCACCCAAATACCTACATAACAGTAGTAGTGTATTTGTTGTTTCTACTTTTGCATTTGGTTTCTTACCAAAAGTCACGCCCAGTGAAAGAATTCCTTGAAAATAAATTCCCTTCCTTTCTAAAAAATACAACAAGACTAATTTTTATATAAAATCAACTTAATTAACGGAAACTATAAGAATAAAAGATTAATCAAGGCTACATAACTAATTGTAAAACAGCATTGGATAAATCTAAATAAATGAATGTTTCTTTTGTCAATTAAAAATAAATTTATAATATTGCATTATGTTATACATAATATATAATACAATTTTACTAACTCAATTAAATTTTAAAATATGAGAAATAAAAATTATTATGTCATTTCGATGATATTTTTACTGTTTTTATGCCTTCCCATAAGTAGTTATGGTCAGGAAAAAACAATTACAGGAAAAGTAACTTCTTCTAGCGACAGCCAACCATTACCTGGGGCTACTGTGCAGATTAAAGGGACTACAACTGGTGAAACAACCGATTTTGATGGAAATTATTCTATTGAGGCAACTACAGGTGATATACTTTTATTCAGCTTTGTTGGTTATACCACTCAAGAGGTAACCGTTGGAATTGACAACGTAATTAACCTAACCTTAGTCGAAGATGTTAACGTGCTTAGTGAAGTTATTATTACAGGTTATGGAAAACAAACCAGAGCTACTTTAACTACTTCTATTTCTAAATTAGATACAAGAATATTAGAAACATCAACACGATCTAATGTCGGTTCTGCACTTCAAGGAACAGTTGCTGGTTTAAGAGTTACCAACACCACCGGACAACCGGGTTCTACGCCACAAATTATTTTACGTGGTGGTACAAATTTCGGAAATGATGCTCCTTTAATATTAGTAGATGGTATACCTAGTTCATTCTATGGTTTGAATTCTGATGACATCGAATCAATTGAGGTTTTAAAAGATGCAGCAGCAACAGCTATTTATGGGGCAAGATCTGCAAATGGTGTTATTTTAGTAACTACAAAAACAGGAAAAGTAGGTAAAAGCTCTGTAAATTATAAATTTAGATATAGTAGCAATAAAGAACGAGATGATCAGCAGTATATAGGTGCTGAAGACCATATTAATTATAATAGACAATCAATAGCGTGGTATAGAGAAACCGTAAATAACTCAGGTGCCTTTGGTGCTTTTTTGGATGGCAATCAAAGTGCGGGTACTGGAAATAATTCGACCAATGATCCTTTCACAACACAATTATTAACATCAGCGAATTCATATTTATTAAATCAGCCAGGTTGGAATTCTATTCCCGATATATTAGATCCAAGTCAGGAAATTTTATTTTATGATAACAAAGGAGTTGGGGACCGTATTTATCAAGACAGTTTCTCAAAAGACCATTATTTATCGTTTGACGGTGGAAATGAAAAAGGAACTTATTATTTGGGACTAGGTGCTTTGGATAATGATGGATTAGTTTTAGGGTCGGGTTTTAAAAGATATTCTGGTAAGTTCAGCGGTTCTTATAATATCTCAGATAAATTTAAAGTGAATTCTACAATATTATATTCACATTCTAATTTAAGCAGAAGCCCTTTAGGCAATGACGATACTGTATTTAGAAGATTTCAGGGCCAAGCGGCTACTTCTCGAACTTACGACACTAATGCTGATGGTACTTTTTCTAATGTTTATAGCGTAGGTCAAAACCAAAGTTTTGGTAACCCTTTATATTATCAAGATAAATTTATAAGAAAGAATTTAGAACAACGATTATCCGCATCTGTTGGAATTGATTGGGATCTTCTAGACGATCTAACACTATCAATAGACGGTAGTCATTTTGCCATTAACAATCATAATGAAAGTTTTAATAAAGCTTATCGTGTGGGTAGCACAACGGGGCCTTTACGTACAGGTCGTGAAGCTTCTGTTAGTTTAGGTAGAACCTTAAGAAATCAATTAACGGGTACCCTAAACTATATTAAAAAGTTTGGTTATCACAATGTGAATGTCTTGGTGGGTGCAGAATATTATAAAGATAATTATTTTGGTACTTCTGCTGGTACAAGAAATTCGCCAACTGATTTAATTCAGACCTTAAATGCTGCTCCTGAAGCAGATGGCATTCCTTATAGTGCAGAAACCGAATATGTTATAACTTCTACTTTTGGTAGATTGTTATATGACTACAATGATAAATATTTAGTTAGTCTTACCTACAGATATGATGGGTCATCAAGATTAGGAAATAACAAATTTGGTTTCTTTCCTGGTGTTTCTTTGGGTTGGAGTGCACATAATGAAGACTTCTTTAAAAATTCAACTTTTAGTAAAACAATTTCCAAAATTAAGCCTAGATTAAGTTATGGAGTTAATGGAAATCAGGATGTTTTAAGTAATTATGGTGTTTTTGGGTCTTACGGAAGTCAAGGCGTGTATAATGGGCAAACTGGATATGGAAATACAAGTTTGGCTACTTTAGATCTTAAGTGGGAAAAAGCAACTACATTGAATTTTGGTTTAGATGTCTCATTCTTCAATGATCGTTTATCACTAATAACGGATATATACTCTAGAGATATTAAGGATAAACTAGCCACCCTCACATTACCATATTATACTGGTTTTGGTGGTATATTAACAAATAATGGTACGTATAGAAATAAAGGTTTTGAACTACAGATAAATGGAGAAATAATTAAGAAAGATGATTTTAGTTGGAATGTCGGTGCAACTTTTACAACCAATAAAAATTATGTAGTTAACCTTCCTGAGAACGACAATGATCTAAACAGACAAGGAGGTCAATTGATTTGGAATACGAAAACAAATCAAGAAGAATGGGTAGGTGGTTTGCATGTCTAGTCCTGAAATATGGCTACAGGTTAATAATTAATTTAAGCTGATAATTTATATACCATATTTGGTGTTTTATAGTCTAAAGATAAGTGTAATCTTATTTCGTTGTATAAATTAATTGCATTTTTTGCAGCTCTCTTTGCGTGTTCCACGTTATCAAAGGTTTGGTCTAAGTAAAATTCGTCTTTTAAAATTCCGTTTACACGTTCTGCCATTGCGTTTTCGTAACAATGATTTTCTTCAGTCATACTAATATCTATCTTTTTTCTTTTGAGTATTTGTGTGTATACATTGCTACAATATTGTATTCCTCTGTCGGAATGATGAATAAGCTGTTTAATGTTTTTAGCTTGATAGATGGCTTTATTAAGAGCTCTTACACAACCTTTTAATTCCAAGCTATCACTTATGTCATACCCAACAATTTTCCTGGAATGCATATCTGTTATCAAAGCCAAGTAACAAAAGCCTTTTACAGTTCTAATATATGTAATATCAGAGACCCAGACTTGATTTGGTTTAGTAACTTCCATATCTTTTATAATGTTATTGTACTTGTAAAACCGATGATAAGAGTTGGTTGTTCTGGCACTAGTTTTCTTTCTAAGTGTTAGCATTTGGTGTTTTCTAAGGACATTAAATAGTGTATCTCTACCTACTTTAAGGTTGGCTTTTGTAAACTCGTTATCTAATGATTTAGTGAGTTTTCGAACACCTTCTCTAGGAAGGGATTTACGTCTTTTTCTAACAATTTCAATAATCTGTTGTTCTATTTTTAAACGCATATCAGCTCTAGATTTGTATTTATAATACGCATCACGTTTAAGTCCAAAACAACTTGCTATAGTAGATAAAGAAGCAAATCCCTTAGCTCTATTTCTAGTTTTAATAAATGCTAGATATTGAGTTTTTTTTTAAGTTGCTGAACATTTTTATAGCCTAGTTTTTCAGCTGCTACTTCAAGGTAAGATTCTTCTACCATAGCATCCAGATCCTTTTTAAGTAGAAGCTTTTTAAGCTTTTCATTCTCTTTTTGTAGTGCTTTAATTCTAGATATTTCGTCTTTTGTTTCCACTTTTACTCTGGTGTTCATTAAGTCTTTACGATTATACTTTTTAATCCACTCATTGACCGTTGTAGGTGCAATAGAATAGAGTTTACAAAGTTCGCTCTTTGTGTGCTTACCTTTACTAAGTTCATCCAGAATTTTTAGTTTAAAAGGTTCTGAATACCGTCTAATTACTTTGTCATTTTTATACATAATGTTTAAAATTATGTAGCCTATATTCAGGACGGGTCAGCAAGAAGGTCAACGCTATGGAGGTGATTTGGTAATTGCTTACATTCAAGACGATATTTATGATACTCAGGCTGAAGCTGATGCCGATAATGCCATCTCAGATGAATTAATGCCTGGCTTTAGTCGTAATCAACGATGGGCAGGTGATGTAAAATGGAGAGATATTAATAATGATGGGGTTATTAATAGTTTAGATAGAAAAGTAATTGGACGTACAACACCAAGTTTTATAGGTGGCTTTACAACAAACTTAAACTATAAAAAATTCAATTTGTTCGTAAAAACAGATTTTGCTACTGGACACTTAGTATGGAATCATATTAAAAATAAAGGATATGGACAAACGCAAGGTAATTTAGAACAGCCTATAGAAATTTTAGATTCTTGGACACCTACGAATACAGATGCAGATCTACCACGTTTTGTTTTTGTTAATGGAGCCAAAAACGTTTGGAGAGGTAATGAAGGTAGTGACTTTTTTAGTAGTACAAGTTTATTAAACGCTGGTAATAATAAATTCTGGGAAAAAGGAGATTACTTAGCACTGAGAGAAGTAACATTAAGTTATGACCTGCCTACGAGTATATTTAAAGATAAGATTCAGAACTTAAGTGTGTATCTAACCGGAAGTAATTTATACTACTTTAAAGGCTTTAGCGGAGATTCACCTGAGGCAGGTGGTGTGCAATATGGAACGTTTCCTGTTCCAAAAACCTATACTATCGGACTAAACTTAACATTTTAAATTCTAAAATAATGAAAAAATATATTTATATACTAATTGCTTTAGTTATGTTCAGTTCTTGCGAAAGTGAACTGGAATTAACAAGCCCGAGTGAATTAACCGCATCTGGATTTTGGGATACGGAAACTGGTGCAAGAACTGCACATACTGGCCTGTATGGAGATTTAAGATCATCAAATGCCAACTTTTGGTTATTAGGAGAAATGAGAAGTGATATTTGGGGTGGTCGTACTTATGAATCTCCTTCAAACGAATCGCTTATAGAATCAAACATTACAGTATCAACCGCACCTTTTGGTGGTTGGGCTGGGATATATTCTAATATTCATAAAGTGAATGACTTTTTGATAAATATATCTAACATAAGTTTTGTAAATGAGGATGATAAAAACCATTTAATTGGTCAGGCATATGGCTTAAGAGCATTGTACTACTACACCTTGTTAAAAACTTGGGGAGATGTACCTCTAATTACAGAGCCTCTTAACAATGTAGATCCATCTTCATTAAGTAAGCCTAGATCTCCTCAAAGCGAAGTAATGACCTTAATTAAATCAGATATTGAAGCATCTTTAAGTAATTTTGGTACTGATGATAGTTTTTTTAATGGTAGCAACGTCTATTGGTCAAAAGCAGCAACATTGGCTTTAAAAGGTGATGTATTTATTTGGTCAGGTAATCTTTTAGGTGGAGGCACGTCAGATTTAACTATAGCGAAGTCTGCCTTAGAACAAATTGCTTCTTTAGGTGTTGAATTAGCTCCAAATTATAATGATTTATGGGGAGCGTCTAATGAAGGAAATAGTGAGTTTATCTTTGCTATAGACTATGCTCAAGATGAAGCTTCAAATCTTTACAATAGTTTAACAGGAAGAAGTACTGAGATTAATCCTCAATTTGATCAAGATGGCAATTCAATGTCGAGTTTTGTAATTTCGGGAGCCAATAGATATGGACAATCTGAAAAAACCATTTTATTATTGGATGATAATGACGATAGCCGAAAAGCTGCAACTTTTATTAGATTATATACGGATGGCGTTGGATACCCAACCTATAATGAACCTACCTATTTTGGTTCTATCTTTAATAAATTTTTAGGTCGTGTTGATGGGTCAGAACGTATTTTTGACAGTAATATTCCGGTGTACAGATATGCTGATGTTATTTTAATGATTGCTGAAGCCAAAAATTTATTAGGAGAAGATCCTTCAGATGAAATCAATGAAATCAGACAAAGAGCTTATGGTGCAAATTATGTAGCTGCAACTCACGAATATACAAACGGTTCTCAAACTGCCAATGCCAATGCTATTTTGAATGAGCGTTATAAAGAATTTATTGGAGAAGGTAAACGCTGGTGGGACTTACGTAGAGCAGGCAATAATTACGTAATTAATGAAGTTCCTTTTTTAAATTCAGGTGATGAGTATAAACTACTTTTGCCAATTACCACTGATATGATTGGAAGAAATCCTGCATTAGATCAGACACAAGGGTATAATTAAATTATTTTTCATGTATTATTTGAGTTAGTTTTGCATTTGTATATTTTTAAAAATATACAGTTTATAAAAGAGAGTTGTAGTTCACAACACAACTCTCTTTTAATTTTTCAATAATTTACTATTCAAGAACCAATTTTTATGAAAATAAAAAATCTAATAGCGGCTACCTACGCCCCTATGCATAAAGACCAATCGTTAAATTTACAGGTTATATCCTCGTATAATGCGTTTTTAAAAACCAATAAAGTAACGGGAGCTTTCGTAAATGGCTCAACTGGTGATTTTGCTTCACTTTCTGTTGAAGAACGCAAACAAATTATTACAGAATGGTCTAAGCATCGTTCTGATAATTTTGTTTTGATAAACCATGTCGGCCATACGAGTCTAAAAGTGGCAAAGGATTTGGCTGCACATTCTGCGGATAAAGTGGATGCAATTGCTACGCTTTCTCCTTTTTATTTTAAACCACCAACGTTAGAAAGTTTAGTGTATTATTGTGCTGAAATAGCAAAAAGTGCACCTGATTTGCCATTTTACTATTATCATATTCCCGTGTTGACAGGAGCGGATTTTAAAATGATAGATTTCCTACCAATGGCAATTGATAAAATTCCAAATTTTGCTGGTTTAAAATTTACTAAAAACGATTTGATTGATTATAACTACTGCTTAAATTATAATAATAAAGAAAGTAATGTGCTTTTTGGTGTTGATGAAATTCTACTTTCTAGCTTACCATTGGGAGCCACAGGTTGGGTAGGCAGTACATATAATCAAATGGCACCTCTATATTATAAAATTATTGAAGCCTTTAAAGCTGGAAACATGGAGCTCGCCTCTGAATTACAAAGAAAAGCAGCTCTTTTTGTCGATATTTTAAATGCTAAAGGCGGCTTTAACGGAGTAGCCAAAGGTTTTATGAAAACATTGGGTGTTGATTGCGGTCCAAGTAGATATCCACATGCAACTTTATCAGATGCTGATTACAAAATCATTCAAAAAGAGTTGGATGCAGTTGGGTATAAAGGCTTGTTGAGCAAAAATTGAGATGACTTGTCATTGCGAGAAGCGTGAACGAATGATTATCAATTAATAGAAATTTAATACGCGACGTGGCAATCTTTTGAATGTAACAGCTGCATATTATTTTACTTACGGTTTAGTGAAGTTTCAGCCATCATGGAAAACGTCTGAATTCTTTATTACATTTATTCTGACCATTATGATTTTCGATAAAATAGAAAACTGTGCCTTATACAGTGAAATAAATGCACGTTTTAAAACCGCATTTAATTACATCGCTACAACCGATCTAGAAAAAATCGAATTAGGAAAACATGCCATACATCAAGAACAAATTTTCGCTCTAGTAAATACATATGAAACCAAAAATAATTCAGAAGGTTTTTTAGAAGCACATCGCAACTATATAGATATTCACATAATGCTCTCTGGTGAAGAAAAAATTGGAATAACCACCTTAATTGGTCAAAGTGCGATTAAAAAATATGACGCCAAAAATGATTATGAATTATTCAACGAAAAATACGACACAATTACACTAAAAAGAGGAATGTTTGCTATGCTGTTTCCAAGCGACCTACACAAACCTGGTATTACAATTAGTCGAACTACTAAGGTTAAAAAACTTGTTATTAAAGTTAAGTATTCTCATATTTAAAATAGTCACAATTCTACGATTGCTTTACGAATCTATTTGATTTCTTACTGTATTCAAAACCTTATCAAAATGAGGCTCTAAGTGCTGTCGCATGGCTACTCTAAAAGATTCTGGTGTGCCCTTAATTAATTCATTTAATATATCTCTATGTGAAATAAATTTACCCGAAGAATATTTAAAATTACCGGCATCTGGCAACATATTTTCATGTACATATCTAAAAACAGGCAATAATAAATCCTGAAAACGTCTTAACGTAGTATTACCAGATATTTCATACAATTTTCCATGAAATGCTACTTCTAAATCCAGGGTAAAAATTGTCGAATCTTGCTGAAGTTTTTCTTCTTTTGATACTATTTGATTTAAGACTGTTAAGTCTTTTTCCGTTTTACGGGCAAATAACAAATCTGCCATACCCATTTCTAAGATCAATCGTAACTCAAAAATATCTTTAAGGGTTTCCTCTCCCAGTAAATTTGAATCAATGGCTTTTTCAAAATTTTCAATAATATCAGGCTGGGTTAATACCATACCTTTATGCTTTTTTGAATCTATAAGACCAATGGTTCTCAATCTTAATAATGCTTCTCTTACGACAGTTCTACTTACGCCTAATGCTTCAGTAAACTCTAATTCCTTAGGGATTGAGTCCCCGATTTTTAGATTATTGTCTTTAATATATCGATTTATCCGAATCTCAACTTCATCGACCAAAGACAAGTTTTTTATGGGTGCAATTTTCAATTTTGACTTCATTCTTTATCTAATTAATTGATAGTAAAAGTATAAAAATATATTCATAATAATCCGATTTATTTTGTATTTTTGTATTATGTAATACATATTGAAATGAAATATAGTAAATTATACAAAGAAACATTGTTAAAAGACATCATTCCTTTTTGGGAAAAACATTCAATAGACAACTTATATGGTGGCTATTTTACTTGTTTAGATACGAAAGGAAATGTCTATGATACGGATAAGTTTATGTGGTTGCAGGGCAGGCAAGCGTGGACGTTTTCCATGTTGTATAATAAAGTTAAAAAGAATGAGAGTTGGTTGCAAATTGCGAAAAATGGTGTCGATTTTCTCAGAAATCACGGAATAGATTCCAGAGGAAATTTCTATTTCTCAACAACGCAAGATGGTAAACCTTTGGTAAAAGCTTATAATATTTTTTCTGATTGTTTTGCTGCCATGGCTTTTAGCCAGTATGCACTCGCTTCGGGAGATGAAGAAGTTAAAGAACTGGCTATAAAAACATATTACAATATACTTAAAAGGAAAGATAATCCTAAAGGGAAGTATGAAAAAACTACTGATGCTAGGCCTTTAAAGGGGTTTTCTTTACCAATGATTTTGTCTAATTTGGTATTGGAATTAGAAGATATTTTACCAGCTGATGAAGTGGAAAAAACAATTGATTTTAGCGTTAACGAAGTAATGGAGGTTTTCCTAGATAAAAAATCTGGATTAATTTATGAAAATGTACGTCCCGATGGCTCGCATGAAGACAGTTATAATGGACGTCTGTTAAACCCAGGTCACGGTATTGAAGCCATGTGGTTTATGATGGATATTGCCATACGAAAAGATGATCAGAAACTAATTGAAAGAGCTTCACAAGTTATTGTAAACATTTTAGAATATAGTTGGGATGAAAAGTATGGTGGTTTGTATTACTTCATGGATGTTAAAGGATATCCACCACAGCAATTAGAATGGGATCAAAAATTATGGTGGGTGCATTTAGAGAGTTTAGTGGCATTGTCAAAAGCTTATGAACTAACCAAAAACCCTGAAATCAAAAAATGGTACGATAAAATACATAACTATTCATGGAGTCATTTTTCAAACCCTAAAAACGGAGAGTGGTTTGGTTATTTAAATCGACAAGGTGAAGTCTTACTTAACTTAAAAGGTGGAAAATGGAAAGGCTGTTTTCATGTACCAAGAGCAATGTATCAGTGCTGGAAGAGTTTTGAAGCAATCGAAAAGAGTATTCAGTAGGTAGTGACACTAGGCAGAAAAAAAGTTATGAGTTATGAGTTTAGAATTGAAAACAATAAACAGTTTAATAAAAAACCAATTTGTTCCCCTCTTCAGAAGGGTTAAGGGTGTGTTTTTTAACCATTCAACAAATTATATTCTATTCCTTCTTCTCACCTTCCTAACACTCACAACTACTGCCCAAACCATCAAAGTTGCTTGTGTAGGCAATAGTGTAACGTTCGGAGCAGGTATCGAAAATAGGGCGAAAAATTCTTACCCCTCACAACTGCAATTAATGCTAGGCGAAACTTATCAAGTTGAGAACTTCGGTTTTAATGGGGCTACCCTACTTAAAAAGGGGCATAAACCGTATTGGGAAAAAGAACAATTTAAAAAGTCACAAGATTTTCAGCCGAATATCGTCATTATTCATTTGGGATTAAATGATCAAGGAAATAATAATTGGCCAAATCATAAAGACGAATTTATAGCGAATTATTTAGAGATGATAAGCGTTTATCAAAACCTACCTTCCAAACCAAAAGTTATTATCTGTAAAATGACACCTACTTTTTCAGGACACCACTGGTTTGAAGAAGGTATGCGTGAAAACTTTAAGGAAATTCAAGCCCAAATTGAAATAATTTCAGATTCTTCTAAAGTGCAATTGATTGATTTACACAAAAAGTTATATCTCTTTCCAGAATATTTCCCAGACAATTTACATCCTACAAAAAAAGGAGCAGCACTTATTGCCAAACAAGCCTACAGTGCCATAACTGGTGATTTTGGTGGTCTACAATTACCTTTATTATATGGTGAAAAAATGGTTTTACAACGCAACAAACCTATTGAAATTTCAGGAACCTCCAACGCTAATGACGATATTAAAATCTCTTTTAACGGAAAGAAAAGACTAGTCCAAGTTTCAGATAACGGAAAATGGCACGCTATTTTTCCTAGCATGAAAGCTGGCGGACCACATAAATTATTGATAAAATCGAAATTATCAGAAGATATAACAATCAATGAAGTCTATATTGGTGAAGTCTGGTTGGCATCAGGACAATCTAATATGGATTGGCGAGTAAATCAATCTAAACATGCCAAAACCGTTTTAAAAGATTCCCTAAATGATCAAATATTCTTATTTTCTTTAGATCCAAAAGTTTTAAAAGATGGAGCGTTTACAGTAAAAGAACAAGAGTTAATTAATGCTGAAGATTATTTTAAAGGATCCGGTTGGTCACATACCAACTTTGAGGCCATCGAGAATTTTTCGGCAGTAGCCTATGCTTTTGCATTTAATTTACAAAAGGAGCTTAACATTCCTATTGGTATAGTTTGCAATGCGGTAGGTGGAGCACCTACACAAAGCTATATCAGCAGATGTACTATGGAAAAAGATCATCAAACGATTGATTTACTTAATGATACATGGTTAAACCCTATGCTAGATGTATGGGTGGCAAATAGAATAGTGAATAATAGTGTCGATAAAAATAAGATGGGAGTTCGTCATCCTTACGAACCTACTATTTTGTTTGACGCGGGCATAAACCCCATTAAGAATTTTCCTTTTAAAGGTGTAATTTGGTATCAGGGAGAATCAAATGCAGATCAATTAGTTTTGCATGAAAAATTGTTCAAAATGTTAATTAAAGATTGGAGAAACCAGTTTCAAAATCCTGAATTGCCCTTTTATTATGTGCAATTGAGTAGTATGGAAAGACCTGGTTGGGAGTTTTTTAGAGATTCACAACGTCGACTATTATCAATTCCATATACAGGAATGGCTGTAAGTTCAGATGTGGGTAATCGCACCGATGTGCATCCAAAACAGAAATGGGTGGTTGGTAAGAGATTATCAAACATTGCCTTGGCTAAAACCTATGGTCTAAACATAGCTTACTCCGGACCCTTGTTGGATTATGTGAATATTATTGACAATAAATTAACTGTGCATTTTCAATTTGGAGAGGGGTTAAAAACTACTGATGATAATCCAGTTAAGGATATTGAAATTGCTGGAGCCGATAAAGTTTTTAAATCTGCCAAAAGCACAATAAAAAAAAATGTTTTAGAAGTTTGGCATCCAGAAATTAATAACCCAAGATTTATTAGATATGGTTACTCGCCTTTTACAGAAGGTAATTTAACCAATAAAAGCGGATTACCTGCCTCAACTTTTTCAAATCTTACTGGATTATGAAAAAATGCAAAACTCATATTTTAAAAATAATTGCATTTCTTGTCATTGCAATCGGTTTTCAATTAGGCTTATCTGGCCAAACTATCTCAGCACCTAAATACCCAATAATCCCAACGCCGCAAAAAGGAATTTATTACGATTCAGAAACTCATTTTACCGACTTTACCATTGAAAGTAATGATTTCAATACGGAAGGTGAATTGCTTAAATCTTATTTAACCACAAAAGGTTTTTTACATACTAAAGATGGATTTCTAATCAAATTTATCCAAAAAGAAATACCAGAAAACGCCAGCGATGAAGCCTATACGTTAAGAATTGATGAAGATATTACAATTACTGCCAAAACTAGTAAAGGGGTATTTTATGCTATTCAAACTTTAAAACAAGTTTTTAGACAAGGAAAAGATTATGGAATATTACCCCAGCTTTCTATTACTGATTGGCCTGCCTTTAAAATTAGAGGATTGATGCATGATACGGGTAGAAACTTTCAATCTTTAGCTCAGTTAAAAGAGCAAATTGAAGTATTAGCACGTTATAAATACAATGCGTTTCATTGGCATTTAACCGATAATCCCGCTTGGAGATTAGAAAGTAAGATTTATCCAGAATTACAATCTGATGATGCCACATTACGTGGTAAGGGCGATTTTTACAGTCAAGAAGACTTTAAAGAAATCGTTGCTTTTGCGGCAGCAAGAAATATTACTGTGATTCCCGAATTTGATATTCCTGGTCATACCGATGCGTTTAGAAAGGCTTTAGGTTTTGAAACCATGCGAGATAAAAAATTAAAACCTGTGCTTTTAAATTTATTTAAAGAGTTGTTAAGCTTGACGGATGCTAAAACGACACCTTTTATTCACATAGGCACCGATGAAGTTAGAAACAGCTATGAACATGTTGATAATAAACTGATATTAAGCATAATGAACCTTCTTAAAAAACATAACAGAGAAGTTATTGTTTGGGAAGAAGGTATAAGAATTGCAGCAGACACTACATCTATTGGACAATTATGGGCACAACATCCACTAAGAAAAGGGCATCGTTTTATTGATTCAAGAGCTAATTATGTAAACCACCTTGATCCATTTGCGGGAATGAGTCGTTTGTTTTTTCAACAACCTACCCTACAAAAAACTGGCGATAATAATGCATTGGGTGGCATTCTGTGTGTTTGGCCAGATGATAAAGTGAGTGAGCAACGAAACATTTTAAAACACAATCCTGTTTATCCGGCAATCGTTTTTTATGCAGATGCTATTTGGAAAGGAAAAGATAAGGATTATCCTAAATATTGGGCAAAATTACCACAAGTAAACAGCCAAGAATTTGCAGCGTTTGCCAACTTTGAAGATAAAGTAATTGTACATAGAGATTTGTTTTTTAAGGGAAAAGAGTTCCCTTATGTAAAACAGACAGATATTCAATGGAAAGTTATTGGACCTTTTAATCATCATGGAGATTTAGAATGGATGTTCCCAGTTGAAGATGGCATCAAAAATTCATATAAAATCGGAGATGAAGTTTATGAATGGTCACAAAATATAGCTGGAGCAACCATCCACTTTAAGCACTTTTTCGGTTTTCCTGCCTTGACAAATAAAAAAAGTGGTACGTACTATACCTATACCAATATCTATTCCCCAGAGGCAAAAACACAAGACTTTTGGGTTGGATTTCAAGGCTGGTCGCGTTCAGGTGGTAGAAGAGGTGGTCCTTTTCCCAACCAAGGACAATGGCATACTACAAATCCTAAAATTTGGGTAAATAACAAAGAAATAGACCCTCCAAAATGGAAACAACCGAGTTTAACAAATAACACCCATGAAATACCTTTTATCGATGAAGATTATTTTTATAGGGCACCCACAAAGATTTATCTCAAAAAAGGATGGAATAAGGTATTGTTAAAAATTCCACATGGTGGTACTTCTTGGAAATGGATGTTTACTTGTGTGCCTGTTAATATAGATGATGATGGTAATGTAAATGAGGTTCCGGAGTTAAAATTCGACCCTGCTTTAAGAATTTATTCTGACTACTATTACGATAAAAAAGAGGAATTTGAGACCACTCCAGACACTGAAAATGAAATTATATTTTTAGGAAATAGTATTACGGACGGTGGTAATTGGAAAGAACTATTTCCATCAATGAATACAATTAACCAAGGTATTAGTGGCGACGTCACGGATGGAATTCTGAATCGCATAGAAGCAGTAACTGCACTACAGCCACAAAAGGTTTTTTTATTGATAGGCACTAATGATTTGGCTCGAGGAAAAACAGTTAGCTACATAGTACAAAACATTCAAAAAATTATTAAAACGACAAAAGAACAATCGCCCAACACCATCATTTATTTGCAAAGTGTATTACCAGTAAACCCCAATGTTGGTAAAAAATTTAGTGGTCATAAAAGCAACGGTGAGAAAATACTTGAATTAAATGAAGAATTACAAAAAATATCATCCGATATGAATGTTAATTATATAAATATCCACAAACCATTTTCAGATAAAAAAGGCCATTTAAAAGCCCAATACACTTATGATGGATTGCATTTGTCAGAAAAAGGATATTTATTATGGAAAAAAAGATTAAAAAAACATATCAAATAAAAATGGGGGAAATTTCCTCAAAAAAAGTAACATAATATGAATAAACTTGTAATTACTATTGTATTAATAACAATTGCTATTGTTAAGGTTAATTCACAAAGTGAAAAACCGTATTGGTTAGATGAAAAGGTAAACGAAGAAAACCGTGAACCGATGCATGCTTCATATTTTATATATGAAAATGAGCAATTGGCAAATCAAAATGATTGGCATAAATCCAACAATTATGTAGATATTAATGGAAATTGGAAATTTCAGTTTAACGAAAATCCTGCAAATATTTCCAAGAATTTTTATGCAACAGATATAAATGATGCCGATTGGGATAATTTTAGTATACCCGCCAATTGGGAAATGAAAGGATACAGCTATCCTATTTATGTCAACGCCACATATCCATTTGATAACCTAATAAAAATTGCCCCTCCTTTGGTACCAGAAATCCAAAACCCCACAGGAATCTTTAGAAAATGGGTAAATGTACCAGAAAATTGGTCGGAAAAAGATGTTTTCTTGCATATCGGTGCCGCTAAATCAAATGTAAAAGTTTGGGTAAATGGCAATTATGTAGGGTATGGTGAAGATGGAAAACTATCTCAGGAATTCAATTTAAATAAATTCATTAAACCGGGAAAAAACCTTATTGTCTTAAAAGTAATGCGATGGAGTGATGGATCTTACCTAGAATGTCAAGATTTCTGGCGTATGAGCGGCATTACCCGCGATTCTTATTTGTATTCACGAAATAAAGTACATTTAAAAGATGTTGAAATTATTCCTGATTTAGATCAAAATTATATCAACGGCAGTTTAAAAATTACCACTACATTTTCTAATATCCCCAAAAAGGACAAACACACATTGGAAATACAGTTATATGACGGTACTAAAGTTTTGACTACAAAAACAATTTCTAATTTGGCAGTAAATGGAAATAAAAGGCTGATAATAAATGTTGAAAATCCTAAAAAATGGTCTGCCGAAATTCCAAATTTATATTCACTTCGCTTTAAATTACAGGACAAAAAAGGAAATATTGTAGAAATAATTGATCAAAATGTAGGTTTTAGAAAGGTAGAAATTAAGGGAGGGCAATTGTTGGTCAACGGACAAGCCGTGTATTTAAAGGGCGTTAATCGACATGATACAGATCCGGTTGGTGGTCAAACCATTCCACGCAAAACAATGGAAGACGACATCCGATTGCTAAAGGAGTTTAATTTTAATGCAGTAAGAACTTCACATTATCCTAATGACCCTTACTTTTATGAACTATGTGATAAATACGGAATTTATGTGGTCGATGAAGCTAATATAGAATCACATGGAATGGGCTACGACCCCACCCGTACTTTAGCAAACAATCCAGATTGGGAAATTTCACATTTACAACGTTTAGAGCGTATGCTAGAGCGTGATAAGAACCATCCATCTGTGATTATTTGGAGTATGGGCAACGAAGCCGGTAACGGCTATAATTTTTATTGTGGTTTTTTATGGATGAAAAATAGGGATACCTCAAGACCAACACAATATGAAAGGGCAAACTTAGGTGGACAATCAGATATTAGATTTGATTGGAACTCTGATATTGTAAATCCTATGTATGACTCGCCAAGTCGAATGGAGCGTTATATTGAAAAATCCCCAATTCCAAATCGGCCTTATATTCAATGTGAATATGCACACGCCATGGGAAATTCTTTAGGTAATTATAAGGAATATTGGGATATGTTCAGAAAGCATGATAATTTTCAAGGTGGTTTTATTTGGGATATGATCGACCAATCGGTTTATAAAGAAAAAGAAGATGGTACCGTTATTTTTGCCTATGGAGGCGATTTTGGCCCAGAAGGCACACCCAGTGATAATAATTTTCTTAACAACGGTATTTTTTCACCAGATAGAAAGCCAAATCCTCATGCCTATGAAGCCAAATTTGTTCACCAAAACGTGTTGACTTCTTGGGACGATAAAGCCAATTACGAAATTTCTATTTTTAATGAATTTTACTTTAAAGATTTATCTAATGTAGAGCTGAAATGGAAATTGTTATTAGATGGTAAGGTTATGGATGAAGGTATTATTACAGATTTAAATGTGCAACCACAAACATCAAAAGCAATAGCATTACCGTTGAAATTACCTGAAAAATCAACCTATATAGAAGCCTTAGTTAATTTAACTTATCATTTGAAAAATGAAGAGCCATTATTATCTAAAGGAAATATCATTGCCAAAGAACAGCTTTCGTTGTCTGACGATTGGAAAAAAAATTTAAATATTTTTGGTAAAACTAAAATGAAAATTTCCAAATCGAATGAATACATTACGTTCAGTAGCCATGAAGCCAGTTTCACATTCAACAAATCAACAGGATTATTGAATGGTTACCAATATAAGAATAATTCAATTTTGATAGAAGGCACAGCTCTAAAACCAAACTTTTGGAGAGCACCGATTGATAATGATTACGGTGCAGGCTTACAGAACAAATTAAAAGTCTGGAAAGAGCCTTTAAAAAAAATAAAGCCCAAAAATTTTGAGTTTAAAAACGAAAAGGACAACACAGTTTCTGTAAAAGTTATGTACAGGTTAGATGATGCTTCTTCCGATTTAGAAATCAACTATACATTGAACAGCTCTGGAGAAATAATGGTACAACAAACATTAAAAATTGATAAAAAAGCCGAAACCCCAATGTTGTTCCGTTATGGACTAACAATGCAATTACCAAAAGCTTTTGAAAATATCAGTTATTATGGTAGAGGCCCAATTGAGAATTATAGTGATAGAAATTATAATACTCAGGTTGGAATTTTTGACCAAACGGTTACAGAACAATATTATCCTTATATCCGTCCACAAGAAACTGGAAATAAAACGGATGTAAGATGGTATAAAATCTCCAATAGTAAAATTAGCCTAATTATAAATTC
This sequence comes from Aureibaculum algae, assembly GCF_006065315.1. GTDB lineage: Bacteria > Bacteroidota > Bacteroidia > Flavobacteriales > Flavobacteriaceae > Aureibaculum > Aureibaculum algae. Next base: position 2,225,071 of record NZ_CP040749.1, on the reverse strand, counting down.
TGACAATTTATTCAACACAACTGCCTTACATTACACTCAAAATCAGTTAGATGATGGTGAAAAAAGAGAGCAACGCCATGCTTCTGAAATCAGTGAAAGCAGTCTTACTGAATTAAAAATAGATGCAAAGCAAATGGGCTTGGGCAGTATCAATAGTTGGGGGCATTACCACTGGAGAAATATAGATTAACGGATAAAAAGTATATGTTAAAATTTAAAATAACACCATCATCAAAATAAGATTTTATTATGAAAAACTTACTATTTGCAATATTTATTACAAACTTAATATCTTGTGGTACTCAGAAACAAATAACAACCGAAACAAGCATTAAAACACCTGAAAAATTAATTTTTACAGATCTATTTAATGCCTCTATAAATGATAGTGTGAATTGCTATCGAATTCCAGCCATTGTAACCGCAACTAATGGTGATTTGATTGCAGCAATTGACGAACGTGTGCCCAACTGTGGTGATTTAAAATATAGTAAAGAAATTAATATTGTAATTAGACGAAGTAGTGATGACGGTAAAACATGGTTGCCTATAGAAACTGTTGTTGATTTTCCTTATGGGCAATCAGCATCTGATCCTTCGATGATTGTAGATAAAGAAACCAATGAAATTTTTATGTTCTATAATTATATGGATTTAGATAAAGAATTAAATGTTTATTATTTACATGTTACTAAAAGTTCCGATAACGGTAAAACATGGAGCGAACCTGAAGACATAACCTCTCAAATTGCAAAACCAGAATGGCATAAAGATTTTAAATTCATTACTTCTGGCCGTGGAATCCAAACTAAAGACGGGCGATTACTGCATTGTATGGTAAACTTAGAAAGTGGAATGCACGTTTTTGGTAGCGACGACCATGGCAAAACATGGTTCTTTATAGATGTGCCTTTAATGCCTGCAGATGAATCTAAAATTATTGAGCTAGTAGATGGCACGTTGGTGGTCAACGCTCGTGTCAGTAAAGCGGGAATGCGTTACACCCATACTTCCAAAGACAACGGTAAAACTTGGAAAACTGAAGAAGAACCTCAATTGGTTGATCCTGCTTGTAACGCCAGTATTATTCGTTATACTTCTGTTGAAGATGGTTATAAAAAGAACCGATTGTTATTTTCAAACGCCAATAGCACAGACAAACGCGAAAACATGACGGTTAAAATAAGCTATGACGAGGGTAAAACATGGTCAAAAGGCAAAACTATCTATAAAGGAAGTTCCGCATATTCATCATTAACCATACTTAAAAACGGTGACATCGGATTGTTTTTTGAGAAAGATAATTACACGCAAAATCCTTTTGTTAGTTTTTCGTTAGAATGGTTGACTGATGGTAAGGATAGTTTAAAGAAATAAACACCTTGGTCTTATATTTAGAGGTTACAATTATTAGTGTCAGTGAAGTTTTTTTAATACAACAACTATTTGTTCTTCTCCCTAAATACCAAACTAAAAATATACCCAAATACAAAACAAGATGCCAATCCGAAAAAGGCATACATTAAGAAGCTAATTTCAGTATAATTACTGATATAGAATATAACAAAAGCACTAATCACTAAGCCAATTAAAGTTCCTGTCGAATTGGCTTTTTTAGTTAACATACCTAATAGAAACATACCTCCAAGCCCACCAGTAAAGAGTCCAAGTACTTTATAAAATTGATCCCAAAGTGATTTAATATCAGAACTTGCCATCCACAAGGCAAAAATCATTCCTAACACACCAGTAGTTATGGTTGCTAATCGAGCAATTTTCAATAATTTTTTATCGGCTGTTTTTGGTCTATAGTGTTTATGAAAATCATTACAGTATGCCGTTGATACAGAGTTTAAACTACTACTAATACTCGACATGGCCGCTGAGAAAATACCAGCAACTAACAAGCCTGAAACACCAACAGGCAACTCTCTAACTATATACCAAGGAAAAATAGAATCATTATTAGAAATGGCAGGTGATAGTTTCTCAGGCATTTCTGTATAAAAAATGAACAATAAGGTACCAATACCAAAAAATATAATAGAGGCCGGTAAAGTTAATACCGCGTTCGTATATAAGGTTTTTTGAGAATCTTTAACATCTGTGCTAGTCAAATAGCGTTGTACTATCGTTTGATCTGTTCCTTGAGTAACCAAAGCGGAGGCCAACCCTCCAATCAAAACCACCCAAAAAGTAGTATCTGTAAAGTTAAAATCAAAATTATCCATATTGAATTTATTATGCTCTGAGGCATAAGTAACCATTTCTCCAAATGGCATTTCAGTGTGTAATAATATCCAAATTACAGCTAAAACACTTCCTCCAAGTAAAACAACTACTTGTAAAACATCTGTCCAAATTACAGCTTCTATACCGCCAAAAGTGGTGTAAAGAATACAAAGCACGCCCATAATCATGATACTCGTATCAACAGGGATTCCGGTTACAATTGAGATGGCTAAAGAAGGCAGTAATAATACAATTCCAATTCTACCTAGCTGGAATAATATAAACGACAAACTTCCAAAAGCTCTAGCGGTATAGTTAAACCTGTCTTCTAAATATTCGTAAGCGGTTGAGATTTTTAATTTATTAAAAAATGGGATAAACACAAAGGCAATAACAGGCGTTATCAAAATAGCTGCCATGTTTAACACAAAATAAGACCAATCCGTCAAAAATGCCTTTGCGGGAATTGCCATAAAAGTAATGGCACTTAACAACGTACCAAAAACACTTAACCCTGCTGCCCACCATGGTATTCGGCCACCACCCACAAAATAATCATCAGTTGATTTCTGCTTACTCGCAAAATAGACACCAATCAATAAGGAAATTAACAGATAGGCTGCTAATACAATATAATTTACAGTACCAAAAGGTTCAGCCGCATCAGCAACAATATATTGTTGCACTTTAGGTGTTCTTATACCAGGAGAAATTTCTCCTGATACTATTATAAAACCATTTTTTGTTGAAAAACTAAGTGCGGTGACTGGAATTTTTGTGGTTACCGTTTCATCTACAAACCATTTTTTAGTAACAGTATTATAGGCAATAATCTCTTTTGAAAATCCTGGATGCTTATTTAATAATTCATTTCTATCTGATATGATTTTATTTACAATAGAATCATTAGGTTTTGAAGCCAATTGTAACGTATAATTTTCTAACTTATCAAATAAAATTTCATCTGAACCTCCATAAACCAAAATATGCATGGAACCTAAAGCCTCAGCCGAAGCTCCCATCAATACCTTCTGTTTGCCATTAATTAAAATATCACCTTCTTCCTTCCAAATTTTCTTATTTAAATCATAAGAAATATAAGAGCTCAATCCTTCTGATTTTTCACCATTAACTTCATCTCTACCTCCAAAGACAAAGATTTTTTTGGAATCACCCGTATTTTGGATTACTGATGTATGAACAGCTCTTGCATTACCTGGAAAATCCTCTAATTTTTCCCAAGTTTTAGGGTTTTTTAGGTTTAATCGATAAAACGTATTGGTGCTTTTTTCTGTATTACGTCCACCAATAACATAAACAAAATCTTCAAAAACTTCTGCAGTAGAAAAAGCTAGAGGTTGAGGTAATGAAGGGTAATTTGTAATGTTAATTTGTTTACTTTTCTTATCATAAGAAAGTAATAAAACCTTATCTGTAATACCTGATTCATTATTACCTCCAATACTTAAAATACCTTTATCAATAGTTATAGAAGCGGAATACCCCAATGGAATTGGTAATTTGGTATTAGAAAGTTCCCACTTTTCACCTTTTAAAATATAAATAGAATTGCTCCAAACTTTTTTGCCACCTTTCCATGGCATGGATTCTGGAAAGTTGGCACCACCACCAACAATATAAACACCGTTATGCTGCCCTCCAAGCATACCTGCGTATCCTAAAGAGGTTTCGTTACCTTGTTCAGCCGGTAATTCTTGTATATCAATTATCTTTACTTTGGGAAGCGTTTGCCCAGAAGCGAGAAAAATAAATAAGAATGAAAGAACGGTAGTCAATGCTGTTTTGAGCCTCATAATGTGCAAGTTAATGTCTGACGAAGATAATCAATAATTTGTATTATGTATTACATATTGAAATAATATCTCAAATATTTGAGTTCAATTTTTAAATGTACAATAAATTTAACTTCATTTTTGATATTTGAATAATGTCCTTATCGTTATAAATACTTATTAAATGGCCTACTTTAGCCTAATTTACTCATTAATCTCTTTCTCATAAAACTTAGTATGAAACCTTATACCATTACGCTTCCAATAGTTATAATGCCCTTGGTTTAATCGTATAATAAAACTATTAAAATCTTTGTTTTCTGGAGTCGACCATAGATTTTCTGCAAAGGCTGGCATTCGTGGCAATAACATATATTCCAAATGTTCAACGGAAGCAATAAACTCTGTCCAGATAGCAAATTGCCCCCCTTTTATATAGGCTTTTTCTTTTGGCAAAAGCTCTTTTGGATAAATGTTATAATTATACACTGTTTCTAGCGTATTTATACCGTAAGTTGGTCCATACGGTTCGTCTTTAGAATCCGTCTGGGGCATGTCGAAATACAAGCGGTTATTAGGACTCATAATAACTTCTTTCTCCATTTTTGCAGCCGCTATCCCACCTTTTTCCCCACGCCAACTCATTATGGTGGCATTTGTAGGTGCACCACCTTCAAGAATTTCATCCCAACCAATGAGTTTTCGGTTATGTTTTTCTAAGAATTTTGCCATTCTTTTTATAAAATAGCTTTGCAATTCGTGCTCGTCTTTTAGACCTTCTTTTTTTATTCTTGCTTGACAATTACTACACTTTGCCCAATAGGATTTATCTACCTCATCTCCCCCTACATGAATATATTCTGACGGAAATAATTCCATTACTTCTGTAAATACATTTTCCAAGAAAAAGAAAGTACTTTCTTGACCAGCACAATAGCTTATATTGATTTTATCAGTGTCTGTAACACCATTCCACAAAGAAGAATTTGGAGCCTCTTGCTCATGTTTTTCGCATGAAAATTCGGGATAAGCTGTTAGAGCCGCCGCCGAATGCCCTGGCACATCAATTTCAGGAATAACTGTAATATTTCTATCTGCCGCATATTTGACAATTTCTTTTATCTGCTTTTGCGTGTAAAATCCGCCATAAGTGTAAGGCTTACCGTCTAATTTTTTAGTATATGTTGAATCTGGTTTATAAAAAATACTACCAGGAATTTCTTTCCGCCAAGCACCTACAGAAGTTAATTTTGGATACTTTTTTATTTCCAAACGCCATCCTTCATTATCCGCCAAGTGCCAATGAAAAACATTTAATTTGTAAAAAGCCATTAAATCTAACACTACTTTAACTGTGTTCACAGTATAAAAATGTCGGCTCACATCTAATAACATGCCTCTCCATTTTACATTGGGTTTATCAGTAATGGCAACGCATGGCAATTGTATTGGTGTTTGCGTGTTATAATTAAAAATATACTGCAACAATGATTGCATACCATAAAAAAGTCCAGCTTTTGAATTGGCTTTAATACGAATTTCAGATTCGTTTATATTAAGTTCATAGCTCTCCGTTTCAAGTGCATTTATAGAATTTTTTGTGAGTTCAAATACTATATTCTTAGTATTATTTGCTGTTCTTGAAATTGCTACGCTTGTTTCTTCTTCAACTATTGAAGATAAATAATCGGTAAGTAATATGCTATCTGAAGTATCTATTCCATTTAATTTAAAACCTGTTTTATTGTCCAAGGTAAAAGTACCCTGTTGTGGTTCTATTGAAGTTGGTGCAGGGATAATTTGGGCGTATCCCAAAAAAGGGAAAATGGCTAGTATAAGGTAGAAGAACTTTTTCATTGTATTTATTTTTTTTCGTAATCCTTTGTTTCAACTACTCCACAAGTTTCCATACTTTGACATAATCAATTGCCATTTCATATGGAAAATTATCAGTTGAATTAACATTACCAGGCCAGAAATTAATACCCGATTGCCCTTGATCAGCACAGGCATAATTAAGAATAATATAAAAATCGGTCTCAAACGGCCAAGAATCTTTATTTACACCTTTAGGCTCATGTGTCAAGGTTAATTTACCATTGACATATAATTCAATTTTATTAGGTAATTTAACAACGCCATATGTGTTGTATTCCGTAGTAGATATTTGAGGTGTTTTACTTGACGAGATATGTTTATTTTCACCGTCAGATTGGTGCATTACTTGATATACGAATGCATCCGTATTGAGGCGTTCCATAACATCAATTTCGCCTCCTTTGGGCCATCCTTCATAAACTGGATTTTGAGGCATTAGCCAAATGGCTGGCCAGCCACCATTACCTGCACTTGCAAATTTGGCTTTTACCTCCATTTTTCCGTACTTAAAACTAAATTTATCCTTGGTTTGAATAGCACCTGTTTCTGGTGTATTTGAATCCAAATTCCATCTCGCTCTAAGGTGTAAGTTGCCATCCTTAACTTCTGCCAAATAGGCATCATTAGGCACCACATAATGATTCCAAGCAGACGACCAACTCTGTGTTTGATAACTACTCCAATAGTTGGTGTCATAAGCATCTCCGTTAAATTCATCTTCATAAATTAATTTAAATTTCAATTGAGGCTCTTCTTTTATAATTTCATCTTCAATATTACTGCTCGAACATGAAGCTAGTCCAATACAAATTGTTGCAGATACTAAGGTGATTTTAAATAAATTAATTGTAATTGATTTCATTATTTAATTGAATATATTAAAATATCGAATTTGACAATGCTCAAAATTTGCATAATAACTTAATAAAGAATTGATTATGTCACGCAAAGTCGGCACAGGATAAAACACAAAGCTCATAAAGTATAAAATTACAATAGATCTTTCCAGTAGATTTCCTATCTCTTTCTAACTACTTTTTATCCATCTTACTAATAATCTCTCTCAATAAATTATTGTGTTCTTCTTTAAGTGTAATAAAATTTGTTACCCAAGTATATATTAAATAAAGTATTCCAAATACTATGGCTATATAAACGATGAGCATTAAAAAAGGGATCAAATACATTGTTTGAATTTTAAAGTTTATAAATTTGATTTTAATAAAAGACCAAAAAATTATTCACTATCAATCACCTGTTTTATATAAATCCACACTTTTCAATCTGTTTATAGATGCTAACTAGGTAATGAACTTTCTTAAAGGTAAAAGGTTTTGAGTTACCTATTTTTTATAAAAAAACCCCGCCATTGATTCAAAAAGACGGGATTTAACTAACTCAAATAAATATGATTATTGTGCTGATGAACCCGCCTCAACTAACCAACCTGGGTTCTGATAGATAACAGAATTACCAGCATCCCCGCTTTCACTTGTAATTAAGAAGTGATTAAAGGCAATTGGGCTTAAATAATGAGCAGGATTCCAGTTATATCCGTTATAGAAATTGTTATTTGCTTGAACAATCTGATAAGGCCTAATATACATGCTATTTGATTGTGGCGAAACATTAGGACTAGCGTCTGGTTCTGCTTTTAATTGCGAGTTGCCATCGTCATCTTTATACCATTCTTTCATCGGACCCCAAACTTTAAAACCTTCAATTACATAATCAGAAACCTGATCTAAAGATCTCCATCTTTTTAGGTCATCCAAACGCATGCCTTCTGCAATAAACTCAGATCTTCGCTCTCTTCTAATATTATAAAGCGTAGGATCTACTAGGCTACCTTGAGAATATTTGGCCCAATCGTTTTCTTGAGATAAATCAGTTGCAGCAACGGTAATACTATAATCAGCTGGCATTCCCGCTCTTTCTCTTAATTGACCCCAGTAACTTACTGAGTTTCCATCTAAACTTCCATTCTTCACATAATCAGCTTCAATATAGTTTAGGTAAGCCTCAGAAGCTCTAAACACTATAGCACCAGTAACAGTTGGGTTTGCCCCTGTTAACATGTCAGCATCAGGATAGATACCTTTTTTAATTGAATATCCAGTCACTGCTCTATTCTCTGAAATTTCAAACAGACCAGGTATTTCTTCAAAGGTTTCTCCATTTATATAAGTAATAACATCACCAGGTTCTTTAGTAAATAAACGCAATCTGTCATCTCTATCGTCAAGTACATCTTCAATATAATCATCTCCATTGTAACCCGAACCGCTTGCATAAATAGGTAAGCCATTTTTCATTAAATAACTATCTACATAACCTTTGGTATATCCGGTATTGGCACCATTATTTAAATAGTGCATTGTATGATGTGAAACAAGATCTTCATCATAATCTCTCCACATCAACACTTCGGAATAACCAGACATATCTAAATCACCAAACATGGCATAATAAGGATTGTCAAAAACATCTCTTCCTTCTGTATTTCCATTACTTGGAGTTAACGGAGCATTGCTTGCAACAACTTCTGCGGCATTCATTGCTTCGGTTAAAAAGAAATCTATCTCACTATCAATATCAATATTAAAACCAGATAAATAGTCTTTATTTGCACCAGGCCACCCAGGTCCACCAGGTACATGAGCCGTTCCTTTATGATAAGTTAACCAAGTACCTTCATATAAGGCAACACGAGATTTGAAAAGCTGTGCTACCATTGGGTTTATTCTGTTCTTATTCCCATCAATATTTGTTAACATTTCAAGAGCTTTGTCCAAATCAGACAAAATAAAACGAGCAACCTCATTTCTTGGTCTTCTTTTTGAAACTTCTATCAACTCTTCTTTTACATCAGGCAAAATGGTTGTAATAATTGGAAAATCTCCAACGCTTTGCAACCTATTAAAGTATTCATAAGCTCTTAGAAAGTAAATCTCGCCAATATAGTGCCTTACGTTTGCCTCATTTCCACTGATTTCACCAGCTTCATATCTTGGAAGAACAACATCTAAAAAATAGTTTAAATTTCGGATAGTCCCAAAATACCAAGAGCCCCCACTTGTACCCACTCTGTATTGCCCAGGAACCCATAGATTACTAGCACCAGTACTAGCTTGGTTGTCAGTACCATTATCATATGTAAAAGTACCTGCACTCCAACCGCCATGTGAAGGGAAAGAATAATTAGAAATAGCATACGCTGCTAAATCGGCTTCCGATTTTAAATAAAAATCGGGTGTTACATCAGACAAGGGTGCCCTGTCTAAAAAGTCGTCATTACAAGCGGATAAACCAACCACTAGTAGACTTAAAATAAAAATATGTTTATATAATTTTTTCATTTTTTAAATATTTAAAAAGTTAAACTAAGACCAGCTGAAATTACTTTGGATAAAGGATAAATTTTACCATTACCCCAATCGCCTCCTGTAGTTTCTGGATCAAAAATGTCACTCATTTTTGTAAACGTTACTAAGTTTTCACCTGATACGTAAAACCTTAATTTAGAAATTTTTACTTTTTCTGTGATGTTAGATGGAATAGTATAACCCAATTGAATATTTTTTAATCTTAAATACGCACCATTTTGTAAATATTTCGTTTGGGTAGCAAAATTCTTCCAACCAGAATCAAATAGTGGTCTCGGATAATAAGAATCTGTATTTGGTCCAAATGGACTTGTAGTATCCTCAGGTCTGAAATAATCTAGATGATTTGTAAAACCAGCTGATTGCCACATATTTGAATTGGCACCTGAAAAGTAAGGACCACCAACAGCTACATCTCTCTTTGCCACACCTTGGAAAAATGCTCTAAAGTCAAAACCTTTATAGTTAGCATCAAAATCAATACTATAGCTATATCTAGGTGTACTATTACCAATAACTGATAAATCACCATGGTCGTCTAATGTATTAGATCCATTGTTAATTGCAGGATCATCGTCTAAATTTTGGTACATCATATCACCAGCAGCCCAGTTAGAACCCATTCTGTCTTGATTATGCTGTGCCAACCAATCATTCATTTCAGCATCAGATTTAGCTATTCCTTTCGTGGTATATCCCCAAATCTCACCGAATTCTCTACCGCTATACCATTGATTTAAATTTCCACTTTCATTTGGATAAGAAGTTACAAACTGCCTAGTGTCTGATAAAATGAATTTAGCACCATAAGAGAAATCGTTATAAGAATCTCTCCAACTTATTTCTAAATCAAAACCTTTTGATTCCATATCAGTATTGTTAACACTTGGAGGATTAGCTCCTAAAACACCAGGTAATTCAGGGGCAGGCCCAACCATATCAAAAGTAGTTCTGTTATAAACATCGAAGCCCAAACCTAATCTGCTATTAAATGCTCTCACGTCTAAACCTACGTTCCAAGAAGTAACTCTTTCCCAAGTTAATAAAGTACTTACAAGTCCTGGAGGGTATGCAGTATTTGGTTTTGCACCATTTACTAACCAATTACCATTATCTACACCAATACCCATACTAGGATAAAATGGATACCAGTTATTCGTATTTTGATTTCCTAACTCACCGTAAGATCCTCTAAGCTTTAAAAGACTAACGTGTTCAGAAAGCTTACTGTCTTTGTAGAAATTCTCGTTAGAAATGTTCCAACCTGCAGAAAAGGAAGGGAAAAACTGCCATCTTTTATCATCTAAAAAGCGTGAAGAACCATCATATCTACCATTAACCTCTAATAAATACTTGTCTTTATAGTTATAATTTAATCTACCAAAATAACCTTCAATAGCCCAATGTTGATAACCACCATAACCTCTAGTATCTCCAGTAGAAGTATTAATAGTAGGTAAACTTGTAGTTATTACATCATCTCTGTTAACACCTAAGTTACGTGTTTTAGTTAATTCTGATTGGTAACCAGCCATTACTTTAAATTCATGATCTTCATTTAAGGTTAAAGTATAGTCTGTGTAAACATTAGGACTAAAGTAATTAGACTTGTAACCACTTTCATATATTCTTGAACCACCTGATGCCCATAAAACATATTGCAACGCTGCCGGAGAAGCGACACCATCTTCGTCATAACTATAAATTGGTAAAAATTCATTATGATTAAATGAATTACTAATTTTATAGTTCATATTGGCATATATGTTCCAATTCTTAATTGGGGTAAATTGAACATTTAATTGTTGTACTAATTCATCGTTCTGATCTTTGTTTCTACCATTTTCTAAATGAGCTATTTCGTTACCATAGACATAATTGCCATTAGGATCTCTTAACGGTACTGTAGGCCATCTTCTGGCGATATTATGGAAAAATAAACCACTTTGATAAGAAGATCTTTCATAATCTATTCTTGTCAATCGGCTTAAATATGTTAATTTTAATTTTTCAGAAATTTTCGCACTTATTTTCGAATTTACGGAGTAACGGTCATATTGATCATTACCATAATTAAGTAGACCTTCTTGATCTAGATAATTTGCAGACAAGTAATAGTTCACTTTTTCTGTACCACCATTTACACTTAAATTATGCTCTTGTGAAGCTGCTGCATCTTTATAAAAAATATCAAACCAATTGTTATCAGCAAAACCACCTGTGTATGAGTTCCAATTATTACTAGAACTATTCCAATCAGTTTCTGTAGTTAAAGTTCCCGCCCTATGATCTCTAATTTTTTGCATCACATCATCTGAGAACTTTGGAGATTGTCCAGCATTAGCAGCTGCTTCATTCCAATAAGTAGCAAATGATTCTGAATCTAGCATATTAGGTTGTAATATTGGACTTGTAGATCTGAAGTTATTGTTATAATTCACGGTAATTTTACCATCTTTCCCTGATTTAGTGGTAATAAGTATAACTCCAAAAGGAGCTCTAGAACCATAAATAGAAGATGAAGCTGCATCTTTTAAAACAGATATACTTTCTATATCTTGTGGGTTTAAGGTATTCATGTTACCTTCCATACCATCAATTAATACTAATGGAGAACCAGAAGAGCCCGCACCGATGGTACCAGAACCTCTAATATTAAAACTCACTGAATTATCAAGTGCACCACCAGCATTGTTTACCGAGAAGTTCATACCTGCAACTGCACCTTGTAAAGCCGCAGCTACATTAGTAACAGGTCGGTCAGCCAAGGCTTTACTATCAACGACTGAGACTGATCCAGTTAAATTAACTTTTTTCTTTGTACCAAAACCTACAATCACTACTTCATCTAATATACTAACATCTTCTGCTAATACGATGTTTATTGTAGCGTCGCTAGCTTTTATTGTATAGGTTTGAGTTTTCATACCCACAAACGTAAAAACAAGTACATCACCAATATTAGTGTTAATGGTATAATTACCTTCAAAATCAGTTTGTACTCCAGTAGTTGTACCTTGAATGACAATGTTTACACCTGGCAAAGGCTCAGCATTTTCATCGGTAATTGTTCCGCTAATTAGCTTTTCTTGTGCAACCAAGCTTATAGTGCTTAATAGTAAGAGGAAGCTAATAAAAACTTTAATTTTCTTCATATTAATATTTGTTTAGTTATAAAACAAAAGTAATATGTATAACATACGAAATATCATTTTTAAGGGGTACATTTAGGTTACATCATGTTACATTTAGGTTACACTTTGTTAAATAAAAAATTCCTCTAGCATTTTATATTCAATAATTAAAACTATTTTTACTGAAATTATTATATAGATAAATTAAGTTAACAATGCGTGCATTCTTATTACTATTCTTTTTTGGTTATTGCTATTTATATTCTTTCCAAACCATAGCACAAAATGTAATGCTACAATTTCAAGATATTTCTTTCGAAGATGGTATTTCCGATAGTAGAGTGGGTAATGTAATTCAAGACAAGGAGGGATTTGTATGGCTAACTTCAAGATTAGGAATAGATAAGTATAATGGTCAAACCATGAAGTCATATCAATTTTTACAAGAAAAACAGGCTGAAATTAATACATTAATACAAAGTGATAAAGGTAATATTTTGGTAGCCACAACTAGAGGACTTTATTTTTTAAATACAGAAAAAGACAAATTTGATTTATGGCAATCGCAAGATTCAGTTTTAAACAATCATCTAGACTCTAATATTCATACCATTAATCAATTAAAAGATGGTAAATTTATTTGTAGCTCTGCTACTGGATTTGTGTTTACATTGTCTTTTGAGGAAAGAGATAGTACAACTACTCATCAATTTCTAAAATTTCCTAATGGTTCAACTGAAAATTATGGAACGGCACTATTTCAAGATAAAAATGAAGTGGTTTGGATGGGTACTAGCCGTGGCGATTTGTGGGTCTATAAAGGTGATGGTTTTAAACCCACTAGCTTTACTAAATCTAATAATAAGGTCTATATTAATGATATAGTTGTTGATGAAATTGGTGAAATTTGGATCGGCACTAATGGTAATGGACTTTTTCAATATAATCCAGATTTGCATCGCATTAAACACTATATGTCTTCCAATAGCAATACTTCGCAGAGCATAAATAACAATATGATACTTTGTCTTTATGCAGATACAAAGAATAATATATGGATTGGTACAGATGGAGGTGGACTTAACCTTTATAGTAAAACAAATAATAAATTTTCTTATTTTCAGAGTGATAGTTATAGTAAATATTCAATTTCGGATAACGCCATACTCGATATAAGTCCTGGACAGGATAATGTAATATGGACAGGCACAGTGCATGGAGGAATTAGTTATTTCAAAAATAACATGACTCTTTATAATATACCGCCTTCCAAGTTAGGAATTGATCAAAAAGACAAACAGGAATCACGCATTTTACAGGCTAACGATGGTGATTTATGGCTTACTGCTGGTAGAAACGGATTAAGAAGATATAATCCCAAAACGGGTAAATTATCTCTTTTTACCGATAATCCAGAAGATGAGAGTGATTTGAGCGGAAGTAATATACTATCCTTGTACGAAGATGATCAAGGCCGAATTTGGATAGGTACACTTTATGGAGGTCTAAATATCTTCAACCCTAAAACAGATAAATTTTTAAAGGCTGAAGACTGGCACAAACCTAGAGCTATTTTTACCATAACACAAGACAAAGATGATTATATCTGGGTTGGCAGTAATACTGGGATAGTCGTTTATAATGCTGATTTAAAAATAATAGAGAAATATGATATAAATGCTAACCTAGGTCTTACTAGTAACGTGATTACTTCTTTTTATAAAGATGTAAAAGATGAAATGTGGATTGGTACCGCCGCAGGGCTAAATGTATTTCAACAAGGCAGATTTAAATCTTATTTACCTATTCAAGGAGATAGTAATTCTATAAGTGGGAGCCGCATACTTAGCATAGCCGAAGATGATAATCTTTCCGTTCTTATAGGTACTAATGGTTACGGATTGAACCGCTATATTAGGAGTAGTGACACCTTTAAAAGGATAGGTAAAAAAGAAGGTTTAGAAGCTACTTTTATTAGAGGTATTTTACAGGATGATGAAAAGAATATATGGTGTAGTACTAATTTAGGATTAAGCAAAATTTCGCCAGATGGTAATGTGATGAACTTTAACACTTATGATGGGATCACACCTTTTAAAAATAGCAAGGCATCATACGGTTTTAATGGATATATCTACACCGCCAATTCATTTGGATTAACCTACTTTAAGGCGAATGATTTAACTAATAACCATTCCTTAAATCCGAATGTGTTTTTTACTAATATATCACTAATCAATAAAAAAGGAATAGAAGTAATTCCATTTAAGAATTATTTAAAAAATGAATTGGAAATTAATCAACTTATTTTACCCGCAGATAATGTAATGCTTACTTTAGGTTTTGCCACATCAAATTATTGGGATCCTAAAAAAAATACGTATACCTACAAACTTGATGGATTTCATAAACAGTGGCAAACTATTGGCAATCAGCAAATACTTACCTTTTCAAACTTAAAACCAGGAGACTATAGGCTTCAGATAAAAGCTCTTAATAATGAGGGTATTGAAAGTACACATATCGCTTCACTGAACATTACAGCTTTGCCTTCTTTTTGGGAAAAACCTTGGGTAATAAGGTCGTTATTTTTACTTGGAATTGCAATGGTATTTGGCTTATTTAAATGGAGAATGTCATTTATTAATTTCCAAAAAAGAAAACTTGAACTTATGGTAAAACGAAAAACAGAATTAGTAGAAACACAAACTAAAAAAATCTATAAGAATAACTTAGACTTGTTAAATGCAGAAAAGGCCAATCAGGAATTATCGCAACGGCAACTCGAAAATGAACTTAATTTTAAAACTGATGAGTTAACTAATCATACCTTGAGAGAAATTCATAAAAACAAATTGCTAAGTAAAATAAAGAATGATATTGCAAAAGAGGCAAAACAGAATAATAATAATAATAATCTAAAAGCAATTGTAAACCTTATCGATGATAGTTTAAACTTAGATAAGGATTGGGATGATTTTTATAATTTATTTCAACAGGTACATCCTTCGTTTATTTCAAATTTAAAGAAAAATTGGCCCAATATTTCAGATAGGGAATTGAAGTTATGTGCATTAATACGTTTAAATTTTTCATCGCAACATATTGCCACACTATTTGGCATTTCAGAGAGCTCAATTAAAGTAGCACGTCACAGGTTAAGAAAAAAATTGGAAATTGAGGAAAATCAGAGTTTTCAAGATTTTTTTGAGCGTTTGATGTTAGAAGTGTCTACCTAAGTTTTAAACAATTTTATATAAGTGTAATGCTTTCTCATTTTTAATTTAAAAATTCTGCCTAATTTTTAAATAATCCGCAAAAAATATAACAAAACATAAAAAATAATTTGTTTTTTAATTTTTCAAGTATAGATTTGTCTTTTCAAAAGTTAAAAATGAAAATTAACAACACTTGGCAAGCTTATTTTTACTTCTTCTATTTTTATAAGATGAAGCGAGGCTTTGTTGGTGTTTTTGAACAATAATTTATAAACACAATCATATAAAAGCCTCGTTAATTCGAGGTTTTTTTATGAACTGATTTAAACTTTTTAACGAAAAGAAAAGGACTGAATCAGTTCAAGGAATTTTATTTTATATGAACATAGCAATTCAAGGTATATTGGGCTCATTCCACCATATTGTGGCACATCAATATTTTGGTAAAGACATTGAACTTACGGAGTGTCTTTCATTTGATGAAATGCCACAATTAATTAACGCTAATCAAGTTGATGGTGCGGTAATGGCTATAGAAAACACCTTGGTTGGTTCAATTTTATCTAATTATGCTTTAATTAATGAATTCGATTTAAAAATACAAGGCGAGGTGCATTTGCCTATCCAACATAATTTGATGGGGTTGGAAGGTCAATCATTAACAGACATTAAAGAAGTTTGGTCGCATCCAATGGCAATACTACAATGTAGAATATTTTTTAGAGATTATCCTGAAATTAGGCTGGTGGAGGCATCTGATACTGCCGAGGTAGCTAAACAAATTCAAGATAAAAAATTAATAGGAATTGCAGCAATTGCGAGTAAGAAAGCTGCTGAAATTTATAATTTGAATATTATAGAAAGTAAAATACAAACTAGAAATCAAAACTATACTCGTTTTTTTATTTTAAAGAAAAAGAATGGAAAAATTGAAACACCAAACGTAATTAATAAAGCGTCCATACCGTTTATAACACACCATCATACAGGTAGCTTATCTGATATTTTACGTATTTTTGCGGACTTCAATATGAATTTGTCCAAAATACAATCACTACCTATTATTGCTGAACCTTTATCAAACCAAGACTTTTATGGGCAAGATGCAACCTACTCAGGCAACCAACTGAATTACACTGATAATGGTGATGGTACAATTACCGATAATATAACCGGATTAATTTGGGAAAAAGATATGGGTGATAAAATCACTTTTGATGACGCCTTTACCAAAGCTGAAAATTCTACTTTAGGTGATTATACCGATTGGAGAGTCCCGACGTTAAAAGAACTCTACTCTTTGATTAATTTCACAGGAAGGGTGCAAGGTGAAACCGCGATTGATCTATTTATCGATACCAATTATTTCAATCAACCCATTGGTGATGTAACTATAGGCGAAAGAGAAATTGATGCCCAGACGTGGTCATCAACAGCATATGTAGGGCTAACAATGAATACAGACGAAACATTATTTGGTGTAAACTTTATTGATGGTAGAATAAAAGGTTACCCAAAATTTAAACCTGCATCTGGGGCTGAGAATGAAATGTATTTTAGAATGGTTCGTGGCAATACAGCATATGGAGAAAATGATTTTATTGATAATGGAGACGGTACTATTAGCGATTTAGCTACTGGCCTAATGTGGCAAAAAGCAGATGATGGAATTTCTAGAGACTGGGAAGATGCCCTTGAATATTCTGAAAATTTAGAATTAGCTTCGTTCAATGATTGGAGGTTACCCAATGCCAAAGAATTACAAAGTATTGTTGATTATACAAGATCACCACAGACTTCTAATTCTCCTGCCATAAACCCAATATTTGATACTACAGAAATCAACTACCCTGATGACAATTCTGGTGGACATTATCCTTTCTTTTGGACCAGTACAACACATTTAGATGGTGTAAATCCATACAGTGGTGCCGTTTATATTGCATTTGGTGAAGGCTTAGGAGAAATGAATGGTGTTCTTTTAGATGTTCACGGTGCAGGTTGTCAAAGAAGTGACCCAAAAAGTGTTGACATTAATGATTACCCTCAATACTCTGGCCCTCAAGGAGATATTAGATATGTTTATAATTATGTGAGATGCGTTAGAGCTATAAAACTTTAGCAAACGAAATAAAAACAAAGACAATTTTAATAAAGAAGGTGAATTGACGCGAAAAAAGAGATAAAAACGGGTTACAGTGAAATACTGTGATAAAAATTTACCTAATAATATTGATTTGTATTCAATGGGCTCCCAAAAGTCTATATAAGCCATAAACTACAACGAACTATATTTCTTATATTTGATAATCTCTAATATAGATATATGTAAGGGTACATATATCCCTTTATTGCAAACCATATTTTAAGTCGAGTCATATCAGAAAATCTAAATGAACAACTTATTTAATTTAATTATCATAATGCTCCTTTTAACACTGAACGTTGCCTGTGTTGAAAAAAAATCTCAACCAAAGGAAATTAGTAATTCTGAAATTGTAACTCGATTTAAAACCAACACTTTAAAATTCACTTCTGGAATTCGGGCAATATTACAAGACAGTAAAGGAAATTATTGGTTTGGAAGTCAAAAAGAAGGCGTCAGTTATTATGATGGAAAAGCTTATCAATATTTTACCCAAACGGATGGCTTACCTGATAATCAAATCCGTTCTATACAAGAAGATCCTGATAGAAATATTTGGTTTAGAACGGCAAACGGAATAAGTATGTATAATGGAGTAACGTTTACAAACTTTTCAACTGAACCTAACACCCCAAAATTGGAATGGAAGGCAACTGCTGAGAATTTATGGTTTAGTGCTGGAGAAAAAGAAGGAATACATCTCTATGACGGAACAAATATGAATTATTTAAGTATCCCAAAGCCAAAGAATGAAAACACTAATAATTCATATGGAACAACAGGCATTTCTAAAGATAAAAATGGTAACGTATGGATAGCTACTTATTCCGCTCTATTCTATTTTGATGGTAGCTCAATAACTAATTTTGATAAAAGAAAATTGGCACTTAAAGACAATGAAAAGTTGCATATACGAAGTGTACTAGCAGATTCAAAAGGGCAGATTTGGATAGGAAATAATGGAATTGGTGTATTACTGTACAACGGGGAATCGACAATTAACTTTTCAGAAAAAAAAGGATTAATTCACACTAATAGTTCAGGAAATGGTGACCTTTCTCCAGCAGGAACACTTGAACATGTTTTTACTATTGCAGAAGATAGTCATGGTAATATTTGGTTTGGAGACCGAGACACCGGAGCTTGGAAATATGATGGAACATCAATGATAAACTACACTATTGATGACAAGCTTACAACCTCAATGATTTGGTGTATCTATAATGACAATGAGAACAATTTACTTTTTGGTATGGCAGATGGTGGCGTTTATAAGTTTAATGGAAAATCATTTACCAAAGAGTTTTGAAAAGAAATATGAACATACCATAAACACATAATTGGCTGAAACCGAAGTTACCTCTACTCCCCTACCTTTATATAATCTTCAGTTTGTCTTAGAATAGTCCCTACAGATTTTCTGTCTGTGTTTTATTTATAAATTTAGCTACATAAACCCAGTTACTTTTCTAATTCCGTGCCACGCAATATTTAGTTGACAAAAAATAAAAAACATCCTTTAAACCTTGTTATTTTTTTATAGTCTAAAATAAAACTATAAAATTATGAGTGCTTACAAATACCTTTATTTACTATCTGGTTTATTACTTTTTTCAATAGCCTGTAGCAAAGATGATAACAATACAATTCCTAAAGAAAATTCCATAACGGGCTATAAAATTGTAGATACAGGAGTTGAAGACTTTTACGATAATACTTCAGTTATTGCTGAACCCTTATCAAACCAAGCCTTTTATGGGCAAGATGCAACCTACTCAGGCAACCAACCAAATTACACTGATAATGGTGATGGTACAATTACCGATAATATAACCGGATTAATTTGGGAAAAAGATATGGGTGATAAAATCACTTTTGATGACGCCTTTACCAAAGCTGAAAATTCTACTTTAGGTGATTATTCCGATTGGAGAGTCCCAACGTTAAAAGAACTCTACTCTTTGATTAATTTCACAGGAAGGGTGCAAGGTGAAACCGCAATTGATCTATTTATCGATACCAATTATTTCAATCAACCTATTGGTGATGTAAGCATTGGAGAAAGAGAAATTGATGCCCAGACGTGGTCATCAACAGCATATGTAGGGCTAACAATGAATACAGACGAAACAGTATTTGGTGTAAACTTTATTGATGGTAGAATAAAAGGTTACCCAAAATTTAAACCTGCATCTGGGGCTGAGAATGAAATGTATTTTAGAATGGTTCGTGGCAATACAGCATATGGAGAAAATGATTTTATTGATAATGGAGACGGTACTATTAGCGATTTAGCTACTGGCCTAATGTGGCAAAAAGCAGATGATGGAATTTCTAGAGACTGGGAAGATGCCCTTGAATATTCTGAAAATTTAGAATTAGCTTCGTTCAATGATTGGAGGTTACCTAATGCCAAAGAATTACAAAGTATAGTTGATTATACAAGATCACCACAGACTACTAAATCTCCTGCCATAAACCCAATATTTGATACTACAGAAATCAACTACCCTGATGACAATTCTGGTGGACATTATCCTTTCTTTTGGACCAGTACAACACATTTAGATGGTGTAAATCCATACAGTGGTGCCGTTTATATTGCATTTGGTGAAGGCTTAGGAGAAATGAATGGTGTTCTTTTAGATGTTCACGGTGCAGGTTGTCAAAGAAGTGACCCAAAGAGTGGTGACATTAATGATTACCCTCAATACTTTGGTCCTCAGGGAGATATTAGATATGTTTATAATTATGTGAGATGCGTTAGAGCTATAAAACTTTAGCAAACGAGATAAAAACAAAGACAATTTTATTACGGAAGATGAATTGACGCGAAAAAAGAGATAAAACAAGTTTCAACAAGTAACATTGACATATTTTCTACTGGCTGCCTTAAGTCAATAAACCCTATAAACTACACGTACTTATATTTCTTATATTTGGTAATCTTTATGATCAAATATTCCCAACCTATGGCAGTCATTGAAGAAAATTTAGAAAAGGTTTTTCATTTTTTGGTAGAATCATTCGGTTTTGAAAAAATGCCTGAATATTCTTTTGTTAAAGAAGTTTACAATGATTATTGGAAAAGGAATCTATAAATTAAGTTCATTTATGACGGTACGCTCAGAATTAATGTTTCAAAGCTAAATAAATACGAGCAGAATATTCTTTTTTCTGAAAGCAATCATAAGCGTATAATATCCCTTCAAAATAAAATTAGTGTTAACGAACTGAAAACTCTATATAGCATTAAAAATAACTTTGAGCAACAAGCCGAGCTGATTGCAGATACTTTAAAACTGAATAGTACTATGCTGGATGGAAAATTGAGAAAGTTGAATCCATTATATAAATTGATATATAGAATTGGATTCAAGAACCCAAAAGACTCTTAATCATTATAATATTTAAAGCGAATAAAAAAAATGATTGCTAAGATTACCTATAAAATACTGTTACAATAAAAAGAAATCAAATAAGCTACTATTCCCGAATTAAAATCTATTAGAATAATAACACATGTCTAAAATACAAGTTAAATCAAACGACCGGCTTTTATCTCTCGATTTTTATAGGGGATTAACTATGTTTCTGCTTATTGCTGAGTTTTCTCACCTATTTTCTTTTTTCGTAATGCCACAATTTCAGGGAACTTTAATTCATGCTGTGGGAACTCAACTTCACCATGCCACCTGGGAAGGGTTACATTTCTGGGATTTAATCCAACCCTTTTTTATGTTTATTGTTGGAGTAGCAATGCCATTATCTTTTTCTAAAAGAATGGCAAAAGGAGATACATATAAACAATTAAGCAAACATGCCTTTAAAAGGGCATTTTTAATGTTGCTCTTGGGTTGGGGGCTATATTGTATTGATGCAGGAGAAATTGTTTTTAGGTTCCAAAATGTATTAGCACAACTAGGAGTTACCTATATTTTGGCTTTTTTAGTAATTCGCCAACCTGTAGTCATTCAAATTGGTTTCTCTATGCTATTAATTTTGATAAGTGAAGGCTTATTTAGATTTTTTCCTGTAGAAGGATTTAATAATGCATTTGTTGACGGAGAAAATTTTGCAGCTTGGTTTAATATTCTTATTTCAGGTGAAGAATATGGAGGTGGTTGGGCCATGTTTAATGCCATTCCAACTGCAGCACATACAATTTGGGGTGTTATGGCAGGCCAATTGCTTATAGGTAATTTTTCTGCCAAGAAAAAACTGCTGTTTTTATTTGGTGCGGGACTCATTGGATTAATTATAGGTTATGGTCTAAGTCCATTTACCCCAATTATAAAAAAAATATCAACCAGTACTTTCGTTTTTGCTAGTGGAGGATGGTCGTTGATTGCTCTCGCTTTATGTTATTGGCTAATAGATGTCAAGAAATATCAAAAAGGTGTGTTATTTTTTACCGTAGTAGGTATGAATCCTCTCTTTATTTATCTGTTTGCTCATATTGGGGGAGCCAAACTCATCAACAAAATAGTGCTACCATTTTCAAATGCCTTGTTTGGTTGGACAGGCGAATTAAACGCACAAATTATTTTAAGTTGTTTGGTGCTTTTTATGCTTTGGTATATTTGTTACTGGATGTACAAAAAAAGAATATTTATTAAGATTTAAATCATTTGTTTGAACCTAGATAAAATTAAATTAATATAAATAATACGTTTGGTAAAAAAGTACTTTGGTATAGATTTCCTAATAGGTACATCAATATATTTTCACTTGGCCACCTAAAGTGTTAATAAACTGCAAGTTAAACGTAACTATATTTCTTATATTTGGTAATATCTAGAATAGATATATGCTTTCAAACATTCCGGAAATTCTTGGACGTATGGAGCTTGTACTGATTAAAACTATATGAAACCCAAAACTAACTATACTAAAAGTGGTGATTTTAATATTGCTTATCAAGTGATAGGTGAAGGATCAATCGACATTTTATACATTCCTGGTTGGGTTTCAAATATTGATATGATGTGGGCTGAACCAAGGCTTGCTGCTTTTTTAACAAGGCTTTCTTTATTCTCTAGATTGATTATCTTCGATAAAAGAGGAACAGGACTTTCAGATCGTTCCGATGAATATTCCACTATGGAAGAACGAATGGATGATATCAATGCCGTTTTAGATGCTACGAATTCAAAAAAGGCATTTTTATTTAGCCATTCCGAAGGAGGCTCAGTTAGTCTTTTATTTTCTTTAAATTATCCTCAAAAAACCATAGGAGTTATTGGTTTTGGAATATTTGCCAAACGCAGATATTCCAAAGATTATCCTTGGGCTCCAACAGATGAAGAACGTGAAATTTCAAATAAAGCAATTGAAGACAATTGGGCACATGGAAATCTTGATGGACTAAAGTTATTAGTTCCATCATTAGCACATGATAGTGCTTTTTTGGATTGGCTGGCTAGTTATTTACGTTCCGGTGGAAGCCCAAAAGCTGCATTAATTTTACATAAGCAGTCTGTAAAAATTGATGTGACTGGAATTTTGGGTTCAATTAAAGTTCCAACACTTCTTCTATTTAGAAAAGAGGATTTAGATATACTTGTTGAAGAAGGCAGATATCTGGCAGAACACATTCCAAATTCCCAATTAGTTGAACTTAATGGTAAAGACCATCTTTTCTGGACAGGTGACACATATTTAATTTTAGCAGAAATAGAAGAATTTGTTACAGGTATACGTCCAAATAAATCAGAGTTTCAAAGTACAAAGCAAAAAAGTAGCAAAACAGGGATAGATCTAGGAATTGTAATGTCAGAAAATTTTTTATATAATTTAAAAGTTGAAGAATTCGCCAAATTATGTGGCCGAAGCTTATCAGCGTTTAAAAGAGATTTCAAAAATACATTTAACACGACACCTTTTAGATGGCTTAAGGCGAAGCGTCTAGAATACGCTAAAACACTTTTACTTGAAAGCGATTTAAACGTAAACCAAATATGTTATGAGAGTGGGTTTAAAAACAACTCTCATTTTATTCAATCATTTAAAGAAAAATTCAAGTTCACTCCTAATCAATACAAATCGAAATCTATATCGAAGATTCATTCATGAAATATTTGGACCTTAGAACACATTTGTTGGATTTTTAAGGATATCAAAATCAACTCTTTTAGCTGAATTTTGTATTATAACCAAAAATACAAATTATGAAAAAATCAATCATCTTTATATATGGAATAGTAGCCTATTGTATTTTTCTAGTTGCTTTTTTATATGCCATAGGCTTTGTTGGTAATTTTTTTGTTCCGAAAACAATAGATTCCGGTGTTGAGCCAACTTTGCTTAAAGCGATTCTAACCAATACAATTCTATTAAGTGTATTTGCAATACAACATAGTGTTATGGCAAGACCTAAATTTAAAAAATGGTTTACATCCATCTTTAGTCCCGCCATGGAACGGAGTACTTATATTTTACTCTCAAGTTTGGCATTGCTATTAATTTATTGGCAATGGCAACCTATCACAATACTAGTTTGGAAAATCGAAAATGATATTTTATCTATTATTTTAATGGGAATATTTTTTGCAGGATGGCTTATAGTTCTTCTATCAACATTTATGATTAATCATTTTGAACTTTTTGGTTTAGCTCAAATTTATAACAACCTTAAAAACAAAAAAACTCCAAATCCAAAATTTCAAACAAACTATTTATATAAATTGGTAAGACATCCAATTATGTTAGGATTTCTAATTGCCTTTTGGGCAACTCCGACAATGACTGTTGGGCATTTATTCTTTACACTAATAACAACCATCTATATTTTTATAGCGGTAAAATATTTAGAAGAAAAAGACCTAAGAAAGTATATTGGTGAAGCATATGAAACGTACCAAAATGAAGTTCCAATGATAATTCCCTTTACAAAAAAATAATTCAATAAATCTAACAGTATGAAAAAAAGTATATTTATTCGTCATAGCTATTGGAATCATAATGACCAGTTGTAAAAACATGACACATCGGAAATCGGGCATTCTGATGAATTAGAACACCAGATTCTAAAAGAATTGCGGCTTGAATTAACACAGAATCTTGATGATATAAACTCAAATATTGAGTCTTTAATAATTTCCAAAACTGCAAACGAAATTATTATTAACAACATGGAAAACAACACAAAATATCATGACTCTTTAGATTATCATTTCACAAATTTGTACCCATACCTTATATTTTCTCCAAACGAAACTACGTTCAACTACCTTAAATAATCGGCATTGTTTTTAATTTCTAATGATTCAATAAGAGCATCAGTTTCAAATCTATATGGAGTTCAATATGGTATATACAAATCTTATGAGGGCATCTATTTTACAGAGCACTATACCAATTATATTAAGCCAATGTTTATGGAAGAGTTTGAAACATTTGAATTCTATAGGTCTTTTAAGCCAAAAAACTATCAACAATTCATTACAAACAAAGCTTATAAAAGAGTAATAAGATATTCAATTGATGCCATTCAAACTTTTATTTTTATGCAATCGGGTCTTAAGGAAAACGTGGAGAAATTAATATCAGAAATTGACAAAGAATTAATCTAAATAATTGTAAAGGCAGAAGTCAAAAACAAATTTGACTATAAGAAGAAATCGTACTAAAAAACGTGAATAACGAAAATACACTATCATATAAGGTTCAAAACATTTAATTTAAATTTAAACTTTAAAATTCGTTTTTTCTAAATAACGTCTAACTATTCGTTGAGTATCGCTATTGTCTTCTTTGAGTTCTATTAATTGCTCATATTCTAATATGGAGGTGGTTTCCTCTTTCTCAGTAACAAAAGTAAACCCCTGGTACAATCCATTTTTAATAAGCACTACTGCTTCCTCCTCCTCTGTTCTACCTTTTTCTTTAATAATAAAAGTACTATTCAATTTTTCGATACTTGAAAGTGCTTTTTTAACCCTTAAATTATAAGACTCAACTTCTTCCAAATCCCTACAAACGCCTTTACAGGTTTTTATATGGTAATGAAAACATCCGCCTGTAATATTCTGTAAACTACAGTATTTTGGGCATAATTCATGTGCTTCACAGAATTCTTCTAAAAAAGTTCGACATTCCGTTTGATTGTACAGCTTTAAAATTGGGTTTGAAATTAGTTTTAATCTATTGTAAGTTATATGTATAATGCCGCTTAAATCTTGGTAGGTGGTTAAACCAAAACTGGCATAATTTTTCTTTTGTGCTCTATTATATTTTGGATATAACCTTTTAATTTCATGAGATTCTAATAGCAAGGCTACTAATTCATTACCTGTAAGTTCAAACGTAATATTAGCCGTTTCTGTGCATAATTTCAATTCTTTATTGGCCTTGCTATATAAATGGCTTAACACACGTTGTTTAATATCTATTGCTTTACCTACATAGATTACGTTGTTGTTGTCATCTTTAAAATAATAAACTCCTGGTTTGTTTGGTAAGTTATCAATGACTGTTTTTGACAACAATGGCGGTAATGTTGCTTGTCTTGATCTATTATTTAAAAAGGAATCAAACACAAGACCAGAATCTAAAGCTAGTAACTTTTCTAATAAAATAACCGTAGCTTGAGCATCTCCACGGGCTCTATGTCGGTTTTTTATATGAATACCTAAACTTGTACACAAAGCACCTAGGCTATAGGAACGTTGTCCTGGTATTAATTTTCTCGCCAAACGGATGGTGCATAATTTCTTTCTTTTAAATTCTGCTCCAAGCTCTTGAAGTTCGTGCTTTATAACATTAAAGTCAAAATTGACATTGTGTGCTACAAATATGCAATCTTCGGTATACTCAATTACATCTTTTGCTATTTCATGGAATTTGGGAGCCTTACGAACCATTTCGTTTGTAATACCTGTCAGTCCAGATATTTTGTAACTTATTGAAGACTCGGGGTTAACCAATGTGGTAAATTCTTTAATAATCTGCTCACCATCATGAACAAAAATGGAAATCTCAGTAATTTTGTTACCCTTTGCTCCTAGCCCTGTAGTTTCTATATCGACAATTGCATATTTCAAATTATTACTCCCTTTTTGATTTTTAAAGTTCCATTTTTAAAGGATAAATAAACAGTTTTCTAAAGTGTTCTTATGTTTCGAATCCCTTCATAAACCACTATACTAACAGAATTGGCTAGGTTTAAACTCCGAATATGAGGGCTAAATAAGGGAATAGTAAATACTGAATTGGGATTTTCTGCCACTATATTTTTAGGCAAACCAACGGATTCTTTTCCAAAAACCAGAAACATGTCGTCTTTGTAGTCTATAGCACAGTAATCTTGAGTACCATGACTCGAAAGGAAGGCAAAATGCTTACCTTTATGTATTGAGAAAAACTCATCAATACTTTCATAAATAAAGAGCGAAATATGCTTCCAATAGTCCAGCCCTGCTCTTTTCACTCTCTTATCATTTAATTCGAAGCCAAATGGTTTTACGAGATGCAACGTTGATCCTGATGCCAAACTTAATCGACCAATATTTCCTGTATTCATAGGTATCTCTGGTTCAATTAATACAATATTAAATCCCATTCTTTAAATTTTATGCTTAACAATACGTGAATATGTGTCAAATGACAAACATATCTTTTATAGACTTTAACAAATATAGGAAATATTGTTACCTCTAATTTATCTTTAGTGTATTACCAATTTTCTTTTTCATATAAATCTAAAAATCATCCCACAGACAGCAAAAAAATGTAGGTAAGAATATATAGAAAAGTCAAATAAATATAAAATTATTACCAGATAAAATAACACAATAACAATTTTTAGAAACCTTAAGTTTTCACATTTTAATCTGTTGTAAAATAGGATCATTAAAATAAATCTGTTTTACTTTTATTATGAACGTACGTTCATTATATTTGTACTTTCATTTATAAGAAATATGGCAAGACCTGAAAAAAACAGAAAAATTTTACAACCTCCAATTATGAAAGGTTTTAAGCCTTATGGAATTCCTCGTTGCAAACTTAAAACAGTGCAACTTACACTTGAAGAGTACGAAAGTATACGCTTGGTTAATTATAAAATGCTTCAACAAAAGGAAGCTGCCGTATTGATGGAAATTTCTAGACCTACACTTACTCGAATTTATAACAAGGCATTAAAAACCATTACTAAAGCATTTGTTGAGGGAAAAGCAATTGAAATTGAAGGTGGAAATTATGAACTAGACAAAGAATGGTATCGATGTAAAAACTGCAACAACTTAGTTGAAGGCGAAAAAGATAAGGTCATGTGTACATCAAAGGATAAATTTTGTAGTAGAGAACATAAAATTTAAATACTTAATAAAAGAATGAATAGTATGAAAAAAGTAGCCATACCCATAGGTAAAAACAATCAAATTGAAGATCATTTCGGACATTGTAAGTTTTATAATATTTATACCCTTTCTGAAGATAACCGTATAACTAATGTGGAAGAATTAGCTTCTAAAAAAGGCTGTGGTTGCAATTCTAATATAGGAAGTGTATTAGCAAAAAAAGGCGTTCAAGTAATGATTGCTGGGGGTATAGGAACGGGAGCCTTTACTGTTTTAAATAGTTTAGGCATTAATGTAATTAGAGGTTGTTCTGGTAATGTAGATACACTAATGAAGGAGTATACCAGTAACTTACTAACTGATGGTGGAGAAACATGTGGACATACTCACCATAAAAAACACCAATGCAATCACTCATAAAAGGAATTTTTGATACATTAAATTTTGCTTCTTGCACGTCTTAAAATATATAATTTATGCCAAATTTAGATCAAAAAGGTCCGGGTGGTTTAGGCCCAAAAACAGGTAAAAAACTTGGGAGATGTAAAAAAAATTACCTGGAAACAAAAAGTATTGAAGAAAATTATTTTTTTAATAAGAAAGGGTTAAGTAATTCAACCCCAACAGAAAATCGACAAAATAGCATTAAAAAAAACGAATAGTTTTTTTATTTTAATGTTGGTATTTATTGTCTAAATTTAAAAGGTGAAAATTAAACGAATAATGGTCAGAAAGACATCTATTATAAAAGGAGAAAGAGTTCAACTGCCAACCAAATATGGCCACTTTGAACTTATTCCATTTCAAGAAAAAATAAGTGGTCTAGAGCACATAGTGCTGATTAAAGGAAATATCTCAACGAAGGATAATGTACTAACGCGAATTCATTCTTCTTGTGCTACTGGAGATATATTTGGATCCTTAAAATGTGATTGTGGAGAACAACTCATCGCATCCATGAAATTAATTGAAAAGGAAGGACAGGGAATCATCGTCTATTTACAACAAGAAGGAAGGGGAATTGGTCTTATGAACAAGATTAAGGCTTATAAATTGCAAGAACAAGGTATGGATACTTTAGAAGCAAATGTACACCTGGGTTTTGCTCCAGACGAGCGAGAATATGAAGTAGGTGCCGATATTCTTAATGCCCTTGGAGTACATAAAATTAAACTCTTGACTAATAATCCTGATAAAATTAATAAATTAGAACAAAGTGGAATTAAGATTGTTGAACGTATTCCTATCATAATAAATTCAAATGAATTCAATAAAGATTATTTAAGCACTAAGGAAACCCAAATGGGCCATCAACTTAGTGAAAACGATACATAAATACAATAACAAAAACATCTAGCTGAATCAACTTCTAGTTATGCAGAAATTGGTCACTTAGATTTAATAATTTAGTCTTGTTACATCAATGGTTTTGTTTAACAATAACCACTGAATATCTTTTTTTATTGAAAAGAAATAAGACTTTAATTTTTCTTAATTTAGACGCCTCAGAATAGTACTTTATTCTGATGAATGTTTTTAACAAAAACACCTATGACGAATAATATACTTATTGAAGATCAATATAAAAGAACAAGTTTATTTGAAAAAGAAAATGTGAATTATTTAGTTCGCGTTTTAAAAAGATTTAATACAGTTCCTAAGCTAAACAACATAAATATAATTACCTCTAATAGTCAACCCGATGTATTCAAAATTGTACCGAACAAAGCTATTATAATTGGTTCGTTATATTTAAGCAAACCAGTTTTGGCCTTAGTTTATTTGAGATATGGTATAGAATGGCAACTGTGGTATAAAGCGTTAGGTAGTGATAAAAGTGATACGGTATTATGTGATATAGCAGCACTTAAAGTGACACGTATATTTTATAAATTATTACCAGAAGATGATAAAGAAAAATTAAAATCTCTTAGTTATTTTTTATTGGATTTGATTAAAAAGGATGAGGCTATACATACAGAATCTTTATTAGAATATGAAAAATTACAAGACTTTCATGGATTAAAAAAATCAACCAAAGTATTTAAAGAATCATGGAAACCAATTATTGAAAATTTAGCAAAACCAACTGAATATTTATTAATGGACGGTGGTGATCTTCGTTTAAATATTGACGAAATTAATTTACTAAATAAATATGGTTGTAGACCATTTCCGAGACCTGATGCTTTTACTTTTGCATCATCAACGGCAACAAGTGTTTCTAATTTTGCTTTTGATAAAACAGATAAGGTCAGAAGTATTTTAATAAGTAATAGCTTGAAAAATGGCTTTAAAAATGCGACCGTTAATTTTTCTGAACTCTTAAAGAGTAATCTAAGAAAAATCTTTAGATTAAAAGATGAATGTCAAATAATATTCTCTCCTTCAGGCACAGACTCTTCACTCCAAATAGCTGCTATTACGCAAATTATTTCAGACAAAGATATTACACATGTTTTGGTCGCTTCTGATGAAACAGGCAGTGGTGTACCTACAGCATTAAAGGGGTGTCATTTTGAAAATACAACCGCATTAAATCATCCTGTTAAAAAAGGCGATAAAATTAAAGGATTTAGAGATATTGATTTAATTCAAATCCCTTTTAGAGATGAGAATGGTGCCTTAAAATCTTCCAGCCAATTAGATACCGAAGTGTTTAATGCCATTTCTAAAACGAATGCATTAGGCAGACATGTTGTTTTACATACTATGGATCAATCAAAATTAGGCTATCAATCTCCTAGTGAAAAAATGATGAAAGATTTGAATTCACTTGAAAACTTATCGATGCAAGTTCTTGTGGATGCAGCCCAACTTAGATTAGACCCATCAGACATACAGCAGTATTTAAATAAAGGATATATTGTCTCTATAACTGGAAGTAAATACTTTACAGGTCCTCCCTATTCTGGTGCATTAATTCTACCCGAGTGTGTTAGTAAATTAATCCATTCTATAGAAAATAAATTACCAGAAGGCTTAACCAAATACTACAATCATTCTGATTGGCCAACATCGTGGTTTTGTTCCAAAGATTTATCAGAAGGGTTTAATTATGGTTCGTACATGCGTTGGAATGCGGCTATAGTTGAAATGGAAAGGTATTTCAAAACGCCTATTCTATATAGAAATATGGGCATTGAGATGTTTTGTAATTTCGTTGAAGATTCTATTAATGATGCAGAATTTTTACAACCTCTTTATGGTGATGAAACTAAAACAAACAGTTATAATAGTAAAGAATTTGGAATAAGAAATATTCGAACCATTTTTCCTTTTTTCATTCTTAAAAATGATACAGCTCTATCTGTTGATCATGTAAAAAAGCTCTATATTTTATTAAATTCTGATTTATCGGATCAATTTAAAGATTCTTCCTTGGAAATAATTAGACTTGCTGCCCAAAAATGTCATATCGGACAGGCGGTAAATGTGAAATATGGAAATGATTTTCAGAGTGCCATTTTAAGAATTAGTTTAGGGGCAAGGGTTATTTCTGAAAGTTGGGTGAATAGAGATATCAGTATCTATTTTAGAAATATAGAATTACAAATGAATCAAATAACTGTAATTATTAAAAAAATAGAATTGATTCTTAGTAGTCCCGAATTATTAGATTAAATAATGAAAACAATTAGGAATTAGCGTTACGTTTAATTTAAACTACAACATTTTTTTTATCATTTTCAAACCTAAAAATATAGTATTAAGACATTTACTTGTCATTGATAACGGTAAATTGTATGGAATGATTTTTCTTTAATTATAATACAAAAATGGAATACCTAAATGATAGTCTTCCATATTCTTTTTAAAATACTTCACCTCTCCTATCCATAATTACTTGAATTTATTTGTTAATACTACATGTATTTGACAAAAACCTGAATCTTTTAAGGAACCTGATTATTTTTTTTACCTATATGTTAATTTATTAGTTAAGAATGACTTCAGTCATTTTTAATTATAAATTTCGCAATACCTTTGTTATCATAATTGAAAAGGTATGAATATTGGCTTAGTATTATCTGGTGGAGGAGCAAGAGGAGCTGCACATATTGGTGTAATAAAAGCGTTGTCTGAACACAAAATTCACCCTTCTCACATTTCAGGTACAAGTGCTGGGGCTATCGTTGGTGCTTTATATGCGGCTGGTGTTGACTGGTCAGAAATGTTGAATTTCTTTAAAACCATTACTCTTTTTAATAGACATAAGTATGCCTATAGAAAACCGGGGTTTATCGATACCGATAAATTCTATAATTCTTTTAAAGTATATTTCAAGGAAGATAATTTTGCTGCGTTGCAAAAACCACTTTATATAACTGCTACCGATATCGTAAAAGGTACTTTAAAGATTTTTAATTCAGGAGAGTTGATTAGAGTCGTTTTAGCCTCTGCTTCTTTTCCTGGTGTTTTCACTCCTATGGAAATTGAAGGTTCTTATTATGTAGATGGTGGTACACTAAATAATTTTCCTGTAGAACCTTTAAAAAATGATTGTGATAAAATAATTGGGGTGTTTGTAAATCCATTAAAAAAAATTGAAATTGAAAATTTAAAACATTCCTATAATGTTGTGGAAAGAGCCTATAAAATAAAATCTGTTGCAGAGTCCGCCGCTAAATTTTCAGATTGCGATTTAATTGTAAAACCAGAGGTATTGAGCGATTACAGCACCTTTAGTATGAATAATGTCCAAGCTATTTTTGAAATTGGCTATGCCTCTACAATAGCGTTATTAAAAGAGAATAAATTGTTTATTGAAAATTAAGGTAATCACTACGTAATAAAATAGTATAGAATAAAAGACACATATTTTAAAGCTTATCATGGAATGATTTTAATCATTTACGTTGATAAAAGTATCAATATTTTGAAGGAAATAATATGGAAAATAGTATTTCAAAATTTTTTGGTGAAGAATCATGGCTTACCTATCTGGTAATAATAGTAGCTAGTATCCTTTTAGGTTTAGCACTAAGGTGGTTAATTTTCACATTTTTAAAACTTGGTAACCAACGTAAACCAACCAT
The DNA here is from genome assembly GCF_006065315.1 of Aureibaculum algae. Classification (GTDB taxonomy): domain Bacteria; phylum Bacteroidota; class Bacteroidia; order Flavobacteriales; family Flavobacteriaceae; genus Aureibaculum; species Aureibaculum algae. The sequence continues at coordinate 2,191,941 of NZ_CP040749.1, read as the reverse complement.
TTTAAAACAACAACTTCTAAAACATTTAAAAACACCTGCAAAGTTTCTATTGCCAATTTTATTTATATATGGTTTCCTTTTATATTTAAAACTAATTCCGCTGTGGCACAAGGTTGTTGAAGCTCTAATTATAATCAATTTTTCATGGATAGTAATTGCTTCATTAAATGCAGTTGAAGAAATTGTAAAACAAAAGTTTAGCATTGACACCAACCATAAAACGAAAGACCGAAAAGTATTAACACAACTCCGCTTTATAAAAAGTATTTCCATTATAATAATTATTACACTGGCCTGTGCTGCCATTTTGTGGAATTTCCCTGCTGCCAAAAAATTAGGCACCACCATATTAACATCTGCTGGTGTTATTGGTATTATTGTAGGTGTAGCCGCACAAAAATCAATCGCAAACTTAATTACCGGGTTTCAAATTGCTTTTACCCAACCGATTAAAATTGATGATGAAGTTGTTATTGAAGGAGAGTTTGGTGAAGTAGAAGACATTACACTTACCTATGTGGTTATAAAAATATGGGACAAACGCAGATTGGTATTACCTTTAAGTTACTTTAATGATAAACCGTTTGTTAACTGGACCTTTAACTCAGCTGACGTTATCGGAACCGTTTTCCTATATGTTGATTATACGTTTCCAGTAAAAGAATTAAGAGCAAAATTATTGGATATTTTAAAAAGTAATCCTTTATGGGACAAAAAAGAGGCCAACTTGTTAGTAACAAATTCTGATGTTCAATCAATGGAATTGAGAGCAGCATTCAGTGCCAAAAACGCTTCTGACACTTGGGATTTACGATGTCAGATTAGAGAAGAATTAATTGATTTTATTAAAAAATCGTATCCAAATTTTTTACCACAATTACGAAAAATGGAAATGAAAAAAAATTAATAGATTTTCTTAAGAAACTATTTATAAATTTGTTAATCCTTTACATTGGATTAAATCGAAACTATTAAATATGGTTATAGATGAATTAGAAAACAATGTCATTTTACAAAGCGTTTTTAACGCTTCTTTTGAAGGTATTTTAGTGATAGATGCTGACGGAATGATTCATAAAGCAAATCAGGCTATTGAAACTATGTTTGGTTATGCCACGAATAAACTACAAGAGAAGAATATTGAAGCCCTAATACCAGAGACACTTAAGCTTAAAAATGAATATAGCTATACAACGAATACCTTAGAGCTCAAAAAAAAATGCTTCGGAAAAGATTTTGATGTGTTTGGTGTAAAGTATGATGGTACAAAATTTCCCATCGAAATAAATATAAATTCAGTAAACATCGATGGTAAACAAATGTTGATTCTTTTTATTATCGATATTTCTAAGAATATTCTAGAAAAGTATAAAATAACGAAACAAAAATTAGTAACAAAAGAAGCTCAAAATAAAGCCATTTTAGATACTTTACCTGATTTAATGATTCTTTATGATAGTGACGGGAATCACCTTGAAATACATGCCCCAAAAAAAAATCAACTTGTTGCTCCTTACGATGAACATATCGGCAAAAACATTGATACTTTACTTCCTAAAAAAGTTTGTCATAAAATAAGAAAAGCTTTTTCTAATTGTAAAAAAACTAAAGAGACACAATTTGTTGAATATTCTCTTATTATAAATGGTGAATTGAAACATTTAGAATCAAGGGTAGTTCAAACGGATGATGGTGATTATTTGTCTATTATTCGAGATATTACAAAAAGTAAAAATGCCGAAAAAATTATTAAAGAAAGTGAAGAACGAAAAAGGTTAGCCTTAGAAGTGGGCGAGTTTGGATCATGGGATTGGAATTTGATTACCAATAGAATAGTTAGAGATACTTACCAAAGTTATTTATTGGGTTTAAAAGAACATGAAAAAGTTATTACTTTCGAATCCTTTTTAGAGAAGATATATCCTGAAGACAGAGAAAATGTAAAATTAGTAGTGACAGATGCTATAAAGAATAAGAAAAATTACACCATAGAATATCGCATAGTACACCCCGATAAATCAGTGCATTGGTTACATGAAAAAGGAAGTCTATTTACAACCATAGATGGTATTCCTGAACGTGTAATTGGTGTTACTAATGATATTTCAGAACGAAAAAAAGCTGAACAAAAATTAATAGAAAGTGAAAAGGAACTGCGTAATCTGACTGTACAATTAGAAGAAAAAGTAGCAGAGCGTACCAAAGAACTTACCTCTACAGTTCAAAAATTAGTAGAGTCTAATTTAAGCCTAGGAGATCAAATACAGATAACCCAATCTGCCGAAAGCAAGACCTTATCGAGTAGAATTCTACTTTCTAACATTGCACAAAATTTTCCTAAGGGATTTGTTGTCGTAGTAGATTCTAATTTAAAAATTGTATTTATTGAAGGGGAAGAATTAGATGATTTAGGGTTTAGAGAAATCGTGAAAATAGGAGATACTATTGGAAATGTTCAAATAGTACCGCAAGAGGTAAGTACAAAAGTTAAAAATCATATTGTAAAAACCTTAAAAGGAGAACATTGTTCTTTTGAAGTTGTATTTCAAGATAGATCGTATATGGTCAATACCACACCACTTATTAATATTGATAAAAAAATAGAAGAAGTATTGTTAGTGTATAATAATATATCTTATCAAAAAGAAATTGAGATTGAGATATTAAATACATTAAAAAAAGAGAAGGAATTGAGTGAATTAAAATCACGATTTATTTCAATGGCCTCTCATGAATTCAGAACGCCTTTAAGTGCTATATTATCTTCTGCCATATTAATTGAAAAATTAAATGCTCCTGGCTATGAGGACAGAAGATTAAACTATGTATCTAAAATTAGGGCAAGTGTTAAAAATTTAGTTGTAATTCTTAATGATTTTCTATCCTTAAGTAAATTGCAAGAAGGTAAAGTAGTTGCTGAGCCTGTAAGCTTTGATTTTATAGAATTTTCAACTTCTTTAATTGAAGAAATTGAAGGTATTAAAAAGAATGGGCAAACCATTATCTTAAAGCATCAAAAACCAAGTATTGAAGTGTTTTTAGATCAAAAATTTTTGAAACATATTGTTTTTAATTTGTTATCTAATGCTATTAAATATTCTCAAGAACACAAGGAGATTATTTTTAATATAGCAACCGAAAAGCAACGTTTATTATTTGAAATTACAGATCAAGGGGTTGGGATCCCTGAAGAGGATCAAACGAATTTATTCAAACGTTTTTTTCGTGCCAAGAACACTACACATATTGAAGGAACTGGATTAGGACTGAATATCGTAAAGTCATATATAGAATTAATGGGAGGTACTATTAGCTTAAAAAGTGATTTAAATATTGGGACCACTTTTTATGTGGAGCTACCATTAAAAAATGAAAAAAAATGAAAAAAATACTCTTAATAGAAGACAATCAAAATGTTCGTGAAAATATAGCCGACATATTAGAACTGGAAAATTATATAGTTAGCACTGCCGAAAACGGAAAAATTGGGGTTGTAAAGGCGAATCAATTTATGCCAGATATCATTTTATGTGATATTATGATGCCAGAATTGGATGGATATGGAGTTTTTGAAAGTTTGAGTAAAAACGCGAAAACGGCAGGTATTCCATTTATATTTTTAACAGCAAAAGCCGAAAAAGCGGATATGCGAAAAGGTATGAATTTAGGAGCTGATGACTATTTAACAAAGCCTTTTGAAGAAGATGAGCTGTTAGGTGCTATAAAAAGTCGTTTAAAAAAGAATGCCTTTTTGAAAAGAAAATTTTCTAACAATATTGAGGGTGTAAACGAGTTTCTAAAAGAAGCATCAAAATATTTAGATTTACAAGATCTTTCTAAAGACAGAAGCCTTAAACTTTATAAAAATAAAGAAGTAATTTTTACTGAAGGAGATGCGGCACATCGAATGTTTTTTATTCATAGTGGTACTGTAAAAACCTATAGATCTACAGAAACAGGGAAAGAATTTGTAACAGGTTTATATAGAGATGGAGATTTTATTGGTCAACTATCTCTTTTAGGTGACAATAGAACCTATATAGAATCGGCGACTGTTTTAGAAGATGCTGAAATTTGTGAAATACCCAAAACAGATTTTACAAAACTATTATATGATAATAAAGACGTTTCTAATAAGTTTATTAGTATGATCTCTAATAATATGATTCATTTACAAGAGCAACTAGTAGATATGGCTTTTGCTACTGTACGTCAAAAAGCAGCGAAAACATTACTTGAACTTGATGCAAAAGGAATGATTAAAGATCAAGAACATAAAGGTATCAGTATACCTAGAGAAGATTTTGCAGGACTCATAGGAACAGCTACAGAAACAGCCATTAGAATGTTAACCGAATTCAAAAACGAAGGATTAATTGGGGTAGAGTCTGGTAGAAGACTCGTAATCTTAAATAAAGAAACTCTAAAAGAAGTAGCGGAATTTGGATAATACGTTATTCTAATTCCTTCTTAATTTTTTTAATACGTTATTTACCACAAAAGCCAATACTTTCTCTTGTGCAAGCCCCTTAAGTTCATTCTTTATACTTTCTGGTCTTAAATTGTTTTTAGAGCTTTTTAAATTTAATTTAATCAACTCTTTATAAATATTTTTTTGCAGACTTAAAATTTTTAACTGCTCATCTATTTCTTCAAATGATGTATAACTAGTAGGTATCATAACTTATTAAAATAATAATTAGAAAAATTTTTCAACAACGGACTATTTACCTTATTTCTTAAAAAATAAGCCAAGAGCCCAATCAAAGCATAAAACAAACCAACAATTAAAAAGCCTAAAATAAGATTGTCCAAAACTTCACCTAAAAAGATTGCTAATGCGAGTGATAAAAGCAACAATGCTATGCCTACCAAAGCACTTATAATTAGTAATTTGGTAATAAAAGTAATACTAATCATAAGTGCTTTAAAACTTTTAAGCTTAATATATTCCTCGCTACTTTTTGCATAGGATTTTATATTAACATCTGCTTCAAATAAGTTTTCTTTTAACTCTTCAAAAGCCATAACTAATTTTTTTGTAAGTGAGCATTTTTGGTTTTAAGTTCTTCTAACTTATTTTCTAAGCTATCAATAATATCCTCCGCTTTTCCACTCATAGTTGAAATGGTATCATCTAATTTGTGTTCAAATTCTTCTTTTTTTTCATTAACGGCTTTTGTTAATTCTTCTTTAGCATGAGAAATTCGATCAGAAATAATATGCTTGGTATCTTCTGTTTTTTGTTTAATTCTTTTTCTGGTTTTTTTACCTTTATCAGGTGCGTATAGAATTCCGATTCCAGCCCCAATAGCAACTCCTGTTAACAATGCGAATAATGCATTTTCACTAGTATTTGACATAATTTAAATTTTTAGATGTCTACCAACAAAGGCAGACGGATTAATAAATCAATTTTTACACTACAAAAATAAACAGGTAAATTCTCTTTAAAAATGACCCAGGTCATTCATCGTAATTAATTAACATATTAATTTAGCTCCCATAAGTATTATTAGAAAAACGTTAATACTTTTAAAAATTGATTATGAGTTATAGTGTGCAACATCCGAAAAAGAAACATATTCTTATTAAGTCATTTTCGCAATTACAAAAATTGATAACGGCAATAGATATTTTAAAGAATGATAGTGAAATTAATTCTCAATTATCTATTCTTAGTATGTTTACCAATGAACAGTCTTTTAAAAATAAAAAAGACCAAATTCAATTCGAGAAACAATTAAAAGAGTATTGGAAAAAAGTGCTGGGTTCTGCCATAGAGTTTGGTATATTTAAAAACCCTGAGATAGGCACTGTATATATTATTGGCTCATTAACTTCTTTGTTTATGCATGAAATTAATGGAAAAGCATTAGGAGGTATATCCGTAGGCTTAAATGGTATATTAAGAGGTTTAGGTGCTGGAAAAACAAATGCAGATACTTTTATAGAGATGTTACATAATGGGAATTATTTACTGATTATAAGAGGCTTTGATGATGATTTACATCATTTAAAAACGGCGTTAGAAGAGGTTTAGTTCAGTTACATCAAAGTTTATGGTTCATAAAAAAATAAAATACCTACGCTACCATTCAACCTTAACACTAACACCAAAATAGTAACACATTTTAAATTACTTTAAGCGGAATTCGACTATAGTTATCAAAATACAAACAAATTGAATATTCCATATTCAAAATGAAGTCATCAATTCTTTATTTTAATATAAAGCATGTTACTACTTATTTTCGTTTCCTGATCAAGATCATTTCGTATAATAAATTTGATTTCTACTTTTGATATATTAATTTTAAAATCACTTAGTTATGTCAGTATTAAAAGTAATTGAAGTATTAGGGAATTCTACCGTAAGTTTTGATGATGCGGTTAAAAATGTTGTTACAGAAGCTTCCAAAACAGTAAAAAACATTAAATCTGTTTATGTAAAAGACATGCAAGCAACAGTTAATAACAATCAGGTAGCGGAATACCGTGTGACCACAAAAGTAACTTTTGCCATTACGGCTTAGTTATAAATTAAAATTATTTAGGAAGAAGGTTCCTTAAAGATAAATTCATTATTGATTTGCTTTAATGGAACCTTTTTTGCCTACCACAGATTTTGTTTCAATTAAGTATAAAGGAGTTGCTTAAAAAATAATAGATACATCATCTAAAAATGAAAGCAGATATACACATACCAAAAGCCATAAGCTCTCGATCAGCGTTTAAAAATAAATTCGGTTTAGGAGAAATGTACCGTGCTTTTATTTATATCCCTAAAGCAATGATAAGAATGATTGAAAATAACAAAAGCCAATTGGTTGATAAAGATTTTGTAAAACGCTTACAATTGGCCGTAACCGAAGTAAATGGTTGTGCCATTTGCTCCTATGGACATGCTAAAATGGCCTTACGTCTAGGCATGAGTGGTAAAGAAATAAATAGCTTTTTAGGTGGTGAAAATCATTTTACAAAACCAAAAGAAGCCATAGCAATACTGTTCGCTCAACATTATTCAGATTCAAGAGGTTATCCTAAAAAATATGCTTACGATGCTATTATTAAAGAATATGGTAAGCAAGAAGCACGTATTATACTTTCTGTAGTTCAAATAATAACTGTTGGGAATATGTTGGGAATTCCATTGAGTGCATTTCACTCGAGACTAAAAGGAAAACCATACACAGATAGCTCCTTGGTTTTTGAACTTGGTACACTCATAATAGGTATCCTTCTATTACCTATTGCTATTATTCATGGTCTTTTAAGAGGTCTGTTTGGATTGCCCAACGTCAGATTTGATAAAAATAAAACAAACGTACAAAATGGATGAAATGAGAAGTAAGTAAAGAATACTATTTATGAACTGATCTAGGTCATTTTAATTTTGCTTATATGTTCACACCTTTACACTGTTAAATTAAAATAAATAAAAATGGAGGACATGGTAAAATATAACAAACAGCACAAAGAATTTCGTGTGATTATTGCTCAAGCATTTCCTGATCTTGTTCAACTTAAAAAAGAAGAAGACAAGAAATCTTTTAATGAATTGGTCTTGAAAATTTTACCTGAGATAAATAAATATATAGTGGGTAGGTTAAATTCAGCCATAAAAAATGGAAATTTCTCAAAAAACAAATATAAAGCTGATGATTTTATCGATCAACTTTTTATAGAAATTTATGATCATATAGATATGTTTGAAAATCAAAAAGATTTCTATTTATGGTTATTTAAAAAAACCAATGAATTATTGGAGGATGCTATCGAAGAAGAAGAGTTTGATAATTTGTTTTTTAAAAATATAGATATTTATACCAAACCCGAATGGGATGAAATGGAAGAAAATTACACTGTTGATGCTGGTGGTGATTTCTTATTGATTGAAGAGTTAGATGACATGTCTTATAACCATAATGATTACACTTTGAATCATGTATTTATAGAAAATAAAGAAAATAAAATAGTCAAAAGACTTGATAAAGAATTAAGTAAAGAAAGAATTCATACCCAAATAGCTATGGTACTTCAACAATTACCTTTGGCTATGAGTTCCGTTTTTGAACTGTTTACCAATTATAAATTTACGGCAGAAGAAATTGCAGAAATAAGAAACAGTAGTGTCACTGAGGTCGAAAAATTATTAGAAGACGCTAGAAAAGCACTACAATTAAGTTTTTTCAATAGATATGCTATTAACAAATAAAACTTGTTGAAAATGAATTACAAGGATTATTATAAAATATTAGGAGTTAGTAAAGATGCCTCTTCAAAAGAGATCAAAAAAGCCTATCGGAAATTGGCAGGAAAATATCACCCTGATAAAAATCCTAATGATAAAACAGCTGAAGAAAAGTTCAAGGAATTGAATGAGGCCAATGAAGTGCTAAGTGATAAAGAAAAACGTGAAAAATATGACACCTTAGGATCTAATTGGGATGCTTATCAAAATACTGGAGATAATTGGCGTGAGTATGCCAACCAAGCCAATCAAAGAGGAAGAAATTCTAAATACTCGCAAGGTGATCCTTCTGATATTTTTGGACAAGGTGCTGCTGGTGGCGAAGATTTTTCTAGTTTTTTCGAAACCTTTTTTGGAAGAAGAGCAAATCAATCTTCTTTTTCTGGAGGTGATACGAAAGCAGAAATGCCCATTACGCTTTTAGAAGCATATAAAGGAAGTAAACGAACCTTTGAAATACATAATGAAAAGTTACGTATTACTATAAAACCTGGATCTTACGATGGCTTACAATTAAAAATTAAAGGGAAAGGACAAAAAGGTGTTAAAGGTGGAAACCGTGGTGATTTATACATCATAGTAAAAGTGCAACCAGATCACCGATTTAAAAGAAGTGGTGATAATCTTATATATAATGCCGATGTAGACTTATATACTGCACTATTGGGTGGTAAAATAAACATACCCACCCTTACTGGATCACTACATATTACAGTACCCAAAAATAGTAATACAGGTAAGACACTTAGACTTAAAGGTAAAGGAATGCCTAACTATCGTAAACCATCCACTCATGGTGATTTATTAGTCAAACTAAATGTGAATTTACCTAAACATCTTACAAAACAAGAAGAAAATTTATTTAAAGAGTTACAACAATTACATAAAAAAGAACCTATAAAAACAAATTAAAACATACAATTATGAAAACTACAATTTTAAACCCCAAAACAGAATTCTTATTAGGAGCAGGATTAGACGTTTTGCATTTTGAGAGCAGAGAATGGATGGATACCGTAGACTTTTGGAAAGATGAAGTTCGTTTTTTCAATGATTTATTAAAGAAAAAAGAGGTTTCTAAGAAAAATGATCCTGAATATGAAATGATGCTAAAAAACCTAGATAAAGTTCACACGGATTTATTTGACGATTTAGAAGTGAGCATCGTAGAGCACGAACAGTTATTATCGAGAATAGAATTGGCTGAAGAAGGATTGTCTGATGATGATTACAGAGAAAGACATCATGAGATTTCATTGCGAATGGCAGATTTCACAAAAGAATTTAAAGCCTTCAAAAGAGTCGTTTTTGATTATACAAAAAAGCTATAAATTAATGTAACTAATAAATCGCCCATACCAATGGGCGTTTATAGTACATTTTAAATATAAACATATGAAAGCAGATTTCAGTAAACTGATTAAGGGTGATAAGCCCGTACTTGTTGATTTTCATGCAGAATGGTGTGGTCCTTGTAAAGCACAATCTCCCATTATAAAACAAGTAGCAAATGAAATTGATGGTAAGGTTCGCATTATCAAAATTGATATTGATAAAAACCAATCTATAGCTCAACGTTATAATGTAAGAGGTGTACCAACATTGATTTTATTTAAGGATGGAAAAATTGTTTGGCGTCAATCTGGGGTACAAACCAAAGAACAGCTTCTTTCAATTATTAAACAAAACGTTTAAATACAATATCTAATATTAATTTTGAAATCAAATACCATGGAAATAGCAATTTATAGAGATGAGTTTATAAAGCCAGATTCTATTGATAACTTTTTAGACTTTTATTATAGTATACATATGGAACACCTCGCAAGTGATTTATTAATTAAAGGGTTGTCACCTAAACAAATTTCGGATGCAGTAGTAAAAGCCATTAAAATTGGTAAATCATCTGGAGTAGAAATTCGCGAACATTTTTTGCCTTTGCTTACGGAAATAAACCATGAAATTATGAATGACTGTAAGCTCTCTCATTTAGGTTATGGTCTAGTATTAATGAATGCCGATGTAGACCTATCTGTTGTTGGAAAGTTTCAGGTAGATGTTTTAAAAGGATATTTAGACACCTATTAATATCTAATGATAAAGAAGTTATTCTTTCAGGAAAAATTGTGTTAATTCTGAACCTGCTTACTGACTTTTTTTGAATAGATATACGCACCAAAACCTAACACAATATACAGAAAAATTATTGCGAGCATTTGTTCTAATTCATTTATGAATTCATAATATAAGATAAGTATACCTCCTATACTTAGACCTATAATTGATAAGGCAGTGACAAACGTTGAAGAATTTGTCTTCGCTCTTATTTTATAATTTGCAATTGCCATAAGTAGCGATACCAATAAAAATGTAATACTACCAAATTCAAGTATCAACTCAAGACCACCTAGTAATATCAATATGCTGGCCATAAGAGCCATGGTAATAATCGCATGTATAGGAATATTGTTTTTCCTTTTGGATAACCAATTAGGAAAGTAACCATCTTTAGCCACAACTGCCATTTGTCGTGATGAGCCAAATACCGTTCCACTAATCGCACTGCTTGTTGCCAGAATTGCTCCTAAAATTACAATATTAGTTCCTAAACTCCCCAATACATCTCCTGCTCCTGCAGCTAAGGCAAATTCTTTATTTTTTATAATTTCTTCGGTTGGGATTGCGAATAATGCTCCTACAGAAAGTACTACATAAATAAGAATTGCCAACGTTATCGCAGTGTAAATAGCTCTGGGAATATTCTTTTCAGGATGCTTCATTTCATTAACAGCATTGATCACCAACTGAAATCCTTCATACGCCACAAAAGTTAAGGATGCTACAATTAGAATAGAAAATAGGCTTGTTTTTTCAGCATCAACGACCATGTTATCTATAAATGTCCCAAAGTCAGTACTACCATGTTTTATCAATACTACCGATATTATTGTCAGCAAAACTAATTTGGTATACACCATAATATCTTCAATTTTCCCCATTCCATTGACACTCCATACGTTAATCATAGTAAATAGAGCAATTACACTAATAGCAATGCCTTTTCTAATCCAAATTACATTGGCAAAACTGGTACTACTGATTGCATAGGACGCAAAGGTATAAGCATATAGAGCTAACGTACTTATATACCCGAAAATGACAAACCACCCAACGATAGAAGCGGAGAATTTTGAGCTAGGATATGTACGTTTAAAAAAGGAATATGTAGCTCCTTCATCTTTGTAGTACAATGCTAATTTAACGTAAGAATAGGCCGCTAAAGCTGCAATACAGCCTCCAATCATTATCGCGATTGGAGCTAAGTTGCCCACAATAGATACAGCTATGCCCAACACCGTGAAAATTCCACCACCTACCATACCTCCTAAAGCAATGGCTACAAGCTCTGCTAGGCCCAACGTTTTATTTCTTTTTCTGAGTATTGTCATAATTTCATTAGTTCTAATTAGAAACAAAATCAACTCCTTAATTTTAGCTATGTATTATTATTATCTGGTAGTTTCAACAATGAAATAATTCAAAAAAAATAGTTAGAAAAGCAACTATTTTAATCAAAATTAAGGATTGCAACCGAAAAATAAAAAAACTTAAAAAGTGAATTTGTTTTGGGTGCTTATTCAATTTTCATACCAATTGGACAATGATCTGACCCCATTATATCTGAATATATAGCAACAGCTTTTACTTTAGGCACTATTGACTTACTAACTAAAAAATAATCAATTCGCCATCCGGTATTTCGCTCTCTAGCTTTAAAACGATAACTCCAATACGTATAGGCAACCTCATCGGGATAAAAATGTCTAAAAACATCTACAAAGCCTGACTTTATTAAATTATCCATTCCATCAATTTCAACCTGAGTATACCCCGCCGTTTTGTTATAATTAGACTTATCATTTTTAAGATCTATAGAATTATGGGCTACATTAAAATCGCCACAAACAATGACAGGTTTCGTTTTCTCTAACTTTTTTAAATAGATTAAAAAATCGGCATCCCATTTTTTTCGATATGTCAAGCGATCTAATTGCTGTCCAGAATTAGGCACATATACATTTATCAAATGGAAATCTGGGTAACTAGTGCATAGCACTCTACCTTCAGTATCATGTTCTGCAATGTTCAAATCATTTTTTATAAAGTCTGGTTTTGACTTACTCAATATGGTAGTGCCCGAATACCCACTTTTATCTGCAGCGTTGCAGTATTGATAGTACTCTTTAAAAGGTAATAATGCTTTTTCAACTTCCTTTTCGCTAGCTCTTGTCTCTTGTAAGCAAATAATATCTGGATTCAGTTTTTTAACACTTTCAACAAAATTCTTCTTTACAATGGCACGTATTCCATTTACATTCCAAGATATTATATGCATACCTATTCTTATTGTTAGATTTAAAACTAATTATCTATTACTTCTAACTCATTAATAATAACATCAACACCTGGAGATAAATACGCTGCTTTTTCAGCAGCTTTCTTTTCAGAAATTGAATGTACAATTCCTCTTAGTTTTACCAAACCATCTATTATATCAACAGTGATTCCATCCGCTTCTATATCAGCTGAACGTTTAAAAGCTTTAGCAATTTTCTCGGTAACGTCTTCAGTTATTTTTACTGATTTCATTGTAATTGTATTGTTGATCCACTTAACACCTTTTATGCTCTCTACAACTCTTGCAGCGGCATCTCTTTGATAGGCCCATTCTACCTCACCAGATATAGTAACCCAACCATCGTGAACTTCAATTGAGATTTTATCTTCAGGTACAGCTGTATTCCATTCAAAAGCTTTTACAATAGCTTTACCGATTTCAATATCCGTTTTTTGAAAATTGGTACCATATTTCACATGTATGTCACCCGCAAATGCTTTAACTCCTTTAACTCTTTTTGCTGCCATCTCGGCTGCCACTTTTACAAGATAATTATCTACTACACCTGTGAGCATTACAACTCCGTTTTCAACTACTACTCCTATTTGGGTTTCATCTACGTTGGGTTGCCACGCAAGTTCTTGGAGTACATCATTCTTTATTTCTAAATCTGTTTTCATTTTACTTACTTCTAAATTAAACAATAACTAATACATGTAAAATTACTTTAGAAAACCTCCATTTAAAATGATCTATATCAGCCTATATATAATTCTACCCTAATTTGAAATTATAATAAAGGTTAATCACGCGTTTTACGAATAGGCTACTCCCCTATTCTAATACTCAAATATCATAGCAACCATCAATACTTCAACTTTATAAATATGATTTATGATTGGGAATAGAAGCTATACTAAATTGAATTTTCATGTACAACTATCGACTTCATTTCAAAACAGGAATTACATCAAATTATAAAAAGTGACCTTTAACCTATTTTAAAAAATCAGGGTCTTCATAAGCTGGATTTGGGTATTTATAAAACCCTTCCCCTGTAGAGACCCCTAATTTATTTTTATCTATAAAATTTTCTTTTAGGTAGTTTACGGTTTTAATTTTTAATTCATCTTTGGTTTTCTCTGCGGTCATTTTATCTATATTGTAAGCAGTTGTAATCCCTACAACATCAAGAATACCAAAAGGTCCTAATGGAGCTCCAGTTGCTTTCATCCATGTTTTATCTATGGTTTCTACTTCGGCAACTTCACTAACCAATAAGTCCGTAGCAGCACTTAGCATTGGCACCAATAACGAATTAAGGATGTACCCTGGTTGCTCTTTATGCAAAGGCAATGCTAACATACCAATAGCTTTTGCAAAAGCTACCACATCTTTGAACACCTCAGGGTCAGTTGTTGGATGCCCCATAATTTCTGCAGTGTTATGAATCCAAATGGTATTAGCGAAATGCAAAGCCAAAAATTTTGTTGGTCTACCTGTAAATTCTGAAAACTGACTCGGTAACAATGTTGAAGAGTTGGTTGCAAAAACTGTTTTTGCAGGGGCTACTTTTGCCAATTTTTTATAAAATTCAATTTTTATTGTTGGATTTTCGGGGACTGCTTCAATTAGTAAATCTGCATCTTTAACCGCTTCAGCCAAATTGGAACTATACCTTAAATTTTTACGTGTTTTCTCAATTTTTTGCTCTGATGCTTTTAGATCTCTTTTATAAGCTTTACTCAAGGTTTCGAATTTTGCTTTTGCTTTTTCTAAAACAGTATCATTGATATCGTAAACGGTTACATGAAAGCCATGAAATGCTGTTTGAAATGCAATCTGATATCCTAGAACACCACTTCCGGCTATGGTTATATTTTTATAATTCATTTTTATAATTTTTAATTGTTTATTTATTTCCTCTCAATTAAAAGGGACTTTTTTTATAATTTCTGTTCACTTAGAAATACAACCCAACTTTACTACTTGAATCTTACACGATCCATACAAATTGCGTTATAGGTAAACTGGAGAATACTCCACTTCAATTTCATTGATAACGTTCGTTACTCCAGGAGCTCTATAAGCGGCAATTTCTGCGTCATCTTTTTCTTTTAAAGAGTGAACCATTCCACCCAATACTATCGTATTTCCATCAAGGTGAACCATTATGTTTTTCGAATCAATATGTGCAGAGCGTTCCAATGCTTTTTCTATTTTATGGGCAACATCATTAGCAGTAGTTTTATGCGACAATTGAATATTATTAATAACTTCTTTTACTCCAAATAAGTTTTCAATTGTTCTTTTGGCAAAGTCTTTTTGATAGGCCCATTCTACTTCTCCTGTCAAATAAATGGTACCGTGATCAACTTCTACAGTTATTTGATCCATGGGCACAGAGGCATTCCAATCTAAAGCATCAACTGCTGCCTTTGCAATTTCTATATCTGAATGCTTGTCACTATCTCCATATTTCACTTTAATTTCTTCTGCCACAGCTTTTACACCCGCTATACTTTTAACAGCACTCTCAATAGCATCCTTTTTTGTTAAATCACTTACAATACCTGTAAGGGTAACAATACCATTTTTTACCGCTACACCAACTTGAGTTTCATCGATATTGGGTTGCCATGATAATTCTTCTAAAACATCGTTCTTAATTTTTAAATCTGATTTCATGATACATTTTTTTTACTATGAAATAATAAGTATACTACAAAGTTAGTATGATAAAGAGTGTTAGTTACTGACCAAGGTCAGTATAAAAAAAATTGCCCTAATTCATTTAATGAGTTAGGACAATTTTCTATAAGAAAACGAACTAATCGACTTCCTAATTTTTTTAGAAAAAATTAATACACCACTTCTAACTCATTATCTACGCTCCATACACCGGGGGCAAAATAAGCAGTATTTCTAGCTTCGTCTTTTTCTTTTAATGAATGTACTTTACCTGAAAGTTTTACAGTATGACCTTCCGTTTTTACACTAATATTATTTGCATCAATATCAGCTGAACGTTCAAATGCTTTTTTGATCTTGGTTTCTATATCACTAATATCAATATTGTTTTTAAGTGAAATATTATTTACCACATATTTTACACCAGTCAAATTTTCAATTGCTTTTTTAGCTGCTTTTTTTTCAAATTCCCATTTTACTTCACCTGTCAAATAAACCCAACCATCTTCAACTTTTACATCAATTTTGTTTTCGGGCACCGCAATATTCCATTTTAATGCACTTACTGCTGCTGTGGCTATTTCAGTATCTGATTTATGTGAAGTTGTTCCATATTTAACCTCAATATCTTCAGCTACCGCTTTAACCCCAACTACGCTTCTTGCAGCTTTTTCAGCCTCACGTTTTTTAACATAGCTGTCTACAGTTCCTGATAGTGTTACCACACCATCTTTTACAGTTACTCCAATTTGAGTTTCATCGATGCTTGGTTGCCATTCTAGTTCATCTAAGACATCTTCTTTAATACTAAAATCTGTTCTCATAATTTCTATGATTTAAATTAAACTTTTATTAATACCCCAAAATTACATCAGCATTAGAATAAAGACACTGACCTACATCAGCATCAACTTATTTTTGAAAATTTTAACAGAGCATACTATTTATTGTGTAAGAAGTATGCTCTACCATTGAAAATTAATTCTGAGCTCAATAAAACATAGAAAGAAATTTATTAGTAGTTCCTCATAAAAGGGTTGGAAAAAACATAGAAAAGATTTTAAATAAAATCTGAAAATAAATAAACCCACTAATTATTTTAAATTAGTGGGTCATTTGCAATTTAACTCTTCCAATGATGAGTTAGTCATCAGGCTTATGAAATCCTACTACTATTTCTATTGTCTAAGTTATAAATCAGATTCGATACGTGTTTAGATAGCACACCTTTACAAGGCTACACAAAACTTTTTAATAAATAGCCTTAGGAGTTGTTGTACGAATCAATTTTTCATTAACAAATTCATAAATTCCCATAGGAGCTTGTTCTCTACCGAAACCTGAATTTTTTGTTCCTCCAAAAGGTAATTCTGGTGCAATTCCAGTAACATGATTGATATATACCATACCGGTATCTATTTTTCGAGCCACCTCAACGGCTTTTTTGATATTGTTGCCAAAAACGGTGCCACCCAAACCAAACTTCGTAGCATTAGCAATACTGATAGCCTCATCTATATCTTTGTAGCTATACAACATAAACACGGGACCAAATATTTCTTTATGGAAAGCATCCATTTCTGAGGTTATGTCTGTAATTATGGTGGGCTCTACAAAGGCTCCTTTCCTATCCATACGTTTACCCCCCAATACAATTGTCGCATTTTGTTGTGCGGCTTTATTAATTTGGGCAATTACATCATTTGCAGCGGCTTCTGTACTCAAAGGAGCTACGTTGGTTTCCTTATCCATTGGATCACCCACTTTTAAAGTGGCAAAAACATCTTTTACTTTCCCTAAAAAGGCTGCTTTCATTTTTTCTGGAACGATAACCCTTTTAGGGGAAACACAAACTTGACCCGCATTCCACATTCTTCCATCAACAGCAGTTTTCACCGCCAAATCAATATCCACATCATCTAAAACTATAAAAGGATCACTACCGCCTAATTCCAATGTTACTTTTTTTGCTTTCGCTCCAGCTGCACTAGCAATACTAGTTCCTGCAAGTTCACTTCCCGTTAAAGAAACTGCCTTAATTTTCGGATTTGAAACCAAACTTTTAATTTCTTTTCCTGGAATAAAAATGTTATTATAAACCCCATCAGGTAAGCCTGCCTCTATAAATAAGTCTTCCATTAATTGAGCACACTGAGGTACGTTTGAAGCATGTTTTAACACCATTGTATTACCAGCCATAAGATTTGAGGCGGCACTTCTAGTGATTTGATAGTAGGGAAAATTCCATGGTTGAATACTTAGAATAGTTCCAATAGGTTCATAGGAGATAAATGCTTCTCCATTTTTAACTTCTAACGGTTTATCAGCTAATAATTCAGCAGCTTTATCAGCGTAATAATCAAAAATATCTGCCGATAATTCTACTTCATAAATGGATTCAGAAATTAGTTTACCCATTTCTAATGTGGCTAATTTTCCCAATTCCTCTTTCCTCTCTCGCATTAAAGATGCTACCTTATGCATTACTTTTGCTCTTTCTTCAAAAGATTGATTTTTCCAAGAAGCAAAAGCTTTGTCAGCCTTATCAATTATTGCTGCTAGTTCAATATCAGTCATGGGTACAAACTCTTTCACCAATTCATTATTATAGGGGTTGACTGTTTTAATATTCGATGTTTGTTTTGTTATTTCCATTATTTTAATTTTTAGAATTCAAAATCAAAATTATCATGGCAAGAGAAAAGAAACACTGACCTAGATCAGTTCTAAACTTTTTTTGAATTTATTAACACAGTGTTCTATTTATAAATTCCATTTTTTAACCTAATTAAAGTTCAAGTAAAGTTATAGTTTTATTAATACTGCAATATTTTTTTTAAAATAAAATCAGTTAAATAGAGTAAAAAAAAATGCCCTAATCCATGTTATTGAATTAAGGCAATTTCTTAGAATTAATAGGATTAAAAATAACTTGTAATTGCTTTTCAGATAACCTAATACACAACTTCTAATTCATTATCTACAGTGTATACTCCAGGTGCATAAAACGCCGTTTTTCTAGCTTCATCTTTTTCTTTTAATGAATGTACCTTTCCTGTTAACTTCACATTATGACCTTCGGCACTTACGGTAATACTTTTCGAATCAATATCTGCAGAACGTTCAAATGCTTTTTTGATCTTTTCTTTAATATTGATAGCATCTATATTATTTTTAAGCGTAATATTATTTACCACATATTTAACACCGGGAATATTTTTAACAGCATTTTTCGCTGAATTTTTCTCAAAATCCCATACTACTTCACCTGTAAGATAAACCCAGCCATCTTCAACTTTTACCTCTATTTTTTTCTCAGGTACTGTAATATTCCATTTTAATGCTTTTACTGCTGCGGCTGCAATTTCTGAATCTGATGTATGTGAAGCTGTACCATATTTAACTTCAATATCTTCAGCTACTGCTTTTACACCTAACACACTTTTTGCGGCTTTTTCTACCTCTTGTTTTTTCATGTAACTATCTACAACCCCAGTAAGTGTTACAACACCATTTTTTACAACAACCCCAATTTGAGTTTCATCAATGCTTGGTTGCCATATTAATTCATCCAAAACATCTCTTTTAATACTTGAATCTGTTCTCATAATTTTATAAATTAAATTAAACACTAATTATACATCAAAGATATAGTGGTTCTAATGTGAGAACCCTGACCTACATCAGTATAAAACTTTTTTTGAAAACTTTAACAACGTGAGTATTGTATTGTCCTTACATAGCAATCTTAATATATCATCTGTTATTACAAGCTATTTTTATATAATAATTTGATTTTTAAATAAGACGTACCCATTGAGTGACGTTGCAATTAATAACCAAATAAAATAAGGAATTATCAATATCGATTTTAATTTTAACTCTGGCCAATAAAAAAATAAAAAGACTCCGACAACAAATGCAAGTCCAATTAAAACCAATAGGCCTGCCAGAACATAATGATAATAGAAGAATGTCGGATTCCATGCCATGTTCAATAAATACTGTACGACTAATAAACCAATGAGTAGATTTTTGTTTTCAATTTCTGGCCATAAATAGGCTAAGTAAAAACTAAAACATATCATGATCGTAACCCATGCAAAGCCAAAGACCCAACCTGGTGGTGTCCACGGAGCTTTGTCAATATGTGCATACCAATCAGAAGAAGCTCCATTGCCTGCTAAAAATCCTCCAACACCAAGTGCTGCAAAATTAAGTACTAAGAATAGTATCAGTCTATAAATCATTTTAATATATTTTTAATTGATCACAAAAGAAATTATTTAGATATAACTGTTTGTCAATTTGAACAAATCAGTATGAAAAAATTTATTGAGTCTTTCTATCGTATTCTATAATAAAGCGATGTATACCAACGCCATATGCATCATATAAATATTCAAAATTGATAAATTATCCCCTTATCACCTTTCACTTAACGCATGCCAAAAAGCTCTTGATGAAAATTCTTAGTAGGTAATCCGTTTTTCAAAAAGTCTTTATGTAATGCTTTTCCAAAACCAACGGGACCACAAAACCAAACACTGGCCGACTTCCAGTCTGGCACTATTGTACGTAACTTTTCTCCAGTTAACTGACCATCTCTACTGTCAATTATCACATGTAAGTTCACATTGGCGGCTGCAGCATCCGCAGTTAATTTCTTCAATGCATCAGGTTCCAGTTCAGAGGTGCAATGAAATAAATCAATTGGTTGAGATGCTCGATTATGAGCGAGGTGTTTCATTCTAGCAATAAATGGTGTAATACCAATACCACCACCAATCCAGATTTGACGTTTAGCATTATCATCAAAAGTAAAGCAGCCATAAGGTCCTTCGACAATTGCTTTGTCACCAATATTTAGCTTTTCAGGTAAGTGGTTTGTGTAATCACCCAGTGCCTTGGTAATAAACATAATACGAGGATTATTTGCATCCCAGTCTGAGGCAATAGTATAAGGGTGTTGCCCTTCTTTACTATCAAAAGTAACAAAAGCAAATTGACCACTCTTGTGTCCTTTCCATCCCTCTTTGAGCAAAATTAAGGTTTCCAACACCTTCATTTTAGGAAAATAATGTTGTTCCTCTATAGTACCTTCCACTTTTCGTCGCTTACCAACCTGACGTGTCAACACAAGAATAGCCGAGACTACACCTGCTGATAACAACATACCCATTACAATGCCCAATGGCTGTGTCCATGAAGCAAAATCTAATAGCACCACTGTGTGAAATACCAAAATGAGATACACCACTGCGATGATCGTGTGGGTCTTTGCAAAAAGCCGATAAGGGAATCGTTTTATTAAGGCCAATACAATTAAAAGAACGAGCCCATAGAATGCCCATTCACCAATAAACTTGGCAGGCCCATGTAGACCATCAAAAAACGCCTGAACCTGATTGAGTGAATCTGATGCTGAATTTGCTCCATCTCCATGACCACGGCCACGTCTCCCCTCTATCAACCCAAGGCTTGATAACCAATGTGGGGCTTTCGCAGCAATCCAATGAAAAATAGAAGCTCCCAACCCAATAACTCCTAACCATTTGTGAAGTCTATACGATTTATCTAACCCACCAAGTATGAGTTCTAGCCATACTGGACGAAGTGCAAGTACCATAGCGATACTCATTACTCCAATACCAATAATACCAGAATATTGAATGAATAAATCACGTACCGCTTTTCCTGTCATTGCATCTGGTAAAGGCATATTTGCCAATATCCATAAACCCGTTAATCCTATGAGAATTATCCACAATGCGATTTTGATCTTTCTAAGCATAGTTATTCAATTTATATTCTACCATGATCGCTTTATTCTGTATTTGCAAATGATTGCACGGCTTTATGTCAATTGCTGTGGGTGCTACTATTTTAAATACTCTTTCCATTTTTATTTTATTAATTATTTACTACTAAACTATTGGCAATAGCCTGTCAAATTCTCTTTTAAAATTCCATGGTAGGGTACTTCCATATTTTAATTATTTTTAAATTCTTAAATAACCAAAGGTATTTGAATCTTAAAACTTTAAAACTGACCTAAGTCAGTTTATAACCTTTTTTACAACAAACTTTTATGAAAATGGTGGTTTAGTAATCATTAAGATGATGTTATGAGAATTTAACTGTCAAAGAAGTTGTTTATCTATTCATTACCTGTTTTCGACCTTGACTGACTGAGTATTCAATCTATATATATAATAAAATAGTGCTCCCATTATGTTGCCAAAAAAAGCTACTGCCATATCCTTTTGAGAATCCCACACATCACCTTGAGTTCCTAAATATGAAATGCCCTGTTCAACAAAAAAGACATCGGCTACAAGCCATTCTATAATTTCATATAATGCACTTGCCGAAAGAATTGTTAAAATAGGGAGTATAACTGCTTCTCTTTTTTCAAGTTTCAGCCATTTTAAAATACACTCGTACAATGGATAATACAATAACAACCCGAAACTAAAATGTACGAGCCTGTCATAAGGGTTTCTGGAAGAATGAAATTGGTCTTGAAGCCAAAACCCAAATGGATTCTCTGCATAGGTATATTCAGAACCATAAACATGCAAGCATAAAAAAACAAAGATTAAGAAATAACTAAAATTGCTAAAACAATACGATTTATAAGTAAGAATTAAAAAAAGTAATGCTATAACTGTTAGGGTATTTTCTATAAGCCAATTGGCAATATCTGTAGTTCCTATTAATGTGTTTATCCATAAAAACGCAAATACAAGTACAAACCAAAATAACTTATGTCCAATAACAGTTATAGCACCACTGTACAATTTCATTCCACAACAATTCTTTATTAAAAATGCAACACTAAATAATCAATTGTAACTACCCAGTAATAGCTTTAATAGCTTTTAATAATACCTTTGGTTTATGAATAGAATCATAAACAGGCATCACTTTTTTATCTGTTTCAAATAATCCATAGACAGCAGTTTGAGCTGTTCTTACAGAATATTCTACAGTAAACACTACATCTTTTGGCACTTCTGCAAATTGACCTAAAAATGCAAAATTTGTTGCCCCATCAGGAATAACTTGTGGCCTATCTCCAATGTCTCTAGGCATAAACTCACTATCTATGAATGGCATTGCTGTAGGTATACAGTTTATTTTACCAGAATTTACAATAGGTTTCATTAAATCTTGAACTTTTAAATGATACCATAATTCTTCCAAAATTTCTTTACCTGTACATTCTGCCATTGTTTTATTAATGTAGTTACCTTTACGATCAGGATATAATCCGTACCCCCAGAATACTTTAACCTCCTTAGGTTGATTAGGAAAATGTGGTTGACGTGCAATTACAATAGACATCATCCAATTAGAATCGGTCAGGGTTACCAAACCACCTGTACCATCAACATTACCAGAAAAATTCTCCATATAATCATGAAAAGTATTATCTTTTAAAGTAACTGTAAACGAATACCATTTTTGTAAATCGATATGGTCACAAAAAGGACTTGGATTACCAAAAGCATCGTCTTTTTTAGCTATTTTTTTCCACAACTTCCATGATCCTGATGCTGCTATTCCTTTAAGTTTAGCAGGTCTATCCCATGCACCATTATCCGTACTTTCTGTAATAGAACCATTGGTAATAAAAACATAGTCATTTTTTCCTAAAACTATTTCATCTTTATCTTTTAAATGCAATACCGTAGCTGTTTTTTTATCTGAAGAGAGGTTAAAATCTATATCTACAACCTCGTGACCTAAATCAAAATTCACACCATATTCATCTAAATATCTTTTTAAAGGTATCACCACAGAATGGTATTGATTGTATTTGGTTCGCATAACGCCACCTAATCTTTTTAATCCATCAATCAAATGAATAAAACGCTTCATATATCTTCTCATTTCAGCAACACTACTCCATTTTTGAAATGCAAACATAGATGTCCAGATATGCCAGAAATTAGTTTCAAAAAAAGCTTGATCAAACCAATCTTCTATTCTTTTATTACCTAATGATTTTTCTGAAGAAAATAAGAGTCTTAAAAACTCTGCTTGTTGTTTTACTGATAATCCGTAAGATGAGACGTCAATTTTTTCTCCATTTTTTAATAATCGAGCCTGTCCATTTGAAACGAATTTTTCATTAAATTCAAAAGATTCATCTCTAACAGAAATTTTAGGGTCATCATAAGAAGGTATATAAGAAAGTAAATCCCAATAACAGGTATAATGTTTTTCATGCATTCTACCACCCCTTACTACAAAACCATCATCTTTATTACCCGAACCATCAAGTGCACCACCGAGTATATTGTCCTTTTCTAAAATATGAATATTCTTTCCAGGTACCTTCGCATCTTTAACAAGGTAAACGGCACACGCAAGTGAAGCAATACCGCTTCCTATTAAATAAACATTTGCGTCTTTTGGATTTTTATTTTTCATTTTTTCTATAATTTTATTACTCCGAATAAAAAAGCAGTGCTTTAACAGATAAAGTATTTTCTATAAACCAATTCTTACTAATTATGTTACCAGTTCAAGAATTTACTCAGAGGAGAATAAATAACAAATTAAATTGAAAAAGCTTATGACCTCTATCTCTTATTACACTGCTTATACCAATTAATCAAAAGTATTTTTTATTTTTTTTAAATTAAAGGCTAATATTATTCTAAATATACCAGCAGTAACAAAAGCCATTGCTGTCATATAAACAATACTTACCCCTGCTAAAATCGGATTTGCTAATAATAGAAATGAAAATAGTAATGTAAGAATCCCTAAAAATAGTAACCATCCCCAAGAGGGTGTTCCAACTGATTTTAATTGAAATGATAACCCAATTGCCATAAAACCTTGAAATAGTAGCCAAAAACCTACATAAAAAGGTAATATAGCCATAGTCATTAATGGGTGCGTTATTAATAAAACACCTATAATAAGATCTAGAATACCACCTGCCAAATACCATCCCCAATCTGGCATCTCATTTTTACTAGAAATAGATAATGCGATTTGAGATATACCCGAAACAAAGATAAATACACTAAAAATAATACTTAATGACACATAACTTTCTAATGGTGTTTGAAACACCCAAACTCCTGCAATAATATATAGGATACCTATTAAGAGCGAAATCCACCAATTTTTTACTGCAGTTTGTGCTGAACTTAAAATTGAAGTTGACATAACATTATAGTTTAAGATTATTAGTCTACATTATTTTTAAAAAGATCTTTTAAAGCGGTACCTAATTCATCCATATCATGGGTAAATTCTCGTTCAAATTTTTCTTCGTTTGCTTTTGCTGATTCGTTAAAATCAATTACATCTTCTTTAAATTCTTTACCCCTTTGTGCAAGTTTTTCTTTAAGTTCTTTGTTTTTTTCTTCTAACTTATTCAATGCTTTTGTCAATTTTTCTTTTTCATTTTTATTGGCTTTCGCAATTTTTGTTCTAAGCACTTTAATTTCTTTATCTGTATTTTCAATAGCTTTTTCAGATGAAGTTTTAAATGTATTCCAATCTGATTGTACCGCTGTTTTAATCTCTTGACTAGTGTCTTTTGCTCCTTGTTTTAAGTCTTTACTCAATTCTTTTGCATCTTGTTTAACTTCTTTCGCATCTTGTTTGGATTGATTACCACAACTTGTTAAAATGCTTCCCACCATAAAAACGATTACGGTAAAGGATAAAATTTTTGTTTTCATAATTTTAATATTTACATTGTTATTATTTTATTGTTATTATTAAGAGGTCTTATTACTGTGTTATATAGCGTTTTTACTGAAAAAATCTTTTAATGCTGTTTGTAACTCATTCATATCCGAAACAAACTGTTTTTGAAAATCTGTTCTTAATATATTGTCGGCTTCATTAATTTTAGTCAAACTTTTTTCGAGTGTTTTATTTTTTTGTTTCAACCTTTTCTTAAGATCATTTCCATTTTGTTCTAATTTGTCAAGCTCCTTATTTAACTCTTGCTGACGAGCTTCATTGGCACTCACTATTTCCCCACGTAATTTCTCAATTTCTATTTTACTATTGTCTAATGCAATTTGAGAATCTGCTTTAAATTTTCCCCAATCTGATTGTATAGTACTACTAAGTTCTATTTGAGAATCTTTTCTTGCCTGATTCAAATCATTATGTGCTGCCTTTGCATTTTCTTTAGCGGATGCAACATCTTTCTTTACTGCTGTTCCACAGCTTGTTAAAATGCTCCCTACCATAAGAACTATTATGGTAAAGGATAAAATATTTTTTTTCATTACTATCTATTTTTATTTATTTTTCAAAAAATCTTTAAGCCCCATTAAAAGCTCATTTAAATCTTGAACAAAGTCCTTTTCAAAAGCTATTGTTACTACTTCTTGTGTTCTATTTATATCTTCTATATTTGATTTAATTCTTTTGTTAATTTTAACTAATCTCGATTTGAGTATATTCTTTTTTTCTTCTAATGAATCCAGTGTTTTGATCCTTTTCTTTTGATCTTTTTTGTCATGATTTGCAATCTCCCTTCTTAAGGCTTCAATTTGATTTTCTATTTCTAATAGTTTCTTTTGAGAATCACTATTAAATTTTTGCCATCCGTCTTTTTGAGTTATTTCAGCATCTTTAGCGTTTTCATTTAAAGGTACAATAGCCGTATTTGTAGTTTTTTTTGACCCATGTATAGCTTTAGTTTTAGTAGAGCCACAACTTGTTAAAATGCTTCCTACCAGAATTACCATTATCGATAAATTTGCAATACGCATCTCTTTTTACCCTTTTTTAATGAAAAACTTCAACTTCTTTTTGGAGTACATATCTCTCTTTAACAGTCATGATATTATCAAACTCATAAATATTTAAAACACCTGTTTGAACCTCAACTTTCGGCATTTCTTCTGCAACAATACCTTCAATATGTCCTATTAAAGCTCGAATAGAATTTCCATGAGCCGCCACCAACACCGTTTTACCTTTTACAAGTTCAGGGACAATAGCTTCATAAAAATAGGCCACCGTTCTTTGTTTTGTGTCTTTTAACGATTCCTCCATGGGTAATTCATTTACATTGACTTTTTTATATTTCTCATCGAATTTCGGATTCCGTTCATCATCTACTGAAAGACTAGGAGGTGGAGTGCTAAATCCCCTCCTAACCTTCCAATAAAAATCTTCACCAACATCTCTTTTTACTTCATCTTTATTTCTTCCTTGCCAAGCACCGTAATTACGTTCATTTAGCTTCCAACTTTTTTAAAATCAATGTACATCAAATCACTAGTATCCAAAATAATAGCAGCCGTTTTTATAGCTCTTTTCAAATAAGATGAAAAACAAATATCAATGGATATATTACGATCTCGAATAATTTCGCCGGCTATTATGGCTTCTTCAATA
This sequence comes from Aureibaculum algae, assembly GCF_006065315.1. Lineage (GTDB taxonomy): Bacteria > Bacteroidota > Bacteroidia > Flavobacteriales > Flavobacteriaceae > Aureibaculum > Aureibaculum algae. Next base: position 2,165,203 of record NZ_CP040749.1, on the reverse strand, counting down.
CCTTCGGCTGCAATATCAACATCTGTCCATCCTGTAAATATGTTTTCTACATTCCATATGCTTTTTCCATGTCTCACTAAAATTAACTTTCCCATCTCTGCTATATATTAAATATTAAAAATCTTATAATCAATCCATAAATTCATCCCCTAGTGCAGCATGCAATTGGTATAATTTTTCTTCTTCTTTTTTAATTCTTTTTTTCAATCTATTTTTCCTAGCTTTTACAATTGAACTTGTCACAGAATGTTCATATTCTTTCAAACGATTTTCCATTTGTTTTAAACGAGCATCCGATTTATCTTTAATAGATTTTAGCAACTGTTTTCTTCTTGTTTCCAATGCCGTAATTTTGGATTTACGTTTTGCTTTCAATTCAGCTATTTTAGATTTTATTTTAACCTTTTCTTCCTTAGTAGCTTTTTTGAGTTTTTCTCGTTGATCTTCAATTTTATCTTCAATATCTTCAATTTGCTCATCTACATAATCGTCAAATTCTATTCCTGCTTCACTTCTCATAATCTCCGAAGCATAAGGTTCAAGAGCTTCATTAATAAAAACGGAACTGTCTTCTCCTACCTCAGCAATTATAGCAATGGTACCCACAGTCATTTGATTACTTACTTTTTTCACAAAATCATCTTCAAAATCATAACGACTTACATCGGCAATTGCACCAACGGCTAAACCTGAATACAATCCGATAACAAAACCTACAGGTCCCGCAATGGCTCCTAATAAACCACCAACTGCAGCTCCTGTTAAGGTTCTCCAGCCTTCTTCATCAGTTTGATCGTTTAATACTTCAAATTGATTGTTTTCTTTTTTTCGAATCATCATATGTTCATAGAGGGTAATATCTCCATAAGCATCTAATTCTTTAATTTTGTGTAAGGCATCTATGGCCCTTTTTTCTTCCTTAAATGGAACTACTATAATATTTGCCATTTTATTTGTTATTTAAATGTTATTACTATTTTTTTTAATGTGAATGTTACCTAATTATGATACCAATTGTCCCATTTCATCATCTAGTCTTCTCAACATGCTTAACTCTTCTCCAAAAGCTTCCAAACGATCTAATAGGTACTGTACTTTGCTTAATTCCTCTGCTTGTTCTTTAGCGTACCATAAGCCCAATTCCACTACCATAAAATTACCTTCGTCATGGGCAGCTTTAGTAAGTGCATAACATTGTCTTGTAATTTCTTGTTCATGTGCCAATGCTGATTGTATGACATCAGGTAGACTTAAAAAATCTTGTTTTGGTTGTTTTAAAGCAGGTGTTACAGGTCGTAACCCATTTGCTAAAAGAATTTTTCTTGCTTTGTTTGCATGTACTATTTCTTCATCGCTATATTGTTTAAATAATTTGGAAGCTCCTACAAACCCCTTATCATCTAACCAAGTAGACATAGCCAAGTATATTCTTGAAGAATACTCTTCTTGTTCCACACGATAATTTAGTAACTTAACCATAGCTTCGCTTAAAAATTCTGATTTTGTTTCCATGATTTAATTTTTTAAATATTATATATTGTTGTTATTATTCTTTAGCTCTAGGTAAAGATTTATAGGTCAAAATTAGATAGCTCTTAACTGTAATACACTGACCTAGGTCAGAGCGTATAAAATTTTCACATTAGTTTAACTCTCGTTCTTTCCAATACGCTTCCGCTTTATTTTCCATTTTCTCTAACCGTGTATAATAATCAGGAAACTCTTTTAAATGTGCCTAAGCTATTTTTCCTGTTAAGGCTGTATCATTATTAGTCACATTGGTTTCTGGATATCTTGTGCCATGTTCAAATTCAACATTTACACCTTTTGCAAATTCGTCTAATCGAATAGCATTCCAATCGATACCCAAATTATTTCCAATCACTTTTGCTTCTTCTGAGTTTATTTTTGTCATTGTATGTGTATTTAACTAACAGAAAATTTATACCTCCTGTCTAGATTATACCAACAAAATTAATTGGCTTTAACAATAGTGACACTGACCTAGGTCAGCATGATTATAAAAGAAGAAAGTTTTTTAAATTTTTAGAACCTAGAAACGATAATAGAAGAGAACATAAAGGTTGTGATCAGTTAAGGATTAGAATATAAATAACTCCTACCAAAATAACGCTACCAAAAGCGTAGCTTACTAGTTTACCTGTAGTTTTTGAACCTTTTATTATTGTAGTGATAAGCTTTACAAACATATTACTCATCGTAGCTGCAATTATAACTGATGATGCGAGTTGCAGTTTTTCTCCATCTACAGAAAACTTAGCCATGCTAATAGTAATGGCATCGGTGTCTGCTAAACCTGCTATTAATGCAGAATAATACAAACCACTTTCACCAAAAAATCGATTACTATAATAAACGGCAAAAAGGATCACTAAATAGACCACTCCAAATCCTATTGCATTTAACATGTTAAGCGGATTACCCAGTTTAATATCAGTATCAGGCTTACTGTCATCTTTCCGCATTAATACTAAAGTAGCTATGATACAAACCAATGTCAATAAACCAAATGGAAGTGCTAAATACTTAATAATGGCATTGTTAAAGATATAAGCTAATAAGGCTATTCTAGGAAACATAATTGCCGAGGCTACAATAATACCTGCACTATATTTTTTTGAAAGCTCTGGAGAATCCTTGCTTCTTGAGGCGTAATTCCAAGCCACTGCGGTACTAGATATTAATCCGCCAAGAATAGCCGTAAGAAGAATCCCTTTTTTAGAACCTACAAATTTTACTAAAAAATAGCCTATGAAATTCAAAAAAGAAACAATTACGATAATGGAACCTATTTCAAAAGGGTTGAGCAAATGATCTGGACCATACGTTTTGTTAGGAAGAAAAGGTAGAATTAACAAAGCTATTATTGAAAACTTTATAAATGCGAACAGTTCTTCTGAGGTTATATTGCTGATAACAGAATGAAATCGATTTTTGAGCGAAAGTAATGTTACAATTATTACAGCAGTAGCTACCGCATTTCGATAATATTCTGCCGAGATCATTACCCCTAAAACAAAAGTGACTATCAAGGCTATATTGGTGGTAATCCCTTTAGCATATTCTTCCTGTTTCTGGTAAAAATGATTAAGTACTAAAAAGAAAATAAATGAACCAAAACCTACGATTAATAGCCATGGCGTAAATTTATCAGTTAATGTTCCTAAAGTAAACCCTAGAATTGAAACCATTGGAAATGTGCGAATTCCTGCAAAACCTCTTTCTTCTTTTAGTTTGTCATATTCTCTTTCAAGCCCCAGTATTAAGCCAATACCTAAACTGATAAGTACACCCAATATGTAAGATCCAACCAACTCGCTAATTTCTTGATGTATTTGCATAATCTTTGAATATTAAAAAAAATCAATACTCCTTATTCTTAAAAATGGAAATAACGATGTAAAATCCTAAAACTGCAGACAGTATAAAACCAATGGCTCCAAGCAAAGGAATACCATATACCAAAGGAGGCATTTTAGCAATCACTAAAATGGATGAACCAATTGATAATGCGGCTATAATAACCGCAAAAACTAATCGATTAGAAGCTTTATTTAGTGTGCTTTGAAATTCTTTTAGGCCCTTATGCTTATGTACAATTACTAGTTTTCCTTCTTTAATTTTATTTAGAATGATAGTAATATCATCTGGTAATGAATCAGCGAGACTGTTTAGGTCTTGTAATCTTGTGAAGTTCTTTTTTAACAAACGTTTTAAACTGAAACGCTTTTTTGTAATTTTAGTAGAGTAAGGTTCTAAATTATCTGTGATATTAAATTTAGGATCTAGTTTTAAACCTACGCCTTCTATAATAATTAAACCACGGATGAGCATATACATATAATGGGGTAAAATTATATGATTTCCGTATAAAACAGATTTAAACTGATTAAGAACAATCCCCATTCTGATATTTTTAATGGAAGTATTACTAACACCTACTATCAATTCATACAAATCATACTCTAATTTTTTATAATCGTCAATATTGGCTTTAACAGCAATTTTCTCTAATAATTGAATTATTTTTTTAACATCATTTTTCATAAAATATAACAAGAGATCACTTAACGTGTCTCTGTCATTTGGCATAATAGACCCCATCATTCCAAAATCAATAAAACAAATTTGCTGGGTCTTTGGAAGTACAAAAATGTTTCCAGGATGCGGATCTGCATGAAAAAAACCATGCTCTAAAATCTGTTCTAAATAGAGATCTACGCCAACCTTGGCAACAGTACTACAATCTATATTTAACGATGTAAGCGTATCAATTTCAGAAACTTTAATTCCATCAATAAATTCCATACAAATAAGCTTGTCTGTAGATAGTTCTCGATACACTTTAGGAACATAAATAGATGCATTGCCTTTAAAATCTTTAGCAAAATGTTCCATATTTTCTACTTCCTGTAAAAACTGAAGCTCTTCTCTTATACTTTTTTCAAAAGAAGCTATTATTTGCTTTGGCTGGAAGGCTTTTGCTTGACTACTATGTTTTTCTAAACTTTTAGCAACTTGTTTCATTACTAAAATGTCAGCTTCTATAGTTTCTTTGATATCGGGCCGTTGCACTTTTAATACGACTTCATTTCCATTTAATAAGATTGCTTTATGTACTTGAGCTAGAGATGCTGCTGCTAATGGGGCACTATCAATTGATTGAAAATAATCTGTACTATTTATTTTTAGCTCCTGTTCAACTACTTCTTTAATATTGAAATTTTTTAATGTCAGTACATGATCTTGTAGCTTTACAAGTTCCTTTATTAAATCAGGAGGTAACATATCTTCTCTGTTACTAAATATTTGTCCTAATTTTACATAAGTAGGTCCCAACTCTTCCAACATCATTCGTATACGCTCATATTTTGTAAAAGAAAGATTCTTTTGCGTGTTTGGATGTTTTTTAAGATAACTTTTGGGAATTATTTTTTTTATTTGATGGTGTGCCATAACATCCTCAAAACCATATTTTGTAAGTACAGCAAATAGTTTGTTATATCTTTTAAGCTCTTGTTGTTTTGGAATTTTTAAACCTGCCATAACATAATTTTAGTTATATATATCCTTAAAAAAATAGAATTCTTTTTTAAGAGTTGTATATACCTCTTCTGAGATTCCATTTTATTCGGAATCACTTACTGTTTTATAGCAAATTCAGTATCATACTTCTCAGTATTCTATCCTTCAAAGATTTAGATTTAATAGCACATTTAAAATGACCTAGATCATTCTTTTATATTTACCTTTCTAAGGTGTTTAGTAAGTCTTTATTTTTTTTACTCGAAGTGAGTCTTTTTGAAAATTAGTCCAATCATACTTTCCTTCCATAATACCTTTTGTTTCCCAGTCTCCATACATTGGATTGGGTAGTACAATAAACGTTGTACCAAATATCGATTTTAAACTATCTACCTTGTTATTTCTAACCGCTGTAGAACTGTTCTCAAATGTTTCTGAGAAATCGGATAAATTATCACCAATTAATAATACAATTTCGAAATTTTCTTGCACTAAAAGTCTTCTTGGTTCTTTTCCACTAGTTTCATCTTTTAATAAAACATGTGCATTATCAGCAAAAGGAAATCCTTTTAATACTAGATTCTCTATAGTTTCATTTTTTTGTTTGACAGATCTATTAGAAATATAAAACACTTCTACACCTTTACTTTTTGCATAATTAAAAAATTGTAATGCACCTGGTATCGCTTCTGCTTTTTTTAGCTTTACCCATTCTGCCCATCTGAGTGACGTATATTCTTCATCAAGTTCTATCTGTTTTCCACTGTATGGACTATTATCTAATAACGTTTCATCAATATCTGTTACTATTGCTAGAGGCTTCTTAGGCTCTTTGTTATTCGCAATTATATTATCTAACTGAAGCTGTGCTAAATTGAATGCTTGATACGCCAATGCTCTATATTCTGCTGCATTTTGTTGCCATAAAACCGCTTGAATAGAATATTCTCGAAGGGGAATATTTCCATTTACTTCTTGTTTAGATTGAACCTGTTGCGTTCTACATCCATAAAGAAATATAAACGTAAAAATGATAATTAGTAATTTATGGTTTTTCATTATTTATTCTTTATTTATTCCTTGAAATAACAAATGACCAATTTTTATTTAGAATTACAAAAATAATCAGTCAAGAAATAACTATTTTTCTAAAACCACAAATTGACTTAAGGCCTCCATGGCTTGGCAACCATACACTAATGCAGGTCCACCTCCCATAAGAATAGCAACACCAATAGTTTCCATAATTTCTTCTGAACTTGCTCCTGAACTTAAAGCATCGTGCACATGAAAGGCAATACAGCCGTCGCACCTTACCGTTATAGCAATACCTAATGCAATAAGTTCTTTGTTTTTTGAAGAGAGTACACCTTCTTTAATACTAGCTTCGTGTAACTTATTAAATCCACCCATTACTTCAGGCATTTCAGCACCCATTTCACGCATTAATTTAGTAAGATTACTATAGTGTTTTGAATAATCTTTAATCATAACTTAAAAATTTAAATGGTTATGTTGTCTCTCAATGAATAGTAATTGTGAGTTATTATTACATCGTAAAAAGCTCTACATTAGTTTAAATATACCAATTCTATAACTGTATTTAATATGCACATTAATAGAACTTATTTTTCAAAATAAGTTCTCACAAAAGCATCTTGTTGATTTAACGTTAACTTATCGGCAGGCTCAACACTAATTTTAATATCTTTAAAACGTAAATCTTCATTCAGAAAATTATAAAGTTCTGTTTTAGCTTTTGTTAAACCAAAAAGAAGTACATCATCATATTTCAAAATGACCTTAGCTATTTTTTCATAGTATTCTTCTTGCATTTGTTGTCGTTTATTATGCATAAGGTTTTCACTTCTAGTTAAGGCTTCTGCTTTTGTCTCCGCACTAAATTCAGAGGTAATCGTATAAGTGTTTTTCTCAGAATGTAAATCAATTAATTTTGCTTTTGAATGATCCATATAGATACCGAGCTCTTTTGTTTTTGTGTTTTCTTTAATCATGATTTTATTCTTTAAAAATTAAATTAAATTTTTCATTACTCATTTAATAGTATTTCAAAGCTAAATGAATTGAAGCGTTCTTGAAATGACCATGGTCAGTTACATTAATAAAATCATCTTAATTTAAACTGCTCCATTTATTTTATATTTTTAAAATATCGGTAGGTGTTTCTACTAATACTGTTTTATCGCCTTTCAAAGCAATGGGTTGTTTCATAATCTCTGGATTATGCCGTATCATTTTTATCCAATCATCCGTTGATAAATCATGATGTTGCAAATGCGAAGTATAAGCAGGGTGTTCTTGATTAACAAGATCAGCGGGTTCTAGATGTAATCTATCTGCAAGTTCTATTATTTGGAGACCCGTAAGTTTCGTTTTTAAAATATCGACTTCGTGTATTGCCAAACCTTCTGTTTTTGCATATGCTAAGGCCTGTTTTGCTCTTTCAGAATTTGAACTATAGTACAATGTTATTTCTCTGTTTGATGTAGCGATTTCTCCCATTATGTAGATTTTAAAAGTTGATTTTTATTCGTTTTTAATATTCTCTTCGGTTACATACCGCTCCAACAAATCCTTTAAGCCTACTAAATACTCCTGCATTACCTTTTTATCTATTTGAGGATGACTCGCTACAGGTAAAGTCATTGGGTTTTCATCTAATGAGCGATATAGCTCAGGATAATTCATTTCAATATTCAAGGTTAGATTTGTTATTTCCTTAAGTATCGTATGTAGATCTTTCATAATTTTTTATTTTTATTCGTCTTTCTTTTATGTTACTTTTTATTCATATCGTAAAGCATCTATCGGATTTAATTTTGCTGCTTTTCGTGCTGGAAAATATCCAAAAGCAACACCTACAAGTGCTGAAAACCCGAACCCAATAAGTATTGAATAACCAACAGTAGGAATAAAAAATCCAGTTACTTTATAAATAATTTGATTTCCTATAATTCCAAATGCTATTCCTAAAACACCTCCTACCAAGCTGAGCACTATGGCTTCTATTAAAAACTGCGTTAAAATATCGCTTTCTCTAGCTCCAATCGCAAGTCTAGTACCTATTTCTCGAGTTCGCTCAGTAACCGAAACCAGCATAATATTCATAATACCAATACCTCCAACAATTAATGAAATACTAGCTACGGCACCCAACAGAATGGTTAAGATTCCTGTAACATTTCCAGTAATTTCTTGAAGTTCAATTTGTGTCATAATTTCAAAATCATCTTCATCTCCATCCATTATTTTATGAGACTCTCGTAATAGTTCTGAGGTCTCAATTTCAGCGTCAGCAATATGATCTTCGCTTAACGCACTTCCCAAAATCATTGTATACCCTCGTTGATGACCATACAATCTATTTTGAATTGTTGTATACGGAGCTAAAATTATATCATCCATATCCTGCATACCGCCTGAACCTTCTTCAGTTAAAAGACCAAGTACCGTAAAAGGCACTTTATCTATACGTATTTGATGACCAATAGGGTCTTCTCCAGGAAAAAGTTCTTCTCGTATCGTTTGGCCAATAACACAATATTTTTTTGCTGTTCGCACGTCATCTTCGGTAAAAAAACTACCTGTTTGTAATGCTCTACTAGTGATATAAAAATAATCGTAAGCAACACCATAAACCATAGTCGATTTATATCCACTTGGTCCTATAGCTTGTGCTCCAATCGCTACAAGAGGAGATAATTGGGGCATCCAAACCGAATTTTTTTTAAGCATATCAAAATCTTTCTCATCAATAGGGCGTCCCATTCTAACATTGATACCTGCCTTATGTTCTGACTTGGTTTGTATCATCAAAAGATTGGTACCTAACCCTGATATTTGGTTTTCTACCTCTAATGTTGCTCCCTCTCCTGCCGATATGGTCATAATAACCGCTCCAACACCAATAATAATACCCAGCATTGTCAATAAACTCCGCGTCCTATTCTTATAGATAGACAGAAAAGCAACTTTAAATATTTTTAAAAACCTTTTCATAATTGTTCTTTTAAGGAGTTTTAACTGGTTTTTCTAATTCTTTGAGTGCAAATGCTTTTGTACTTCTTTTTTCTATAATTTTATCAGAAATAATTTGTCCATCTCTCAAATAGATCATGCGTTTTGCAAATTGTGCAATTTCTGGTTCATGCGTAATCATAACAATCGTCTTTCCCTCATTATTCAATTGAACAAAAAGATCGGCAATATCAATACTGGCTTTACTATCTAAGTTACCCGTAGGTTCATCTGCCAAAATAAGAGCGGGATTGTTAACCAATGCCCTAGCAATAGCAACACGCTGTTGTTGTCCTCCAGAAAGTTCATTCGTTTTATGGTAAATACGGTCTGCTAACCCCACTTGTTCAAGGGCTTTTTGAGCCAATTCTTTTGAGTTTGTAAATTGCCCCGTTCTGTCATAAATAAGAGGTAGTTCAACATTTTCAAGTGCCGTAGTACGAGACAATAAATTATAACTTTGAAAAATGAAACCTATTTTTTGATTTCGGACATCTGCCAAATGATTCTTACCTAATTTATTTACCTGTACTCCATCTAAATCATATTCTCCAGAGGTAGCCCTATCTAAACAACCAATAATATGTAGTAAGGTTGACTTTCCAGAACCTGACGCTCCCATAATGGCAACAAATTCACCTTCTTCAATAATCATATCTATGTCCTTTAGGGCATGCACCTTTATTTCACCATTTTTAAAAATACGGTTTAGCTTTTTGGTTTCTATGACTTTTTTTGCAGGCATCTTTTTCTATTTTTTAGATTTTATACCGTTAATAGCCTTTATACTTTCTGTTATTTCAGATCCATCTAGAAATTTTTTAACTTCAGATTGTAGTCCTGATGTAATACCAGTTTCTATAAATTTGAAATCAAGCTTTCCATTTTCATTTTTATAAAAGAAACCATTAATATTAGCAGGTAAATTTTTCTTAAAATTTGTTGGCGTAAATAACTCTTCATTATTAATCGCATTTTTAAACGCTACTCGTAAAGAATCAGATACTATTGTTTTTGCCTTGTCTTCTAATATCGGTTTAACTTCTTGCAACATTGCTTCAGTGGGTCTAAAACGTAAAGCAGAATTATTTATAAGCCAAACATCCTTTGCTTTAGCTGTTATAAACTCAATGTTCGTAGTCATGCCAGGTATTAATAACCCACCCTTATTTTCTATATCAATAACTACCTGATAATTAACCACATTGTTTATTTCTGTTGGCTGTAATCGAATTTGGCTCACTTTACCAAAAAACTTTTTATCTGGATAGGTTTGTATGGTAAAACGTACGTCCATACTATCTTTTACATAACCAATATCACTTTCATCAACATCTGCCAAAATTTGCATTTTAGACAAATCTTCCGCTATAATAAACATTGTTGGTGTAGAAAAACTTGCAGCAACGGTCTGTCCTTCATCTACCGCTTTTTCAATAACTACGCCATTAATAGGTGATAATATTTTAGCATATCCCATATTAACTTGTGCATTTGTAAGTGCAGCTTGAGATGCTTTTTTGTAACTAACAGCCTGCTCATAACTATATTTTGAAGTATTAAATTCTTTTTCAGATATAACATCTTTTTCAAACAGCACCTTATTCCTATTATAATCATCTTGAACCTGATTCAATTGGGCTTGACTCACGGCCAAATTGGCTGAAGCAGATTCTAACGCCGTGCGTAGCATTTTCATGTCCATAGTAGCCAATAATTGCCCTGCTTTTACCTGATCATTGTAATCAACATATATTTTAGAGATGGTACCAGATATTTGTGTACCTACATCTACAGTATTAATGGCTTCCAATGTCCCTGTGCTAGATACATCAGACTCTATATCACCTTTTTGAAAAACAGTAAATGTATAATCTACTTTTTTTGACTCAATTTTAGGTCTTACATAAAAATAACCTATTACTGCAATTACAACAACTGCTGTAACTATTAACCATCTGTATTTTTTCATCTCCTTCAATTTTGAAATGTAAAATTATATATGAATTTGTAATTAATATGATACAGGTCAATGTTAACCTATAGCTATAGCATCACATCTTTTAGGCATAATTTTTAATTTTACTAAAGTCTAAATGCCTTACCAATTCTTCTTTATCAATTATAAATTCAGTAATACTGAAAACTTCCTTTCTATTTTTTCTAAAAGATTTAAGAAAATCAGATAAATCATCTTCGAGTTGCTCATGTTCATTTCTAAATTCATAAGCATCATATTTAAATGGATTATCAATTAAAGCTTCCAAATGTTCTAGATGTTTATTCGTTTTCTTTAATAATAAAGCATTTTGTCTATCTACATTTAACAAGTTAATCTCTATCTCTTGTACCTTATCTATATGTTCTTTTCTAGCAATCCATAAATAATATTTATCAATTAAATCATGTAGAAATTTTATATCATCTGCAAAAAATAAAAGGTCAGATTTCCAATGTTCTGTAAGAACAAAAAGTTCTTTCCAGTCTGCCTCTTGAATAAAATTGTCTTTTGGTCTGTATCTGAAATTATTCATAATCTATTTTTTATGGGTTCATTTTATTTATTACGCTGCTGTATACTAGTTACATTCTCCTCAATCACTTAACTATTAAACTATTGAAGCGTTTTAATAAAAATTATAGACGCTTCAAATTCTAACTTTTACTGTAGTTTTATTTTAATATAAAATTATGCCTTCTGTATATTTCATAAAATGACGTAGGTCATTTTATGAAAATGATTGCATTTTACAAATTGGGATAATAAACTGTATGAAATGATAAACGATGCGATACAGGTGAATTCTATTTTAAAGACGTTGACGGGGTGGGATATTTACACTATTTTATCAATACAAAAATGAATATTCAATATTCAAATCCTTAAAAAGATAACAATACAATAGAAAAGTTATATTGAACCTAAGCATATAGTATAGAATTATTATTTTACCTTTGCTTTTCAATTTTTAGTAAATGAGCAACAGTATAGGAAAATTATTTAAACTGACTACGTTTGGAGAATCACATGGAGCCGCCATTGGTGGTGTTATAGATGGCTGTCCCGCTGGTATCACATTAGATTTTAAAGCAATTCAAAATGAATTAGATCGACGTAAACCTGGGCAATCTGCTATTGTAACCCAACGTAAAGAACCTGACACTGTTGAGTTTTTATCGGGTATATTTGATGGTCAAACTACGGGTACATCTATTGGTTTTATAATTAAAAATACCAATCAAAAATCGCAAGATTACTCAGATATTAAAAATACTTTTAGACCTTCTCACGCCGATTATACATATACTAAAAAATATGGCTTAAGAGATTTTAGAGGCGGAGGACGCTCATCTGCTCGTGAAACTGCCAATTGGATTGTTGCCGGAGCCATCGCCAAACAAATACTAAAAGACATAAAAATTAATGCGTTTACCAATTCTGTAGGAGCTATTGCTTTAGATAAATCCTATCAAGAATTAGATTTATCGCAAACAGAATCAAATGCTGTTCGTTGTCCTGATACAGAAACAGCTACGAAAATGATAGACCATATTAAAGCTATTAAAAAACAAGGTGATACCATAGGTGGTACCATTACTTGTGTAGCTAAAAATGTACCCTTAGGTTTTGGCGAACCCATTTTTGATAAATTACATGCCAGATTAGGTCAAGCCATGCTTACTATAAACGCCGTAAAAGGTTTTGAATATGGTAGTGGTTTTGAGGGTACAAAATTAAAAGGATCTGAACATAATGATGCTTTTAATGTAGACGGGTCTACTAAAACAAATTTATCTGGTGGTATTCAAGGTGGTATTTCTAACGGAATGGATGTTTATTTTAACGTCGCATTTAAACCGGTAGCCACATTACTTCAAAAATATGATACCATAGACGCTGATGGTAATGCCGTAAATGTGCAAGGTAAAGGAAGACATGATCCTTGTGTTGTACCCAGAGCTGTGCCTATTGTAGAAGCTTTAACGGCTATGGTTTTGATGGATTTTTATTTGTTAGATAATTCCAGTAAAATTTAGTTTTTAATTCCGTAATATCATGGACTATTGTACTCATGCTGAGCAATAGTGTTTCTAATAGTTTTCGTACATTTTAGACGATGATTTTATAGTACACTTTTTCTAAAATATTTTAACACTTTTTACGTTATACTATTTACCTCTAACTTAGATTGTTTATAATAAATGATGAACGCTGTTTAATTACGAGCATATCATAAACAAAAAAGTATGGAAAAAAATTACTACTTAAAAACGTATATCAAGTAGAATTCGAATAATTATAGTGGAATTAAAATTCAATTCTATGAGAAAAGTAATTTTACTGTGTATGTTATGCTGTATCGCCTGGATAAGCAATGCTCAAATTCAAGAAGAGAATTTTGATGCGTCAGTAATTCCTGAGGGTTGGTCAGCTACTTCTGGTCCTACCGGCTGCACTTGGCAGTTTGGATATTCAGGTTCACTCATTGGTAGTGGCTATACAAATCCTGCTAGTTTCTCTTCAGGTGGGGTAATTTTTAATGACAATAGCTGTGGTAGTTTTGTAAATAATTACGTAGAATTAGAAGGTCCTTCCATAGATTTAATTGCCCAAAGTGTTTCTACAGCTGCAATAGAGCTGATATATAATCATCAAACATTTAGCAATAGTGGTAATTTTATGGTTGACGTTTGGGATGGTACAGTATGGCAAAATGTACTCTTAGTAGATGGTGATGATACAGCTCCGAATAGTGGTAGTAACCAAAGTGTAAGCATCGATGTAACAGCATATATTAATAATGCTTTCAAGGTCAAATTTATTTATGATGATGAAAACACCTTCACATGGGGAATAGGTATAGATCATTACACCTTACTAAATACCACAACCGCTAGTATTGAAGACTTAGTTTCTGTTGGATTTAATTATTCACCTAACCCTGTTACAGATAATATTTTAACCTTAAGGGCAGATGAAAACATCGCTATTGTGAACGTTTATAACACCATTGGTCAGAAGGTTATATCGAAAAAACCTGTCGCTTCAGAATCTAAATTATACATGGATCATTTACCTGATGGTGTATACCTTATTCAAGTAGAAGTTGGTGATAAAAATGGAACTTTTAAAGTTATTAAGTAGTTTTCTTTCTTATTTCACAGGTTAAATTATTGATTTAGATAATTTTAACCATACGTTATTCAACAATTTATCGCGTTTCTAATAAAATTTGGTAATTTTAAGGTTTAAACCAAACCTTATTATTATGAAGCTCTATAAATTCCTCTTAATGACTATTGCTTTTTCAATAGTCCATCTTACTTCCGCACAACATACCGACACTTTTTTTACACTTGACCCTACATTAACACCAGATGCAGAATCAATTATTTTTAGCATGGATAGTGATTTATGGAAAGTACCTACTTCTGGAGGAAACGCTCAAAGACTAACAGCAATGCAAGGTGATGAAACCAATCCTAGCGTATCTCCTGATGGAAAATGGTTAGCATTCTCTAGTACCCAATTTGGCAATGCTGATGTGTACATTATACCTTTAAAAGGTGGAGAAATTAGGCAGCTTACTTTTCATGAAAGTGATGACAAAGTTTCTTCTTGGAGCTGGGACAGTTCAATCATTTATTTTACTTCTGGACGATTCAATAGTTTTACAACCTATAGTATTCATAAAAATGGAGGAACGCCAATACGACTATTTGAAAACTATTTTAACACGGTTCACAACGTAGTTGAAAATCCGCTTAATGATGAAATTTATTTTAACGAATCATGGGAAAGTGGTCGATTTGCACATAGAAAAAGATATAAGGGAGATTACAATCCTGACATAAAATCATACAACACAAAAACTAAGGCATTTAAAAAATACACAACATATAGAGGTAAAGATTTTGGAGCCACTTTCGATAAAAACGGAACTCTATATTTTAAATCTGATGAAGCCAATGATGAATACAATCTTTACACGTTTAATAACGGTGTGAAAAAATCACTTACAAATTTTAAAACTTCAATAATGTGGCCTAAAGTAAGTGCCAATGGAGAAAAAGTTGTTTTTAGAAAAGATTATCAAATTTATGTTTATGATGTAACCTCTGGAAAAACTAATAAACCAATAATCCGAGTTTTTAAAAACAATACCTTAAATAAAGATCAGAGTTTTAAAACTAAAGGTAAAATAAGCTATTTTGATGTATCACCAGATGATAAAAAGTTAGCTTTTGTTTCGAGAGGTAGATTATTTATTTCTGATATAAAAGGAAAATTTATAAAAGAAATAAAAACGGACCCGATAGAAGCCGTACAAGAGGTAAAATGGTTAAAAAATAATAAAACTTTAATTTATTCGCAATCCTTAAAAGGGTACTACAACTGGTATTCAATAAATGCCGAAGATAATTCCAATAAAAAACAAATAACAAAAATCAATAAGAATAATAGACAACTTACTTTTAATAGTGATAGAACAAAGGGTGTTTATATCAGTGGAAGAAATAATATAATTATCATAGATTTAATTACTTTTAAAACAAACACCATTGTAACTGATGAGTTATGGGGTTTTTATAATAGTAATCCTTATTTTTCTCCAGATGATAAGTATGTAGTTTACAATGCACATCGCAATTTTGAATCTGACATTTTTACTTATGAAATCGCTACAAAAAAAACGACAAACCTAACCAAAACCAAAATATCTGAATCAGAACCTACTTGGTCTCCTGATGGTAAATTCATCTATTTTTCTTCTGATAAACTACAACCAGGCTATCCGATGGGAACAACAAATTCTAAAATTTATCAAATGGCTTTAGACAAATATGAAGCCCCTTTTAAGTTAGATAAAATTGAAAAATTATTTGAAGAAGAGAAAAAAGAGGAATCTAAATCAAAAAAGGAAAAAGACAAAAATAAGGAGGAAGAAAAAGTTGTAAAACCAGTGGTTATTATTAACCCAAATAATGCAATGGAACGTCTAAAACAAATTAGTCCAAGTTTTGGTCAGCAAGAAAATATTACTGTAATAACAAAAGATGATAAAACCTATATTTACTATATTTCTAATCATAGTGAAGGTAAAAACAAACTATGGAAAACTACTTTAGAGCCTTTTGAAAAAAACAAAACTGAAAGTGTAAGTGATAAAGCAATTAATGGTTATCAAATTGTATCCTCTTCTAAAAACAATTATATCCTTTTTGATGGAGCTATTGCAACACTTGATATTGATGGTAATAAGTTAAAGGAAATTGAAACAGATTTCACATTTAATAAAGCTCTTGTAAATGAATTTGATCAAATGTTTTATGATGCTTGGGCGGGTATGGAAGAGAATTTCTATGATGAAAATTTTCATGGTCAAAACTGGCAAAAATTACGCGACCATTATGCTCAATATTTACCCAATGTTACCAGCAGAAATCATTTGAGTTTAATTTTTAATGATATGCTTGGAGAATTGAACACTTCACATTTTGGATTCAACTCTCACGGTGATGAACAAGATGTTTATTACGGTACGCGTTCTTTAGCAACCGGAATTTTATTTAATAATACTGATCCGTTTATCGTAGATGCGATTGTAAAAGAAAGTCCTACAGATGTGAAAGGTAAAAACATAAAAAAGGGTGATGAATTAGTAGCCGTAAATGGAGTCAAAATTGTAAAAACAGAAAATAGAGAAAAATACTTCTCTGTTCCCTCTTTTGAAAATGAAATTACGCTAACATTAAAACGTAAAGGTGTTGAACATAAAGTAAATGTTCATGCTTCATCTACTAATACTATCAAAAGCTTACTTTATGATGAATGGCAAGATCTTAATCAAAACTATGTAGATACTAAATCAAATAATAAAATAGCCTATGTTCATATGAAAAATATGTCTGGTGGCGAATTGACAAAATTTAAAGAAGATTTAGTAAGTAACGAGGCCGATAAAAAGGCTTTAATAGTCGACTTACGTTTTAACACAGGTGGAAATGTACATGATGGTGTGCTTAATTTTTTACAACAAAAAAAATATTTAAATTGGAAATATAGAGAAGGTAAGTTAACCGGCCAGTCTAATTTTAATTATGGTAATAAACCAATTGTTCTTTTAATTAATGAACAATCATTATCTGATGCTGAGATGACTGCGAGTGGATTCAAGGAGTTGGGTTTAGGTACCATTGTAGGAACTGAAACGTATCGATGGATTATATTTACCACAGGTAAATCTTTAGTTGATGGTTCTTTTTATCGATTACCTTCTTGGGGATGTTATACCCTCGATGGAAAAAACTTGGAAAGTGAAGGTGTAAGTCCTGATGTTTATGTCGCTGAAAGCTTTAAAGATAGATTAGATGGTAAGCAGCCTCAATTAGATAAAGCAATTGAAATACTATTAAAAGAACTAAATAAATAGTATTTGGTTTTTATTTCGCTTAAAAGCAAACTATCTTTGCCGACAATTAAAAACGAGTACATTAAAAAAATATCATAATGAAAGACGGATTATACGCAAAATTCAACACCACCAAAGGTGAAATAATAGTTGAGTTAACATACGACAAAACACCAGGTACAGTTGGAAATTTTGTCGCTTTAGCAGAAGGAAATTTAGAAAACAAGATACTTCCACAAGGAACACCTTACTATGATGGTTTAAAATTTCACAGGGTAATACCTGATTTTATGATTCAAGGTGGTTGTCCACAAGGAACAGGTACTGGAAACCCAGGTTATAGTTTTGATGACGAATTTCATCCTGATTTAAAACATGACAAACCAGGTGTTTTATCTATGGCCAATTCTGGTGTAGCAACTAACGGAAGTCAGTTTTTTATTACGCATGTACCAACACCTTGGTTAGATAATAAGCACACTATATTTGGAAATGTTATAGAAGGTCAAGATGTTGTTGACAGTATTCAACAAGATGACAAAACAGAAAGCATTGAAATTATAAGAGTTGGTAAAGAAGCAGAAGATTTTAACGCTATAGAGGCTTTTAGAACTTTTGAAGGTTCTAGAGCAAAAAGAGAAGCTGAAGAAAAAGAAAAATCTGAAAAATTACTAAGTGATGTTTCTAAAGGTTTTGAAAAAACGGATAGCGGTTTAAGATATAAAATCACGGAAAAAGGAAATGGGAAAAATGCGACCAAAGGAGCTAAAGTTTCTGTTCACTACAGAGGTCAGTTATTAGATGGTACTGTTTTCGATTCATCATTTGAACGTAAAGAACCTATCGAGTTTGCAATTGGTGTTGGCCAAGTTATTGCAGGTTGGGATGAAGGTATTCAACTATTACAAGTTGGAGATAAAGCCCGTATGGTAATTCCTTCTGAATTAGCTTATGGTTCTAGAGGAGCTGGCGGTGTTATTCCTCCAAATGCTCCATTAATCTTTGATGTAGAATTGGTAGATGTGAAATAAAATTCACACAAAGTTTTATAAAAAATTAAAAAAGACTCCACAAAATGGAGTCTTTTTTTATATTTGTAATGTTGTTGCTTCATAATCATTTAATTATAACTAATATGCCAGTAACAGACATCGATATTCTTAAATATCCTATAGGTAAAGCAAAAATACCCACTCCTATTTCTTCTCAACATATTACAGATTGGATTCAAATTTTGGAAGATTTTCCAGAACAATTGACAAAACTAGTAAGCTATTTGAATGATTCGCAATTGGATACACCTTACAGACCGGGTGGTTGGACAGTTAGACAAGTTGTACATCATTTGTCAGATAGCCATTACAACAGTTATATCCGTTTTAAATGGGCACTAACAGAAGTAAAACCTATCATAAAAACCTATTATGAAGATCGCTGGGCTGAACTTAGAGATGGTAAATCTGCCCCCATCCTACTCTCATTAAGATCTTTAGAGGCATTGCATCAAAAATGGGTGTATTTTCTAAAGGGATTAAGTGCAAACGAGTTACAACATACTTTTGTACACCCAGAAACCAATGAAGAAGTTTCTCTTGCCGAAAATATCGGAATTTACGCATGGCATTCAGTCCACCATTATGCACATATTGACGGATTAATAAAAAGAATGCGTTGGTAATCTGTTACTACTTATAAATTATACCATTCTTAAAATTAGGATTTTCACCATTTAGATTAATTAAATAACCGTTTACCACTGCATATTCAATCGTACCATTTTTCTCTAATAAAAACGTCGGATTTCTACCTACATTAATATTCAATTTAGGAGTAGCCTTAGTCACTTTTAATACGGTCATAGGTTTACTCGTATATCTAACATCAGGTAATTTTGCCATTTTAACATAAGCATATCCCTTTTTTAACATCGATAAAGCATTCAGTCTTTCGTAACTTGTACTAGAAGCAATCATAGTTGGGTATAATGTACCTGCAACAATTTTATAACCTTCTGCATCAAAAGTTTCATATCCGTAATAAGTAGACAAATCTCCTAGATCTACAATTCTACCAACATTATAAAAATCTGTATTTTCTCTATTATCAACCTCGATGCGATTGATACCTAAATCTATTTTATAAGGTTTCCCATTTAACTCATAGGTAAGATTTTTAATTTTTAGATTAAATAATTTACGATCATTCTGAGGGATTTTATTGTAATCTTCAACAGCAATATCATTATAATCTCCATTTGCGATGGTATAAATTGCAGAAAGTATAGAAACATAATTTAGTTTTCTAATTTCTTGTTTTTCCACATCATTTAAATACCCACCCGATTCTATTAAAATGGCACTTGTACCCCACTTTGTAATATTATCTCCAAATGCTCTAGGCTCAAAATCATCATTATAACGCCCTACTTGACCTGGGGCATATTTTTGTATAATACTATTCATATAAACAATAACCTTCATGGCATTGGCTCTAACATCGTTTATTTCCTTTTCATAATTATAGGCAGGTGCCAAATATGATATTGTTGCTGGTTTATCTGTTCTCTCAGCGTTGTAATAAGTACTTTGGTCATGTAAATTAAATCCGAATTCAGCATTTAAACTATCTCTAACACGCTTTAATGTTTTTCCTTCTGGTGATTGTAAACGCAATGCATCTCTATTTATATCAACACCCAATGCATTTCTTCTTGTAAAAACTTCCGCTCCATCAGGATTAAGCATTGGCAAAAAGTGCAATGTCAATTTTTTTAATATTTTCTTTTTCTCTTTAGAAAAATCATCACTATCTAAAAAGTTTAAAATATCAAAGATGGCTTGTGTAGCAGTTGGTTCATCACCATGCATTTGTGACCATAAAAAAACATTGGTTTTACCATTACCAATACTTATTAGATTTAAATCGCGACCTTCTATAGATTCTCCAACTTTGTTTACAATAAACTTAGGGTTCTTACGAAATTTATCAACTAATGGCTTTATAGTATTATGCTTAATTCTTCGTTTGTCAAGGCTTACCTCTTTAAACTTTTCATAAGTCTTATAAAGTTCGCTGGTCATTTCTTCAGATTGACCCAACATTAATTCTGTACTTAATAGAATAATAGTTATAAGTAGTATTCTTAATTTCATAGTTTAATTGTCTTGATAGTTGTTCGTTGAAGTTTTACCCTTGGCATTATCATTAAGTTGATTTTAATGCCTCATATAAATCATTTCTTATTTTAAAGGTGTTGGTTTCAAATTTAAGCTTTTTGTAGCACTTTTAACTTTGTTTACAAAATCTACACCAGGATCGGTTTTTTCTGTTCTATAATTAGCATCTTTTTCTAACCATAATGGATGCCCTTCAAAATTAGTATATTCATAATGTCCAATCACATATTGAATAGCATATTTTTTAGTTAAATAAGTAACCAACCATATATTAGCTTTTAATTGAGCCTCCGTCAATGGTGTATCTTTTGTACCTCCTACATTTTCTATGCCAATTGCTGCATGGTTTAATCCAATAACATGTCTAGCCATAAAAGTTTCAGGCATTAACCGATAAATAGTACCATCTTGATCTACTAAAAATTGTGAAGAAACATTCAACCCACTCTTATCAACCAATGCTGGTCTCCAGTTTGGTAAAGCTGATTTATTAAATGCTGTAAAAGATCTTTCTAAAGTAGGAATAGCTGTCCAGTGAAGTACCACCATTTTAGGTTCAATAGTTGGCAACTCTTGTTCTAACCCATAACGATTAGATAAATAAGCTAATGTTAACGCCTTCCTTTCTTCATCAAAAATTATTGGCTTATCCACAATTTTTTGAGCGGATTTACAGGAGAAAAAGGCTATAAAAATAATTAACAATACACTAGATTTCATTGAGTACAATTTTCCACTTTTAACGTTTCAAAAATACTAAACTTAATTACATATAATAATGTATTTTGAAAATTTAAAATAATGCAAAAAAAAACTGTCTTAACTCACCAATGCGTTAAGACAGTTTTTACCCCTTTGTTCTATTAATCTTATAGTATATCTATTATTATAATTTGATTAATATTATTTCACTATTCATTATTAAAACAACTTCTACCCAAAAACTCCTACAAAAAATCAATGTTTTTTTACATTTTTTAGAGGATATTACATAAGCGACTAATTATCAGATTAATAAAATTTACTTTATTTTTCAATAAAAATTTATTTTAATTACTACTTGAAGTTTTTTCTAGGTCTTTTAATAAATCTTCACTCGATTGCGTTACATTATTTACACATTTAATTCCCCATCTTGAAAAGAAAAATAGAAATACCAACATAACGGGGAAATAGATATACCAAATGTTACTTTCAAAGAAAATATCTTTATTATGTATTATTTTACTTGCTAAAGGCATTGCTGTGAATACTAGTAAAAGACTAAAGTAGATACTTGATTTTTGAATCATCATATATCTTTTTTTGTTTCTTGAAAATTTAATTAAAGTCTGCTTATAATTAGTATCATCAAGTGAAACATTTTTCATTTTGAATAAACTATTTAGCGAAATTATAGGCAGTAAAATAAGATACGAAATAGTAAAAACGCCACAAGTAATAAAATACCAGGTATCTAATTTTGAAAAATTTACTAGAATAAATAAGGCTCCAGCAAAGCAGACCAATGCTCCAATCATTTCAGGGAGAGCTATTTTATTTAATTTCGAGTTAATACGTTCTTTAGTCATTTCAATTATTAAATTATCAGTTAATATTTTTTGTTGTTCAACTTCTTTAGATAAATTGGACCAAAGCGATTTCATTTCTTCTAATTCCATATTATTTTAAAATTTGCGTTTTTAATTTTTCTTTAATTCGAGATAATCTGGTACCCACATTTGTGTTTGTAAATCCTGTTATCTCGGCTATTTCATCATAGTTTTTTCCTTCTAAATAAAGTAGAATTATACCTTTTTCAATGATATTTAATTTTTTAATCTGGGTATGTAACAGTTCAATACGATCTTCTATAATGGTATCTTCTTGTTCCGTTTTATACGTAAGTATTTTTTCAATTGGAATTCGAACGCCACCTCTTTTTTCCTTTTTCAAGTAGGTTATTGATGTATTTAAAGCGACCCTATACATCCAGGTGCTAACTTTTGCGTTACCTTTAAAGGTCTTATAAGACTTAAACAGCTGATAAACTATTTCTTGATATAAATCTTGCTGATCTTCTTTGTTGTTGGTATAAACTGAGGTTATTTTAAAAATAATTCCTTGGTTCTCTTTTATAACTTCAGTAAATGCTTGTTTCTTGGTCATTCAAAATTAATTACACTCCATTAGTAGCTGAAGTCTTTGAAAAATCACAAAAAAAATTATTTTTTTATTTTTGTAGTATCGATAACGCCGTATTGTATCTCTAATTTCTTGCGGCCCCACGCTTTCGCTCGCTTAATATCTTTACCCATATAGATATCAATTTTATTTCTCCAACGGTAATGCATTTTATCTTTTACAAGATATGTTCCTTTTATTCCTTCAATTTTTATGGGTGTATTATGCTTTAATCCCATTCTAAGTAAATCTCTAGAAACAGCTATATATGGCATTCCAGGTCGTAGACTATCGCCCCAAGCGGTAATATGTGGATTCCCATCTGTTTGTGCTGTTGTGGAATTATAGGCAGTAGCAGTAACTTTAATTGTTTTCCAAGTAAAAGGATCTTCAATTTTTTTCTTACATCCAATTACAATGGATAAGACCATAAAAAGGCAGATATTCTTTAGCATAATAGTCTATTCAACATTCATTTTGATGAATGAAATTTACTAAAAAATTTCTAAATGATTAAAATGAGCTGTTTTTAATAGAACTAGGTATGTTCTTTCTAAGATGTAAATACCTCCGTAAATTTTATGCCTAAGTTCTTTTGAAGCCCATGAATCAATTGTAATTCATTTGGTAAAATCAATGCCATTGAAACTCCTTTTTTTCCAGCCCTTGCCGTTCTACCACTTCTATGGGTATAATATTCTAGTTGTTCTGGTAATTGGTGGTGAATTACGAAGGCTAAACTATTAACGTCAATACCACGAGCAGAAACATCTGTAGAAATAAGGATTTGTACACTTTCATTTTTAAAAGCTCGCATTACCTTATCACGATCTCTTTGCTGCATGTCACCTTCTAAAGCTCCAACAGAGAAGCCTTCTTCCTTCAAAATATTTGTAAGATTTTGTGTACCTGCTTTTGTTCTGCAAAAAATAATACCGCGTTCTTCAGGCTTACTTTCTAAAAACTGGATGAGCACATCCACCTTTTTCTTTATTGTAGTGATTAAATATTGATGACTAATATTTGAATTGACTAAATTATTTTCGTTTACTGCAATTCGTACTGCCTTTGGCGACATATATTTCTTGATGATACTTTGAATTTCATCAGGCATAGTAGCTGAAAACAACCATGTATTTCTAAGCCCACTTGTATATTTTAAGATGGTATTTAAATCTTGTTTAAAACCCATACTCATCATTTCATCAGCTTCATCTAAAACTAACGTCTTCATGTGTTGTAAATCAATTTCTCCTCTTTCAATAAAATCAATCAATCGTCCAGGAGTAGCAACAACAATGTGGGTCGTACGCTGAATTCTTTTCAATTGAATATCAATTTTTTCACCGCCATAAATACCTTCAGAAAATATTTTTTTTGAATGATACTTCGTAAACCTAAATAATTGTTTCTGTATTTGTTGCACCAACTCTCGTGTAGGAGCCAAAATTAAAGCCTGAATCTCATCTTTAGACGGATCTATTGCTTGTAATATAGGTAGTCCGAAAGCAGCAGTTTTACCGGTGCCTGTTTGAGCTAATCCAATAAAATCTGTTTTTGAACTTAAAAGTACAGGAATAGTTTTTTCTTGAATTTCAGTAGGAACAGTAATTCCTAATTCTTTCAAAGATTTTATATAAGACGATTGAACACCTAAATCAGAAAACGTTGACATAATTTAATGTAATTTTCTGCAAAAGTACGTTTAATAATAGAATTGTTGAGCAGTTTAGCCTTTATTGGCTTTTTTTAGTTGTTTCTTTATTTTGTTAATGGCAGATTCAATAGACTTTTCAGGTTCAATAACATTATATGCTCCCCAAAATTCAGGATCTGAAAACCCTGATGCGGAATCACTTATAACGACAGATTTCTTAAGCTTTTCTCTATTCTTTAACTTCTCATTATCAATATTAAATTTCCAATCAGTTACAGCCATTTCACTCGTTAATGAATAGTTAGAACTAAACCATTTTCGTTTCCGTTTCACTTTAAAACTCAACTGTACATTTCCATAACCATAATAATATTTACCATCTTTCTCACGATAATCAACCCTATAGGCTGCATTGGTTGGATACACTTTAATATCTCTTGGTTTTTTTCGTACAAATAGGTCGCCCGTTAATTCTTTATTTTCAACATTTAAATTGTAAATCGCACTTTTTAACGCTGACGTTTCAACATCTATATATAACTTACCATAATATAAAGGTTCTGTAACGGTATTTAGTTGTTTAAACTGGACTACATAAACCGCTTGACCATTGATTGTTGTTGAATTTGCAAAACTAAATCGATACAAATCAATCATTTCCGAATTAAAAATATATTCAGGGTATTTCATTAAATCTATATATAACGGATTATAAGGGCCTCCTTGCAATTTTAAAGCTACCGTATCTAACTTGTTATAATCTGTACTTTTTCTTGCCTTAAATAGCTCTATATCATCTTGTCTAGATGAGGTATAAGGTTGTTTATACACATTTACAATTGCCTCAGCTAAAGAGGCATTTTTACGACCTTTTTTAATAGTTTCTCTGTAAAAAGCGGTCATTAAGACAGGTTTATTTACATTATTATCAGCTTTTTTCTTTAAGGTAGATTTAACCAAAGCCTTGGCATCATTTGGAGCTACCAATTTAATTTCCCCTAACTTAATGATTGAATTGACCAATTCAATTTCATTACCTTCTGCCTTTAATGTTGTCAATAAAACCTCCTTCGTATTAAATCCGATATAGGATATTACTAACACTCCATCGTTTAGATCTTTCGGGACTTTTAATAGGAATTGGCCATCGGAATTTGTTATGGTACTGATATTTGTTCCTTTAACCGTTAATGTAGCAAAAACCAACGCATTGCCCGTTTCACTATCCAAAACAACACCACCATATTCTATATATTCATTAATATATTCAGCTGGGTCTTCCTGAAAATTTGAAAATGCAAACACTGAACCTGCTGATAAAGTCATGCATATAAAAGAGAACACTATCTTTTTTGAAATTGAAGTAATATTTATAGCTACCATAGATTTAAGTCCAAAATTAAGGTAGTAATTTAATCAAAAAAAGGGAATATTCGACTATAAATTTAACTTTACTAAGGTTAAATTATATTCAACATCTTTTGCGTAGCTTTTATGGCTGAGACAGTTTGATCAGAATCTAACCCTCTTGTTTTAAAAGTTTTATCAGCAGTTTTCCAAGTAATAACAGTTTCACAAAGTGCATCAGAGCTTGATCCTGGTGGAATTCTAACGGCGTAATCGGTAAGTTTAGGTAACATTAACCCTTTACTTTTATAAACCTTACCCAATGCATTCATAAACGCATCAAACTGACCATCACCTTGACAATGCTCTTCAATTAAGACGCCATCAATTTTAACAGAAACGGTTGTTGATGGCTTTAGGCCCTTAGCATGTGTTAACACGTAAGATTCTATTGTAATGCGTTCTTCATAAACATTACTATCCAACACATCAGATATTATATAAGGTAAATCTTCTTTGGTAACGACTTCTTTCTTATCACCCAATTCAATAATACGCTGCGTTACTTTTAAAACATCTTCATCATTCAATTGTAAACCTAGCTCTTGTAAATTTTTTTGAATATTGGCTTTTCCAGATGTTTTTCCTAAGGCATATTTACGTTTTCTACCAAACCTCTCCGGCAATAAATCGTTAAAGTAAAGATTCTTTTTGCTATCACCATCCGCGTGAATACCAGCAGTTTGTGTAAAAACATTATCTCCTAAAACAGGTTTATTAACCGGTATTCTAAAACCAGAGAACGTCTCTACCAATTTACTTACCGTATATAAAGCTTTTTCATTGACACCAATTTCAACATCAGGTAAAAAGTCATTTATTACAGCAACAACACTTGCCAATGGAGCATTACCCGCTCGCTCACCCATTCCATTAACCGTAAGATGCAAACCGTTTACACCTGCCTTTACCCCTTCTAAGGCATTTGCAACGCCCAAATCATAATCATTATGAGCATGGAAATCAATATGCATGTTAGGATATTTAGCACGAATGGCTGAGAGATATTTAAAACTTTCTTCTGGAGATAATACCCCCAAAGTATCTGGTAATAAAATACGTTCTACAGGTTGCGTTTCTAAAAAATCTAAATATTCATAGACATATGCCTCTGAATTACGCATTCCATTACTCCAATCTTCTAAATAAACATTGGTTTTAATTGAAGCGGCTACAGCAAGTTCAATAACTTTTTTTATTTCTGAAAAGTGTTGTTCGGGTGTCTTTTTAAGCTGATATTTTAAATGATTTAAGGAGCCTTTGGTCAGTAAGTTCTGAACTTTGGCTCCTGTATTCTTCATCCACTCAATGGACAATCCATTATCTACAAAAGATAAAACCTCTATTTTATCTAAATAACCTTTTTCTTTAGCCCATTCCGTTATGCTTTTAACCGCATTAAATTCACCTTCAGAAACTCGCGTTGAAGCAACTTCAATTCGATCAACCTTTAGTTCTTCTAATAATAATTGAGCAATGGTCAACTTTTCTGATGAAGAAAATGAAACACCACTAGTTTGTTCACCATCTCGTAAGGTGGTGTCCATGATTTCAATTTTACGCTTGGTCATATAGGTCTGCTGTAGAAAATTATATTAAAAAGGACGTGTTTTTACAAACTCTTGAATCTCTCCCTTTATATTTTGTAAATAGTCTATATCATCAAAACCATTGAGCATGTTTTCCTTTTTATAGGAGTTAATTTCAAACGATTCTGAGGTACCTGAACTTAAAAGTGTAACGGTCTGATTTTGTAAATCTACTTTGATTTCCGTGTCCGGATTTGCTTCAATTGCTCCAAAAATCTCTTGTAAAAATTCTTCGCTTACCTGAACTGGTAAAACACCAATATTCAAACAATTCCCTCTAAAGATATCTGCAAAAAAACTAGAGATTACACATCTGAATCCAAAGTCATATACTGCCCAAGCTGCATGCTCTCGTGAAGATCCTGATCCAAAATTTCTTCCTCCAACTAAAATTTTACCACTGTATTTTGGATCGTTTAAAGGAAAATCAACTTTCGGACTATCATCTGCATTGTATCTCCAATCTCTAAAAAGATTATCTCCAAAACCTTTTCTTTCTGTAGCCTTTAAAAAACGAGCAGGAATGATTTGATCGGTATCCACATTTTCTATTGAAAGTGGGTATGCTGATGTTTGTAAAATATTAAATTTATCGTATGCCATTGTATGGTTATTCTATTATTATACTTATTGTTATTTGGTAGATGCTTACGCCATCAATTCACGTGGATCAGTTACTTTTCCAGTTACTGCTGCCGCTGCTGCCACTAAAGGACTTGCTAATAATGTACGAGAACCGGGTCCTTGACGACCTTCAAAATTTCTATTAGAAGTACTTACTGCATATTTCCCTGCTGGTACCTTATCATCATTCATTGCTAAACAAGCTGAACATCCAGGCTCTCTTAATGCGAAACCTGCATCTGTTAAAATATCTAAAATACCTTCTTCTTTAATTTGAGCTTCAACTTTATGTGAACCTGGTACTAACCAAGCGGTAACATTGTCAGCTTTTTTTCTTCCTTTAACAATAGATGCAAAAGATCTAAAATCTTCTATTCTACCATTAGTACAACTACCCACAAAAACAAAATCTATAGTTTTACCAATCATAGATTCTCCTTGTTCATATCCCATATAGCTCAATGATTTCTCATAAGTAGCTTTTCCATCTTTTACGGTATCTGATTGTGGAATTTGATTAGAAATACCCATACCCATTCCTGGATTGGTCCCATAAGTAATCATGGGTTCTATATCTGAAGCATCAAATGTATATTCTTTATCGAAAGTAGCATCAGCATCTGTTTTCAACGTTTTCCAATACTCCATAGCCTTATCCCAATCTGCTCCTTTTGGTGTAAACTTTCTACCTTTTATATAATCGAATGTTTTTTCATCAGGGGCAATCATGCCACCTCTAGCTCCCATTTCTATACTTAGGTTACAAACGGTCATTCTACCTTCCATAGACATTTCCTCAAATACATCACCTGCATATTCTACAAAATAACCTGTGGCACCTGAAGTTGATAATTGTGAAATAATATATAATGCAACATCTTTAGGTGTAACTGCTTTATTCAGTTTCCCAACGATATTAATTCTCATTTTTTTAGGCTTAGGCTGCATAATACATTGCGTAGAAAGTACCATTTCCACCTCTGACGTACCAATACCAAATGCAATGGCACCAAAAGCACCATGTGTTGATGTATGTGAATCTCCACAAACTATAGTTGCTCCTGGTAACGTAATTCCATTTTCTGGACCTACAACATGAACAATTCCATTATTTTCATGACCTAAGCCCCAATGAAGAATACCGTGCTCTTTAGAATTTTCTTCTAATGCTTTTAACTGATTAGCAGAAAGCGGATCTTCAACAGGTAAATGTTGATTTATAGTTGGTGTATTATGGTCAGCTGTAGCAAAAGTTCGCTTTGGCTCCATAACTTGAATGCCTCTCGTTTTTAACCCCAAGAAAGCAACAGGACTTGTAACCTCATGTATTAAATGTCTGTCGATAAAAAAAACATCTGGTCCTCCTTCAATTTTACGTACTACATGGGCATCCCAAACTTTGTCAAATAAAGTATTACTCATAATCAATCTAATTTTTTTGATATTTTAATAATCTTGCGAATATAAAATTTTATAAAATATCTATAAAATAACTTAATTAGAGATTACGATGTTCAACACCTTATTTCGAGTTTCAAAGTTTACTATTATTCCTATTTTTCAGTCGGTGGTGTAATCATAATATGTGCACCAGCAGTACCTGGAAACATTAACCAAGGATGACCCGGAGCGTTTGGTTTTAATGACAAACCTGTACTTTCTTGAGTCGCAAAGGGCATATAAACAACATATCTATAATGCGTATTTACATTCGTTGCACTTTGAACATCAAAACCACCTTTCTCCCCTTGCAAAACGTGTAATGTTGATGGGTTTTTAGGCAATTTTAATTTACCATCCTTACCTTCTTGTTCTCGTATTGCCCTTAATTCTTGTGTTTTCTTTCCTTCCGCTTTTAATGCTCTGCCTCTTGCCATAAATGGTTCTAGATCTTTATGATATGCCACTACTTGAAATCCCTTTTTATTGGGATTGTCAGCAATACAAATCATGGCATTTGTACCTTCTCTTAAAGTGGTAAAATTTCCATCATCATCATACCCATATACCTTTGCCCCTGCTCTTGTTTCTTCTGGAGCTGCTAAAACAGCTGAAGCAATTTGATGCTCTTTCGTCAACTTTTGATTTGGAACAATTACATTTTCTTCTGTTTTTTCGACCTTTTGCTCTAATTTTTCATTTTCTTCTACCTTTTGTGCGTTTTCTTTAGGTTTTTCACAAGAAATATAAAAAATCATTAATAAAATAATTGGTAAAATGCTTTTAGATAGTTTCATAATTGATATATTTGATTCAAATATAAATAATTATACATATTTTACACCTTAACCAACCTTAAATTTAAATACATGAGAACTACATTGTTTTTAATTACAATTGTCTTTTTAACTTCTTGTAACACAAATAAAAAATCAGATACTTCCGAAACCTCAAAAATCATTTCAGATTCTACTGACATTAAAACTGAAATTGTTGAAACTAAAATAGTAGATACAGTAGCTTACGCCAAAGAAATTCACGAACGCGTTATTACATTAGATACCCATGATGATATTAATGTAGCTAATTTCCTTAAAGAAAAAAATTACACACAACGTTTAGAAAACCAAGTTAACTTGCCTAAAATGGAAGAAGGTGGACTTGATGTGGCATGGTTTATAGTTTACACCGGTCAAGGTAATTTGAATAAAGCAGGTTATAAAAAAGCCTATGCAAATGCAATGGCTAAATTTGAAGCTATTCATAGATTGACTGAAGAAATTGCACCAGATAAAATTGAATTAGCATTAACTTCTGATGACGTTAGAAGAATAAACGCAGCTGGAAAAAAAGTGGCTATGATTGGTGTAGAAAATGGATATCCAATTGGAACAGATATTTCTAATGTAAAGAAGTTTTATGACCTAGGAGCCAGATACATGTCCTTAGCTCATAATGGACATAGCCAATTGGCTGATTCAAATACAGGTGAAAAGGATAATGTATGGTTACATAAAGGTTTAAGTGATTTGGGAAAAGAAGTTATTGCTGAAATGAATAAATATGGAATTATGGTAGACTTATCTCACCCATCTATTGAAGCTAATAAACAAGCTATTGCATTATCTAAAGCTCCAGTTATAGCCTCACATTCAGCCGCAAGAGCTTTATGCGACCATAGCAGAAACTTAAATGACGAAGTATTGCAATTAATTAAAGAAAAGAATGGCGTAGTGCAAACGGTAGCCTTTAAATCGTATGTAAATACCAAGAAACAAAATAAAAGAAATGCTTTTGAAAAATCTATCTACAAAAAGGTATTAGATTCCATGGGTGTAAAGTATTTAGAAAGAAGTGTAGCTAGAAAACTGGCTGAAGCTGACAGAGATGCTTATTATGCAAATTATATGAAAGCTAGATCTGTTGTTAATCGTAAAATGAAAACTATTAAAGATGCACCAGGTGCTGTTGATGTTTCTGATTTTGTAGATCACATCGATTATTTGGTAGATTTGATTGGTATTGACCATGTAGGAATTTCTTCTGATTTTGATGGTGGTGGTGGTATTGAAGGATGGTCAGATGCTTCTGAAACTTTTAATGTAACACTCGAGTTGGTTAAACGTGGTTATACCGAAGATCAGATTAGTAAATTATGGAGTGGTAATTTATTAAGGGTATTAGATGATGTACAAAAAGTGGCTGCAGAATTACAAAAAGTAGCCTAAATACATATCGTTTAAAGACGTATCCTATTACGTCTTTAAACGATAAATAAATCCGCTAATTCATTATCAATTCGTTTTGGTTTTAAAGTTTTGGCATCTATCAAACACCATGTAGTTTTACACTTCACTAAAAGCTCGTCTTCACGATAAATTCGAAAAACCCGATTTGACCTTGCCCCTTTTACATCTTCAATCCAAGTATAAATAGTAATGGTGTCATTGTTAAAGGCTTGCTGCACATAATCAACTTCATGCCGAAGCACAAACCATTGAACGTTTTTCTTTAGTTCATCTGACGCTAGTTTTTCCCAATGCATATTAGCAACCATTTGCGTCCAAGCTAAATAAGCTACATTATTTACATGCCCTAATCCATCTATATCATTTAAGGTAACTTTAAACGAATATTTAAATGACACTTTGTTTTCCGGAACTTTATCAATCATGATATTATAATTATGAATACT
This sequence comes from Aureibaculum algae, assembly GCF_006065315.1. GTDB lineage: Bacteria > Bacteroidota > Bacteroidia > Flavobacteriales > Flavobacteriaceae > Aureibaculum > Aureibaculum algae. The sequence goes on along the minus strand of NZ_CP040749.1, from coordinate 2,132,954 downwards.
AAAATACAATATAAATAGATAACCGTATATAGTTCCTTCATTTTCTTTAGCTTTGTCTTTTTAGTTTGAACTCCACAAAATACCTTCTGTAATGAGCAATTATTTTAAATGGTTTTATAATATTTTAATAACCAATAATGTATCTGAAGATGTAGCCTTATACTTAAACCTTTTGATAAATTTGATTATTTTAATCGTTGTACTCTTATTGATTGATTTTATTCTTAAAAGAATAATCATAAGGGCCTTCAAAGTTTTCACCATTAAAACTAAAACTACTTATGATGACTACTTGGTTCAAAGTAATTTTCCAAAATATATAGCTCATATTATTCCATTTATTATTCTAAGAAAATTAATTCCTTATGTTTTAACTGACTTTGAAATATGGAAAAACTTTTTTATTAAAGCTACAGATGTATATCTCATAATTTTAATGGTTTGGATTTTTAGAAGTCTTTTAAGAACTACAAAAGAATATTTAAAGCAAAAGGACTATTTTAAAGATAAACCCTTAGACAGTTACGCTCAAGTAATCGTAATATTTTTATGGTTTGTAGGAGCCATATTTATTTTTTCTGAAATTACAGGTCAAAGTATCCTTAAATTCTTAGCTACTTTTGGTGCAGCCTCTGCAATTTTGTTACTGATTTTTAGAGATACTATATTAGGTTTTGTAGCAAGTATACAAGTTTCTATCAACGATATGGTTCGTATTGGCGATTGGATAACCATGGATAATTATGGTGCCGATGGAGATGTTGTTGAAATAAATTTAGCTACAGTAAAAGTGTCTAACTGGGATTTAACAATTACTACAATACCAACTTATGCTTTAATCTCTGATTCCTTTAAAAACTGGAGAGGAATGCAAGAAAGTGGTGGTAGAAGAATTAAAAGGGCTTTTATTATTAAAACAAATAGTATTAAATTTTTAACAGATAAGGATCTGAAAAAGTTTTCAAAAATTCAAATTCTTACCGATTATATAGCTCACAGACAATCTGATATTGATAAATACAATACAGAACATAATTCAGACAGATCGGTCATTGTTAATGGCAGAAATCAAACCAATCTTGGGTTATTTAGAAAGTATTGCGATTTATATTTAAATGAGCATTCTGCAATCAATAAAGATATGATGATTATGACGCGTCATCTCGAGCCTACTTCAAAAGGGGTTCCTTTAGAAATTTATACTTTTTCAAAGGATAAAAGATGGATCAACTATGAACATATTATGGCAGATATTTTTGAACACTTGATTGCTACTGTTTCCCATTTTGATTTAGAATTATTTCAAGAACCTAGCTCTAAAGATTTTCAAGAATTGAGTTCGAAATTTAAGTAAGGTTACTTGTTTTTTAATCGATCCGTAACATATTCCATCTCTGTTTTACCATGTGCTTTTGGCTTCCCCTTATCATCAAGATTTGCCATCACAATACTAGAGATCGTTAAAATAGTTTCTTGTGTCATTTTGTTTCTAACCTCACATGCCAAGGTTAAAGATGCCATGCCAAATTTAACTACTTCTATACCTATCTCTATAATATCGCCTTCTCTGGCTGAATTTTTAAAGTCTACTTGAGATATGCGTTTGGTTACTACTTTTGTATTCTCTAATTGAATAATTGTAAACAAGGCTGCTTCTTCATCTATCCAAGACAATAGCCTTCCTCCAAACAAGGTTCCATTAGGGTTTAAATCTTCAGGTTTTACCCATTTTCTAGTGTGAAATTTCATATGCATTAAATTACGATAGAATTACTTTTAAACGTGTTCCTTTTGGTTGATAATACGTGGAGAACTATTCTTCTATATGCTCTATCAAATATACATAATCCTTATTTTTAAATAAAACTTATGCATCATGAATTCTAGAAAAGAACACTTATTAAGTATCAGACCCATCATAAATTATAAAGTCGAAGCTATTTCTGAAATAGAAAAATTTCAAAACACTACACTTAGACCCATATTAAAATTTCAGAATGAGCTCTTAATAGCCATTTTTAAAGCATATATAAAACGCTATAAAAATGCCTTTTATGAGTTACCTATTGAAGGGAAAATGAATTATATAGACAATGCAGTACAGAAAGACGCAAAATTCAGAAATTCCCTAAAGGGTTTAGTTACAGGAATGTTTACCTTAGATGAATATCAATATTACTCGGAAAATTCATCAGAAATTAGTAAAAGAATGATGCAAATGATTAGTGAAAGGTTGAAAGATCAATTACAACTATTTGAAAACTAAATAGCGTATTGCCAACCCTATGATAATACAAATGGCAAAACTCATTAAGGTACCTATTAATACATATTCCGTTTGTTTTCTTGCCCCTTTTGTATCACTAAACCTTAATATGGACTTCGCTCCTATCAAGAACCCTATTGCGGCAAAATTATTAATTAAAATAAAGGTCAATACCAATATACGTTCAAAAATTCCGATATAACGCCCGGCTTTATTCAAGCTACTTTGTGCTTCTTCGTTTGATATTTCCTTTTGCCAACGCTCCGTTGCTTTACCAATAATGAAACCCACAGGAAATATCACAATTAAATATCCTGTGAAAATGGCTAAGGCTTGTGTTGAAGTAAAAAATGTAGCTATTGCAGGCAATACTTCTGAAAATCCATTAATTAAGTATAACCAGGCGATAACAAGTATAATTAAATGTAAAATTTGATCAATTATAAAGTACTTTAAATTATCCTTCTTTTGATGTAACTTCCATAGGTCAATAAAAAAATGTGTGATCACGATAACTATTGGAATTAACAACTGATTCCAATCTTGTAAAATTATATAGGTTAATACACCCGCCAATAAACTATGAGCATATAAATACCATGACTTGCCCTTATAATTGCGTTTGTGCTTCACCATTTTAGTATTTTGAAATACAAAATCGGTCAAGACATGAGCTAATAACAATTGCAATATGATAAGAATGTTGTCCATATAGTTATTCTATTTTTTTCTAATAATCATTTTAAGTGTTCGTATAGTTACCAATGGCAGACTTATAACGTTGTAATAATAGGGCTACAGCATCCCAATTGGCTGCTTTTTTCCGATGATTAACCGCAGATTGATTTATACCTAGTATTTCTGCTACCTCCGTTTCTTTTTTACCTTTTAGTAAATAATAAGCCACCTCAGCAGATGCAACACTCCATTTACTAGTAACACTATCTAACAAAGCGAAATGCACATTAAACTCATCGTTTAAATTTTCATCAGCCGTTTTTAATAGTAAACGTGGATAATCTCCTTTCATACTATCTAATGTTCTTCCTGAAAAATGGAACGCTTCGCCATTAGATTCTAAAATTGATTCTCTTTTTAAATTAATATTACCAATACCTATAGCAATTCTAAAATCTGTTAATCCACTTATTTTCTTATTTTTTGTTGGAATTTTATTAACGGCTGTCTTTACCGTAAGCACCACTTCTAAAGCTCGTGAAGAATCTAACACAACGCCCTGAAAACTATCGCCTCTGAATATTTTAAAATCCGCATCATAGGCAGTTCTAAAGTATTCAAATTCTGTATTTACCACATTAAGTATCGCATCTAAATGCTGTGGTGGATAGTTGGTAGAGTCTATTAAGTCTCCTGTAATTACGGTTTTCATACTACAAATATATAAAAAATATTAGCCCACAGGCTAATAATGACTAAATATTAGCCTACAGACTAATAATGATATAATATTAGCCTATAGACTAATAATAATTAATTGCTGTTTTTAAGATTTAAAGTATATTGCGTAATAATTTGAAACATGGCTAAAACAGAATATAGTGTATATGTGATAGAGCTATCTAAACGTGTTTTTACCGATAATAGAAGGTTTAGAGCTGCCAACCCACAATTTAATGGCGTACTCCAATGTCTTTATGTGGGTATGACAAGTAAGACTCCTGAAGACCGTTTCAAACAACACAAAACTGGCTATAGAAATAAAAAAGGGCATAAACTATCTTCAAATATTGTTGAAAAATATGGTATGTATTTGCGTCCCAGTTTATACAATCATATAAACCCTATAAAAACAAGAGCTGAGGCCTTAAAAATGGAAGCACAATTGGCGTTGGAACTAAGAAGAATGTGTTATGCCGTTTGGTATAATTGAGACAGACTAACTTGATTGAGAGGATTAGCATCATTTATCTACCATACTCATAAAAATATGCAGTAATAACATTCAAAAGATTGCCACGTCGCATAATCATTTCTATTTAACGAGTATATTTTTATATTGCTCCTCGCAATGACAATATTAATTAATCAATTAAGGAAACCCCGTTTAAATCAGTAGTTAAAATATCACTCATCAAATTAAAATATGGACGAATGGATTTAAATGCAGTATTTACTTCATCCATAAAATCAGCTGAAAGCACCTCTTTATCTGTATATTTTTTAATGAACATAAATTGCTTTCTACGAATTAATTCTATATTCTCATGTTCCTTATTAAAACCTTTTGGAGCGGTCTTAACAGCATCACCTACCATAGCTCCCCAAATGTTTTTAAAACTTTTGTCATTAAGAATGTCATTAATTTCGGTAGCATCCAATTCAAACTCTTTACGAATTCGCAATAAATCTTCTTTTTCAGGGTTCCAAAAACCAGTCGCTATAAAAGAATCTCCTGGAGCAATTTGTAAGTAATATCCACCTCGTAATTTTGGTTTTATTCGGTTATAAGAACCTCCAAAATGGGTTTTATAGGGAGCTTTATTCTTTGAGAAACGTACATCTCTATAAATTCGGAACATTTTTAATTTATCAACCTCATCATGTTCCTGTATTTTTTTCAACAATTCATTATAGAATTGCTTTACCTCCGCCTCAATTTGCTTAAACTCTGGTTTACGTTCGTTAAACCAATCTCTATTATTGTTCTTTTCTAGTTTTTTAAAAAAAGTAAATGCCTCTTGAGGTATCATGGTCGCCATAGATATGTTTTATTTTTCTCAAAGATAAGGAAGATAATTTACATCAAAAGTGTGAAATATCATTATTTTTCATACCTTAGTGACTGTTTATCAACCAGTAACAATATATTTACATTAACTAAACCCAATTAAACATGACCAATTCAATAAGAAAAACAAAACCTCCCATGTGGTTCTGGATCGCAAGTCTAATTGCACTTTTGTGGAACGGAATGGGTGTATTACAGTATTTGCAACAAGCTTATAACACCGAAAGTTTTAGGGCAATGTATACCGATGAACAACTCTCAATGATTGCAAACACGCCTTCTTGGGTAATAGCAGCCTTTGCCATTGCTGTTTTTGGTGGACTTCTAGGTGCATTCGCTTTAGTACTTAGAAAAAAATGGGCAAGACCTCTATTTTTAGTTTCCTTAATCGGGATAATAGTACAGATGGTTTACAACCTATTTATAAGCAATGCCATGGAAGTTTATGGTCCAGGTGCTATTGCTATGCCAATTATGGTATTGGTTGTAGGTATAATATTACTCTGGTTTTCTAAAAAGAGTATTGCTAAGGGATGGATCTCTTAAACTACTTCGCTAATAATAAATAGGCTGTTTAAAAAGTCTTTTCAATTGTTAATTCGTGCGGAGTCAAGATCGACAACTAATGAGGTTCAATTGCATCTTGACTTCGCTCGATATGACAATGTATCTCGACTCCGCTCGATGTGATAAAAGGATAAAAAAGTAAACTTTTTAAACAGCCCTTTTCACCTATAAATCATTTATATAACTTCCGTACAGGTCATTAAATCGGTACCCTTTAGTAAATCTACTTTTGTTTAATTTTTTATGCTCTACAAGTGCCCATAAAACAAATTCTTTAAAGAAATAACGATCGTTTTTAGCAACCTCTGGTTGATATTTATCTATCAATACGTCTAAAGCTTTAATTTTATCAAGTTCATTTTTATACATTTCATCGGTCATGTCATCCAACAACTCAAAATTACTTTCATCGAAAAACCATTGTATAATTTTATCATAGGGCGTAACCTCCTCTTTATGTTGCAATTTTTGAATTTCAGGAAAATAATCTGGAAATAATGTTTTAATTGCATCAGCAATCAAGGTTTTAGCTACAAATGAAGCTCCTTCTTGTTCGCCTTCATATACCAACTCTACTTTACCAGTAATTGCAGGAATAACGCCTAAAAAATCTAACAATCGAACCGAGGTAGCACTATCAGAAGTTCGTATACTCCTACGTTCTGCCGTACTTAATAAATTCTCAAAAATAGTAATACTCATACGTGCACTTACACCACTTTTAGCATCTATATACTCACTTTCTCTCGCTTCAAAACTAATTTGTTCTAGCAATTTCTTTGCGATGTCTGGCACATGAATTTTCTCTAACTGTGGCTTGTCTGCATTTGCTTCTTGATTGGTAATCTTTTGAGCAATTTCGATAGACTCTGGGTAATGAGTCAATATTTGAGATCCTATTCTATCTTTTAACGGCGTTACAATACTTCCCCTATTGGTATAATCTTCAGGATTTGCAGTAAAAATGAATTGTAAATCTAAAGGTAAACGCAATTTAAAACCTCTAATTTGGATATCACCTTCTTGTAAAATATTAAATAATGAAACTTGAATCCGAGCTTGTAAATCGGGCAACTCATTAATTACAAAAATAGATCGATTGGCTCTCGGTATCATTCCGAAATGGATAACCCGATCATCAGCATAGCTCAATTTTAGGTTCGCCGCTTTTATGGGGTCAACATCTCCTATTAAATCTGCTACCGTAACATCTGGTGTCGCCAACTTTTCATAAAAACGGTCATCTCTATGAAGCCATACAATAGGTGTATCATCTTGCTTTTCATTAATTAAATCATTAGCGTAACGTGATAATGGTCTTAAGGGATCATCATTAATTTCAGAACCTTCTACAACGGGAATATATTCATCTAATAAATTAACCATTAAACGAGCTAAACGCGTTTTTGCCTGTCCACGTAAACCTAGTAAATTGATATTATGACGTGAAAGAATAGCCGTTTCTAATTCAGGTATTACTGAATTTTCATACCCCCAAACTCCTTCAAATACATTTTCTTCTAATTTTATTTTTTCGATTAAATTATCTCTCAATTCATCTTTAATAGACTTTGATTGATACCCTGCTTTTTTTAAAGCACCTAATGTTTTTATATTTTCAATTTTCATATCGTCTTTTATCCTTTTAATCGTTTCTTTCTATTTTGTTCATAATCCTCAAAAATCATTTCTCCCAAGCCTTGCAGGCCAGTATAAAATGCTTTTCCCTGATTTGCCTGAGTAAATTCTCGTACAAACTGCATTAAATATTGATCTTGAGCAATCATAAATGTAGTAATAGGTATGTGTAACTTACGAGCTTGACTCGCCATATTATAACATTTCTCTACGATGAATTGATCTAAACCATTGCTATTTTTATAATACTGACCATCAGGCATTCGCAAACAACTTGGCTTACCATCCGTTATCATAAAAATTTGTTTATTCGTATTCCGCTTTCTCCGGAGCATATCCATTGCCAATTGTAGACCAGCAACGGTATTTGTATGATAGGGTCCTACTTTTAAATAGGGTAAATCTTTAATAGCTATTGGCCAAGCGTCATTACCAAATACTAAAATATCTAAGGTATCTTTTGGATATCTAGTCGTAATTAATTCTGCTAATGCCATGGCTACTTTTTTGGCTGGAGTAATACGATCTTCACCATATAAAATCATACTATGACTTATATCTATCATTAAAACCGTACTCATCTGAGCCTTAAAATTGGTTTCTTCTACCACTAAATCATTTTCATTGAGTATAAACTCACCAATCCCATTATGTATTTGTGCATTTTTAATACTTTCCGTCATTGAGATATTGTCAAGACCATCTCCATAGCGATAATTACGGAACTCACCCGTATGTTCGTCTCCTTGCCCTATGATTTTTGCCTTGTGATTACCAGAGCGACTTCTCTTTAAATTACCAAAAATTTGATCTAATGCTTTTTGCCGAATGGCACGTTCTGTTTTCGCAGTAATTGTCATACCACCACCCTTCTCAGGATCAATTTCATCACGTAGGTATCCCTTCTTCTTAAGATCTTCAATAAAATCATCAAGGGTATACTCAGCCGTAGTCAAATCATACTCCTTATCAAGTTGTGCTAGCCAGTCTAGGGCTTCTTCAACATCACCAGAAGTATGCGTTATCAACTCTTTAAAAATTTCAAAGAGTTTATCAAAAGGAGAAATATGAGGAGCTTCGTAGTTTTCGAAACGTAACCCTTTTTTAAAGATGTTATTCATCGTATAAAAATAGGAACAAAATATTACAATAACTCTAACAAAATGTTAATTAATGCCGTGTCTTTAGCACTTCAACAACATCATTTAGTTTATATCCTTTCGCTTGTAATAGTATAAGATAATGAAAAAGTAAATCAGCTGACTCATTTAAAAACAAATCGTCATTGTCATCTTTTGCTTCTATAACAACTTCTACAGCCTCCTCACCAACTTTTTGAGCTATTTTATTCATACCATCTTCAAATAGGGAAGCCACATAGCTTTTCTTTCCATCTGAATTTTCTTTTCTGTCAGTTATAACCGATTCTAATTCTGATAAAAATCCGAAAGTTGTTTTGTTATCTTCTCCCCAACAGGTATCCGTTCCTTTATGACAGGTAGGCCCAACTGGTGCCACACTTACCAATAAGGTATCATTATCGCAGTCTAACTTTATATCCACTAAATTTAGAAAATTTCCACTTTCTTCACCTTTAGTCCATAATCTATTTTTAGTCCTACTAAAAAAAGTTACTTTTTTACTATCAATAGTTTGTTGATAAGCTTCGGCATTCATATAGCCCAACATCAATACATTTTTAGTCAATGCATCTTGAATTATTGCGGGTACTAATCCGTCACTATTTTTATTAAAATCGATCTTCATGTTCTATTAATTATAACCTTACAGGAATATTATGCGATTGCAATTCCTTTTTTAATTCGTTAATTTCAATTTCTTTAAAATGAAAAACACTTGCTGCTAATGCTGCATCAGATTTTCCATCTACAAAAGTATCAATAAAATGTTGATTAGTACCTGCTCCACCCGAAGCAATTATCGGAATATTTAATTCCGTTGATAATTTGGCCAATGCCTTATTTGCAAATCCGTTTTTAGTACCATCATGATCCATCGAGGTAAATAATATTTCACCGGCTCCTCTTTGCTCTACCTCTTTTGCCCATTCAAACAAATCTAATTCTGTAGGTACCTTTCCTCCTACCAAATGCACTGTCCATTTTCCATCAATTTGTTTTGCATCTATGGCAACTACAATACACTGACTGCCAAATTTAGCGGATAATTGATTAATTAAATCAGGATTTTTAACGGCCGATGAGTTAATAGATACTTTATCAGCTCCACATTTTAACAATACATCAACATCTTCAACTGAAGAAATTCCACCACCAACGGTAAAAGGTATGTTTACTTTTTCAGAAACATGTAATACTAAGTCGGCCAAGGTTTTTCTACGTTCTTCGGTAGCTGAAATATCTAAGAATACCAATTCATCGGCACCGTTTTCAGCATAAATAGCCGCCAATTCTACTGGATCACCAGCATCTCTTAAATCGACAAAATTTACACCCTTCACAGTGCGTCCGTTCTTGATATCTAAACAGGGTATGATTCTTTTTGTTAACATGATTTCTTTTACTCTCACATCAGCGAGAATGTTTTTAAATTAATTATATATTCTGAATTCCAGTTTTAGAATAACCCTTTGAAACTTCAAAAAACAACACTGTGTTATTCAATTCCTCAGATTGTGCACCTCAATTACTAAAAATTTATTTTACAATTAGGCAAAGCTTCTTTAATTCTTAATTGTTCTTCTCCTGAAAAATTATTATTCTTTAAATTTAGACGTATTAATTTTTTTAAATTACCTATAGACTCAGGCATTTTAGTAAGTTGATTAGATTCTAAATCTAGATATTTTAAATTGCTTAGTTTTCCAAAACTTTCTGGCAGTTCAACAAGCTTATTATTTGATAAACTTATGGCTGTTAAAACGGTTATATTTCCAATAGAGTTTGGTAAATGCTCTAGTAAATTATTCTTTAGGTCTATCTCTTTCCATTTTACATTTCCGATGGACTCAGGTAATGATTTAATTAAATTATTATCGAGGTCAATTCCTTCTAATTTTAATTGATCGATAGCCTCCGGTAATGCTGTTAATTTATTACGACGAAGGTTTAAATCTACTAGATTAGGAATTTTACAAATTGTATCAGGAAGGCTTGTTAACTTATTATGACCTAAATCTAACTTTTCTAATGCAATAAGGTTACCCATACTTAAAGGAACTGTAATTAATTCATTACCACTCAGGTTTAATTCTTTTAGTGTGCTTAATTTTCCAATACTATTAGCTATTTTTTTAATTTTATTATTCGGAATATGCAGTTTTTCTAGCGTTTTAGAATTACATAAAGATGCTGGTAATTCTTCAATTAGATTGTTCCATAAATTCACCTTTTTTATAGATTTCATTTCTCCCAACCAATAAGGCACCGTCTTTAGATTATTATAGCCTAAGAATAATTCTTCTAAACTATGTAAGGACTTTATAGTTGCAGGTATACTTGTGAGTTTATTTTCAGATAAATCTAAAGACTTAAGATGTTGTAATTTTACAAAAGACGCTGGCAACTTGTTATGAAATATTCTTCCCAAATCTAATTTCTCTAAATTTGATAGATTACCAAAAGCTTCTGGTAATACTATTCCTCTATTTAAATTTAAATTTAATTCTTTTAGAGCACTTAAATCACCAATGCTTTTAGGTAATGTTTTTAGAGTGTTATGTCGTAAATCTAAAAATTCTAATTGTTGTAAATTTTTAATTGATTCCGAAATTTCAGTTAAGTTATTAAGTGATACATCTAGTTTTTTTAATTTTTTCAGTTCCCAAATTCCATCTGGCAAACTGTTAAGATGCCTGTATGATAATTTTAATGTTTCAATGGTAAGATCTTCTAATTCGGAAGGCAATACTACTTTTTCTTTTTTAACAGATTCACTAATTCCCGAAACTTCAACAACAGTTTCTACTTTCTGAGCATTAGTTATGAATGCTTGAAATAAAAGCAACACTGTAAGTATTATTATTTTTTTCAACCTATCTCTATTTTAATATAAAGTCTTCCAATTGTTTCAAACTAATTCTATTTTCATAGATGGCTTTTCCTATAATAGTACCTTCACATCCTAACTCGGCTAGCTTCGGAAGTTCATCAAAAGTTGAAATACCTCCAGAAGCTATTAAATTAATCTTTGGTACTTCTGACAACAGCCGTTTATACAATTCAAATGACGGACCTTCTAACATCCCATCTTTACTAATATCTGTACAAATAACATATTTTATTCCTTCTTCTTGATAGCCATGCACAAAAGGGATCAATTCTTTATCAGATTCTTCTAACCATCCGCTTATCGCAATTTTTTCACCTAAGGCATCTGCACCCAAAATAATTTTATCTGCACCATATTTACGAATCCAACCTTTAAAAGTCTCCGGATTTTTTACAGCAATACTTCCACCAGTGATTTGATTTGCACCACTATCAAAAGCAATTTTAAGATCGTCATCCGATTTTAATCCACCACCAAAGTCAATATGTAAACTTGTTTGAGAAGCAATTTTCTCTAAGACCTTATAATTGACAATATGACTTGCTTTTGCCCCATCTAGATCTACCAGATGTAAATGTTTGATGCCATGTGCTTCAAATTGCTTAGCCACTTCGAGTGGACTCTCATTATATATTTTTTTTGTAGCATAATCACCTTTCGATAATCGTACACATTTACCATCTATGATGTCTATGGCGGGAATAATTCTCATTTTTTCTAATTAAATTAAATATATTTTAAATAGGGCATACACCTCTAAAGTTCCCTCAAGGGGACAATCTTACAATTAAACTTCTGCTATTATAAACTATCTCGGTACTTCTACAGATTGAACTATCATTTCTATTACTTTATCCGTCGTCATTCCTTCCATTTCTCGTTCTGGAGTTAGAATAATTCTATGCCTTAACACAGGAGTCATGGCTTTTTTCACATCTTCAGGTATTACAAAATCACGACCATTAATGGCTGCAAAACCTTTAGATGCCATTAACACGGCAATACTTGCTCTTGGCGAACCTCCTAAGTATAAATGTGGATGATTTCTTGTTTTAATTATGATTTCTGCGATGTATTTAATAATCTTTTCTTCTACTAAAATTTCATAAATCTTACTTCTATACTCCGCTAAATCTTTTTCAGACAGTACTGATTTTACTTGTGATTGTGGCGATGCTCCTTTACGATTATTGTGTGATTGAATGATCATCACCTCTTCCTCTAAATTAGGATAACCTACATTAATTTTAAATAAAAAACGGTCTAATTGAGCTTCTGGTAATGCATAGGTACCTTCTTGCTCTATTGGATTCTGCGTGGCCAATACCATAAAAGGTGGTGGCATCAAATACTTAGTACCATCTATTGTTATTTGGCGTTCTTCCATTACCTCAAACAACGCCGCTTGTGTCTTCGCAGGGGCACGATTAATTTCATCTATCAGTACGAGATTAGAAAATATGGGTCCTTTTTTAAACTCAAAATCCGATGTTTTCATATTTAATACTGACGTACCCAATACGTCTGATGGCATTAAATCGGGTGTAAACTGAATTCTATTAAAATCTGTAGCAATAGTTTTTGCTAATAACTTAGCCGTAACTGTTTTTGCGACTCCAGGGACCCCTTCTATCAGTACATGTCCATCTGCCAAGAGTGCTACCAACAGCAATTCCATAAATTCTCCTTGCCCCACAATTACTTGATGCAATTGTTCTTTTATTTGCTCTACCGCAATTTTTAACTTACTTAAATCTATTCTGCTATTAAAATGTAAGCCTTCTTCTGGGGTTTGTTCCGTGTTTTCCATGTCTATACAGGATTTTTAAATTTTTCTATTAAAGAATTAAGACCAATCAATTCTTCCTTTGTAATTGTATTTTTTTGATGGATTACGTCTATCAGTTTAAAAAGCTTTTTTACATCGTCCAATTTATGTCCACTTCTTGAAGCTACATAAGTATAAAAACTATCATTAATAGTTACCGTTGGCACATGTAATTTAGTGCGAATATACTCTAACAAATAGGTAATCTTATGTTCTGCAATATTTTTATGTTCTGACTTTTCGTAATACATATTTGCTATGGTACGCGTAAATGCCAAAGTTTGATTTTTTAATGGTGTAATAATCGGAATATAACGTTGCTTGCGTTTCCCTTCGAAAATAATAAAAATTAGTACCCCAATTAAGGTGATATAATAGGCCCATTTCAAACTTTTTGAGCCTAATATATATTGCATTGGCGATGTTATTTGGCTCTTTCCCGTTTTATAATAAGCATCCCAAAGAATGGGTTTTGAAGCATCTAAATAAGACAACACTGAAGCGGTATATTGCTGGTTAGGCGATTTTAAAATATAATAATTGGTAAATGCCTCAGGAAAAGTATGAAAATAAAAATTCCCCTTTCCATAAGGTTCTTTAAGGAAATTAATGCCTTCAGAAACCCTTTCCCCATCCGAATTGAGATAGCCTGTTATGCCCAACACTGTTGCTTTTAAGGTATCTATTTCAGAAAAAGTAGTGTTATAAAAACCTCTATCAAAACTAAATTCTTTCTTACTTAAATTCTTATTATAAAGCTTAAAAAACACATCTTGCTCATATTCAACTGAAGAAATCCCCTCGGTTTTTAGATGTAAGGTATCAATATTAGTACCGTGCGTTGATATAAAGACATCGTTACCTCGCTCTACAAATTGCAACAACTTGTTAAACTCATCTTCACCAAAATTTACTCCATCATTAACAAAAAAATAGGTTCCCATTTTGGTTGTGTCTTGCAAAAAAACATAAGGAGGAGTGGTAATGTCTTGAATTTCTGTATCAGGGAAAATAGTTTCTAATTCGTTACGCAACACATAAGTACCATAAGGTAATTTGTGCTTTGCAGCATAGGTAGGAAACCAATTTAATGGCTTAGGCTTAACGCTTTCCAAATAAATAAAAGCCATAAACACGAGTATAGCACCCCCTAACAATATTTTAGATCTCTTACTCAAATTACTTTATCAATTTTGTAAGTTCGTTTAATTGATTTTCTGCTTTTACAAACTCTGTTTCATTCAATTCAAAATTTCCATACCAAACAAAATCATACAAATAGGTACCTGACGCAAACTTATGTTTTAAAGTTTCGGATGTTATTTCTTTAATATAATCTTCATTTGTTTTTTGTTGTTGCCAATCAATTATCTCTGAGTTAGACAGCTTTTGTAAAACCATAAGGTAATAGTATCTTACTGCGAGTCTGTAATTTTTTTGAGCAATTGCATTTTTTATTAATTCGGGTAAGTCTTCACTCTTTATCAATTCTTCATCATCAGTTAATCGAACTGTTGATGTATTTGTAGTGCCTGAAATAAGGCTACTTGTATTCACTTTTAAAAAGAATTTTATCAATAAAAACAATACAACCGCTGCAATAGCATAAGGTATAATTCTAACCAAAAATCCCATAATACCTGTGGCAACCTCATTACCAAATATAGCTCTTAATATATTCAAAAACACTCGATACAACCAATCGAGTGCCCGCTCTAACATAGAAGGCTCTCTTATTTCAACTTTATAATTGAAATTTTTATCTGCATTATAGTCGTCAAGGTTGTTCGTATCAAACTTTTTTAATTCAATGGCTTGCTTATCTACCTGAACCTTTAGCGAATCTTGTTGAGCATTACTGTTTAAAGTAACTAAAACGAATATGTAAAATAAGATTTTTTTCAAAGGATTATTGACCTAAACTATCAATTTTTTCGATGGTTCCTGTTAAATTCTTTTGCTCATTTAAATCGTAATAGATAAAAACAGATGCTATTAATGTAATTGAAGACAATACAAATTTACCTATAAAAGAAATTATATTTAAACCCATACTAATAGGATCATTAAGTGCCTTTACAATTTCTGTGGGATCATTACTTCCAATTGTTGTACCTCCACTTATCAAATCATAGAACATTGCAGGTATTGAAAAGGCATATCCTAATATATTAACTAAAATAGTTACCACAAGTAACACCCCAAAAGTGTTCCACCATTGTTCTTTTATTAAAACAAAGCAATGTGAGATACTTTCGCCAACACTTTTATCTTCAAATACCATAATTGAAGTAGCTAAGGATAATACTACCCATAAATAAATACCGGGTAAATAACATAAAACAGCTCCAAAACCAATCATTAACACTATTAGAATCCCTAAACCTAAAAATTTAAATATATTTTTATATGTATTTGATTTTACATCCTCAATGTTGACCTCTCCATTATTCTCTATATAAGATTTTATATAATATAACGATGTTAAAGACACCATGATAAAGACCAACATAAATACGACTACCATCAAGCCAATCCACCCAAACATAGGTATCATTAATCCAAACATATCATTAGGATTTGAACTATTTACCATACCCGCCATTTCACCAGCAACTCCTAGGTAATAACCTAAAATTACAACCATCAATATTGATCCCGCCAAAATAAATGGTCCTGCAATTTTAATTATGGCACTAAAATAAGATTTCCAATTTTCTCTAATAAAGGCAAAAGTGTCATTAATTATGGCACCCAAATCTCTTTCCTTTTTAAATTCAATAAAACTATGATTCTCCATATTCTAGATTTTGTTTGGTTAATTTGATTGGATAATAAACGTAATAATATAATATACTAAATAAGGAGGCCGCTATAATTAATAAAGCCAACCAATCTGGCATTTCTGTATGTCTTGTCACAAACCCTTCTAAAAAACCTGCGACAATAAAAAACGGAATGGTACTAACCATAATTTTTAACCCCGCCTTGAAACTGCGTTTAAAAGAATCTAATCGGGTATACGTTCCCGGAAAAAGGAGACCATTACCTAATACCATTCCCGCACATGAGGCTATCACTATCACCGAAATTTCTATGGTACCGTGGATCCAAATGGTACGGGTTGATTCCCATAGTAAATCATTGTCGTAAAAAAAATACAAAAAGGAACCTAACATGATACCATTTCGCATCATTATATACAGCGTACCTACAGAGAATAACATCCCCAATAGAAAAGCATACATGGCTACTTTTATATTATTAATAGTTATTGAAACCGCCATTGCCGTTTCGCCTTCCTGCTTATAAACAGCCATTGGATCACCTTTGGCAATATTTTCTAGAGTCATATTCACATAAGAATCACCAAGTATAAGCCTCACAAAGTCACCATCTTTAGCAGCAGAAAAAGCACCTACTATGGTAAAAAATGCAAATACTAAAAACGCAATTAATAATTGTTTACGATGGGCATAAAACGCTAAAGGAAATTCCGTTTTAAAGAAACTAACAAGTCTATTCTTTCCTTCTTTTTTTGTTTTGTAAATCTTTCTATGAGCAGTAGACGCTACTGTATTTAAGTATTTTACAGTATTACTTTTAGGATAGAAGGTTTTGGCATAACTCAAATCATCTGTAATTTCTATGTATAAATCAGATAATTTATCGGGCGAAATTTGTTGTTGGTTGGATAGCACATTTTCAAATAACTGCCATCTTTCCTTATGTTTTTTTACAAAAGCCGCTTCTCGCATTGCTATTTTTTAATTCTTTTATAAAAAGAAAAATCATATTTTAAATTGTAGATTCTTTTTATATTCGCCTGTTTTTAGTTTCCAAAACTATTTGTACAAATAAACGTAAAAATGGATAATTTTCAAATAGAAACCGCCCAAAATGTAAGCATTAATCAAAATGTTGCCAATGTGAGTACCAGAATAGGTTCTTTTCTTATAGATCTATTAATTATTGTTGGGTATTACATTATAATGTTTTTGATATTAAACGCTATTGGCATTGAACAAAATATGGATTCTTGGCTCATCCTTACTATTATGGGATTACCTATTTTCTTTTACAGCTTAATCTTTGAAGTATTAATGAATGGACAAACACCAGGAAAATATGCTAATAAAATACGCGTAGTAAAAATAGATGGATCTAAACCTACTTTTGGCAGTTACCTAATACGATGGATGTTACGTTTAATTGATATAGACATTGCTTCTGGCTCTATAGCTTTACTAACGTTATTATTAAATGGTAAAGGGCAACGTCTTGGAGATATTGCAGCATCTACAACGGTTATTTCAGAAAAAAAACGAGTTACAATTCACGATACGTTAGTAGCAGATATTCCTGATAATTATGTACCAACATACCCTCAAGTCACCATGCTTTCTGATGCTGATATTCAATCGATTAAAGAGTTATATAGAACCGCTAAAAGAAAAGGAAATCATGGCGTTATCGTTAAATTACATAAAAAAATTATTGAAATAACAGATATAAAAACAGATATGATGGCCGTTGACTTTGTTGATTTGGTCATAAAAGATTACAACTATTATACACAACAATAAAAAAGCAACAAAAAATCAGATAACAAAAACCAAATAAATCTCAAAAATTAAAAAAATTAAATTATTTTGTTTTATTGAGATGTGAACATTAGTTGTTATTTGGTACTTGTAATTTGTTTATTAATTGAACCCATGACTATATTTTATTCTTTAGATCTTTTAGGAACTATCGCCTTTGCTGTATCTGGTACATTAACCGCTATCCATAAAAAGTTTGATCCTTTTGGTGTTTTTATTATTGCTTTTGCAACAGCCGTTGGTGGCGGAACCTTACGTGATGTGCTTATTGGAAGAACTCCAGTAGGTTGGATGCTTGACCTCAACTATGTCTATGCAATTATTGGTGCTACTATTTTTGCGATAATTATTAGAAAAAAGATAAACTACTTAAGCACTTCCTTATTTTTATTTGATACTATCGGACTCGGTATCTTTACCATCATTGGTACTGAAATTGGCGTACAGCAAGATTTACATCCTATTATCTGCGTAGCTTTAGGAGTGGTTTCTGCAACTTTTGGAGGTGTAATTAGAGATATTCTTTGTAATGAAATACCCGTAATTTTTCATAAAGAAATTTATGCCAGTGCCTGTATTGTTGGAGCCATCACATTTTTAGCCTTAAGTACATTTAATGTACCAGTTAATATCAACTATATTATTACTTCTCTGATAGTAATATTGATTCGGTTAATTTCTGTGAAATTTAAGCTTAGTCTACCTACTTTTATTGCCGATACAAAAGGCTAACGCTGTTCTTTAGTTTCAAAAGTTTTATTAACTCAGAAAATTTATCTCAGCACCTAAAAATTAATTAAATTTATAACTTGCAACTATAAATAATATAACTGCGATGTGGTTGTACAATTATTGTGGTGAATTTGAACAAAATAAATAAAAAGAGGTTGAAACGAAGTTTTGTAGTAATATCCATAATGATTTCCATTTTTGTGGTTTCAATTATTATTGACTCAAATGAATACAAAGAGGATAATAAATATTATAAAGAGGTTAATTTAAAACTAAAAGGTAAAATAACAGAAGTAAAACCTTTAACCTATGAGCAGAACCTTGGTATAATCGTAATTGAAATAACCGAATCAAACATTCAAAATTACGATGAGAGAAAAAGTTTAAAGCGATATTTAGGCGTAATAAAAAACAACAAAGCAAATTTAGTTTTTAATAGTATTAGTTCAGTAAAAAAAGGTGACTCCATTGTTTTAAATATTCAGAATTACAAACTTTATCGTAATGGAAAATTAATTGAAGAAAATGTTATTAGAATGCCTCCCAAAAGTTTCATTTTCACTCCTTTCAAAGAAATAAATACTTTAATTGATCTTTAATATGCAACATAATAATCCTAAAAAACTCTTAATTGCTGGAATACTAATGCTGGTATTAGGGATTGTAACCGTTTTTTTCTCTTATAAACAAATTCACATTAACCCATTAATTTTATTGGTTTTTGGGATTTTTTGGATTATTGGGGGAATTAATGGGATTAATAAATCTTTAAAAATTTCAAAGAAAAGCAAATAGAAAATACGCACCACAACAATTTAAAACAAAAACAGGGAGTATTGGTGCTTTAACAAAGGTTTTGTTGCATTTACAATGTGACAAATTTTTATATTCGTATCATGAAAAAACTTATTTTTATATTATGCATTACTGCAACACTTATTTCATGTAGCACAAAGGTTCAACAACCAAATATCGTATTTGTTTTTGCAGATCAATGGAGAGCAGCATCTATGGGCTATCTCGGCAATAAAGATGTAAAAACACCCAACCTTGATCAGCTTGCTTCTGAGGGCGTTTATTTTACCAATACCGTTTCTACAAGTCCCGTTTGTACGCCGTATAGAGCCATGCTCTTAACGGGCCAATATCCATTAAAAACGGGCATGTTTATGAATGATATTAGGCTTAATCCAGCATCCAATAGTTTTGCCAAGCTCTTTAAGCAAGAAGGATATAATACAGCTTATATTGGAAAGTGGCATTTAGATGGTAACGGTCGTTCTGCTTATATACCGAAAGAAAGAAGACAGGGTTTTGATTATTGGAAAGTGTTAGAATGTACGCACAGCTACAATAACTCTACCTATTGGGGAACCGATGATAAATTACATAATTGGGATGGCTATGATGCTGAAGCTCAAACAAAAGATGCTATTGCCTATATAGAAGAACAGTCTAAAAGTGATAAACCTTTTACCTTAATGCTATCTTGGGGGCCACCTCATGCTCCGTATGCAACGGCTCCTAAAGAATTTCAAGATTTATATGAAAATGTTGATATACAGCTAAGACAAAATGTACCAGAAAAACTTGCCGAGAAAACAAAAGCCATATTAAAAGGATATTATGCACATTGCTCTGCCCTTGATAGCTACATTAAACAATTACAAGATGCCATAAAGCGAAGTAATATTGAAGATAACACTATTTTCGTGTTTACTTCTGATCATGGAGATATGATTAATAGCCATGGCGAAACGAAAAAACAACGCATCTATGAAGAGTCGGTTAAAGTACCTTTTATTGTTAAATATCCAGCATTGCTTGGAAAAGAAGGCAAAAAAAGTGATTTCTTATTAAATACCTTAGATATACTTCCTACCCTATTGGGAATGTCAGGGGCTTCTATACCAGAAAATTTAGATGGAGAAAATATTACTGAAGTAATACTTGGTAAAAAAGAAGATGATAGAAAAGCATCACTTGTAGCATGTATTCAGCCTTTTGGTCAATGGAACAGAAGCCGAGGAGGTAAAGAGTTTAGAGGAATTGTAACAAAGACACATACCTATGCTAAAGACTTAAATGGCGAATGGTTGCTTTTTGATAATATTGCAGACCCCTATCAATTAAACAATCTGATCGGAAATCCGGATTATAATTCTATTTCCAAAAACTTGGAAGCATTACTTGCTGAACAACTCAACTCATTAGACGATGCGTTTTTAACAGGACCAACGTATGTTAAAAAATGGGGACATCAAGTTGATTCCACCGGAACGGTACCTTACAAATGGTAATGCTAAGTAACATGGTGCTTTTTTAAAAGTATTGAAGTTTAATTTAAATAGTATTTCATTCTAGGTGAGTTATGAACAGTCAATTGTGCTACTATATCTAATTATTTAATTTAGTATCTTTGAAACAGAACCTTAATTTAAACCTCTTGAAAAAAAAACCTATCAGACACAGGAAATCAAACGCCTCTAAAAAAGCGGGCTTGCCTCCTGGCAGCATTACCTATATTGGTAAAGAAAGATCAGAAGCTGCTATATTAGAAATGATAAGTTATAATCCTCAAGAGCTCTCTAAAGTAAAATATGACACCTGTGCAGAGCTTCACAAATACATGCAGCCCAATTCTGTAAATTGGATTAATGTTGATGGAATACATAATTACCAACTCATTAATGAATTTCATGATATTTTTAAACTTGACAATTTATTACTTGAAGATGTCTCCAACACCAATCAAAGACCAAAAGTGGAAGAATATGAGAATTACCTCTTCTTATCTTTAAAGATGCTACGTTACGACGAAGTGGAAAAAACCATTGATAGTGAGCAAATTAGCCTGGTTTTAAGTAAAGATTATGTCATTAGTTTTCAAGAAAAAACAGGTGATGTCTTTGGCCATATAAGAGAACGGATTGAAGCTCCTAAAGGACAAATACGAAGTAAAAAGAATGATTATCTATTTTATTCGCTCATAGATTCCATTGTTGATAATTACTTTATTGCCATTGAAAACATTGGTAATGACCTTGAAGATTTAGAGGATGAAATCTTTAACGATCCCTCACAAAAATCATTACAGAAAATTCATGCCTATAAAAATGTTTTATTAGTATTGAGAAGGTCTATCTATCCTTTACGGGAATCTGTCAATAAATTACTTCGTGATAATGACAAATTTATTAGCCCGAGAAACATTAAATATTTTAATGATGTTCATGATCATACCATTCAAATTATTGACATCTTAGAATCTTATAGAGATGTAGTTTCAGGTTTAAAAGATAGTTACCTGTCTAGCTTGAGTCTTAAAATGAATCAGGTAATGCAAGTACTTACCATTATGGCTACCATTTTTATTCCACTAACCTTTATTGCAGGTATTTATGGAATGAATTTCGAAACCATCCCTGAATTAAAATGGGAATATGGATATTATTATTTCTGGGCTATTTCTATAGCTATCGGAATTGGATTGTTATTCTATTTTAAAAAGAAAAAGTGGTTGTAATAGCTCTTTAAATTCAAATTATTCTATACATAAATGAACTTCAACTATATTTTATTTTTTGCAGTATTAATTTCTCAAAGCATCTCATCTCAAGAAAAAAGAGCCCGAGATTATGGTATTGAAATTGGCGTTATGAAAACGGGAAAACAAAACGCAATTACTGATGTGGATGGCGTAAAAGTAGGACACACTACTTTAATTGATGGTGATAGCATTAGAACCGGAGTCACCGCCATTTTACCACACGCTAAAAACATATTCCAAATAAAGGTACCAGCAGCTATTTATATAGGTAATGGTTTTGGAAAATTAGCAGGGTATAGTCAGGTAAAAGAATTAGGAAATATAGAAACCCCTATAATTTTAACGAACACCTTAAGTGTTCCGAAAGCTTCTGACGCATTGATTACATATACCTTAAACCAAACCGAAAATCGAAATGTAAGATCGGTAAATTCCGTTGTAGGAGAAACCAATGATGGTTATCTTAATGATATTCAAGGAAGGCATGTTAAAGAAAAGCATGTGTTAGACGCTATTAAAAATGCAAGCACTTCAAATGTAGAAGAAGGTAATGTGGGTGCTGGAACTGGTACTGTTTGTTTTGGATTTAAAGGTGGAATTGGAACTTCCTCTAGAGTGATACCAGAAGCATTAGGTGGCTATACCGTCGGAGTATTAGTACAAACTAATTTTGGTGGCGTATTACAAATCAATGGTGCTCCCATTGCAAAAGAACTCAATAGCTACCCCTATAAAAATGAAATGGAAGCGGATGGTTCCTGTATGATTGTTGTAATTACCGATGCTCCAATAGGTTCAAGAAACCTAGAAAGAATGGCTAAAAGAGCCATGTTAGGACTCGCAAAAACAGGTGGCATTGCCTCCAATGGAAGTGGTGATTATGTGATTGCTCTTTCTACAGCAAAAGAAAATTTAATTGATTCAAAAAATGACTCCACTTTTTATCAACGTAAAGAATTAAAAAACAGTAAAACGACGCCACTATTTATGGCAACGATTGAAGCTACAGAAGAAGCAATTATCAATTCACTATTCGCCGCTAAAGATATGACTGGTAGAAATAACCACACCATTAAGGCACTGCCTATTCCTGATATTCTAGATATTATGAAAAAATACAATCTCATTAAAGAAGAATAAAAAAAAATTTGTGCTTCTTATTTAGCTTCACCTCTATAAACTACTATTTTACAACCACTTCTAAAGAACACCCCTGTATTCAGGGTACTCATTTTCACCAAAAACCAGCTTTTGCACGCCTAGGTTTTCAGATACTTTTGTTTTAAATAATAAAAAACAAACATCATGAAAATTTTTGCAACCCTACTAATCGTTCTATCATTAATTTCTTGTAATACTAAAGAAGTAGTGAACACCAATGCTAAAGCGGATGATATCCAAAAAGAAAAATTATATTTAAGTCATGTAAAATTCACAAATGCCATTCAGGTCTATGGTGAGCCACAAATCAGTAATAAGAAAAAGGTAGCAGCAAAAAATCTTTCTGAAGAACAATTGGCCATTGTAGACACCTATTTTCCAAATAAAGAATATAAGTCTAAAAAAGTATTTTTTCTTGAAGCTCAATGGAAAAGACCAACAAGCACAGAACTTACGGTATGGTATTTATTTATAGAAAATGAATGGAAACCAATTGAAGTTCGCACAAATGCGTAATTTATTAAATTTCATTCCGTTACCTAACATACTACTTGCTAACCTATGATGATAAAATTTAAACATATTGTATTTTTGGTATTCTTCTGGATTCTTATATTTTCTTGTGAAGATAAAAAGGATACCGTAGCCAATCCAAAAGAAGAAACGCATGATGCTATTGCAAAAAATGAAACAGACGCGTCGCTTATTTCAAAAACAACAAAAGAATTAAACATGCTCTCTTTAACTGAAGCGACAGTAAAATATGGAACGCCTCAAGAAAAAGAAATCATTAAAATAACCGCAAATCATATTCCCTTTAATTTAGAAGAATTAATAAAAGAACGGTATCCTAACAAAGAATATCTAACCCATGAAATTGAAATCACAGCAGCTTCTTGGAAGGTACATGAGCAATCATGGATTCAGGTATGGTATTCATTAGAAAACAAGGTATGGATGCCTATTGACATCTTGGTTACCATTTAATTATCTATCAAACTATTAAGCCAATTGCCTATTTTTTGTTCCTGATGTAGCTTGTATAATAATTGCGATACCCATTACCAAACCACAACCAATTAAATTCAACCATAGATAACTTAACATGGCTTTTTCGCCTTGACTTTCCGGTAAGAACATTGTAAAATAATAAATTGCTATAACAATTACTTGTGTAATAAGTGCCGCGGTAAATACCGCATTACTCTTCACAAATTTTATGAAAAAGGCCAACAAGAACATTCCGAGTACATTCCCATAAAATATGGAACCAATTATATTTACAAGCTGTATCAAATTATCAAATAAATTGGCAACACAGGCTATTAAAATCGCAATAACACCCCATAATAATGTAAACCACTTTGAAGCGATCATAAAATGCTTTTCCGATTTCTCACCAACTACATTCCGCTTGTATAGATCTAATGCTGTTGTAGAACCTAAAGCATTCAGCTCTGATGCCGTTGAAGACATGGCCGCCGATAAAATTACAGCCAATAACAAACCAATTAAACCTCTGGGTAAATTGTTTAAAATAAAATGGATGAAAACATAATCCTTGTCATTCGCCTCGACTTTGACATCTTTTTCCTTAGCGGCCAATTTAATCAATTCACGTGCTGCTTCTCTATTGGCCTTATCAGTATTATTAATTACAGATATTTGTTTACTTAAGTCTTCATTCTCCGTTTCTACAAATTCATTGATTAACAATTGTTTCTTGTCGAAAATCAAATCTTGCTCTTCCTGTAACACTTTATATTCATCAGAATAAGATGAGTTTAATACCGTCTCAGTAGCAATTGGACTAAAGTTTAAAGGGGTAGCATTAAATTGATAAAAAACAAATACCATAACCCCAACTAACAATATAAAGAACTGCATAGGTACTTTTAACAAACCATTAAAAAGCAACCCCAATTGCATTTCTTTTATGGACTTCCCAGAAAGGTAACGTTGTACCTGACTTTGATCTGTACCAAAATAAGACAATGCTAAAAAACTACCTCCAATAATACCACTCCAGAATGTGTATCTATTATCTAAATCGAATGAAAAATCTAATATTTTCATCTTATCACTTGCTCCTGCAATATCTAAGGCCTTTGTAAAAGTAACATCCGCTGGCAAGGCATTAACAATCATAAAAAAAGCAATAAACATACCTGTAAAAATAACAGCCATTTGACTTTTCTGAGTTACGCTCACCGCTTTGGTACCACCTGAAACTGTGTAAATAATTACTAAAATTCCTATGGTGATATTCAGCGTTATTAAATCCCAACCCAGTACAGCTGATAAGATAATGGCAGGTGCATAAATTGTTATTCCCGCAGCTAAACCTCTTTGAATAAGAAATAAAATAGCTGCCAAACTTCGCGTTTTTAAATCAAATCGACTTTCGAGATATTCATATGCGGTAAATACTTTAAGACGATGGTAAATAGGTATGAATACCAAACAAATAATAACCATGGCAATAGGTACGCCGAAATAGAATTGCACAAAGCCCATTCCGTCATGAAATGCTTGGCCAGGAGTGGACAAAAATGTAATGGCACTCGCTTGTGTAGCCATAACCGACAAACCAATAGTCCACCATTTAGATTCGTTACCTCCTCGAATAAAATCTTGTACATTTTTACTTCCTCTGGTTTTGTAAACACCATAGGCAACTATAAAAATAAGAGTACAGATTAAAATTATCCAATCAATTTGCTGCATAGCTATTTTTTAAGAAAATAATTTCATTATTAAATAAAACAATACCACGTAAAATGCATTGGCCACTAAAACCCATGTATATAATTTTTGCCATGTATATTTCTTATCCTCGTTCATTAGATTTGTTCTTATTTTTTACCAACTGAAATCATGTTAGCGAATAATTTATAAGCTCCGGGTACACCTGCAGGAAGTTCTCTAAAAAAACTAATACCAGTATAAATGAAATGCCCATTTCCGTATTTTGCTATAAGTAGGCTTCCTTTTTTAGTCGACTCTCCTTTATCATGCATTGATAATATTGGCGTAAAATCTTTACTCCATTCATTTGGAAAATACAACCCACGTTCTTGAATCCACCCCTCAAAATCTTTTGGTTCTATGGTGTTCGGTGAAGTTAACAATCCGTAATTTTCTGATAAAAAACCTACCGTAGCATCTTCTTCTACTACCCTATCTCTCGATAATTTCAATTCATAAGGAGCCACAGTATCTACTTTCAACCCCCTGTTCGTATTGTATTGAACAATTAATGTACCTCCATTTTCTACATATTTATGCAGTGCGGCTTGGTAGAATTTTGCTTTATCACTTACATTGTAGATTCTAATACCCAACACAACAGCATCGTATTTGTTCAACGTATTTAAACTTATATTGTCTTCGCTTAATTCCTCAACTTTAAATCCAATTTGTGCCAAACTTGTAGGAATTTGATCTCCTGCACCTTGAATATATCCTATTAAATTCCCCTTCTTTTTAATATCTAATCGCACCAATTTAGCTTCTGACGGCATTAAAATTGTTTGTTTAGGAATATGGTCATAATCGATGTTTATCAATTCTTTGGTATAAACACTATCGCCGATAGTTACCATAGGTGACATTAATCCTTCACTTTGATTTTTTGGTGGTGTTACCGTAAAAATAACTGTTTTTTCTCCACCTTTATTAGCGATGGTAAAGTCAATCTTTTCGGGATTTACTTTCCAATCAGAAGGATAACATAAATTAACTGAACCTGATAAATTATCTTTTGAAGATTTTATGACTACTGGTATTTCTTTCACTGAATTATCAGAAAAAATATTTACTTTATTCGAAATTTTGGCCGTTACTACTGGTAAAATTTCAAAAGGTTGATACACTTCACCCTTTACAGGATCGTTATATTTATAAACAATAGGCTTTTTTATGTCAATAGGAAAACCATCAATAACCAAACTGAAAACTGCAGTGGCTTTATGTGGTGTTTCTGGGTTACCTATTAAGGTATGATCTTTAACTTTATACATCCCCAACGTACTCACATCAGTCAACCAATAAGGAGCCGTAAATTGTTCTTTGTCAGAAATGTAAAGTTGATCTGTATACGTATATGATTGATTATTGTCCAAATCTTTTACGTGTGCAAACTCTTGACCTTTTATAGGACTTTCGAAAGAAGTCATCAAATTAACACCAGTTAATTTAATAGGTACATCACTCCTATTAATGGCTTCAATGTCAATATTCACCTTTTCATTTAAAGCACTATATGAACTTTCTGCTTTAGCCTCTAAATACAATCCCGCACAGGCTGCGATAACACTTTTAATTTCAGGTAATTTTAAAGATTTCCAATGCCCCTCAGGTAAATTATCAATCAATTGATAGGCCTTCATTAATTCAGGTATGCTATGGTCTGGATTCTTAAAATCGAATTCTTGTTGCACTTTACCCAAAATATCAGCAATTACTTTCCCTCCCACTACTCTGTTCCAAGATGTGTCAACCCCTTCAAAGATATTTCCACTTTTTGGCATTGTACCTTTTAATAGTTCTATATATTCTAATTCAGAACCTCTTGAACCTGTGCTACCAAAACCTTGAGATCTATGTTGACTTCTACTTAATGACGCAATTTCAGGGTTAGACAATCCTTTAGAAGGATAATAAACTCCCATATCAAAACTTAATAAATTTGTTTTATCAGCTTTATCAAATTTTTCTTGACTTCCATAAAACCACCAAGAGGTATTAAAAAATAAATTCTTTGGTTGCCACGTTCCATATAGATTGTGACTTTTAAAATTTTTATCCCCAACTAAATCAAATGCCTCTACACTTAACATTGCAGATGACGTATGATGTCCATGTGTAGTACCTGGTGTTCTATGATTGAAACGATTAATAATAACATCTGGTTTGAATTTTCTAATAATGGAAACCACATCTTTTAAAACTTCCTCTTTATTCCATATAGATAAGGTCTCATCAGGATGCTTAGAATACCCAAAGTCTTTGGCTCTTGAAAAAAATTGCTCACCACCATCTGTTCTTCGTGCAGCTAATAACTCTTGTGTTCTTATAACTCCTAAAAGTTCTTGTAATTCAGAACCTATTAAATTTTGTCCACCATCACCTCTAGTTATTGACAAATATCCGGTTCTGGCTTTAATATGATTCGAAAAATAGGAGATTAATCGTGTATTTTCATCATCAGGATGTGCGGCTACATATAGTACTGTTCCTAAAAAGTTTAATTTCTGTATCGATTCGTAAATCTCAGAAGTACTGGGTTTATTAGGCTTTTGAGCATTAATTGGCAAAACAAAAACAAGAATTACCAGTAATAATAGTATTTTTTTCATAAATTTTAATCAGTCTAATTAAATCTTAGGCTCACAAATCTACTTAAAATTTACGATTGTGAATAAAACAGTAAAATTTATTTTTTTAGCTCCTATATATTAATCTATATTTGTAAATATATTAGAAGACTTCATTGTGAGCTTTGATATAACTCGTTTAATTACTGCAAAAGGTAGTGACTAAACATTGAACATTTTAACCTATTATACAGAGATGAAATTTATAGTTTCAAGTAATCAATTATTAAAGCAACTTCAAGTTTTAGGAGGTGTTATCAATAATAGCAATACATTACCAATTTTAGACAATTTCTTATTTGAATTGTCAAATAATCAGTTAAAAGTTTCTGCATCAGATTTAGAAACTACAATGACTACAATTATTGAAGCTGAGGCTGACGAAGATGGTAAAGTTGCCATCAATGCAAGATTATTATTAGATACTTTAAAAACTTTTCCAGAACAACCCTTAACCTTTGTTGTTGAAGAAAATAATACGCTTGAAATCAGCTCTGAAAGTGGTAAGTATGCCTTAGCATATGCTGATGGTGAAGAATTTCCGAAAGCAGTTGAATTAGAAGAACCTAGTAAAACTGTAATTACAGGAGATATATTAGCAACTGCAATATCTAAAACTATTTTTGCTTCTGGTAACGACGATTTACGTCCTGTAATGAGTGGTGTTTTCTTTCAATTTTCTAAAGAAAATTTAACTTTTGTAGCTACAGATGCTCATAAACTGGTTAAATATACACGTAATGATGTTAGTGCAAGTGAAGTCGCTGAGTTTATTATGCCTAAAAAACCATTGAACTTATTAAAGAACATTCTATCAGGTTCGCAAGAAGACGTTAGTGTTGAATATAACGATGCGAATGCCAAATTTACTATAGACAAAACAGTTTTAGTTTGTCGTCTAATTGATGGTAAGTATCCAAATTACGAAGCGGTTATTCCTAAAGAGAACCCAAATAAGTTAACCTTAGAAAGAAGTTCATTTTTAAATTCTGTTCGTCGTGTTTCTATATTCTCAAGCAAAACGACACATCAAATACGTTTAAAAATGGCAGGCACTGAATTAAATATCTCTGCAGAAGATATTGACTTTTCAAATAAAGCAGACGAACGCTTAAAATGTAACTATGAAGGTGATGATATGCAAATAGGTTTTAATTCTAAATTTTTATCAGAGATGTTAAACAATTTAGAATCAAATGAAATTTTATTAGAAATGTCATTACCCAATAGAGCTGGAATTTTGACACCTATTGATGGTTTAGAAGAAGGTGAGCATATTACAATGCTTGTTATGCCTGTAATGTTAAATGGTTAAAAAGTCTATTAAGACCCCTTTATTTTATTATTTTAATTACTGTTTTTAAGGTTTATTTTAAGACCAATCGGTATGTTTTATTATTAAATAAACAGAATACTATCATTTTCTTACCATTTAAATAGAAAACCATACTTTATATTGATTTTATTGTAATGTAATGAAATATTCGTTACTTTAGCAGTCTTATAGAACCCCTAAATTCTATTTATTACCAATTTATTGTATTTATAAAATTAATATTATTTCACTAAAATATTATTAATTTTCGTGTGTAAAAGCGAAGTGTAATTAAAGTAACTCTATGAAAAGAACACTACTCTCTATTTTAACATTCCTGGTATTCACCTATGCAGCAGTTTCTCAAACAACTGACTACTCTAAGGTTATTTTCAGTAGTAAAATATATGAATACAAAAACGACGAACCCAGAACTCAAGAATTAGGTATCGACAAAGAACTATTATCAAGTATTATTGATAATCTTGGCGATTCCCTTTATTCAGAGAAAGAAAAAAAAGACATCGTAGATAAAGCATGGCTGGCTTTTTCTAACCCTAAACTATTTGATTTTGTTTTTAAGGATTTTGCCGTAAAAACAATTAATAATTGGGGCCAAGTAAATGCTAAAGGTGAACTAGTTTTAGAACCTAACCCATACCTTACTGAATGGACTATCAATAGCGACGAGTTTCCCTATTTTCAATTGGCATTAAGCAAAATATTAAGTCACTATGAATTAATTACTTATGGTGATGATGCTGAAGGTGTGAAATCATCGTTTAATGAATTACTAATCACAAAAAATATTAACTTTCAAGATCCTAAAGATGACGATTGGGCATATTCTTATTTAGAAACTGTAAATGCCGATTTAGCACCAAAAGGATTAGTAGCATTGGTTACGAAAGGATATTATAACATCATCGTTTGTAAACTTGAAAAGAAGGACGAAATAACAGAACTTTTCAAAAAAATTGAATGGGATTTTATTCAACCCTAAATTTTATAAAAAAAATTATACTCAAGTAATTAAAAAACCGTTCTTTAAGGGAGCGGTTTTTTTCCATGCAACGCCGAACCAGCTATTAATAAATAAAAACTAATGACAACATGATGAAAAACATCATACTTATCTGTTTAGCGTTAATTACATTTAATGTTGATCTTTTTGCTCAACCAGATTATTCTGCAATACGTTTTCACAGTACTATAAAGGAATATAAAAAAGAAAAACCTAACTTAAAAGAGGCTAATTTTAAAAAAGCTGATATTCAAAATATCGTATCATTATTAGGAAGTTCTTTTTACAACGACGATGAAGTTATAGATATTACTGAAAAAATTTGGCTGGCACTTTTAGATCCTAAGAAATTTGATTACGTCTTTAAAGATATTGCTGTTCAATCTATTCCTAATTGGGATAAAAAGAATTTTAAAGGTGAAATTGTTATAGAACCCAATCCTTTTTTAGCTAAATGGACCAAAGCTCAAAATGACATTTTATATTTTAAAGATGCCGTTGGGCAATTACTCACCTTTTATAAATTAATGGGATACAGTGAAGATGCAAAAGGTGTAAAAAAGGCATTAGCCAACATGTTGCATACAGAAAAATATAAATTCAGATCTATTAGAGCTAATGATTGGCCAAGTTACTATTTAAGTTCTGCTAATGCAGGTATTAATACGAAAGGACTAACAGCAATGATAGCCAATTATGACTTTTTTGTTTGTAAAACAAGCCAAAAATCTAGCCTTGTAGCTGCTTTCCAAAAAATGGACTGGTCATTTGAAAAACCTGTAAAATAGGAAAAAGGCAACTTAAATTCTTATTAATACGCTATACTCATTTTACTTTTAGTTGCATAGTACAGATCTAATTCGTTCAGTTCATCGTAATCTTTCGTGTTATAATAAGTAATCAAAAGAGCACTTGTTTTCAACTTCAAGCTCCAATTATTAGCAATTAAATAATACAGAAAAACTACCTGTTGCTGACGCCGACTGAAGACTTTTTTTCCTACCTTTCGAGAATGAACTTTTTAGCACATATTTATCTCTCTGGTAATAACGATGAACTTAAAATTGGTAATTTTATTGCTGATGGAATTGTTGGAAATAAATATAAACACCTTCCTATTACTGTTCAAAAAGGGATTAAACTTCATCGAAAAATTGATTCATTTACAGATACACACCCAATTGTTCGTAAGAGTAAAAAAAGACTTCATCCAAGATACCGACATTATAATGGCGTAATTATTGATATTTTATATGATCACTATTTGGCCAAAAATTGGTCAAAATACAGCGATATAGAACTGAATACGTATGCACAACAGTTTTATACACTATTAACGGACAATCATGAAATTCTTCCTGAAAAAATTAAAAAGCTATTGCCTTATATGATAAAAGACAATTGGTTGTACAATTATAGAACTATTGAAGGGATAGAAACGGTATTAATAGGTATGAATAAAAGAACAAAAAATATCTCTAAAATGAATTTAGCCATTGAAGATTTACAACTTTATTATACTGATTTTGAAGATGACTTTACAACCTTCTTTGAAGATTTACGTAACTTATCATCTGAACAAACAAAAATAATACTTAATAAATAAAGGCATATTAGTCTAATTGTTTTCTGATTGAAACAGCAATTAATAATATATCTTACAATAACTTATCTAAATAACCATAAGTAAAAAGGTTCGTATAATTTTATTTAAATGAAAAAAATCCTACTTATTTTAAGCATTTGCTTCCTTGTCATACAATGTAAAAAAAGTGCCCCAAAAACTACAATACTTGAAACCGAAGATCATAGAACCTATGGTATTCTTGCCGATTCTGCCATGGTGGTATCTGCGAGAGAAGAGGCTTCCAAAATTGGATTAGCTATTATGAAACAGGGTGGCAATGCTTTTGACGCTATGGTTGCCACTGATTTATCATTGCTCGTTTCCTATCCATTTGCAGGCAATATTGGAGGTGGTGGTTTTATGGTTTATCGATTAAAGGATGGTAAAACAGGAAGTATTGATTATCGTGAAAAAGCTCCTCTCAAAGCCTCGAGAGATATGTATTTAGATAAAAAAGGGAATGTAATTCCCAATAAAAGCACCTTGGGAGCTATGGCAGTTGGCGTGCCTGGCACTGTGGCTGGGTTATTTGAAGTTCATAAAAAATTTGGTACCCTACCCATTGAAAAACTTATGCAACCTGCCATAGATTTAGCTACGAACGGTGTTGTTGTTACCAAACACCAAGCGAGAATGTTGAATGCATACCGCCCTCTTTTTGAGAAAGCAAACAAACGGACTATCCTTTTAGATAAAGAATGGCAGGTTGGTGATACTATAAAATATCCCGCACTAGCGTTAACATTAACAAGAATAAAAGATAATGGCAGAGATGAATTCTATAAAGGAAAAACAGCTGATATGTTGGTGGAATATGTTCAAAGTTTAGGTGGAATTATAACAAAAGAAGATTTAGCAAGCTATGAAGCACAATGGAGAAAACCAATAACATTTGACTATAAAGGTAATAAGATTATTTCTATGTCTCCACCATCTAGTGGTGGAATTTGTATTGGTCAAATTTTAAAAAGTATTGAGCCCTATAACATCAATCAATATGCTCATAACTCTTTAGAATATGTTCAATTAATAACAGAAGCAGAACGAAGAACTTATGCCGATCGATCTGAATTTTTAGGCGACCCTGATTTTGTACATGTGCCTATTGACACCTTACTTTCCCCCTATTACTTATCGCAAAGAATGTCTGATTTTAATTGGGATAAGGCCACCAAATCTACCGATATTACGTATGGCGAAATCACCTTACCAGAAAGTGACGAAACAACACACTATTCTATTATTGATCAGTTTGGAAATGCCGTAGCAGTTACCACTACAATAAATGGAGCTTATGGATCTAAAGTGTATGTTAAGGATGCAGGATTCTTTCTAAATAATGAAATGGACGACTTTAGTTCTAAACCCGGTGAGCCCAATATGTTTGGATTATTAGGTGCGGAAGCTAATGCGATTGCCCCTCAAAAAAGAATGTTAAGTGCTATGACGCCTACCATTGTAGAAAAAGAGGGGAAACTTAAAATGGTGATTGGCACGCCTGGTGGTTCAACAATTATCACCTCGGTAATGCAAAACATTTTAAATGTATTAGAATACGATATGACCATGCAAGAGTCAGTATCGCAACCTAGATTCCATCATCAATGGTATCCAGATGATATTAAATTTGAAACTACCTTTGATAGTATCATATTTCCTGCTTTACGAAATAAAGGTTATAATATTGATCAAAGCAATTCTCGAATTATAGGTAAAGTAGATGCTATTTTAGTTTTACCCAATGGTAAATTAGAAGGTGGTGCCGACCCTAGAGGTGACGATAGTGCAGAAGGATTTTAAAGTACATTATAAATTATATTTTCCAATTAAGAACACCATTTTAAACCCAAAAAAGGCAGTAATTGTGTTTTGTTATTTAATAATTGATTATTATTTCTCTTTTGGTGCTTGAATATTGATATTTCTCAACAGTTTTTTATATTTTCGCAGTCTCAAAAACCCATCTGTTTTTTACTTTAAAACTTGATACTATAGTTGGGTTGATTTTATACATTATGGAAGAAAAGAAATTTGATGTCAATTCGCTCATAGGTTTTTTATTATTAGGTGCTATTATGGTTTGGTATATGTATACCAATCAACCAACACCTGAAGAACTTGAAAAGCAAAGAACTGAGCAAATACAAGATTCAATACAAAGCGTTCAAGACCAAATAACTCAACCGTCTACAAAGACCGTTGACTCAGCAATTACAACTGTAAGCCCTACAGACTCTGTGGCTCTTTCTAATGCTCAAAGCCAATTAGGTGCTTTTGCATATAGTGCCACTTTACCCTCTGCATCGGCTAATGAAACTGTTATTGAAAACGAATTATTAAAAATTAAAGTTTCTAATAAAGGGGGTCAAATAACAGATGTTGAGCTCAAAGAATTTAAAACAAACGCTCAAAAACCATTACATCTTGTTAAAGATAATAATGCTCTTTTTAATATCAACTTTGCGACAACAGATAATAGAACTTTAAATACAAAAGATCTATTTTTTGAACCAACCTTATCTAAAAATGGCGAAAACCAAGTACTTTCTATGAAACTGAAAGTATCGGCTGACCAATATTTAGAATATCGTTACGAGATTAAGCCAGGAGATTACATGCTCGATTTTGCTATAAAATCTCAAGGTATGGATAGGGCAATAAATACCACACAACCTTTACAATTAAATTGGGACTTTAAAGCCTACCGTCAAGAAAAAAGTATAAAGACCGAAAACATGTACGGTTATTTCTACTATAAAGCTGATGATGATGTAAGTTACTTAAGCTTTACAGATGAAGATGAATTAAAAGATGTAAACTGGGTTGCCTACAAACAACACTTTTTTACTTCTTTATTAAAAACCGAGACTCCTTTCAGTTCTGCAAATGTTTCTTCTACAGATTTAGTAAAAGATGAAGAAAAGGACACCGTCTTTACAAAGCTGTTTACTTTGAAAGCACCATTAGATATGAAAAATGGTGAGCTTAATTATGCCATGAACTGGTATTATGGGCCTACAGATTATAAAATATTTAAAAAATATAAAGGCACAGACATTAAAGATGTGGCTGACCTAGGTTGGGGTATTTTTGGTTGGATTAACAGAATTATTTTTATCCCGGTATTTACTTTTTTAAGTACGTACATGACAAATTATGGATTAATAATTATTTTAATGACCATAATTGTTCGGATAATTATGTCGCCTGTAGTATACAAATCTTATTTATCTAGTGCAAAAATGAAGGTGTTAAGACCCGAAATGCAAGCGATAAATGAAAGACTTAAAGGTAAGGAAAACGCAATGAAGCGTCAACAAGAAACAATGGCCTTACAACGTAAAGCAGGTGTTAGCCCACTAGCCGGTTGTATACCCGCGTTAATTCAAATGCCAGTATTCTTTGCCTTATTTAGATTTTTCCCATCAGAAATAGGTTTACGTCAAAAAAGCTTTTTATGGGCAGATGATTTATCTTCTTATGATATGGTTGCTCAATTACCCTTTAAAATTTGGTTTTATGGAGATCACGTGAGTTTATTTCCAATCTTAGCATCTATAGCTATATTCTTTTATATGCGTATGACGCAAAGTCAACAAATGAATATGCAGCAGCCCACTCAAGAAGGTATGCCTGATATGAGTAAAATGATGAAATACATGATGTACTTCTCTCCTCTTATGATGCTTTTCTTTTTTAATAATTATGCAAGTAGTTTGAGTTTATACTATTTTGTATCTAACTTACTTACTATTGTAATTATGTTGGTTATTAAGAATTTTATTATCGACGAAGATAAAATTCACGCTCAAATACAAGAAAACAAAGCCAAGCCTGAAAAGAAAAAAAGCAAGTTTAAACAACGTTTAGATGACGCTATGAAGCAAGCACAAGTGCAACAAGAACAAAAAAAGAAAAACAAATAATTTATTTTAATTATTGTTAAAAATTCAAAACCGAAGTTAATAGCTTCGGTTTTTTATTTGTTATTGACGTTATAAATATCTAAATTAGTAACCAATAGGATTCAATTCTACCTAATCATGTTGCTATGAAACGTACGGTTCTCTTTTTGATTTTACTAATTTTCCAATATTACAGTATTGCACAATCTAAAATTGCTGATTTTACATCCTTAGAACCACTAACTCAAAATAGCAATTTTGTAATTCCTTCAACCCATGTTTTTCATAAAATAATTGAAGAAGGCGACGCGTTAACCGAAGGTGGCTTTTTACCAGATAACACAGATTTTACAGGTTATGTACCCATAAACGGAAGTAATGAAAATGGGTACTTAAGCATAAATTCTGAGTCAGCACCTGGTGCAGTAACCGTTTTAGATATAAATTTTAACACTATCTCAAAACTATGGGAAAAATCCTTATCTAAAGCTATAGATTTTTCAAGTTTGGTTGGTACCATAGCTAACTGTTCAGGTACTGTGACACCATGGAATACAGTTATTTCTTGTGAAGAAACAATATTTACAACAGATGCTAATAACGATGGATATAATGATACAGGTTGGTGTGTCGAGATAGACCCTGCTACTAAACTGCTTATAGACAAAAGGTGGGCCTTAGGTAATTTTAAACACGAAAATATTGCCATACACAACAATCTTAGAACCGTTTATCAAGGTGCAGATTCTGATCCCGGCTACTTATATAAATTTGTAGCGGACAATACAAAAGACCTTAGTGCTGGAAAATTATATATTTACAAAGGTTCAAAAGAAGGTTCTGGTAGTTGGATATTGATAAATAACACAACCAAATCGGAAAGAAATTCTACATTAGCTCAAAGTGATGCCCTTGATGCCACAGTTTTTAAAGGAATTGAAGATGTAGAAATTGGGCCCGATGGATGGGTCTATTTTGCGGTTAAAAATGAAGATAGAGTTTATAAATTTCAAGATTCAGATCCCATTATAGGAACCGCAGTAACTCAAATGGAAACCTATGTAGGCAATATGTCTTATACTATAAATCATGAAAATGGTACTTCTCCAGTTAATTGGGGAAGAGGAAATGATAATTTAGCTTTTGATAGTGATGGCAATCTTTGGGTACTGCAAGATGGAGAAAATAATTATATATGGGTAGTTGAAAATGGGCATACACAATCTTCTCCTAAAGTTAAAATTTTTGGACGAACTCCTGCTGGCTCAGAACCAACTGGTATAACTTTTTCGCCGGATTATCGTTTTCTATTTATGTCAATTCAACACCCAGATGACAAAAATAACAGCACATTTCAAACTGATGTAGCCGGCAACTCCATAGGGTTCCACAAGGATATTTCGTTGGTCATTGCGTTAAATGGAAATTTAGGTACAACGCTTTCAATTGATGAATCTCATTCTAAAATAAGACCGAGAATATATCCAAATCCGTTTAAAAAAATAGTAAATATGGATTTTGAAAGTGTACGCAATGCGGTGAGAATTTCATTTTACAATCAGTTTGGACAACGTTTAATTGAAAAAGAACTTGGCTCAACTGATTACGTTCAAATTGATGTCTCTCATTTTGATACCGGTATCTATTTTTTGAATGTATTTTCTGAAGGAAAATCATTAGGTAATTATAAAATTGTTAAAGATTAACTTAGAATTAAGACTCAAACCCAACCCCTATAAAATCGAATTAAAAATAAATAGTACCAAACTATATTTAACTCCGGCTTTTTTTATGCTTCTATTTTATTAACTTTCTTTTTTATTTAAAATACGAATTTCATTTAACATTAAATTTACAATAATATAGTACCTTACCCCTAACCTAAATCAAAGCTAAATGTTAAGAAAAAATTTTATATATGCACTTGCATCGATCCTAATTGCAATCGTATTATCTTGTAAATCTTCTTCAAATTTAGGAAGTTCAACACCAACTACCAATTCAAAAGCTTCTCTTGAAAAACCATATGTAATCTTAATTTCCTTGGATGGTTTCCGTTGGGATTATGTTGAAAAATATAAACCGCCTCATTTATCTAATTTTATTAAAAACGGTGTAAAAGCGGAGTCACTTATCCCATCATTTCCATCTAAGACATTTCCAAATCATTATACCATTGCCACAGGAATGTATCCGGATAAACATGGTATTATTGGGAATTCATTTTTTAGTTACAAAAAAAATACCACGTATAAATTAGGAAACCGTGAAACCGTTGAAGATGGCACTTTTTATGGAGGTACACCAATTTGGATACTCGCTGATAAAAATCAGATGGTTTCTGCAAGTTATTTCTTCGTTGGCTCTGAAGCCGACATTCAAGGTAAACACCCTACCTATTATAAAATTTATGATGGCAGTATAAAAAATGAAACCCGAGTAACTCAGGCTCTCAATTGGTTAGCATTACCCAAAGAAAAAAGACCACATTTAATTACCATGTATTTTTCTGACATGGATGATACAGGTCATGATTTTGGACCCAATAATGATACGGAAATAAAAAAAACATTGTTTGAACTAGATAAAAACTTAGGTGATTTATTCAAGGGTACAGCAGCAACGGGACTACCTATAAATATTGTTATTGTTTCTGATCATGGTATGATGGAGTTAAAGACTGAAAATTTGATTCCCAGAGAGACTATTAAAAATGATAGCCTGTATGTAACCATTGATAATGGAGCCATTGTAAATATTCATCCAAAGAAAAACGTAGATATTGATGTTTTACTTAAGAATTTAAAACAAAAAGAAGCCCACTTTAAGGTTTATAAGACTGAAAATACTCCGGGTTTTGAATATACCCCACAAAATAAAGACTGGGGCAGTATTCAATTAATACCAGATGTGGGCTATTATTTTAGTTCTAAATCACGCATAGCTTCGCTAAAAGAGAAAAATATTGATAAAATAGGTATCCACGGACCTGATCCGAAGTACAAAGATGTGCATGGTATCTTTTATGCGAATGGTCCCGGTTTTAAGAACGGATATGAGACCGCTTCATTCAAAAATATACACATCTACCCAATACTTTGTAAATTGTTAGGATTGGATATTCCCAATACTATTGACGGGAAGTTAGAAGAGTTAAAAGATGTTCTAAAATAAAAAACTGCAATAATAACCCGTTGTGTATTGTATCTATTTGATCAAAAAGTTATATTACACAATGGGTTAATTACACTTTAATATATGCGATTACTACCACATTTCGCGGATTACTGAGGTCTTAAAAAAAGTGTATATAAGGTTCCTGTTCCACCAGCACCACCACCAAAATTAATTGCTACAGAGCCGTCTCCCTTTAAATCTCCCACGTAAGAAATAGAACGAGAAAAACGTCCCTCCTCTGGTAAGTTTATATTGAAACCACCTTCAGTATTATTAATCTTATCGTATGCCTTTACGGTCTTATCTTCATTAAGATAAAGCACATAGCCCCAACCTTCATATTGTTGATTGGCTCCCGTAATTAAATCAGGTATTCCGTCACCATCAATATCACCTGCTGCACACATGGCATGCCCAAAATTTGCACCAAAAGTTCCATTAGGGTTTTCGTCGGACACCAAAGTATCTGTAAAACCATTGATACCTTCCGCAATTTTCACTTTAGACACCACATTGTAGGTGATATTATCCAACGAAAGGATCCAAACGGCTCCTTTCCCTCCATCGGACATAAAAGCTCCTACAGCCAATTCTTTATTCCCATCATTATCAAGGTCACCAAGCATGGCTACTTCTCTACCGCCAAATTGATCACCATCTTCGAGTCCAACTCCAAAACCACCTTGGGTAGAACTAATGGTTATCGTATTTGAATATTCAACTTGAGAGGCACTGTTCAAAAATAAAATATCTATCGCCCCTCGGTTGCTACCGCCATTATCTGAACCTGGATTACATGCGACTAAATCTATACGACCATCTCCATTTAAATCACCAATCGCTGATAATCCATTGGCTATAATGTTTTCATTTTTAACATAATCCTTTACTGTTCCATCTGAATTTAAGTGAATAACATATAATGCATTGTTTGGAGGCACGGGTGAAGCTACAGCAATATCAGGAATACCATCAGCATCATAGTCTCCGATACCTGCTACTCCATAGCCAAAAAAGTTTCCTGTATTCAAAGTATCCGAAAATCCACCTTCTAACACGGAAATTTTTTGGTTTGATTGTACAGAACCATCACTATTCATAAATAAAATATAAACGGCCCCCGCATCTGTTGCTCCATCATCATCTGAGCGTGCTCCTAATACAAAATCTATGACACCATCACCATTAACATCACCAATTTTATCATGATCTCGTCCAAATCGATCTCCGCTCTCTAAATTAGCAGAAAAACCTGCTGAACCTTCGTTAATTGTGATAAAACCTTCTGGTAAATATGATAATGTAGATATAGGTATTTTTGCTGTTATATTATCTTCTTTGCTACAATTGATGCATACTAAACTAATTAAAAGCACTCCTATTTTTCTTATCATTTCAAATGGTTTAGCACTTTGACTACTGTTTGATCAAATGGTTTAATTAAAAACAAGAAAAAAAAGATTTATCACTAATTAACTTGATTACTAGTTATCAACTTCTAAAAAACTTAAACCAAACCTTTCAACACTTCAATAACGTAATCAATCTCTTCTTTTGTGTTGTATTTACTAAAAGAAAATCGAACCGAAGTTGATTTGGCCTTACTTTCTGGTAAAATAGCTTCTAACACATGTGAGCCTTTTGCACTTCCACTTTGACAAGCACTACCACCTGAAGCTGCAATCCCTTTTAAGTCTAGTTGGAACAATAACATTGGTAATTCTTTCGGAAAACGTACATTTAAAATAGTATAGCTACTTTGTTCTAAATCTGCTGAACAACCGTTAAATTCTAATGTTGGTAATTCAGTTTTAATTTGATTAATAAAATGCTTTTTTAAATTGGTGATGTATCTTTTATCAATTTCCTCATTTTCCAACGCGATATCTAATGCCATTTGCATTCCTGCTATTTGCGGTACATTTTCTGTTCCTGCTCTGGCACCTCGCTCCTGCTCTCCTCCTATTAACATGGGTTTTATACCAGAACCTTTTTTAAAAATGGCAAACCCTACACCTTTTGGTCCATGGAATTTGTGAGCACTTGCTGTTATAAAATCTATAGGTACTGCCCGTAAATCCATTGTATAATGACCAATAGCCTGAACTGTATCAGAATGAAACAAGGCATTATTGGTAATACATAAATCAGCAACTTTCCTACTCTCTAATAAGTTTCCCAATTCATTATTTACGGACATTAAACTCACCAAGGTTTTAACTTTATTTGAATTAAAAAGAGCCTCAATTTCACTATAATTTACCACTCCC
Organism: Aureibaculum algae; assembly: GCF_006065315.1. Lineage (GTDB taxonomy): Bacteria > Bacteroidota > Bacteroidia > Flavobacteriales > Flavobacteriaceae > Aureibaculum > Aureibaculum algae. The sequence continues at coordinate 2,091,131 of NZ_CP040749.1, read as the reverse complement.
CGTTCGTCTAATTCTAAAAAATCTATGCTGATATTAAACTCATCTGCCAAGGCTTGAATAGTATGCAATACGGCATGGTGTTCAATTTTAGTCGTAATTATTCTTTTTACTCCCAAATGTACAACCGCATTACGCAATATTAAATTATCAGCTTCACTTCCTCCTGCTGTAAACACAACCTCTCCAGCAGTAACATTAAAATGTTTTGCAATGCTTTTTCTGGCTGCTTCAACCACTGATTTAGCTTTCCTACCAACTTGATGTGTTGAAGACGGATTGCCATGAACATTAGTCATCACTTCAGTAATTCGTTCTATTACCTTAGAATCTATCGGTGTAGTTGCTGCATTGTCTAAATAAATTATACTCATCTAAATAAATTTTCACTAACCCACTTGTTTTCAATCACTTATTAGGTTCGTGTACCGTGTTTTAAAACTAAATGCCCATTATGAGCTCTATGAGCACAAAAGTAATCAAATTTAACAGCAAGTATTTTTACTTTGTTACGTATTTCGCCTATTTTTGTCAATGAACAGATTTTTAAAGTTTATAAATGAGCAGAATATATTTATTTTTTTTACTGATACTTGTATTGTCATGTGATGATGGTAGCCTAGACATTCCTGAGTTTGACTTTTCCTCTATAGATATTGAAACTTGTGGAGAGGTTGTCCTGTTTAAAATTAATGAAAACGAAACTTTTGTTATCGAATTGGATTCTGATTTAAATGATGATGAAACTTTCTTAACCTATAAATGGGAGGAAGAAACATTTACCGTTTCAGGAAGCGGAACAAATAGTATTGCCTATAGAACAATGTCTGAGGCACCAACGTCTAGTTATTTTTGTCAAAATATACCACCAACTTCTCCTACGGTTACCCAAGAGTGGACAGGAACAGGGACTGTTTTGGTAAATACAGAATTTTCAGAAGATGATAATGATGGAGTTGATGAAACTGATGATTTATTGCTTGATACAGATGGGGATGGTATACCCAATTATATTGACTCTGATGATGACGGTGATGATATAACCACCAAAAATGAGGATATTGATGGTGATGGAGATCCTACCAACGATGATACCGACGGTGATGGCATCCCCAATTATTTAGATGCGAATGATGATGGTGATAGTGTAGACACTATAAATGAATCTACTACCCTTGATGCGAACGGAAATGATATTGTTGATTATTTAGACCCGGATACCTCTAGTACTATAACAGAGCAAAGAAACCTACAAAATAGTTACGTAGAGACCTATAAAACGACCATAACGATATCACCTTTAAAACTAGTAAATGAAAATGGTGAACCGATTAATTATGATTCTTATGAATTTGGTACCATAGAAACTTCTAAAACGATAATACCGGAATAAATGGACGTAATATCTTTTTTGGAAGAACATATGCTGTCTTGCCAGTGGAAACAAATGGGAGTAGAATGTATGGGTTGTGGTATGCAACGCTCATTAATTTATCTTTTAAAAGGAGATTTTATTGCTGCATTTTATATGTACCCCGCTATTTATAGTCTTATTGGAATGTTTGTATACTTAGGATTTCACTTAAAATTTGCTTTTAAAAACGGACCTAAAATACTCTTGTTTTTATTTGTGAGTAATGTTTTAATTATGCTAACGAACTATATTTTAAAATTTTATTAATTAACTAAACTCAATAAAATGGAACAACAAAAATTACCAAATGCAAACTTAGTGCTAATAATGGGTATTCTTTCTATTGTAGGAGCATGTTGCTATGGCCTACCAGGACTTATTTTTGGACTAATTGGACTTATTGTCGGAGTAAAAGACACCAAAACCTATAAACAAACTCCTGAAAATTACTCAAATTATGGTAATGTACAAGCAGGAAAAATAATGGCTATCATTGGTATAATACTTAGCCTTTTTATGATAGTATCTGTCATATATATATTATCATTAATTGGATGGGATGCATTACAAGATCCAGAATTAATGCAAGAAAGATTAGAGGAATTACGAAGCCAATATTCTTAATATTGTGAAATATAATAAATTAATAATGCTATTACTTCTATTGGTAGTAGCATTATTTTATTTTAGTAATACTCCAAATCAATTCAATTTTCTACTTAAATGCCCCCTCTACAATACCACTGGCATTTACTGTCCTGGTTGTGGAAGTCAGCGTGCTTTTCACAGTTTGTTAGATGGTAATTTCTTAGAAGCACTGCGGAATAATATAATGTTACTGTTAGGTATAATCGCCTTGATATACCATTACGGAATACAAATGAGCAACCATTTTTTTAAAACAAGTGCTAAAAGCATCTTTAGCAATAAAAAGATATGGTTTTTAGTTTTAGCATTATTTATACTTTTTTGGATTTTAAGAAATATAAATACTTATCCCTTTTCATTATTGGCACCAATAAATTAGGTGAACTCTTTCTTTAATAACAATTATAGATAAAAAATTAGCTGTACTAGCTATTTTTATTTTCGATCTTAAGCTTCTCACAAGAATAACTACTTCATAGTAATTTATCATAAATGTAATAAAACAATTAAAATACACAAACAACTGATCGTTAATACGTTAAACGCCTCTCTGATTTAATTTCTCTTTATTTAAAAAAAATTTAATAAAACAGGTAGGAATTAGGGCTCTTAAAGTGTTCTATTAACAACTACCTAAACCTAACACATACTATTTCATTCATGTGAGTAATCCATGATGTCTAATAGTATATAACTGTATTATATATTTCCTCATAGAATATATACTACAAAAAATAATTTATTAATATAAACTAATATTTCCCCTTATGAAAAATGCCATTTTAACAACATTTTTAATGTTGACATCCCTAATTTATTCGCAAGAATATTCCAGAATAACAATTGAGCCCTCCATAGGCATCACACAGATACAAGATGTGGCCTCATTCGCTTTTGCAAATTACAATGTCGGTGGTCGATATATGCTTAATAATAAATTTGGAGTTCGAGTATCCGCTACATACACTGACAATATAGAAAACTATTATTCAGCCAATATTCAAGGTATAATAAATGTAGGCAGGGTATTAAATTTTGAGGAGTTTACCAAGGTCTATACGATATTATTGGGAGTAGGTGGAGATTATACCTATTTACATAAAATACACAACCCTAAAATATTTAGAGAAAATAGCAACTTTCATTTAATGACCAGTATTGATAATTTGTATAAAATTAATAATAAATTGGCTCTAAAAGCATCTTTAAATGTGGTTACAGGTATTAACGATTTACAAGAAAGTGAGCTTTATACTACCAATTCTTTCGGTATCAATTTAGGTGTTTCATATACTCTAGGGAAAAAGGATCATATTGATTGGTCAGTTAAGAATATGGACCCAATAATAATTGACAGCACTAAAACTATCATTGAAAAACCGGTTATCAATAATTATATTACCAAAGAAACGGATAGTAATTATAGCCAAAATGAATACGTATTTTTCGACAATAACGAATCAGAAATAAAAGCAACTGGTTTAAATGCAATAAGCAAAATAGTTAATTACTTAAAGGCATATCCTGAAAAAGAAGTAACTTTAATTGGTTATGCCTCTAATACGGATAATACAACTGTTGATTATGATAACGCTCTTTCAGAAAAAAGAGCACAAGTTATTTTTGAAAAACTTTCGGAATTAGGTATCTCAGCTGGTAGAATAAATTTAGAATTCAGAGGTAAAGATGCTGACAAAGTCAAATCTTCATTTGAGTTTGCACGAAGGGTAGAACTCATAATTAGATAATATTTTACGTTAAACTTAAAACATTTTAAAACTCCTGAAATATTAACTATTTCAGGAGTTTTGTTTTTTATCTAAACCTACTAAATTATAAAATTGAGTGTAATACAGAATTGCAATATTTCAAAAAACTAACCGTTATTTATTCGAACCATTATTAAAGTTTAACTAACCATTATGAATTTCGTAATTAAAAAATATAAATCGCTAATATTATTACTATTAACTATAGGTTTAGTGTCTTGTAGCGGTACTAAAAGAACACAAGAAGCTTTAAATAGTGGAAATTATTACAGTGCAATTAATGCGTCAATCGCTAAATTATCTGCGAACAAAACTAAAAAAGGAAATCAGAAGTATATTACAATGCTTGAAGATGCCTTTGCTAAGAATACAAAAAGAGAAAATAAAGAAATTAATTTTTTATTGAAAGAAGGGAATGAAGCTAATTATGAAAAAGTTTATAATAGATATTTAGAATTGGAGTCTATTCAAGAAAGAATAAATCCGTTACTTCCATTATACTTGTCTGAAGAAGGTAGAAAAGCAAAATTTTCATTTAGTGATTACACCAATAAAATATTAACTTCTAAAGAAAAACTAGCATCTTATCTCTATTCAAATGCCTCTGGTTTAGCTAAATCAGCCAGTACAAAATATGACTATAGAAAAGCATATAATGACTTTACCTATTTAGAAGAATTAAGCCCAGGTTATAAAGACACAAAGCAAAGAATTGAAGATGTTTATGTAAAAGGGATAGATTACGTGAAGGTGAAATCATACAATGCAAGTGACAAGATAATTCCTGAAGATTTAGAAAATGAATTGTTAAATTTTAATACTTATGGTTTAAATGATTTATGGACAACATATCATACGAACCCTCAAAAAAATATTAATTATAATTATGAGATGGTATTAGAGTTTGTAAGCATAAACATTAGTCCCGAAGCCATAAATGAAAAACAGATTATCAAAGAAAAGCAAATTAAGGATGGTTGGAAATATGTCTTAGACACCAACGGCAATGTAACTAAAGATAGTCTTGGTAACGATTTAAAGGAAGATAAATTTATAAAAGTTAAAAGTGTTTTTAATAAACTAACACAGCATAAAGAGGCAAATATAACAGCCAAAGTAAGTTATTTTGATCTACAAACAAATCAATTAATTAACGCGTACCCTATAACTTCAGGGTTTGTTTTTGAACATATATATGGTAATTACAGTGGAGATAAAAGATCTTTAGATTCTGAATACTTAGGTTTCTCTTCACAAAAGGCAGTTCCTTTTCCAACAAGTGAACAAATGATTTATGATTCAGGTGAAGACCTTAAACTCAAAATAAAAAATATAGTAAAGGCCTATAAGTTCAATTAGGGTAAAAAAATATCTAAATTTTTACACTCATAATATCGTAATGCGAACCATGTGCAACGACGGCTCCATCTTTTAATACTATTAATTGTGGTGATTGGTGCATCACTCCAAATTTTGATGTAATTTCTTCTGAAATTTGCCGAAAACTTAACAAATCCAGTAAGTAAAAATCTACCTCTCCAGTATCCTCTTGACGCTCAAACTGACGAAGTACACCACTACTAATTCCACATCTCGTGCTGTGTTTAAATATAGCTTGATATTTTGAGTTCGACTTTTGCTCGATTTCATCCAGTTGTTCTATTGAATTTAAAGCAATCCAATTCAAATTATTTTTGGGTTTTGAAGCCTCAGAACTACCAAACAAACTTTTTAATATTCCCATGTTAACATTTCGTTTTCAATTTCAGTTTCAAATTTAGCTATTTTATTTCTGACAAAAAACGTTGTGCCTAAATGACTCTCAATATTTTCATAAATTCATTAAAAAATGACATTTTGTCTCTAAAACAAGGGCCTTGCAGCCATTTTGTCGCTTAACTAATTTTTGTTACGAATGGAACACTAATTGCATCTGCTGTAATAAAAAAGAAAGATGAATCTAAATAATTATACAATAAAATCGCAGGAAGCAGTGCAACAAGCTCAGCAAATTGCACAAGGCTTAGGACATCAACAAATAGAGAATGCACATATCTTAAAAGGTATTTTTGAGGTTGATGAGAATGTAATACCTTTTTTGCTTAATAAGTTAGGCGTAAATGTTGATATTTTCAAACAAACATTAGATAATATAATTGCTAGTTTCCCCAAAGTTTCTGGAGGCGAATTAATGCTTTCAAGAGTTGCGGGAACAATGCTTTCTGATGCCGCAAATATTGCGAAGAAAATGTCAGATGAGTATATCTCAATTGAACATATTTTATTAGCCATAACAAAATCTAAGGGTGACACTACTCAATTATTTAAAGATAATGGAGTAACAGAGAAGGATTTAAAAGCGGCTATTGCCGAACTCCGTAAAGGTAGTAAAGTAACAAGTCAAGGTGCTGAAGATACTTATAACGCTTTAAGTAAATATGGTAAAAACCTAAATCAATTGGCTAGTGATGGGAAGTTAGATCCTGTTATTGGTCGTGATGAAGAAATTCGTAGAATTCTACAAATCTTATCGCGAAGAACAAAAAATAATCCAATATTAATTGGTGAACCTGGCGTAGGTAAAACAGCCATTGCAGAAGGTTTAGCTCATCGAATTGTAAAAGGTGATGTACCTGAAAACCTAGCAGATAAAATTATTTATTCCTTAGATATGGGTGCCCTTATTGCGGGTGCAAAATATAAAGGTGAATTTGAAGAAAGATTAAAATCAGTTGTAAAAGAAGTAATTGGTGCTGATGGACAAATTGTATTGTTTATAGATGAAATTCATACGCTAGTTGGTGCTGGTGGTGGACAAGGAGCAATGGATGCTGCAAACATTTTAAAACCTGCATTGGCAAGAGGTGAATTACGTGCCATTGGAGCAACCACTTTAGATGAATACCAAAAACATTTTGAAAAAGACAAAGCGTTAGAACGTCGTTTCCAAAAAGTAGTGGTTAATGAACCTGATACTGAAAGTGCTATTTCAATTTTACGTGGTATTAAAGATAAATATGAAACGCATCATAAAGTACAAATTAAAGATGATGCTATTATTGCTGCAGTTGAACTTTCGCAACGGTATATCACAGATCGATTTTTACCAGATAAAGCGATTGATTTAATGGATGAGGCTGCGGCAAAATTACGTATGGAAATCAATTCTAAACCTGAAGAGTTAGATGCATTAGATCGTAAAATAATGCAATTAGAAATTGAAATTGAAGCCATAAAACGTGAAAAGGACGAGAAAAAACTGAAAAGCTTAAAAGAAGAAGTTGCTAATTTAAAAGAAGATCGTGAAGGTATCTATGCAAAATGGAAAAGCGAAAAAGAAGTTGTAGATCAAATTCAGGCTGCTAAAAAAGCAATTGATGATTATAAAACTGAGGCCGATAAGGCAGAGCGTAATGGTGACTATGGTAAAGTTGCAGAGATTCGTTATGGTAAAATAAAAGAAGAAGAAGAAAAGTTAGCGGTACTTCAAAAAGATGTATTGAGTAATCAAGATAACGCTTTAATAAAAGAGGAAGTTACGGCTGAAGATATTGCAGAAGTTGTTGCAAAATGGACGGGTATTCCAGTTCAGAAAATGCTACAAAGCGAACGTGAAAAATTGCTACACTTAGAAGATGAATTGCACCACCGTGTAATTGGTCAAAATGAGGCTATTGAAGCGGTAGCTGATGCGGTAAGACGTTCAAAAGCCGGATTACAAGATAGCAAAAGACCAGTGGGTAGTTTCTTGTTTTTAGGAACCACAGGGGTTGGTAAAACAGAATTAGCAAAAGCGTTGGCAGAATATTTATTTAACGATGAAAGTGCCATGACTAGAATAGATATGAGTGAATATCAAGAGCGTCATGCGGTAAGCCGATTGGTTGGAGCACCTCCGGGATATGTTGGATATGAAGAAGGTGGACAATTGACTGAAGCTGTTAGACGTAAACCTTATTCAGTTATTCTGTTGGATGAGATTGAAAAAGCACACCCTGATACCTTTAATATCTTATTACAGGTATTAGATGAAGGACGACTTACTGATAACAAAGGTCGTGTAGCTGATTTTAAAAACTCTATAATAATTATGACCTCAAACATGGGTTCTGACATTATACAAGAGAATTTTAAAGAGTTTGACATGAATAAACGCGAACAGGTAACTGAAGCTACAAAAGTAGATGTATTAGGCCTTTTACGTAAAACAATTCGACCTGAATTTATCAATAGGATTGATGAAATAGTGATGTTTACGCCTTTAAACAAAGCTGAAGTTACTCAAATTGTAAAATTACAATTGAATGGTTTAATAAAAATGTTAGCTGATAAGGGAATTGCATTAAGCACCACAGATGAAGCTGTTGAAAGTCTTTCACGCCAAGGATTTGATCCACAATTTGGTGCAAGACCAATAAAAAGGGTGATACAACGTAAAGTGTTAAACGAATTATCTAAAGAAATTTTAGCGGGTAAAGTAGTTGATAATAGCTCCATACTTCTCGATGCTTTTGATGACGAATTGGTTTTTAGAAATAAATAATTTCGAGAAACTTTAAACCTTAATCTTAAAAAATCAGGTCATAACTGACCTGATTTTTTATTTTCCATAACTAACAAAACCACAATGAACTGGATTTTAGCGACACTTTTTATACTAATTGTTATTTATTTGGTAAGTAATTACAACAGAAAAAAAAGATTAGCTAAACTCAAAAAATATTTTATTGACAATTGGGGCAAACCAAAATCGACACGATTTCACTTTCGATCTATTGGTCAATATTACTATAATAATTTTCACAAAAAAGATGCCTATCATTTAATATCAGACCGGGTTAAATCAGATTTAGACATTGATGCTGTTTTTCAATTTATTGACCGTACCTCTTCAAAAATTGGTCAACAATATTTATACTACAAATTAAGAACCATTGGAACTCTTGAAAAGCTAAAAAAGTTTAGTGCTTTTAGTCAAGTTTTTAGTAATGATGATGATTTAAGACTCAAATGTCAATTACTGCTATCTAACCTAAATTCTAACGCATCTTATGAATTAGAAAAATTAATAAATGATAAAACGATAGAAAAACCTAAAAATATAAAATGGATTTATGCATTAACCATAACGGCTATTTCATCAATTTTCTTAGTATTTGTTCATCCACTTTTTTTATTACTATTAATTCCCATTTTTGCCATAAACACTGTCTCTCATTATAAAAATAAAGAAAATATAACCTATTATTTAGATGGTGTAACACAACTGAATAAAGGCCTGACAGTAAGTAAAGAACTGATTAAGATTGAAAAAGTAAAGTCGCATTTTAAGAATGTTGATTTTGTTAAAAAATTAGATTCCATCCGTTATAAAACTAAATTTATAGGTTTCGAGAAACATATAGGAGGAGAATTTGCTGCCTTTTTCTGGTTAGTGACAGAATTAATAAAAATTCAATTTAATATAGAGCAAATTGTGTTTTTTAGCTTTATTGACACCATCTCTAAAGAGCAAAAAAGCATTGAACAACTCTATTTATTTATTGGAGAAATTGATGCCGCTATTTCCATTGCTTCTTTAAAGGCCGGGAAAGAATTAACATGTAGGCCTAACTTTACGGATAAAAAACAAATTGAAACTCAGGAAATTTACCATCCTTTAATTGAAAATTGTGTTGTAAACAATTTAAATCTAATTGATAAAAGCATGTTGTTGACTGGTTCAAATATGTCAGGAAAAACAACATTTATTAGAACCATTGCTGTCAATAGTATTTTAGCACAAACACTAAATATTTGCTTTGCAAAAACCTTTACCGCACCATTTTTAAAAGTACACAGTTCCATTAGAATTACGGACGATTTACAGGAAAACACAAGCTATTATCTGCAAGAAGTACTCACTATAAAAGCGTTATTAAAAGCTTCAAAAGCAGCAGAGCCTTGCCTTTTTGTATTGGATGAGATTTTTAAAGGCACCAATACTGTTGAGCGAATTTCAGGGGGAAAAGCCATTTTAGCCTATCTAAATCAAAAAAATCATATTGTTTTAGTTTCGACACACGATATTGAACTAACTGAATTATTAAAAAAAGAAAATTACGAATTATATCATTTTAGTGAACAAATTGAAAATGAAGAACTCTTGTTTGACCATAAATTAAAAAGTGGAAAATTAAAAACAAGAAACGCCATTAAGGTTTTAGAACTATATGATTATCCGCCAGAAATAATTGCTGATGCCAGAAAAACGGAGAAAGAAAGTTTTAATTAATTTCTTCTTTACGCATCCAAAATAATACTTCACTCATTAAAAGGTATCGTTAACACATCTAGAGTTTTATAACTATAACAATGATAGTAGGTTTATATCGAATTTAAAATCTAACCTATTATGAAAAAAGTAATTATTTTGGTTTTTGTAGCACTTGTTGCATTAACCGCTACTGGTCAAGAAAAACTTATCACAGGAAAGGTATCAGATGAAACTGGACCATTACCAGGTGTTTCAGTACTCGTTAAAGGAACTAGCAACGGAACACAAACTGACTTTGATGGTAAGTATTCCATAAAAGCGAATCTTGGAGATATACTCATATATTCATTTGTTGGTATGAAAAGTGAGCAAAAAATGGTGGGTAAAAATGAAGTCATTGATGTGGTATTAGAAGCTGATAATGTTTTAGAAGAAGTTGTAGTGGTTGGATATGGAATTTCAAGAAAAAGTAAATCTTTATCATACAGTGTATCGACAATAGGTACTGCAGATAAAGCCTTAAAAGGAAAAATTACTGGTGTTCAAATTACAAACACTAATAATATAAAAATTCGAGGCACATCTTCCCTTTCTAATAAAAACCAACCACTGTATATTATTGATGGAAACCCTGTAAGTGTGGACTCGAAAGAATTCAAAAAACTAAATCCGAATCAAATTAAAAATGTAAGTGTCTTAAAGAATAATACTGCAGCATCAATTTATGGAAATAGAGCTACAAATGGGGCTATAATAATTAGTACAAAACAGAACAATTATGAAAGTGAGTCTTATAAAAAAATAAAAGAAAATGAATTTAAACATGTTTCATTTTCACCACTTTCAACCTTTTCCATTGATGTTGATAAAGCTGGATATAGCAATGTTAGAAGACTTTTGAACAATGGTTCTTCTGTTCCTGCAGATGCTGTTAAAATTGAAGAAATGATTAATTATTTTGATTATGATTATCCCCAACCTGTTGATGAGCATCCTTTTGCGATCAACACAGAATTAGCGAGTAGCCCATGGTCTAAAGATTCAAAAATCTTAAAAATAGGATTACAAGGTAAGGAAATACTAAATAAAAACATACCACCTTCAAACTTGGTTTTTTTAATAGATGTTTCAGGGTCTATGAGCAACGCTAATAAATTACCCTTGTTGAAATCTGCTTTTAAATTATTAGTCAATCAATTAAGAGATGAAGACAAAGTATCTATTGTTGTTTATGCCGGTGCCGCAGGTGTGGTTTTAAAACCTACTTCTGGTAGTAATAAAACAAAAATTATTGAAGCTTTAGAAAATTTAAGTGCCGGAGGTTCTACAGCGGGTGGTGAAGGAATTAATTTAGCATACAAAATTGCAGAGCAAAATTTTAAGAAAAAAGGTAATAACAGAGTTATTTTAGCTACTGACGGTGACTTCAATATAGGTGCTTCAAGTGATGATGCAATGGAAGAATTAATCAAAGAAAAACGAAAATCAGGTATTTTCTTAACAGCACTTGGTTTTGGAATGGGTAATTACCAAGACTCTAAATTAGAAACGTTAGCTGATAAAGGCAATGGAAATCATGCTTATATTGATACAATGCAAGAAGCCAAACGTGTGCTAGTTACAGAATTTGGGGGAACTTTATTTACCATAGCAAAAGATGTTAAGATTCAAGTTGAATTTAATCCAAATAAAATAGAAGCGTATCGATTGATAGGTTATGAAAATAGACTTTTAGCTGATGAAGATTTTATTGATGATAAAAAAGATGCTGGTGAATTAGGAAGTAATCATAGTGTTACAGCTTTATATGAAATTATCCCGAAAGGCAAAACTAGTAAGTTTTTAAAAGAAATTGGCGATTTAAAATATTCAGATAACACTTCTAAAGATAAGTTTAAGGATGAATTGGTCACTATCAAATTTAGATACAAAAAACCAAAAGGTACCAAAAGTATTGAAATGGTGCATGTCGTAAAGGATAATACTATTGAATTTGATAACGCAAGTAACGATTTAAGGTTTGCTTCCGCAGTTGCCCTGTTTGGTATGAAACTAAGAGCATCACAAATAAGCAAAGAAATAAGTCTTGATGATATTATTAAAATCGCTGAAAATGCAAAAGGTAAGGATAAGTTTGGCTATAGGTCAGAGTTTACTAGATTGGTTGATATGACAATACTAGAAGATTAAACACATAATTTGTACAATTAAAATCAGATCACACTCGGTCTGATTTTTTTTATTTTAATCAATTAGGTACTTTTGAGAATAATCAAATACAGATTAAAATGAGAATACTTTTTTTTTGCTGTTTACTTCTATTAAGTTGTAGTAAAAACAACAGTTTAACATTGAAAATAAAGGCAAAATCAATTGATGCTCAAGTGGATGGTGAAATATTAAGTGGACCTTCTGTTTTAAACGATCCTGATCGATTTGTTTGGGGAGCTTCTGTAATTAAAGGAAAAGATAACAAATATCACATGCTCTATAATACTTGGGAATGTGGTGATTCCATTCCTGTATTCACAGATTCCTGGGTATTACATTCAAAGATTGCTTATGCAGTTTCTGATGAGCCAGATAGAAACTTTAAATTTCAAAAAATTGTACTGAAGGGAAAACGTTTCGATGGTGATTCGTTGGCATGGGATGCACAAGTGGTGACCAATCCACACGTCAAATATTTTGATAATAAATACTATTTATACTATGTAGGCTCTAAAGATCCTGGTAAACAACCAAAAGGTTCGAAGGGAGAAAAGCTAAACAAACGCAATCGTGTTCAACAGAATCAAAAAATTGGTGTCATAGAATTTGATAGTTTTGATGACTTAGTTTCTGGAAAATTTAAAAGGCCCGATACTCCGCTATTAAGTCCACGTACTCGTGTAAAACCTAATAATATTATTAACCCATCTTCAGAAGGAACAACACCAAAACCTGACAATATAATTGTTGTAAACCCGTCAGTTGTTCAGCGACCATCTGATGGTAAATTCTTACTTTATTTTAAAGGTAATTTTTACAATCCACATTGGCGAGGCGTTCATGGTATTGCTATTTCGGATAAACCAAATGGCCCATTTACGACCACTGAGAATTTTGTTTTTGACTTTAAAGATGCCGAAGGTAAAATTGCTTCTGCAGAAGATCCATATGTCTGGTACCATTCTAAACATAAAAAGTTCTATAGTGTAGTAAAAGATTTTTCCGGATTGATTACGGAAGGAATGCCAGGATTAGCATTACTAGAATCAATAGATGGTATAAAATGGACTAAGCCAACACATCCATTTTTTATGAAAAAAGAAGTTATTTTAAATTCTAATGACACTATAAAAGTAAATAGACTCGAACGCCCTCAATTATTGATAGATGAAGATGGGAATCCAAAAGTTTTATACGCTGCTAGTTCAATAGTTAACATTAATCCAAGACAAGATGGAGCTTCATTTAATGTACATATTCCATTAGAAAACATTGAATAGTAATTAAGTTTCATGAACAACTAGAAAATTAAAACTTACCTTTGGAATCAAATCAATCTTTTTTTTATAATGAATTTTTTAAATAAATTACTTTTATTAACCTGTTTGTTTTCAGGTTTATCCGGTATTAGTCAAGTAAAAAATGAATCAACATTATCTTTAGATCAAATAATGAAAGGTGATGCTTTTGTAGGACACTTACCTGAACGCATCAGTTGGTCAGACGATAGCCAATCTATCTATTTTAGCTGGAATCCTGAAGCTGACACCATCTCATCTCGGTACAAAGTAGCTATTAATACGAAGGCTATTAAAAAATTAAGCACAGAAGAATTACATACCCAAACTAGTAATGGTATTTATAATCGTGATAACCTTTGGAAAGTCTTTGAAAAAAAGGGAGACATTTATTTACTAAACACTAAAAATTTCAAAGTTACACAGGTTACGAATACCTTAGCATATGAAACCAACCCCTTGTTTTCTGGAGACGAAAATGATATTATATTTCAAAGTAATTCAAACTTTTTTAAATGGAATATTGCAGAAGGAACCACTACTCAAATAACCAATTTTAATACTGGTAAAAAACCAAAAGAAGATAAAAAGCTTTCAGAACAGGATCAATGGTTGAAAGACCAGCAATTACAAAATTTTCAAGTTTTAGGAGATAGAGAAAACGTACAAAAAGCCTCAAAATACAGAAGAGAATTAACTAAAGTTAAAAGGCCAAGATCAATTTATTTAGAAGGCAAAAGATTGAGAGGTTTAAAGATATCACCCAATTTAAATTATGTAGTATATAGTCTATATTCACCAGTAAAGAATAAAAATACGGTAGTTCCAAATTTTGTTACAACCTCTGGTTATACTACAGATATTACAACTAGATCTAAAGTTGGTGTCAAACAAGCAACTTCAGAAACTTGGATTTACAACATACTAAAAGACACTATTTATCAAGTTAAAACGGATAAAATTGAAGGTGTTTTTGACAAGCCAATATTTTTAAAAGATTATACGCCCAAAGATTCTGTATTTAATCCAACATACAAAAACCCACGAAATGTAACTATTAGCTCGCCCGTTTTTTCTGATGACAATAAAGCTGTCGTTAATATTACTTCAGAAGATAATAAAGACAGGTGGATAATGAGCCTAGATGTATCAACGGGTAACTTATCTTTAATTGACAGACAACATGATGACGCGTGGATTGGTGGCCCTGAAGTGGGATGGTTTTCACAAGGCAGAATAGAATGGTTAGACGCTAATAGAATATGGTTTAAATCTGAAAAAACGGGATATGCTCATATCTATATTGCGAATGTAAACACAGGTAAAGTTACCCCAGTAACCTCTGGTAGTTACGAAGTTTTAGAAACAACATTAAGTAAAGACAAAAAATCATTTTATTTAATTACTAATAAAGTAAGTCCATTTGAACAGCATTTTTACCACCTTTCAATTAAAACGGGTAAAATGACCCAAATTACAACACTAAAAGGTGGTCATGAAGTAACCATTTCTCCAGATGAAAAGCAATTGGCTATTCGTTATTCTAATAGTAGAACACCTTGGGAGCTTTATGTAATGCCAAATAAAATGAATGGTAAAATAACGCAATTGACACAATCTGTAACTCAAGACTTTAAAGACTACAATTGGAAACAACCAGAAATTATACGTTTTAAAAGTAGCGATGGTACTGATGTACCCGCTACCCTATTAAAACCAACCGCCGAAAAAAACAATGGTGCTGCCGTAATATTTGTTCATGGTGCTGGTTATTTACAAAATGTACACCAATGGTGGTCTTCTTATTTTAGAGAATATATGTTTCATAATATGCTAGTAGATAATGGCTATACTGTACTAGCAATTGATTTTAGAGCAAGTTCAGGCTATGGTAGCGATTGGCGTACCAGTATTTATAGACATATGGGCGGTAAAGATTTAGATGATCAAATTGATGGAGCCAAATATCTTATAGAAAATCAAGGAGTGAATAAAGATAAAATTGGTATTTATGGTGGATCATATGGTGGTTTTATAACCTTAATGGCAATGTTCAAATACCCTGATACATTTAAAAGTGGAGCTGCAATACGTTCGGTAGCAGATTGGTCTAATTATAATTATGGTTATACCGCCCCTATTTTAAATACTCCTGTAGAAGATAGTATTGCTTACAACAGAAGTTCGCCTATAAAATTTGCGGAAGGATTAAAAGGAAATTTACTTATTTTACATGGGATGGTAGATACGAACGTTCATTTTCAAGATGTTGTACAATTATCACAACGACTTATTGAACTTAAAAAAGAAAATTGGGAAATGGCAGTATTTCCAGTTGAAAGTCACGGATTTGTAGAAGCTTCAAGTTGGAGGGATGAATACCGTAGAATTTTCAAACTATTTCAAGAAACTCTTAATAATTAAAATTTAACTACATACTTAAAAAACAATTGTTCGCATTGAAACATTATGAGGCACTCCTATTAAATTGAGATGCTCAAACAATTATGAAATACATTTTTCGATATTATTATTAATTACCGATTGACGATACATAGAATTCATTCATCTTGTTTTTGATTGGCAATTATATATCTGCAATATCAAATACAGATGCCCTCATTTTTTTTAAAAACCTGAAAAAAAGTCATAAACACCTAGCTATCAAGAGACAAAATGTCTTTACCGTAAATAAAAAAGTGACAAAATATCATAAATCACCAATTGGTATTTAATTTGCTTTACACCTAACAAATAAAAAAAGTTTAATTTAAAAATAAATTATTATGTTAGTAAAAAGCAATGGTGTTCCTGTAATACCAACAGTATTTGACAATTTATTTAGAGATTGGTCTTCAACTAATTTTTCAGAAACCAATACAAGTTTACCTGCTGTAAATATCAAAGAAGATGAAGACGGATTTACAGTAAATTTAGCAGCTCCAGGAATGGACAAAAAAGATTTCAATATTGATTTAAATAATGACGTATTGACAATTTCTTCAGAGAAAAATGAAGAAAATGAAGAGAAAAAAGATAATTATACACGAAGAGAGTACAGTTATCAATCTTTTAAAAGAAGTTTTAA
Organism: Aureibaculum algae; assembly: GCF_006065315.1. Lineage (GTDB taxonomy): Bacteria > Bacteroidota > Bacteroidia > Flavobacteriales > Flavobacteriaceae > Aureibaculum > Aureibaculum algae. The sequence continues at coordinate 2,074,450 of NZ_CP040749.1, read as the reverse complement.
TTTACCAAAAAACATTGTAGATAATGATAAAATTAAAGCAACTTACACTAATGGAGAATTGAGTATTGCAATTCCTAAACGTGAAGAAGCAAAACCAAAACCAGCTCGATTGATTGAGGTAAAATAATGATTAATATGGGCGAATAGTATTCGCCCATTTTTTTATTATCAAAACACAATTATCCTTTTTTATTTAATTTAAATTATATAAAAATGAAAAACTTAATAATAATCACAATGTTGTTAACTTTTTCGTTAACAAGTTGTACTGGTCAAAAACAGACTGATAAAACAGAAACTAAGTTAGATAGTATTGAACCAATTGTAAATAGTAGTGTTCATAAAGAATATGATGAAGATGGAAATCTCATTAGTGTTGATTCTACATACTCTTATTTTTATTCTAATATAAAAGATGATTCAATTTTAGAACAAAAATTTTTCAAAAAATTTAAAATAGGATTTGATGATAATTTTAACCATATAGATAGCATAATGGCTAACGATTTCTTTAATGAAGATATGTTTAAAATGCAAGATTTCTACAATCAAGATTTCTTTAGTAAACGATTTAGAATCAATGATAATGCTGTAGATGAAATCTTCAAAAAAATGGATTCTATTAAGAATAGGTATTATTTAAAAAACGAAGATGATTTGAAAAAAGAAATTTAATGTATGTAAGCTGCCTACCTTGGCAGTTTTTTTTTGGTTATAAAATAGATCTTGAAAATTTGTCTTTAGCTTCGCTCCTAATTATTACTTCATATATAAGAAAACTGTTATAAATACGTTTATGCTATAGCTAACCAACTTATATCTAATATTTAAGATCTAATTAACCAACTAAATGAAAAAGTATCTCATCGCCATTTTGCTGTTTTCAATAACAGTTACTGCATTTTCTCAAAAAGAAAAAACTACCTATTATCTCATACGGCATGCCGAAAAAGTGAAGACTGATGCCACTGATAAAAATCCAGAGCTCAACAAAATAGGAAAAGAGAGAGCAAAATCATGGAAAAATATTTTTGATGAATTAAAAATAGATGCCATATATTCTACCGATTATCATCGCACGCTTCAAACCGTTGCTCCAATTGCTAAATCTAAAAAACTGACAGTTCAGAAATACCATCCCAACAATTTAGATGTTGATCAATTTTTAAAAGATACGAAAGGAAAAGCTATTCTAATTGTAGGTCACAGTAATACGATACCTAGTTTTGCTAATAAACTTATTGGTAATGGTGAATATTTAAATATAGATGAAACCGATAATGATAATTTATATTTGGTAACTATAGAAGGGGATTTAATTGAGCATGTGATGATTGATGTGGAATAACAACAAATTTAAACATAAGAGATAAATAGTGTCAATGTATTTTTATAAAAATATCAAATTTACGAGCAAATAAAAAAACCTAAAATCTACTAATTTTAGGTTTTTTTATACTTTTAAAAATAATTAGTCGCTAATTCCATCCAAATAATTGAACTAATTTAGAATTTAAAGTTACTTCTGAAGCAGGAATGGGTCTGTAATAATGTTTAGGATCTTCAAAAGCACCTCGTTCTGGTGTAGCCACAACATAACCACTTGTTCCATTAGTAAGATAAACATCAACACTCTCACCTACATTACCTACTCGATAATAAACTAGAGTTATACCGAGACTATTTTTTTCTCTATTCGTAATATCTGGAATACTTTGACTGGCATCTAACAAAATTATATCATTTATAGCATCTCCAGTAAGGTCGAATTTGCCCAAGTTAGGAAAATACAATCCTAGAGGTTCTTTTTCTAAAATTTCACCTGATTTCCATCTATTCAAATCATCTAATCTTCTTCCTTCAAATGCCAATTCAACTCTTCTTTCTCTTCTTATCTCTAGTAATAATGGATTATTTACATCGGGATAACGTGCTGCTTGAACAGGGTCTGTAATAACTGTGGTCGTTAAAAAAGGCATACCAACTCTATCTCTAAGTTCATTAATCGTTATATCTAAAATAGTTTGAGAAATACCTCCTAACTCAGCTTGAGATTCTGCATAATTTAGGAGAACTTCTGCATATCGGAGCACAGGAACGTCGATTTCGTTTCTGTAATCTGGATCATTGTTATTAATAAACCCTTTAATTTGATGATAGCCCGTAAAATTCTTATTTAATTGTTGAACATAATTTGTGCTACCCGATGAATAGTTAGATACATAATTCAGCTCCCAACCAGGGAAAGCATATGTTTGTCTCAACCTGGGATCTCTATTCATAAACTCTTCGACAAAAGTCTTAATTTGATAATTTGATTGACCGCTAAAATAAGTTCCATCTGCCATTAGGTAACTTGCTACTAAATCTCTTGAAGGAGACATTTCATAGTTTCCAAACACAGTAGCTCCTGTCCCACTATTTTTCAAATTAGCAATATGGATATTAGCAAAAATAATTTCAGCGTTTGAAGTAAGGTCTTGACTATTAAATAATGAGGAATAACCAGTATTTACATTTCCCGTTTTATGAATTGAAAAATTGCCGCTATCCATTATTTGTTTTGCATAATCAGAAGCTAATTGAAGGTAAGTATTGGCAGAATCTTCAAGCTTTAACTCATGGTGATATTTTCTAAAGGTACCTTCATACAAGGCATTTCTACTTGCATAAGCTAATGACACCCATTTATTAATGGCACCAGTAGGTTGGTTCTCTAGTATATGATTAACAGCAAATTCATAGTCCTCAAATATTTTTTCAATAACATACTCTCGTGAATCACTCTCTTTATAGAGATCTTCAGAAGTTGTAGTTAAAACATCTTCATACCATGGTACATTAGAAAAACGCTTTACTTTATCCATATAAAACTGTGCTCTAAAAAATCGTGCTACTCCATTATAATGGCTTCTAATTTCTTCACTGACATTTGCTCTATCTGAATTGGCTAGAAAAAGATTTATACTTCTGAGTGTACCCCAATCCCAACCCGATGTAATCGTTGTGGCATTGGCATCTGTGGTCATTATTGTTTTAATTTCTCGATTACCCGTTGTAGCAGTGTTATCTGACGCTTCATCGTCATAATACATCCCAAAACCAGGAAAACTATAAAGACTGTTAATATAGATAGATAAATCTTCCTCGGTACTGAAAAAATTATCAACGGCTATTTCAGTTTCTGGTACGCGTTCTAAAAAATCATCATTACAAGATAATAGTGTAAAAATTAGTACTAGTAAACTTAATTTGAATACGTTTTTCATGATTAAAGTTATATTTTGATTCATTTTTTTCATTTTATTAAAAACTCACATTAATTCCAAAAGAATACTTTCTTTGATATGGATATTGATAACCACTATTTTGTCCCCTTCCAATTGAAACACTAGGATTAATACGATTTCCAATATCTGATATAGCTTCAGGGTCAAAGAATTTTGCGATTTTAGACCATTCGTGTAGGTTATCTCCACTAAAATAAACACGAAATGAAGAGATCCCTATTTTTTTAACAAGTTGAGATTTAATGGTGTACCCTACCGTAATATTCTTTAACCTTACATAAGAACCATCCAATAAATAAGCGGTCTGAGGTACAGATAAACCTTGAGCTTGATCAATCCGTTCTCCTAAGTTCCGGTCTGCTAACCAAGATTGATATACTGGGTATTTTGAATCTGTATTACTACTTGCTAAACCTGCATTGATGTATGATTGTGAGTGATTGGCCATTTGGTCAGCAGAATCATCAGTAGCTCTGTAAAAATCTTGAAGATGTTCATAACCGCCGGCATAAGGTTGTTGATAAAAGCCCCAATACAAATAATCTCGTGGATAAAAATCTCTTTTACCTACACCTTGAAAGAAAATACCTAAATCAATATTCTTCCAATTAAAATCTAGGTTTAACCCAAATCGGAATCTTGGTAACATGTTTCCAATTACCTTCAAGTCCTTTGAATCATCAACTGTTAATCCTTTTTCAATTTTTTGATTACCATCTAGATCAACATATTTTGGCCAACCTTCTACAATGTCTAGAGCTCCCCAGGGAATTAAACTTGACTCATCTAAAGCATCAATTTCATCTTGTGATTGAAATAAACCATCGGAGGTTAATCCCCAGATTTCACCAATTTCCATACCTTCATAATATTGAAGAAGGCTTTTATTAGGATTATCAAATCTCGTTATGATAGATTTACTATCACTTATATTAAATCGAGCACTAAACCTTAATGGGTTGTCAGTACTTCCAAAGTTATTTTTATATGTTAAAGCTAACTCCCAACCTTTTGTACGTAAGTCTCCTGCATTTTCTTTAGGTTCACTAGCCCCCAAAACCGAAGGCAAATCTTTTCCTAAGGTTAACATTCCTTTCGTATCTCTAATAAAATAATCAAAAGAGGCATTAAATTTATTTTGAAACAAACCGAGGTCTAATCCGAAATTTTTAGAAGTTACCTCTTCCCATGTATAATTATTTGAAACAATTCCTGGTGATGTAATTTGCAACGGTTGTTCTCCATTTATAATATAGTTTGCCAAACCTGAACCCATTGAAGGTATATAGTCAAATGATCCGACATCTTGATTTCCTAAAGTACCAAAAGAAGCTCTTATTTTTAATAGGTTTAAAGTCGGATTTAAATTTTGCATAAATCCTTCATTAGAAATATTCCATGCCCCAGATACCGAAGGAAAGAAACCATAACGTTTGTCTATAGGGAATTTTGAAGAACCATCATAACGTCCATTAAACTCTACGATGTATTTATCTTTAAAAATATAATTAGCTCTAAAGAAAACCCCTTCTAAAGCCCAAGAGTCTATATATTGATTTGCTTGTAAATTACCCGTTGCTAATTGTAATGTTGGTAACGATGAAGAAATTACTCCTTCTCTATTTATGGTCACATAATCATCTCTAAATTCCTCTTTGTTGTAACCTCCTATTAGTTTTACTGCATGGTTTCCATAGGTTTTGTCAACCGTACCGTAAATATTAAAAACTTGATATTGTTTATCTCGAAAATACTTCCATACTTCATTTACACCTTCTTCTCTGATGTCAGCTGGTCCGTATCCAATATTATATTTGGAATAATAGGCATCGTAATTTCTATTTTCTTTTTGAAATGTATATTCAGCGTTGACTTTTAAGATATCTTTAAGAAGTGAAATCTCTGTAGTAAATGTTGTTTGAAAAGTATTGTTTTTATCTACTTCATCACCTCCATCTGTCAATTGTGCTCCCATCAATCCCACGCCATTATTAGACCAACTTCCATCAGGGTTTTTATCCCAATCGGTTGGAGCAAAATCGTATAAGGTCTGTATATTGAAATACGAAGGGTTTTTGCGTTTTGAAAGCAAATACGAAGTATTATTCCCTATTCTTAACCAATCTGTAATGTTTGCATTAACTCTCGCTCGCATTCCTGTTCTTGTAAAATAGTCTTCGGCAATTTTTAAAGAACCATTGTGTTTATTATGCGACGCGGACATAAAAAAGTTTACTTTTTCTGAACCTCCAGATACACTTAAATTATGATTTTGAGAAAAGGTCGCATTTGACAGAAAATAATCAGTCCAATTTTGATTGCCCATATATTCCCATAATCCAGAACCCGTGGTACTTTCTCTTACGCCAACCGTTCCATTAGGATCATCACTTCGTTCACGTGCCCAGTTTAAACGTTGATCACTTGTGCCTATACCTGTCCACGGTGTATTGTCTTCAGCTAATTTCTGCAACGCCAAATAAATATAAGGATCTGTTGTTTTATTTGGCACTACAGTTGGAGTACCCGAGGTAGCAGAGGCATTATAATTTATAACCATTTTGTCTTGGTTACCCATTTTTGTTGTAACTAATACTACACCAAAGGCTGCCCTAGCACCATATATTGCGGCAGATGACGCGTCTTTTAGTACCGAAATACTTGCTACATCTTCAGGAGCCAATAAGTTTAATAATGACACTTCTGAGGGCACTCCATCAATAATAATCAATGGGTCTCCACCATTAATTGATGTAAACCCACGAATGTTTATTGTGGGATTTGAACCTGGGGCTCCACTATTAAAGTCAATATTTAAACCTGGAGAAATACCTTGTAAACCCTGTGTAATATTGCTTATGGGTCTCGTTGCTAAATCATCAGTAGAAACACTACTTACTGCCCCTGATAAATTGATTTTTTTTTCAGAACTGAAACCTACTACTATAACTTCGTTTAAGGCCTTTAAATCTTCTTCTAATACTACATTAATAATTGTTATTTTTCCAACAATCATCTTTTTAGTTAAAAAACCCAAGTATGAAAAAGTCAGACTTTTACCTTCTGCTACTTTAATGCTAAAATTGCCATCGAAATCAGTTACCACTCCATTTGCTGTGCCAACTTCTTGTATGGTAACACCAACAAGTGGCTCGTTGGAAGTATTTGTTACTAAACCTTTAATTTCCTTTTGGCCATAACTAAACGTCAAAAGAGTTGAAAATATTAAAAAGAGTAATTTATGTTTCATAATTAATTATTGGGTTTGATTATTTTCTTATTAAATATGTTTAGTTTCTGGTTATCCAGGTGTTTAAAATTGTATTCGATGTTTCTAGAGTTAGTTTGAAAAACCCTTTAGGTAATTTTCGTAAAGGAATTTTCACCATCCTGTCTTTTGTGTTTACTGATTTTAAAAGATTGTAATTATCCGTTTTTCCAGATTTAAAATGATTACTGTCACTTAGGTACAACTTAGCCTCTGTAGTTGACAAACTATTCCAAGAAATAATTAAGTTTTTGTTTTCAATTTTAGTTCTTAAGTTAGTAGCATCTACTGTTCCGATTAGCGGAACGCCATCCCATTCTCTTTTTATTGAAGGAGAAACATCAATACCTAAAAAATTAATTACTGTTGGTAGTATATCAACAATTGAAACTGTATTATTTTTAAAATAGCTATTGGTGTTTGAAGCATTAGTAACTATCCAAGTACTGCGTTCGCGTTCGCTTTGACCACCGTGTCCTTTCCCATTTTCTTTGTTTCTTCCATGGTCTGTAGTAATTATAAATAGCCAATCTTCATTAAATTGCTTTTGACGTATTTTAATGGCGTTCCAAATTTTACCAATTTGCTCATCTTCAAAGTTTATAGCAGCAGTAAAACGATCACCATCACCAAAACCGTGTCCCATATCATCTGTGTACTCTAAATAAACCCATGAAATATCAGGTGCATTATTTACAATTGTTTTAGCTGTATTATCAGCAACAGAAATGTCAATTAATTTCATAAAATTGCGTTGCTTATCGTGTGGGTAATTAATGGTGTCATGTTCATACCCATCAAAAGCAAAATCAACCTTTAAATTATTGGTAGCTTTTAGTCCATCACCAACAAGCTTGGTACGGTTATCTAACCATGATGAAAATATTGCCGTGGTGCCATTTGGATATTCATCTTTAAACAGTCTAAAAATTGTAGGATAATTGTAATTTGGTTCTTTTATACCATTGCCATATACGTTATGCTTATTTGCCCATGTACCTGTAAGCAAACTGTTGTAACCAACGGCCGAAATAGTGGGTGTTTCTGCATAAGTGTCCTTTATACCACCCACATAGGCATTACTATAGCCTCCGATTGTTCCTATACTATCCAAATAGGGTGTTTTAGCGGCTTTTAATTGATCTGCCGAAATTCCATCTATAATTACGAATATTACTTTTTTCTTAGTTGCATCTGAATTTTGTGAATAGATAAATTGTGGTACAGAGTTTAAAAAAATAAAAAATGTCAATAGTGTTGTTTTTTTCATTGCTAAATTGGTTAAATAGTTACATGACAAATAAAAATTAATTGACTGAACACTCAATTAATAAATCTTTAACTTTAAGTTATGAAAACATTAAAATAAATTGAATGAACGTTCGGTTTATTTATTTGTATTAAAAAAAAGTATTAACATTGTATTTCAATACTTATTATTGAAATAAATATATAGGCATGGGCAGAAAAAAATTAGGTGAAACTAGAAAACTTGAAATTATTAAATCCTTCTATTTAGTCGCTAAAAAGAACGGATTGGAAAATGCCTCTATAGCAAAAGTGGCTGATGCAATGGGAATAAGTAATGGACTTGTGATGCACTATTTTAATACGAAAGATGAATTACTAATTGGTTTAAATGAATATATTTTAAATCAACATCTACATGTAATGACATCGAGCAACAGCAAAATTATAAAGTGTAAATCAGATTTAGAAAGTCTCATTAATAATTTATTTTCTAGAAAATGGAACCAATATTTTGACGATGGAGTCTTTTATAGTTGCTATGCCTTAATATATAGAAATAAAGCATTTAACGACAGTTTTAAACACTATTTATTACAATTACATAGTGTATTAAATTCAAAGCTAATAGAAGCTTACGACAATAAGGTTATATATAATAATGATATAAAAAATCTTTCGGAAATAATCTTTGCCCTCATCGATGGGTCCTATTATTATATGGGAATGTTCGACTTAAATAATGAAGCTCATCAAAAACAACTAACTATTTATATTAAGCACTGCTTAAGTCTTTTTAAATATACTAACGAATGAAAGTATTCTTTGAATCCTTAGGTTGGTTAGGTACCTTTTGTTTTTTATGGTCTTATTTTATGCTCATACAAGGAAAATGGCAGGCTACTCAGAAAATTTTTCATTGGTATAATATAATAGGTAGTGTATTGTTTGTAATCAATGGGTTATATTATTCTGCTTGGGCTGTCGTTTTCATCAATTTTGTTTGGGGCATTATTACTTGTTATGGTCTATATAAGACTACCTTTTCAAAGTAAACATAAGGTTAATATTTAGAATAATTTAAATACAGGAAAAAAAGAGTTAGCTATTATTCCAGAATAATTTAATTATTTTTTAAAAAATTAGAATCTTATTCCCATGCCAATAATTATTTTAAAGCTTTAATCTTTTTAATCTTCCAATTTTAGTTAATTTTGTAGTAATGCAACCAAAGATTAACATAAGGAACAAAAAGGCTCGTTTTGAGTATGAAATTTTAGACACGTACGTGGCCGGAATTCAACTAACGGGTACTGAAATAAAATCAATTAGAGCTAGTAAAGCTCGTATTACGGAGAGCTTTTGTGAGTTTAATGATAAAGGTGAACTTTTCGCTATTAATATGTTCATTGAAGAATACATTAATGGAAATATATACAATCATAAACCCAAAAGTGAACGACGTTTACTTCTTAATAAGCGTGAATTAAAAAAACTTCAAAAAGAAGTACAGAATGTTGGACTTACCATCATCCCACTGAAATTATTTCTAACGGATAAAGGTTGGGCAAAGCTAGAAATAGGATTGGCAAAGGGTAAAAAACTCTATGACAAACGAGAAACTTTAAAGGATAGAGACAGTAAAAGAAATTTAGATAGGATAAAAAAAATCTATAAATGACATTGAGCTCTTTTTTTCAACTTGTTCGGTGGAAGAACTTGGTTATGATAGCTCTTATTCAAATTCTATTTAAGTATGTTTATTTCCCCTCCTTTTCAGTTGATACAGCATTATCCAATTTTACTTTTGCAATATTAGTTTTTACTACACTTATAATTGCAGCTGCGGGTTATATTATGAATGATATTTATGATGTTGAAGCCGACAAAATTAACAAACCTACCAAAGTTTTAGTAAGTCGAAAAATAAGTAAAAAACAAGCAAACTTTCTCTATAACATATTTAACAGCTTAGGACTGTTGTGTGGCTTATATGTGGCTCACACTGTTGATAAACTTTCTTTTGTAGCCATTTTTGTAATTACCATATTATTATTAAAAGTATATAACTCAGACTTAAAAAAAAGACCTATAATTGGTAATGTAATTGTTTCATTATTAGTTTCCATGAGTATCCTAATTGTTGGCGTTTTTGACATCATCCCAATGGTTACTGAAGAAAACGATATCAACCAGTATTATGCTTTTAGAGTATTGATAGATTATGCTGTTTTTGCTTTTATATTTATGCTGTTACGCGAAATGGTAAAGGATGCAGAAGATGTAAATGGTGACAAATACATGAACATGAAAACACTACCTATTATTTTAGGTAGGAAAAGAGCCAATACTGTCATTTTTGCCCTCAGTTTTTTTCCTTTAATCATAATTACATTCTATAGTTTTAATAGCTTTTCTAATGTACCGTTTGTTTTGGCCTATATGCTAATTGTAGTACTTATGCCTCTGCTCTATTTTATGACAAAAATATTATATGCTAAGTCTAAAAAAGACTATATTAGAGCAAGTAGACTATTAAAATTAATTATGCTATTAGGAATTTTTTCTATAGTAATTCTCTCCTTAACTATTTATTATGCTGACCGATAAATTAAAAAATTACAATATCTTATTAGGATCTCAATCCTCGAGAAGAAAACAATTTCTTAGAGATTTAAGAATCCCATTTACCACCGTTTCTATTGATGTTGATGAAGATTATCCTAAATATTTACATGGAAATGAAATTACCAGTTATTTGGCTGAATTAAAAGCCGATGCTTATGATGGCACATTAGAAGAAAATGACATTCTAATAACGGCAGATACCTTAGTAAGAGTTTCTGGAAAGGTGTTAGGGAAGCCTAAGAATTCAGAGGAGGCTAGAGAAATGCTGAATTTATTATCTGAAAAACAACATGAAGCTATCAGCTCTATTTGTTTAAAAACAAATAGTAAAAAAACAATTATAAGTGATACCACGACGGTTCATTTTAAAAAATTGACTGATGAGGAAATCGATTTTTATATCGATAATTACAAACCCTTTGATAAGGCTGGAGCCTATGGTATCCAAGAATGGTTAGGCTATGTTGCGGTAGAAAAAATAGAAGGAAGTTTTTATAATGTTATGGGGTTTCCCATCCATAAGTTTTACACAGAAATGATGAAATTATAAGTCTAAAAAGTTGTAATTCGTATTCGATTAGTTAATTATTTTATTTTATTTGAACGTTTCGAAACGCGTTACTACCTTTTTTTATGGGGAATTTTACTAGTGTACAATAATTTTAACATTTAGGAGTTATCAACATTCTGCATATTGGCTCGAATTTTGCGTTTTAGTAAAGAACTTATCTTGACTTATTGTTTTTAACCGAAAATAAGTTGAAATTTAACCAGATGAGGCACTTTTTATAGGATATAGCATCGCTACATACGAGAAAAGTAACAAAATATGGACAAATTTCAGTTATTTTTTAGGAAATAGAAAAAGTTATGATGAGTTCTATGAATACATTTAACTAAAATTAATTATTATGAGAAAATTAGTATTAACACTACTAACCCTTACCTTAACCTCAAGTTTAGTATTTGCACAGAAAATTGATTTCGGATTAAAAGGCGGACTCAATTACAATTTTGGTGGCGATCTCTATGAAGTCGTTTCTGAAGTCGGTAGCAATGCCGAAAATTTAATTTCAGGAGCTGATAACAAAGCTGGATTCCATCTTGGCTTATGGTCGCGTATTCATTTTTTAGGATTGTATTTACGTCCAGAGATTAATTATACACAGTTAAATAACTCGTATAGCAATCCCGATGAAAATGTGAATACCGATTTTAAAACCAAAAAAATAGACATTCCTATTTTATTGGGTACTAAAATTATTGGTCCCGTACATGTTTTTGTTGGCCCATCAATTCAGTACATTACAAAATCTGACTTTAGTCAAAGTGAATTTGAAAATATTACAACCAACGATTTTAGTGTTGGACTTCAAATTGGAACAGGACTAGAACTTGGAAGATTTGGTCTTGATGTACGTTGGGAAAAAGGATTTTCAAACGATTTAAAAGGTGATTTAGATAATGGTATTCTAAACACTGGTATTGAAGTTGACAATAGACCCAATCAAATTATATTTGGTCTTTCTTATCGATTTAATGATAATAGAAGGTAATTTACAGTAGCCGTAATACGCTTCAGTAAATCAATAATATGTAAAAAAGCACCAAATTCGATGAATTTGGTGCTTTTTTGTTGTTGTCTTAATTGAGTATAAAACTTAAAATACTGCCGACTGTTACTGCCACCTGAATACTAATTTTTAGCTATCAGAATCCAAATAATCTTTTGTACCGTCTCCATCTGAATCAAGAGCATCTACTGGGTTACCATCTCCATTAGGATCAGCATTCTCATCAATAGTTAAAATACCGTCACCATCGTCATCTGTATCTCCATAATTAGGTATAGCATCCTCATCTGTATCATCATCTATATAATCATTATTACCATTTAAGTCTTCGTATAAATCATATATACCATCTTCATCTGTATCTGTTCTTTCAAACAACGCTAACTCAACATGAAAAATTAAGGATTCATTAGCCGCAATTGCCCCAGATCCAAACTCCGCATAACCCAATCCTGAAGGAATAAATAGAACACCTTTTCCTGTATCTTTAAAACTTAAAGGCTCATCATCTTGAGTATCCTCTGTTCCTCCTTTAAATAAAGGAATTCCATACCCCCAACCAGGCACTGTATTAGATAAACCAAACCAGCTAAATCTAGTTGACTTGTCAAAATTTGTACTATCCAAGTCAAAACCACTGTATTTTACAAGTACACGATCCGTTTTACTCGGGTGTACTTCAACAACTCCATCTTGGCTTATAAGATAATACAACTTATAGTTAATTTCATTATAAGTTATATTTTCGGTTTGCACCATTGAATATAAAGAAGCTTCTCCGTTTAGTATTGTATCAATAACACCAAAAGATTCATCTGTTGTAGGTGGAATATAATAATGTGTTTGTAAATAATCTACTAATAAATCATCATCTATTAAGGCCTGTGCTTCAGGGTCATGTGGTATTGTATCGTCATCGTCGTCCTTTTTACAAGAAACCAGTACTAATCCTAATATAAAAATGTAAAATATAGCGTTAAATTTCAATTTCATCTGTTATTTTTTTTGAGCCTGCAATTTACATCTATTTTCTAAAATACATATAAGTAAACTACATTTAACAAAAAATTATAAAGACAGCTCATAAATCTGCTGTTTATATAAGAAAGTACGACATTCTAATATTAAAAACTAATTGTTATTCCCTTGTCTTCCTGCTCCCATTCTACCACCACGTTGTTCATTAAAATGAGCATCAAACCAAACTGGTTTTTCAATATCATTTTCATAAATATAAGTTGCTATTTTTTTTAAGTCTTCCTCTTTATAATTAAGATTTGTCATTACCTTAAATTGTTGCACCGCACCAAACATTAACGCTTTTTGCTCAGTTGGCTCTTTAGAGAAATTAACAATAGCATTTACAAAATCTTCTTTTTGCGGATTAGCCATTAAGTATCTTTTCTTTACCGCAATCATTGGAGGTGCGATAATTTCATCATGAGATTTACTGGTAATACTATGGCAAGCATAACACGTGTTTTTAAACAAGGTATAGGCTTCTTCTTGTTGTTCTGCGGTCTTCGTATTAGAAAGTGTAGCTTGTGTTGATGATTTTTTCTCATTATTACAGCTAACCAACGCAAATAATAATAAAGTGAATAAAATTGGATTTTTCATATTTTAAGTCTTTATCAAAACTAACTTTTCTCTTATCTTAAAAAAATGATATTCATCATATAATGAAAAACTTTTAGTGAATGAATTCCTTTTCAGAACACTCCATAATAGGTAACATAAAAATTTGAAGGATCTTATTAGTATCGTGCAAAACAAAAAAAAGTATTGCTTTTGCCATGAATATTCACAACAAAAACAATACTTAATTATACATGAGTAACCTTACGGTTAACATCATTGTTTTATCTATAGTATAGAAATTACGCTTTAAAAGTAATTTTACGCATACGTAAGCTCTTTGGAGTAATTTCTAAATACTCATCATCTTTAATATACTCCATACATTCCTCCAAAGAAAAATCTACTTTAGGGAAAATTTTCATTGCCTCATCAGTACCTGATTTACGCATATTTGTCAATTGCTTTCCTTTTACCAAGTTTACAGCCATATCTTCTGTTTTACTATTTTCTCCTATAACTTGACCAACATAAATCTCATCGTTAGGATCAATAAAAAACCTTCCTCTATCTTGTAAACGGTCTAAGGCATAAGCAGTAGCTTTACCTGCGGCAGCTGAAACTATAGCTCCTTTTGGCTCATCAGAAAACTCACCTTTAAAAGGTTCGTATGAACTAAATCTATGATTTACAATTGCTTGACCAGCAGTTGCTGTTAATATTTTATTACGTAATCCAATCAACCCTCTTGAAGGAATGTTGAATTCTAAATGTTGTAAATCTCCTTTAGGTTCCATTACCAACAAGTCACCTTTTCTCAAAGAAACTAAATGTACAGCTCTTGACGAAACCTCTTCTGGAACATCAATTACTAACGTTTCAAAAGGCTCACATTTCTTACCATCAATTTCTTTTAAAATTACTTGAGGACGACCTACTTGTAATTCGTAACCTTCACGACGCATTGTTTCAATCAAAACTGATAAATGCAATACACCACGTCCAAATACAATAAACTTATCTTCAGAATCTGTAGTTTCAACTTTAAGAGCTAAATTTTTCTCTAATTCTTTGAATAATCTATCACGTAAATGACGAGAAGTAACAAATTTACCTTCTTTACCAAAAAATGGAGAGTTATTTATTGTAAACAACATACTCATTGTTGGTTGATCAATTTCTGTTCTTGGCAATGCTTCTGGATTTTCTAAATCTGCAATTGTATCACCAATTTCAAATCCGTCAAGACCAGTTATTGCACAAATATCTCCACAACGTACTTTTTCAACTTGGGCTTTACCCATTCCTTCAAATACGTGTAATTCTTTAATTCTAACTTTTTTAGTAGAGCCATCAGCTTTACATAACATGTAATCTTTAGCAACTTCTAAATCTCCACGAAAAATTCGTCCAATAGCAATTCTTCCAGTAAATGCAGAAAAGTCTAACGAAGTAATTTGCATTTGAGGAGTTCCTTCATTATAAGGAGACTCAGGAATAGATTCCAAAACAGCATCTAATAAAGCTACAATATCAGTAGTAGGCTTTTGCCAATCTGTACTCATCCAACCATTTTTAGCTGAACCATATATTGTTGTAAAATCTAATTGTTCTTCTGTTGCGTCTAAAGCAAACATAAGATCAAATACTTTTTCATGTACAATATCAGGTGTACAATTTTCTTTATCAACTTTATTTACTACTACAATTGGAGTTAGACCCAATTCCAACGCTTTACCTAATACAAAACGAGTCTGAGGCATAGGTCCTTCAAATGCATCTACTAGTAATAAAACACCATCAGCCATTTTTAATACACGCTCTACCTCTCCACCAAAATCGGCGTGACCAGGGGTATCAATTACGTTTATCTTTACTCCTTTATAAACGACAGATACGTTTTTGGACAAGATAGTAATACCACGTTCACGTTCTAAGTCATTGTTATCTAACAATAAGTCAGTACGTTCTTTACGTTCATCCAAGATATGGGCTTGGTCAATAATTTTATCAACTAGGGTAGTTTTACCGTGATCGACGTGAGCTATAATCGCTATGTTTCTAATAGATTGCATATATTTTTTTTTCGAGGTGCAAAAGTAGTGTTTAATTTGATTAATAATGATTTAAGAATGTGTTTTTTCGATTTAGGGTCAATAAAAAAGTTAAATTGTCACGAAAGTTAGCAATTACAAGAGGCATTAGATTAGTTAATTACCATATATACCTCAAGAAATTCCTTTAAAGGTTCGATAATTGTCATCAAAAAAATAAAACTTATCTTTATCACACTACAAACCAACCCTTTTGATAAAATGTCAGTACCCGTAAAAATTTTTATAGTAGAAGATGAAATGATTATTGCGGCTAATATTTCTCTTCAATTACAGAAATTAGGTTATGAAGTCATAGGTATGGTGCCGAGAGGCGAAGATGCTTTAGAGCAAATAGAAGCTAATATACCTGACATTATATTAATGGATATTCAACTTAAAGGTAAACTAAGTGGAATTGATACGGCGAAACTTATACAGGTTAAATATAAAATACCAATAATATACCTAACGGCAAACACTGACGACTCCTATTTTAAAGAGGCAAAAACCACAAAACCAGCGGCATTTATATCAAAACCTTTTAAGAATTTGGACTTACAACGTGCCATAGAATTGTCTATTGACACCATTCCATTAGAAGCAGAAAAAATAGAACAGAAAAACCCTTATATATTAGAAGATTGCATTTTTGTGAGAGATCATGATAAAATGGTGAAAATTTCCATTAAAAACATATATTATATTGAAGCTGATCGTAATTACTGTCGCATTTTTTGTAAAGACAAGGCGTTTTTAATAGTAAATACCTTAAAAGATATTAATGAAAAACTGCCCAACGCACAATTTTTAAGAGTACATCGATCTTATATTGTAAATCTCTCTAAAATTGATGAAGTAGCCGGGAGTCATTTAATGGTATCTAAAAAAGTTGTCCCTATGAGTAAATCATTTAAAATTGATTTAATGAAAAGATTGCATACCATCTAAGCTGTTTTCTCAAAAGAGAACTGAATAGAAATGGAAGCACCATTTTCATTATTTTTTTTAATGAAACCTCCCAATTGACTTACCAATAAATTAATTAACTGGGTTCCAAATCCTGTGCCTTCAGAAGCTTTATTATCTACAAACCCAATACCATTATCTTTGAAATTAAGGCTATAGTCATTTTTGTTACTATTTGATAAATTTATTAAAATTTCACCTTTCTTGTTATTAGGAAAGGCATACTTCATGGTATTTGTTAGCAATTCATTTACAATTAAACCTAACGGAATAGCCATATCTATATCAACTTCTAGAGGCTCCATATCTACTTTTAATGAAATTCGATTGTCATTTCCAAAAGAGTCCAATACATATTGACTTAGATTTACAAAATAATCTTTCATTTCAACCTTTGACAAGTTATTTCGTTGATATAACTTTTGATGGATCATACTCATAGAATGCACTCTGTTTTGGCTGTGCAGCATTAAACTTACCATTTTTTCATCGGTTATTTGTGCTGATTGCAATGCCAATAAACTCGAAACTATCTCCAAATTATTCTTAACGCGATGATGAATTTCTTTTAATAAGAATTCTTTTTCTTTATTTTGTTGCTGCAGTAAAATCCTTTTCTTCCTGATATTTTGATAGGCAAAATAGATAAGTGATAGTACAATAAAAAGCATCACTGAAATAACAAAAATTAATGTTTCTCTTAACTTTTGTTTTTTTATCTCCGTTTCTTGTAACTTTATTGTATTCTCTTTTTGAGCTACTTCAAATTTCGTTTGTAATTGTGAAATTCTTTCATCAGCTTCAGCTGTAAACACTTTGCTCTGCAATAGATCATATTGTGCAAAGGCAGCATAGGCTTCTTGATAATCATGATTACCTGCATGGGCTCTACCTAAGCTATTATAGGCTTGGCTTAAATAATAATTATCACCAAAATCAACTGTTGCAATTCGTATTGAATTTTGTAGACTTTCTATGGCACTGAGATATTTACCTTCCAAATTTTGAGCATTACCCAACGAAAGCCAAGCCCGCATCAGCATAAAATTATTATCTAATAAGTTGGCATATTTAATTGCATTCTCCCCTGCCAATGCTGCTTGCTCAAATTCATTTAAATAAGCATTTAAATCAGTTAAAGAAATATAGATATCACTTAAGTTATTATAAAAACCATAGCGTTCGCCAATTGCAATAGCATGCTTATAATACTTAAGAGCTTCTTCCTCCTTTTTTAGTGCCAGATAATTGTTACCTACAACATATAAGGTAAAGTCATAATCTAAATCATTAATACCAACTTCTTCAAAAAGAGCAACCGATTTTAAACCGTACTCCAACCCTTTATCAAATTTAGATTGTTTCCAGAATAAATTACTTAAATCACTATACGCCATAGCAATTGCTCGCTTATCCTGCAGCTCTTCTCCCAATCTAAGTGACTCTAAAGCATAGTCTGCAGCTTTGCCAATTAACCCTCTTCGTTCAAAAACATAACCTAATTCTGTATTTAACTTGGGTAAATCTTGCTTTCTAACTTTACTTTTGGCCTCCTGCAACACAAAAAAAGCACTGTCTAGCTTTTCCATCCGAAGCAGAATTGCTCCTTGAGTTATCTGAAACTTACCATGCCAAAGCGTATCTTTTTTTTGCTTGGTTATTTTTAAACCTTGAATTGTCAAACTCAAGGCTTTATTTAAATTTCGTGTATGCCAATAATAGGCCAAATCATTTAACACAGAAAATTTTATGGAATCCGTTTTTATTTTGGGTAAGGCAACTTCTAAAATGTCTAAATAGGAAGCTCCAAAATTATCAGTATCTACAAACACCTTTTTATAAGGGTTTTCTCTATTTAAATCAATAATCTGAGCATAACTAAACAGTGTACTAAAAATAGTAATTATTGTGCATATTAATTGCTTCTTTAAATTCTTTACCATCTATTTAAAAGTACACTTATTTTAGTAAGGCTAAGTTACCAAATTTATTATAAGTAGTTAAAAGCTTTGAAAAATTAAAAAGCTCTTTCGGACACTAATCACAGCAACTCGTCCTAACCACCTTGTTTTATAGCTGATAAATCGATTATTTAGGGTCTAATAATAAGAAATCTCCATGCGGATTAGCACAACCACTTATGCACTTTTACTTTTATTAATGGTTTCTTGTAACCAACCTAATAAAACCATTAAAAATACAGCTACTCCTCTTATAGAAGCTCAAGTTTCTAGTTATTTAGTGGCTCAAAATAGCATAGGTAAAAACAAGGTTGATTCATTACTTTCAGAATCTTTTATCAGAAACATGAATGGTATACAAATGGTGTCTAGTATACGTGAACATAAAGCCAATATGCACATTTTTCTTAATGGCTTTCCTGATATGAACTTTACGTTTCCAAGCCAGCTCATAAAAGATAATGAAGCCTTTATAGTATGGATATTTACAGGTACACATACTGGAGTTTTTGGTGAGATTAACGCTACTGGAAAGAAAGTAAAAGTAAACGGAATTTCACATCTTTATTTTAATAAAGAGGGTAAAATTTATAGAGAAGATGTGTTTTATAATGAATTGGATTTATTACAACAATTGGGGTTTACTCTAAATCCACCTATTACTGAATAAATATAATTAACAATCATAACAAATCTTAAAACTAACGATTATGAAAAATTTTAAAACAATGATGGTCTTAGCAATTGTGCTTATGCTAAATCCAATCGTCACAAATGCACAAAAATCAACCATAGAATTTGAAAATGCAGATTCGGCTAAAAATCTCGTACAGACTTATGTTAACGCTTTACAAGCGGCAGATATAGCCAAAATGAGTGCTACATTAGATTCAAATGCCATGATTTATGGGTTAGGCGGTGGATTAGATTCTCTCACTGTTGCTGAACATACCATTTATTATAAAAAAAGTACAGATTCCTATAAACATGCAATCAGCGGTGACCTTTATTTACCTATTAAAGTTACTGATAATTGGAATAAAGGTGAATGGGTACTAGTATGGGGTACAAACACAATTACAAATAAAGAGACTGAAAATACAATCGTTATTCCATTTCATATTGCAAGTTTAGTTGCGAATGGTAAAATAATAATGATGCGATATTTTTATGATACTGGAAACATTATGAAAAACACAGGATGGACACTAACTCCTCCCAAAAAGTAACAATTAAATAATTAACAGTAATCACTAAGTAGTGCAAAATGCATAGTGATTACTATTTCATTAAAAAATTATTATTCATGAAAAAAGTGGGAATTATTGGTGGGGCTGGTTTTATTGGTAGCTATGTCTCCAAAGCGTTTTTAAATCAAATTTTTAAGTGAATTAAACTATCAATTATGGAAAACAAAGAACCCAATTGGACCAAAAACGAATTGAAAATTTATATTCTGTTGCTATGTGCAAATGCAGATTCAAAAATAAAGAAAAAAGAATTGAAACTTATAAAATCTAGTGCAGATCCAACAACCTTTAAACCAATATATAAGGAGTTTAAAAATGATGATGAAGATACTAGATTTGATAAGATAGAATATGTTATTGGTAAACATGAATATACACATGAAGAACTCAATGATCTGAAAAGAGATGTCTTTAAAATTTTCAATTCAGATGATAAATTCGTAACCAATGAACGCTATCTAGAAAAAGTCCTTGATAATATTTTGTATTAAAAACCAATAAAATGAAAACAATAATACGAACAACACTAGTATTTATAATAGCAACCATCGCCTTTATAGGCTGTAATGAAAAAACCAAAAGTGACAAGGCTGAACACACGAAAACTAAAGACCAGAAAGATGTTAAAGCTAAACATGAGACCCCTGACTATTTTCTATTACGTCCAGAGGTTGAAAAAGCCTATGGTTATTCCCATGCGGTAAAAATTGGCAACAGTATAAAAATTTCTGGAGCTGTTAGCATGGATGATGAAGGCAATCCAACCGCGATAGGAGATTTAGGGCAACAAATGAAAAATTGTTATGCGGATTTGGAAAAAATTCTAAAACACTATGGTTGCACATTTGATGACGTAGTTGTAGAAAATGTTTTTACGACCAGTATGTCGAAATTTTTGGAAGCTGCAGGCTACAGAACAACAATTTATAAAAATCATTTCCCCACAGGTTCTTGGTTCGGTGTCAAAGAACTGGCGGTTCCTGAATTTATGATTGAAATAGAATTGGAAGTGCATAAACCAAATAATAAATAATAAACCCTGAAAAATAAAAACCATGAAGGTCATATCAAAAATTCTTGTTCTATCACTTCTAATATCATACACTGCAATTAGCCAAACACTACCACAAGCAATTTCTAAAATCAACACAGAAGGCTTTCAGAAATCGCAAGTTATGAGCCTCATTACTGATTTGTCCGATGTTTATGGTCCTCGGTTAGCAGGTACAAATCAATATTTTACGGCTGCAGAATGGGCAAAGAAAACCATGGAAAATTGGGGAGTAGATAAGGTGTATTTTGAAAATTATTGTGATGATTGTATGGGTTGGGAAGTAAAATCATTTAATATAGAAATGACTGAACCTGCTTATATGAAAATACAGGCCTATCCATATGCATGGACAGAAAGTTCAAATGGCGTACAGATGAGCGATTTAGTTTCAATTGAAAATCACGCCGATTTAGAAGCTGTAAAAAAACAGTGGAGCGGAAAATTAAAAGGAAAAACCATATTAATGGGTTCGGCACCAGAACAAAATATGCTATTTGATGCACTTTCAAAACGATTTACAGGTGATCAAATTGAGGAAGCTAAAAAATCGATTGTACCTACACCAAATAACCCTTTAAGCCATAATGCTGGAGATATGGATTTAATTGGAAATTTAGATCTTATATTCGATAGTATGGTGCGAAAAGATGATGCCTTTTTTGCCTTTCTAAAAGCAGAAGGTGCTTTAAGTATTTTAGGGACTACACCATTTTTTCCTGGTATTACCCATCCAAGTGGTACTTATAATTTTAGAGAAAGTGATAAAAAAACAATTCCCTATTTTGCAATTTCACCAGAAAGTTTTGGAAAATTAATACGCTTAACAGGCAGAAATATTACTCCAAAAATTAAATTCCATTTGGATTCTGAATTGTATTTAAAGCCTGAAAACAATGTAAATATTATTGGTGAAATTACCGGTTCAGATTTAAAATTAAAAGATGAAGTGGTGATGATTGGAGCCCATTTTGATTCTTGGCATTCGGCATCTGGAGCAACCGATAATGGTGCAGGTTCAGCGGTGATGATGGAAGTTATGCGAATTATTAAAGCTTCTGGATTAAAACCTAAACGAACCATTAGAATAGCACTTTGGGGTGGCGAAGAACAAGCGTTTGTAGGTTCTTTGGCTTATGCAGAAAAACATTATGGAAAAGTAAAAGAAACTACCAGAAAAAAAGAGGTTGAAAAAATATCGGCCTATATCAATATGGATAATGGTGCAGGGCAAATGCGAGGAGTTTATTTGCAAGGAAACGAAGCGGTAAGACCCATTTTTGAAGATATGTTAGAACCTTACGCCCATTTAGATGTAAATAATTTAACTATTCAAAATACAGATTTTACAGATCATGATGTTTTTGACTATTACAAAATACCAGGATTTCAAATCATTCAAGATCCGTTGAATTATAGTACTGTAACGCATCACACTAATTTAGATGCTTTAGAATATGTTCCCAAACGTGATATGATGGTCAATGCGACTGTAATTGCTGCACTTGTTTATCAAATTGCTGAAAGAGATTTTCGCTTACCACGGGAAGAGTAATCTAAAATTAAATGCGATTAACTATTAACTAAAAAAATAAAAATAAATCAAAAATCATGAAAGAAAATCAAAGCATGCAAATCATTGACAACCTATACAAAGCATTCGAAAAAGGTGATATCCCAACAATTATGGGGTCTATGAGTCCTAAAATTGAATGGAATGAAGCTGAAAGTAATTCCATGGCAAGCGGCAATCCGTACATTGGTCCAGATGCTATTATAAATGGAGTGTTTGCACGACTTGGAGCTGAACACGAGTATTTCAAATTAGCAGATATTGAGCTTCATGAAATGAGCAACAATAAAGTATTGGCAACTTTACGCTATGATGCTAAAAACAAAAAAACTGGCAAAGATTACAATGCTCAAGCGGCTCATTTGTGGGCACTTAAAAATGGAAAAATTATAAGTTTTCAGCAATATGTGGATACCAAGAAGTTAGCAGAAGCTGAGCAGTAATAAAAAAAGATCAATTACAGCTACAAAAGAATTATTACCTCCAGAATTTAGGATAGATACTGAACCAGAAGTCATTCATGAAAAGTAATACTCCCAAAAGAGTTGTTTATTTTAAATTAAAAAACCAACCTAAAACCCCATGAAACCAAAATCACCCCGAATTGAATCTATTGACATACTTAGAGGTGTTATCATGGTGCTCATGGCTTTAGATCATGTACGTGCTTATTTCCATTATGAGTCCTTTTTCTCAGACCCAACCAATTTAGAAACGACCACACCTGTGCTCTTTTTCACCCGTTTTATAACGCATTTTTGTGCACCTGTATTTGTGTTTTTGGCTGGAACCTCAGCTTTTTTGTATGGTTGTAGAAAAACAAAAAAAGAAGTTTTTAAATTTTTATTTACACGTGGAATTTGGCTTATTTTCCTAGAAATTGTCGTTAATAATTTGATTTGGACCTTTGACCTCACGTATAGTTTTCTGATTCTTCAGGTAATTTGGACTATTGGAATCTGTATGGTGTGCCTATCTTTTTTAATTTATTTACCAAAAAAAGTAATTCTTGCCATTGGCATTATTTTAGTTGCTGGCCATAATGCTTTGGATGGTATAGTGCTAGAAGGTCAAAGCTTTCAATCTATTATTTGGTATATTTTACATCAAGGAAAG
This sequence comes from Aureibaculum algae, assembly GCF_006065315.1. Classification (GTDB taxonomy): domain Bacteria; phylum Bacteroidota; class Bacteroidia; order Flavobacteriales; family Flavobacteriaceae; genus Aureibaculum; species Aureibaculum algae. Next base: position 2,050,851 of record NZ_CP040749.1, on the reverse strand, counting down.
TTTTTTGTTTTTAGTCCCGACTCCATACTTTATATCCATTATCCGGTACTACCTTGGATCGGGCTGATGGCTCTAGGTTATGTATTCGGTACATTTTATCAAAAGGGTTTTGAAGCTACTGTTCGTAAAAAATGGCTTTTGTACCTAGGGTTTGGTGCCATTATTCTGTTTTTCGGTTTAAGACTCGTAAACATTTATGGAGATTTAGTACCATGGACATCTCAAGAAACTACTGCGAAAACGATTATCTCGTTTTTTAATGTTACCAAATACCCACCTTCTTTATTATATCTATGTATTACAATGGGACCAGCACTCTTGTTTTTATATGCTGTTGAAACCACTAAAAACAAAGTAACCAATTTCTTTTTGGTCTTTGGTCGCGTACCCTTATTCTATTATTTCTTACATATGTTAGTCATTCATTCATTAGCCATTGTGAGTATTCTAATTTTTGGAGGTCATTGGCAAGATATGATAATTGATGCGGAGTCTTTTTTGAATAAAAATTTACTGAGTTACGGTTATTCACTTTTTGCAGTATATCTAATATGGATTGGAGTCATTCTTCTACTCTACCCTATTTGTAAAAAATATATGATTTATAAAGCCAATAATAAAGACAAATGGTGGCTTAGTTACCTTTAATTTAAAATATGATAAAACAGGACAAAGGATTAAAACGATCAATTGGCGTATTTGGATTATCTGCAAATATTATCAATATCATGATTGGTGCAGGTATTTTTGCATTACCTGCCATCATCGCTGGTAAGATGGGTAATTCTAGCATTTTTGCGTATATTTTTTGTGGTATTCTAATTACACTAGTAGTACTTTGCTTTGCAGAAGCTGGTACTAAAGTAAACAATTCAGGAGGCCCCTATACCTATATAGAAACTGCTTTTGGTGATTATGCAGGATTCTTAGCTGGTATTTTTGCAATAGGTAGTAATATGATTGCTAGTGCTGCTGTAGCCATTGCCCTTGTTACTATTTTAGAAACCATTTTTCCAGTTTTCGGATTGTTATCTGCACGCATTGGTTTTTTATTTTCTTTATATGCATTTTTCACGTTCATAAACATTTTAGGTGTAAAACAAGGTATGGGATTGGTAAAACTGAATACCGTTTTGAAATTAAGTCCACTCCTACTTCTGGTAATTATTGGTTGGAAAGATGTATCCTTTTCAAATTTGCAGATTCATTCATTACCTACATTCTATCAACTCGGAGATGCTTCTTTAGTTCTCTTTTTTGCATTTTTAGGATGTGAAACAGGATTGATTGTTGGTGGTGAGATAAAAAATCCAAAACGTACTATTCCACGATCTATTTTTATCAGTATTAGTTTAGTTGTCGGTTTATATATAATTATTCAGTTAGTCTCCCAAGGGATACTGGGGAACGAATTGGTTAATTATAAAACTTCACCGTTGGCTGAAACCGCTAAAATTGTATTGGGACCATTTGGATATGTACTATTAATCATTGGTGCCGCTATTTCTATGCTAGGCTTAGTAAGTGGAGATTTATTGAATACACCACGGGTTCTTTTTGCACTTTCAAGAGATAATGTTCTACCAATAAAAAAACTTTCAAGCATACATAAAAAATTTGCAACTCCCCATGTGGCTATATTCATATATAGTAGTATGTCTTTTATTTTTGCAATTACTGGTAGTTTTGAGCAATTGGTCGTTATTGCAACGAGTACGATTCTTCTCCTCTATTTAGGTGTTGCCCTTTCGGTAATAAAGTTGCGTAAAATACAAAAATCGGAACCAGGAGATTTTAAAATTCCAGGAGGCCTAACCGTACCAATACTTTCCATTATTATCATTTTTTACTTTTTATCACACTTATCTACTAATGAAATGATTGGTACCGTGTTATTTATAGGGATACTAACGATACTTTTTTTTATAATCAAAGCCTTTAAAGAGAAAATGGAATGATAAACATGGTTAAAGTGAGGAAAAATCTCACAACTGTATTAAGGGCAGTTGGTGGAACATAAAAGCAGCCCAACCTAAATAAAGGATTGAAAAATGATCAAAACCCTTAAAATAAATGTAGAAACTATTAAATAAAACATATAACCTACTAAGAGCCGTCCTAAAAGCATGAAATTAAAAAAAACAGAAGAAAATGAAATAAGAAAAGTGTACGACACTTGGCTAAACAGCTATCTGAATGGTGATGTTACCACTTATGATTCTTACTTTGACGATGAATATCATTTCATTGGGTCTACTCATAATGAAGAATTTTTAAACAGAAAAGACACGACTCATTTTTTTGCAGATACGGCCGAACAATTCGCTGGTAAATGTGATTTAAGGAATGAAAGACTAACCATAGAAAAATTTGGCGAACTTATTTTTATTACACACCTCTTTGACGCTTGGTTTATAAATGGAACCGATTGGGCCTATTATGGACGATTCCGCTTTACATCAGCTTTAGAAAATAAGAGAGAAGGTTGGCGTTTTATTTATCAACATTTTTCTACCACAGATTCTAAAACACAAGAAGGTGAAAGCATTGGTTTTGATCAGATAAGTGCTGAAAACTTACAACTCCGTGAAGCCATAAAAAGAGGTACCATCGAACTTGAAACGAAAAACCGAGAATTAGAAATCGAAGGAGCTTTAGAACGGATTAGAGCCCAAGCTGTTTCCATGCAACAATCGTCAGACTTACTCGACATTGTAGTGTCCATGCGAAATGAATTTACCAAATTGGGTCACCAAGCTCATTACTTCTGGCACATGATGTGGTTACCCAAAACGTATGAAAAAGCCATGACCTCTGGTGATGGTACCAAAATTGGATTTGTAATGGAGTTACCTAGACATATTCATGGTGATATTCCTTTGTTAGCGAAATGGGAAAAGAGTACAAAACCAACTGTTGTGTACGCCATGAATGTTGCAGAAGCTATTGATTATGTAGATAAAATGGTTGCACTTGGTGATTTTAAGAATATTGATCCCCAAGCACCGAGTCATGACGATATTAGGAATATCGGTGGATTAACCTTTATCATGGCAAGGACCACTCACGGAGAAATTGGTTACTCTTTGCCTGGAGTTATTAAAAATCCTCCTTCCGAAGATTTAGATATTTTAATACAATTTTCTGGTGCTTTTGACTTAGCACATAGACGTTTCTTTGACCTGCAAAAAGCAGAAAAGCAAGCTAGAGAAACCCAAATTGAACTGGCTTTAGAAAAAGTAAGAAGTCGTACAATGGGTATGCAGCGAAGTGATGAATTAAGAGATACTGCTATGCTTCTATTCCAACAAGTGGAAGAATTAGGAATAAATTCCTTCGCCTGTGGTTTTAATATCTGGGATGACGACAAGAAATTTGCTACTGCTTGGATGGCAGGTAAAAATCGACTTCAGCCTCCTTTTAAAACAAATTCTAATGAAGACGTGTATCTTCTTTTTCACGAAGCAGAAAAAAGAGGTGACGCTTTATTTGTTTTAGAACAAAAAGGTAAGGAACTAGAAGACCATTATAAGTATATGCTATCAATTCCTGAAGTGAAAGCATTGGCTAAAGCTGGACTTTCGTTTCCATCTTTTCAAATTATACATTGTGCCTATTTTTCACAAGGTTACCTCATGTTTATTACACATGAATCTGTTCCAGAGGCACAAGATATTTTTATACGTTTCGCCAAAGTTTTTAACCAAACTTATACCCGTTTTCTCGATCTTCAAAAAGCAGAGGCACAAGCCAGAGAATCTGAAATTGAATTGGCATTAGAAAAAGTGCGAAGTAGAACCATGGCCATGCAACATAGTGACGAATTACAAGAAGCCTCCTTCTTATTAGATGAACAAGTAAGAGGGTTAGGTATTCAAACTTGGGGCTGTGCTTTTCATATTTATGGAGAAAACGAATCTACAGAATGGTTTGGTAATGAAGCGGGTGTTTTACATACCTATACAGTGCCACGAGAAGGCATATTTAAAGAGTATTACCAAAAAGGTGAACAGGGAGAATCACTTGTAATACAAGAATTTTCTGGGGAGGAATGTACGGCTCATTATGAGTATATGAGTACGCTTCCTGTTATAGGAGATGTGTTACAAATTTTGAAGAAAACAAATAATGGCTTTCCAACCTATCAAATTGACCATGTAGTCTATTTCAAATATGGTTATTTGTTATTTATAACACGAGAACATGTTCCAAATGCTCACGACATTTTCAAACGTTTTGCCAACGTTTTTGAACAAACCTACACCCGTTTTTTAGACTTACAAAAAGCGGAAGCACAAGCTAAAGAAGCACAGATTGAAGCCGCATTAGAAAGGGTAAGATCGAGAAGCATAGGTATGCAGAAAAGTGAAGAGTTAGCACAAGTAGTTCATATTTTAGATGAGGAATTAAATGGATTGGGTATTGAAATTCATGGTACGCAAATTTTAACTGACTTTGACAATCCTGAAAAAAGTGTCAATGTTTGGTTTGGTGCAAAGGGACAAGATTATTTAGAACGTTTTGATGTCCCATATTTTGATCATCCGATGAGAAAAATATTCCATAACTCTTGGAAAAATGGAATTGATTTTTATACTGAGCAATATTCTAAAGCTGATAAAAATAAATTTTTTCGATTATTATTCAAGAATTCCGATTTTCGAAAAACTACGGAGGAAAGACAAAAATTTATATATGATTCCTCTGGATTAACAAGATCTTCAGTAATCTTTAAAAACTCTATTTTAATTTTTCAACGATATAATCTTACAGAATTTTTTGCTGAAGAAGAAATGATTTTCAAACGGTTTGGAAAAGTATTCGAACAAGCCTATACACGTTTTTTAGACTTACAAAAAGCGGAAGCACAAGCTAGAGAATCAGAAATTGAACTCGCACTAGAAAGAATAAGAGCTAGAACCATGGCCATGCAAAAAAGTGAAGAAATTGGTGATGTCGCTTTTATTCTTTTCCAACAACTAAAAAGTTTAGGAGGTAACCTTTGGGGTACCGGATTTGGTTTCTGTAAAACGGATTCTGATACGGATGAATATTGGCTTGCTAATGAAAAAGGCATAATGCCCTATCTTAAAGTTTCAAATACGGTAGACCCAACCCATAAAAAAATGTATCTCGGTTGGAAAAAAAACCTAGAATTACTTTCAATTGAAAAAGGTGGTAAGGAACTTAAAGCACATTATAACTATATGCTCTCTGTTCCAGATTTACAACCTATTTTTCAAGGTATTTTAGATGATGGTATTGCATTTCCTGAATGGCAAAAGTGGCACGCTGCCTATTTTAAATATGGATACTTATTGGTCATTACTACCGAAACGTATGAAAACGAAGAAATTCTTCCACGATTCGCCAACGTCTTCGAACAAACCTACACACGTTTTCTCGACCTACAAAAAGCCGAACAACAAGCCAGAGAATCAGAAATTGAATTGGCATTAGAAAGAATTCGTGCACGTACCATGGCCATGCAAAATAGTGGCGAACTTTTAGAAGCGGGTGAATTGCTATGGAATGAAATTACAAAATTAGGTATTGATTGTTTTACGAGTGGTTACGTTTTAATGGATGCTTTGGAAGACATTGGTTGGAATTATACACCAAATCCTTCCACTGGAAAAATTTTAGAACAAGCCATTGGCATTCCACACAAACAAACACCCCAAATGCAAAAAATTGTGGCTGAATGGAAAAAGAAAGCTCCTTTGTGCGTTATTGAATTGACCCGAAAAGAAACCATTGCACACCAAACTTTTGTGGCAGAAAAAGGCATCAATTTTCCATTTTCCGCAAAAGAACTGGTTGCAATATCACCAAAAGAAATCGTCATCCATTCCTTTAACTTTAAGGAAGGTTATTTATTAATTATTGGTGGTAAAAAACTAACTAACACACAAGTTGAAGTCATGTTACGCTTTACAAAAGTGTTTCAGCAAACCTATACTCGTTTCCTTGATTTGCAAAAAGCAGAAGCACAAACCAGAGAAGCTCAAATAGAAGCGGCATTAGAACGTACACGGACGCAAAGTATGCTCATGCAACATTCTGATGAACTCAATACAACAACGCAAGTATTTCATGAACAACTGCAATTACTAGGAATTGACTCCGAATTTTCCTACTTATGGCTGCCCGACGAAACGGAACAAAATCATCTATTTTGGGCAACATGGAATGAAACCAATAACAGAAAAACCATTTACAAGAATAAAGCGGTTACTTTTCCATTAGATAAAAAAGAACCTTCTATTGATGCATGTTATGTAGCTTGGGAAAGCGGAGAAACTGTACACGTTAATACTGTAAAGCCAGATAAAGTGGAAGACTATTTTAACACGTGGTCTGAATTACTCAATGGCGTTGATAAATTTAAACCAGAATTATTTCCAGACGGATTGTACTATATCGATGCCTATATGGATTATGGTTGCTTTGGCATTATGATTAAACGAGAACTTGATGAAGATGAAAAAAATATTTTAAGTCGTTTCTCCAAGGAGTTTCAACGTACGTACACTCGTTTTCTTGATCTTAAAAAAGCAGAGGCACAAGCGAGAGAGGCACAAATAAATTTAGCTGTAGAACGTGTTAGAGCCAAAGCCTTGGCGATGCATAAATCGGAAGAGATTATGAAAGTAGTTGCCAAACTTAAAGATGAAGTAATGGATTTGGACATTCCAGATGTTATTGCAGCAACTATTTTTCTAAATGAAGGTGAAGATAATGTAAGAATGTGGGATCTTTCCACACTTGAAGAAGATAATAATGGTTACGAAATACCATTTGACATTACTTTTAAACTTAAGAAAAAAGACCCAAATCTCTATATAAAACGTGTTTGGGAAAATCCTGAAAACTACTTTTTGGAAGTTCAAGATGAAAAAGACTTAAAAAGAATTGTAGCATGGTTACGAGAAAATAATAAACAAACCATCGCCGATGAAGTTGAAGAATATACTGAATCCACAAAATTAAAACGTTTACACCATGCTGTAAAAAAACTGAATAATGGCAAATTAGTAATTGATTTATTAAATACACCTTCAAAAGAGATGGAAACCATTTTAACCAAAATGGGAGCTGCATTTGATTTGGCTTACAAACGTTTCGAAGATTTATTAAAAGCTGAGGCACAAACTAGAGAAGCTCAAATTGAAGCTGCTTTAGAACGTGTGCGTTCAAGGAGTATGGCCATGCACAAAAGTGAAGAGCTGTTAGATGTAATTTCCGTGATTTCTGAACAATTACAAGTATTAGATTTCAGATTTGCACACGTGAGTTTTGCCAATAATGATCTAAGTCATGATTATAAATTTTGGGTTTCCGCAAAAGGCAAATCGAAACCTATGCTGTTTAAAATTCCTTATGTAGATATCCCTGTTATGATTAACGTGAGAGCAGCTCAAAAACAATCAATTGCATTTCACACGGATATTCTTTCTATAAAAGAACACAAGCAATGGCACGAATATTTGCTTAAACATGGTGGCTCTAAAATATTTTCAAAAGAAGAGAATGAGATTGTGACGAGTCGCGGCATGGCAAGATCTATTGCAATCAACCCCAATATCATATTGATTCTTGCTAATTATGCATCGATACCCTATTCAGAAGGTGAAAACAAAATTATTGCACGTTTTGGGCAAGTTTTCGAGCAATCTTATACCCGTTTTCTCGATCTTCAAAATGCAGAAGCACAAACAAGGGAAGCACAAATTGAAACAGCGTTGGAAAAAGTACGTTCGCGTTCATTGGCAATGCATAAGCCTGATGAATTACAAGAAGTGGTTGCTGTAGTAGCAGAAAAACTACATGAATTAGGCGTTATATTCGATGCAGGAGGTGTGATACTTTGCACCTATTTTCCAGATAACAAAGATGTTGTGCATTGGATTGCTGTAGAAGACTTTTCAACTTCCGGAAGATATTTAGTACCTTATTTTGATAATCCAATTTTTAGTGATGCATGGGAATCTAAAACTAGAGGTGATGCCTTTTTCTATAAAGAATTTCCTGTAGAAGCGAAAAATGATTTCTTTAAACAAGCCTTTGAGCATAGTGATTATAAGCACATGCCAGAGGACTATAAACAGCACGTACTTAAAGCTGATAAGCATAATCTTTCGGCTGCTTGGTCAAAAAATTCTGCCATTCTAATCCCTTCACTTACAGGAGCCATCCCTTCGGAAAAAGATGCAGAAATATTAAAACGTTTTGCCAAGGTATTTGAACAAGCCTACATCCGTTTTATGGATTTACAGGTAAAAGAAGAGCAATCGCTAGCACTGCTTAACGAAAAGAAACGATTAGAAAAAACACTCTCAGATTTAAAAGCAACGCAAAAGCAATTAATTCAATCTGAAAAAATGGCAAGTTTAGGAGAGTTAACGGCTGGAATTGCCCATGAAATTCAAAACCCTTTAAATTTTGTAAATAATTTTTCTGAAGTTAGTGGTGAATTAATTGATGAAATGAACGAAGAAATTGAAAAAGGAGATTTAGAAGAAGCTAAATTCATAGCCAAAGATATTAAAGAAAACCTTGAAAAAATAAACCATCATGGTAAACGTGCAGATGGTATCGTAAAAGGAATGTTACAACACAGTCGCAGCAGTAGTGGGCAAAAAGTACCCACGGACATCAATGCCTTGGCAGATGAATATTTAAGACTGGCATATCATGGTTTGCGTGCCAAAGACAAATCATTTAATGCCGATTTAGTAACTGATTTCGACACTACTATTAAAACAATACAGATAATTCCTCAAGATATAGGAAGGGTAATGTTAAATATAATTACCAATGCATTTTATGCTGTAAATGAAAAGAAACAAGCAGACCAAAGTTTCAACCCTAAGGTTTCCATAAGCACAAAAAAAATAAATAAACAATTAGAAATTAGGATTGAAGACAACGGCAATGGAATACCAAAGCACATACTCAACAAAATTTATCAACCCTTTTTCACCACCAAACCCACCGGTCAAGGTACCGGATTAGGCCTCAGTATGAGTTACGACATCGTTAAAGCACATAATGGTGAATTAAAAGTAGAAACCAATGAAGGAGAAGGTTCTCAATTTTCAATTTTACTCACATTATAACAACCATAAAGTAATGAAAACAAATCAATCTATACAAAAGCGAAGCCTTGTTCTTCTAGTCTTAGGTCTATTTCTTGTAATTTTATTTCCTTGGTCCAAATTACAAGCCCAACAAATTGACCCCGACTATATTTCCATTGGTGATGGCTTAAGTTCTCCCTCTGTAAAAGATGTTTTCCAGGATAGCTTTGGATTGATTTGGATTGCTACTAGTAATGGCTTGCAAAAATATGACGGTTATACTTATGAAACTTTTAAAAATATCCCGGGAAAACCCAATAGTTTGGCAAACAATAATCTTTGGAGTATTGTTGAAGATGACCAACATAATCTTTGGATAGGGACTGATAATGGTATTTCTAAATTAGATAGGGTTAAAAAAACCTTTACAAACTACAATTTTACTACACTATTTAACCTCCCTCCAGGAATTAGTGCCGTTGTTAATATCTATATTGATTCTCAAAAAACGATATGGGCAGCAACAAGATCAGCAGAACTTGTCTATTATGATATAGATAATGATACATGGAAACCCGCCGAATATAATACACCTAATGCATCTGAAGATCTTGTAACCTATAATATTGTCTTTGCAATAACTGAAGATGACAATGGAGGACATTGGACTGGTTCCTTTACCTACGGTTTAATGCATCGTGCTAAAAATGAAACCAAATTTAAACCTATCATTTTTGAAGATACTGAAACGGTTGATTTTACTAGTAATGAAAATGGTATTACTGCCTTATTTGTTGATAGCGATAACATCGTTTGGATAACAGCTAGAAATGGAGTTTACAAGTATGATCCGAAAAAAAATAAGTTAAAAACCCTAAAAACGTATAGTGAAAATCAAGTTAATCTTTGGAATCATTTGAATGATATTATGCAAGATAATGAGGGTAATATTTGGATAGCCAATAACTATCGTGGTATCTTAAAGTTTAATGGTATTTCAGATGAATTTCATGTTACTCCGATAAACGGGGTATATGAAGCCAAAGGAATAGGAATGAGTGTCACTTTTTCACATTTTATAATTGATAAAAGTGGAATTTTTTGGATGGGCAGTATTAACAAAGGAATTTTAACATACAACCCTGAAAGTAAACCTTTTATACACTACACCCATCAGCAAGGTAATGATCAAAGCATCAGTATGAATGGTGTTTTTGGGTTACTTTCTTCTAAAATAAATCCGAACATCCTCTATGTTGGTACCAGAGGTGAAGGTCTAAATATTTTTAATGCAAAGAATCAAACCTTCAAACAAGTAAAATACAAAGCAATAAACGATACGTATGGTGGTGCTGTCCGCAGTATCGGCGAGCTTTCTGATGGTACTGTTTATTTGGGTTCTTGGGGCGATGGCCTTATTGAATTAGATAAAAATTGGAACGAAAAAAGACGATTTGTTTATGACGATAAAGATGACAATAGTATTTCAAACGATCAGGTTCGAGTTTTAAAAACAGATGCAAAAAACAACTTATGGGTAGGTACCAATAATGGATTGAATTATTTTGATACTAAAAAAGGTCTTTTTACGCGGATTATCAGTAAAAGCACACAAAGCTATCCTAACGAACTTTTTGAAAATATTAATAACTGGAGCAAAACTGATAAAGCCGTTGCCAAATTTTTAGCGGTAACCGATGATCAAAATCTTAGTCAATCTTTTAATGTAACCGAAGCTGGTAGTTACCTTATCGCCTCTATAGGCGAAGGAGATATAATGAGTATGGCTGATTACGGTTTTTTACTAAATGCCGCTAAAGATACAGTGTGGATTTCAAATAATTTTCATAGTACTAAATATGCAGGTGGTTCTATAAAAAACAGAATTGAAATACAACAAATTGAACTAGAACCTGGTACTTATGAACTTAACTACCATTCTGATGATAGCCATAGCTTCGGTGTTTGGAATGAAGATGCACCAACTAAAACTGAATTATACGGTGCAATTTTTATCCATTTAAATACTGCTGACAAAACGTTGGTTGAAACTCTTTTAAAGAAGGATTCGGGCCAAATGGTTATCAACGGTAGCAATATTCTTTGTATGAAACTTACAGATGACTTTCTTTGGATAGGGACAAATTCAGGTGGACTTAATAAAATTAGCTTAAAAGACAACACCGTCAAATCATACCGAACGGATTCTAATACTGAAAATGCCATAAGTAGTAATACTATCTTTGATATTGATATCGATAAAAATGGATTTGTTTGGCTTGCTACGGACGCGGGTTTAAACAAATTAGACCCTACTACTGAAATTTTTACACATTATGATGAAACCGATGGCTTACCCACAAATTTATTAGAATCCGTAGTTATTGGAAAGAATGGCGAAATGTGGATTTCGACCCAAAACGGATTGTCACAAATGGTCACTAGTAAAACAATGGGTAAAGTCACTTTTATAAACTATAGTTCAGAAGATGGACTCGGTGGCGATGCCTTTATATCGCAAGCAGGTATTGTAACACCAGAAGGTAGGTTTTACTTTGGTGGCGAACATGGCCTAAATGCCGTTAGTAAAATAAAAACGAATGATGTTCCTCCAAATTTGATTTTATCCAATCTTTTTATTTCTAATCAATCGGTTTATGATATGGGCGAAGCTTCCCCACTTAAAACTAATTTGCTCACTACCGATACCATAACAATGAGACATGATCAAAATAATTTAAGTTTTGAATTTGCAGCCTTACATTATGCCAATCCTAAAAAAAATCAATATGCACATATGCTTAAAGGCTATGATAACGATTGGATTTATGACAATCGAAACTACGCGTCATATACCAATCTTGACCCAGGCGATTATGAATTTATTATTCGTGCCTCTAATGCCTATGGTGTATGGAATGAAGAAGGAAAATCAATATTTATTAGCATTGAGTCTCCTTGGTATAAAACTTGGTGGGCCTATGCTTTATATGCTATTTTAATAGGATCAATATTTTATGCTGTTCATCGATTGCAACGTAGAAAATTAATCTTAAAAGAAAGACAACGTTCCCACCTTCGAGAAATGGAACTCCGAACCGAGGCTGCAGAATCGGATGCCAAAGCCTTGCAGGCCGAGAACGAACGGAAAAAAAATGTGGAAATGTTGAGCGAAATCGGTAAAAACATAACGTCCTCACTAGACTTAGATGATATTTTTCACAAATTATACGAGCATGTTAATCAGTTAGCGGATGCCTCTATTTTTGGAGTAGGAATTTATCATCCTGAAAATAATAAAATAGAGTATCGTATGGCTATGGAAAAAGGAAAGGCTTATCCAGTCTACTTTAGGGATACCACTGATAAAAATCAATTTCCAGTATGGTGTATTGAAAACCAAAAACCCGTCTTTATTAATGATGTACAAACCGAGTATAACAATTATATTGAACACTATAAGGAACCTGAAACCGTTTTTAATGACGGAACCAAAACCGAGGAACCCACGTCTATCATCTATTTACCCTTAATCTCTAAAAAACGGGTACTTGGGGTAATTACGATCCAAAGTTTTGAGAAAAACGCCTATACAAACTACCATCTAAATCTGTTACAAAATTTAGCGTCTTATACCGCCATTGCCCTTGATAATGCGGATGCTTACACTGCGTTAAAAGCTACACAATCGCAATTGATACAATCCGAAAAAATGGCAAGTTTAGGAGAGTTAACTGCTGGTATAGCACATGAAATTCAAAACCCGTTAAACTTTGTAAATAATTTCTCTGAAGTAAGTAACGAGCTCATTGATGAAATGAACGAAGAAATTGAAAAAGGAGAATTTGAAGAAGCTAAAGATATAGCCAAAGACATTAAGCAAAATCTTGAGAAAATAAACCATCATGGTAGACGTGCAGATGCTATCGTAAAGAGTATGTTGCAGCACAGTCGCAGTAGTAATGGAACAAAAGAGCCTACAGATATTAATGCCTTGACAGATGAATATTTACGACTGGCTTATCATGGTTTACGGGCTAAAGACAAATCCTTTAATGCGAAAATGGAAACTAATTTTGATGAGAAATTAGAAAAAGTACAGGTAATAGCTCAGGATATTGGGAGGGTAATTTTAAATTTAATAACCAATGGATTTTATGCAGTAGATGAAAAAAAGAAATCAGGTATTAAAAATTATGACCCCACGGTTTCCGTTTCTACGAAACAACTCAAAGACCAAATTATTATAACTGTTAAAGACAATGGTAATGGTATTCCGAAACAGATACTAGACAAAATTTATCAGCCTTTTTTCACCACCAAACCCACAGGGCAAGGCACTGGATTGGGTCTGAGTATGAGTTATGATATTGTTGTTGCCCATGGAGGGGAATTAAAAGTTGAAACCAAAGAAGGTGAAGGCTCAAAATTTTCTATTATATTTAACAATACAATCACCAATACCATATGAAAATACGTCAAATGATATTGAAATTAATACTGATTTGCTTTACAATTGCAACAAGCAGTGCTCAGGATATTCAGCCGATCCATTTGGCTAAGATTGACAGTTTACAAAATCTTGTGGAATCTCATCCCCAAAATGACCAAGAAAAAGTACGACTCTTAAATGAATATGCTAGATCATGCTTTCACAGTTTAGAACACAAACAAGGCTTTATCACAACACGCGAAGCACGGTTACTTTCCGAACAACTAAATTTCAAAGGGGGCGAAATTATGTATTACCTCACCTTATCGGAATACTTTGGCTCTGGCGATTTGGCAAATTATTATCGGAAACAGGCCGAATGGCTATCAAAAACCCCTGACCAACAATTAGGAAAATATTATGTATCGCTTCAAAACAAAGATTATAACTTGGGGAATGATTGGGAACATCTAAAACGTAAATCTACTGATTTACTGCACTACTTCGAAAATCTTGATGACAAAGAAATACAAGCCTCTATTTTGTCGAACATTGGCTATTTCAATTATAGGATTGGCAATTTTGAGGAAGCGTTACATAATCAGGAGAAAGCTATTACGCTCTATAAGGATTTGGGGCAAACCTATCCTGCCTTTCAAACTTCTTCAGATAAAATGTATAGTTTGAAAAGCTTGGAACAGGAAGATGATATTAAAAAATTGGAAACAGAATTAGTTGAATTTATTACCCAAAATAAAAATGAAAGCACATATGGATTAATCACAGCAGCTATGGCCAATGGATATAGTGGTTCTGGCAGATATGGACTTGCAATAGAATACTACCTAAAAAGTATTTCAATATTTGAGCAAAATGGTGATGTTAGCATGCTCGCTGATACCTATGAAAATATAGGAACTGCATATAGAAATATTGTAATGTACGATAAGGCAGCTGTCATCTATGAAAAATTAATCACGCTCTTAAAACAACAAAATGATACTGATAACATATTCGATATCTATAGCCAAGCTTCTTTCTCAAATTACTACATAAAAAATTATGACAAAGCACGTGAATATATGGCACTGTCCCTTCAGGTAGCCAACGAACAGATAAAAGAATATTATCTGGCTCGCCAATATAGTCTTGAGGGTCAAATACTAAAAGATGGAAAACAATATTCAGCGGCTATCCCCTATTTACAAAAAGCATTGGCAAGTTATATGGAATTGGGTAAAAAAAATGGAAATCCTTTTATGGCCATGTATACTGCTGAATGCTATCAGCAAATGGGAGATTACAAAAAGGCATTAGAACATGCATTACTTGGCTTACAAATGGAAAAGGAAACAAACTTACCCAGAACAAAAGTAGAAAGCGAAATAAGTTTGATGTTATCTGAAATATATGAAAAACTTGGGCAAAATGATAAAGCGTTTCAATACCTCAAAAGATATGAAGAAATTAGAGCTGAAAATGACAAATTAGATGCAGCCAATCGACTGGCAGATGCTGAAATAAATGATATTCTAGAAAAAAGTCAACGAAAAATTGATGTAGCAGAACAAGAAAACCTGTTGGCAGATCAAGCTAATAAAGTTCAAAAAATTTGGATCTTTAGCATTACTGGAGCACTTTTATCAGCCTTATTACTAAGTTTTATCCTTTTTAGAAATAACAAAAACAAACAAAAAGCAAATAAAATTCTCAGTAAACAAAAAGAAGAAATCCAAACGACATTGAAAAAATTAGAAGCCACACAATCGCAATTGATACAATCCGAAAAGATGGCAAGTTTAGGAGAGCTAACTGCTGGTATAGCACATGAAATTCAAAACCCGTTAAACTTTGTAAATAATTTCTCTGAAGTAAGTAACGAGCTCATTGATGAAATGAACGAAGAAATTGAAAAAGGAGAATTTGAAGAAGCAAAAGATATAGCCAAAGACATTAAGCAAAATCTTGAGAAAATAAACCATCATGGTAAACGTGCAGATGCTATCGTAAAAAGTATGTTGCAGCACAGCCGCAGTAGTAATGGAACAAAAGAACCTACAGATATTAATGCCTTGACAGATGAATATTTACGACTGGCTTATCATGGTTTACGGGCTAAAGACAAATCCTTTAATGCGAAAATGGAAACTAATTTTGATGAGAATTTAGAAAAAGTACAGGTAATAGCTCAGGATATTGGGAGGGTAATTTTAAATTTAATAACCAATGGATTTTATGCAGTAGATGAAAAAAAGAAATCAGGTATTAAAAATTATGACCCCACGGTTTCCGTTTCTACGAAACAACTCAAAGACCAAATTATTATAACTGTTAAGGACAATGGTAATGGTATTCCGAAACAGATACTAGACAAAATTTATCAGCCTTTTTTCACCACCAAACCCACAGGGCAAGGCACTGGATTGGGTCTGAGTATGAGTTATGATATTGTTGTTGCCCATGGAGGGGAATTAAAAGTTGAAACCAAAGAAGGTGAAGGCACATTATTTACTATTAACTTAAAAAACAATGATTAAACAAGCACTTATTTCAATTATTCTATTTTTCAGTATTCTACAAATATCGAATGGACAAGAATACATGCAAGACAAAAATGGATTGGCTCTTGATACGATTATGCATTTTACAAAAGCTGATTTAGATCCACTTTTTGGCTTACCCTTAAAAAGTAGGGCTGGTTGGATTTTTAAAGCTGGAAATAAGCAAGATTGGTCATCTACAACTATTGATTTAAGGGGTTGGGAACGTTTAAGCCCTTCGCAGATATCAAATGATATGGCAGATAGTTCTGGTAAATTTGAAGGTTGGTTTAGGTTACAATTTACCGTTGATAGTGCTATCGCAAACCTTCCACTCTACTTAGATAAAGAAGATCATGCTGCAGAAGACATTTATTTAAATGGTAAATTATTCCGCCAATTTGGTAAAACTGGGAAAGACAGAGCATCATTCAAAGAACACATTCAAAATTTCGAGATTCGAACACCTATTTTTTTAGAACCTGATTCTGTACACACATTGGTCATTCACTATGTAGACTATAGCACCTATGGTGGTGTTGCAAAAAACCTTCCATTAGGCTCTACTAGAATTGTAACCAATGGCTATTTTAACTATATGAGCTTTTTGGGTTATAGAGTTTTATTCAACTTAATAAGTTCTTTTATTTTCTTCATCCTTTTTTGGCTTCTTTATTTTCTGATTAGAAAGGAACGTGAGTTACGCATTATAGCTCTTTTTTCTACTATGATGTTACTCTTTAACATTAGCGTGGCTTTCAATGGTGCGGACAGTTTATTCTTTACACTACCATCTAATTACATGATAATACTTTATTATATTAGAGGTTATTTAAGTATCTATTTTTTCTTATTCTGCCTTTTATTTGCATACAGAATCTACTACGGTAAACTTCCAAAGTGGCTCATTCTGGTTAGTTTAATAATGCCATTTATTCTCTTCCATCCTCTATATTATCTATTCGTGGCAATTGGAATTGGCATTTTCTTACTCTTTTTATCTATCAAATCTAAGAAGAGAGCAATGTCTGTTAGGGTTCTTATGTACAGTTTAACATTATCTTATATCTTAACTGTTACTGGATTGATATTTAGACAATCCAATTTAACTGATGATTTTAGTTTAAGGTTAATCATGGTTAATTCTGACTTGATTGGTAAGGCTATTCTCTATTTAGGCATGTTATCATATGTAGCCTATCGCATGAGAGAGAAGAATTTAGATATTCAGCAGAATGCAATGGAACTTGTAAAAGTCGAAGCTGAAAAGAGTTCGCTAATTGCTTCACAAAATGAAACTTTAGAAACTCAAGTAACGGAACGTACTTCAGAATTAAATCAATCTTTAGAAGATTTAAAAGCCACACAATCACAATTAATACAATCCGAAAAAATGGCAAGTTTAGGAGAATTGACAGCTGGTATTGCTCATGAAATTCAAAATCCCTTAAACTTTGTCAATAATTTCTCTGAAGTGAGTTCAGAGTTAGTTGATGAAATGAACGAAGAACTAGAAAAGGGCGATTTAGAAGAGGCCAAATTTATCGCCAAAGACATCAAAGAAAACCTTGAAAAAATAAACCACCATGGTAAACGTGCAGATGGCATTGTAAAAGGAATGCTACAACATAGCCGAAGTAGCACGGCTATCAAAGAACCCACAGATGTCAATAAACTCGCTGACGAATATTTACGTTTGGCCTATCACGGTCTCCGTGCAAAAGACAAAACTTTTAATGCTACTTTAGAAACAGATTTTGATGACAGTATTGGCGATATAGACCTAATTCCTCAAGATATAGGTCGCGTAATCTTAAATTTAATTACCAATGCCTTTTATACTGTGGATGAAAAAAAGAAATCTGGAATTGGAAATTATGAGCCCACGGTTTCTGTTTCCACAAAACAACTTAAAAACCAAGTTGTTATCACTGTAAAAGACAATGGTAATGGCATTCCAAAACACGTACTAAAGAAAATATACCAACCTTTTTTCACCACTAAACCGACAGGGCAAGGTACCGGATTAGGTTTAAGTATGAGTTATGATATTGTAGTTGCTCATGGAGGCGAATTGAAAGTGGAGACCAAAGATGGTGAAGGCTCAAAATTTTCTATAATATTTAATAATACAACACCCCCATACAAATGAAAACCAACCTAATAATGAAACGATATATTTTTCTTATGTGCCTGGTCTTTGGCCTAGTTGTAATTTCATGTCAAAAAAATAGCAAATCAGAAACGGACACCACTATTGGTGACTATAAAGCACCTGAAACTATTCCGTTAAAATTTACAGAGTCAGAGCCGTTTGAATGGGAAACCGTAACAAATGACTCGTTAACAACTCCGGTGACTTATTCTTTAAACGTGGATGCCTTACCCAGTAAACCGTTTGAATTGAACCAATTTAAACCATTGGAAACTCCTATGAAGGAATATGATTTGGATTGGGATAATTTTCCAACAGCACCAGTGAAATTTGATTCGGTTGCGTTTACGGTTACAACAGCTCCTATAAAAAGACCGAAGATTACTAAAATGAAACAGCCGGGCATTATGGACGGCACCAATGCCAACCTACTCCAACTATCTGTAAATGAAGGGTTCGTTAATAATGATATCACGTCCTTTTTAGAAACAAAAGACGGGGCTATTTGGATTGGTACTGCCCAGTCATCTTTGATGCGTTATGATGGAGAAAATACGTTTACCTATGACTATCCTAATGTTTATGCAATGACCTTTGATCAACAAGGGAGACTTTGGTTAATGAGGCCAGGGGCTCGAGTAGTTACGGTATTAGATTTTAAGAAAGATATTGCGTATACGATACTTCCTAATAATGGCCAAATTCAGGGATTAGACGTTGTTTGTGATTATACTGGAACACTGTACATAGCCTGTTTTCAAAATGAACTTTACCGTATAGATCCTGAACTACAAAATTTACAAAAAATTAATAATGAAGGCAATATTAGATCATGGAAGCTTTTACAAGACCGTAATGACAACCTTTGGTTCGCAGCAGATAAGAAAATAGTAGTCATAGATAAAGAAAGAAAGGAGCTTAAAACCATCAATAGGATTGCGAATTACGAATTTAATAATTCTGTTTGGGATATTAAAGAGGTGCAATCGGGAGACATCTGGTTGAGCGTACCCTTTAATGACGACAGCGAATCCCCTATCGCTCTAGGCGTATCATTAAAGAATAATAAAATAAGCATCCTAAATAAAGAAACCGGTTACAACGTAATTGGCAGATCTATAGAAGAAGATAACGAAGGTAATTTATGGATATTTGGAGATGTTGAGGCCTTTGTATTAAGTAAAAACAAGAATACTTACAAAACGATTGACCTGAACAGCAAGCTACAAGGCCGAGATCGATTAACAAGACCTTTAAAAAGGAAAGATGGTTCACTTTGGATCGCCACAACCGACAAAGGAGTGGTCATAGCCAATGAGCATACTTTAAATACAACATACTTTGATACTTCAACTGGCTTAATAGGCGACCAAGTTTGGGATATTGAAGAAGACTCTAGTGGAGAACTCTGGTTGGGTACAAATAATGGAATTAATATTATTGACCCTCAGAAGAATACTATTAAATCTATAACTAAGGAACAATTACATTTCTTAGGTAATGGAAATAGTACCATAAATTATTTAAAACAGATTTCAAAAGACACTTACTTTTGGAAAAATGGTGCTGGTTTTTCAATTTATGATAGACAACGCAATAAAATGACCCAATATGCCAGTAATGCTAACGTAGTTTTAGAAGTTTTGGGCTTCGCTAAATCAGATGATCATACCTTTTGGATCTATACTCCAGAGGGTTTGTACGTATACGATATTGAATTTAATAGCTTAAAAAAATTAACTTCAAAGACAGATCCTGATATTTTAAAAACTCAGTTTGGTGCAGAACTAGTTTACGACGGCAATGAACTACTTTGGATTCCAACATTCAATCGTGGTTTGGCAGAAGTAAATCTAAAGAATAATACCATTCGATATTTAAACAAAAAACAAGGCCTCTCTCATAATAATACTGGCGTAGCTTCCTTTTCTAAGGAAGATGAATTATGGGTAACGACACTTAACGGTATTGCCATTCTAAATTTAGAACAAAACACACTTACCAATTTACGAGAAGAAAATGGTTTAGTTCCTTCAGAAATGTATGATTTGATAGAGCGAGGAGACATCATGTATGGGGCAAGCGTAAATGGTCTTATCCCCATTGATAAATTAACTGCAAAAAATACAAATAAGGGTTTTTACACCTTTAATGGAGGGCTAGGTTTTAAGTCTAATGATTACCTGTCAGGATCTAGTAAGTTTCTCAAGAATGGGCAGTTTTGGGCAGGGGTTGTGAATTCTTCTGACGAATTTAGGTTGTTGATCATGAATGCAGCACCAAAACCTGATAGTACATTAAGTACCGTTTATATTAGCAAAATGTACGTTAGGGATGAAGATCCAGGGTTTAAATATAAGGTCCGAACAGATTCTCTAAATAATAAAATTTTATCGTACGCCAATGCGACAAATATGAAGTGGGACTCTATAAAACACCCCTATAATATTCCAACAAATCTGGTATTACCCTTTGATCAAAACAGTTTAAGTTTCAGCTATGCAAGTAGCGATGTGTTTAATAGAGATCAATTAACTTATCGTTTTATCTTGGAGGGTGAGGATGAAGATTGGACCTATGCCGATACTAAAACAAAAACGAAGAATTATTACAATTTAAAACCTGGCGAATATACCTTTAAAGTGGCCTCCAGAAGTTTTACTAAGCAATGGTCTACTCCAGACATGTTTAATTTCAGTATTAGTCCACCTTGGTGGCAAACCTGGTGGGCATATTTACTTTTCGGACTTATAGCTGCAGGTATTTTAAGGATTTATATTGCTTTCAGAGCGAAAAAATTAAAGAAAGAAAATAAATTTTTAGAAGAAAAGGTTAAAGAAAGAACCAATGAGCTAGAGGCTTCTATTGAAGATCTAAAAGCCACACAATTGCAACTGATTCAATCTGAAAAAATGGCAAGTTTAGGGGAACTAACGGCAGGTATAGCTCATGAAATTCAAAATCCCTTAAACTTTGTCAATAATTTTTCTGAGGTTAGTATTGAGTTATTTGATGAAATGAATTATGAAATGGACAAAGAGGATTTAGCAGAAGCCAAATTCATTGCTAAAAACATTAAACAAAATCTTGAAAAAATTAACCATCATGGTAAGCGTGCAGACAATATTGTAAAGGGGATGCTGCAACACTCAAGAAATAGTAGTGGCACTAAAGAACCTACGGATATCAATGCCTTGGCGGACGAATATTTACGCCTAGCCTATCACGGTCTCCGTGCAAAAGATAAATCTTTTAATGCAACCTTAGTAACCAATTTTGATGACAGCATTGGTCGCATAGACCTAATACCTCAAGATATAGGTCGCGTAATCTTAAATTTAATCACCAATGCATTTTATACTGTAGATGAAAAAAAGAAATCTGGCATAGCAAACTATGAGCCCAAGGTTTCTGTTTCCACAAAACAACTTAAGAACCAAATTGTTATCACTGTAAAAGACAATGGTAATGGCATTCCAAAACACGTACTAGATAAAATATACCAACCTTTTTTCACTACTAAACCGACAGGACAAGGTACCGGATTAGGTTTAAGTATGAGTTATGATATTGTAAAAGCACATAGTGGTGAATTGAAAGTGGAGACCAAAGATGGTGAAGGCTCAAAATTTTCTATTATATTTACCAATACAACAACCCTATCCAAATGAAAACCAACCTAATAATGAAGCGTTATATTTTTCTTACGTGCCTAATCTTTGGCCTGTTTCTCATTTCTTGTCAAAAAAATAGTAAATCAGAAACCGATACTTCTGTTGGTAACTATAAAGCACCTGAAACTATTCCGTTAAAATTTACAGAGCCAGAGCCGTTTGAATGGAAAACCATTACCAATGACACTTTAACAACCCCAGTATCGTATTCTTTAAACGTTGACGCCTTACCTAGTAAACCGTTTGAATTGAACCAATTCAAACCCTTGAAAACTCCAATGAAAGAATTCGATTTGGATTGGGACAATGTACCTTCACAAGAATTAAAGCTAGATTCTGTACCCTTTACCGTAACAAAATCGACCATTAAAAAGCCTACCATCACTAAAATGAAGGCCCCGGCTATTATGGAAGGCACAAACACTAACCTGCTACAACTCTCTGTAAATGAAGGTTTAATAACCAACGAAATAGCCTCAATAATAGAAACGGAAGACGGGGATATTTGGATAGGCTCCACCTCCACATTATCAACAGCGTCTACCTTAACACGCTATGATGGTGAAAATGCCTTTACCTATGATTATCCACGAGTTGTTGATATGACTTTTGACCAATTAGGGAGACTTTGGTTAGTAACTGTATTCAACGACATTCATGTGTTAGATTTTGAAAAAGATATAGCCTACAAAATAAAACCTTCTGTTGCAGAATTTATAGGCGTAGATATAGCATGTGACCATAATGGAACAATGTACATTGCTTCTTACACAGGTGGATTTTATACCATAGATGCAACGATGAAAAATTTACAAAAATTGGAAAATGTAAGTACTTCCTCGTTCTCAATTTTAGAGGACCGTGAAAATAATTTATGGTTTGGGTTTATAGACGGATTGGTTGTATTAAACCAGGAACGAACCTCCTTTAAAAAAATACCCAGCACTCCCAATTTTAATTCTAGCTTCATGGTTTTTGATATAAAAGAGGATAAAATGGGTGCTATATGGATATGTCAAATGGATACTAAACCAGAGCGTTTACAAGATGCGGCGTCTGAAGTATTGCGAATATCATTAAAAGACCAAAAAATAAAGATACTTTCTGAAGAAAATGGATTCAACTTACCAGGCCATAGAATAGAAGAAGATAATCATGGCAATTTTTGGATTGCAGGTGAAGATAAAATGTTTGTTTTACAGCGTGACCTAAAGCAATCTAAAACCATAGCAATGAACAGCACCATGATTGGTGGACCAACAAGAACTGGTTTTTTGAAAAGAAAAGATGGATCCTTATGGATGGGTACTTTAGATAAAGGTTTGGTTATAGCAAATGAATACACCCTTCATACAGAATATTTAAGTACAGCTAATGGATTATTAAATAATGAAGTTTGGGAAATAGAAGAAAACTCAAGAGGAGAGCTATGGGTGGGAGTAAGAGGCGGTATTACGATTATTGACCCACAACTGAATACCATAAAAAAAATAACTAAGGAGCACATAAAAGGTATAGATATTAATTCGATTAATTATATAAAAGAAATTTCTAAAGATATTTATTTTATACAAAATGGGTATGGTTTTATCATTTTTGACAGACAACAAAATAAAATAACCCAATATGCTGGTAATGAAAATTTAAACTTAAGAGTTTCCGGATTTGCAGCATTAAACGAACATCAGTTTATGATATACAATTCAACAGGTTTGTATACATATGATATAGAAAATAATAGCATAAAAAAATTGATCTCTAAAACAGATCCTAATATATTACAAACCTTGTTTGCTATTAAAATAGTTTATGATGGTTCAGAAATACTTTGGGTTCCAACGCAAAATAAAGGTTTAGCAAAAGTGAATCTAAAGAACAATACCATTAGCTATTTAGGAACAAAAGAGGGTCTCTGTGATAATAACGTGGGTGTAGTCAACTTTTCAGAGGAAGGCGAATTATGGGTAACAACGCTTAACGGTATTGCTGTTCTAAATTTTGAAGAAAAAACACTTACCAATTTACAAGAAGAAAACGGATTGGTACCTGACGAAATGTATGATATCGTTGAAAAAGACGATAAAATGTATGCCGCAAGTGCAAATGGGCTAATTCCAATTGAAAAATCGTCTGTAAAAACGACTGACACCGGATTTTACAACTATAATGGGGGCTTTGGTTTTAAAGCCAATGATTATTTATCAGGCTCTAGTAAATTTCTGAAAAATGGACAGTTTTGGGCAGGTGTTGTTGATCTCGCAAATGTATACAAGCTCGTAGTAATGAACAGTGTCCCAAAACCAGATAGTACCTTAAGTACGGTTCATATTAATAATATGTTCGTGTTAGATGAGAATCTAAAGTTTGACCGTAAAGCGGATAATGACTCTCTTTCTAAAGAATCTTCATCCTATTCCAACGTAAAAAATATGAAATGGGATTCTATTAAAAAGCCCTATAGTATTCCTATTGGCCTGGTGCTACCCTTTAACAAAAACAGTTTAAGTTTTAGTTATTCCAGCGGAGATGTTTTTAATAGAAACCAACTTAGCTATCGCTTTATTTTGGATGGCGAAGATTTAGATTGGACCTATGCCGAAAACGCAACAAAAACGAAAAATTACTATAATTTAGAGCCTGGTGAATATACATTTAAAGTAGCTTCCAGAAGTTTTAATAAGCAATGGTCTACACCAGATGTAATGACATTTCGTATTAGTCCGCCTTGGTGGCAAACCTGGTGGGCCTATCTTATTTTTGGACTAATAGCTGCAAGTATTTTAAGAGTCTACATTGCTTTTAGGGCTAAAAAATTAAAGAGAGAAAATAAATTTTTAGAAGAAAAAGTTAAAGAACGAACCAATGAACTAGAAGCTTCTATTGAAGATCTAAAAGCGACACAATCGCAACTGATTCAATCAGAAAAAATGGCAAGTTTAGGTGAACTAACGGCGGGTATTGCCCATGAAATTCAAAACCCATTAAACTTCGTCAATAATTTTTCTGAGATTAATGTAGAACTGATTGATGAAATGCAAGAAGAGTTAAAAGCGGGTAATCCAGAAGAAGCTATTGAGATTTCTAATGATATTAAAGAAAATCAGAAAAAAATAAACCATCATGGTAAGCGTGCAGATTCGATTGTAAAAGGAATGTTAAAGCACAGTCGCAATACCAGTGGAGAAAAAGAACCAACGAATATCAATGCTATTGCCGACGAATATTTACGACTGGCATATCACGGACTGCGTGCTAAAGACAAATCTTTTAATGCTACTTTAAATACAGATTTTGACGAGTCTATTGGTTTAATTAATGTAGCAGGTCAAGATATGGGGAGAGTAATTTTAAATTTAATTACCAATGCATTACATGCCATCTCCCCCAATTCCAAAATGCCTGAGAAAACGGTGAAAGATCCAACGATTTGGATAAGCACAAAAAAAGTAGGAGATCAAGTTATCATAAAAATAAAAGATAATGGTTCAGGAATTCCTAAGGAAATCGTAGATAAAATTTTTCAACCCTTTTTTACTACCAAACCCTCAGGACAAGGAACGGGATTAGGGCTGTCTATGAGCTACGATATTGTAAGATCGCATGGTGGCGATCTGAAGGTTGAAAGCCAAGAAGGCGAAGGAACCACCTTTACCATTAGTATTCCAAAATAAAGAACACAGATTAAAGGGATTAATGGATTACACAGTTTACATATAGAATTTATGAATCATGAATTAAAATACAAAAACATAACCGAAAAGATAATTGGTGCTTCATTTGAAGTTCATAAATTCTTTGGCAATGGTTTTCAGGAGGTAATTTACCAAAGAGCATTGGCATGGGAATTTGAACAAGCAGATCTGTCATTTAAAAGAGAAATTGAACAAAAAATATATTATAAAAATTTAGCGAAACCTATTGGAAAAAGAAGAGCCGATTTTGTAGTGGAAGAAAAAGTACTGGTTGAATTAAAAGCAGTTATCGAATTACAAGATGCACATTTGGCACAGGTTTTAAACTACCTAAAGGCCTACAAACTCGAAGTTGGTTTATTAATCAATTTTGGATCGAAAAGTTTAACATTTAAAAGATATGTATTGTAGTTAGTGAAATCTAACAATACATTTAATCAGTAATAATAAATCTGAGAAATCAATTTAATCAAATAATAATCAATGATAAAACCCCTTTAAATTATGAAAATATTAGTAGTTGACGATGAGCACGATGTTAAGACCTTATTTCAACAACGTTTTAGAAAAGAAATTCGCAAGGGAGAACTCGAGTTCGTCTTTGCCTTTTCTGGAGAAGAAGCCTTAACTGTATTAGAGAGTATGAAACAGGAAGCCGTTTTAATTCTTTCAGATATTAATATGCCTGGTATGAGCGGACTTGAACTGTTAAAAAAAATTAAAAAGGAATATCTAGCACCGCCTCCAGTAGTAATGATGATTACCGCTTATGGTGATGAAGAAAACTTTAACACCGCCAAAAGTTTAGGAGCAGACGACTTTTTAACCAAACCAGTTGATTTTAAATTATTAAAAGATAAACTAATAAATAATATCTAATGGCAAAAATACTAGTAGTAGACGATGAGCCGGATTTAGAAACACTAATTAAGCAAAAATTCCGTAAACAGATTCGGCAAAAAGAGTACGAATTTCTATTTGCAATCAATGGTAAAGATGCCCTTGAAAAATTGATTGCGGAGCCTGATACAGATATCGTATTGAGCGATATTAACATGCCCGAAATGGATGGCTTAACTTTATTGACCAAATTGAGTGAATCTAGTCCACTCATTAAATCGGTTATTGTTTCTGCATATGGAGATATGGATAACATACGTGTTGCCATGAACCGAGGTGCTTTCGATTTTATTACCAAGCCTATTAATTTTGAAGACCTTACGCTGACTATGGAGAAAACCATAAAACACGCGAAACACATCAAAGAAACCCTTCAGGCTATTAAAGAAAACAACATCTTAAAAATGTATGTTGACGAAAATGTGCTTAATTTTATGGGAAGCCGTGAGTATGAAAACACGATTATGGCTAATGAAACTATAGAAGCTACCGTCGTTTTTATAGATATATGTGGGTTTACAAAAATTAGTGAACATGCTCCTGCAGATACCGTAGTTACCATGATTAATTCTTATTTCGACGAGATGGTTAAAGAAATAATGAATCAAGAAGGGTATATCGATAAATTTATTGGCGATGCTATTATGGCTGTATTTAGAGGTGAATATCATTTAGATAGAGCTATTGATGCTGCATTAGCGGTACGAAATAAAATAAATAATTTACCTGAAATGGGAGATACCATTAAGTTTAAACCTAAAGTATCTATTGGTATTAAAAGTGGGGAGATGATTTCTGGTAATATAGGCTCCGTAAGTTTAAAAAGATTAGATTATACAGTTATCGGAGATACTGTTAATACCGCCGCTCGTTTGCAAGATGCCGCCAAGGAAAATCAAATAATTATTTGTGAAACCTGTCACGAGCACATTAAAGAGTCATTTGTTTGTAAATCATTAGGCAGTATTACTGTGAAAAACAAATCGGAAGCAATAACTATTTATGAAGTATTGGAATAAAATAAATGTAAGGTTTAAGGCATAAAAATAAAGTAGTCCAAACGCGAGGTATCGCAATTGAAATAAAAACAATTTAGGAATATGGAAATACCGGAAGCACAGCAAAACCCACCCCAAATTAAAAACAAACATACAGATGATTTAGTAGATCATTATTGGGGAAGCATCAATTATATTTTTAATTTAATTAAGGCCTCCGAAATTAAGGCAGGTCTAATTCTTTCATTCTATGGAATTTTATTCAATTTTATCTACAAAAGCTTCGCAAGTGTCTCAGGTACAGATTCGTACCACACCTTTCTTTATATTCTCTTAGGCCTTTGGCTTATATGTACTATTATTTCGGTGTACTTCTGTATTCGATGCTTTATGCCAAGAATTGAAACGAAGTTTGATAAAAATATTTTCTTTTTTGGTGATGTAATTACCAAATTTGGTGACATTAAACAATTCTCGAAATTGTTTCATGAAATTAGCAAGGATGAAGACCGATTGTTTGATCAATTAGGACAACAAGTCTATATCAATTCAAAAATTGCTGCCTTAAAATTTAAAAATGTAAATAGAGCATTACGGTTTTTAGCCTTAGGATTGGTATTTCTATTCATTATTATTACTTACTACGCTATCGTATTTTCATAATGCTTCCTAAAATCATAAATTCTAATCGTGATTTTGTGTTCTGAATTTAACTACTTTTGCAGTGATGGTAAAAGAAATACAGCTCCGGGTAAAGTTAAAAGAAGAAAAAATAGCAGACATTCTTAAAATTAAGGCTGCTCAACAATTAGCAACTGCAGTTAAGCATATTGAAAGTGTCAAAATTTTAAGAAAATCTATTGATGCTCGTAAGCCCACAATTATCACCAACTATAAGGTTGCTGTGTATATCAATGAACCTGCACCTGAGCCTACTATTAAAGCGTTTCATTATAAAGATGTTGCCAATGCAAAGCCCATTCACATAATCGGATTCGGTCCCGCCGGTATGTTTGCCGCCTTACGCTGTATTGAATTAGGTTATAAACCTATTGTTTTAGAACGAGGTAAAAAAGTACAAGAACGAAGACGCGATTTAAAAGCCATCAATCAAGACCATTTTGTAGATGAAGATTCAAATTACTGTTTTGGTGAAGGTGGTGCTGGTACCTATTCTGATGGTAAATTATACACCCGAAGTTTAAAACGTGGAAATGTAAGACGCATATTTGAACAATTTGTATTTCATGGAGCTACAGAGCAAATTCTTATTGATGCACATCCGCATATAGGTACAAACAAACTACCTAAAATAGTAGAAAATATTAGAGAGGTCATTTTAAAACATGGTGGAGAAATTCATTTTGAAAGTCGCGTTGTTGATTTTGTCATTAAAAACAACAGCCTAAAAGCCATTCGCCTACAGAATGATATTGAAATGGATACCCAAGCTGTTATTTTGGCCACAGGGCATTCTGCTAGAGATATTTACTATTTATTACATAAAAAAGATATTGCCATAGAAGCCAAATCATTTGCTATGGGGGTTCGTGTAGAGCATCCACAACATATTATTGATTCTATTCAATACCATTGCGAAGGTAAAAGAGATGAACTTTTACCAGCCGCACCTTATAGTTTAGTGCATCAGGTAAAAGACCGTGGTGTGTATTCTTTTTGTATGTGTCCGGGTGGCTTTATTGTACCTGCAGCAACCGCCATGGGCGAAGTTGTAGTCAACGGCATGTCTCCTTCAAAACGAAATAATGAATTTGCAAACTCAGGTATTGTTGTAGAAATTGATGTAGAGAAAGACATTTCAAATTTTAATCAGTTTGGCCAATTAAAAGGCTTAGAGTTTCAAAAAAGTTTAGAAAAGTTAGCATTTAATGCAGGAGGTAAGACACAAACGGCACCCGCACAACGATTGACCGATTTTGTAACGGGCAAATTATCTTCAGATTTAAATTCAACGTCTTATCAACCAGGATTAAAATCAGCGACGTTACATTCACTATTACCTAAAATTATAGGTAGTAGATTACGTACGGGATTTAAAGTTTTTGGCGAAAAAATGAAAGGTTTTTATACCGAAGAAGCTAATGTTGTAGGTGTAGAATCTAGAACGTCTTCTCCTGTTAAAATTCCTAGAAACGAAAATTTAGAGCATCCACAAATAGAGGGCTTATTTCCTTGTGGTGAAGGTGGTGGTTATGCTGGTGGAATTGTTTCTGCAGCTATGGATGGCGAACGTTGTGTTGAAGCGGCAATACAGTCTTTTCAAGAACGGAAGTAAGGTGTTCCGTCATTTTTTACAATTCTTTTTAAACTAACAACCATTTTTCCTTTTGGATTCTTTGGTCAATTTTCCATTTACAATCGAGTAATACTGCAGCAGTATTTATTAGATTGTTTTGATAAATTGAATCAAATAAACAATAAAAATACTAATGGCGAGGCCAATACTTACTTTTGCGAAATCTTTAGCAATGAGTTTATAAGAAGTTTTTAATTTCCCTTTATTTAGAAGGTAATTTATTGCGATTTCACGCCCAGCAAGAATACCAATAAAAGTCCAAGTTGTACTCATTGGAATTGAGTTATAGTTTCCATATACAAATAGAATTATTCCATAACACAGGTCTATTATAGTAGCAGAACGGATGTTTCTAGTATTTACTTTCTGATTCACCATCTCTTGAATTTTACCGCCTCTATTTTTAAAAATATAGGCCATAATGGTCAAGATTACAACTAAAGAACCAAGCAACTCCACTAGTGATAGTTTCCTTGGTAGAAAAACATAAATATTAGCAAAATCCTGAATGAGCCATTGCGACCATAAAAATGCCGTTGAACCCCATTGAGCAATTATCCAAAATCGCTTTTGATTGGTTTTTCTAAGCTTGTCAATAGAGCTTTTCGATTCAAATCTCTGGGCAATTAATAAATACAGTACAAAGGCTGTAATGACCGAAATACCATAACCATAAACGGATTTTAGCATCATTTTTTCGATAATCTGTTGGCTCGAAAAAACACTGAGAATCATAAATGTAGTACTCACCGGTATTCCAAACCGTGTTATTACCAATAAGGTAATAGGAGCTAATAAATGCCACCACATTAACGTTTCTGGAAGGGAGACTTGATCTAAGCGTTGGTAAGATACATCTCCTCCGTAACTATACCACCCATAAATTAAAGTTGCTGATAAAATGGTAGACGCAAATGCCCATAGATATAACCAATGTGTTTTGCTATTAGAAGAGAGAAAGGTACCTAATGTTTGAATAACGTCATTTCCAATTACGGCATAAGCCGCAAGTAAAAAACCAGTATAAAGTATAAATAATTCCATTATAAATTCAAAGTTGAGTTTGGCATGCTTATTTGTACTCAAATATGATTTCAGATTCAATCATTTTTCACTGAAATCAACTATTTCTTATTTATTATTTCAAAGAATAAAGATACATGGAAACTCAATTACTTATTTATTTTTAAGTGTTTATTTACAATATGTAGAGCGTGTTTTATCGTATTATGGTTTGACTGCCTTTTAAATGATTTTTCTATTTTCTGAGACATTGTGTGCAACTGAAACGTAGCTCATCCCCTATTCCCTATTTTGAATACGCCCCTGAAGAATAGGTCAATTCATAACTATGGGTATAGATTTCAAAAACAATTCCGAATGGGTCTTCAACATAGCACATTTTAAAGGGCTTATCTTTTGGATAGTATGCTCTAATTGGCATTCTTTGTTTACCTCCATATGAAACAATTTTATCAATGAGCTCTTCAATGTTTGGATCTTGAACACAAAAATGAAAAAGACCTGTGTTAAAAGGATTAAATTCAGGTGCTTCTTTTATTCCATTTGGAAAGGAAAATAATTCAATACCAATACCATCTGACGTTGCTAAATGAGCAATTTCAAATTCAGTCCAGTCCTCTCCGAAAACATCAATACACATTTGACCAATTGCTGTTTCTTTTTCTTTTGTAACCTTAGATGGTTCCATAATTATATACCATCCCATTACTTCTGAATAGAATTTTACTGCTTTATGTATATCGGGAACAGTAATTCCAATATGTGAAAAAGATTTTGGATAATTTTTAATCGTCGTCATAGAATTTAATTTAGATTGCGAAATTAATTTATATTTGCCATATGAGCAATAACTTACCCAAAAGTGGCATAGTTACTAAATAGTGTAAAATACGGAATATCAGAATATTAAATCGATAATTTTGAATAAAAAAATAAGTTGCCCTTTAAATTACACCATGCATTTAATTGGAACCAAATGGAAACCTTTAATTCTATTTCATTTGTTAGAAGGTGCACAGCGATCTGGCATATTGCAAAAGAAAATTATAGGTATTTCAAATAAAATGTTTACTCAAACTGTAAGAGAGTTAGAAAAAGATGGGCTTATTTCTAGGAAAATTTTCCCTGTAGTTCCTCCTAGAGTGGAGTACAAATTAAGTACGAGAGGAAAATCACTTGAAAAAATCCTTAGAAGTTTAGATAGCTGGGGAGCAAATGATTGTCAAAATTAAGTACTTGTTTTAATTCTAGATGTATATAAAGTCTATCCTCGATATCCACTGTTTTATCGAATTGAAATGCCTGCTATAATTCCATAATCAGTAATTTCAAGTGTTGAAAAAGCTGTGGAATCTGGAAGTCCTTCTAGCCTACTCCAACTATTCCCGTTATTCCTTGATCGGTATATTCCTATCCATTGTGCAGAAAAAATAGTAGTACCTATCTATAATGGTTTTTGTTTTCGCTTCAATTTTTGGTCTTTTAACGGAATCAATTTTTGCGAGGGGTAGCTATCGTTTACTTCGGGGTGTTTGGTTACATCCATACGAAGTAAAGAAAAGTATGAAAATGAAAATTTTATAAATTGTTTGTTGGTTCATATTGTTTTCATTTACTTAAAGGATAAAAATAATGATCCTAGAAAATAGTTACCATGTTAAACAACTAATGTAGTTCATTTAAATAATAGCGTCAATGCTAAAAAATACTAAAATTATTTTTTAATTGACCAGCCTAATTATTGTTAAAAAAGTCTATCAAATTTAAATGTCGTTATATAATAAAGCATTCCTGTTGTAGCCAACAAATGAATTGCAAAGCCAATATAATTGATAACTTTTACATATGTTTTTTTGTAAAACCCCTTAATGGCGTAAAGAGCAACTATTAAAATACAAGCTTCCATCCCTATTCCAAACAATGCTCTCAACTCGAAGTTATGTTGTTTTATATTCATGCTATTTAGTATCCAAAAAATAAATATACCTATCACAATTACAGCATTTAAATACGGTATTATTAAAGTTGTTTTTCGCTTTTTATACACGATAGTAATGGCTACCAAATGGCTTATCAAGATAATAAGCAGTGCTGTAATAACATATATATCATTCATAGGTATTCATCGGTATGTTCGTTTTTCTGTGATAATAGGTAACGTATGTGTATTTATTTGGTTGCTTGGTTCAGCAACTAATTTAGTTAATATAAACCAAACGCTAAGCAAATTAGGCCTTTCATACCTGCTTGTGGAGGATTTTACAAGTAGGCTCGTGCCATGCAATCAATTTTACATGATGTTACCAAACGTTTTCATCTACGCTTTAATTTTTTAGAGGCGTATTCATCCAGTAATCTGAAAGATTCTTAAAGGGAGCAATAGGTTGGTTTTTAAAAATGGGTTCAGTCTTAAGCATATACAAAGTGTCCAATGGTTTTTCAGCATTTACTTTAAGTTCTTGAACAAAAAACTCTCTATATTGATTATAACTTCCATATTCTTGTTGGTGCATTACATTGCCATAAATGTCCTTTATGTTTTTGGTTTTTACCATTACATCTTCATAGACAGATTCGCTTGATGATTGCATTTTTATAGAGTCAAAAACCATTTCTTTATTCAGATATAATAACACTATATTATTTTTAACTTCAATACGATCAATTTTTAATTTTTTATCGTTATAAGATATTTTATAATTTCCTTTCTTCATGGCATCTTTTAATAATGGCGTATTATTAAAAGCTAGTTCAATACTATTATAAGTAAGTTTTTTACGGTTTGTATAATTGATTTTCGCATCAAGTGGAAAAAATTTTGGAGGTTGTAAGCTTTCAAATGAATTCTTAAAAGAAATATAATTAGGATACATTATTCCTTTATGTAATTGATATTCTAATGTGATATCATAAAGTAATTTTTCAAGATTTTTATCCTTTGTTTTTGATAGGTTAGAATCTGTTTGTAATTTCTTTCGAGATCCTACTGATTTTTTCTTATCATAAACCGCATATTGTATTTTGTAAATTTTAAAATCACTTTTGCTAATAAAAATTTTACCCGAAACACTAATGTTGCCTAACGTTTTATAAATATCTATGGAATAAAGAGGGATGTTATCAATAAAGGTATCAGGTAGTAGATTAAATTCATGATTTATAACAAAGTTTACATCTAAACGATTTACAAAATCATAACTATTTAAATTATAGTTGCGAAGAGCATCACTTAATCTAAGAATAGTGAACTCATTACCTCCTGGTGCACTTATAGTGGCATTAGAAATGACTTTCCTTCTGTTCGAATAATCATAAGGCTTGGCAGCAATGGTATCAGTTGGAAAGAATGGGTTGTTTTTATACTGATATATTCTTGTTTTAGTTTCATTTAAATCGTTAACACCAAAGCCAGAATCAAAAACTTGCATCAAAGCTTCATTTAGATTTAAATACTTCCCTTCTTTCATTTGATAATCTCTATAATAGCCCACGTAGGAAAATGGAATGAAAGGATAATTTTCAGGAATTTTATCTAATGCAATTTGAACAATTTCTTTCGCACTACTTCTTTTCTTATAAGATATTAGCACTACTTCATCTAATCTTTCTATTATTTCAATTAAAGTAATTGGATTAATTAAGTTCTTATCGAGGCTTAGTAATGGTATTTCCTTTGAGGAATATCCGATTGAAGATATTACCAAAGTGTCTCCTGATTTTTGAAATTTAGAAGGTACTTTAAATCCTCCATCTATGTTCGATATTAATCCTTTAGCTTTATTTTTAATTAGTATGGTTGCAAAGGGTATGGGAGTTTTATCTACAGAATTCATTAATTTACCGTAAATAAATTCAGCTTCTTGACCTTCAATTTTATTGGATTGAATTAAAAAGATTAATAAAAAAAATAAGCCTAATTTATTAGAAATTGAGTACATCAAATGTTATGTCTTATCTTGATTATCCAAATGTTGAGTAATGGTCTTGTATTTTGTATGCTTCACTCATGTGTTGGATAGTTTAAGCACCTAATTTAATAAATAAAAACCTGATTTTTATGCGAAAAGTAAACTGAAATAGATTGTTTTGTAATTTGACTTATAATGACCTTTTTTTACAACCGTTGTTTTTAAAAGGTACTAATTATTATGTAATGTTTCAAAAACAATTTTCCAAGAATCATTAGATTGTCTTTTCCAAGCAATAATATAAGTACCTACATTTTTAATAGTATCGTTCGTTTTTTTATTTATAAAAATTTCGTTGAAACTATTGTGAGAAATTGCCATATCTTCCGAAACGATAACTGAAGGTTCTCCACGACTAATTAATTTTACATCGTATTTATCGTAAATACGTTTCCATTGTGACTTTAATGAATCTTTAGTGATTATCTCTATTGGAGTTTCTGGATAAACACCAGTAAATTTATCTTCGTAAAAATTTATCCAGTCATAATAAAATTTTGTATACACCTTATAAAGACTATCAACTTGGGCCTTAATCAATGCTTCTAGCTCCTCATTAGACGTTTTAACCTCTTTTTTTATACTTACTTTGGTTTGACAATTGATAAATAAAAAGAGACTCAATAAAAAGAATAGGCTATTCAATTTTCCGAAAAGTTTAAAATGATTATTTTTCATATCTATATAGTTAAGATTACAGACCTCGGTAGGGTCTTTGAATAATTTTCAATACTTATTTTCTGTTGTTTGCATTTTATATTTTTGTTTTTTTCTAAAATAATGGGATCCTTTTTCATTAGATTTCGATTCCCTATTCAGCGTTTTAAAGATTAAGAATTCGATATTCAGCTTGCTTATTTTGCTGGAAATGTCATATCAAATTTATCGTAAAAACTAATGCGTACTGTTCATTTTTATATTCTTTTTACTTCACAATTATAGCAGCCAGGACTCGCATTATGAATATGAATGTATTCTATTTCGTCATTATCAAATACTTTTTCAATAATTTCTTTCGTTTTGTCTCCTTTTTCTGTTATAGCAGATTTCATAATTCCGTTTTTATCATACCCTCGAAATGAGAGTAATCTATGATTCAACATTTTTGGAATTTCATTTTTAGCTAATTTTTTAGTTTTTATATTTCTACGAATAAATATGGGTCCTTTCGCTTGATATGGACCGATGGTATTATGAAAATCATAGGGAATTAGTATAATTTCTTCTCCTATTGCTGCGTCTTCTAAACTAACTCTACAAGGAAAACCCGGATTTTCATCAACAGTCATTCTTTTTCCACCGATTTTTTCAAGTTCAAAATCGGATAATTCGAAAAGTTGACTAAACTTTTTGTCATCAAGAGCATATATTCTAAAACTCATATTTTCGTTTTTTTTAAATGTTGTACAACTTGCTTGTTTCTAATTAGTTGTATTGTTTCAGCAACTAATTTAGTAAATAAAACCTAAAAAACCCGAAAGTCATGGAACGCTAGTCCGACAATTATAGACTCTTAAGTAGTCTAAAACCAAGTAATTGAGTATAACCCTACTTTTATGGACCACTGTTATTTATAATTCCAATTATTCAAGATATTAGCTATTTCTTTCCCAACTTCTTTTTCCAAACGAGTTTTTAGTTCCGTGTCAGAAAGCTTATCCGTTTTGCTCAAATCTGTTTCAATTAAAAAGTTTCGAAGTTTCGTTACAATACCATCGCCTTTTAAATCTAGTATTGATTTAGCATTTTTATAGAATTGCATTTGAAACCATTCGTAGTTTTGTGGTGATAATTTTTGAACATATTTTTCTTCAAAATCCTTGAGTGTTTTAAATTCAGCCATTTTGTCTCCTGATTGTATTGTAAATTCAGGATAGGTATTCATTAAATCATAACAAGAATTGCACTTGTTCTTTATAAAAGCATACATACTCATTGTAGCGAATACTTCTTGAAGCCACTTTCTTTGAGGTTCAGTACCTTCTTTAAAATGATAGAGATGTGCGAGTTCGTGAATTGATAATGTCTCACGATAAAAGAGATCTAAATCTATTTTTTCTCCGTAAACAGACTTTAATTTACTTAAATATTGTACTGGTAATTGGTGAATCATTTTTTCTACTTCTATTGAAACAATCGATTTGTCCAACCCTAGAATTACATTACCGTTTCCTGCTTGAGGCAACCCTGGCGGTGGAAAATAGGCATAGGTATTCCATTCTTTGTTTTCAATAAACATAACAGCAAATTCCAAATCAGTTTGAAAAATTTTGTCAAAATAAAGTTTTGCATTATTGATGTTTTTAAGCGTCTCGGTGGTGTTCTTTATGGAATCATTTGAAACCAACGTCTTAAACGAATATTCTGTGTCCAATTCTATTAATCCGTCATGAATAGATTCGTCAATCCAAGATTCTTGTGCTTTCATTTGTGTTGTCAAAAAACATATGACAACAGCAATTAAATTTATTAACGTTTGTTTTCTCATCGTTTTTGTCTTAAAGTTTGCTTCGCTCGTGTTACGTGGTTCCGCAACTAAGTTAGTAAATAAATCGCAAATAAAACTTCTAAGTCACTGAACATGAGACGTAACACTTCGAAATTAGTAAGTACTGTAAAACCAAGCCATTTTTTTATCCTTTATTCAATTGTTTTAAAAAACGTTGTTCTTTGATGGTACCGTATATTATTAAGGCGATAACACCAAGAAGAGAAATAACACCTGAAATTAGGATGTAGGTATAGAATCCTTTGGAAAAGTATTCCTTAAAGTAAGGTAATAGCAAATAAAATCCAATGATGTAAATTGCAATACAAACAGGTGTAACCACATAATTTATGAGTAATCGAATTTTATAATACCTTTTCAGATAGGCGTAGTACGGTTTTTGAGCCATTGAAATAAGTTGTTTTTCTTTACGATATACCGTATAAAACTCTAAGACAATTCGAAATGTAAGACTAGAAATCATAAGTAAAAGTCCTAGATTAAAGGTGTTCCATTGATTGAATGCGAAATAAAAAGCATAGACCATTAAAACCACTGCGGTAACAGACATCACAATGATACTGATATATTGGCTGTTGCGTTGTTTCTTTGCTTTTGTAATTATGTCTTTAGCACTATAGGCTGAGATATCATTACCTTGACTCCCCCATAACTTATCTAAATTATCATTTTCCATTTGTAATACATTTTAAAAGTGATTTCCGAATACGACTCAATCGTGTTCGTAATGTTCCGTGTGCTAAACCTACGGTATCTGCAATAGTAGCTTGTGGTATGTTTTCTAGTTCTAATAATATCAGTGCTCTATTTTGCTCGTTTAGTTGATCAATACACTGATACATTTTTTTGATATTCTTTTCTGTTTCAACAGTAGCATCATCAGTATCATCAGCACTACTAGTTGTTAATACGTCTTCATTTATAGTCACGTTTTTTTTGGATTTACGTAAATCTCCTAAACATACATTTACGGCTATTCTATAAATCCAAGTGTCAATTGACGACTTCCCTTTAAATGAATTGCTATGTTTCCAAACCTTAATAAAAGTTTCTTGAAGCCATTCTTTTGCAAGCTCATTATTACCAGACGCATAGCCTAAGCACAATCTATGGACTTTAGAAGCATATGAATTATAAATACCGGTAAACTCTTGTTCTCTATTCATTCTTTGATGATAAAATCGTTTGTAGTTGACTTAAAAACCATTTCGGTTTGTCTAACATAATAAAATGGGCACTGTCATCAGCTACAATAAAATCATATTTTTTTAAATTTTCGTATTGACTTTTAAAAGTTTGTGTAACCATTTCTTTTCCATAAGGTTTTGATGCTGCAATTATGGTAACAGGAATCGATATCTTTTTTAAATCTTCTCGAAGGTCTAATTTAAGATAATCGGTATATCCATAAACATATGTTTTTCGGTCAGCTTCGAGTATCCAATTTTTAATTCTTTCTTGTGCTGATGCATTGGTACTCATACCTTTTGACATCGCTACTGCAACTTGTTCAAATTCTTTATCGCTCATGGCTAATTGCTGATCATTATAGGGGTTTTCATAAACCAAGTTTTCAGCATTGTAATCAGGAATCATTAATGCACCAGAAGCTGGTAGAGCATCAATCAATACAATTTTTGAAAGTTTCAAATCATCATTACTCGCAAGCCAAGTGGCAATAGTACCTCCTAAACTGTGACCAATTATAGTCGCATTTTGTAAATTATTGTTTACGATATAGTTTTTAATGGCCTCGTTTACTTTTGGCAACCAAGGAAATTCAATAGGTTCTTTTCCTCCAAAACCCGCTAACGTAACGATGTGGCATTCGTAATTCTTTTCTAACTCTTTTACTAGTGGATTCCAAATCTCTCCAGGAACGGTAAAACCAGGAATTAACACTATAGGGTTACCTTTTCCAATAACTTCTATATGGATAGGTTCATTTTCGTTGGTTGCGTAAATTGATAAAGTAAATACACAGAATACTAATAATACAATAACATTTTTCATTGTTTCTAAGTTTTGATTTCTCTTTAGATGCGGAACTCAAAAAATGTTACATTTTATTTTTAAAAGGGAACTAAAATAGATTCAATTTATTCTTGAAGAAGGGATGGTCAAACTGTTGAACAAGGATCTCTTAAATCCAATAAATTAATTATTAATGATCGTACCTGCTGTTTTATTAAATTATAGTCCCTTTTTCATCAGCATATTTTACAATTTTCCAGAGTAGTAATATAAAAGCAGCAACAGCCGAGAACCAAGCAGTATTATATACTCCAAAATAAAAATCTTTTATTGGTATTAATCCAGAAAATTGTGTTCCTAGCACAATACAAATTAATAACATTCGGATTGCCGTTTTAAACCAACTTGGTTTTGTTAGCATTTCAAAAATTCCAATTATTAACACGAATAGAAACAAAGAATCGTAAGAAACGCTGTAAGAAATCAAATCTAAAAAACCTGGATCAGTTATTTCCTTCTCTTTAATCCATTCAAGATGTTGAAAATGATCTATTAGAGATAAAATCAATTGTACAAGAATTACAATTATGGAAAATAGAGGTTTATAAAATTTCATTTTTTACTTAAGATTTTTTAGTCGCTTTGAGTACTCTTAGTAACCCTATACATCCAATAAAAAAGCACGCCATTCCAAAGAGAAATAAAAATGTACTTGTTGGATGACCCATTTTTGTGGTATACCCTATTCCAATCATAAACCAACCCGAAATCAGTACTAGTATTGCTAATACTATTTTAAATGTTTTACTCATTACTCAAATGTTTCATCACAAAATATGGTGTTAAAAAGTATAAAGATAGCTGTAAACTTATTTCAATATATAATTTAATGAAATTTTACTGATGTTGTACCTAAGTTCTTTATTGTACTTTTGTTATTTTTCGTTTACTTCTTATCGTCAATTTCTTCATCAATTCTATTCATAACATCAATATATCGTTCTTTCATTGTTGGGTAAATGATGTTAGTTAAATTTATGGTTACACCTAAATATTCAATCATTTTGTTCTTAAAATAAGCATCCTCAAGAATGTATTTATTTCCTTTGCTGATGGCTTTAGTCTTGCCTATACCTAAATACTTATAATAATCGTAGCTTTCTATAACCTGTCTTAAATCGCCATTTAGACCTACGTGATCTATTATTTTTTGTTGTAAAATATTTACAGCGTTTTCTTGATATTTTACGTTTTCATAATAAGATTCGAGTGCCATTAATGTCATTCTTATACTATCGTTTTTTATGTTTTTGAGCTCTCCTGAATTTTTAATTTCGGTAAGCACACTGTTTTCATAATTATAACCAACTAATGTGGTAAATGCTTTAAAGAAAGTTTGATTAATATATTCTTCAGTCAACGTATCTTTAGAGGCATCAATTAGCCGAAAAATCTCTCTTTGTCCTTCCGTCATTATTTTAATTTTATGTGTTTCATTATCTATCCCAGAAATGTTGCTTAAGGCCTCGTGCTTTAATAAGGTTAGATATTTTTGTTGAATGATATTCACTTTTCTATTCTCATTCCAATTATTAATCTGTAAGGCAATCAGTATTCCAATAACTACAAGTACAATTTCTCCTATAGCATAGAGCAAATACCTGTTGAATTTGTTTTCAGATAGTAGTTTTTGACGAATTTTACGAAAGAATTTTATCATTGGTTAAAGTTTGGTCCCCGTGTACTCAGGATGAATCACAACGGTTTTGTTGCTTGGTTTGTGCCTCTAATTTAGCAAAAAAAACCTTCTGACGCATCATAAGAAATTCTGATGTCTCGGAACGCGAGACATAACATTTTGAAATTCGTAAATGGGTAAGATCTAGCCATTAAATACGAATGGTGGAATTAATTATTAATTATCGCTTTATTTCGTTTAGTACGAATGCAATGCTTCATGTCTATTTAAGCCAACCCTTCTTAGTGGCTCTTTTACTATAGAAATAAAGAAAGGTTGCTATCGCAATAACTACAGCAGGTATAATAGCATAAAATACAATGGAGGTTTTTTTAATGTCAAAAACAATTAGCCAATAAAATTCTATAAAAAGCAAAGAAATTAATGCTATTGCAAAAAATTTAGTCGCAATTTTTTTTCTCATAAAAAGCATAAAACTTCCTAGCATTTCAGAAAATAAAGCAACCATAAACACAATGATATACCAAAAAGGAAGCGACTGTATTTTCTCGAATTCTTCAGTTGTTGAATTTTCTTGAAGAAAATCAATTTCATAAGAACTAAAGTAGATTTCAATAATATTCCACAAAAGGGCAAAAATGGCTACGAGCCAAAAAGAAGTTGGTGGTTTCAGATCTTGTCCCATAATAAAAAGATTTATTAATTGCATCTAAAGATAAGTAACTTAACCTTAAGTTAATAAAAAAAATTATGTCAATTGAATTCAAGTGATACCTGCAACATTCTCCTTAGGTTATATTCCTTATCATTTGAGGTCAACCGTATGTTGCTTTTAAGGGCTAGTCTTGTAATATGCTGTTTAAAAATCTAAGATACCTATAATTTATTTCAATATATATTCTAATGAAATGTTACGTGCGTTGCACCATAGTTCTTTGTAAGCCGTAGGTTTTATAATTAATCAAATAAAAACAAACTTAATATTCTTATATTGTTGATTCAAATAAATACCTATGCCAATATACATGGATCGTCATGATGTATCTAACGAAGTAACTGCTGAAAGCGTTGCACAGTTACATTTAGAAGACCTTAAGGTTCAGCATAAGTATGATTGTCGAGGATTAACCTATTGGTTTGATAATAAGCGAAAAACGGCATTCTGTTTAGTTGAAGCTCCAAATGCAGCATCTGTAAACAAAATGCACAAGCATGCACATGGTGAGTTGTCTCATTCAATAATTGAAGTAGATCCAAGTCTTGTTGAATCGTTTCTTGGAAGAATGGAAGATCCTGATGTTAAGCCAGGGGATGAACTGAACGTCATTGGCGAATCTGCATTTCGTTTTTTACTTTCTGTTCGAATACAAATGGGGAGGTTAAACAATAAACTAGATCAAGGTTTTGCATCGACTATTAGAAACTATCTTCATGAGATTATTGAAGTAGTCAATACCATGCAAGGAACACTTGTACGGCAAGATAGCCGCAACCTGTTAATCTCTTTAACAACTGCCCAAGACGCTGTACATTGTGGATTAGCACTTCACGAAAAATTCGGAAAGATATATCCTCATCTTAGTTTAAGTATTGGTTTGGATGCGGGACTTCCTGTAGAAGGGAACAAATCTATATTTGAAGATACCATACAAACTTCAAGGAGGTTATGTGAAATGGGAAGAGGTTTTTCTGTGTCACCCATGGTGTTGGAAATGTATCAGAATGAGCAATCAAATACCGATCTTAATTCAATACAAATTATCAAAATTAGTGCTGGTGAAATGGTTTTCTTTAATAAGCTCTTTGGTTTTTTGGAATCCAATTTTTCACATGCTGAATTGAGAATTGATACATTTGCCTCCAGCCTTGGATACAGTAGATCTCAAGCTTATAGAAATAGTGTGAGTTTACTAGGACTTTCACTAAACACATACTTTAATAAATACAGGTTAGAAAAGTCATTAGATAAACTGAATAGTGGAATGCACACCGTATCTGAAACGGGTTTTTTATGTGGTTTTTCCAGCTCCTCATATTATTCAAAGTGTTTTCGCAGCATGTATGGCGTCTCTCCCAAAGAATACCTGACCGCCCTCCACTCATAAAATAATCACTAGTAAAATGTTGTATTGGTCAAAATTTACATTCTTTTGGATTAATAGTGTTAGTGCGGCTTTAAAGTAAAAGATACTTTTGATGTAAATTGAATTATTAAATAAATCCAACATTATGTCAGAGTCATTATTTGAAAGATTAGGGGCCGAAAAAGGTATTGTAAAAATTGTTGATGATGTGGTTGAAGCACATATGAACAATCCTGTAATTTCCGCTCGATTTACACCCTATTTAGAGCAGCCAGAAAATTTAGCGAAGATTAAAACGCATACGGTCAATTTCTTTACAACAGGAAGTGGTGGCCCACAGGTTTATACGGGTAGGGATATGGAAACAACCCATCGAGGAATGAATATAAGTGCCGTAGAATATATGGAGACAATGGATGATATTTTCAAGGTGCTTGATAAACATGGTAAAA
The DNA here is from genome assembly GCF_006065315.1 of Aureibaculum algae. GTDB lineage: Bacteria > Bacteroidota > Bacteroidia > Flavobacteriales > Flavobacteriaceae > Aureibaculum > Aureibaculum algae. The sequence goes on along the minus strand of NZ_CP040749.1, from coordinate 2,007,351 downwards.
ATGCCCAAACTAAAAAAGATGTGCTCGAAATTCTTTGGTCTTTAAAAGGCATGATTATAGGGAAGTAAATACTGCCCTGCAAATCATTAAAGCTCCAAATCCATTCACTTTGTAGCCTTTTACCTTTTATATAACATGCCTACCAAAGGTTTGGCTATGCCTAGCTAAATGGTTAAGCACCTAATTTTAATAAAAAACCTTGCGACGCAGGCATTCACAAATGAGCAAGAACTTGTAATTCATAATGTATAGCGTTGTGCTTTAGTTATTTTTCAATTTCTTCATCAATTCTATTTATAGCAACAATTACCCCTTTATTTTACTTTTAAATTCTTCAAATTCAGATTTTTGTTTTTGGGGCCAGCTATTATTTGAAGTATCTACATCGGCAGTTTCTAAATCTGGATCTATGGCGATATTTATGATTTCTTTATTAGAATAAACTGCTTTGGTTACTTCTTTATCATTGTATCTCCAAATTTGAGCTGGATACGTTTTTCTATCTTTTGAGCCATCTGCATAGGTATACTCAACAATAATTGGCATTACTAAACCACCTGGCTTATCAAATGTAATTTCGTAGAAAAATTTCGAATTGGCTTTTTGGGCTGACGCAAATTTTAACGCCTTTGTAGTATCTTCAACAAAATTAATTTCATCATCTTCTCCAGCTTCAGCATAGAACTTTTTTACATTTTTAATACCAATATCTGTGACATCAGTTGTATAGAACCAACCTCTCCAGAACCAATCTAAGTCAATAGCAGAAGCATCTTCCATTGATCTAAAGAAATCTGCCGGTGTTGGGTGTTTAAACATCCAACGTTGAGAATAGGTTCTAAAAGCATGATCAAATAATTCTTTACCCATTATGGTTTCACGTAAAATCCACAATGCAGTTGCTGGTTTTGCATAGGCATTGCTACCAAAACTATATAGATTATCTCCTTTTGACATGATCGGAGCTATTCTAGATTGATCTCCATCCATATAATCAACAATGTTTTTTGGCAACCCTCGCCCTAAAGGATATCCTTCCTCATAATCCATCATGGCCAACATTTGAACAAATGAATTTAAACCTTCATCCATCCAAGTCCATTGACGCTCATCAGAATTTACAATCATCGGAAAAAAGTTATGTCCAACTTCGTGAATCGTCACACCTATCATTCTATATTTTGTTCTGTCTGAGTAGGTTCCATCTGCTTTAGGTCTACCGGGATTGAAACATATTTGCGGATATTCCATTCCCATTTGTCCATCTACAGAAATAGCTTTGTGATACGGATAATCAAAGGTATATCTAGAATAGGTTTTTAAGGTTTGAGCGGTAGCTCGTGTAGAGTGATCTCCATATAATGGATTTGCTTCTTTTGAATAATAGGAATAAGCCATAACCGTTTTTCCATTAATATCAACAGCCATACCATCCCAAATAAATTTTCTAGAGGTAGCAAAAGCATAGTCTCTCACATTTTCTGCAAAAAATTTCCATGTTTTTGTTTTCTTAGAAAAGCCTTTTTCAGTTTTTATAGCTTCGTCTTGTGTTTGAATTACAACCGGATTATCAAAAGATTTTTTTGCTTCAGCTAACCTTTTTAGTTGTGTTTTTGTTAAAACCTCTTTTTCATTCAACAATACCCCTGTTGCTCCAAGCATATGGTCAGAAGGTGTGGTAATATTTACCGTATAATCTCCAAACTCTAAAGCAAATTCACTTCTTCCCCAAAATTGATCATTTTGCCAACCTTCTACATTATCATACACACATAATCTCGGAAAGAATTGGGCAATAACATAATTATTATTACCATCAGCAGGAAAATGCTCAAAACCAGACCTACCACCTTCAACTCTATGATTGTTTATATTGTACCACCACGCCACCTTGAATTGAAATGTTTCACCTGCGGCTAACGGTTCTGGTAAATTTTTACCCGCATCATGGTTTGGTTAATTGTATGTGACAAACTACTATCATCTATATTGGTTACACTTGTAATATTGAATCCTCTATCAAAAGGCTTATTTATATATTTTTTGTCAAATCTAACCTTTGTAGTGCCTTCTGGAATTTTACTGGGTTGAATATCTGGAGTTTTAGAATCTGCAGCACGCATATTTTGATCTAATTGTAACCATAAATAAGTAAGCTCATCTGTTGAGTTATTATGGTATGTAATTGTTTCACTTCCTGTAATTTTTTGTTTGGCATCATCTAAAACAAGATCAATAACATAATCTACCTTTTGCTGCGTATAGTCTTTACCAGGAGCACCAGAGGCCGTACGTTGCGTATTAGGGGTTGCTAATACATCTTTAAGCTGTCTAAATTTATTTTGATTTGTATGTCCATCCTGCGTTGCTCTAGTTGGGGTTTGTGCAAAAACAGCAGTTGAAATAAACAAAATAGATAGTACAACAGTAGTTAATTTTTTCATGTTTTAATTTTTGGAGTTTTAAATGAGCACTAATTTATAAAAAAATCAGCAATTGACAAGATTGTTTGAAAATTCAATAATTTTTTGGGACTAATCTTTAGTTTAACACTAGAATTAATTGTTTTTCATTGCATTTTAAATAGTACAACTTTCAGAGATATATTGGCTTTCAATCTTTTTTGAAACCCACTTTTAACTAAAATAAAACTATTGGTTTTAGTAGTGTATTACTTTCTAGTTATATGTTGTAGGCTTTTTGTACGTAGGCTTGTACTAGCCATAAATGACACTTGGTGTTGTGCTTTCGTTTTATTTTAAGTTGAGTATGCCCACAATGGTATTTATATCATAATCTAACTTTTCTTCTATTCCATTTTCATTTTCCCAAGGAATAAAATAATCGAAATAAGCTCCGATTTCAATATCGTCTGAATTGGTTTTGTTTTTTAAACATATAATATCGCCAAAGTCGTACATAATATGTACTATTTTTTTTGAATGATATGTTGTACTCTTAGCATTTTTTAGAGCTCTTTGTCTTTTCTCCTTTAATGATATTTTCTTTTGCTTTTCAAACTCAAGTATTGAAATTTCTCTATCTACTTTATATACGTCAGTATTCACTTCAGAAAAATTATATTTATTTTTTAATACCTGAGTTGTAACTGTATTTAATTGCTGTACACTTGTCTTACCTCTAAATATGTTGTCCCAATAGTTTCGTTTTTCATAGTATATATCTTGATTATTGAACGTATTAGGGTTAAGAATGGTAGTCTGAATTTCTATTATTGAGGTGTCAGTCAGAATACAATACCCATATTCTACGATCATAGGGTTATAAGCACCCATCTTATTTTGAGTGAAACGTGTCTTACAAAGAATTTGTCCTTTTTCATTTATAGAAATCGGTATAATTTCAGACTCAATTGAAGAGGGTCCAGTAGCAACCATTGACATACAAATAATAGTTGTACTAATGGTAAAGAGTAGTATCAATATTTTTTTCAAGTTTTTACGTTTTATTTAATGAAACACAACGTTATTGTTTAGGGTTTGCTTGATTAGTGTGTTGCGTGTTTTATGCCTCTAATTTAGCAAAAAAAAAAAGACCAGATGCTTCGAGAGAAATTCAGAAGTCTCGAAACGCGAGACACAATAGTTCAGGATTTGTAAATGAGCGAAAACTAGCCATTAATTACACTTGGTGTTGTGCTTTCGTTATTTTAATTCCTGGTTAATAAGATTTATAGTTTGTTCGCCCATTGCATTAACATTTTTTATATAATCTCTTACTTTGTAGGCATAAGAAAGTTCAAGGTCAACTAGTTTCTTAAATTTTATCGACTTAAAACATTCCATCATTTCAAGCTGGTCAGATTTAGAAATAAAAGTTGGTTTTTTTGAGTCAAATGGGCGTAATTCTGATGTATAATTAGAAAAGTTACTGGAGTGCACTATAGCTCTTTCAATTACCACATCTGTGTAAGCGTAATAATTAGCAATACTATTTTTTATTGTATCTTTTTTAATTAGTTGTAAATTACCCGTATTTATTAGTTCATCGTAAGAACTTCTAGTACCAAAATTATAACCATTAGAAAAAACACCACCGTAAGTAACATTATTTAAAAATTCTAATGTATCAGTAACTTTTATTTCATTTTCACAAAATTTTTTCGCCAATTTAAGACCTTTAATTTTTTTTGGGTACCTGTTTATTACCAATGATTGATTAAATTGATAATTTGTTATGATTTCTTTTTTAATACTTTTTAAATAAGCGATTTCTGTTATGCGGTTAAGTCTGTTTTGGTTCCAATTATTAATCTGTAACGCAATCAAAATACCAATAACAACAAGCACAATTTCACCTAAAGCGTATTTTAAATACTTTCCCGTTTTTCCTTCTGAAAGCAGATTTTGACGAATTTTACGAAAGAATTTTATCATGGGTTGTAGGTTAGTTCCGAGTACTCGAGATGAATGACAACAGTTTTGTTGCGTGTTTTATGCCTCTAATTTAGCAAAAAAAACATCAAGACGCTTTGTGAGAAATTCCGAAGTCTCGGAACAAGAAACACAACACTTCGGGATTCACAAATAGGCTTATACTAGCACTTAATTATATAGGCTGTTACTTGCTGACTTTTTTATGTTAATATTTTTTTCAACGTATGTTTCGCTGAAAGTATTGCTCCTTCCATATAGCCAGAGAATTCAGCAATGGATTCTGTCCCTGAAAAAAATAATTTATCCCCCATATAGGTTTTCTGAAATAACGGATGTCCATTATTTTGATGTGGTATATTGATTATTTGATTACCATTTAGAATAAATTCGTCTGTCCATATTTTTTCATGGTAAGTTAAAGGAGTCGAAACCTCTTTTCCTAAAAGTTCTTCTAATTGCCTTAATACAAGTTCCTTTCTGAGTTCTTTAGTATAGGTTGATGCACTACCACTCAAGAAGCCTGTGAAACCAAATTTATCTTCTTCAAAATTTGTATGGTCGTACATTTCAGAAACAATTCCTACATGACTGTATAACATTCCGGAATATCCATTTTCTCTCCAAAACGGTTCAGAATATTCTAAAACAAATTTAATGGAGCCCGCCATCCAAGTTTGGACTGTTGGTAAAACAACTGCAATAGTGTTAGGCAATTCAGGAATAAATTTAATTTGCGAACCCACCAACTGAGCAGGTAAGCATAAGATCACTTTATCAGCTATAAATTTTTCTTCTTTATTAGATTGAACTATTATTTCATTTTCAGTTTCTTCAATGGAAACAACTTTTGTTTTTAGTTTAATTTGTTCAGCATCTATTTTTTTATTCAGCGTATTTATTAAACGCTCTGTTCCGCCTGCAATTCTATAAGATGGCGTTTCAGCTTCGGGTATATAAAATTCCTGAGCTGGTTCAAATGATTTGGTTTGAAATAAACATTTTCCTTTAGAATATTGAGGGAATTTTTTTAATTCTAATTCATCCAGTAATGAAATTAAGTTGGGATGCATATCAGAGAACCAAGTAGCACCTAATTCTAGGGGTGTTTCATTTTCTCCTTTTATGGTTTGTATTCTACCCCCTGACCTATTTGAGGCTTCCAAAACTGTTGCAAACACATTCTTTTTTGATAATAAATAGGCTAAGGTAAGACCGCTAAGTCCGGCACCAATAATTATGATTCTTTCGTTTTGTTTCATTAATTGCTATTTCTTCAATTCAGCTGGCTGATCACGTTGTTGTATACGGTTTGTTTCGCCAGTTCGTTTTGCTCGTGTGTAACGTGGTTTATGCAACTAATTTAGTAAAAGGAAACCGAACGTTAGGAAAATCCGAAGGATTTTCCGAGTACACACAGACCCAAGCAATTAATTATACAAGTTGTTGTTATTGTTATTGTTGTTGTTGTTATTGTTATTGTTGTTGTTGTTGTTGTTGTTATTGTTGTTGTTATTGTTGTTGTTGTGCGTTATTCTATTATTCTTTCTAAAAAAATTATTCCAGAATGTTTTGAAATTTCAATTGTTATTCCTTTTGCATTTAATAATTCAGGATTTTTAGATTTTTTGAATAGATGTTTTTTGATTTTGGTGTCATTCTTTTCGAAATGTAATATTGTGTCTAAGCCATCTAGGTTTTCTGCCACTCTCTTGCTTAGGTTTTCTACTCTCACTACTTTATAATCACCTCTCAGTTTCACTTTTTCATTAAAATCTTTTTTGACATAATGGACATAGGCAAAGTAAGTTAACAAAATTGAACATATCACCGCTAAAATTACAATTATAATCATTGTAGAGCTATGGTACATTGGTTCAGTAAGGTCTTCTAAATTTCGAATACTCCTCTTTTTATCAAAAATCTTTATGACATTCCAAAATTCTGGTGGAGTTAATAATGACACAATACCTAGAATAGGAGCAATTACTAATACTTTTTTCAACTTTGTAATACCCTTATTGTATTTGGTTTCAACTACTTTTAATTCTTCAGGAGTTAATGGAATCGTTGTATTATTCATTGTTAATTTTTAATTCTCTTAATTTTCTCGATAATTGTGATAAATGTTTAGCATTAAAATTTATTATTTCAAATAATTGAGGTTCAATATCTCTATAATTATAATCAGATATTGCGTAATCATAAAATTTTGCATTTGTCAGGTTATTGTTAATTACCAATCGAATAATTTTTCCATTTAGTGTTTTGAATAAATTGTATTTTTCTAATTGAGCGATAATCTTTTTAATCTGAGCTACAAGTTCATTTAAAGATTCTTTTTTGAAATTTTGATACTCTGATTGTGAATTAAAGAGTGTATTAGTATAATTAATATTTTGTGGTATAATCTCTTTAAATTCAGTTATTTTGTTTAAATAATTCTTGCAAGTATTCAAGTATTCAGAGATGATTTTTTCTTTTAGATTCATATTTAAGGACGGATCATAATGCTCTACAACGGTCTCGGCTATGAGTAGTTGCGTGGGTTAGCACTTAACTTCGCAAGTACACACCAATCTGAAAATCCGCGAGGATTTTCAGAAGTAGGCGAGAACAAGCAATTACTTATAGCCATTGTGCCTGTTGCACAAGATATATATAATTAGGGATAAAATGAACTAAAAAACGCATGAATTTATTAGTCATTAGACTGATATTCTGTATCTTGAGGTATGCAAGGCAAAAAAGAGTATCAAGAGAAATTATTCACTCAATTCCGAATGAGTGATCGGATTCCAAAGGAGAATTTTTATCGACGATTAAATGGGGAATTAGACCTACATTTTCTATATGTACTGACACGTCCTTATTATGGAGACAGTGGTCAAAAGAGCATAGATCCTACCGTGTTTTTCAAGTTGTGTTTGGTGGGATATTTAGAGAATATTATCAGTGATCGACAGTTGATTGCCCATTGTAGTTTACGTTTGGACATATTGTATTTTTTAGGCTATGATATTGATGAAGAGTTGCCCTGGCATAGCACAATAAGTCGTACGCGTCAATTATATCCAGAAAAAGTTTTTGAAGAAGTCTTTACGCGTGTTTTAATTATGTGTGTTGACAAAGGCATGGTAAGTGGCCATACTCAAGCGATAGATTCTGCTCCAATAAAGGCAAATGCCTCGATGGATACCTTGGAGTTAAAAGTGCCTGAAGAAGAATTAGAAGACCACTTAAAAAAGCTACGCCATATCAGTAGCATGGATAAACAAAAGCCTATTCGAAAAGCCAAAGAGAATAAAGCTTCAGATGCTCAAAAAAAAATTAGTGCCACCAAGCAAGAATTGTCTGCTATTAAAAGTCGGAATAAAAAATGGTCAAAAGATCAAGATCAACGCACGGGTGCAAACAATAAAAACTCAAAATACACCTCAAACAAAACGCATTATAGTCCCACCGATCCGGATGCTAAAATTAGTGTAAAGCCAGGCAAGGCACGCAAGCTGAACTATATGAGTCAGCTAAGTGTTGACACTGGACATCATGTAATCACTGACATTAAAGCGTATAAGGCAGATAAGAAAGACAGCCAATACTTACAAGACATTGTACCTCGATTAAAAAAACGATTGAACAAACAAGGGATCTTATGGCAAAATCTAGTGGCCGATACAGGCTATAGTGATGGAGAGAATTATGCTTTTTTGGAAAAAATAGGTTTACGAAGTTTTATACCACCTCACGGGACGTATAAAGGCGGTCCTGAGGATTTTGAATATGTCAAACAAGAGGATCATTATCTCTGTCCAGAGGGTCATATCGTTCCCTTTAAAAAAGTGTTTAATGATTATAGAACAGGTAGTAAGAAAAAGGAATATAGAATCTCCTCAAAAATTTGTAGAGACTGTCCGATAAGAAAACAATGTTTAGGTAAGACAGCACAAGAAAAGAAATTTTCGGTAACTTATTACAGAGAAGAATACGAACGAAATAACCATCGCGTAAGCAGCAACCAAGGTCGTTATATGAAATCAAAACGACAGAGTACTGTTGAACCTGTCTTTGGAACGCTAACTCAATTCATGGGCTTACGTAAAATAAATACCATTGGCATTGAGCAAGCCAACAAGGTGATGCATCTCTCCGCCATTGCCTACAACCTGAAAAAGTACCTAAAATTCACAAGTAAAGTTGTCAGAAGTGATGCCAAATCACTTGCGCTGTACTTAACTCACTGTTTTTGGCATATATTGAGCAGATCAAGCCATTTTAAGCCTTTTAAAAAAGATGAAATAGGGGACAGAAAAAATTATAGCCACGCTTAAAACTACTAAAAATAAATCCCCAATTAATCCAGATGGTCTATTTTGGTGCTTGTGCAACGATTACCATTGTTACAAGTCGTTATTTTTCAAAGTATTCAGAACCTAAAGAATTAATATATCCATACTTACCATCTTTAGTTTTAACTTTTGAGTAGCCTTTTACAAAAGTGTTAATAGTTAAGTATTTGGGGTCAATAATCTTTGGTGTTTCATTCTCGACATTGATATAACCATATATTTTACTGTTTTTACTAAATTTAAACCCAAGGTTAGAATTTAAAAGTTTTACTAGAACTTTATATTCAGGAGCTATTTTTTTATTTCCTTTTTTATCAAAATAACCAATTTTATCTTTGTCATTTGTTACATAATAACCTTGGTTATCTTCTGTAGGTTCGATGGATTTATAATCTAGTGGAATTTTTATGGTAAGTTTATTTAAATCTATAACACCAAATTTTTCATTAAGTTTTGCGATTATTCCAATTTTTGTAACTTTTATGGAATCATATTTAGGTTCTAGAGTTCTATCGAATAATGTGTTTTCTACGCCATATTTACCATTTTTTTCTACTATTTTAATTTCATCATCTAATTCGTCAGAAACTACATCGAATACTTCTGGTTCATTTTCGAACTGAATTCCATTAATATCGACATAGAATGATTTAGTATTTTCATAGACTTTAATTCCTGTTTTATAAATTGGAGAGTCAAAATCGCCGCCAATAAAAAATTTCTGAAAATAGTTAGAAATAGAGTCATATTTTGGTTTAATAGTTTCTTTTCCATCCAAATCAATAAACCCCCATTTATTATTTTCTTTGACTGCTGCATATCCTTTGTTAAAAGGAATTACATCTTGAAATTTTGGTTCTATTATTATTTTTTTGGTCGAATCACAAAATCCCCATTTATTTTCTATTCTATAAGGTATTAGCTCAAAATCTTGGGCTAAGATTGTATTTGATAGAGTTAACAGTGCTATTATAGATAATATATGTTTCATAAATTATATTTTTAATTATTGTGTTTATTAAACTTTATTTAGTAGCAGTCAATTATTGTTAATAACTTGTAACGTCTCGGCTATGGCAAGTAGGGCAGGCAAGGAAACTTTTCGTTTCCGTCTGGTCTGCGAGCCAAAGCTTTTTGTTTTGTTTTTATCTTTTTCATTTTAAAAGCCAAATCCAAAAGATTTGGCGGACTTAGCAAATACGCCCGGACCTTTAAATATAGCACTTTATGCCCTATTTGCTATAGCCATTGTTAGCGTTTGTTTTTTGCTCCACATTATCGAATATAATCTCCCGGTAATAACTAATCTCTTACAAATCTTAGAGAATGTCCATGACCTTTATAATGCGAAAAAATAAAAGTTTCATCACTATTTTTATGAAGCTGTACTTGATTTCCATGATATTCAGAAGATTCAGTAGAAGTCCACCAATATCCATGTTCGACTATACCACTAAAATTACCTGAAGCATTCCGTAAGCCTCCCAAAAGTCCGTTAAAATGACTTCCAAGTCCTTCATTATCATTTACACTAGATGAGTTAGATGATTTCATTTTGGAACCTGCGATTTCCTTTCCACCTAAAAAATCAATGAGTTCATTCCACTCATCTTTATTTGGAATATGCCAACCTTCTGGAGCCAAACCACGTGAGTCATTAACGGCGTGCCAATTATATAACTTACCATATAATTTTCCGTTTTCCTCCATGTTTTGATAGTAGCACCATGCAGGGATTCCCGAATCGTCAGCTTCTTCCCATTCTTCATTAGTTTTAGCTTGTACAATTAAATCTCCATTATTAAACCTGCTCACGTAAATGTTTTCGTTGGTCCATTCCTGGTCTCCAATTATTACTGTATTATACACATTTCCGTCAATATCGATTGGTTTAGAGTTTTTCACGCCTCCGCATGAGTTGGTTGTCAATAGACTCCCGCTCCAGATAATGAAAAGAATTAATTTTTTTTGCATTTTTACCGATGTTTGATTGTCTTGAATTGGTTGTGTTAAATAAACGCTAACTATTGTATAAACGTATTACGTTTATACCCGTTATAATTATTATCGTATTTTCTTGAATTTACATAGCTAAGGTATACAGCACTTCAATTGGGTTGGAGTAGGTTTTATTTAGCGACAGTCTTTCAAATGTAGCATTAAAATGGCAAAAAAGCAAATTATAAATCTAGGTAATAAGTGTTATCAAAGTGCTCTGTGAAATTTAGCATGAATAGCTGTGTGTAAACAATACTTAGTTGTGCTTTCGTTATTCTTTTTTTACTAATTCGGATTCAATTTGTGCTATAATATTTTCAACAAACTTTAAAATATTTTTTTGATATTCCAATCTATTCTTTTCTAAATCAGATTTTGTTACCAAAACACCTAAAAACGAATCATTTTTTAGATGTTTAATAATTGCACTATTTCTTTCTTCTTCAGTTATTGGTTTGTTTAAACCATTACTTTTTCTATCTCTTTCAGGTTCCAAATAGGCAGCATAATTACTCGATTTCTCCACCAATGATGATGTCAATTCTAAACAAAAGTCTTCATCTTCAAAACCATATTTGATTTCTGCTGAAAATTCAGCAAGTAAACTCTTCAATTTTTGATTTTTTATAATGTCAGTTTTACCAGAGCCAATCAGTCCATCATAAGTTCCATTAACGGGTTCTACTCTCCAGTATGATATTGCTCCGCGATAAATATATTCTCCAATAGAATCAATATCTTTTTGTTCATTCATTGTCATTTGCAATTTGTAGCAAAATTTAACGACGGTTTCTTGATTTTTAATTGTCGCTTTAGTTCTGTTTTGGGTTTCCAAAAAATCTGTTTTCATCGCTTTTAGAATTGCAACTTCTTCATTTTCAGTAATTCTGTTTTGGTTCCAATTATTTATACCTAGAGCAATTAAAATTCCAATAACTACCAGAATAATTTCTCCGATTGCATATTTTAGATATTTTCCAGTTTTGTTTTCCTTAAGTAAGTTTTGACGAATACGTCTAAAAAATTTTATCATTGGTTAGTGGTTTTCTTAATGAAGCACAACGGTTGGTATAAAAAGGGTTGCGGGTTTACATGCGAGGATTTTCCGTAGGAAAATGAGACGTAGTAAACTTGCAACGAGCTTTGGTTACACCCAAAATTGAGCAATTATTTTTATACCGTGTTATACTCGGTTATTTATTCTTAAGTGCCGGAATTATTCTGTCTTGCAAAGCTCTATAAGTTGACTGTTCTGGATCATTATTTATATTCCAACCATTAAAGACAATTATTAAATTATGTTTTGGTGCTATCATTAAATACTGACCTCCATATCCATTGGCGGAATAAATATTGGTTTTGTCATTATCCGTATATTCAGGAATCCACCATTGATACCCGTATCCCGTAACACTTTTCCAATGAGGTTTTACGTTTTTAAGTAAAGGGCTTGTGGATGTTGTAACCCAACTTTCAGATACAATTTGCTTACCGTTCCATTTCCCTTTGTTCAAAAACAATGAACCAATTTTAGCCAAGTCTTCTGCCTTAAGGTACAAACCTCCTTCTGTATCAATTTCTCCATCAGGCGTTTCTTTCCAATAGTAATCTGTAATGCCGAGTGGCTCAAATAATTTTTCTTCTGCCCAATCATCAATTCGTTTGCCCGTAATGGTTCTAATGATTTTACCTAAAAGAACAGTTCCTCCTCCATTATACACGAATCTTGTTCCTGGTATGGTATCCATAGGCTTACTCAAAACATATTCTACCCAGTTGTCGCTTGATTCCAACCTAAAACAGTCATTTGTAGTATCATTATGGTCAGTCTCTTCATTCCATTGTATTCCACTTCTCATTGTCAATAAATCTTTAATAGATATATTTTGCTTTCGTTTATCTAGAAAGTAAGTATCATAACCAGTCAACAAAGGCATTACTTTGTTGTCAACATTATAATCTTCGTTCAAATCTAACGTAATACCTAAAAGGATTGAAGTAATACTTTTGGTTACAGATTGAAGCGTGTGTAATTCAGTTTGCTTGTAGTATGGATGCCAATCTGTACTATTGAAATTATATTGATGATTAGTTGTGTCATATTTTTGAACAATAGTTTCATAGTCCTGCTTATATTTAAAATCTGCCAATAACTCATCATTTTGTATGACCATAAAGCGGTCAATTAATCCATAATCTCCATCATTTATTTCTGAATGAATAGAATCAATCACTGAGGAAAGGACATTTTGGGAAGCCACTCTTTGAGCGTCTTTAATAGACTCTTTATCTTTGTTTTTTGAGTTACACCCCAGTAACGCAACTATAAACAAAATTGAAAATGTTAGCGTTTTAATTTTATTTATAATTGTTCTCATAATTTTTGTTGTAATTAGATATAACGATTAATAGTTGGTACGTAGCATCACGAAAGGTGCTATGATTTTATATACCGAGTTATACTTATTTTTCATGTGTTTCTACAATGTCGATAAACTGTATAATTTCAGTATTAATAGTATCGCTATAAGAAGTAAAAAAAACATAATGGTCTTTTCCTTTCATTTCAAAAAGCGTTGAATTTGGTATTCTTTTGGCCGCATTCTGTGAGTGAGAATATGGAACGTTGTCATCTTTATCACCATGAAATAGGATGGTAGGAGCCTTTATTTGCTCCAATTTTAAATCTTTTAAATGGAAGACCACATTGTTATCGTTTTCTAAACCATCATCAATTGACACGAATGGGAATAGACCTCTTTCAACAAACCAATCCATGATTTCACTTTCTTCCTTAGACATTTGAGTTTTAGCAATTTGAATTCCTAACCATGTACCAAATTCAGTTTGAAAGAAGGAACTTAAAAGGCCATTGTCATCCGTTGTGTCTTCCATTTTTTCAGAAACAGCTGCAGATAGTATCAGTGCTGCACATCTGTCTGGATAATCTATCGCAAACTGAATACTTGGGGGCCCACCACCAGATATTCCATTGACATAAACAGCATCAATTTTTAGCTCATCTAATAAGCTTTTATAGAGTGCCGCTTCGTCTTTGGGGGTTCCCCCAGAGGATAATGGTGTTTTATAATAACCAGGTCTTGAGACCGCCAACACACTAAAATCTTTCTTAAGAAATGATTCACCCCCTGCAACATGTACACTACCTGGAGATCCATGAATCATGAGCATATATCGGTCTGAATTACCGTTTAAAGTGTACTCTACAGGTCCTTCGGAGGTAGTTATTACTTTCGAATTTTGAGGTAAATTTTGAATTGCAGCTTTTTTCCAAAAGAAGAAAGTGATATAAAGGCCAATCATTAAAACTGCGATTAAGCCAATGATTGCTATTAAAATTCGCTTAATCCATTTAAGTAACTTTTTCATTCTAATCTTCAATTAAGTATAATGTTAAACATATGGCAAGTTGGGCAGAAAACAAGCGATTACTTTCGTTTTAGCCACAAGACAAATCTTTTGCTCCCGAAACTTCGGGATTGTTTTAATTTTCTCTTTTAATACCAAATCAAAAGATTTGGCGACCTTATTAAGTATATTATATCGTTTAATTAAACTTTTCTTATTTACCAGCGTTTGGAAACAGATATTGAAAAGTCTCCACCTTTATATTCAGGATGCTTGATAAAAGTGATTTCATAATTTGGGTTTTCAACTAGTTGATAAACCCAATCTTTAAACTTGCTACTTCCCTCTTTATTTGGCATTCTTACATATTTTTTAGATGAAGAAACTGTTTGGTATAAATCATTAAAGTGTTGTTCATCATCTGTATAAATTATAGACATAAACTTTAGCTGGAAAACTAAAAAATAAATTGAATTTATTTTAGCAGTTTTATCTGTACTTTTTGGTCCGTAATGCTTCTTTCTAGCCCCAATCTTACTGCCTGTATAACCTTCATCTCCTTTATCATAATCCAGTCTGGTATATTTATGTTCTTTAACAATTTTCACGAAACAACTACTTGTATCATAAACTTCATCACTCTTACAAGATACAATTTCAAAAAGTTGATCCATTGTTATTTCTTGTGCAGAAATAGATAAATGAATTAAGAAACATGTTATAAATAAGTAAATTACTTTCATTGTATATATAGTTTAAAATTAAATAATATAATCAAAAGGTATAAAATATTTTTCATCGTTTATTTAGACTCTATAAAGCAATTTAGAAATAAAACGTCATAATCCCAAAAAATGTTCGTTTTATAAATATGTTGAAAATATTAATTTTGGAGTACTTGATTAGTGCTTTTCATAGGTCATGGTGTCTACATAGTGTTTTATTTTTTATCAGATTCAATGCCAGAAAAGGTGTTGCAATTCCAATTCCAATTAACATGGTTGAATAAAAGTCAAATGGTTCAATCAGCAAATATTCTGGAAACAATGGATTTGGACTTCTTCCAATATAAATAAGAAAATAAAGTCCAATTCCGAATATTATTAGTACGCAAAAAAGAACAGTTAGTAAATCCAATAATAATTCCGACTTTTTAAATTCCGCTCTTGTTGAGTTATATAACATTCCAAAAACAGGAATTGAAGCAAAGGTCAGATAATCTAAAGTATTTGTTGATATGCCAAAATGATATCCCGTCATTTTTTGAATCAAATTGATTGAGTCAACTATTAAATTAATTCCGAACATAGAGTTAAGAGAAAAAAATATAAAAGTTGAAATTCCAATTATGGTGTATTTAATATTTTTCGGTATTTTTTTCAATTTGAATTTCGTTTTTCAACATTATGCACAACGTTGTTGTGAATTAGTTGCGTGTTTTAAGCACTAAAGTAAATAAATAAACACAGATAGAATTCCGAAGTCTCTGAACGCGAGTCCCGCCACTTTAAGATTCGTAAGTTGGCAGTGAATTAGGCATGAATTATACACGGTGCTTTGCTTTCGTTATTTTTTCAATGTTTTCTCCAAAATCTTTTCTAGTTTATCAATACTATTGATTGCTGAAATCACTTGGTTTAAACCTCCTCTATAATTGTCTTTATTCAATGTCAAAATATTTCTGGCAGTTGATGGTTGATTAAAAATATTTGGGTCAGATACAATTATATAATCTTGAAATTTGAAGTCAACTATAATTTCTTTCATAACAGGTATCCAATCGTTATTGAAAGAATACTCAACATCTCCAACTGATTTTATGACGTGATTAATTTCATCATCATAATAAGCTCCTAATAACATTCGTAGTTCTTTATTCGAAACTTTATCAAGTCCTTTCGATTTTAATGTTTCATACGAATTAGTAATTGGTTGGAATCTCTCAAATTGAATAATATCAGCAAGCCAATATTTTAAACTATCTATATTTTCTTCCGTCTTTTTAAGTTCCAATATTTTATTGGAAGAAGAAATTGCATTATTAAAAATGATTTTTATTTTCTTTAATGTTTTCTTGTCGTTTGCTAAATTTTCTTGAATTTGTGCGAGCATTTCATTCTCGAAATCTTTATCTTTTTTTTCTTCATTCCAATTGTTAATGCTCAACGCAATTAAAATTCCGATTACTACTAGTATAATTTCTCCGAATGCATAGGTTAGGTATTTTCCGAACTTATTTTCAGACAGAGTTTTCTGTCTAATTTTTCTAAAGAATTTTATCATTGGTTAGTGGTTTCTCCCGAGTACTCGGCATGAAGTACAATGGTTTAAAATATGTTTTACAGCGATTTTAAGCACCTAATTTAGCAAATAAATCACAGACAGAATTCCGAAGTCTCGGAACGCTAGTCCCGCCGCTTTAAGATTCGTAAGTTGGCAGTGAACTAGCCATGAATTTTATACGTTATTATGTTTTCGTTATTTTTCTAATTCATTATCGATTATATTTTCGATTTCTTGACATTTCTTGATTAGTCCTTCCAATATTCCATTAATGGCAAAACTGTTTACTCTAATTACTTTAACTGTATTAATAAACTCGATACTAGATGAAAGGGAATTGTAGTCAGCAGGCTTCATAACAGGATCTTCATAATTCTCTATTGTGAATTGGGTTCTGGCAATTGGTCTTCCATAATCATGAATATTAATACGATAATTTTCATATTCATAATCCAACTTTGGATATTCTATGTTGTATAAGTCTAAAACTTGTTTTTTTAGTTTATCACTTGATATTAAGTCGATTCCTTTCGACTCAAGAACTTTATATATGGAAATTTGTGGCGAAAACATTTTTTCTATTCCTGCCATTGAAATAATAACGAATTGCTTATTAAGCGAATCATTATAAGGTAATTTTTGCTCTACATGATTTAGTAACGAAGTCGCATAATGAATATCCCTTTTGCCCCATTCCAACCTTAAATTTAATTGCTTAATGTCTGTTGATATTGAGTTTTTGAGTTCTTGAAGTATCTTTGTTTCTTCTATGGCGTTCTTTCTGTTTTCATTCCAATTATTTATTGATAGAGCAATCAAAATTCCAATCACTACGAGCACAATTTCGCCGATTGCATATTTTAAATACTTTCCAGTTTTATTTTCCTTAAGTAAGTTTTGGCGAATACGTCTAAAAAATTTTATCATTGGTTAGTGGTTGGTTATATTGAGCATAACAATGGAATATATGTAATAGCTACACCATCTTTTAATTCCATAAATGTAATTATTTTTTTTTGCATAATGCTACACCCTTTATTATTATGGGATTTCTGACATTGTTTACATAGTTTTAGCCGTTTTTAATAGTTAAGCAACGGCTAAATTTTTAGTAAAATAAAAACCCAAATAAAGCCAAGCTTTATCTAGGTTCTAAAATTGTAACTTTTTATAGCATAATTGTCACTTACAAACGCCCTTGTTTTTTACGACGGGTACGTTCTTTTTTTAGCAAGCTTAATTCTCTGCTGGTTTGTCCGGCTTCGGAAGTATTTTCTTCGGCTCTACGTATCAAACAAGGCATGTATTTAGAAACATTACACCCTTCTTTTGCCCAATTATACGTAATATATGATCATTCTTATAAAAGTACTTTAGTGGAAAAGTAAAGAGCTTTTATTGGTTTTTTAACTCAGTTTTTGTTGTACTGCGTTTATTTCATTTTTGATATAAATATATTCTTAATTGTATTTAATTCTTTTTTGTATTTCAAATCTGTTCTTGATGCAAAATATAAGGTGTTTTCCGTTTTTACTTTACCTTCCCAAACTAAATTTATTTCGTTTCTTAAAATTTGTTCTTGGCATAAAAAATCTGGAACTAATGCAAGTCCGTTGCCATTGTTTAAACATCTTATAATAGAAGTAATATTTGGTAAAATATAGTTGGGTTTGAAAGCTGGTTTCTTATTAAAATTCTCAAACCAAAAACGTCTAAAATGTTCCATTTCATTTGATGAGCTATACCAAACATTTTGAAGTAGTTCTTCTTCTAACTTGTTTAAGTTGTTTGATTTAATGTGTTTTTGTATGTTAGTAACATTCGTTTTATTTCCTGCTATTAAAACGATTCTTTCTTTTGAAAACGGAATATACTCAACTAATGATTTTTTTTCATTCTGTTTTTTAGGTGTTATTACTAAATCTAAAATACCATTATTTAGGTCTTTTATTAAATCTGTATGTGCTCCAAATCTAGCTACTAGGTCAAAGTCTAGTTTGGGAATTTCGGGTTCAATAATAAGTTGAAACATTTCAGAACACATTCCAATGTTTATTGATGGATTTTTTTCTTGAGTTGTTTTTTTAAAATGCTGTTCTGCTATTTCAAGTTTTTTTAAAGATTCAATAATATATTCATATAAAAATTTCCCGTCTTCTGTTGGAATCATTTTTCTAGAAGTACGTTCAAATAGTTTTTTGCCAACATAAGCTTCTAAAGCATTCAAGTGTACACTAACTCCGGGTTGGGAAGCATATAAAGCAATAGAAGCTTTAGTTAAAGTTCCGTTTTCATATATTTCTTTAAATGTTCTGTACCATTCTAAATTTACCATAACTATTAAAATATTTATACAAAGGTATGATTTGTATTATTTTTACAATAATAAATATTGCTATAATTTTGCCTCAAATAAAAAAAGAGACAAATGAAAAATATATTTATAATTAATGGAAGTCATCCATTTGCACATTCTGGTGGAAGATTTAATGAAACACTTTTCACTAATACTATTTCATATTTTGATACGCATGAAGAATTTGAAGTAAAATTTACTCAAGTAGGTGAAAATTATAACGTAAAAGAAGAAGTTGAAAAATTTAAGTGGGCAGATATAGTGATTTATCATACTCCAATTTGGTGGTTTCAAATACCTTTTGGATTTAAAAAATATATAGATGAAGTTTTTACGGAAGGTCATCAAAATGGAATTTATGCAAATGATGGAAGAAGTAGAAAAAATCCAAACATCAATTACGGGACTGGTGGTTTAATGCACGGAAAAAAATATATACTTACTACAAGTTGGAATGCACCTAAAACCGCATTTACTTTAGAAAATGAATTTTTTAATCAAAAAAGTGTAGATGAAGGTGCTATGTTTGGGTTTCACAGAATGAATGCTTTTACAGGAATGGAATTATTAGCAACACATCATTTTCACGATATGGAAAAAAATGCAGATGTTCCTCTTGAGTTGAATAATTACAGCACTTTTTTAAATGAATTAATGATTAATTTGTAATTGTCTGGTTTCATTTCGAAAATAGAGTACAACGTGTTTGAATATGATTAGTGGCGTGTTTAAGCACCTAATTTAGCAAATAAAAACTGAATAGAAAATCTGCGAGTCCCGACACTTCGGGATTCGTAAGCAAGCTAAAACTAGCCATTAATTATATACGGCTTAAGTTTACTTTTTATTAAATTAGATGTTAATTTAAATGTCAGTAGGTTATTGCCGTCAACATTATGTATTTTAAAATTAAATTTCTCCAAAAGTTTAGTTGAACTTTGGTTTTCAGAATGCGTATATGCTTCTATTGAATTTAGTCCTAAAAGTTGAATTCCAAAGTCAATTACTTTTGAAGTTGCTTCCTGCATTATTCCTTTTCCCTGAAAGTCGGGTAATAACTCATAACCAATTTCTGCCTTTAAATTGTCATCTGAAAAGTCAAATAAACAAATTGTTCCAATTAGGTTGTCAGTATCGCTAAATGTAATTGCCCAATAAATTGAATTGTTCTTTTGGATGTTTTCATTAATTGTCTGAATGAAAACCTTTGCATCATCAATTGATTGACTTGGTTTTCTGCCTAGATATTTATTAACGTTGATGTCTGAACGTAGAGCGAATATTTTATTATCATCACTACTAACAAGCTGTCTCAATGTTAGCCGTTCGGTTTTTAAAACTGGAAACGGTGTAAAATTTCTATCTCCCATTTATAATGATTAAAAGTGTTATTAAGCTCGGTTGGAATAGCCGTTGATAGCGGTTCGTTGTTTCTATTTATTTGTCAATTTATATCTCAAATGAGTTGTCAAGTCAGATGGTATTACTTCTTCAATTTGTATGTCATATTTGTCTTTGTCAATGCCGTCAAAGAGTCGGATACCACTTCCTAAAAAAACAGGGGCAATGTGAATGAAAAACTCGTCCACAAGTCCGGCATTCAAAAACTGTTGGATAGTGTTTGCACCACCTTGTATTCTTATGTCCTTTCCTTTTGCCGATTGTCTTGCCTTGTCCAAAGCACTTTCTATTCCATCGTTTATAAAGTAAAAAGTTGTCGTGCCTTCTTGAACCCAAGGCTCTCGTATTTCGTGTGTTAAAACATATACGTCTGCTTTGTATAGGTTATTTGGCCAACTGGCTTCGCCTTCTTCAAACATTCGTTTACCCATAATGAATGCACCCGTTCTTGCAATTGTTTCTCTAATGTATTTTCCGTCAGCACTGTCTTCTGTTCCTCCTTCAAACCCAAGGTATTCCCAAAAAGCTTTTTGATTAAACATCCACGAATGGATTTGTCCTGAAACTCCACCCATAGGATTCTTAGGACTTCTGTTGTCTCCTGCGAAAAAACCGTCAAGCGATATTCCGCTGTCAAAGATTATTTTGCTCATACTTTTTACTTCTTTATTTTTAGATTATGTTAATTTTTGTCTGTCTGTTCAATTGTTAGTACTGTCGCTCTACAATGACCGCTAACGGTCTTCTTTACTTTACCGTGCTATTAAATAGTTAATTAACTTTACTAAGAAACAAGAGGAGAACTATAACGGTCTTTGGAATAGCAGTTCCTATATACGTATGAGTCCTCTTGTCTCTCTTAGGTTGCTTAGGACCATTTGGAATACCAGGAATTTTTTCCTAATAAAGGTGATAGTCATTGCAACATTTATTAATCATTTCTTTTTAAAAGGAAATAATATTTAAAAATATGAAAAATTATGTAGATGTTATAGGAATTGATGTATCTAAATTAACAATCGATGCACATATCCATAACAGAGCAGTACATCGAGTGTTTTCTAACACTACTAAGGGTTACAAAGCACTATTGTCATGGACGGAAACGTATTTAAAAGAGCAAGTCTATTTTTTCTGTTTTGAGAATACAGGACATTACTCTACAAAACTGAGTGTTTACCTATCAGAAAACAATATAGATTATATTGAACAAAGTCCCTTAGCAATCAAACGATCTGTAGGTATTGTTAGAGGTAAAACAGATAAACTTGATGCGGGTATGATAGCTAGGTATGCTTGGTTACATAAAGAAGAACTACTTCTTAGTACACCAAAAGAAAATCACGTTCAAGAGTTGGGCAGATTATTATCGATTAGAGAACAGCTAGTAAGAGATCGAACAGGCAAGATGAGTAGCCTTAAAGAAATGCAATCTTTACTTAGTAGTCCTTCAACCGACAACTGTTGTAGAATTATCAAAAAGACCATTCATTATCTCACAAAACAAATTGAAGCTCTAGAACTTTGTATTAAAAAATTAATGAAAAGTGATAAATCACTCGATAAGAATTTTAAGCTTCTAAATACCTTAAAAGGAGTCGGATTAATACTTTCTTGTCAGATTATATATCACACGAGCAACTTTAAACGATTCAATAGTTGGCGACAATTTTCTAGCTATTGTGGTGTTGCACCTTTTGAACACAGTTCTGGAACCAGTATTAGAAGAAGGAATAGAATACACCATATAGGAGATAGAAAAATGAAAACACTTTTAACACTTGCCAGCGTGAGTGCTATACAGTGCGATAAAGAACTAAAACAATATTACAAGAAGAAACTCGAAGAAGGTAAACCAAAAATGGTTGCTTTAAATAATGTTAGAAATAAGATTTTATCAAGAGCATTTGCAGTAGTGAAAAGAGGAACGCCTTATGTAGAAATCCAAAAATATGCAGCTTAAAAATAAGTTATAAATTATTAGGATTTGACCTTGGAATACGTATAAGAATAGTGCGGTTTTGTGTGCGAGGATTTTCCGAAGGAAAAATAGATGCTAGCAAACAAAGCACCTCACATTGGTTAAGCTAAAAATAGCAATTTTTTATAGCAACCATGTAAAAGCAGTATCCAAAGTTTAGTTAATAACTTTAAGGTTCAAAAACTTATTATTATGAAAACAAAGGATACTACTAGATCAAAGTTATTTATTGGAATTGACGTACACAAGCGAAGTTGGAAAATTCGTACTGCAACGGATCTTTTTGATGGATCATCGTTAACTATTCCACCAGATGCATTTAGTTTAAAAAAGTATGTGGATAGGCATTTTAAGGGATATACTGTTTATTGCTGTTATGAATCGGGTTGTTGTGGCTTTAGTCATTATCGACATTTTATTTCATTTGGATGGCATGCAAAGGTTGTTAACCCTGCAGATGTTCATCGTCCAGCCAAGGCCCAGTTTCAAAAGACCGACAAGATCGATGCACGTATGTTATGTAAAGAATTAAAGGATGGCCGACTCAAAGGAATTCATGTTCCTTCAATAGAACGAGAGCAGTTAAGATGTTTGTTTCGTCGAAGAAATGAGCTGGTTAAAGAACATCGAAAAATAAAGACTCAAATAAAGATGCAATTGTTGTATTTGGGGATTGAAATTCCAAAGCCATTTGACAATAGTCATTGGTCTCATAATTTTAGAGATTGGTTAAGAAATTTGACTTTTGAATATCCTACAATGGATTATTGTTTTGAGACACGTCTTATTACCTATGAATATATAGATAAGCAAAAGCGAGATGTGAGTACAAAATTACTTGCCTATTGTCGTAAGCATTATAAGAAAGATTATTATTTATTACGATCAGTTCCGGGAGTAGGAGGCATAGTAGCTTGTGGATTATTATGTGAATTGGGTGATTTAAGGCGTTTTAAAAATTTCAAACAATTAGCCAGTTATGTAGGATTGGTTCCCTGGGTACACCAAAGTGGAGATAATCTCAAAACTTCAGGGTTAACCCCAAGAGCAAATCGGCTAATGCGTAGTTATTTGGTAGAAGCTACTTGGCAAGCGTTGCGTTTTGATCCAGTTATGCAGGCCTATTATCGGTCACATTCAGGTAAAGATGTCAAACGCATATTGGTAAAAGTAGCGAGGAAACTCTTGAGTCGAATTCATGCAGTAATTAGAACTGAAATTCCTTATGAAGTAGGTGTAGTTAGTTAAATAAAAACATAAAACAAGCTTAAAACTCATTATAAAATTGGCACAAAAGATAGGACAACAAAACACCGTAGGTGAAACTCTAATACAGTTATCACATATTTATAGCAAGTTGCCTTGTTTGCCAAAATCATCATAGAGATGCTGGTGGATTCGCTAAAGACGGATACCACATATAGGATGCGGAGTTTTATAAAGCTAGCATTGAATTATTGATAACGCAAAAAGCGTAATCAACAGTTCAACACTAAAAATAATATCATGAATTAAAAAAAAGAAAAATATTGTATATTTAACCTAAGACTCGGGAAAGTGCTTTACATAGGATACGGTGTTGCCATTAGTTTTTTATTTTAGAGTACAGATAAATAGATTATTGTTCCAATTAGAATTATCCAAAATAATAACCCCGAGATATAATAAATCAGTGTTTGTTTTTTTTGAGTTGCATTTCCAGGTAAATTGTAAAAAACTCTTGTTCCAGTTATAATCACAATTATAAATCCGAAAAAAAACATTTTTAATTTTTCCGATTTGCTTAAACCTTTTTCCTGCTGATTGTCAGTTTTTTTAATTTGCGAGAATTGTGTAGTGTTTCTTTTCATCAAATTAATGGCAACTATTGTATAAACGCAATAAGTTTATCCCCGTTATAATTATTATCGTATTTTCTTGAATTTACATAGCTAAGGTATACTGCACTTCAATTGGGTTGGAGTAGGGTTTTATTTAGCGACAGCCTTTCAAATGTAGCCATAAAATGGCAATAAAGCAAATCAAAAATCTGGGCAGTAAATGTACTCAAAGTACTCTGTGAAAATTCAGCGTTAATAGCAGTATGTAATAAGTTGTTAAAACGGGCTTTTGCTAAATCAGGGGTAATATATTATGGAAATTATAAAAGTACTTTAGTGGAAAATTAGTGTCTTTTTATTTGTGTTGCACCACAATACTTAGTTGTGGTTAGTTTTTTATTTCCACTTTCAAATATTTAATTTCCTTTTCACAACCTGTTTGAAATTCAGATTCAAGTTTTAAATAGTAACTATTTTTTGAAACTTTAGATTCTATTGTTCTCCAACCTTCAATTCCAATAACGTACTGTTCTTTAGTTTTTAAATCCGTTAATGCGATTTCCTCTTCTCCATAATAGTTTGAGTGTGAAATAGCCGTTTCTCCATTTGAAGTCAAAGGTTTTCCCATTGTGCGACAAGTCAGTCCGTTTTTTAAGTCAACTGATAAAAATCCCCAACCTTCAAATTCAGTAATTTCAATTAATGCATTTCCGCAATAAGTTCCTTTAAATTCGTAATTGGAATATCCTTTTTCTTTTAATAAATATTTACACGCTTTTAATTCAGGTGTTTTTATTCCAATTCCGATATTTGGGTTTGCTAAAAATGTGTAACAAGAATCTTTAAGTTTGAAAATTTCAGGATACTTTTTGGTCAGTTCAATTTCAGATCTTGGCTTAAAGTCAATAAATTCTTCTGAAATTCTAACAGCTTTATCATATTCCGCTTTATCAATAAGTTCAGATTCCCCATTTAGATTATTCGACAAATTTCGTCTTTCAAAATCACAATCTTGAGCCCAAGAAAGTTGGACAATTGTAAGTAGAAATATTAAAATCAGTTTTCTGTTCATAGGTTTGGGCAAATTAACCACAACAATTGTATAACCGTATTGTGGTTATACCCTTTATCAATGCAAGTTAATGAAATTCAATGAAATTGTATACTGAATAGGGTGTAATGTAACTTGTCAATTTACAATAGCCGTTTTTAACGGTTAAGCAACCGCTAAATGTTAGTAACATAAAAACCCAGATAAAGCATGGCTTTATCTAGGTTTTAAAAATTGTGAATCTTTATAGTATAATTGTCACTTACAAACGTCCTTGCTTTTTACGACGGGTACGTTCTTTTTTTAGTAAGCTCAACTCTCTACTGGTTTGTCCGGCTACGGAAGTATTTTCTTCGGCTCTACGTATTAAATAAGGCATTACATCTCTAACCGCTCCATAAGGCATATATTTAGAAACATTATAGCCTTCTTTTGCTAAATTGTAGGTAATATGGTCGCTCATACCATACAACTGGCCAAACCATATGGTTTTATTATCTTTTGCTAATCCTTTTTTTGATGCCAGTTCCATCACCTTCATCGTACTTAATTCGTTATGTGTACCCGCATATAAAGACAAGCCTAAACCAGTTAACATATAATCGATACCGGCATCATAATTTTGGTCGGTGGCTTGTTTATCATCACAAATAGGAGACGGATACCCTTTTTCTTTGGCTCGTTCTCGCTCTTTCTCCATATAGGCTCCTCGCACCAATTTCATCCCTATCTTATAACCTTTGGCTTCTGCCCTTTGATGTAAGTTCTTTAAATACTCTAATCGATCCCATCTATACATTTGAAGGGTGCCAAAAATAATGGCTTTCTCAATATTGTATTTCTCCATCATGCTCTCAATTAAATCGTCAGCGGCATCTTGCATCCAACTTTCTTCAGCATCTATCAATAAGGGTACATCTTTTTCGTAGGCAGCCTTACACACCTTATCAAAGCGTGCTACTACCCTACTCCAATCTTTTTGTTCCGCATCTGTTAAGGCAGTACCGGCAGTAATCTTTTCATACAATTTAAACCTGCCAAAACCAGTAGGTTTAAATACCGCAAACGGAATACTAGGCTTCTCTTTTGCAAAACCTATATTTTTGAGGGTCTTTTCTAAAGCCAATTCAAAATGATCTTCGTCTTCTTTACCTTCTACAGAGTAATCTAACACCGAATGTACATGGTGTTCGTACATTTTTTCTATGGTATCTAAACAATCCTTCTCATCTACACCACCACAAAAATGATCAAAAACTGAAGCTCTAATCAATTGTTCTACCGGTAAATGGGCTTTTAATGCGAAATTGGTTATGGCAGTACCAATTCTTACCAACGGTTCACTTTTTATCATCTTAAATAAAAAGTAAGCTCGTTCTAACTCGGCATCTGTTTTTAAGGTGAATGCCGTTTTTGTATCTTCAAATAATGTACTCATTCGGTTGATTTGTTTAAACAAATATAATAAGAAGATTGTTCTACTGATTCAATAAAATCAATTTATTTTTATGGTAAAACAAACTCTTTTTTAGGCTCTTTTTGGCATTTTTATTCCCATATTCGCAACAATCCATTTCAAAAAAGTAGCATTTGACCAGAATTATGACTTATTTTCGCTTTAATACCAAAAGTTGAAACCAGTTCGTATTATTTTCAATAAATTCGCAAATATTTTTATTACTTATGACACCAATTACATCTGCCAGTTATTCTATTTATTTTAATGACGATGCTTATCAAAATCTCAATGCTTATATTGCTAAAAATGAGATTGAAACCATTTTTATTTTAGCTGATAAAAATACGCAACAGCATTGTCTGCCTAAATTTAAAACGAAAATTTCAAACACTGTAGCCTTACAAACCATTACCATTAACGATGGTGAAATCAATAAGAATATTAACACCTGTGTAGAAGTTTGGAAAGCATTAACGGAACTAGAAGCCGATCGTAAAAGTTTAATTATAAACATTGGTGGCGGTATGGTAACAGATCTTGGCGGATTTGTTGCGTCTACCTTTAAACGCGGTATTAAATTTATAAATATACCTACCACCCTACTCAGTATGGTTGACGCTTCTGTGGGAAGCAAAACGGGCGTAGATTTAGACAATTTAAAAAATTTAGTGGGGCTGTTTTCTAATCCCGAAATGGTATTAATTGACAGTACCTTTTTAGAGACTTTACCTGAACGGGAATTAAAGTCTGGCGTGGCTGAAGTGATCAAATATGGTTTAACTTTTGACGCCGACTTATTAGAGACGATAAAACAAGATAAATGGAAAGAGGTTGCCGCTCTAAACAACATTATCTATCAATCTATAGAAATAAAAAACAAGGTAGTTTTAGAAGATTTTAAAGAAACAGGATTGCGAAAAGTGCTTAACTTCGGACATACCGTAGGCCATGCAATTGAATCTTATTATTTAGATCATAAAGACTTAGACCGCTTATTACATGGTGAAGCTATTGCCATAGGGATGGTGGTTGAAGCTTATATTTCTAAAGAAATCCATGGTTTTCCTGAAGAAGAGCTCGCTTCTCTTAAACAATATGTTTTAAAAACCTATGGAAAAACAAGCATTGCAAAAAAACATGTTCCTGCAATTTTAGAATTGATGAAACATGATAAAAAGAATATAAAAGGAACGGTTCGCTATATTTTATTGAAAAATATTGGTGAGTTTGTTATTGATGCAGAAGCGACCAATGCCATGGTTATTGAAGGCTTAGACTATTACGAGCAATAGTGGAGAATTTTAAATAAAGCCTAATACAACTATCAAATAAAAAGTATAAATGACACATTAAATACCCTAATTGAGATTGCCGCAGGTATTTTAAGAAGTTATTTAATAATGGACTTTATCGAATGGCTTCGCAATGACAATTACACTAATGACTTCAATACATAACTATTGATAAAAATTTAAAAAACACAACGATGAAAACAATAATTACAACTTCAAAAGCACCAGCACCAATAGGTCCGTACAACCAAGCTGTTTTAGTCAATGGTATGCTTTTTACGTCTGGGCAAATTGCTTTTGACCCAGCAACAGGCGAATTGATTTTAGAAGATATTCAATCGGAAACCAAACAGGTAATGGAGAATTTAAAAGCAGTATTGGCTGAAGCCGAGTTGACTTTTGAAAATGTAGTAAAAACATCTATTTTTATAGCAGACATGAACGATTTTGCTAAAATAAATGAAATTTATGGTGCCTATTTTAATGACGAAACAGCCCCAGCAAGAGAAACGGTTCAAGTAGCTTGCTTACCGAAAAATGTAAATGTAGAAATATCTATGATTGCCGTTAAATAGCACCAATCAATAAATCTGCCGTTGCAGGATTGGTGGCCAATGGTACATCATGTACATCACACAAACGCATGAGCATTAATACATCGGGTTCATGCGGGTGTTTTTCTAAGGGATCTCTAAAAAAGAGTACCATATTACATTTCCCTTCTGCTACTCTAGCTGCTATCTGAGCATCGCCTCCTAGTGGCCCTGAAAGTAACTTTTGAACTTTAAATCCCGCTTTCTCCACTTTCTCTCCCGTAGTTCCGGTAGATACAAAAGTGATGTTTTTATCTAATAAGATATCTCTGTGCTCATTTAAAAACTGAACCATCTCAGCCTTTTTTCCATCATGTGCTATTAAAGCGATTTCCATATGTTCTTTTCTATTTGTTTTTACGCTGGCAAAATTAGGCATTACATAAAAATAAGACGCACTCTTAGCGTTAAGATACTATTAATTTTAATGGATGTTTTTAGCATGATAATTAACCAATCCTTCAATAGGTCTTCTCACAAAATTACCAACTTTGAAGCCCATTTCAGCACCCACTTCTTTTATTTCGTCTTGTGCATAATAAGCAATAGAGCCTGCAAAATGTACAGGTACTGTTTTAATCTCTTCTTTATATTGCATTATCATACTTTTTGTAAATACTCTAATGCCACTTTTAATTAAATCTGTGCTATATGTTAAATCTTTATTTAAAAATAAAAATTCTGCGAAATCTGCTAAATACGCATTTGGGTTGGGTTGTTTATATAGATTATATTTAATAAAATCTTCATCCATATTATAACGCTCTGCCATACCTACTCGCAAACTCTCAGGCATTACCTTAAAAAAGTAATCTCTTATCATCTGCTTTCCGTAATAATTACCACTGGCATCATCCATTAACATATACCCCAATGATTTTACGCGTTGCTCAATACCTTCACCATTATAGTAGGAACAATTAGAACCAGTACCTAATATACAAACCACAGCAGGCTCATTATTGTCAATCGTAGAATATATGGCTGCCAATGTATCTTCAGCAACTACAACTTCTGCATTAGGAAATAATTTTTCTAGTACTTCTGTTAAGGCTTTATTGGGTCCGTCTGTACCACAACCTGCTCCATAAAAATAAATATGTTCTACATCATTTTTGTGAAGTTTTAGTCTATCACTTTCTTGAATTCTCCCCATTAACTCACCTGGAGTTAAAATAGCTGGGTTTAATCCTTTTGTTCTCACCTTTTCAAACAATTGGATGCCATTGTCATCAATTGCTATCCAGTCACATTTTGTAGATCCTCCGTCTGTAATTATTGTCATAACCTAATATTTTTTTAAAAAATTGAACTGACTCAAACCCTCTATGTTTATGAAAAGAAAGAGCTTAAATCAGTCCAGTAAAAGTAGTTAACGAATTTAAGAAAAAAGATGATAAACGTCATGATTATTTAGAAAAATCATCTTAATCGGTCAATGTTAATAGTATAGTTCATAACTAATTTCAAAAACGACTAGATAACCCCGTGAATATCATAATTTTGATGTGTTATAATATTGATTATTACAACAACTCCTTTTTTCCCTATAAAAGTCCTAGATGTCCAATTTGGGACTTTTTTAACTTATATTAGCCCAAATCGCTTTATTCTTCGTTATTTCTTGATAGGTTCTCTTTAATTGTAAATTATTTGGATCTAAAAAATTCGGGTCATTTTTTAAGAGTTCAAAAGCCATTTCTCTTGCTCGTTTTAAAATAGCACCATCTTTAACAAGGTCTGCAATTTTTAAATTTAGAACCCCACTTTGTTGGGTGCCCATCAAATCTCCAGGACCGCGTAATTTTAAATCAACCTCAGCAATTTCAAATCCATCATTGGTAGCCACCATCGTTTCTAGTCTGGTTTTGGCATCGCTAGTTAATTTAAAGCTCGTCATTAAAATACAAAAACTCTGCTCTGCCCCACGCCCTACTCTACCTCTTAATTGATGTAATTGAGAGAGTCCGAAACGCTCTGCACTTTCTATAACCATAGCACTGGCATTGGGTATATTAACCCCTACTTCTATTACCGTTGTAGCCACCATAATTTGTGTTTCATGGTTTATAAAACGATTCATCTCGTAATCTTTATCGGCTGATTTCATTTGTCCGTGAACAATACTGATTTGATATTTCGGTTGCGGAAATTCTCTCGAAATACTTTCATAGCCGTCCATTAAATCTTTAAAATCGAGTTTTTTTGATTCTTGTATTAACGGATATACCACATAAACCTGTCTGCCTTTCGCAATTTCTTCTTTCATAAATTTGAAAACACTCAACCTATTGCTATCATATCTATGAGCCGTAATGATCTGTTTTCTACCTGGCGGTAACTCATCTATTACAGAAATATCTAAATCGCCATAGACACTCATGGCTAAGGTTCTAGGGATAGGTGTTGCCGTCATTACTAAGATGTGTGGAGGGATTGGAGCTCCTCCTATCTCTGGGAGGCTTTTCATGGCTGCTGAAATTTGATGTAGCACATTCTCACTATTGCCCATAATCTCTTCCGTAGTAAAACGGAACACATGGTAGCCAAATTCGGTTAAAATTTGACTTCTCATTTCACCGACTTCCTTTGGTTCTGGGCTATTTTTAGAAGCTACATCAATTTCAATAATCAATTTTTTAGAGCTACATATAAAATCAACAAGGAACACATCTACACTTTGTTTCCTTCTAAACTTAACATCTAATTTTCGGGTTCTTAAACCTTCCCAAAGCATTTGTTCTGCTTCCGCTGTTTGTTTTTTCTTTTCTTTCTGAAGCTCCTTTACTAAAGCATAAATAGAAGGGTTAGCCGTTTCATACTTTTTATGAATTTCAGCTTGCTTTCCTTCAGGCAATTTTGTGGGTGGACTCTTCATCCACATTTTTGCTCGTTGAGCTACCCCAAAGCGATGTTGCTCGTCAATAACCGCAATGCCTAACTTTTTGAATTGTACTTTATCTTCAAATAAGGCATGTGTACCTATTAAAATATCTAAAGACCCATCTTCTAAGGCTGCATGAATAATTCTTCGTTCTTTTGTTTTTGTTGACCCTGTCAGGATTTTTACATGAATATCCATATCAGATAGTAATTCTGTTATGGCAATAAAATGTTGATTGGCTAATATTTCAGTTGGGGCTATTAAGGCCGCTTGAAATCCGTTATCTAAGGCAATTAAAATAGTTAAAAGTGCTACTATCGTTTTACCAGAACCTACATCTCCTTGCAAAAGCCTGTTCATTTGAGCACCAGTACTCATGTCTTTTCTAAATTCTTTAACCACTCGTTTTTGAGCGTTGGTCAATTCAAAAGGTAAATAATTATTATAAAACGTATTAAAATTATCGCCAATGGTATCAAAAACATACCCCTTAATTTGGGTTTTATGAATCATGTTTTTGCGAATCAGTTGCAACTGAATAAAAAATAATTCTTCAAACTTTAAGCGTTGTTGGGCTTTCGTTAACAGTTGTTGACTCTTCGGGAAATGAATATTAAATAAGGCTTCCCCTTTAGAAATTAAATGCAAGGTGTCTATAATACGTGCAGGTAGGTTTTCTTGAAATCTATTTCCTAATTCGAGAAACAAATTTTGAATCATTTTAGAGACAATCCTATTGGTGACTCCTTTTTTAGATAATAATTCTGTAGATGGATATACCGGCTGCATAGCCGTTTGTAAACTCTTTTTATATTCCGTGACCAATTCCAATTCAGGATGTGGCATACTAAAGGTACCATTAAAATGATTTACTTTTCCAAAAGCGACATAGGCGGTATTTAGTTTTAAAGATTCTTTGATCCACTTTACACCTCTGAACCAAACCAATTCCATGGTGCCCGTGTCATCAATAAAAGTGGCCACAAGTCTACTTCCCCTTTTTTGTTGAACCGTTTTAATGTTTACTATTTTTCCAACAATTTGTACTTCTGCCGAATTCTGCATCAAACCGTTTACCTTAAAAAATTGGGTACGATCTAAGTATCTGTTCGGAAAAAAATGCAACAAATCAGACAAGGTTCTAATACCTAATTCCTTACGCAGCAAATCTGCCCGAGCGGAGCCCACACCTTTTAGGTATTCTATAGACGTATGTAAATTAGTTCCTGCCAAAAAATTCGTTTTGAGAACGAAGATAGTAATTTGCATAGTTTTAACGAATAAGAATTTCTATATTTGAATCGAACTCTTTTTACAATGCAATGCAGAAACTTATAGTGCTGTTTTTATTATTTACAAGTATAGTGGCTTGTCAAAAACCTAAAGAAAACGTAAGCAACGAAAATAAAAACGATGACTTTTCTACTTTAGAGCTAACGGTAGAACGCGGTGCATTTCACTATGATACGTTTGTTCTAAAAGACACCACCATTATGTTCCATCCACAAAAGGAAATGGATTCTGTAGAGCATCAAGAGTATTACACAACCTCTGAAAAGCATATTTCTAAAGCGGAAAGAGATGTATTGGTTCAAAAAATAATAGCCGCTGATATTTGGGACTTAAAAGATAAGTATACTCCTAATGAATCTTGTACCAGTATGCTAACGGTTACGTTCAGTTTAAATGGTAAAACAAAGAAAATTGTTAGCGAAGACTTTGAGCGTGGTTGTCCAGAAATTATTAAATATATTGAAAGTGAACTGGTTCGTCTTCATGGTAAGGAGCTTAAACGGATCTTTTTACCAGGATAGTTTTTAATAACTAAAGAGGTCCTTTATAAAATATTAAATCAAATAAGATTAGATGAAACTTAAAATTCCGCCAGCAATTCAATTTTTATTTTTTGCGTTTGCCATGTTTATCATTACAAAATTAACAGGTAAAAATTTCTCCTTTGCATTGCAAAATGTAGTTGTAATACTATTATTTGCTTTTGGAGCCTTCATTGGCTTACTAGCCGTATTATCTTTTAGAAAAGCTCATACAACTATTAATCCCTTAGACCCTTCAAAAGCATCAAAGCTGGTAACATCTGATCTCTACCAGTATACTAGAAACCCAATGTATTTAGGCTTGGTGATCATACAAACGGCATTGTTTTTCGGATTTGGTAATTACTATAATATCATTATTTTATTTATCTATGGTTGGTATCTCACCAATTATCAAATTAAACCGGAAGAAGAGGCGTTAACAAAACTTTTTGGTGAAGGGTATACACAGTATTGCGAAAAAGTGCGAAGATGGGTATGAAAAAAGCAGAGCTAAAAGAGTTTTTAGATGTAAAGGTTATTGAATATAACAATCCGAAGTTTATTGAGTCTGACCCTATTCTAATTCCACATCGTTTTCAGCTCAAAGAAGACATTGAAATTTCAGGTTTTTTGACCGCAACCATCGCTTGGGGAAACCGAAAAATGATTATCAATAATGCCAATAAAATGATGGAATTGTTGGATAATAGTCCATATGATTTTATCATCAATCATAATCCTAGTGAATTAAAATCATTAGAAAATTTTGTACACAGAACGTTTAACGGAAATGATTTTGCCTATTTTATACAGGCATTACAACATATTTATAAAAATCACGGAGGCTTAGAGGCTGTATTTTCGCAACATATTGAACATAATTCAACCCAAAATGCCATTCACAATTTAAAAAAAGTGTTCTTTGAATTGGACCATTTACCAAGAACTCAAAAACACATATCAGATCCATTAAAAGGCTCTGCCGCCAAACGTATCAATATGTTTTTACGATGGATGGCTAGAAAAGATAACGCTGGTGTAGATTTTGGAATCTGGGAAACTATTGCCCCTTCAACGCTGTCTTGCCCTTTAGATGTTCACTCTGGTAATGTAGCCAGAAAATTAGGTTTACTTACTCGAAAGCAAAATGACGCCAAGGCCTTGGCTGAACTGGACCATAATTTACGTGAATTGGATCCAAAAGATCCGGTAAAATACGATTTTGCCTTATTCGGATTGGGAGTGTTTGAAAAGTTTTAGTGCTCTACTTCGCTTGCACTGACAGTATTATTAGTTACATTTGCACATTAATTCAAAAATAAAATTATTGTTTTTGAATTCATAGTTACACGAATAGAAAATTCAACGATTACACAATAGCAAATGCGTTTACATAGAAATTTAGTACTAGCCGTTATAGATTCACTTAATTATATTTATAATGATGGTTTATATGCCGATAAAGTTGTAGAAAAAACTTTAAAAAGAGATACCCGTTGGGGAGCCCGTGACAGAGCTTTTATTGCCGAAACAATTTATGATTGTGTGCGTTGGAAAAGACTCTACAACGAAATTTCGGGAACAAAAAATCACTTTTCACAAGAAAACTTGTGGAAAATATTCACCGTTTGGGCTACATTAAAAGGAATTTCTTTACCAGACTGGAAACAATTTGAAGGTACACCTGTACGTCGTTTAAAAGGTAAATTTGATGAATTTCAAAGTAACCGTGCCATTCGCGAATCTATTCCAGATTGGTTAGACGAAATGGGGGTTAAAGAATTAGGCAAGCAATGGGATAAGGAAATTGAAGCCTTAAACCAACCAGCGAGTGTAATATTGAGAACCAACACCTTAAAAACCACTAAAAAAATTCTGCATAAAGCATTACTTGAAGAAGAAATAGGCTCTGAATTTGTTGAAGGATATCCTGATGCCTTAAAACTGATGGAACGTAAAAATGTATTTAGAACAGATATCTTTAAACAAGGCTTTTTTGAAGTACAAGATGCTTCGTCACAATTGGTGGCTGCCTATTTAGATGTAAAACCAGGTATGCGTGTTATTGATGCATGTGCTGGAGCTGGAGGAAAAGCATTGCATTTAGCTGCGTTAATGGAAAACAAAGGGCAAATAATTGCACTTGACATTTACGGAAATAAACTAAAAGAATTAAAACGTAGAGCGAAACGAGCAGGAGCTCATAATATTGAACCTCGTACTATCGATTCTACCAAAGTAATTAAAAAACTCTATAATCAAGCAGACCGTGTACTTATAGATTCACCATGTAGCGGATTGGGTGTTTTGAGAAGAAACCCAGATGCCAAATGGAAATTGCAGCCTGAATTCATCGAGAACATTAAAAAAACGCAAGCAGAAATCTTAGAAAGTTATTCTAAATTTTTAAAGATTGGTGGAAAAATGGTGTATGCTACCTGTTCTATCTTGCCTTCTGAAAATGAAAAGCAGGTACAGGCATTTCTAAAAACACATGATAATTTTCATTTAGTTAAAGAAAAGAAAGTTTCACCGGCAAAATCTGGTTTTGACGGATTCTATATGGCTCTTATGGAAAGAACCGCTTAAAAAATTTAAATACCGTCTCCTTTCTACACTTTAAGAACTCTGGGACGGTTTTTTTATTCTCAATAATATATTTCTTTTTTTACTTCGTATACTTTGCATACATAAAATGAGCTTCAGACGGTCTAGGTTATGACGGTATTATTTTATTATATATTGGTATACATTTCCTCCTTATGCATACAATTATCCACTAATTGGTACGTTTTATGATATAGCTATTGAAAAATCATATAAACATACCCTGTTATGCCATTAAAGAAATCTATATTTACATTGCTACTGTTAGTGGCTTTTACACTACCATTTAGTACGCTTACTGCTCAACAAGACAGCATACCGAAAGAAAATTACAACGTTACTATTGGTAAATCTATCCTTAATAAAAAACTGTGGTCACAACCTTATCGTTATGAGGAAAAAGTACTACAAACATTTAGTCTTCAAGTAAATATTGAACGGTTAGACCGAAAAGCAGAAGAATTTGATTTCAACTTATTTTCAATGACTGATGAGGAGAAAAAATGGAGAATAAGACCTGTAGCAATTTATTATTACAGAGCGGATAGAAAGATCTATTTAAAATCAAAAGCCGACAATCGTAATTATGAAGATTTTGAAAAATACCCCATAGAAGGCTATGAAAATTTTGAAGCCAAAACCTATAAAACAAATACCTTAGGCATAAAAAAGAAGCGTAAAGAATCTCCTTCTATACAGTCTTTAGATAAAATGAAATTGAGTAGTTCAAAAATTACTTATTATTTAGATTTTCCTGTAAGACCTGAATTTGACTATGGTAAAGTATATTTTAAAGATATCCCTGTTGGTTTTGCGGGTATAAAGCATTAAGAAACTAGAGTACTGGTTTTTCCCATCCATTATGATACGATGCTTTTAGTAACGCATTGGCTTTAGCATTGTTTTTGAACATATTGTCATTAGCATCCCAAAACAACTTTTCACCTGTTTTATAGGCTATATTACCCATTTGTGCATTAATGGCTGCAATACTACCTGATTCTATCGGCGTATTTAATATTTTAGGATTTTTAGATCTTACGGCTTCAACAAAATTTTGAGTATGTAAATCCAAATAATTGACTCCTTTTGGGCGTGATTTTGGCAACATCTCTTCCATCGAATCTTTCGCTGACTTTTCTACAATTACCTCATAACCTCCTCGGTTAACTACTAACGTAGCATTATTACCTATAAAAGCAATACCTTCGGTTCTACCGTAAGGACCTGAATCTATTCCCGTGGCGTGCTCCCAAAGCATATTAAAATTATCGTATTCAAAAATGGTTTGTAAGGTATCTGGTGTTTCAGAGGCATCATCAGGATAAGCTAATTTACCACCACTAGCCATAATTGATTTTGGAGCTGTTGCTCCCATGGCATATAAAGCAATATCAATTTCATGCACACCCCAATCTGTCATTAAACCACCTGCATAATCCCAAAACCATCTAAAATTAAAATGAAATCGATTTGGATTGAACGCCCTTTTAGGTGCAGGGCCTAACCAAAATGGATAATCTACACCCTCTGGTGCTTCTTGATCTGGTTGTGGTTGTACAGGTTTCATCCAACCTTGATACGCCCATACTTTAACTAGCCGTATGTTACCTAATTTACCTGATCTTACAATATCAATAGCTTCTTTATAATGAGGACCACTACGTTGCCACTGCCCTACCTGCACTATCGTATTATATTTTTCTGCAGCTGCAACCATAAGGTTACATTCTTCAATGGTATTGGAAATAGGCTTTTCTACATAAACTTGTTTACCAGCTGCACAAGCATCCACCATCATTTTACAATGCCAATGGTCTGGTGTACCAATAATTACTGCATCAATATCTTTATTTGCTAGTAATTTTCTATAATCACCATAGGTTTTAATCTTTTTAGCAGCCTTACTATCCTTTTTACGGATTTCTTCAACACGTCTGTTGATAACATTATTATCTATATCACAAATACCAATTAAATGAACGCCTTCATTTTTTAGCATAGAAACGGTGTTAGACCACCCCATACCATTACAGCCGATTACGCCTATACGTAAGGTTTCTTGAGAATTGAAAAGTTGACTTGAAAAAGCAGTTCCATAAGAGGGTATACTTAATGCAGCCATACCTAAGGCAGCATCTTTAATAAATTTTCTGCGTTGGTTTTGCATGGTGATGGTGTTTGGTTAAGCATATAAATTTAACTAAAATATTCTTAGCAAATATATCACCTCGTAATATGCAATTATGATGGTATTCGTAAACCAAAAAAAAACTGCTTAATTTAATTAAGCAGTTTTTTAAATTTTTTAAGAGTAACTTATCTATAATTAATCGTTATCATAGACACCGTTTGCACCAATACCTGCAGAAAAGCTAGTTATAAGAGTTCCATCAAGGTCATAAACTTTTACTTCAGAATTTTCAGTAAATCCTTTTACATCCGTATAAAACAATTTATCATTAACAACATTAAAGCCATATCCAATAAACCATGAGGCGTCATTTACCTGTGTGTCTAATAATTCCGTATTGGCCATTGAAGTTACATCTGTAGCATATTTAAAGATTTTAGAACCTGATATAAAATAGATATAGTCATCTTCTACTTCCAATTTACTAACACTTGAAAGTCCATCTTCAAAAGCTATTTCACCTATAACATCATTCGTACTGGTATTTACTTTTGTAATACCTGTGCTGTGTAATGCATATAATATACCATCTTCAATCTCCATTGAATTTAAACCATCTCCAACAGTTACTGAATCTATTACAGCATTGGTGCTAGCATCAATTACTGTGATTTCATTTCCGTAACCCCAAGCAGCATTCATAACATACAATTTGCCATTATCTTCTTTAATTTCTTCTACCGTTTTATTAAGAGCTATTTGAGTAATATATTCAAAGCTATTGGCATCAAAAACCTCAACCGATTGTTTACCACTATTGGTTACAAACAATTTATCGTTTTCTACCACTGCATATCTAGGTAATTCAATACTATCGGTTATGGTTTTAACACTATTAAAAGTATATCTGTTTACTACTTCAATTTTATTACTATTATTAACTACTAAAAAAGCATAATCGTCATCAAAAGCTATTGATTGTAATATATCACCCAAGTTACCTCCATTTATACTTGAAAATACAGTATTCGTTTCTTGTAAAAAGTCACTATCAATAAATGTTATTGATGAATTTGGAGATCCAAAATTACCTTCGTTACTTACAATATAACCATTTTCAAAATCACCTTTTGGTAATGGCTCTGGATCGTCAGAATCATCACACGAAGTAAATCCTAATAGGACTGCTAAACTTAATGTACTGAATTTAATAAATTTTCTAATCATTGTTTTTATAGTTTTAAAGTTAAATTAATATGATAGTTTGTACCAGGCATAGGTCTATAGGCCTTAGTTTCATAATTGGTATTAAAAAGGTTATTAACGCCGCCACCAACAATCCAGTTTCTATTTTTTGTAAATGCATAATTCATTGATAAGTTGGTCAATAAAAAATCATTTAGCACAGTGTCTGGATTGTTGTTAGAATAGGTAAAAACCGCTCCGGTATATATAGTGTTTAGCTGTGCAGAAAAATCTGCTAATTTATAGGAGATCCCTAATGTTGCTTTATGATAGGGTACATATATGAGTTGATAATCCGTTTCTTTATTTTTAGATACGGTATAGCTATACAACGTATTGATTTTAAATTGATGGTTACCTAAGGAAATTCCATATTGCAAATTGGTTTCTATTCCATAAGACTGCACCTTGTTTGTATTTACGGGTCTCCATAATTCACCAGAATAAGGCAACCAACGTATTAAATCACTGATATCATTATAATACCCCGTGAGCGTAAATTTTAAATTCCGTAAATGAATCTCATTAGAAAGTTCATATTGTAACGATGATTCTGCCTTTAAATCAGGATTTTCAGCTCCCGGCCAATACAGATCATTAAAAGTGGGAATTCTATAATTTTTAGAAATAGATGTTTTTAAGGTATATTCAACAAATGGATGCCAACTTGTACCCACTGAAAATAATAACGGACTATCATAATCTTCATTCAACTCCCCTCTTAACGTTGCCTGATAGGTAAAATTCTTCGCTAACTTGTGCTTTAAATACACATTTGCACTCCCCGTATTACGTTGTACATTATCATAGTTGGTACCCGTTGCCGTTGCTAAATTATATTCTCCACCTATATTTAATAATAGCTTTTTTAATTGTAATTGATAATTGTAATTGGCAATATACGTCCACCCATTACCATTATTAGAACCTTCGCTAGTATTTAATTCTGGATAAAACCGATACTTTTCATTAATTAAAGCCAGTTTTACCGTAGACTGATTTTGACCAGATTCATATTGATATTTACCCAATACGCGTATATGTTCATCACTATATTTATTCCGGGTTTGTGTTGTTTCTATAATTGATAAATGTCTTTCACCCGTAAACCAATTAGAATAAATTGTAAATGCGTTTTTTGCATTGGGCTTATACGCAGCATTTAAAGATGCATTGATGTTATAAAACTGGCCATTTTCATTCCTTTGGTCTGAATCTATGTATTCATAATCATTATCAGAATCTAAATAACTAAGCCCGATTTGCAAATTGGTTTTTGAACCCGAAATACTGTGATTTGTACTTAAATTCTTGGTGTTAAAGCTACCATACGAAGTATATATTTCATGCGTATTTTCGGTATCAATATCTAAATTATTATTCAAATAAACCACACCACCAATAGCCCCTGTACCAAATTGCGAACTTCCACCACCAGGACGCACCAACACTTCTGAAATGTTTTGAGTATTGATTAAATTAAAATCCGTTTGTCCTAAAAAAGGAGAATTTATATTAATACCATTCCATACTACCGCGGTTTGCTGAGCGGTTGTACCTCTAAAGGAGGCTGAAGAAACCATACCAGAACCGTTTTCTTTAAAGTAAATAGGTGTTTCAAATTGCAATACCTCCGTTAGTTGTGGACGATAATTTTTTAAAAGTGCTTTATTAATTTTTATAATAGGTTGACCAACAGATTTGTCTTCTAATTTATCAGCCGAAAGAAAAACTGTATCCAAGACAGTACTTGTCACTTGCGAAAAGCAAGGAATAGTAAATAAAAAAATAATGATTACGATGTTGTATCTCATAATTTCTGCTTATCCCGAACAGGTATTTTGTTTTAATTGTTTTCAATTGGCAGGTCTCCTGGCTTGCGTCTTATTGTGAACCTTCCCGCAAAAAAAAAGCAGTGGTAAGTAGTATTACAATAAGCATCTTGAAATTCATCAAGACTAAGCGTACAGTTGCGGGAACAGCTTCTGATTTTAACAGAATTCCCTTTTAATTTTCACTATTTTAACTTTTCAAATAGTGTAAAACCAATAAGCGGCAAATATAACTATTTTTTAGATTTTGAAGTAGCGAATGGCATCAAAGTGTCTATAATTTTATACTATTTCTGAATTAGATAATTTTGATAAATAATAATTACACTATCCTTAAAATTAAGGCAGTAATTTATATGATTAGCATAAACTCAACCCCTTTCTATTAGAATCTGTAAATAGATAGGGGTATTGCATTCTTAAACTGGCCAAAGAAGGTTTTCTTAACAAATTACCTAAATAACTAGCGTGGTAAATCAATTGGTAAAAACAGGTAAAAGGTAGTTATCCTATTCCTTTTCTACAGTGTCATTTTTTTTCTAAATAGATTCCTATTACTTACTAATTAGTTCCGAAAGTACTTGTTTAAAAGTTTCTACAGGCTGTGCCCCCGTTACTGCACTTTTTCTATCAAATACAATTGTTGGAACAGAGTTTATTCCTAGATTTTTCCAATACCCTTCTTCACTTTTCACATTGTAACGAGCTTCGTCATTATCTAATCTAGCTAATCCCTCTACTGCATTTAAACCAACATCTAATAACGCTTGTTTTAAAACATCCCTTTTAGAGACATCTTTTCGCTCACTAAAAAACGCAGTTGTTAAACGCATTTTTAATTCCGTTTGCTTCTTAAAGTCTTTTGCATAATCTAATAAAACATGGGCATCAAAAGTATTGACCATTCGCATATCATCAAAATAATCGAATTTAAATCCAAGTGCCGCACCAACGTCGGTCATATTTTGTTTCGATGCTATTTGTTGCTCTTTCGTAGAACCATATTTTTCTGTAATATGTTCATCTACATTCTGACCTTCAGCAGGCATATCCGGATTCAATTCAAACGGATGCCATTCAATGGCTACTTGATCTTCAACACCTAGTTCTGCAATGGCTTTTTCTAAACGTTTATAGCCAATGGTACACCACGGACAAACAACGTCAGAAACAATATCTATTTTTAATTTTTCTTTCATTTTTAAAATTTTATCAATTCACTAATTTGTAATGCTCCTTTTACATTACTATAATTTTTTAAGTCAGCCGCAAAAAATTCCGCATGTGGACCAAAGGAAGTCTGAAAAGAGGCCACATCATCAAATAATAAATGTGCAATAGCAACATAAGGAGCAGCCTCACCAGGAACTCTACCTGCCAACCCTAAGTCTAACTCCAACCCTTTTAAGGCATCGCCAACTTTATTTGAAACCATTGGTAAATGATCGTTTTTGTAATAGTCTACATCAAACTTTACATCTTTACTATTGGGATACATTACAGATACTTTTATCATAATATTTATTTTTAAATTTCAAACCAGTAATCCTTCCGAATAAAAATACGAAAGGATTATTGATCAATTATTTTTATTCTTTTTGAAGCCTAAGATGTTACATTATCTTTAGACCAAGCAAACTTTTGAAAAGGAGCATCTACAGGAGTATTAGCAATATGATTTGTGTAATTACTAATTACTTTTTGAGATAAACCTAATATAATTTCTAACACTTGTTGTTCTCCATAACCTGCTGCATAAAAAGTAGCTAACTCTTCTTGATTTACATGTCCACGATTTCGTACAATACTTAAGGTCATGTTACGTAAAGCTTCCAATTTAGGATTTTCCAATGGTGTTTCATCACGTAAAGCAGTACTTATTGCATCATCTACCTTCATCATGTTTGCAATAGCAGTGTGTGCAGGTACACAATAATGACATGCATGCTCTACATTAATTGTTTGCCAAACTACAGTTAATTCATCATTATTAAATGATGAGTCTACAAAAAGTTTATGTATTGTTTGATACGCTTCTAAGATACCTGGAGCTCCAGCCAAAACACCGTGCAACCCAGGAATCATTCCGTTTGATTTCAAAGATTGTTCTAATAAAGTTTTGCTTCCTTCTGGAGCTGATTCAATGTCGTGAATTTTTAATGTTGTCATAATTTCTGTGTTATTTTGTTATTGTTATTATTATTTTTTCTAAACAATCGTTTAGTTATTGTGCAAAAAAAAAGGCTTATATATTTTTAAATGTCATCTCAATATAGTCTTCTATTTCTTTTTGCGTATTTACTCTTGCTGCTGCCGCTAAGCCATGTTTAGCTAACAGTAAAAAATTGGCTTCCTTAAGAACCGTCTCTTCGCTTTTTGTAGCATCCATACTTAATTTTTCAATAAATAAGGCTTTCAAATTATCCATAAAGGCAACCATTTCCTCTTTAATTAATTGATCTTGGTTTTCTGAAAACTCATTATACGTATTGGTTACCAAACAGCCTTTTTGGTTTCCAGCTTTATAATTTGAACTTACAGAGTCATAGAAAAATTGTTTAATATCTTCTACACCTCTTGATGCCTTTTTTAATTTATCTAGCGTAACACCAACTTTCATTTTGTAACACTTTAAACTTTCAAGAAAGAGACCGTGTTTATTCCCAAAACTAGAATAGATAGAAAATTTATTAATGCCCATTTCTTTTTCAAGCATTTGCATTGATGTTGCTTCGTAGCCTTTTTTCCAAAAAAGGTTCATTGCTTTTTCAACAACTTCATCTTCTCTATATTCTTTTTTCCTTGCCATTATTTCTAATTACCCTGCAAAACTAAACAATCGGTTAGTAATAAAAAAACTTTTCATGATTTATTTCTATTTTTTAACCAAACTACGAAATTTCAAATCTCGTTTACACTCATCTAAGTACTATGCCTGTTCCATTTAAATGCTGTTCAAAACCTTTTTAGCATTAAAAGTAATATATAGGATTAAAACTACTCTTCGGGCATGCTATTTAAAGCATTCCTAATATATTCACTATCCCAGTGATTATCATATTCAACAATACCTCTTTTAAAATCTTCATTTAAAAATTTCTCTTGCTGTTCTAGCTCTTTTTTAGCCTTAAAAATATAGTTATCATCATATTTTCGTTCAGAAGCTAAACGTCTTAAACTATCTTCATCATATTTAATAAAATTACGAACTTGTCTATTGATTGTATATTTTCTGAAG
The DNA here is from genome assembly GCF_006065315.1 of Aureibaculum algae. Lineage (GTDB taxonomy): Bacteria > Bacteroidota > Bacteroidia > Flavobacteriales > Flavobacteriaceae > Aureibaculum > Aureibaculum algae. The sequence continues at coordinate 1,963,248 of NZ_CP040749.1, read as the reverse complement.
CCCATTTTACTTAAAACATCTTTTGCCAAGGTTAATGAGGTTTCCAAAGATTCACGATAAATATTTTCATTACCAAGATTCAATAACTCATAAGCATCATATCTGTTTTTTGTACGGATCATTAATTCTACATGCGGATATTTTTCTTTTACTATTTTACTAATAGTCTTAGAGACTTCTATTTTATTCGTTGCACAAATAATTATTTTAGCATCTGCAATCCCTGCAGATTCTAATAAATCTAAACGTGTGGCGTCTCCATAATACACTTCAAAACCCATTTTCCGAAGAAAATCAACACGATTAGAATCATGATCTAGAATTGTTGCTTCAACACCATGCGAGCGTAAAAAACGTCCAATGGTACTTCCAAAATGTCCAAAACCTACCAATATAATTTTTTGAGATTTTGCTATATGGTCCATGGGTCTTTTTACAGACTCTTTAGTCCCGATTTTTGGTAATATAAACCGTTCATTAATAATCCCAACAATTGGTGTAAGCGACATACTAAGTGCTGTTATTACCAACATCATATCCATTTCTTCTTGCGACAAAATATTAAGACCAAATGCAAAGGATAGCAATACAAAGGCAAATTCTCCAATTTGAGCTAAACTGAAAGTAAGTAGTAATTTCTGGTCCAATTTTAATTTAAAAATATGACCCGTAATAAATAATACAACCGCTTTTAAAACAATAATTGCGATTAAGATACCTCCAATGGTTAGCGGACTATTAGCGATAACAATAAAATTAATAGAGGCACCTACTGCCATAAAAAACAGACCTAGCAATAAATTTTTAAAAGGCTCTAGTGTACTTTCTAATTCATGTTTAAACTCACTATTTGAGAGCACTACCCCACCCAAAAAGGCACCTAAAGCGGGACTCAACCCTACAAATTCCATTAAAAAAGAAATACCAAAAACAATTAAAAAAGCAGATGCTATTAATAATTCTCGAACACCGGTTTTGGCTACTTTACGCAACATAGGTACTATTAAATATTTACCAGCCACTATAATTAAAACCACGGATAAAATAATAGCCAATGTTTGTAAACCCATAGGAAGATTATTCAATAAATTTGTGTGATCACCCTTATCTACTGTGCTCGCATTACCATCTGTGTTAGACAACAGCGGTATAAAACCCAACATAAAAATCACTATTATATCTTGAAACAGTAAAATAGAAAATGAAGAAGCTCCAAAAGTTGTATTCATCAGGCCTTTTTCTTTTATGGTTTGCATTGCAATTGCTGTGGATGATAATGCGACAGCCATAGAAATAACCAACGCTACTTTCCATTCTAAACCCAATAAGGTAAATAAAATAAAAGAGAGCAACATGGTACCTCCTACCTGTATTCCTCCCATACCTACAATGCTTTTTCGCATGTTCCAGAAATTTTTTGGTTCAATTTCTAGTCCAATTAAGAACAACATCATCACCACGCCAAACTCGGCAAAATGTAAAATATCGTCACCTTCATTTCCTATAAACCCTAAAACATAAGGCCCTATTAATACGCCCGCTAACAAATAGCCAATGACAGAACTTAACCCTAATTGTTTGGCAATAGAAACACAAATAATGGCTCCTGCCAAAAAGACTATGGCTTCAAAAAGTATACTTCCAGTCATATCTTAAGAGGTTTTTAGTTTTGGTAAATCGTTTAAAAAAGTAGCTAGTTTAAGTTCTTTTAGTGAAATCTCATCTTGAAGCAATACTATTAATTTTGAATATTGATTTGCATAGTCTTCTAAATCTTCATCATTTAGTCTGTGGGTGCCCATTACTGCAAATGGAGGTAAATACTTCATCCCACATAATTTTGCCGTTTGTTCAAAAGGTCTTAAAAATTGATTCACAGAAAAACTATTGACACCTTCTGAACAATACATTTCTTTTGAACCGCCCGTTGTAATTACATTTAAACAGGTTTTATCTTGCAATGCATTTCCTTCTGGTCCATAGGCCCAATTAAACTCCAAAACCATGTCTATCCACTGTTTCATTAATGGCGGACAACTATACCAATATAATGGGTGATGCCAAATGATAACATCATGCTGATTTAGTAACTCCTTTTCTGCAGTTACATCAATATGAAAATCAGGATAACGTTCGTACAAATCGTGCAGCGTTACTCCTTCCTTATCCTTTATCCTTTCAATAAGTGCTGAATTTGCTCGTGACTTTTCAAATTTAGGATGCGAAAACAGAATTAGTATTTTTTTCATACGGCAAATTTAAATGAAAAAAAATAAGCGATTTGTATTTAACTTCCAATCGCTTACTTTAAATCTTAGTGAAAATAAAACCTAACTATTTGTTTCGTTTTATAATAAAACGATAATCTTACCAATACGTGGAAAGATTACCATCCCACACACATTGTCTACTATTTTTAAATGGTTAATATCTTTTTGAGCAGAAACTAAAGGCGAATTTTCATTTGATAATTAAAAGAACTTTAAAAGCATAAAAAGGCAGCCATTGGCTACCTTTTCACTACATCATAAATTACAATTTAGTATCTCTAAAATACTTAAAACCTTTAATAATTCCTTGATTTCAATCGCATTATTCGCAATTGTAAACGTTGATGAAAATAAAGGTTTCCATGCACGTTTTCTTTATTAAAAGTTTGTTCTTTTTTCTTTGTTTTGTATAAGGTGAAAGTTGCCATTATACTCCATATTAAATTTGACACAAATGAAGGGATCGCATTATAATAATAACAATTAATTGCAATTAAAAGTGCTCCAAAAAGATTTAAATACTTCGCATAATCAAAGTACCTTTTATTTTCTATAAGTGTTAGTCCGTAAGCAAGAATTAAAAAGCCAGAACCTGACCATCCTAATATATCAATTACTAATTTCATTTCTCTTAATTTGTTTCATTTGTTGTTGTTAAACTATGAAGCAAATTTGCTGTAAGACCATTAATATATTATGATAAAAAAGCACCTATAAATGGTAATTTTTAGCCATTACAACATCTTAAAAGCGATTCCTAAATTCTATGGGTGTGATATGTTGATGTTTTTTAAAAAACTTTACAAAGTTTGTAGGTTCATCAAAACCAAGTGTATATCCAATTTCTTTTACACTATCTGTAGTATGGACCAGCAAGCGTTTCGCTTCTAATATTATTCTAGCATCTATCATTTGCTTTGGTGTAATATCCATTATTTTTAAAGTAGCATTACTTAAACGTTTTTGAGTAACATTAAGCTGAATTGCGTATTTACTAACTGATTTTTGTGTTTGATACTGTTTGTCTAAAAAGTCTCTAAACCTAATTACACATTCTAAATCTGACCCTTTGTTTATTTGGGTACTATTCTGATTTTGTCTTGCTCTCTCAGATAACAGCAATAAATTCTGAAGATAATTTCTAAGAATATCTGACTGATAATTGTCTACATCTGAAGTTAATTCCTTTTTGATAAGTTTCATAAAACTATCAAATACAGAGGTTAAACCCTTTACCTCAATACTGGAAATAGTATGTAAATCGTTAAAAAGCATACTACTTCTTAAAAACTTTGTATCATATTCTGTTTTACAAAAAAAGTTATCTGTAAATAAAAGTATTTCGCCGCCTATAGGCTCATTACTATCATAACATTGAACACTGTTTTTATCGACAAATAAGATAGAATTTGGTTGTATTTCTATGGGGTGAAAATCTACCATATGCTTTGGCCTCCCACTTTTAAACCAAATAATCTGATAGAAATCTGTTCTATGTGGTATAATTAAATCATCAAAAAGATTCGCATAATGCGTGCCTAGGTCTAAAAGCTCAAACTCATGAGGCACCCCTTCTTTAAACCCATACTTTTTAATATTTGATGTCACTTATAGTGGTGTTTATTAATAAAAACAAAAGTATCTATTTTTTGATTGTAAATTTCAGCATTTTCACAATGAATTATAAATGCAAAAATATAAAGAAATAAGAACCTCTAAAAATAAAAAACTCCGAAAGCTATTGCTCTCGGAGTTCTAAACTAAATCTATTTAAACCTATACTGCCTAATAAAGATTGGTAAAAATTAAAGAACTATTTATAGTAAACCGTTGGTTATACTTAATAACTTTTCGATTTTACCTTCGTCATACGCATCTGGATGTGCAGGAGAAAAATGTCCTTTAACTTCACCTTTATCATTGTCAAAATAGTTACCTGAATCATTTTTATAGTTTTCAGACAATGCTAAATCAACCAAAATATCGCTCCCTTTTTCCGCTGGTGACCAATGTTGACCATACGCCTCTTTAGCCATTTTTGTTTTTAACAACGACCCGGGATTTACGGCAATAACTGTAATATTTGGCTCTTGTTTTGCTAAATAAAAACTCCACATCGTTAATGCTAATTTACTTTGTGCGTAGGTTGAATTTTCAGACTGTTGTTCTTTCCCTGTTAAAACAGCTTCTGAAACTGGTGCTTGTGCTGCAGAACTTAAATTGATAATTCGTGGTGCTTCCGATTTTTTTATGTTCGAAAGAATAGCATTCGTTAATACATAAGGAGCTAAATAATTAACCACCATTCTCATATCTAAACCATCTTTATTCTCTATTGCTTTACTTTTAAAAACACCTGCATTATTGATTAAAATATCAATTTTAGGAATTTCCTTTTTAATTTTATCAGCCATTTTTATAACGGATTCTAAATCTGAAAAATCAGCGACAAAACCTTCTATATTTTCATTATTTGAAGCCTTTTTAATTTCCGAAATTACTTGAAGCACTTTTGCTTCATTTCTTCCGTGTACATAAACGATATTACCTTTTTTCGCTAAATTTAAAGCCGTAATTTTACCTATTCCGTCTGTACTTCCTGTAATTATTATTGTTTTACACATGATTTTTTTTTGTTTTATTCTAAGGTCACTTTGAGCGTTGTCTAAAGGTCTTTTTAGTTATCGACTATATACGAACTTACATTTTCTTATTATTTTTCTTGGAATGAAATTCTGGCAATACTCTTTTTGCAATTCGCTCTAAAGTAGCATCCATATTCATCGTATTGAACCTTAAGTTTAAAGCTAAATGATTAACTCCAATACTTCGTAATTTTTCAATATAATCGATTAAATAATGAACACCTAATCTAAATCCGAAATGAATGGGTTCTGGTTTAACTTTTGTTTCTTTAGTTATTTCTACATATAAAGATTGCATAGAATAAGATAAAGGGTTTCTGATTTTCTTAAAAAGGTGCAAAGGTGTCTTTGGGACTCTTTGGCACACTCCAACGCTCGCGAGCACTAATGCTTTCTGATGTAACAACTTTAGATGCTGAGTTATCGACACTACCATAGCTACTTGCTCCTCCTCTCGGAATTTGCATACGATCTCCATATAACCACACTACCAAGTTACTACGTTGCCCACTAATAATGGGGTGCGTAGCGTGTGCTACATCACCTCTGTGAATTATTGCTTTCCCTGATTCAAATGTAGTTTGCACCGTTTTTCCCGTGGTTTTATCGTAAAAATCAACTTGCGAACCTGTAAATGCTTCATCGGGTAAGTTAATGTTGATATTCAAGGTAGCGGCAGAAGCATCCGTGTGACCATTTAAATCCTTGTCTTTATCTGGATTGTACTGAATAGAAAAACCAAATGTTTGGTTGTCATAACCATAAGTCCCCAATAACAAACGTGCAATCGGACGCATATAACGGTCCATAATATCATTATAAAATGCCTGAAAATTCGGTGCTGCAAGATAGCCTTCTGAGCGTGGATCTAACATAATTCCATAACGATTCAATTGTATTCCGTATGGTGCTCGTTTAGGAATTTGTGAATTTACTACAGCTTCTAAATATTTACGAAAATCCGCTAAGCGTTCTGGGTTAAAAAACTGAGCAACATAAACACCAGGACTAATTTCTTCCCATAAATCGGCAACAGCATTTTCTTTTTCTGGGTTTTCCCATGCTTCTTTAATCGCCTTTTGTAAGCGTGGATCTAGCAACGTTTCATCAGGAACTAGTATATTATCTTTGTTTTCAATTTCCCATTCTGTCCATGCCTCTTCAAGTAGATTTCGGTTACTATTCCAAAAATGTGAGACAGAGGCCTCACGTTTTAGCGAGGCCTCACGAGAAGGTAAAGTAAGTGCACGAGCTTGTGCGAGTATATTTTTATTTGTCATTGTTTTTATAATTTATTTTTTTTACCAAAAACTACCGTAATAGGATATTTTGGCTTTGTATGCATTGTTATTTGTTTTCTATTAATTAATCGCCTTATGTATAATTAAATAACAATTAATCTCACTACAAATGTAGTCCTAGACAGTAGTAATTTTTTGGTAGTAAAAACGGTTGTTTAGGTATATTTCAAGGTTTTATTTTTAAACACAAAAAACACCTCTTTTACAAGAGGCATTTATAATTTACTACGCATCAACAAATATTGATTTTACGTGTAATGTGTCCATGTACTCTTTTATTTTAAGAATCTTACCATCAGAAAATTGAAATAAAAAGTGATACGGATTATTATAAACTTTATCATTTGTAAGTACACCGTAAGAAATAAATTCGGCAGCTACCCTATCGCCTTCCGCAGTCCAACCCACTGGTGTTAATTCTAATCCGTTAGGAATAGCCTCCTTCACCATTTTAATTAATTCTCCAATCCCGTTTTTATCCATCGTTCCAGAAACGGGTAAATCTCCTTTAATTCCCATGGCTTGCCACATTACGTCAGAATCTAAATATGTTAACGCATTGGTCGCATCACCTGCAGAAAAACGTTCGAAAAAATTAAGTATCGTTTGTTTATTTTGTGCTGTATTCATGATTTTCAGTTTTTAGTTTACACCTTGTAATCCCATTAATAATGTCTCAAAGTTTCTTTGATTTTCTATATCATTTTGAAAGCCTGTATCGTCCGCCATTGTAAAACGCTTAATGGCAGGTGATTTACTTGTTGCTTGGTATAACCAATAGGCTTCTTCTTTTAAAGCTTCTTCAATTGGTAAATCTATAGACGCATAAACGGTACGTTTAGCAGCTTCGATAGCATCTGAATTAAACTGTGACATTCTATTCACCAAATCTTCAACAAAAGCTCCTATTTTATCCGCATCTAAAGCTCTATTTATTAATCCGTAAGCTTCTGCTTGGTCTGCATCAAAATCTTTTGCTGATAAAATAACTTCTAATGCTCTACCTAAACCAATTTGACGTGCCATACGAGAAGATCCACCACCACAAGGTAAAATTCCCATACCAACTTCCATTTGCATAAATACTGCTTTACCCCTTGCTGCAAAACGCATGTCTGTTGCTAAAGCAAATTCGTGTCCGCCACCTCTAGCAAAACCTTCTATTTTAGAAACTGTAATTTGCGGTAGCTTACTAATACGTTGCAAAACTTTTTGTAAGTCTAATAATTCTATATCTTCTCTAGTGACTGCTTTTGTCGACATTTCTTTTAAGAAATTAGTGTCTGCATGTGCTATAAAAATTTCTGGGTGTGCTGATTGAAATACGACTACTTTGATACTTCTGTCATCCTCTAAAGATGCTGCCAAATCATCCAACTCTTTAATCATCGGAATGTCCTGAATATTTACCGGTGGGTTATCAAAAGTTACCCAAGCCTGTCCTTCTTTTTCTGCTACTTTAAATGTTTTAAATCCTGTTGTTTTCATAGTGTTATGTTTTAAATTATTAGTGTTGTGTTTTAATTACACTGCAAATTTACAGGAGGAACCAAGGTTTAATTTGGTATAAAACAAAGCACTATTAGTAAAAAACAAGGTTATTAGTAAAAACTTAGGCTAAAGCCGCTTTAAAAGCACCAATAGTAATGCCTTTATAGGCTAAAAAAGTTTTATTTAAATGGCTAGAATCTGTAAAACCGAGTTCGATTGCTATTTCTGAGAATTGTAAATCAGTATATTTAAGTCGTGTTTCTACTAACTTCAATTTATAATTAATGATGTACTTTTTTAGGCTAATGTCTGTATGCTTTTTAAAATACTCGCTCATATAATTATCTGCCATATGAAATTCTTCAGCAAGACTTTTAGTAGATAACAATTCTGTATTGTAAATATTAGTGTGAATAAAATTTATGATTTGTTGAATTTTTGAAGTCACATTAACTTTTGAAATATCTGTATTTAAAAACTGAATATTTCTGGCTATAACATGAAGAATAATAGATAGCGAATTTTGAATGATAAACACATCATAGGATTGTTTTTTCAAATTTTCAGTAGATACCAACTTAATTAAAGATACTAAATGTAGTTTGTCAGATTCAGTTTCAAACTGCATTTCACGTAGTTGGTGACTTTCACTATTTAAAATGCCTTCAATTTTTCGAAACCAATCGTTAACAGGTAGTATATCGTTCTGAGTATTTGTGTTCCTAAAAAAACTCTTTAAAAACTTGATAGCTACAGTAGATGTGGCAGTTTCTGGATTAACAATATAGATATCATCTGGTACAAACACAAAAACACTATTTGGTGTATAGTTTACCATGTTACCATTAATTTTTATCGTTCCTGTGCCTTCTTCGAAATAAACGATTTCAAAAAAACGAATGGTTGTGTACTTACAAAAGTCAAAAAAGGTTTGTTTTTTGTATTCTGCGATAACAATATTTTCTATAATGGTTCTTGGCATAATTCGCTTTTATAAAGTTAAACATTCTATGAATAAAAAAACCCACTTTATACCAATGGCTTCTTCTGGCTATTAACCAACACTCAAATTACCGTAAAGAAACACCTTCTACACTAGTTATAAACCTGCATATACAACATGGTTTCGTCGCTACACTTTGACTGTCATTAAAAGCGGCACCCCTGTCTACTTAAGTGGCGGATAAATACATATGATCATCTGCGAGGTTATAACTTACACCTTTGGACCAAATTAAATGATCATCTTTTGTATACTACGGTCTTTTGTCAAAACTACGGCTACACGTTTACCCTATTTTAAGAAGTGTTAGATAAACCAAAAAAGAATCTAATCTGTGGATTATAAGACTCCGTTACTCTTCCGGAGGATAACCATGAATTTGTTCAAAAACGGCATCAAAATTTTTAAGAAGATAGGTGTTAAGCTTTTTTTGATAATCCAGTTTTAGCCAACTTATAAAATTATTGGTGCTTTTACTTATACACTTGCCATAAACTTTTATCCTATTATCAATATCTTCTTTAAGTAATTTTGCCAACGTAAGGGCATCATACACATCTTCACTGTTTTCTATACAGATATAGGCATGTTGTTCAATGGATTTTTCCAATACTACTTTAGAGGTTTCTCCGGAAAAGGTGGTATCCTTATATAAGGCATTAATATCCAAGTAAGTCTCCTTGGATTTTGAAAATTCTGACCGAATGTCATCGGCCAACTCATGTTTAAAATTACTTTCAATAGCTTCATCGTCCTTAATACGGTCTATGTAGTAATTCGGAGATTTAAAAATGGCCTCCCAATTTAGATCTGCCCCCCAAGGACCAAAACGATAGATATTATTACCTAGATCTATAACGGTAAATTTAGATTTGTTGTTCAACACCCGAGACCCCCTACCGATCATTTGGTAGTACAAGGTCAAAGACTTTGTGGCCCTGTTTAAAATAATGGTATCTATAGTGGGTTCATCAAAACCAGTCGTTAGTATACTTACAGATGTTAGTATGGCGTCCGGAGTTTCATGAAACCACTTTAAAATTTGTTTTCGTTGTTTTTTGGTGGCGGTATTGTCCAAATGCATAATGGGCAACCCCGCATTGTTAAAGGTATGGTATACCTGGATTGAGGTATCTATACCATTGTTAAATATCAATGTTTTTTTTCCTTTTGAATGTATTATATAAGCTTCCAGTAATTTATTTAACATCGACGGACTCGTATACAGGTCTGAAGAAGATTTAACTGTATAATCCCCATTGGAACCTATCTCCAAAGAAGTCAATCCCATGTCATACTGGTGCGTTTCTGCTCTCGCCAGAAAGTCGTTCTCAATTAAATTTTCTATGGATTCGCCAGGAATCAGCTCATCGTAGTTGCTATTCATGGGCAACTCCTTATTGGAACTTAAGGGCGTAGCAGTAACCCCAAGAATAAATGAGTTTTCGAAAAATTTGAACAATTTTGTAAACGAATTATAATGAGCCTCATCTACAATGACTAAACCGACGTCCGAGATATTCAATATACCGTCGTTAAGCCTATTATTTAGCGTTTCCACCATGGCCACATAACAATTGTAGCGTTCATGGTCATCTAAATTGGCTTTGCTATTAACTACTTTATTGACCACTCCAAAACTGGTGAGCATTTTAGAAGTCTGGTTACAGAGCTCTACACGGTGTGTCATGACCAAGACCTTTTTTGAGTGATTTTTTAGGTATTGCCGTACCATCTCAGAGAAAATTACGGTCTTTCCCCCACCAGTAGGTAATTGATATAAGAGGTGGTAATCATCTCTTTCATTATCGAACTTTTCAAATATTTGATTAATAGCACCTTGCTGGTAGCTGTAAAGTTCTTTGTCCGTCTTTTTTTCCTGTATTTCAAATAGGGGCTGTTGCATAATATCTTTTTCTTGAGTGTGCAAATGTAAAACCTTCGACAAGTTATTACTAATATTTTGAATGGCTTTACGAAACAATTCCCTATTTTTTTCTGAAATGATATATATTCACCGTAGGGATTTCTCCAAATTAATCCCAAAAACAGGCGTCCATCCGAAAGTTAACCACGTGCAAACGATGGTGTAAAGTCATTAAGTATTTAACTCGATTTTATCTAAAAGAAACGCCTTCTACTATAGGTTTAAACCTGAAAATATAAAATGGTTTTGTAGAGAGATCTTTGCCTTGATTAAATACGGCTCCTCTATTTACTTGTGCTGCAGAAACATACATATAACCATCTACATGATTATAACTTACACCATCTGGCCAAACCATATTAGGGTCTTTTATCATCGTTTTTACACTTTTATCTTTTGCTAAAACTACAACTACACTATTCGATTCTAAAGCGGTGAGATAAATATTCCCTTCTGTATCAATACTCATTCCTCCATTGTTTGGTTTCTCTGAATACGTTTCAATTTTACGATCCAATTCTATTTCTGTAAAGTTCTCATTTACTAAATCTAAGGTTTTAATTCTGTAGATTTTAGTTCCGTTTAACGGACCATAATAAATGTATTCGAAATTAGCATCAGCGGTAATTCCGTCATTACCCACTAATAAATCTACACCTTTAACCGCTAAATGTTTTCCGTTAATTACCGTTGGTGTCTTTTCTGGCAACGTTGTACGCGTACCTTCTAATAATCGACGTGCTTTACCCGTTTTCATATCCACAATAATAAATGCACCACTGGTTCCATCTCCTCCATTGCCAATACCTTCATCTGCTATTATAAAATAACCGTTTTTGGTATCTACAACCATATCATTTGGTTGAGCATGCTCAGGTACTATAGATTTTGGTAAATAATAAATACGCTCTAATTGATTGGTTTTTGTGTTCCAACCCACTATTTTGGGTGATACATTATCACGTTGTGCCATATCTAACATCCAAACAATTCCGTTTTTATCGTTTCTAATGCCTAAAACATTACTTAAATAATTATCGTCGGTAGTTCTTGGTGTATTCCAAGCTTTATTAGGAAACGGTTGGCTTATTTTTGTTTTAGCATCCATAAGCATTACTCTATTTTCTGGTGAGAAAAAGGGATGATGACTATACACTAAATCTCCAGTATTAGTAAACGTAATATTACCAACAGCTTGATCTGTAGTGGCAAAAACCTCTGCTTCAGTTATTTTGTTTTGTGCTTGTATTGACATAACTGTTGTGATGATAATAAATGTGATATTAATGATTTTCATTTTGAATTTAATTGTGTCGTCAGTTCGAGTGACATTGGTTATTTAAAATTTTGTATCAAGAACTTTTACTTAACCCAAACTTCTCGATACTAATTTCTCGTACCTCAAAATTCACTCGAAGTGACGTTCTATTTAAAGTTTTATTTACTCTTTTTTAAATACGCTGGTAATTCTTTGCTTAACCAATCTTCACGCACAGGAACGTGAACATCTAAATCTACCGTTTCTTCTAGAGCCCAAAACTCGTGAGGTACATTTTCTGGAAACACAATCACTTCTCCTGCTCCAACTTCTACAAATTGTTCTTTTCCGTCTATAATGGTCTTGATTTTTACTTTACCAGACATAATATATGTAATCTGCTCATTAGGATGCTGGTGCCAAGGAATATGTGCTCCTTTTTCTAAATTAAAAATGGTCATTTGACCTTTTTCACCATGAAACCACTTACGCTTTATCCCCTCAACAATAGTTTCTGATTCCATTTTATCAAAATTGAAATGTTGCACTTTTGAAGTTGCTACAGAATCTTTGGTTGTTACTTGTGCATTTACCGTATTACCTACAAATAGTGTAGTGACCGCTAATGCCGCTATAATTGATTTGAAATTCATTTTTGCATTATTTATTTGAGTCAGTTCGTGTGAACTTCTTTTTCAGAATTTTGTATTTAGAAATATTTGAAATAATAAGCTTCTCGATACATTTTTATTTTCATTGCATTTCAATAAAAACACTCGAAGTGACAATTGATTTTTTATGTATTACTTCCAAATAAAATTAAAAACCTTCTAATACTATTTTACCTTTTGCTTTACCTGTTTCTAGGAAGGCATGAGCTCTACGAAGATTTTCAGCATTAATAATTCCGAAATTCTCACCTAAAGTGGTTTTTATAGTTCCTTTGTCAATTAATTCTGAAACTTTGTTCAAAATGTTGTGTTGTTCAATCATATCTTCCGTTTGAAACATAGATCGTGTAAACATCAATTCGATATGTGTTGAAACTGCTTTTCCTTTAAAAGGCATCACATTTAACACTTTTGGATCATCAATAAAACCGAATTTACCTTGAGGTTTTATCAACTTTACAATCTCATCCACATGATGCTCTGTAGCGTTTAAACTTACTACATATTCGGGAGCAGGAAGATTGTACTTCTCAAATTCTTCACTTAATTTATTTCTGTGATTAATAACGGTATCTGCACCTAATTCTTTTAACCAATTGGTCGTTTCTTCTCGAGAAGCCGTACCTATTATATTCAATTTCGTTAGCTTTTTGGCCAGTTGTACTAAAATAGACCCTACGCCTCCGGCAGCACCAATTACTAAAATAGATTTACTTGCATCGTCTTTTGAAACTTGTAATCTATCAAACAACATTTCGTAAGCTGTAAGTGATGTTAATGGTAAAGCAGCAGCTTCTGGAAAAGATAAACTTGTTGGTTTCTTGCCAACAATACGTTCGTCTACAATTTGGTATTGTGCATAACTTCCTTGGCGTGTAAAATCACCAGCATACCACACTTCATCGCCAGCCTTAAAAAGTGTAACCTCTTCTCCTACTTCTTTTACAATACCAGTTGCATCCCATCCGATAACTTTCCATTCGTCACCTTCTACTGGCATTCCTGCACGCACTTTATAATCTGCTGGATTTACAGAAATGGCTTTTATTTCTACTAAAATTTCTTTTCCAGTAGCTTTCGGTGTGTTTAATTCTATGTCTTGTAATGAGTTTTCATCTTCAATTGGAAGATTCTCTTTATACCCTATTGCTTTCATTTTTATTGTATTTTTAAGATGGAAGTGTTTACTTAAACGTAACTATATCTTCAAAGTTTCTTCTTGATTTTCCAAATTCTGGATCTGTTTTTCTATAACCAAAAGCAGCCATAAATGATAAACCATATTTATCTGTATCTATATCAAATTTTTCTTTTAATAAGGCTTCGGCTTTTTCTTGATGAAATCCTTCAATCGGACAAGAATCAATACCTATTAAAGCTGCAGCGGTTAACATATTACCTAAAGCGATGTAGGTTTGTTTGGCAGACCAATCGAATAATTTTTTGTCTGTATCTAAATCAAAATCATTTTCTTGAAATTCTCTATAGAATTTAGAATACATTTCTATAACATCGGCTGGTAATTGTTTAACATCTTTCATCATGTGCATAATATACTCTGCATCATGTTTTACCATCGGTGCTTTCATACTTAAACCCAATACAAAATGACTTGCAGTATCTAATTTTAAAGGTGCTCCCCAAGCTACAGGTTTTAATAATTCACGTAATTCCTTGTCTTGAACTACTATAAAATGCCATGGCTCAAAACCAAATGAACTTGGCGATAAATTTGCTGTTTTTAGGATGAAATTCATGTCTTCATCTGATACCTTTTTAGTGGCGTCAAACTCTTTAGTAGCATGTCTAAAATTAAAAGCGTTTAATATGTCTTCTTTTGCGATGTTTGGTGTTGTCATGTTATATAATTTTATAAAGTGTTTTATTTATTTGATGCAAATATAATCCCACATACGGAAATAAAAATGTATAAAAAAAGGTGATATTGGTATAAATAGAGGTTTTTAATCATTTAAACCGTATATTTATATAACAAAAGTGTTTCTAAGTCAAAAATAACATGATTTTATACCAAAATGGACTATTTAATCCTTGAATAATACAAATTCCATTAGGATTTTATCCATCTAAAAGTTAAATTAATTCTTGGATTAATTTTCTTCGTTGTTTTTGGTATTTTGTGCTTCCAATTGTTTTGTGTAGCACCTTGCATCAACAACAAACTACCGTGAGCCAACGGAATATCAATACGCTTAAAATCTTTACGTGTAGCATGTTTTAACTGAAAAGGTCTTTTTTCGCCAAACGTCACTGAACCAATTACTGTGTTTTTACGCTGTTCACCTTCATAATCTTGGTGCCAATCAACACTGTCCTTTCCATCTCTGTAATAATTGAGCAAACACCGTGTAAATTTTATAGGTACCTCCTGCTCTATTCGGTTTTTAATAAATAACAAATCAGTATTCCAAGCATGCATTTTACTTCTCTTATCTGAATATGACACAGCTGCTTCTGCATCGCCATACCAGGCAGTTAACCGAGGTAAATTGACTTGTTTGCCGTAAATGGTCATTTGATCTTGTTCCCAGACGGTGTTTTGTAATAAACTATTGTAAAGCCTATTGCTTTCGTCAGTAGTAAAGAAATTTTCAAATAAAGTTACATCAGCTCCAGGTAAATCAAACTCCGTTTTAAGAATTTCATCTGAAGAAAATAAGTCCATTTGACTAAATAAATTCATTTTGTAATAATCTAAAACCGTTAATTATTTTATTAGCATTAAAAATATTCTTAATCCTTTATTGTTTTTCTCAAGCCTATTATAAAATAACCGAGCATTATTATAATAAAAAAAGCAAAAGGTAATGAGGTTATAATTAACAGTCGTTGTACAGCTTCCAAAACATTAATATCTGTTTTAAAGTTACCCAATAATACCAAAGCAATTGTGGCTAAGAGAATAAAAATAGACCAAACTACCCGATGCGTTTTACTTGGGTTTTTAGAACCATTATCTGTAAACATACTTAACACGAATACAGCAGAATCTACAGACGTTATTAAAAAACTAATTAATAAAAACGCTGACGTTATATTTAAAAATGTAGCAAAAGGATAGTGTTCAAAAAAAACAAAAATAGAAGAGAATACGTTACTAAATTGGCTGTTATAAACACCCCATTCATCAATCAAATTAAATGCGGATGTGCCAAAAACAGAAAACCAAAAAAATGTACCCAGAGAAGGAATAATTAAAACACCTAATAGCAACTGACGTATGGTACGACCTTTAGAAATACGAGCAATAAATATACCTGTAAAAGGTGCCCAAGACAACCAAAATGCCCAATAATAGAAAGTCCAGTCAGTTAAAAATTCTGTCCCTGGGTTATAAGATCCTATAGCCAAGCTCATCGGTATAAAATCTATAATATAATAAAAGATAGCCGTAGCAAAAGAAGCAAGAATAGCATTCATATCACTAGTAACAAAGACAAATATTAAAATAGCAAAAGTGACTATAATATTTAATTTAGAAAAAATTTTAATCCCCTTGTTTACACCTTGCCACGCCGAATAACAAGCAACAGTACAAATAAGCACGCACAGTAAAATAGTTGTAATTAATCCAAAATTCGCATCTGTAATATGATTAATACCACCATTAATTTGGGTGGTTCCTAAACCTATTGCAGCAATTAATCCAAAAACAGTCGTTATAATGGTGATGACATCAACCCCTTTTCTTACAATTTTGCTTTTTATATGATCTTCAATGGTGGCACTAATACTCACTTTCTTTTTTCTAATGTATAAACCATAGCCAATAATCATTGCAAATAGTCCGTAAAAGGCCCAAGCCGTTAGGCCCCATTGATAAAAGGTAAATTCTAGTGCTAAAGTATCTGCTGGTAAACTAGAAGTATAAGGCGGATTTTGTTGCATAAAAACAGGCTCTTGTACCGCACGTAACAAAATACCAGACCCCATTCCTGCACTATACAACATAGCAGTCCAAGCCCATAGTGAATGTTCTGGTTTAGAACTTGGTTTGCCTAGTTTAATGTTTCCATAACGAGAAAACGCAATAACTAATAAAGACAAAACTAAACCTAAACCCAAATAAAGATAAAAATATCCAAAGTAATTACGCACCCATAATGAGGCAACTTCTATAGCATTGTAACTAGCTTCCGTAGCAAAAAACACCAATAAAGTACAACTAAAAATGATACCAACAGAAATGGATAAAATGGAATGTTTCTGAATGTATTTTAGCATCAAATTTTATTTTAAACAAAAATAGGGATTAGAATTTAAAACCTAACTCCTATTTTTTTACTTAAAAACAATGACTTTTATAATATGGAACGAATTAATCCACCTTCTACTCTTATAGCTGCTCCGTTGGTAGCAGAAGCCAAATCACTAGAATAATAGACAATAGTGTTTGCAATCTCATCTACAGAAGCAAACCGTTCTATTAAAGAGGTTGGACGCATATTTTTATAAAAATCAGCTTCGACTTCTTCTTCTGATATCCGATCTGCTTTCGCTAAATTTTTAATAAACTCCGTTACACCTTCAGATTTTGTTGGACCAGGCAAAACAGAATTAACCGTAACATTTGTTCCTTTAGTTAGTTCTGCCAAGCCTCTACTCACTGCTAATTGTGCGGTTTTAGTCATTCCATAATGAATCATTTCATCTGGAATAAAAACCGCCGATTCGCTCGAAATAAAGATGATCCGTCCCCAGTTTTTCTTCAACATTTTAGGAAAATAGTTTCGTGCTAACCGAATACCACTCATAACATTTACCTCAAAAAATCGAAACCAATCTTCATCTGGAATATCGGCAAAGGCCTTAGGTTCAAAAATACCCGTGTTATTAACTAAAATATCTACTTCAGGTACTTCTTTTAGTAACCTATTAATGTCGTCTACCTTAGAAAAATCGGCAGCAACACCAGAAACATTCTCGTTTTTAGTACTTGCTTTTAATTGCTCCACAGCTGCATTTACTCTATCTTCCGTTCTACCGTTAATAATAACCGTAGCACCTTCGTTTAAAAAACGTTCTGCAGTTGCATATCCTATACCAGCAGTAGACCCGCTAATTAATGCCACTTTACCTTTTATTTTTAAGTCCATCTTATCTTCTTTAAAATATCTAATTATGTACTGGCTTTTTCTAACAACTCTAAATCTTCTGCATCCAAATTCAATTTTGGTGCATCAAACAAGGTTTGTAATTGATGTTCGCTAGTAGCACTAACAATTGGTGCTGCAACATGTGGTTGTGCTAATAACCAAGCCAGAGCAACAGTTGCGGGTTTGCTACTATGTTTTTCAGAAACGGTATCTAATGCGTTAATAATCCCTAATCCTTTTGCATTTAAATATTGCTTTACTCCTTCGCCACGTACACTTTTTCCTAAATCAGATTCCAATCTATATTTACCTGTTAAAAATCCACTTGCCAAAGAGTAATACGTCATCACACTTAATCCATATTCATCTACAATTTCTGCATATTTAGTTTCATAGTTTTCACGTGCTACCAAATTATAATGCGGTTGCAGAGCCACATACGTTGGTAAATTACTTTCTTCGGAAACTTTAAAAGACTCCAGTAAACGTGCTGGTGATACATTTGATGCTCCAATATAACGAACTTTGCCTGCTTTTATAATCTCGTCATAAGCAGATAATGTTTCTTCTACAGGTGTTACTTCATCATCAAAATGCGTGTAATACAAGTCGATAAAATCCGTTTGAAGACGTTTTAAAGACGCATCAACTGACTTTAAGATATGCTTTTTACTAATATCGTTAGGGTGTTCTTTGGTTTCTGAACCTACTTTGGTAGCAATAACCATTTGGTCTCTATTACCACGAGCTTTCATCCATTTACCTATGATAGTTTCTGATTGGCCTCCAACACCATTTACCCACCAACTGTACGTATCCGCGGTATCAAGAAAGTTGAATCCTGCTCCTACAAAAGCATCTAAAATTTCGAAAGATTGCTTTTCATCTAAAGTCCAACCAAAAACATTGCCTCCAAAATTTATACGAGAGACTTCTAAATCTGTGTTTCCTACATTTATTTTTTTCATGTTATCTTCTTTTAGCATTTATTAGAACACAATCAAGTTATTAAAAATAAAAACATCTTTTTTATAAGATCTGTTTTAAATTTAGTTTCCTATTTCTGTCATTTCACTTAAAACAAACTCTTCAACTTTATCTTCTGTTACTTTTAAATAGTGTGCTAAATATTTATTAGCCATATGTTTTTGCCACAATTCTCTATTCGTCCATTTTTCATGGAATAGAAATACATTTGGGTTTTCATTATCTTGATGCAGATCATAACTAATATTACCTTCTTCTGCTCTAGTTACATCTAATAATTTTAGTAATTCTGCTTTTACAAATTCTGTATGTTCTTCTTTTACAGTAATTCTTGCTACAATGGTTAAAAATGATTTTTTCATATAATTAATATTAATGTATTTAATTTCTATGCAAAGGTATTCCCATATCCAAGGACTTTAATGTAAGATGAATGGATAATAATGTACATTTAAAGGTTTTAGATACGATTTCTAGGATTCATATCACTTTTTTATATAGTTTTACACTAAATTATTATTAAATCATACAATAATGCAAGTAATTGAAGCTTTTAAACCTTTCGAAATACAAGAAATAAAATTAACCGATTGGAAACAACGGCCGGTTAAAAACAATTTTTTCGAATTGGTTTTAATTAAAGATGGAGAAGGCACTCAATGTATTAACTATAATGATGTCCCCTACAACAAAGGCAGTATCTTTTTATTACCTCCCTTAAAATGTCATTCATTCAACATAGAAAAACCTACAAAATTTGTATTTCTAAAGTTTACAGATTCATTTTTTAAAAATGTAAACCGAATTACTATTGATAGAAACGAATGGTTTAAAGAAGCCTCTTACATCCTATCTAACTACAATCAATTACCTGGTGATATTATCAAAAATGATGTAGATCGAAATCATTTAATAAACTTAATTTCTATGATTTTAGAAGAATCTAGAAGTTATGGTAACGAATCTATAAATCTAATAACTAGCTTGATGACAAGTATCTTAGAATTATTGATTAGAAACATCAAGAAAAGCAGTTATTTTGAAATGCCAAATAACAATTCTGACGATAGAATAACAAAAATGCTAACCTACATTAACGAAAACATCGATAAAACAGAGCTATTAAAAGTTGAAAACTTAGCCGATGTTTTTATGATGTCACCAACTTATGTCAGTGAATTTTTCAAGAAACAAGTCCACATGCCTTTGCGAGAATATATACTCAAAGCCAAACTTAAATTGGTTGAAATCCGTTTGTTAAATTCAGATTTTACATTAACCCAAATTGCAGACGAACTCGGATTTACAGATGTCAGTCACCTTTCTAAAACCTTTAAAAGGTATGCAGGCACTTCTATACGTGAATTTAAGAACAATGGTGAGTATATGTTATTAAAAAGAGCATCTTGTACTCCAAGTAGTAACAATTAAACTACTTTACCTCCTAAAGTTCATCTCACAAGCAATAGATCAACATTTGCCAAATGACATATTAGTTATCAATTCTCTTTTCACCAACCAAAACTCCAGTAACTCCCCAATGGCTAAAACTACTACCTTCATCGTTACCCTGATCAATCACAACTTGAATAATATGTTTTCCTGGTTCCAAATCTTTTAGCGGAATTAAATAAGGAGGAGTTAGTGTTCCAGGACACCAATTAGAACGACTCAAGTCACTAGAAGACAATCCATTTCCAAAATTACCTGAGGCAGGATTTGAAAACCTATAGGTAGCACAATCTGTCCGCCAAGGTACTATCGTAAATACTTCTATACCATCAATAAATATCTTATTCATTTTCGGAACAAACTCGTCTCCTGCACCCCATCCTCCATGTCCTGTGGAAGTATACAACATTTGTAAGTCTTCTATATTTTCTGGGATTTCAAAATCAACTGTTAATGTATCCGTTTTAAATAATCTTCCATAATTCTGACCAGACATTTCTAAAGTATTAACTGTAGAAAATAAAGGATCAATATATTTTACATTCTTCGTATCATTACCACCGAAAGATGGATAAAAATCAAGTTCAAGGCTCACTTTATGTCCTCCTTTATCATAATTACCAACAAAAACACCTACCCATATTTCATCAACATCTGTTGGAATTAAAGAGGTTACTTCTTGCTTATAACGAACATCATCTGCCCAATCGTAATTGTTAATAACCCTTTTGTCATTAAAATGATTCGCTCCAAATGATGTAAAAAATCGCATAATTTCAATCGGCGGATTATAATTTCCTTCTTTAACAATTCCTTGGTATTTCTGCCCTGTATTATCGGTATAAACTGGTAATTGATCTAAGCCTTTTAAATACGCATTCATCACAGAATTATTTTCATTTACTGGGACAATAAAGACAGAACCTGTCCGGTCATAGGCATCACCATTAGAACGGCACTGCAATTTCGCAAATACATTGCCACTCTTTTTTAATTCAGGGGTTAGTTTAATCTTTTTTACAATAACAGAGCCTACACTTAAATGATACGTTTTATTAAGCTCCATTATATTGGCATCTGGAGCTTTTATAGAACCATCAAAATTGATGGTTTCGTTATCAAAAATAGTTACTTTAGTAAATCTAGAATTGATTTTAATCTCTTCGAATTCGGCGGCCGTAACCTCAAGTGCATCATCAGCAGTATATTGACGTGGTTCAGCTTTTTTAATTTTATCTATTGCACTCGCTAACGAAGTGCGATTCCCATTTCTTGTTATTTTTAATACCAAAGCATTTTTAGTGGGTAAAAACATGGGACTTGGCGAACCCTTCACTTTTGCATCTTCTGTAAACCATACTTCAATGGTATTAGAAAAATAATTATACTTGGCATAGTTACATTTAAAACCTAAAATAGTTTCTGGCTTATCTTCAAAAATCGGTTTTGGTAGGCTATCAAAAAGAGTTACTTGTTTATAGAGTTGGTCATTATAAGTTATCGTACTTACAACTTCACTGGTATTAAAATTAATAAATTGTTGAATCTTATCGTCTGATTTTGATAAAAATAAAATTTGATTTTGATAATCTATACTGGTAGTTCTATCACTCTTTTTTCCATTTGAAATGTTGTCGTAAGCAATCTTATAACTATGAGGTTTCTTTTGAGTGTAAGCTAAAATAGGTAATATAAAAAGTAGGGTTACAAATATTTTTTTCATGTTGGGTTATATTTTACTCTTACAAAATTAATACATTCCCCTTACCCTACAATTATAGAAACCTAGAGATACTAACAAAACCTTGTTAAAAACATTTGTCATTTTTGTTTCTTTTGACACATCCTTAACCATCTAAATATGTATTTTTACTGCTCACAAAATCAAAGCAATGATCTATTTTTTTGGAGAGTCACACACCAAAGTATTCGCAGTACAAACCGCAGACAATTTAACAACAGATACCATCAATAAACTTACTTGGTTGTTTGGTAATAAAACCATGCTACAACAAGCAACTATTGACGCTTATTTTGTTGGACCGCGTGCTGCAATGATAACACCTTGGAGCACCAATGCTGTTGAAATAACTCAAAATATGGGTATTGAGGGGATTCTAAGAATTGAAGAATTCATTGCTTCAAATGAAATATTTGCAGATTTTGACCCTATGCTTCTTCAAAAATATATTATATTAAATCAAGAGATTTTTGATGTTCACATACAACCTGAAGCCGTTTTAGAAATTGAAAACATCGCAGAATATAATCAACAAGAAGGACTTTCGTTAAGTGATGACGAAGTAGAATACCTAGAAAATCTATCTGCAAAATTGTATAAAGAATCTGGGAGAAAACTAACAGATTCTGAGGTTTTCGGATTCTCACAAGTAAATAGTGAACATTGTCGTCATAAAATTTTCAATGGCTCTTTTGTAATTGATGGCAAGGAAAAACCATCTTCTTTATTCAAATTAATTAAAAAAACTTCTGAAATACATCCTAACGATATTGTTTCAGCCTATAAAGATAATGTCGCTTTTATTAAAGGTCCAAAAGTGGAGCAATTTGCTCCAAAAACTGCTGACAAACCTGATTTTTACGAAGTTAAAGATTACAATTCCGTAATATCCTTAAAGGCAGAAACACATAATTTTCCGACAACTGTAGAACCTTTCAATGGAGCTGCAACCGGTTCCGGTGGTGAAATTCGCGATAGACTAGCTGGAGGGAAAGGTTCTTTACCTTTAGCGGGAACAGCAGTATATATGACTTCGTATTCTCGATTAGAGCAAGATGCGTTAGACGCCACTGAAGACAAGCCTTGGGAAGATGCGATGACTGCACGTCCATGGTTGTATCAAACGCCTATTGATATTTTAATTAAAGCATCAAATGGTGCTTCTGATTTTGGTAATAAATTCGGCCAACCCTTAATTTGTGGATCTGTTTTAACTTTTGAACATGGAGAACATTCTAGAAAATTAGGTTACGACAAAGTGATCATGCAAGCTGGTGGTATCGGATATGGAAAGGCAGAGCAAGCCTTAAAAGACACCCCAAAAACTGGTGATAAAATTGTCCTTTTAGGTGGTGATAATTATAGAATTGGAATGGGTGGTGCTGCAGTATCTTCTGCCGATACTGGTGCCTTTGAAAGTGGTATTGAATTAAATGCCGTACAACGTTCAAATCCTGAAATGCAAAAAAGAGCGGCAAACGCCATTCGTGGTATGGTAGAAAGCGATATAAATCATATTGTTTCTATTCACGATCATGGAGCAGGTGGTCATCTTAATTGTCTTTCTGAATTGGTGGAAGATACTGGTGGAAAAATTGATATGGACAAACTTCCTGTTGGAGATCCGACACTATCTGCCAAAGAAATTATCGGTAATGAGTCTCAAGAAAGAATGGGATTGGTTATTGGTGAAAAACATTTGGAAAATTTACAACGAATTGCAGAACGTGAGCGTTCTCCTATTTATACTGTTGGTGATGTTACAGGGGATAATCGTTTTACCTTTGAGTCAAAAACGACTGGTGAAAAACCAATGGACTTAGCGTTGGAAGATATGTTTGGTAGCTCTCCAAAAACGATAATGAATGATGTAACCATTCAACGAAATTATGAAGAATTGGTATATGATACTGATAAATTTACAGACTACCTTAAACGCGTATTACAATTAGAAGCTGTTGCCTGTAAAGACTGGTTGACAAATAAAGTAGACCGATGTGTAGGTGGTAAAGTTGCCAAGCAACAATGTGTTGGCCCGTTACAATTACCACTTAACAATTGTGCGGTAATGGCGTTAGACTATAAAGGTAAAGAAGGAATTGCGACTAGTATAGGGCACTCTCCTATTTCAGGTTTAATTGACCCTATTGCCGGAAGTAGAAATTCAATTGCTGAGGCGTTAACAAATATTATTTGGGCACCACTTGAAGAGGGACTTAAGAGTATTTCACTTTCAGCAAACTGGATGTGGCCTTGTAGAAATGAAGGTGAAGATGCTCGTTTATATGAAGCTGTTGAAGCTATTTCAGAATTCGCCATTGAACTGGGTATAAATGTACCTACAGGGAAAGATTCCTTGTCAATGAAACAAAAATATCCTAATGAAGAAGTAATCGCTCCAGGAACTGTAATTATTTCGGCAGCTGGTCATTGTAATGATATTACCAAAGTTGTAGAACCTGTGTTACAAACCAATAAAGGATCTATTTATTATATCAATCTTTCACAGGAAAGTCACGAATTAGGAGGAAGTTCATTTGCTCAAACGTTGAATAAAGTGGGTAACAAAGCTCCTTCAATAAAAGATGCGAAGCAGTTTGCAACAATTTTTAATACCATTCAAAAGCTAATTAAAAATGACAAGATTGTTGCCGGACATGATGTTGCATCTGGTGGATTGATAACGACACTATTAGAAATGTGTTTTGCAGATATAAGCTTAGGAGCAACCATAGACGTATCGGAAATAAATGAAAAAGACACTTCCAAACTATTGTTTTCTGAAAATGCAGGAATTGTTTTTCAAGCTGAAGATAATTCAGTTGAAAAAATATTAACTGATGCTAATATTGAGTTTTATAGGATAGGAAAAGTAACTTCAGACGAAACACTTTCCATAAAGAATCAACATGAAGATTTAGTGTTGAATGTTTCTGAGCTAAGAGATGTTTGGTTTAAAACTTCGTATTTATTAGATAAGCATCAAACAGCAAATAATTTAGCTCAAGATAGATTTGATAATTATAAAAATCAACCGTTAGCCTACGTTTTTCCAAAGCACTTTACGGGTAACCTGAAAGATATAACAGGATTGTCAGGTCGAGCGTCCCGAGATATTCGGGAGAGACCTAAAGCTGCTATTCTCCGTGAAAAAGGTAGTAATTCTGAACGTGAAATGGCAAATGCCATGTATTTGGCAGGATTTGATGTAAAAGATGTTCACATGACCGATCTAATTTCTGGTCGTGAAAATTTAGAAGATATTCAATTTTTAGGAGCTGTTGGCGGATTTAGTAATTCGGATGTGTTGGGTTCTGCTAAAGGTTGGGCAGGTGCCATTAAATACAACGAAAAAGCCAATAAGGTAATCAATGATTTCTTTGCTAGAGAAGACACGTTATCTGTGGGGATTTGCAATGGTTGTCAGTTATTTATGGAATTGCAAGTGATCAACCCCGATCATACTAACCATGGAAAAATGTTACATAACGACTCTCGTAAACACGAAAGTTCTTTTACTTCTGTACATATTCAAGACAATAATTCAATAATGTTATCTTCTTTAGCCGGAAGTACTTTAGGCGTTTGGATTAGTCACGGTGAAGGTAAATTTAACTTACCAATGTCAGAAGACAATTATGATATTGTCGCCAAATATGGCTATGCTGAATATCCTCACAACCCTAATGGTTCTGATTTCAACACTGCTATGTTGTGTGATAACAGTGGGCGTCACTTAGTAACAATGCCACATATAGAACGTTCTACGTTTCAATGGAATTGGGCTAACTATCCTGAAGGAAGAAAAGATGAAGTTTCTCCATGGCTAGAAGCATTTGTAAATGCTAGAAAATGGATTGAAAAGAAAAACCCATCCTAAATCCTTCCCAAAAAGGAAGGACTTTGACTATTACAGTGATACTATTTCTTAAGCGTTTAAAGACACTATTTTTTAACCCTACCTGAAAATTGCTACGTATCTATTTATAATAAATGTCAATTCAAACAGCTTCTCCCTTTAAACAAAGGGAGTAATGTATGACGAAGGAGGATGGCGGAGGGTTTGACAATTTAGTATAAAGAGTATATTCTAAAAAGGGTTTTAAATTACAAGTTTTCAAACTCCCCTTTTATCGTTTTATTAGCATTGACTTTATATCCGTATTATCCTTTCTTCACCTGAAAAGCAGTACTAAAAAAATAAGAGAACTTATTTTATTGCTTTATTAATAACTGATTAATTCGCTTTACCAACGCAGGACCTTCATAGATAAAACCTGTATAGACTTGTACTAAATCTGCACCTGCTTCAATTTTTTCAAGGGCGTCTTCCGCAGAATGAATTCCACCAACACCAATTATAGGAAATGCTTTATTAGATTTATCAGCTAAAAATCGAATCACTTCTGTAGAACGGTTAGTTAACGGCTTACCACTTAAACCTCCTGTTTCATTTTTATTTTCAGATTGTAAACCTTCTCTCGAAATTGTAGTATTTGTAGCAATTACACCATCAATTTTTGTGGTTTCAATAATATCAATAATATCAAGTAATTGGGTATCTGTTAAATCGGGAGCAATTTTTAATAAAATTGGTTTTCTAGCGGCTTTCTTATTATTTTCTTCTTGTAAGGTATTTAACAATTTTGTTAAAGGCTCTTTCTCTTGTAAGTCTCTTAAATTAGGAGTATTGGGTGAGCTCACATTGACCACGAAATAATCAACTACATCAAAAAGTTTATGAAAACAGATGATATAATCGTCAATAGCATTTTCATTAGGCGTAATCTTATTTTTACCAATATTACCACCTATAATAATGTCTGTTTTTTTATTCTTTAATCGTTCTACAGCAGCATCTACACCTTCATTATTAAACCCCATTCTGTTTATAATACCACCATCTTCTTTAAGTCGAAATAAGCGTTTTTTAGGATTTCCTGGTTGTGGCTTTGGTGTTACGGTACCAATTTCAACAAATCCGAATCCATAATAGGAAAGCTCATCAAATAAAAAGGCATTTTTATCCATTCCCGCTGCCAAACCCACTGGATTTTTAAACGTTAGTCCAAATAAATTACGTTCTAATTTTTTGTCTTCAACAGTAAATTTACCCTTAACTATAGCTTTTATAAAAGGAATTTTAAAACCATTTTTTATACTTGAAAATGTAAAATGGTGGACTTTTTCAGGATCAAATAAAAACAGTACTTTTCTAATGAGTTTATACATTGCTTACGCTCTTAATTCTGCTTTTAATTTGGTTTCAAATGTTTGTTGTAACTTATTCATTACACCGTCAATTTGATTGTCTGTTAATGTCTGTTTATCATCTTGTAATATAAAACTTACGGCATAAGATTTTTTACCCTCTGGTAATTTATCACCCTCATACACATCAAACAAATCGACAGATTTTAATATTTTCCTATCGGTTTGAAATGCCAATTGAAATACTTCATTAAAAGTCACTTTCTTATCCAACAATAAAGAGAAATCTCTCTTAACCGATGGAAACTTAGTTAAACTACTAACTTTTAGCGTTTTGTTTTTAATGAATTTAAGCATCGCATCCCAATTAAAGTCTGCGTAAAGTACTTCTTGCTTAATTCCAAATTGCTTGGTAATGGTCGATTTAACCACACCAAAATCTACAAGCGTTTCTTTTCCAACCTGTAATGATATACCTTCTGAAAAGAAATCATTTTCAAGTGGTTGCGATTTATATGAGCTAAGACCAACTCTTTCTAAAACATTTTGAACGATTCCCTTTCCGTAAAAGAAATCAGATTTTTTTGTTTTAAGCAACCAATTATTATCATTTCTATTTCCTGATATTAAAAGGGAAAAATGTTTTTGTTCTTCATATGTATCATCAAATTTATGATAGGTATTTCCAAATTCAAACAATTTAATGTCACTACTTTTTCTGTTGATATTATAGGCTACAGCTTCCAAACCACTAAAAAGTAAGGTCTGTCTTAACACGGATAAATCGGCACTTAACGGATTAAGCATGGTTACATTATGCTTCATGTCTATTTGTTCTGAAAATTCAACATAATCAGGACTAGTTAATGAATTGGCCATCATTTCATAAAACCCTTGACTAGCCAGTTGATTGCTAATTAAATTCTGTAATTTATTAGCATCAGGTTTAGGAGCATATGAAATTGAGGTATTCAACTTCGGTGAAGTTTTGACATTATTATAGCCATAAACTCTTAAAATTTCTTCAATAATATCTGCCTCTCTCGTAACATCAACTCGGTATGAAGGTATCGTCAATCCTAAACCGGAATCAGTTTGATTGTTAATTTTGATATCTAATGAAGCTAGGATATTTTTAATGGTATCTGGTTTTAACCTTTCACCAATTAGTTTTTCTGCATTATCGAATGAAAATCGTACTTGATGATCTTCTATTTTATTTGGGTAAATATCAATTAAGTCAGAAGAAATTTCTCCTCCCGATATTTCTTCAATTAACAAAGCTGCTCTTTTTAGAGCATAATCCGTAATATTTGGATCAATCCCTCTTTCAAAACGGAAAGAAGCATCTGTATTTAAACCAAATCTTTTGGCTGTTTTACGAATAGAAACAGCATCAAAATAAGCACTTTCTAAAAAGATAGCGGTTGTGTTTTTGCTTACACCAGAATCTAAACCACCATAAACACCTGCAATACATAAGGGATTTGAATCGCCATCGCAAATCATAATATCATCTTGATGTAACTTACGAGTTTCTCCATCTAGGGTTACAAACTCAGTATCTTTTGGTAAATTCTTTACAATAATTTTATTTCTGTTAATTTTTGCGGCATCAAAAGCATGTAATGGTTGCCCCAACTCATGTAACACATAATTGGTTATATCAACAATATTATTAATTGGATTTACGCCAATTGCTTTTAATTTATCTTGCATCCATTTAGGAGAATCTTCAACTTTAATTCCCGTAATTGTTACTCCCGCATAGCGTGGCACTTGCTTTTTATTAGCAACGTCAACCTGTATTTTTAAGGAACGGATGTCAACATCAAAATTACTTACGGAAGGAGTTATTAATTCTTCATCTATATTTAGTTGTAGCAAACCCGCTTTTAAATCACGTGCAACTCCAAAATGACTCATAGCATCTGATCTATTTGGAGTCAATCCAATTTCAAAAACATAATCTGTTGATATTTCAAACAGTTCAGCAGCAGGCGTACCTGCTTTTACTTTTTTATCTAAGACTAAAATACCATCATGACCTTCACCCAGCCCTAACTCATCCTCAGCACAAATCATTCCATGACTTGCCTCACCTCTTATATTTCCTTTTTTAATTTTAAATCCGTTACCTTCATTATCATATAATGTGGTACCGACAGTTGCTACTGGAACTTTTTGACCAGCATCTACATTAGGAGCTCCACATACAATTTGTATTGGCTCTCCATTGCCCAAGTCTACAGTAGTCACTTTTAATCGATCTGCATTAGGATGTTTTTCGCAAGTCAATACCTCTCCTACTACAATCCCATCTAAACTTCCCTTTATAGATTCTACCTTATCAATACCTTCTACTTCCAAGCCTAAATCGGTTAAAATTTCACCAACCTTTTCTACCTCTAAATCAATCTTTAAGAATTGTTGTAACCAATTATAAGAAATCTTCATTTATTCTATTTTTTTTAATATCGGCACAAAGATAATCAATACATTTTACTAGTTGCAATAGGGAATGTATAAATTTCATCATCTAAAAATTAATATGATTACGATCATATTAAACACTGTTTTTCGCTTGTATATTCCTTTTAATTTTTATACTTTGCATTACCAAATTACAAAAATATGCCCATAGAAATTACGAGATTATTTGATTTCCCCTACTATCAATTGGAGAAATACAATTTAGACGCCGCATTGGTAACTAAATATGATGGGGAATGGGTAAAAACATCCACAAAAGAATATTTAGATAAAGCGAATGCATTAAGTAGAGCGTTACTTAAATTGGGAGTTAAAAAGAACGATAAAATTGCAGTAATATCTTCTACGAACCGAACGGAATGGAATATTACTGATATAGGTATTTTGCAAACAGGTGCTCAAAACATCCCAATTTACCCCACTATATCAGCCGAAGATTATGAATATGTTTTAAACCATAGTGAATCTATATATTGTTTTGTTTCTGATAGTGAAGTGCTAGCTAAAGTTAATGCAATTAAAAGTAAAACTAGTTTAAAAGAAGTTTTTTGTTTTGATCACATAGAAGGATGTAAACATTATTCTGAACTGTTTGAGTTAGGTAAAGATTTAGATAACCAACCCGAATTAGATCAACGAAAAAGTGAGGTTTTATATACTGATTTGGCAACTATTATTTATACATCAGGTACAACTGGAAAACCCAAAGGAGTTATGCTGTCGCATAAAAACATTGTTAGCAATGCCTTAGATAGCGACCCTAGATTACCTTTAATTGACGGTGAGACCCGTATTTTGAGCTTTTTACCTATTTGTCATATATTTGAAAGATTATTAATTTATTTATATCAATATGCAGGATGTACAGTTTATTATGCCGAAGGTTTAGATAAAATTGGTGATAATATTAAGGAAGTTCAACCTCATATGATGAGTGTTGTACCTCGTTTATTGGAAAAATTATATGATAAAATTTATGCCAAAGGAGGAGAATTAACGGGTATTAAAAAAGCCTTATTTTATTGGGCCGTTGAAATTGGCGAAAAATATGAGCCTTACGAGGCTAATGGCTGGTGGTATGAATTTAAACTTAAAATTGCTAGAAAATTAATTTTCAGTAAATGGCAAGAAGCTTTAGGCGGTAACTTAGGTACCATGGTTTCTGGTAGTGCCGCTTTAAACCCGAGATTAGCAAGGATATTTTGTGCGGCAGGAATGTATGTTATGGAAGGTTATGGTCTTACAGAAACTTCTCCTGTAGTTGCTGTTAATATGTATAAAGACAAAATGTTTAAAATTGGTGCCGTTGGTAAACCTATTAGAAATGTTGAAGTAACTATTGCTGAAGATGGCGAAATATTAATTAAAGGCCCCAATGTGATGATGGGTTATTATAAAGACCCCGAAAAAACAAAGAGTGTTATGACTGGTGATCATTTCCATACGGGAGATAAGGGCGAAATAGACAGTGAAGGTTTCTTAAAAATTACAGGACGTAAAAAAGAAATGTTTAAGACCTCTGGAGGTAAGTATGTTATACCCACGCTTTTAGAAAATATTTTAAAAGAATCTCAGTTTATAGAACAAATTATGGTGATTGGTGAAGGCGAAAAAATGCCCGCTGCCTTAATCCAACCTAATTTTGATTTTATAAAGGAATGGGCAAAAAGAAAAAATGCAACTATCGGTAATAGTGATCAAGAAATAATTAAGAATCCTGAAGTTATTCAACGTATTCAAAAAGATATAGATAAATGCAATAAAAACTTTGGTAAATGGGAACAAATAAAGCGTTTTGAACTCACTCCCGATGTTTGGAGTATAGATGGCGGGCACTTAACACCTACCATGAAAATGAAACGAGCCGTTATAAAAGAAATATATAAAGATTTATACGATAAGATATATAGTAATTAATACCTTTGTCCTCACCCAAGATTATAGAAAACAATAATCTTGACCTCTCCGATGGTGAGGTAAAAAATTTGTTGGAATTTGAATTTTAAATTTTGATTTTTTAAATTTTCTATGGAACATTTTATAGTATCGGCACGTAAATATAGACCTCAGGTTTTTGATGATGTTGTGGGGCAAAAAGCCATTACAAACACGCTAGAAAATGCTATAAAAAACAACCATTTAGCACAAGCTTTATTATTTACAGGCCCCAGAGGTGTTGGTAAAACTACATGTGCAAGAATTCTAGCAAAAAGAATTAATCAAGCTAATGCAGAAACGATTGACCCTAATGAAGATTTTGCTTTTAATATCTTTGAATTAGATGCAGCCTCTAACAATTCGGTTGATGATATAAGGAATTTAACAGATCAGGTTCGTATACCTCCGCAAACAGGAAAATATAAGGTTTATATTATTGATGAGGTACACATGTTATCTCAAGCCGCATTTAATGCATTTTTAAAAACGTTAGAGGAACCTCCTGCTCATGCTATATTTATTTTAGCAACCACAGAAAAGCATAAAATTATTCCTACCATTTTATCTAGATGTCAAATATTTGACTTTAAACGGATTGGTGTTGTTGATATAAAAGAATACCTACATAAAATAACCAAGGAAGAAAAAATTAAGGCAGATGATGATGCCCTACATATTATCGCTCAAAAAGCAGATGGAGCTTTACGTGATGCTCTTTCTATTTTTGACAGAGTCGTTAGTTTTTCTAATGATAATATTACAAGGCAGGCCGTTGCAGAAAACTTGAATGTATTAGATTATGATTCTTATTTTAAGATTACTGATTTAATTCTTGAAAACAATATACCTCAGGTATTAATTGCTTTTAATGAAATTTTGGCTCAAGGGTTTGAAGGTCACCATTTTATTGCTGGATTAGCATCACATTATAGAGACTTATTGGTTGCAAAAGACAGTATTACTATTCCATTACTAGAGGTAGGTGAGTCTACAAAAAAACAATACGACGAACAAAGTAAGAAATGTGAAATATCCTTTTTACTTAAAGGAATTGATTTGGCCAATGATTGCGATTTAAAATACAAAAGCAGTAAAAATCAACGGCTGTTAGTGGAATTAACTTTAATGCAATTGGCTTCCATTACTTTTCCGAATACGGACGAAAAAAAAAAGCATAAAAACTACATAATTCCCGCCATACACTTTATAAGTACTTCTGTTGCTAAAAAAAATAAAGTGGCTCCAGTACTTACTAAAAAGCCAACTGCTGTCGTAGAAAAAACTAAAATTAAGGTAGCACAAAAAACCCCTACGGAAAAACCAACGCTATCCACAAGAACAACAAGGCGTTCTTCTGCCCTATCTCTTAAAAGTATTCATAAAAAGAAAGAAACCATTAAAAAAACGGATGATGAGTTAGAAGATAATTCTAATAAACCAAGGGACGAATTTTCAGAAGCTGAATTCTTAGAGTTTTGGAAGCAATATATTGAAGGATTAGAGAAAAAAGGCGTTCGTAACCTGGTCGCTATTTTAAAAGCGGATATTCCTAAAGTTAAAAAAAACAGCATTCAATTAGATATGCCTAGTGCAATGATGAAAACGGAACTTTTAAAAGTAAAACCAAAATTAGTACGTTATTTTCGTGAAAAATTAAATAATTACGGCATAGATTTGGTGATTAATATAAATGAAGATAATCAAAAAAAATTCGCCTATACGCCGCAGGAGAAGTACAATAAATTATTAGAAAAGAACCAGGCTTTGGCATTACTAAAAAGTAAATTTAAACTCGATTTATAACAACTATGTTAGGACTTAAATTTGAAACAGAAACTTCATGGGCAGAAATTGCCAAAAATGATTTACAGCAAATATTAACAGATCATGCATTTTTAGAGCAAAAAGCGGCATCTAATGCTGTTTCTATTATTATAAACTACTCTGAAGAAACAGAGTTAGTTTCCGCCATGAGTGAAATTGCCATAGAAGAAATGCAACATTTTAAAATGGTGCATGATTTAATGACGGCTAGAGGAATGGTATTGGGCAGATCTCAATCAAATAACTATGCCAAAGATTTACAAGGCTTTTTTGTAAAAACAAAAGACAGAAATGAAGCTTTAATACAACGTTTATTAGTTGCAGCACTTATAGAAGCTAGAAGTTGTGAACGTTTTAAAGTGTTTTCAGAAAATTTGGAAGATCAAGAATTATCTGAATTTTATAAAGATTTAATGATTTCTGAGGC
The DNA here is from genome assembly GCF_006065315.1 of Aureibaculum algae. Taxonomy (GTDB): domain Bacteria; phylum Bacteroidota; class Bacteroidia; order Flavobacteriales; family Flavobacteriaceae; genus Aureibaculum; species Aureibaculum algae. Next base: position 1,929,492 of record NZ_CP040749.1, on the reverse strand, counting down.
CAATCATTACACGTTGTTCTTAGGTTTTGCGAGAAAATATCAGGATAAAGATATTGTCAACAAGAAATGGGATCAATTATTAGCCTTTGAAGCAGAGTTGATGAAAGCAGGAGGTAAAACGGCTAAAGTACATGGTTAAAAAGCTAGTAAAACGATTCATCTAACGACCTCAAATACTTTAAAAGGAGCCAGAACACTTATAGGATTCAACAAATAAAATGAATTTAGGTATACTATTGATGGTTGTATTTCTTAGTTGCCAACTTGTTTTGTTCCAAAAAAGTGTTTCCGAGATAAGAATCTACCGTGAATTAAGCTATACACTTTATGAAAAAGTGGTAGCATATAATAAGAAATAAATTTTTGATTTTAAAATAGTAAGGAGAAAAGCTACTTGTAGTGTTAAGCTCATACTTAACCTTTCGCTTCTCTCCTTTCTCCCCTGAGTTAAACTCCTAAGAGTAATACTTTTATATTTTTTACTAATGTACTTTTAATAGAAGGAGAAAAGCTACTTGTAGATTTGAATCTTCATTCATAATTTTCACTTCTCTCCTTTCTCCCCTGAGTTAAACTCCTAAGAGTAATACTTTTATATTTTTTACTAATTATAATTTTAATAGAAGGAGAAAAGCTACTTGTAGATTTGAATCTTCATTCATAATTTTCACTTCTCTCCTTTCTCCCCTGAGTTAAACTCCTAAGAGTAATATTTTTATATTTATACTAATTTTAGTTTAATAGAAGGAGAAAAGTTACTTGTAGATATGAACTTTAATTCATAATTTTCACTCCTCTCCTTTCTCCCCTAATTTTAGTATTCAGATATTATAACGTCGTATTTTCGTTTCTATTATATATTAATTTTATAAAGCAAATGTATGTTCTCAGACGATACCAGTCAATAGTGTAAATGGGTGTTTTTAAAAATCAAGGAAAATGGGTAGTTTTTACGATTTTATATAACGTGCTGAATTTCAATTATTTCAATCGTTTGTTTTGATGCTAAGGATGAACATTGTTATAAATAAATTCAAAAATTATAGAAAAATAATTCTAAAAATTTTCATCATTTATAGAATTTTTAGGGAAAATGGGTAGTTTGGGGGCTCATTATTACTTGCTTTTATCGCATTTATTATTGGAAATATAAAATAAAAGACACCAATTACTGCAAATCCAAGTAATCCCAAACCAAAAAATAGTATTAAGGGAATACATATTAGCATGTAGATTATCATACTTAACCGAAAATTGATAATTGATCTTCCATGTTCATCCATAGTAAAAACTTTATCCTTATTTGTGATCCATATAAATAATGGTACTAATAATCCTCCGACTAAGGTTACCAAATCTAAAAGTTGGCTTAAATGTGTAATTACGATTAATTGATTATTTCGTTTCATATGATGTGTTTTAGAGTGTTTGTTTTCTTATAGGACGCAGTATTTTAGAAAATGTTACAAACATAGCTTTACTAAACACCCGTAAAACAAGAGAATTTGCTACTTTTGCATAGAAATTAAATTATGAATACTCAAGATACAATTATTGCTTTAGCAACTCCATCAGGTTCTGGTGCCATTGCCGTTATACGGTTATCGGGTAGTAATACCATTTCTATTGCCAACCGCTATTTTAAGTCTATTCATAATAAAAAATTATCCAATCAAAAAACCCATACTATTCATTTAGGTAATATTATTGATGGTGAACGTGTGCTTGATGAAGTTTTAGTTTCTCTCTTTAAGAATCCTCAATCATATACTGGTGAAGATGTAGTTGAAATTTCTTGTCATGGCTCACTATATATTCAGCAGGAAATTATGCAACTTTTTGTACGTAATGGATGTAGAATGGCTGACCCTGGTGAATTTACTTTACGAGCTTTTTTAAACGGTAAATTAGACCTTAGCCAAGCGGAGGCTGTAGCTGACCTAATAGCCTCAGATTCAAAAGCTTCTCATCAAATTGCCATGCAACAGATGCGGGGTGGTTTTTCTAATGAAATTGAAAATCTGAGACAAGACCTTTTGAATTTTGCGTCTCTAATTGAATTGGAATTAGATTTTTCTGAAGAAGATGTTGAATTTGCAAATAGAGACGATTTCCAAAAATTGGTCACTAAAATCTCAACTGTCCTAAAAGCATTAATTGATTCTTTTGCTTTTGGTAATGTTCTAAAAAACGGTATTCCAGTTGCGATTATCGGAGAACCCAATGTAGGTAAGTCTACGTTATTAAATGCATTATTAAATGAGGAAAAAGCAATAGTGAGCTCTATTGCGGGTACAACTAGAGATGCCATTGAAGATGAATTAATTATTGAAGGAGTAGCATATCGATTTATTGACACTGCGGGAATTAGAGACACCACCGATGAAATTGAGAGTATCGGAATTAAAAAAACTTTCGAAAAAACGGCACAAGCTCAATTGATCATTTATTTATTTGATGCCTCAATTATAAGAAGTAGACATGATGGTGAAATAACTGAATTATTGAATTTGATCAAACATGAAATTGAAAAGGTTTCTATAAAGTTTCCTGATAAAAAAATGTTGATAATTGCAAATAAATCTGATTTACTTTCCGAAAAAGAAATGAAGCAGATTCAAAACCAAATTAAAAATATCTTATTCCTTTCTGCAAAAGAAAACGAAGGTATTCATGAATTAAAAGATCAACTAACTGAATTATCTAATATTGGAGTCTTAAGTAATAATCAGACTATAGTGAGTAATAGTCGTCATTTCTCCGTGTTAAACAAGGCTCTAATTGAAATTAAAAATGTTCAATTTGGTATTGACAACAACATCAGCTCTGATTTAATAGCTATCGATATCCGCCAAGCCCTACTCTACTTGGGTGAAATTACTGGAGCAGTAACTAATGAGGATTTACTTGGTAATATTTTTGCAAACTTTTGTATTGGGAAGTAGCCAATCATTTTATTTGAAATCAAAACGAACTATTTGACTGTAAATCAAATGGTTGTGAATAACTTTTTACCTTTTACTTTTCTTTTATACCCCCTTTTTCATACTTTTATTACACCATAATTACACCTTTTCGATTAAATTTTTTACGAGGTGTATTTTTTACACCTCGTTTTGGGTTAAGTCGCCAAATTTTGCACTTAACGACTCTTAACGACATCTAAGGATACTTAAATACTCTTAAGACAATGAGCAGTAATATTAGAATACAGAGAATATGCGAATATTGTAACAATGAATTTACAGCAAGAACAACCCTTACTAAATATTGTTCTCATAAATGTAACAGTCGTCATTACAAAGCTAAAGCCAAGGAAACTAAAATTGATATAAGTAATATGGAAACAAAGGGCAAAGTAAATATAGCCTTAGAGAAAATAAAGAAGAAAGAGTTTTTGAATGTTGAGGAAGTTGCTTTACTATTAAATTGTTCAAAAAGAACAGTTTATTCTCATATCAGAAATGGAAGTATCCATGCCGTGAATTTAGGACATAGATTAACAAGAATTAAAAAGTCAACACTCGATGGTCTATTTGAGTAGGTCGTAATATTATAAAAGTAAAAAGTTTGATTGTGAATTCTATTTAGAGTAAAACTTTTTCGTGAAAGAAAATAAATAACTATTTAAAACATCAATTATGAAAATAAGTCTTAGAAAAAAGAAACTAGTCTCTGGACGTAATAGTCTCTATTTAGAATACTATATGGGATATTCTATAGATAAAAACGGTAAAATGAAACATAACAGAAGTTTTGAGTATTTAAAACTTTACCTACACGGAGAACCTAGTACAGCAATTGAAAGGAGAGAAAATAAAGAAGCTTTGCAACTTGCACAAAATATTTTAACCCTTAAGAATGCGGAACTCATAAGAGGGAAATTTAATATGGAGGATAATAACAAGGGTAAAATTCTATTTTTAGACTTTTATAATAAATTAAAGGAGGAGCGATATGAAAGTAAAGGAAATTACGATAATTGGGAAGCCGCTCTCAAACATTTGGAACGCTACTGTCCACCTCATTTAATGTTGAAAGATATTGATGAGAGTTTTGTAAAAGGATTTAAAAAATATCTTCACAATGAAGCTCAAACGATTGGAGGTATACCTCTTTCTCAAAATACAAAATATACATATTTCAATAAATTTAGAGCCACATTAAGAGAAGCTTTTAATGAAGGCTATTTAAAAAGTAATGTTATAAAGTCAGTTAAGGGATTTAGCCAAGCTGAATCTAAAAGAGAATACCTTACTCATTCTGAATTACAAGCTTTGAGTGAGTCTAAATGCAAATATATTGTCCTAAAAAAAGCTTTTATTTTTAGTTGCCTAACTGGTCTTAGGTGGAGCGATATAAATAAAATGAAGTGGTCAGAAGTTAGAGATGAAGATGACAATTTCAGAATCATTTTTAGACAGAAAAAAACCGATGGACTTGAATATTTGTACATATCCGATCAAGCTAGGGCATTACTAGGAAAAAGAGAGAATCAAAATGATAGGGTTTTTAAAGGTCTCAAATACGGTGGTCATTTTAACGCAGAAATATTAAGGTGGTGTATGCGTGCAGGTATTACAAAGCATATTACATTTCATAGTGCCAGGCATACGAATGCCGTTTTGTTATTAGAAAATGGAGCAGATATTTATACTGTATCCAAAAGACTAGGTCACAAAGAATTAAGAACGACCGAAATTTATGCTAAAATAATAGATACTAAAATGAAAGAGGCCGCAAATAGTATTCCTGTTTTAAAATTTTCATAGATATGAGCGTTTCTTACTAGTCCTTTTATGAAATATTAGTCATTTCATGTTAATAACTCATGATTTTTGCTCAAAATCATTTTTTTAAGCTTTTCTGTTATACTATTTATTATTATCGGTTGATTTGTTTTAATTTCAAATAAAACTAAGAGGTAAAATTACATCAACAAATCAATACAAAATTAATTAACTATTTGTTTATCAATTATTTGTGTACAACTAATTAATTATAAAATTCAATCCACTTCAATATTTCCCTACATTTACCCCAAGAATTCTTTAAAAGAAAACAAAAGTGCTTTTGTTCATTTATTCATCCTAAAATCAAATAAAATGAACAACTTATTAATCTTAGAACGCTTAGATCGTATAGAACGATTACTAACCGTTAGTAAAGAAGTATTGACCTTTGAAGAGACCTGTGATTATACTGGCATCTCTAGAAGCTACCTTTATAAACTAACTGCATCGGGCAATATCCCACATTCCAAACCCAATGGAAAAATGATTTTTTTCGAAAAAAAGAAAATCAACGCGTGGTTGCTTCAGAACAGTCGCAAATCCAATGACGAAATAGAGTCAGAAGCCATTGCATATTCCTTTAGAAATAAGAGAAGGTAAAGAAATCTAATTTCCACCAACATTTTTTTTAATAAATCAAACGGTAACGCTTCTTGCCGTTTTCTAAACTGTATAACATGACTCCAATAAATAATGGACTTTATCTCGTTAAAGATCCCAAAAAGAAAACAATTTTCGATTACACCTATGAATATCTATGTTCAAAATATGATATATTTTATAATGAAATATCCCATGATTTTCAGATCTCTTTGAAAGGAAATAAATCATGGCATTATCTCAATGTAAATTCTCTGATTATAGAGTTGGCTAAATCAGGGATTGATATCAGTTCGGCTAAGCTCGAGATATTGATTAAGTCTGAGCTCATCAAAAAACACAATCCTATTATAGAATACTTTCATGGGCTACCCAAATGGGATGGGTTTGACCATATTGCCAAATTAGCTTCCTATGTGCCTACCTATGATGACGAAGCCTTTCTTTATCATTTAAAGAAATGGTTGGTTCGAGCTATTCGATGTGCATTTGAACCAAATTATTTCAATAAACAGGCCATTATTATCAGCCATAAAGGTCAAAGCTCTGGTAAATCGACCTGGTGTCGCTTTTTATGCCCACCTGAATTGAATGAATACATGGCCGAAGATATTGGTAATGATAAAGATGCAAGAATTCAATTGTGTAGAAATTTTCTTTACAATCTTGATGAATTGGCAGTACTCTCTAAAAAGGATGTTAATGCACTTAAAGCATTTTTCTCTAAAACATTCATTAATGAAAGACTTCCGTATGATAGAAAGAACACCACCTTACCCAGAATATGCTCTTTTATGGGTTCTACCAATATGTCTTCGTTTCTAAATGATGAAACGGGTTCTGTACGTTGGTTGTGTTTTGAGCTAATGGATCAAATTGATTTTGCGTATTCAAAAGAAATGGACATCAAAAATGTATGGACACAAGCCTATCATTTAGCGTATAAAGACAAAGATTTTAATCCCGAACTAACTATTAAGGATATTCAAGAAAATGAGGAACGAAACAAGAAATACACCAGTCTTACAACAGAACAAGAGCTAATTGCCAAGTATTATGAAAAATCAACCGAGATGGAAGATTTTGTTACGGCATCAGATGTAATGGTCTCATTATCTTGTTTAAACGTAAGATTGAACAAAGTAAATGTTGGAAAAGCTTTTACTGGTTTCAACTTTCAAAGAGTGAAGCATTCCAAACGACAACTTTATGGCTATTTGGCAAAATCAATTTTTAAAAATAGCCCATGGGAATTGGAATTACCTATAAATACTTAAAACAACTTACCATCTTACCTAAGAGTACTAGACCCCTTATGGATAAAGGGGTATGCTTAGGTAAGATTGATAATTATTGTCTTACCTAAACCTACCTAACTTACCTGTTTAGGTAAGAAAGGTAAGTCGAATTTAGTACTCACCTAAGACCTTAACCCTTATGAATAAAGGATTAGTCGAGTAGGTAAGTGAAAATCATAAAAACAATAAAAATGCTCATGAAAAGAAAAAAAATAACATGTGAAATAGCCCGTACTATTTCCATTGTAAAAACGCTGGCAAGATTAGGGCACTTTCCCACAAAAGAGACGGAGAAAGAAGCTTGGTTTCTAAGTGTCCTACGGTCAGAAATCCAAGCCTCTTTCAAAGTTTCCAAACTAATTAATCGATGGTACGACCATGGAAAAGGAATGGGTGGAAATGTAATTGACCTTATTGTGTTGGTGTTAAAATGTTCAGTTAAAGAAGCATTGGAATTTTTAGGTAACGATAGTCCTCTTTTTTCTTTTCAACAGCAAACCCTTTTTTCAGATCTGCCTAAAGCAATTCAACAGAAGGAAAATAAAATAACCATTGTCAGAACAAAAACAATTGAGCATCCTGCTTTAATTCAATATCTAAATTCAAGACATATTCCTTTTAAGATTGCCAAACGCTATTGTGCTGAAGTTTGGTATCAACTTGACAAGAAAACGTTTTTTGCGATAGGGTTAAAAAACCGTTTGGGCGGATGGGAGCTAAGAAATAAGTCCTATAAAAATGGTAGTTCTCCAAAATCATACACCTACTTAACTAAAGGTATGGAACAATTGATAATTGTAGAAGGCATGTTTGATCTATTATCCTTAGCTGTTTTTGATAAGATGTTAATTTATGAATCCGATATTATAGTATTAAACTCGATTGCCTTTATAAATGAGGTAGTCCAACTTCTAAAGAAATATCAAAAAGTATTGTTGCTTCTGGACAATGATAGCAATGGAAATAAAATAACCACATACTTATTAGACCAGTATAAAAATGTTATTGACCAAAGTTGTGTGTATTTAAATTATAAAGATCTCAATGAAAAATTAATTGATGGAATTATTTAGAAAGATGTTATGAAAATGGAAAAAAAAATTAAAAGAGAAATTGGGATAAATAAGTACAGTATAGTAATACCACCTGACCATTTGAAACACGATTCCGAAAGTTTGGAATGGGAACTGGAACTAAAAAACTTGGATGAAAGTGTTGGCGGGGCGGGAAGTGCAAGATGTGTTTTTGTTCCCACAAAAACAACCTTGCCTGCTCCCGAAGGTCGCAGTGTCAAAAAAAAGTCTTTTAAAGCAAAAAGCGTTTTTATCAAATTCAGGTGTTCCTATTTCGAGAAAAAACTCTTAAAAGTAAAAGCTAAAAAATGTGGATTAACACTCAGTGAATATATCCGGAAAGTTGCACTTGAAGAAAAAATAATAGAACGCTTAACTGATGAACAAATCGATATGTATAAAATGCTCGTACACTATCATAATAGTTTTAAGTCTATCGGTAATATGTACAAAAAACGGAATCCCAACCTTACCCAAAAAGTACATCAGTTGGCAGATGAAATCAAGTTACATCTTAACAACTTCAAAAAGTGATTGGCAAGGGAAAATCCATATCACAAACCAGTGCTTCCGTCGCCTATGGTTGGAATCAGGATAAGAATGCTGAAATTATTTTGAGGCAACATCTCGTTGGGGATAACCCTTCTGAAATTTCAAAAGAATTTAAAATCATACAGGACATGAATTCCCGTTGCGAGAACAACACCTTGTCCTTTATTATTAGCCCTACCATCAAAGATGGAGAGAAATTAAAAGCAAAAGACTTGCACGAAATAGCTCAAAAATTTATGATTCAAATGAAATTGGGAGAACGACAAGCCATTGCTTTTGTCCATCAGGACAAAAAGCACAAGCATATTCATTTATATGTCAACAGAATTGACTTTAAAGGAAGAGCATATAATGACAGCTTTGTCGGGAAAAAGAGCCAATTGGCAGCAGAAAGGGTCGCAGAAGACATGAAATTGACAACGGTAAAACAAGTTCAGTTTGAAAAGGAATTCAATCTTAGAGAAATCAGGGCTGAAATAAAAAGGAGACATGATTTAAGTATGAAGGAATTCCGACCAAAATCTTTCGATTCATATATCAAAGCAATGGAAACAAATGGGGTTAAGGTAATTCCATCGATCAACAATCAAAATAAACTGCAAGGGTTCAGATTTGAATTTGATGGTCATAATCTTAAAGGTAGTGAGGTCAATCGTAACATGTCGATTCTAAATATTGGCAAAGAACTTAACAAGAACCCAAATGTCTCATTATTTAAAGCTAAAAGCAACCAGATAAAGCTACTGGGGAAAACGTTGGAACTGACTCCAAACCTTGCCCTAAAAATATCAAAGACAGTAATTAAAAAAGTAATCGACCTCGGAATGGGTATTTAAATAAAAACGACATGGCAAAAATTGAAGAAATCACAGAATTATTAGTAAATGAAATCAACTCTTTTGAAAAAAGTATTGAGCAATTGGAAAAAGTTAGCGATAAGCTACATGCTGCAAAAGTTAGTATTGACATTATAGAACTTAGGGCTTTGTTGAACAGTCATCAATATGAGATAAAGTCAGTTTTGGATTCTCAGAAAAAGCTTTATGGCAGATATGAAAATTTAATTAAAGATGCCAAGATTTATCCGAATTGGGCGGTGATTGTTTTTATTGTCTCGCTGTTGTTTGGAGTTGCGTCCGTCTCTTACGTTTTATTGACTTAAATATTTGTCCCACAAAACGTTCGTTTCATGGGACTCTTCTGCAGGATGAAATTAATCATTAAAATAAATATGATTGGTTTATAAGAATTGGTTTTAGTTTTACTAATTTTATAAAATGAAAGAAGAAAACTTAAATAAACATATTGATTTTAATATTGAACAAAATACGCTATTGTTACTTTTCGAGACACTCTCTTTTATGTCAAAGAACTATCACGTTGCAGGTGTTGTAGATCATGCAGCTTGGATAATAAGTAAACAAGATGTTGATGATACTTTAAAGAATTTAATACCTTTTTTGAATTCAGAAAAAATTGTAGTAAAAGTTAAAATGAATTTACAAGAATGGCATAGATATGTTCGTTTGGTTGATTACGCCGGCTTCTCCGCACCTCAGCAAAAAAGTCGAAAAATATTAGAAAATCTTTATGATAGATATTCAGATTGGGAGAATAGTAAGGATTTTGGAAATAGAACATATTCAAAATTGTCTAACGAAGAGAAAATTAAAATTTCGATGAAGGACCATATTGATCTGCTAGACAAATTAGCAGATTTTTAATGTTGATTCCTTAAATTTTCTTTTTTGCTCGTTGTATTCATATTCTAGCTAGTAGCAGGTGAAATTAAATGTGAAAGATCCCAAATGTCATCTTGTACATCTTCAAGTTCTTGGATATCAAAATTGCTTGCGTAAATGAAAATATTTTCTAGCATACTAAAATGCACAGTATCAATATTGATGGGTAACAATTCTACTTCAGTTTGTAATTGACCATGGTTCTCTTTCAAAAAAATTAGAAACGAAAATACTTTTTCATGGCTTTCATTTCCAATGGTAAAATAATCACTTGCGTCAAAATTATCACTGATGTAGTTAGTAACTCTTATCGCTAAATCAAGAACATTTTTATTCACTTCTACTCTTGACGGATTTTCATTGAAAATAATTATAAACTTTTCTTTCATAAAATTATAGAGTAAAATAATAAAAGATCATAAGGGTAATAAAAATGACGTAAAAAAATCAAATATATTTTTCTTATTTACTTCTTTTACCTTAATCAAATACATTGAAAAGTTATCTTTTGTATTGTTTAATGCATTATTTAAAATTAGAGATTTAATTTCTTCAGGGGTATTTTCTTTTACAAACCAATTCTGTATATTTAATTTCTTCAAATTTTCTAAAATACCGTCAGTGCATAATAAGAAATAATCATTTGCTTTAATATTACCAATAATTTTTTGATCAATTCTGGTTGAGTCTTTACCACTAACCGCTCTAGTTATTATATTTTTTCTAGGATGATTTTCTGCTTCTTGTTCTGAAATTTCCCCCATATCTACCAAGCTCTGCACCTCAGAGTGGTCTTTAGTTTGAAACAGAATTTTTCCATCTCTTATATGATAAACCCTGCTATCGCCTACCCAACCAATTAATGCTTTGTCTTCTTCTTTTGAAAGACATAATAGTGTTAAGGTACTTGCCATTTTAGAAGCTTCAATGTTCAATTTGATATAATCATTCATTTTTTGCTCCACAAATTCCAAGGCCGATTCTAAACATCCTTTATCATGAATATCAACTTGATTATTTTCAAAATATTGAGGTAAAAACTCACAAATAAATCTTGACGCCACTTCACCTTTATCTTGACCTCCAACGCCATCGCAAACAAGAAATAATTCATTAAATGTTGAAGCCTTATTTGGAAAAATTGCATCTTCATTATTAGAACGTTTACCTAACTCGTTTAAATATATTGGTTCGTATATTTCCATTTTTTAGCTTAAAATCAATTATTAACAGTAATAATCAGGAAGTAATTTGTATTTCAGTGCGTAATTAAAATTTATGTTTTTTTCAACTACATTATTAAGTTTCTACTTAGAGTAGCTTATCTATATCTTCACATGACTTTTTATGACCTGTTTTGCACGATTTCTCAAACCAAAATTTAGCTAAGCCTCTATTTTTTTTAACCCCTATCCCATATAAATAGCAAATTGCTAAGCTATTCTGACCTATAGCATTGCCATTTTTAGCAGCTTTTTCGTACCAGTAAAAAGCCTGTTTTTCATCTTTACTCCCTCCTTTACCTTCGTAATAGAGTAGAGCCAAATTGACTTGAGAATTATCATCATCTTGTAATGCTGCTTTTTTATACCATTCTCTTGCCTTAAAATAATTCTGGGCACCACCTTCTTTATTTACATGCATAAGTGCGTACATAAATTGAGATTTAGAGATACCAAAATCAGCCCCTTTTTTAAAGTATTCTCTTGCTAATAAATAATCTCTTTTAACACCGTTACCGTTGTAATATAAATTACCAAGCGAATAAATTGCATCTCCATCATTTTGTGCTGCAGCTTTTTCGTACCATTCTTTAGCTTTAACATAGCTTTGTTCACACCCATGTCCTTTAGCATACATAATACCTAGGTTTAATTGGCCATATCTATAATTTTGTAAAGCTGATTTTTCGTACCAATAGAAAGCACTATCAAGGTTTATTTTATATCCGACCCCTTTATTAAAATTATACCCCAACTGATTTTGTGCTGCACTATGCTTAAGATGAGCAGCTTTACTAAACCAAAAATTGGCACTGTCAAGATCTTTTTTAATTTTATCACTTTCAAAAAGACGACCTAAGTTATACGCTCCATATTTATTATTTTTATGAGCTGCCTTAGTATACAGTTTTTTTGCTTCTATATAATTATTTTTATTATCATAAATATTGGCAAGGTTATTACATGCATCTATATTGTCCGCTTCACAAGCTTTACGATACCACCACATTGCTTCGTCTAAGTCTTTTTTTCTGCCAATACCTTTTTGCAGCATATAGCCAAGTTTGTATTGTGCGTCAATGTTGTTTAAATCGGCTGCTTTTTTAAAACTTTCAAAAGCCTTATCATAGTCTATTTTTAATTCGTCACATCCGTAATAATGCAATTGTCCTTCTCCATACCACGCTCTCGCTGCATTAATTTCTTGACCTTTTTTAAACCATTCTAATGCTTTATTACAGTCTTTTTCAACTCCTAAACCATACATGTATTTACTGCCTAAATTTGCTATTGCAGCTGGATGACCATTTTCTGCCGATTTTTTAGTCATTTCAAATGATTTTTTAAGATCTTTATCAATAGCATCTCCAGAACCATATAAAAGTCCAAGTAAATTTTGTGCTTCAGAGTCACCTTCATTCGATAGTTCTCTTATCTGTGGTAACGATTTTTTAAAATAACTGACTGCTTTCATACTATCTACAGGTACACCGTATCCATATTTATATAACCAACCGTGTTGGAATGCGGCCATATTAAAATTATTTTCAATTGCCTTATCGGCGTATTCTAAGGTTTTTTTATAATTTTTGTCAATACCCATTCCTAAATTATTCATAAGAGATAAATAATAATATGCCTTCCCTGAATTAAAATCTGATGCTTGAAGGTAAGATGCGTAGGCATTTTTATATTTTCCAATCTTGTAGTAATCCCACCCCTGAGCTAATAGCTCCTTAGCCTTACTATACTGATACCATTTAAAACCTCCAAAGCTTCCTAACAAAATCAGTATGCCCACAATTACTGTTATTAGAACATTTTTTTTCTTAGATTTAACTACATGAGTGGCAGATGGGTAGACAACACCTGCCTGACCCGGAATAATTGTAAGATCCTCATCATAAGATTGAGTGTTTAATAAATTTATTAATTCATTCGCTGTTTCTGGTCGATTAACAGCTTCCTTCTCAAGACACTTAGATATAACCGTTTGAAACTTTTCTGGAACTATGGAAAGATCCAATTTCTTTTGAGTTATTTCATCTCGAATCAATTCATAATCTTTGAGTCCTTGACCAAAAGGTCGTTTACCTGTTAATAATTGAAATAGAATAACACCAATCGCCCAAATATCAGTACGCTCACTTACTTCACCATTCAAGCCGAACTTCTTTTTAAAAAATTGTTCTGGAGCCATATAATGAGGTGTGCCTACTCCTTCAGTAAATGATTGATCTATGGTTTTATCACCCAAGACATCTTTACTAATACCAAAGTCAGTTATTTTGGCTACATACTTATCATTTCTATCTTTAGTAAAAAGTACGTTTCCTGGCTTTAAATCTCTATGAATTATACCTTGACTATGAAGATAACCAGTAGCTCTAATAATACTAATGATAACTTCTTCTAAATTATCATCAGAAAGTTGATTTCTAGAAAGTTCTTTAAGCGTCCCTTCACCAGCATACTCCATAATTAAAACAGGGTAACTAGCCGTTCTACTCATAGCATCTTGATGCTCTATATATTCTAAACCATAAAATGAAATAATGTTTGTATGCGAGAGTCCATCTATTTTAGCAAACTCTTGCTCTAAACTGTATTTTTTTTGACCAGTACTACCTGTTGTACCTCTAGATACAGCCTCTTTATAAATTTTCAAGGCTACCCATCTGTTGGCAGTATTTATATCTTTAGCTTTAAAGACCTCTGCAAAGCCTCCTTCAGCTATTAAATCTTTTTCAGGATCCCACTCATAATGTGATAATTTCATTGGTTTGATTTATAGGTTGATATTGGTGTTGACGTTTGTTTTGTATTCGTGCTCTATTAATTCTTCAAGGTTTTTAAAGCTAATTTTTAAGCCAGCGGTTGATATTGAAATTGGGGTGTTATATTTTCTCATATTGGCTTTCATGGCCTGCTTTTTTATGCTACCTTTTATATTATTTATATAAAAGTCGGGGTTATTTACATCAATAAGGATAAAATTGGTTCCAGAAGCTTTCGCTTTTCGAATTCCAATGACATCACTCCATTTTATCATACCTACACTCACACCGCTTGAGTTATCCCAAATACCTAAATGATTAATAATTAATCCTGACTCATTTTTTATAATTTTTTTAACAACAGAGATACAAATAAATCCGAAAAACAAAACTCCAATTATTGAAATAATTCTTATGATTAAAGAGTTATTGATTCTTCTGGTTTGCATTCCTTCTGCATTTAAAAACATAGCAACCCCAAGGAATACAAAAAGTAAACACCCCAAAATTAAAAATATCATTTTACCCTTACTTAAAGGTATTTCTATTTTGCTACTTTCCATAATAATGTCGATTTTTTGATTTTATCAAGCTAATTTATAAATTTTATCTGAAAACTGAATTATAGTTTTTTCTTAATCAGGATATAGCTATCAAGCGTTTTGCAAGTTTTTAAGTGATGTACAAGCTTCCACATCTCCTTTGTCACAAGCCATTTGAAAATATAGCATTGCTTTTTTATTATCTTTATTAGTTAGTGTTCCTCCAGAATAGATTTTTCCTAATGTGAACATGGAATCTACATACCCTTCATTCGCGGCATTTTTGAAATATTCTATTGACAACTCGTTATTTTTTGTGACGCCCTGTCCGTTCAAATACATAATGCCTAAATTATGTAGTGCTCCAGAATGCCCTTTATTTGCTGATTTTTCGAAATAATTCAAAGCTTTATTAAAATCTACTGGAGTTTCCTTTCCAAAATAATGATTACATCCTGACGTGAAATTTCTATCTTTCTTTTTTGGTAACATAATTAACCAAAGGCCTCCTAAAACAGTAAGTAAAATCCATAATGAAAAACCCCATAACCATTCAGATATAGGAATTTTATAGGTTGGTAAAGCTGCTGGTAATACTCCACTTTCTTGTAAGGACTTTATTTTTTCTTCACTTAAAGGATAGTATGAACCAAAACTTTTTTTGATTCCCAACACATAACCATCATCAGACATATATGCACCCATAAAAAAAAATACTTGTGTAGTTTTATAAGCCAAAAACAATTCTTCTCCATCTGCCCCCTTAACATCAACTTCTGAAATTTTAATAATGCGTTCACTTTTTCCAAAAAGGCCACCACCTCTTTTTGCAAAAGCAGTATTTGGTATTAAGATTGCAATTAATATAATTAGTATAGTACTTTTCATTTTATTTATGGTTTTTCGGTTAAATGACTGTTTTTTAATTAGAGGCTGACTCTTTATAGTCTAACAAAATGTTTTTTTCATTCATTTCATTTACAATAAAGACCTTATTCAATCTTTCAGAAATGTTCTGCCAAAGAAAGTCTGCATTTTCTTTAGTGGCTATATTGATTATGGCATTTCCATTGGTATAGCTTTTAGAAACATTTTTAACTCCTTTAATTTTAGACAATGAATTTTGAAGCTCTTTTAAATTTGAATTGCTATACGCTATATTAGCAATTTGGATAATAATCAAGTCTTTATTTGTTTTGGTTTTTTCTTTTTTCTTTTTTGACTTTCTTTCACCAAAAATGGCAGTTTTCAAATCTTTAACTGATTTTTTCGTCTGTTTAATGGTACTGGTAATAGAATCTGTAGCACTATTTACTGTCTCGCTGGTTCTTTTTACTTCATTACTAGTTTTATCAATTTCTTTGTTGATTTTACTTTCTTCTTTATTTTTTGATGACTCTTGTGAGTAACTAGTACCAGCCATAATAAGGGCAAAAAGCAAGGTTATTTTTCTTATAGTTTTCATTTTTAAATAATTTTAAGTTAAACATTCATATATGAATAACCAATTTTTAAAAATGTCATCTATTAATAAGGATTATTTCATTTTTCCAGTTACTTTGACGTTATCAAACTGCACTAAACTATTTTTCTTAGTATTGGATATAATAACACCAATTTTGTTTGATTGAAAACTTTTAGTATACAGCTTATCAATCTTTAGCACTTCATTTAAATAACATGACACATAATTACCATTACGAATAATCTTTAAAACATTAGTTGTTCGTTTACTAACGGGCACCTGCTTTAGAGTAGTCCATTTACTATTTTGATATTTATAAACTGAATAATAATTATCATTTATAGCCGCAATATAAAATGAATCACCAGTATCATCAAATACGATTCCATATTCAACGCCTTTTGAAAATGATGATGTTTCAACTTCAATAGTATATTGTTCCTTTAAATCGATATTAAAAAGAGCACTCTTTCTACTTGATTTACCGTCATCTAATTTTTTTAAAAATTGAAACCTTCTACTTGTAAACCCGTTAGCTTTAGTGTAAATCCAACTATTATTTAAATCAGAACTAGATTTAAATATTTTAGAACCTTTTTCAAAATCTTCGAAATAAGAAATTTCAGGTGTATTAATATTATATTCACCTAATACTTTAATCATTTTTTCAGAGCGTTCCACATTGAATAATTTTTCATCTAGCCCTGGTTTTCCTCCAGCTTTTAATATTAATTCTACCATTTCAGGATTGTCTAATTCTATTCCTTTTTTTAATAAACTCACACGATCTGATTGCTCATTATTAATATATTTAGCAGCCTTTGTGTTTAAAATTAACTTTAGAATTGAAATGTTATTTGATTGAATAGCATTTTGAAGGCTAAATTCCCCATCTAAAGAGGCACCATCCCATCCGTTTAATATTAGTGTTTTAACAATTTGTTCAACATTGTTAGAGTTTTCATTAGAATATTTTCCAATAACATTAGACATAGCATTATAATTCCATTTTATATCTGCGCCATTATTTAATGTTTTTTCTAATTTGGAATGGTTCAAATTCTTAAGGCTATTGTTAAAATCGAATCCTAATTGGGATTGAGATTTTTTAAACATAAAAGAAGTAGACCATAAAATGAGAATTCCTGCTAGTAGTGGCCAATAATATTTACTTGAAGTTTGTCTTTTAGCACTCTTATAAAGAATGGCACTAAAGCCAATAAAAATTGAGATTATCCATAAATAATATCCTGCTTTAAATTCTTGTACATGAATACCTATAAAGTAACCAATATACCCTTTAGACTCATTTAAAAACAACCACCATATTGAAGAAATTAATAGACTACTAAAAAATAATATTAATATTATTTTAAACTTATTGGTATGTCTTTTCGAAAAAAACATCAACAAGGCAGCAATAAAGAAAATATTTGGCACCAACGAGAATAACAAAAACGTATCAGACATTAAATAAACAACTTGATTAACTGCAACCTCTTTGTTATATATTGGAAACCAATAAGAAGCCAAGTATATTAATATTGAAATCGTTATAAGTAAAGACAGCCCTAATTCATCTCTAAACTTGAAATACAAATTAATTTTCAACTGTTTTACAGATAACCATACTATAAATAAAAAGTGAAAAACAAGAAAGTATATTGCCTTAGTGAAACTTTGAAAATCAAGATTAGATATATTTAACAAGAGTAAGATTACGAGATAAATAGCAATAAATAATAAAAACCCATGAATAAGGAATTTCCAAAATTGAAGA
Source organism: Aureibaculum algae (assembly GCF_006065315.1). Lineage (GTDB taxonomy): Bacteria > Bacteroidota > Bacteroidia > Flavobacteriales > Flavobacteriaceae > Aureibaculum > Aureibaculum algae. The sequence continues at coordinate 1,911,647 of NZ_CP040749.1, read as the reverse complement.
CTTGATTTTTCTTTTAAAAAACAAAATATCAAATATATTGTACTTAATACATATAGTGCTGAAATAATATAAAACTTTATGTAGTCATTTTCATTAAAAAGAAAATAGATTACTCCTGAAATATTAATTAACCCAAATATTATTACTAAATATTTTTGAAGTTTAGTAATTTGATTAACCCCTTCATTCTTCTCTTCAAGTTTTGTTTTTTTTAAGTAAGTAGGAATTTGTGTTTCCATTTCAGATTCTAAATCGGAAGAGTTATCTTTGTTATCTAATGGTAGAATTACAGTTTCAAATTCTTGATTATCAGATGTGCCATTCTTTTCTTTTATTTGAAAAAGTTGATTCAATTCAGATAAATTTCTCGGTCTTTTCTCTGCCTTTTTTTGAAAACAAGACATCAATCCTTTTTTATACCTTGACGGTATCGAACTATAATCTGGCTCATAGGTAACAATGGCATCTCGTATCTGTTCATAGTCTTTGTTGCTATCTCCAAAAGGCAATTTACCCGTTAACAATCTATAGATTACAACGCCGATGGCCCAAATATCAGTCCGTTCACTAATTTCCCCATCTAAGCCAAATTTCCTTTTGAAAAACTGTTCTGGAGACATATAATGTGGTGTGCCCACGCCTTCGGTTAATGACTGATTAATTGTTTGATCTTCTAGAACATCACGGCTAATTCCAAAATCGGTAATTTTAGCTATCAATTTACCTTTTCTATTCTTCGAAACTAAAACATTACCAAGCTTCAAATCTCTATGAATAACTCCTTCACTGTGCAAGTAATCAACTCCTTTAAGAATATCTTGTATAATGCTATCAATTACTTTTTGACTTGGAGCTGTTTTTATAAGGTCATGCAATGTGCCTTCACTTGCATATTCCATAATAATTACTGGGTAACTTGAAGATCTACCCATAGCATCACTATGCTGTATATAATCAAGACCATAAAAACTCACAATATTTGTATGTGATAAACCGTCTATTTTATGAAACTCTTTTTCTAATGTATATTTTTTTTGATTAGAGTTTCCTGTAGTACCTTTAATTACAGCTTCCTTATATATTTTTAATGCAACAAATCGGTTTTGACTATTAGTATCTTTTGCTTTAAAAACTTCGGCAGAAGCACCTTCTGCAATGAGGTCTTTTTCTGGATCCCATTCGTAATGTGATAATTTCATAGACGGGTTAATAAGGTTAGTGGTATTGAAAAATGTAGCTATAAATATAACAATAATTTTAGTCGTCTTTTTTGATGACTTTTGCTACCCATTTTTTTTTTATATTTCTGCAAAATAACTTTCCCTAGTTAATAAGGCATGTAAAGTTGTCTTTTTAAAATATGTACAGCCAGAGCAAATAGTAACGGTTTCTTTTGATTGGTACAATGCTCTAATTGTTTTTTTCTCTGAGATTGTTAGTGCAATCTTTTTCTCTTGCATTAACTTTTCACAAAGCAATACTGCCAAATATTTTTCGGCAGCATTCCCTGTATGCAATAAATCTTTAATACTATCGTAATGAGAATTTTCAATGAGTTCTGATATTTTTATTACTACTGCTGTAGGTTTACCTACAAAAGAACAAGAAAAACCTAAAGTTGGGTTAATTCTATTTGAATTTTGGGCTTCTAAAGTTGTAGCGTAACCTAGAATAAGTAAAATTAGCAAACTAACTGTGTTTATAGACTTGAACGTGATTCTATTATGAAGTTTTAGTTCCATGTCAAAGTTCCGTTTAAAGTTAATAGCGTTCCAGTATTTGTGTTTTTTACTGTAGTTTCATAAAATATAACTTTTTTAGTTTTTGGATCTATTGTAATTGCACCACAATTTACAGATGTATTAAATTTAGAATCACATACATATCTCCTTTTTATACCATTAGTAACAATAACTATTGATACTAATTCTTTTGTTGCAACGATGACAAATGCGTTTTTATCATCTTTAAAATTTATGATAGAGCTTACGTATTCAGGATCACTTGGAGATAATGTAGGCGAATCTTCTGAAATTATGCTCTCTTCTGGAGCTATAATTATTGATTCTTCTGTACCTGTTAGGTCTTTTCTTCCATAAGCCATTGCACCTAACTTAAGGCTATTTCCTACAGATGCTGTATCATCACCTGTCAATGATATAATTCCTTCTCCTGAAATGATTGGAGTTTTTTCATTTGTTTCAGCTGTACACGCTGACATAAATAGTAATGCAATTAAAATAGTAGATAATGTTTTGAAATTTTTCATGATGTTTGTTTTTAAATATGTTATTATGTTTATTAATAACCAATATTTAAAAACGTCATCTACTAATTATATTTTTATTCAATCAAATAAACCATCTCTTTTGGTAATTCTGTGTCTTCTCTAAATAACTGAGTTAAATCATTTGCTAGAATATTAATTTCTTTTAATGGAGTAGGTTCAGTTACTTTTGAGTTTAAATGATATAATGCTTTATCCATTTTTAGAAAATAACTACTCTCATCATTTTGTATTATTTTATAAAGTTTAGTTTTATCAATTGAAATATCACCATTTATAATTAAATGTAATCTGTTTTCTTTTTCTTCAAACATATAAGTTGGTCTTGCTACTTTATTTCCTGTATAAGAAACTTCTATATCCTTTAAAACACTGGTTATGGCATCAATACCTTTTAATTTAACGGTAATTTGTTCCTTTGTGACTGCGGTTTTTACTTCAAAATCTGAAACAATTTTTAAAGCTTTCCTTACTTTTGATTTTGGGATAGTATAATATTGCTCTTGATATTTTAAAAAATAATTGTCAGATTTGTTTTTTAGGATTTGTAGCTGTAATCCAGAAATGGAAGGGTCTCCAAATAATATAATTTCATTTTGGTCAAAAGAATATTGTATGGTTATGGGATAATTAGCACTTCTAATATTAATAGTAGGTAGTTTCTTTAAACCTCCGATTGATAATTGAGTTTCATGCCCGGAATTATTGGGTATATATGTACTATCTACAGTTGAATTATCTTCCTGAACAATGACTTTCTCATGTTCTAGAAATTCATCATTATCTTTATTTATTTTAAGGCTATCTTTTTCTGAATCTACAATAACAGGATCAGGTTGATTAAATATTGGTTTCTGACCTACTTCATAACTATTAAATATAAAAATGCCAAAAATAAGAGCAGCAGCAATACTACTAAATATGATTATTTTTTTATAAATACCTTTTGGTTTACCTGATTTCTCTGCTAAATATTCTTTATGATAAATATCTAATCGTTTCTTGAAATTTGTTTCGCCACGAGACTCAATTTTATCATAAATACGTTTGTATATTTCAACTTCTTGCTTAAAATCAGAGTCATTTTTAAATAAATCTTGAAATGTAATTGCTTCGCTCCCTTTCAAAGATCCTGACAGGTATTTATCTATGAGGTCAATATGTTTTAAATCTTCCTCCATATTATTTCAATTTAATTATCAATTCATAAGACATATAACCCCTCAGTCTTTTAATGCACCGCAACTTTTGTTGTCTTGCAGAATGTGCACTTGAATAGTCAAACATTTCTGCAAGTTCTTTCATTCTTAATTTTAAAAAAATGGATTTTTCTAACAATTCTTTACAAGGCTCTCCTAACTTATCCAAAGCCTTATTAATATAATTTTTAAGAGACTCTCTACCTATGGTAAACTCAATTTCAAAACCATCATCTCCTTTATCTTCTGTACTTGTAATAATGTCCGATGGCTTTTCGTATTTTAATCTACGATTTAATTGATTCAACCATTGCCTTTTACAAATTCCAAAAAGATAGGTGCTTATTTTACTACTTGATTCATACTTTCCAGAGATCAAATTTTTATAAAACACCATCATTGCTTCCTGAAAAATATCAAACGCATCGTCATCATTCCCATTATTATTATTTACCCAGCCTTTAACCATATCTAAATGCACATATAAATGCTTAAGACATGATTCATTTCCTTTTTTCAATTGGATAATAATTTCTTGATCAGTCATATTTACAGTCCTATAAATTTTTTAATATCCATTTTCATATTATCATTAATAGGCACATCAAAGACATAATTTTGAATTTTAATTTGTACTTGACCAACAACAATAAAGTCAATTTCTTTTTTAAACAGCATTGTGACACTTGAATTCTTTAAGGTATTCATATTGTCAACTACTACTTCAAGTGGGATTTCTGTTGATGATAATGCCTTCTGAGAAATGACTTTATCTTGACTCCAATTCGCAATAGGTTCTTTTGCTTTGTCATCTAAAAAAAACTGAAGTTCCATTTGATGAATTTCATAATCGAAATCGAGGTTGTTTTTCGCAAGAATAGTTATTTTGAAATTAGTTTTATCAAGTGTGGGAAGTGAATTAATTGAAACCGTCTTAATCCTAAAATTACTAGTATTACCTAAGTTCTTATTAATCTCTTTTTTTATAATTTCTCTTGTATTTAAATAAATTTTTTCATCAACATCAATTGTAAAAGAATTAAATAAAAATCCAATTTTATTTTCTCCTTTTATATTAAAAGCTGTAGTATCTGAAATCAACATTTCCGGATAGAATTTACTTAATTTATCAAGCTTTATATTACATAGTACAGGTACTCGTATTGTGTCATTGGGTTTTAAGCTAATTTGATTCTCTAAAAAACCTTCCCCAACATAGGCATCTTTATAATAAAGAGACATTCCTGATTGTTTTAATTTGGTCTTTACGTTATTTGGATTAAAAACAACGTAGTCCATATGCACTTCCATTAATGAGTCTTTAATGCCTTTAACAACTATATTATCTATTTTAATAAACTCAGGATTTTGAGCACATGAATACATGATAATCAACGTTGCACCAATTATTATATTTCTTATAAATCTATTCATTAGATACTATCTTTTCTTTTTAATGCGTAATAAATTAATAAGTATACTACCAAATTCAATGCTGCTATCATAAGTAAGTTGGCACTAAAACTATCAAATACAGACCCTATAAGCGTTCCATTCTCTACTAAATTTTCATTGTATAAGTCTAACCTTTTCATTGCCTTTGAGCCAACTAATTTTATATCATTACCTTGGGTGACTTCTAATAAAATCGATTTTGACTCCATCTCCGCATCCAAATATGATTTGTCTTGAATTCTAGCGAAACCTTCTGTACCCCAACGTCCTAAAGTGGTAAAACTTAATAATTCAACTAAAGTATTGTCAATTCTTGTCATAACACCTGCTAACATAATTTGCGGCATTAATGCTATAGGTACTACCGTCATTACTTTTTCTGTAGTGTTAAAGTAAGAGGATAAGAAAAGACCCATTAATGTTGCCGAAAAAGAAAGATAAAACATGAATCCAACACTTTGCCAAAACGGTCGTAAAAAAGTATCAGAATGTCCTTCAACCGTATTAATTTTAAAATTTAAATAGACAATTGAAATAAATATAATAGTTTGTATCAAAGCTATCATAGAAAGCACAACACATTTGGAAATAATATAGGTGTTAATATTTAAATTATACATCCGTTCTCTTCTATATACAGCTAATTCTCCAACAATTTCTTTGGAGGCATTACTTACACCAAACCAAACCGCCGAAATAGCAATCATAAAAAATACTCCAATACTTAATTCATTAAATACAAGGCTAACCAAACCGCCAATAATGAGAGGTTGTGCAAACAATAAAATTAAATTTTCACGATCGTTAATTTTAATTTTAAAATATCGCGATATCAACCAATACAATTGAAGTATGAGCGAATCTGGTTTTTCGCGTTTAATCTCTGGAATACTTTCTTTTTGATAAAGAACTTCTGGAGACTTTATATAGTAATTTTTTAATACTTGTTCTAAATCACTCGTTTTAGTATAGACTTCTACGATATTATTTACCTCAAATTTCGAAATCAGTGAATTAGCGGGACCAGTAAAAGTCAAATGACCTTGCACTCCTAAAAAAATGACCTGATCAACATAATTCAAGTCTTCTGGTTTATGAGTAACCATTACAATTGTAGTACCCTCTTTTGTTAATTCTCGTAAACTTGTTAAAAAACTCTCAATAGTTTCAGGATCCAACGGGGAAGTAGGTTCATCAAGAAAAAGAATAGTTGGTTCAGTCAACAATTCTACAGCAATTGAAATACGTTTTCTTTGTCCTCCAGAGAGACTTCCTACTTTAATGCCTCTAATGTCTTTTTCTTTATCCTGATCTAAATTTAAACTGGAAATAACTCGGTTTATCCTATTGTTAATTTCTTCATCTGAAGTGTCGTCAGGAAGTCTAAGTTTACCAGCATAAAATAGCGTCTTATAAACAGTAAGTTCTTTATGAATAATATCATCTTGAGGGACATAGCCGATTTTTTTCTTTATAAGATTGAAATTCTTTTCAAGTGATAGACCATGAATCAATACCTCACCAGAAGTTGCAGGGTTGTCTCCATTCAAGCATTTCAACAGTGTAGATTTTCCACAACCAGAAGGTCCCATTAAAGCCACAAAAGTAGCTTGTGGAATATTTAATGAAAGAGACTGTAAGCCAATTTTATTGTTTGGATATTTCTTTTGTATTCCTATAGCTTCAATTGCACTGTGTTCCTTTCTAAGATCTTTTAGACCATTCAATAGGTCGATTGAATAAAAAGAAATAGTAATGACATCGGTATCCCTTAAACGAGTTTTCTCTTTTACCTCATGCCCATTTAGATATGTTTTATTTTTTAATCGAAGATTTTCTATCCAAAAATTTCCATTTTCGAAACTTATCTTAGCATGCTTTCTTGACACAACGCGATCATCTAAAACTATATCATTTTCAGATAATCTTCCTATATTAAAGAAACCCTTACTGGTAATTTTTTGTTTAAGACCAGTAGCATCATTTAATTCAACATTTTTATCATCTTTTTTTGATATTTTTTCAGATTTATCTTTTGTTAAAGTATTTTTTTTTAATGTAATTTCAATAGACTCTGATACAACTTTAATTTTATCTTTTAAAGAAACTTCTATCAACTTGTTTGATTCTATTCGTTTATCATTGACATAAGTACCATTAAGACTTTCTAAATCCTTGATATAGATTTTTCCTGCCTTATTTTCAATTGTGGCATGTTTTCGTCCAACAGAAGGATCATCAATTTCTATATCGGCTCCATGCTTTTTTCTACCAATGAGTAATTTTTGATTTTCAGCTAAAGCGATCGTTTTAGCACCTATTTTAAGATAAACTTCTTGTTGCATTAGGCACTTATTTAATTTGTGTACTTGCTTATACAGTTCTTTCGATGCTTAGCAAACGGATGTGTAGATTTAAGTTTAGTAAGTAAATCTCTTTTCTCATATTTTTCAAACTTCTTAAAAAAGTCACCAAATCTGTTTACATCATATCCAGCTCCTTTTGCCAATAATAAACCATATTTATCTGCTTCATATTCATCAATTTGATCAAATGGAGCCGACAAAGATGAATTAATGCTCGACACCATTTTTTTAAAATCAGCTATACTAATTAGTTTAAAAAAACTCGAAGAATATAACATCTTTGTAACCTTTCGTTGTGTATGGAGTTTAATTTCATGTGCTACTTCATGCCCAATAACAAATGCTAATTCATCATAAGAATCAACAAAATCAAGTAATCCCGTAGTTATATAAAGATATCCACCCATAGTCGTAAACGCATTAACTTGCTTGGAATCAATAATTGTTAATTTATAAATTACGTCCTTTGAAACCAATTGATTAGTAATTTTTTGAACTATAGCAAGTACACTATCCTTAGATGCATGATGTTTAACAATCTTTTTAGATCTAATTACATCATAAAAAATAGAACTAGCCATTACTTTTCGTTCTTTTGAATTAAAATTAAGAGAAGCATCTAAAAATACATTTTCGAGTTGTTTTGCTGCATAAAGAGGACCGTCAAATACATGACCACAATCCTCAATAACTAAGGCTGTTTCAATACTTGATTTATAACTTTCAACAATTTCCTTCAATTTTTTCTCTGATAATCCCTGTGAATAAATACCAGTAGAATAACATATTAGCAGTAGGGGAAGTAAAATTTTATTCATTTTTTTTATTATATATACCCAAATATAAAAAAAGTCATCTATTTAATTGACTTTTTTTTTAAACGTATTATTAAACCAGTACAAATAAAAAACAATCTTAGCATTGATTTGAAGAACCTATTAGAGTTTTTTATAAGATATCTTTGTTCGTTAAAGTTCTTATAAAATAAAAAGTTGAAGATCCGAATGAAGAAGAAACTATTGTTTCAAAAACGGGTCGTATTAGTGAACTAAGCACTATCTCAAATTACTTTTAGTATAAAGTTCCATCTACCGTTCTTTTTAATAGTTCTGGTAATTCACCTTTTATGGAACTAATTTTAAGAAGAAAATTAAAGTTAATTCGGACTTTCAAATCCCCCATTGATACCTCGATATTTAGAATAAACATAAAAATTAAGAATTTTCAAGGTTATCAAGAATGAACTTATATGAGATTAAGAATAAAATCATAATAAGAAATTTACTTATTAACAACAAAACCCAACCAAAGGAAACCAAAAGAGTACACCTATTTTACACCTCCATCCCTCTTAACCTTAGTTTTTATAAGGCTTACAAGATATTGTATTGGGAAATAAAAAATATTCAGCTCTTGCTTATCACCTCTTGAAACTCATTTAATTCTTAGAATTTTATTGATCATTCCTATTCTTTAAAAGTTAATCTATATATTCTAAAAAGAAAACATAAAGAAATGATTGAATGTATTTTGCCATGGTGTAAATTTATTTAATTGATAAAGTATCTTTAGCAATTCAAACCTGATGCCACTATGAATATTGCAAATCTTATAGGAACGTATAATATTATTGGAAGTAACCAAGATGATACTGATATTAATTACAAAGGAACACTAACTTTAAAACTTGATTCAAATAACAGAATACAAGCAAAATGGTTAATTAATAACAACCAAGAACAAAATGGAACAGGTTTTTTTAAGGATAATATATTAGTAGTTAACTTTAATTATTTAGGAGAAGATAATATCATTTTTAAGGGTGTTGTAGTCTATAAATGCATATCGAAGGATATTTTGGAAGGTTTTTGGTCTGAAGAATTTGGAGATCCATTATATCTCGGTGAAGAAAATTGCTTCAGAGTAAAAGATGAAAATGAACTCATAAACTAAAAAATTTCTATAATCGAGATTAAAACTTTTTTGCAGTCAATAATTTTTAATATAACGAACAGTATTAAAAGATAATTTTTTATGCCATTAGTCCTCTAAAAAAGATAAAACCGCTCGAAGCGGTTTTATCTTTAAAGACTATCTTAAATTATATTTTTTGATTTATAAATTTTATGGTAGATATCAATTTTATGAATGGCTTGAGGTTTATATAATAGCCTATCATTTCTTTTTTGAAGTGTCATAAATTGCTTTCAAAAGACTATTCTTATCATCTGTATCATTGCCCAATTCCCAAAACATAATTCCTCCCAAATTATTTTTTATAGCATATTCTGTTTTTAGTTTAACCGAAACAGTATCGTCATAAGAGATAAAAATACTGTCCTTGGCACTATACAGATAGGGTGCTTTCGCAATGGAATCCCAATATCTTTGATAATTACCGTTGCTTTCAAATTCTTTTCTAATTTGCCTATAAGGACTCCAACCAATATATGACCCCGTATTGGTTTGATATAAGCCATTGTTAGTAGGCGGTACACCTTTCCAGGCCCTACCGTAAAACGCAGCCCCAATAACAATTTGTTCCGGTGCGACACCATTTTTAATACAATAATCAATTATCATCTCCGCCGAATTCGGTTGAAAACTATATCCGTTCTTTTTCATTTCCTCGTTTTTGGCATCAACAAAATCTCCATAAGGTGTATCCTTTAAATCTTCCGTATTGATCCAACCTAAAGCCGTATGATGACCTGTAAAAGTAGATGTTGCGATAGTTTGATCATAGGTCATTACATTCATGTAATCGACATATTTCATCACCTCTTTGATTTCTATATTTTCATAATAGTATTTAAATCCTGCGGAAGCAAAAGTTAAGGTCTGCTTATTTTCCAGAGTATTCAATCCTTCCCTAAGTTGCTTCATCAAAAGCGTAAAATTTTGTTTATCTTCAGGCCTAGCTCCTGTATTAGCGGCTGCAAAACCTGGATATTCCCAATCTATATCCAAGCCGTCTAATTTATATTTTTTAATAAATTGTATCGCACTGCTTACAAATTTTTTTCGATTTTCTAAAGTGTGTGCCATATCAGAAAATCCATCCGCCCCCCATCCGCCACATGCAATCATTACTTTTAAATGCGGGTGGTTTTTTTTCTCTGCTACCAATTGTTGAAGTTTGACTGCCAAACCCTCATTACTAAATTTCATTTCACCGTCAATAACTTTAGTAAAGGAGTAGATAATATGCGTCAATTGACCCAATGGAAGTTGCTTGGGAATACTATACCATTGTGGAACATAGTATGCTATAACAGCGATTGGGTCATCTGAAGTGTCATTGCTCCTGTTCTTAGAAAGGGTAAAAGCAACGAGTACAAAAAATATTGAACAATAAAAAAAATAACGGAAATATTTCATGTTTTTAACTTTTGTAAATAAACCTAATGAAAAAATGAAGATCGATAGTGGTATTATTCTTCCTTAAAGACAGCATAGAAACATTATCTTATAAAAATAGCCAAAAGTATTCACGTGATTTTCACCCAGTACACCGCTACCGCAATGTTTCTGTGAATAAAAAGATATCGTATTGAGTAAAAAATCTCCAAACCCGCAACCAAAAACTCAAAATATTAATTCCAACTTACATACTGTAAAATTCAATCAAATTTGCTTCATAATATTGATCCCCTAATTTGGCCAATAAATTGCGAATCACATTACTGTCACCATCGATCGCCAAAGCAGAATAACCTACATTATTCAATTTCCCTAACCTTAAATCAATTATATTAATATTTTTTGAAGACAAAGCAGATAGCAATATCAAGAGCACTCCAGGAGCATTATTGTGCTTGGTTAGTATTACTTTATCACTTAATGCCAAATTCAATTTAACACCATCCATTTCTAATAAATAAACACCTTCTCCGTAGTAATTAGGTAATTGGGCATTCTCCTTATAGGTCAAATTATGAAACAATTCAGCACTTGCACTTGTACCATTTACAAAGTCAATAGCACTTTGCACATCTCCCTTAGAACCTTTTATCGATAAAAATGCAACTGCAGTACCATCGTTATTCGATTTTAGCCTTGCTGTCTCAACATTTATACCTTCAGAAGCCAATGTATTAAATAGCGAAGAAATGACTCCAGGCTTGTCTACATGTTCAGAAAACAATCCATTTACGGTTTCGTTAGTTGACGTTGGAATTTCATTTGTAACTGTTATTGATTTACCCCATTTACGGATTCGAATTGCATTATAGTCACCCATTCCTGTAGAATTTTTATAGATATCTACAAATTCTGAAAATGTGCCTCCAAAAGAAAAATCTGGCATAATTCTTCTATGTGCAATATCTAATCGTTGATTTAACAATTCTATACCTTTGTTTAATACGGTATATTTCACTTTTAAATCGTGATTGTCATAGATGGTTCGATTCTCAGGAATTAATTTGGAATAACTAACATAGCTCTCGTATCCAGCTTCCTGAATATACTCTAGACTCTCTTTAAAATTTAAGCCGTAATACCGTACATGATGTGTATCGGTTCCTACACACACCGGAATTTGAAGTTCATTTGCTCTTCTTAATATACTCTGAATCGGATAAACACCTACGCCTTTAAATTTACCCGCCATATCTACATCTATTGAAAGATTCCGATCGGCAATCAACTCTAATAGTGTTCTGACTTTATTTGCTAAAGGATGTGAACTCGTCTCAAAATTCAATAATGCTTCAGGCATATCAACATTCAATTTCGGTAAATCTATATGCCCAACAATTTGAATCATATCACCAAAACATTCAATCATTTGAATAGTTTCATTAAAATAACCATCCCAATAGGCCTCCAGACTTCCTCTCATTTCCAGCAATTGAAGAGCTTCCTCTTTTGAACCGTCATATGGCAAGCCTTCTGGAGCAAAATGTACTGAGCCAATAACATAATCAGCACCTTCTGCCTGAAATATTTTTGAACGACTCCACTGCAATCCTAAATCAGCACCCATCCATTCTAACTCAACACCATATTTAATATTTATTTTACCTTCGTACTTTTTACGAAGACCTGCAATTCGTTTTGGATAATTTAAATATGATCTATTGCCACGAATAAACTTTACGTTTGTTTCTCTTTCTGCTATATATCGAAAATTTGTTAAGCGAGGAGAGTGTATAATAAAGGTAATACTTGGATGATTTGCTTCTATTGCTTTATCAACAACTTTTTCTAATTTATCAATACCATGCTTAACACGATCTTGTTCGGTTCCGGCATGAATACCATGTGTCTCCCAAATAAAGTCATTCAGTTTTTTCATGTGTTTATGTTTATTGTTTTAGCGGACACATGCTGTTCGCAAATAATTCCCTTGGGTGTTAAAAACTATTAGCATGCTCGTTTCATCAATCAATTGCTTTAAATTTTGTTTACTGAATTACAAAATTAACGATTGGTTTAGAATTAATGGCTAAATTTTCATTTGTTTTGAATTTAATTCAATAGCATATATCTATAATTCGACTTTCATAAATGTAATATGACCAGATAACACAAGTATTATCAATACTAAAATAATAGTTTTTAGAAAACAATAAAACATTCATTTCAAGAAATATATTTTTTTTTGATGATAGTTCATAAAACTAAATAACAAGTAGCCACCTGTAAAAAGTAACCAAAAGTGTACTATTTTAGTGCTACTTCTCTCCTCAGGTCACTTACGTTTAAAACGTTATAAAATACAAGTCACGATGTAATTATGATATGGAAATTAATAGAGATAGTCTTGTAAAACATGAATTAGTAGTACAAAAAATTATATAAATACCAACACAATCTAAATCATACTTAGTTTCTCGCAAAGCGTTGATTGATTAGAATAATCATTTTTTTAACAAAACATTTAACTACTACTACCCTAGTTATTATATCTTTGCAGTTCTGATGAAACAACTATTTTTCAAAATATCATCCTTTTTAATGGCAATTGTAGTTTTATTCTCTACATTATCATTTAGTATTGACACGCACTATTGTGGAGATACTATGGTTGATACCGCAATCTTTCATAAGGTAGATACATGTGGAATGGAAATGGAAAAAACTTCTACTAAAGATTGTAATATTACAATTAAAGATTGCTGTACTGATGAACAAATAAGCATTAACGGTCAAGCTGAATTAAAAATTTCTTTTGACAAACTTACTTCAAACCAACAGTTATTTGTCGCATCATTTATATATTCTTATATCGATCGTTTTGAAGGTTTAGAAAAAAATGTAACATCATATAGAGATTACGCTCCTCCACTCGTTTTCAGGCAAATCTACAAGCTTGACGAGACGTATATAATTTGATTTTTAAACAATAGACTTTTTTATCCAATGGATGTTTTTCATTAGGATAATTCTTTGTATTCGGTGTTTTCTCAACACCAATGTCTAATTGTTTAATAATCAAAGCCAATGCTAAATAAAAGCATAAAATTTTTAATAGAAAACAAACTTGTTGCAGTATTAATGCTCGTTCTTTTTGTAGGATGGGGTACTGTCAATGCTCCTTTTAATTGGGATACTGGTTTTTTACCAAGTAATCCCGTAGCTGTTGATGCTATACCAGATATTGGAGAAAACCAGCAAATTGTGTTTACGAAATGGGATGGTCGTTCTCCTCAAGATATAGAAGACCAAATCACGTATCCATTAACCTCATCACTTCTAGGAATTCCTGGTGTAAAAACTATTCGTAGCTCCTCTATGTTTGGATTTTCAAGCATCTATATTATTTTTGAAGAAGATATAGAATTCTATTGGAGTCGAAGTCGTATTCTTGAAAAATTAAACTCCTTACCAAGTGGTTTACTTCCAGAAGGCGTAAATCCTGCTTTAGGACCAGATGCGACAGGTCTAGGGCAAATATTTTGGTACACGTTGGAAGGTCGTGATCAAAAAGGTAACGTAACTGGCGGATGGGATTTACACGAGTTACGAAGCATTCAAGACTACTATGTGAAATATGCTCTATCATCTGCAAGTGGCGTTTCAGAAGTAGCCTCCATTGGTGGCTATGTTCAGGAATATCAAATAGACGTTAATCCTGAATTGATGCGTCAGTATGATATTGGACTGAACCAAGTAGTAAAGGCGGTTAAAGAAAGTAATAAAGATATTGGTGCACAAACATTAGAAATAAATAAAGCTGAATACTTGGTACGTGGCTTAGGTTACGTCAAGTCAATTGCCGACATAGAAAATGCCGTAGTTACCTCCGAAGATTACACATCAATCAAAATTAAGGACATTGGCAACGTTTCCTTAGGCCCAGCAACTCGCAGAGGAATTTTGGATAAAGAAGGTGCAGAAGTTGTGGGGGCTGTTGTAGTTGCCCGTTATGGGGCCAACCCTATGGAAGTCATTACTAATGTAAAGGCGAAAATAAATGAATTAAGTGCAGGATTACCCTCAAAAGTATTGGCAGACGGCAGAACCTCACAAGTAACTATTGTTCCTTTTTATGACAGAACGGAACTTATACAAGAAACGTTGGGAACACTTAACGAAGCTCTTACTTTAGAAATACTAATAACCATTTTGGTCATCATTATTATGGTTTTCAATCTTCGTGCTTCCATTCTAATATCAGGATTGTTGCCAGTCGCCGTTTTAATGGTTTTTGTAGCAATGAAATTCTTTGGGGTTGATGCTAACATTGTTGCATTATCAGGTATAGCGATAGCTATTGGTACCATGGTAGATGTAGGTGTCATTCTATCCGAAAATATTCTTAGGCATTTGGATGAAGATGATGGAAAATTACCCATAAATACCGTCGTTTATAATGCTACAGCAGAAGTCTCTGGTGCTATAGTAACTGCAGTAATGACGACCATTATTAGCTTTATTCCAGTCTTTACAATGATTGGGGCAGAAGGTAAATTGTTCAGACCATTGGCCTTTACAAAAACATTTGCATTAACAGCATCCATTATTGTTGCGTTGTTCTTAATTCCACCATTCGCAGCTTATTTGTTTAGAAAGAAGCCTATTAAAAAGACATTAATTTATGTAATCAACGGTCTTTTAATTACACTTGGAATCGTTGCAATGGTCTTTGGTTATTGGTTAGGAATTATCTTAATAGCATTTGGCATTACTACGCTATTAAAATTACAAGGTAAATTGACAGAAAAACGAGCCAATTTCATAAATATTGGTATATCAGTTTTTGCAATCGTAATTCTTTTAGCAGCATATTGGCGGCCTTTAGGCGTGGATAGAAGTATCTTTTCAAATCTTATATTTGTTGGATTGATCTGCTTTGTGCTATTAGGTGTTTTTACCTTATTCAGACGCTATTACACTAGAATTTTAAGATGGGCATTAGCCAATAAAATACTGTTTCTATCTATTCCAACGCTCATTATTATTAGCGGATTTTTTATTATGCAAAATACTGGAAAGGAATTTATGCCCTCATTAAACGAAGGCTCATTCCTTTTAATGCCAACATCTATGCCTCACGCAGGAGTGGAAGAAAATAAAAGAGTTCTACAGCAGTTGGATATGGCAGTTGCCAGTATTCCCGAAATCAAAACCGTTGTAGGAAAATCAGGTAGAACAGAATCGGCATTAGACCCAGCACCATTGTCTATGTATGAAAATATCATTCAATATAAACCAGAATATATATTGAATGAAAAAGGAAAACGCCAACGTTACAAAATAAACGATGAAGGATTTTTTGTTAGAACGGATGAAAGTTTGGTTGAAAATCCTAATAAGGCAGTGGGCTCTATAGTAGTCGAAAAAGCTCTAAAGAATGGTAAAAAGGTTTTGATCACGACTAATGTATCATCGAAAGACCTAATTCCTGATGATGATGGAGAGTTTTTCAGAAACTGGAGACCAGAAATAAATTCCCCAGATGATATATGGACAGAAATCGTAAAAGTTACTAAGTTACCTGGAGTAACTTCTGCACCTAAATTACAACCCATTGAAACTCGATTGGTAATGCTCCAAACTGGAATGCGTGCACCAATGGGAATTAAAGTAAAAGGACAGGATTTAAAAGAAATAGAAGCTTTTGGTGTTCAATTGGAAAATATTCTGAAACAAGCTGAAGGTGTTAAAACCGAAGCTGTTTTTGCAGATAGAATTGTAGGAAAACCCTACTTGCTAATTGATATAGACAGAGATAAACTGGCACGTTATGGAGTTACGATTGAAGAAGTCCAAAAGATACTCAAAGTAGCTATAGGTGGAATGATATTAACGCAAACCGTTGAAGGTCGCGAACGTTATGGTGTTCGTGTTCGCTATCCAAGAGAACTTAGAGAAAACCCAAATGATTTAAAACAGATTTACATTCCTATAGAAAAAGGGAGTCCCGTTCCTTTGAGTGAGCTGGCAAGTATTCGTTACGAACAAGGTCCACAAGTCATCAAAAGTGAAGATACTTTTTTAGTGGGCTATGTTTTGTTCGACAAGTTAGATGGTTTTGCAGAAGTAAATGTGGTTGAAAATGCTCAAGCATTAATTCAGCAAAAAATCGATTCAGGAGAATTGATTGTACCTAAAGGTATTAATTATCAATTTACAGGAACATATGAAAATCAATTGCGAGCAGAGAAAACCTTATCGGTAGTAGTACCACTAGCACTACTAATTATTTTCTTGATTTTATATTTCCAATTCCGTTCGGTAGCCACATCTTTAATGGTCTTTACAGGAATTGCCGTAGCATTTGCAGGTGGTTTTGTAATGATTTGGCTGTATGGACAAGATTGGTTTTTAAACTTCAATTTTTTCGGAGAAAATTTACGAGACCTATTTCAAATGCACACCATTAATTTAAGTGTTGCTGTTTGGGTTGGTTTTATTGCACTTTTCGGAATAGCAACTGATGATGGTGTGGTTATGGCAACATACTTAACCCAAACTTTTGACAGAAATACGCCCGAAACCAAAAAAGAAATAAGAGCATCAGTAGTTGAAGCTGGAGAAAAACGAATCCGTCCTTGTTTGATGACCACAGCAACCACCATATTGGCATTGTTGCCCGTTTTAACGTCAACAGGGCGTGGGAGTGATATTATGATTCCTATGGCAATTCCAAGTTTTGGAGGGATGCTCATAGCTTTAATCACATTATTTGTTGTTCCAGTTCTATATAGTTGGAAACAAGAATTTTCATTAGAAAAAAGAGAAAAGAATATAGAAAACAAACCCAAAACACTCGAATTATGATTTCATTTAATAAAAATATCCATAAAAGCACAATCTTTGTGATCTTTACTTTGCTCTTTGTGCTCCAAGCTAACGCACAACAATTGGAAATACTCATTGAAGAAGCATTGAAAAACAGTCCAGAAATTCAAAAATTCGAATTGCAATACAGCATTGCTTCTGAAAAAGTAAATGAAGTAAACGCAGTTCCAAATACTGAATTAGGAGTTGGGTACTTTGTCAGTGAACCAGAGACAAGAACAGGAGCTCAACGCTTCAAAGTGTCCGCAAAACAAATGATGCCTTGGTTTGGTTCTATAACCGCAAGAGAAAATTATGTAAGCTCTTTAGCCGATACTAAATATGAGGATATTGTTATTGCTAAAAGAAAATTACTCGCCTCTGTTTCACAATCCTACTACAATTTGTTTGCTAATTTAGCAAAGCAAAAGGTGTTGATGCATAATATCGAATTACTAGAAACTTATGAAACATTGGCATTGACGTCAGTTGAAGTTGGCAACGCTTCAGTTGTAGATGTATTGCGGTTACAAATGCGTCAAAATGAATTAGAACAAGTAAAAGAAGTGCTAGAACAGCAATATTTAGCGGAACAAACAGCACTCAATAAACTTTTAAACAGAGATAAATCTACAGAAGTTAATGTTATGAATGAATTGACTATTCCTTCTGAAGATACATTAATTAATGTAGAAAATTTTTCTCTACATCCTGAATTGATTAAATATGACAAAATCTATCAATCTGTTGAAAAGGCGGAGTTGTTAAATCAAAAGGAAAGCAATCCAATGATTGGTTTTGGATTGGACTATGTTAGTATTGATAAACGACCTAATATGAGTTTTAGTGATAATGGAAAAGATATCATTATGCCGATGGTATCACTATCAATTCCAATTTTTAATAAGAAGTACAAATCACAGACGAAACAGAACGAGTTGCAACAACAAGAGATAACCGCACAGAAACAAGAGCGTTTGAATAAGTTGGAAACTGTTTTAGATAAAGCTGTGAAAAATAGAGTCTCTGCAAAAATCAGTTTTAAAACACAAACGAAGAACTTGAAACAAGCTAATGATGCTGAAGAAATTTTAATCAAAAGCTATGAAACTGGAACCATAGATTTTAAGGATGTTTTAGACATTCAAGAATTACAATTGAAGTTTCAAACGAATCAAATTGAATCTGTGAAATCTTACTATATTCAAACAACAATTATTAATTATTTAATTCAATAAAATGGCACACACATTATTAATAAAAAATATGGTTTGTGCGAGGTGCAAATCAACTATTTTAGAATTGTTAGAAAGTATTGGGCTAGAAATTGAATCCATAGAATTAGGGAAAGTGGTAGTAAAACAAGATATAAAAGACCATTATAAAACTATTAAAAATGGACTAAAGAATTTAGGTTTTGAACTTATTGAAGATGAATTGGTAGTGTTGATTGAAAATATTAAAGTGTTGGTAATTCAATGTATTTCAGAAAATAATGTGGTTGATATTTTTTCAAAAATAACAAAAGAGATAGGCAAAAATGATGCGACCATAAGTAAGATTTTTAGTAAATCAGAAGGCATTACACTCGAGAAATATATTATTAATTTAAAAATTGAAAAAGTAAAAGAATATATTCAATTGAATCAATTAAATTTTTCTGAAATAGCATATAATCTTAATTATAATAATAGTAGTCATTTAGCGAAACAGTTTAAAACCGTCACAGGAATGTCCATGTCTGAATATCGAAAATTACAAAATTGGGATCGGAAAGAATTAGACCGAATTGTATAAAATATTACCGGAATTAGAAAAACTTATTTTTCAAAACAAAGATACATTTGTTGTGTCATTATAAAGAACATATAAAATGAAACACACTTATCATATACACGGAATGACTTGCAATGGTTGTCGCAGTCATGTTGAAGAAACATTATCACAAATTGAAGGGGTTTCAATGGCTACCGTTAATTTAGAAAAGGCAGAAGCAACAATTGAAATGGAATCGCATATTCCGATTGAAAAATTTCAAGATGCTTTAAAAAATGATGGAGGTAATTATAGCATCCATATGTTAGGAGAACAACATCATCCGAAAGAAGAAAAAGAAATACAACCAAAAGGAAAAGGTACTGGAACATTTTATTGCCCAATGCACTGCGAAGGCGATAAAACATATGACAAACCGGGCGATTGCCCTGTATGTGGAATGGATTTGGTTGAAGAACAAAATTTATCAGCCACAACTGCCGAGCAATGGACCTGCCCAATGCATCCAGAAATTGTAAAAGATGAAGCTGGCTCATGTCCTATTTGTGGCATGGACCTAGTCCCAATGCAACCAGACCTATCCGCAGAAGAAAAGACGTATTATAAATTATTAAAAAAGTTTAAAATTGCTGTTGTATTCACATTGCCAATATTTCTAATTGCAATGAGTGAAATGCTTGCGAACAATCCATTATATGATATAATGGAACAAAAATATTGGAATTGGTTTCAATTTGTATTATCGATACCAGTTGTGTTTTATGCCACTTGGATGTTTTTTGAACGTGCTTATAAAAGTATAAAAACGTGGAACCTCAATATGTTTACCCTTATTGGTATTGGTGCAGGTGTTGCGTGGTTATTTAGTGTCTTCGGAATGTTTTATCCAGACGTTTTTCCAAGTCAATTCAAAACAGAATCTGGTGCGGTACATGTGTATTTTGAAGCTTCAACGGTTATATTAACCCTCGTATTGTTGGGTCAGCTTTTAGAAGCCAGAGCTCACAGTAAAACAAATACAGCCGTAAAAGAGCTACTAAAATTAGCACCTAACAAAGCATTAAAAATAGTTGATGGTGAAGAAGTTGAAGTAAGCATCGACAACATCAAATTGAGCGATATTTTAAAAGTAAAACCAGGAGATAAAATTCCTGTCGACGGTGTAATAACCGAAGGAAATACTACTATTGACGAGTCAATGATTTCTGGCGAGCCTATTCCTGTAAATAAATCAGAAGGTGATAAAGTAAACGGTGGAACAATTAACGGTAACCAATCCTTTTTAATGAAAGCCGAAAGAATAGGAAGCGATACTTTACTATCTCAAATTATTCAAATGGTTAATGATGCCAGTAGAAGTCGTGCTCCAATTCAAAAATTGGCAGATAAGGTATCCGGATATTTTGTTCCAGTTGTAGTTGCAATTTCTTTATTAACTTTTACTGTCTGGGCTATTTGGGGACCAGAACCTGTTTATGTTTATGCTTTTGTTAATGCTATTGCCGTATTGATAATTGCGTGTCCCTGTGCCTTAGGATTGGCAACTCCAATGTCTGTAATGGTTGGTGTGGGTAAAGGAGCTCAAAATGGCGTATTGATAAAAAATGCTGAAGCTCTTGAAAGACTTGATGAAGTAGATACTTTAATCATTGATAAAACAGGAACAATTACAGAAGGAAAACCAACAGTTGAAATTGTGGGTACTTTTGATACTAATTTTAGCGAAAAGGAGATTCTACAATTTATAGTATCGTTAAACAAAAATAGCGAACATCCATTGGCAGAAGCAACAGTAAAATATGGAAAAGAGCAAAATGTCGATCCCGAAGCATCGGGACTAAAATCGGAAGAATTTAGTGCAGTTACGGGTAAAGGTGTTGAAGCTACTATTAATAGTAAAAAAGTAGCACTCGGTAATCCTAAAATGATGGAGTATGCCCATGCTGACATAACATCTCAAATGAAGTCAAAAGCTGAAACTTATCAAAAGCAGGGGAAAACAGTTTCTTATTTATCGATAGGCAATTCAGTTGTTGGTTACATTGTCATAAGCGATAAAATCAAAAAAACAAGTGCTAAGGCTATTGCAGCCCTTCAAGAAAGAGGTATTGCCGTAATTATGCTTACAGGCGACAATCACAATACAGCACAAGCTGTAGCAACAACACTTAAACTTACTGATTTTAAAGCAAGTATGTTGCCTGAAGACAAACTCAACGTGGTAGAACAATTACAAAAAGAAGGTAAGATAGTTGCAATGGCGGGTGATGGTATTAATGATGCACCAGCTTTGGCAAAAAGTGATGTTGGTATTGCCATGGGCACTGGTACAGATGTGGCTATTGAAAGTGCAATGATAACCTTGGTTAAAGGTGATTTGCACGGAATTGTTAAAGCAAGAAATTTAAGTCATGCGGTAATGCAAAACATAAAGCAAAATCTGTTTTTCGCACTTATCTATAATACAATAGGTATACCAATTGCTGCGGGTGTACTATTTCCATTTTTCGGAATTTTACTATCTCCAATGATAGCTGCTTTAGCAATGAGCTTTAGCTCTGTTTCTGTCATTGCCAATGCCTTACGGTTAAAAAAAATTAAAATATAACAAAATGAAAAAATATATCATTTACATTGGAATACTAGCTGTTGGATTGGTTTTAGGATGGGTTCTATTTGGTAATTCGTCAAATAAGGAAACAGAACATGATCACGATGAAACTATGGAAATTAATCAGATGTGGACATGCTCTATGCATCCACAGATTATGAAATCAGAACCAGGTAATTGCCCTATTTGCGGAATGGAGTTAATTCCTGCGGCAAGTGGTGCAGATGGTTTGTTGGCAGATCAATTTAAGTTAACTGAAAATGCAATGGCTTTGGCCAATGTACAAACAACTATAGTGGGTAATGGTAAAGCAAATAGTAATGCTATAAAACTATCAGGAAAAATCGTTGAAAATGAAGAATCGAATGCGGTTCAAGTCAGCTACTTTTCTGGAAGGATTGAACGGTTAAATGTTAGTTTTACAGGTGAAGAAATTCGAAAAGGGCAATTATTGGCTACTATTTATTCCCCTGAATTATATGCGGCTCAACAAGAGTTATTAACCGCATCTTCATTAAAAGAATCGCAACCAGCTTTGTATAAAGCTGTAAGAAATAAATTAAAACTTTGGAAACTTTCTGAAAACCAAATCAACAACATTGAAACCTCCGGTAAAGTTTTAGAAAATTTCCCTGTTTACGCGACAGTTTCAGGGACCGTTTCAGAAAAGTTGGTAGAGCAAGGAGAATCTATAAAACAAGGTCAACCACTATTAAAAATAACCAATCTAAATACGGTTTGGGCAAATTTTGATGTTTATGAAAATCAGATTGATTTATTCAAAAAAGGGCAAGAAGTGTCAATCACCACCAATGCATATCCTAACAAGGAATTTAAAGGTAGCGTTTCGTTCATAGATCCCTCATTAAACACACGAACTAGAACTGTAAAATTGAGAGTTGTTTTAAACAACTCAAAAAATAATTTTAAGCCAGGTATGTTTGTTGAAGGTAAAATTGATGGTGTTTCTTCTAGTAAAGGAGAAGTATTAAGTATTCCGTCCACGGCGATTCTATGGACAGGAGAGCGTTCTGTGGTATATGTTAAACCATATCCTAATGAGCCCATTTTTGAAATGCGTGAAATAAGATTAGGAAATCCGATAGGAGAAAATCATGAAGTGTTAAGTGGATTAGAAAATGGCTATGAAATAGTGACCAATGGGACTTTCACAATTGATGCAGCTGCCCAATTACAGGGTAAAAAATCAATGATGAATCAGGAAGGTGGAAAAACAATGACTGGACATGAAGGACATCTTGGAATGGAAACCTCAACTACTAAAAAAATAGAGCATTCCAAAATAAATGAACGTATCAAAGTACCTTTAAAATTCCAAGACCAATTAAAAAATGTTTTTGAGAACTATATATCACTAAAAGATGCGTTGGTAAATGATGATCCTAAAAAGGCCAAGATAGTAGCTACATCAATTGTCAAAAGTTTGGAGAAAATCGACATGAAATTGCTGTCTGACAATAATGCTCATAACCATTGGATGACCTTACAACGTCAAATCAAAACGGCAGCAAATTTAATTGCTTCTGAAACAGGAATAAAACAGCAAAGAAAAGATTTTGAACAATTATCATCACACATAATAAGTGCTGTTGAATCATTTGGTATAAACGAAAAAGTGTACCGCCAATTCTGCCCTATGGCCGATGATAACAATGGATCGTATTGGTTAAGCAAAGAAGAGAAAGTATTAAATCCTTATTTTGGTAAGGCCATGCATAACTGCGGTAATGTGACCAGTATCATTGAATGATAATTTGGTGAGAATTATTTAAATAAAATATAAATCTTACTAAAGAAATCTAAATGAACACATCCTTTTTTTGAGTTTATCCAAAATTTTGTGTTTTTGAAAAATAATTTCAAAATTCATAGGTTAACTTTTTTGATTTATAACCTGTTTGGAAAACAAATATACAATTGATTGTAGATTTGTCCCCATTTAAAACGTGTTTTCTTCCATTTTGCACTGATGCTTTGTGCCGCTAAATAGATGGATTTCAAGGCTGCATCATCATTAGGGAACACTTTTTTGTTACGCGTATATTTTCTAAGACTTGCATTAAAACTTTCAATGATATTAGTTGTGTAAATAAGTTTTCTTATTTCTTTAGGATAATTTAAAAAAGCGGTCAAGTTATCCCAATTATTCTCCCAAGACTGTACGGCAGATACGTATTTATGTTCCCAATTTTGTTTAAATATTTGGAGAGCTTCTAAAGCGAACTGTTCATTATCTGCTTGGTAAATGCCTTTAATATCCGTCATTATTGCTTTTCTGTCTTTGTAACTCACGTATTTTAGTGAGTTTCTAATTTGATGTACAATACAGATCTGTCTTATGCTATCCGGGAAAATAGCTTCTACCGCTTTGTCAAGTCCTGGTAGGTTATCCGAGCATAAAAAGAAAATATCTTTCACTCCACGAGAGCGCAGATCATCTAAAATAGACATCCAAGCAGATGCTTTTTCGGTTTCAACAATATGCATGCTCAAAATATCCTGTTGCCCTTCGGTATTAACACCTAAAACTATCATACAAGCTTTAGAGATAACCTTGCCTTCCTGTCTTATTTTATAGTGAATGGCATCTATCCAAATTATAGGATAAACGTCTTCTAAAGGCCTATTCTGCCAGAGCTTGATGTCCTCTAATAATTGATTGGTAATAATCGATACCTGTGATGTTGAATAATTAACACCATAGGTACGGTGGATAAAGTCGATTATATCCAAATTGCTCATACCCTTAGCGTAAAGCAATTGGATACAGTCTTCTAATTCTTGACTGATCGACTGATGTTTAGGAACTATAACTGGATCAAAACTAGCCTCTCTATCTCTTGGGATTTGGATACGTTGTTCTCCATTTTGCGTTTTTATGGTCTTCTGTGAAAAACCATTACGCTGGTTGTTTGCAATTATGGAATCACCTTTTTGGTAACCTAAATGAGCCGTCATTTCTGCTCTTAAAAGTGATTCAATACCGCGTTTAAGTAATTGTTCTTTGACTTGATCAAAGTCTTCTTTGTTAGTGATTTTACCAAGTAAGGCTTCCAACTGTTTTTCTAATTCTGTGTTCATAAGATAAAAATTTAAAGGTAAATTTTTTGCCTATGAATTTCAAAATCATTTTTCAACTAAATAATCGCTAAAACACAAAATATTACACAGTCCCCTTTTTTTTACCTAATCATCTAAAGAGAGCTATGTTCACAAACTTATTAAGATAAATCATCTTGTAATAATCATTCTTATTTCGATTGGTACATTTCCCTTTTGAAAGACAATTATGAATGTTAATTTATTTTGAGAAATAATTGATAAGCTAATTCTGCATAGCGTTGTATTCTTGTTCAGTCACCTTATTACCTTTCATATCAAAAAAGTAAGACTTATCATTTAGCTTCATTTTTACATAGGCATTACTAAAATAATAGGTCTCTGCTTTATCATAAATTATAGGAATAACAATTTGTCCATTTGGATTTATAAATCCGATTTTACCTTTTAACGCTACTCTAGCTAATTGGTTTTCAAAACCTGTAGCTCCATCATAAAGTAATGGAATTATAAGTTTACCCGATCCATCTATAAACCCATATTTATTCTTACTTTTCACCATTGCTCTATTTTCTAAAAATGGATGAACATCATCATAACCTACAGGCGTAAATACCTTATTATTCTCTAAATTGATAAAGTATTCAGCTTGATTCCAACGCTTTTCTACTAAAAATAAGCCATTGCTTGAGGCTTTATGTTGGGCATAAGAATATTCAATTGGAATTATCACTTTTCCACCATAATCAACGAATCCATACTTTTCATCTTTTTTTACTCTAAATAATCCATTTTTATAAGTAAGTACTTCGTCGTATATCATTGGAACCACTATGTTACCCAAACTATCAATTACACCGTGCGTACTATAGTCTCCATTTTTATTTTTAATAGTATTATGAGTTAATGGTTGCTTATATCCATAAGCTAAACCCTTGCTAAAACTAGTTAAATCTAAATATTCACAAGGAATAACAGATTCTCCTTTACGATTTATATAACCGTGATAATCGTCCTTCTCAACTTTAATTAATCCATTTTCATCATCTAATCTACCTAACTCGTCATATGTAGTAGTTGTAATTTTAGTACCATTAATATCATAAACTTCCCATTGCCCATCTTTATTTAACCTGAAGAGTTTTTGGTCTTCCCACAATTGAGCTTCATCATAAATAGTTTTGACAATTTCTTCACCTTTGGTATTGATATACCCTTGATTTAATAGATAACTATAATCATCTTCTTCAATTCTTATTTCTGCTACATGAGCAATGCCATATTTAAAATCTGAAATAGAAACATAGTTGTATTGGGTTAGCTGTTTTCCATCGTTACTAAACAAAGCATATTTACCTTTTCCATCCTTTTTAAAATAAGGCAACGTATCACTTTGTGCAAAACAATTTAAGGTAATACCAATAAGAAATAGAATAAGTGATTTTTTCATTTTAATAGGTTTCAATAAATAAAAACAGTTTCGTGTTATAGGCTATAAAAATGTATTTACATTTAAATCTGATAGTGAAAATCTTTTAATACATTACGAACACCCCTGTCGACTTTAGCTTGCCCATCAATAACACACCATATAATTGGTGCAAATACTGAAAAATAAATAATATATTTTACTATTTTATTTGACACTTCTTTGGTAAATAAGATCATAAGGTATACAACTAAAGAATAAACCAAAAGAATTCCAGAACCAATACTAAGAATCGGCATCCATGCTCCCATAAATAGCATAACTATTGAAGCAATTAATAATATGCCCATCATTATTATAACTATAATTTTCACTCTTTTTATTATTTTTATTTTAGTAAGTTACTACTATTTATAGGGGCTAGCATTAGTATTTATCAAATGTATACCTTAAATATTTCTAACCAAATTATCAATGTTTATTTGTAGAGTGTTAATTTATATTTGCATGATTACAAGAACAAAAAAAACCACTAAAAGTGGTTTTTTTGTAAGCATCTGATCTAATAAATTATTTTTTCATTTTCTTCTGTATCTGTTCTATAAGTTCTGTTGTAGAACTATAGGTGTCATCATTTTTTTTGGCAATTCTAATTGCTTCTTTTGCCAAAATTAACGCTTGTTTTAGGTTACCTGTTTTAAATAACAATGCCGCATAGGTATCTGTATTAAAATAATCTTTATCTAGCTCTATAGAACGCTTAACCATCTTAATTCCTTTTTGTAGCATAGCTGCATCTGTCTCATTCTCATAGATATCCCAAGCCATATTATTTAATTCAAAGGCATCATTCCAGTCAATTTCTTCACCATTAACAAATTCTATGGTTGAAATTAATTTATTATTAGCATCATATTCGTTTATTGTTCCTTTACCCGCTTTCAATGTTCCTTTATCCAAGGTTTTTCCATTTTTATCAAAGTAAGATATTACTTCAATAACTTTACCTGCATTCCATAATTGAATCCTTTTTATTTGGCCATTATCATAATAAGAAGTCCATTTTCCATTTTTTCTATCATTTATATAATTACCTATTTCAATAACATCGCCACGCTCATTATAAAATTTCCATTCACCATTACGTCTATTTCTATAATAATTTACACTTTCTACTGTAGCATCACCCGCGACTTCAGCAACCGCATCAATAGCGTCTTCTTCTACTTCAACATATTCTATTATTTCTTCCTCTACTTCTTCCACTTGAGTCTGTTCAATCTTATGAGAGACATCAATAACGGTATCTTCACTTTCAAATACATTGCTATTTATATCATTATTTTCCCATTTGCTAATTCTGACATCTTCCTTATAGTTCTCAATCTTAAATAATTCCCCAGATTCAGTATAATATTTCCATTGACCTTGCTTTTTACCATGCGAATAATCACCTTCTAGTTTTTCTTGCCAATTGTCATATTGTTGCTTCCAAGGACCATCCTTTTTTCCTTGATCATCAAATCCACCGGAGACCATAAGTCTACCATTATCATAATAAATTTCTTTTCTATATATGATACCGTCATAATACCTTGTCATTTTTTTATTTGTACCATCATAATAATACTCATTCCAAGTTCCTACTTTTTCCCCATTCTCATAAGATCCATATTCTTTAAGTTCACCGTTTTCATAAAACGACTCATATCTTCCATTTTTTTCACCATCCTCATCAAGAATAATTGTAGTTTTCACGTTACCATTATCCCAAAAGGTTTTTTCTTCTTGAGCATGCAAACCGACAGCTAAACAACTCAAAATAATAATTAAGATTCCGTTTTTTTTCATTTTAAAAATTTGATTACGTTTTAATAACCTTTTTGTAAGGTGATTATTGTTTTAAGAGATTGTGAAATTAGGCTTTGCTTATCAATCATCAATGAGCAAATGTATATTTGTTTATATTGAGTCAATAATCGTATAATACCCTATTTATAATTTGGAGGCTCTTTTTTAGACTAAAGTTCTAGTATGATAAATTTTCCACGACTCACATTGTGAAATTTTAAAAATTATGATTTAATCAATAATGAATCTGTAAAATAATGTTTGCTATCTAAAAAGTGCTTATTTACTCGAAAACCACTTTGTTCGGCAAGATGGTCTAATTCATCTAAACTATATTTTTTTGATAATTCTGTCCATATCAATTCACCATAAGTAAAATTAAAACGCTCATTTAACTTTTTAAGTAGTACTTTCTGATTACAAAGACTTACAATATAACTACGTACTTCACCATTTAACGGATTATAATGACAATAAAAATCGAAATCGTCAATTTTAAAATCACCATCAAACTCTCTATTAATCCGTTTCAATAAATTGATATTGAAACGTTTGGTAATTCCATGCTTATCTAAATAAGCATTTTGTATAGTTATTGGGTTTTTCTTTAAATCTACTCCAAGTAAAAGGGCATCTCCCTTTTTCATATTTTCATTAAATAATTTTAAAAGATTTATGGTCTCTGGCTCCGTATAATTACCAATATTACTCCCTAAAAATAATAACAAACTCGGAATGTTAGTTTGAACATTTTCTTTTGACAACACCTCAAAGTAATCACCAACCCTAGGATGAATAGACAGTTTTGGAAGTCTCTTTTTTAAATCTGCCGTCAACAAATCCATAGCTCCTTGAGAAATATCAATAGGTACATAATGAAAATCAATATGGTTATGCACCAAGAATTCCAATAATTTAAACGTCTTTAAACCGTCTCCAGCACCTAATTCTACGATATTAAACGTTTGTTTAAAATTAACCGCATCAATTATTTGTTTGGCTTGTAGCGATAAAATTTCAAACTCACAATCTGTTAAATAATACTCTTGCATATCCATAATTTCTTGGAATATGCGACTACCTATATCATCATAAAAATATTTAGAAGATAAATGTTTTTCTTTTGCAGACAAACCTGCAACAACGTCTTTTGCAAATGTATTATTCATGTATAGCTTTTAGTTTTTCTAAAGTGGTTGGTATTAATTCTGAAATGGTAGGGTGCAATACGACAGAATCTCTTATTAATTTATAGGATTTTTTAGCGTACATCACATTTAAAATACTGGTAACAATTTCATCTCCGCCTGTTCCTAAAACACAAGCACCAATAATTTGATCGGTATCCGCGTCAACCAAAACACTCATAAAACCATACGTTTCTGCTTTTTCTTTGGCCCTGGCAATTCTAGACATTTCGCGTTTGCCTTCTAATAAATTTATTCCTTTAGAAAGTGCTTCTGCTTTTGTCATTCCACAACGACCTAATGGTGGATCTACAAATAATCCATATGTAGATATTCTATCAGAGATTTTTCTGCTTTTATCAGCAAATAAATAATTTTCAACAATTTGATAATCATTATATGCCGTATGTGTAAATGCTCCTTTTCCGTTACAATCTCCTAATGCAAAAATGCCTTTCACATTAGTTTCGCAATAGTCGTTTACATTTATAAAACCTCTTTTATTTACTGAAATAGTTGTATTTTCTATTTTTACAATGTCAGTATTAGGCTTTCTACCAATGGCTAATAACAAATGAGATCCTGAAACTTCCACCTCATCATTTATCTTTAAAGAAACTTGATTGCCATTGTATGAGGGTGTTATCTTTTTTGCATTAAACACAAATTCAATACCATCAGCTTTTAAAAATTTTTGAATTTCATCGCTAATAGCGATATCTTCTCTACTTATTATACGCTCACCTCGTTCTATAATAGTTACTTTACTTCCAAAACGCTTAAATATTTGTCCAAATTCCAATCCTATATAACTTCCACCCACAATAATAAGGTGCTCTGGAAGCTCTTTTAAGTTTAAAACAGACACATTGGTTAGATGCGGAATGTCTTTATATTCATCAGGGACAAATGCTCGTCCACCGACATTAATAAAAATTTCATCAGCCGTTAAAATTTCATCATTTACGCTTACTTCATTATCTGAGATAAAATGAGCTTCCCCTTTAAAGAAATGAATATGCTTATTATTTTCAATGGCACTATGTATACCTTGTACTGACTTTGCGATTGAGGCATCTTTTCTATCTTTTATGGCATTCATATTGGCTTTAAAAGAGCCTTCAAAATCTACACCAACATCATTACTATGTTTAATATCCCACATTCTTCTGGCACTAGCCACATAGGTTTTAGTTGGGGTACAACCCACATTTAGACAGGTACCTCCAACTTGTGTTTTTTCTATAAAAGCTACTTTCTTACCTTTTGATGCTAATGAAAAAAGCAATGGTGTACCCGCTTGACCCGAGCCTATAATAATACTATCAAATTTTTGTTTCATATTTTATTTTTATGTTGTGCTATTTTAAAGCTGAAATAGCTTAACGTGAGACGAGCCTAATACCAGAGAACATCCATTGTAAACTAGAATGAAAAAAGTTTCTATACGTTTTTCTACTGTGGTTTTTTGGTGTTGCTATGGAGGCTCCTCGTAATACTTGTAAATTCACCATAAATTTTCCGTTATACTCACCTAAAGCTCCATCTGCTTTAGTGAAATTTGGATATGGTTGGTAAGCACTAGCGGTCCATTCCCAAAGCTGCCCATAATTTAATTGGTCAGCTGCTATCTCCCATTCAAATTCCGTTGGTAAACGCATTTTCTTCCATTCTGCAAAGGCATAAGCTTCATAATAACTAATATGCATTACAGGTAAATTAGGGTCTATTTCTTCCAATCCATCAAATTGATAATACTTCCAACCTCCTTTAGTAAAATGCCAATATAAAGGTGCTTTCAAATCATGTTTCTGAATAAAATCCCACCCTTCTGCGTGCCACAAATTAAAATCTTGATAACCTCCAGCTTCCATAAACTCTAGGTATTCTTTATTAGTCACCAATTTATTTGAAATTTTAAAAGGCTGCACATACACTTTATGTACACCTAACTCATTATCAAAACAAAAGTCATCACCTTTATGCCCAATCTCATAAACACCTTCTTTAAAAGAAATGAATTTTTGTGCTTGTTTTTCTTCTTGAAGAAAAATATCACCATCGTATTTAGGAAAAGTAGGTTGATTTCCTAAAATATATTTGATATCATACGCCAATAATTCTTGGTGTTGTTGCTCATGGTTAATTCCGATTTCAACCAATTCTAAAAGTTTATCTGATTGATTCTCTTTTAGCAATTCGTTTATATGCTCTGTAACATATTGACGATACTCATAAACCTCACTTACCGTTGGCCGTGTCATCAATCCTCGATTAGGACGTAAAACGCGTTCCCCTGCATTGTTGTAGTAACTATTAAATAAGTAGGCAAAATCATCATCAAAAACAGTATAATTTTTTTTAAACTTCTTGAGTACAAATTGTTCAAAAAACCAAGTAGAATGAGCCAAATGCCATTTTGGTGGCGACACATCAATAATGGGCTGAACAGAATAATCTTCTATCACCAAAGGTTTACATATGTTTTCGGTTCGTTTACGGACCTCATTAAACGTATTTAGTATTGCTATTTTCAAAGGAATTAAAATTTATATTTATTGATCGTTTTTATGTTAATCTGCCAATTGCATATTTTTATTTTTTACATAATCTGAAAATTTATCCAACAATAATTTTAATTTAGGATTTATAAAGGTTTTGCAAAAAGGTTTTTCTGGATTTGTTATATAGTAATTTTGAATTTGTACTCTTGAAGCCTTAAACGCAATAAAGGGCACTATTTCTGTAATAATTTTACTTTCAAATCTCGTTTGTAAATTTCTTAGTATTGTTTCACTTACTTCATATTGGGCCGTAGAAAAAGTATAAATTGCAGATCTATATTTATCACGCCTGCTATGATGAACTGTGCTTTTATGTGTATGTAAGTGAATTTCTGTAAGAACATTCAATGAAATTTCATTATCAAAATGAACAATAACAGCTTCTGAAAATGAGTTGCTATCACCAGAAGAAGCAATCCACCCCTGCTCTACTTTTACGACACCTTTTAAATGTTGAAACACAGCTTCTGTACACCAATGACAACCTCCTCCAAACCCTATTTTATGCAAACTATTCAAATCTAAGCCATGAGCGTTATTAAATTCAATTTTATAATAAGTACTATTTGTCTATTAAGTTAAGTTAACCTAACACTAACCCATTAACTTGACACGTTTACATCTTTCCAGAAGGCTACGTGATTTTTTATTTGTTTTGCCGCTTCCGATGGAGTTTTGTAATACCAACCAGCATCCTTCGATACTTTACCATTTACCTCTATGTCGTAATAGGATGCTAGACCTTTCCAAGGACATGTACTTTCATGTGAACTTTCTTTAAAATATTGAATATTTAAACTCTCTAATGGAAAATAGTGATTGCCTTCTAATTCTATAGTGTTATTACTCTCAGCTATTATACTATTATTAAATATTGCTTTCATATTATGTATAGATTTTAATTTTAAACGGCCTTCTATTAATCAATTATAGAAAACTTATTTAGACTTTTACCATTGGTTTATAAAGCACTCCGTTTTACGTAATAGTTGCTTTATAAACTCATACTCGAACTATTTCATTTAATAATGAATAGTATTGAATCTTTTAAAAATAACTATTTATATTTAATAAACATAATTTAGTTTATTTTCAGTCGCCAATTTGCACTAATGTATTCTCACATTATTTCAGATATATAGGTTTATAACATCAATTTTTGAAAGGTTTTAAAATAGTATATTTGATTTATTATAATTACGGACTTAAATTTTCATGGAAGTTAAAAAAGGTAATACTACAATTGTATTTGAAAACTGGGTCAATCAGTTTAGTGATGCTCTTTATTCATGGGCATTATACAAGACTTCTTCTAAAGAAACAGCAGAAGATTTAGTTCAAGATACCTTTGTGTCTGCTTTTCATAAAATAGATAATTTTAAAGGACAAAGCCAACCAAAAACTTGGTTATTTTCTATTTTGAATAATAAAATCATCGATTATTATCGTAAAAACGCGAAAATTAAAAAGCACGAATTTAAGCTCTCCGAAAAGGCAGGGTTTCAATTATCTGATAATTTATTTAATGAAACTAATGGCTGGAAAACTAGAGAAATAGACCCTATTTGGGATCAAGAAGAGGAATTATTAGACAACCCAGAATTTAATGGTGTTATGGCTGCTTGTATTGATAATTTACCAGAAAAATGGAAAACCGCTATCACTTCAAAGTATTTAACAGATAAAAAGGCGAAAGAAATTTGTCAGGATTTGGGCATTACCGTGTCGAATTATTGGCAGATCGTGCATAGAGCTAAACTTTTACTAAAAGAATGTTTAGAAACAAATTGGGTCTGAAAAGAAGTAATGAAATGAAAAAGATACTACAAAAAATAATGAATAAATTAATTAACTCATGTAAAAAGACTACTGAGTTAATAGATAAAGAGGCAATTTCTAAATTAACTTTAACAGAAAAAGCACAATTACAACTGCACAAGTCTATGTGTAAAACATGTAATGCATATGCACATCGTTCAAAATTTTTAGACAATGCCATTGGTAAATTATTTAACCATAACGCTCCACATAATAAGGCGAAACTTTCCGATGATAGCAAGTCTAAAATTCTTGAAAAACTAAAAAAACAATAATTTTTAATATTTTTTTGTCAGGAAATTAAAACTCAGAGTCTATTCTTTTGTAAACCAAAAAATAGATAATAAAATGAGTATCACAAAAAAAATAGTAATAGGTCTCGGTATCGTGATTATAATCATTGGCATTATTGGAGCCATGATGTTTTTTAAGCCACAAAGAGATGTACAAAACACCAAAACAGATTTCAGTTATCAGGCAAGTGAAATCGTAAATGAATACCTTACGGATTCCAATAAAGCAAACAATAAATATTTAGACGAAGAAGGCAATTCTAAAGTCCTTGAAATAGAAGGTCTTGTTGCCAAAATCTCTGAAGACTTCAATAATCAAAAAGTAATTCTATTAAAATCTGCAACCGATAAAGCCGGTGTAAGCTGCACTTTCACAAAAGAAACAAACGAGCATACATTAAACATTAAAACAGGTGATAAAATAACCGTAAAAGGTGTGATTCGATCTGGAGCCGCATTTGATGCTGATTTAGATATGTATGAAAACGTAATCCTGGAAAAATGTGATATTATTTCTAAATTAACAAGTAAATAAAAAGTATAACTATAATCATTAAATTTTAAAATAAATGAAAAAATCATTCTTAACAATCGTAACATTAGTAGCAATTACTGTAAGTTCATTTGCTCAAAAACAAGTAAGTTCAAAGACACACTTGAAATTTTTCTCTACAACACCAGCAGAGGATATTGAAGCTAACAATTACAAAGCTGTAAGCACATTAGATACGAGTACAGGAGATCTTGTATTTTCAGTACCTATGCAAAGTTTTGAATTTGAAAAAGCCTTAATGCAAGAGCATTTTAATAGTAAAAAGTTTTTAAATACAAAAGCCAACCCTAAAGCAAAACTAAAAGCAAAAATTGTCAATCTTAGTAATGTCAAATTTAACACTGATGGCTCTTATACTGCAAATGTGGAAGGTGATTTAACCATAAATGGTATTACACAACCAATAAAAGAAAAAGTAACTTTTAAGATAGTAGGTGGTAAAGTTAATCTTACTTCAAAATTTAATCTGACGTTGGCAGATTATGAAGTGGCTTTCAAAAAAGGAAAACCTTCAACAAATATTGCTAAAACCGTAGAAGTAACTGTTGAAGCAAATTTTTAGTTTTTGATTTTGAGTTTTTAGAAAGGTTGCAGAGCAACCTTTCTTGTAAATACCAGTGAATACTATTTTCACTGGTATTTTTCAATTAAATTAAGTATCGGTTCAGTGTATTTATAAAAGCTGTCTTTCATTAAAATATAGGGATCAAAACCAATTTGAAACTTTCTATAAATTGAAGTATGAAAATCTTTTGTCAAGAAAATTTAAACGAAATAAAAAAGGTATTGCATCAATTAACAAATGAGCAATATAACTTTCCATCTAACACATTGTTTGGAGCCACTATTGGGCAACATATAAGACATATTTTAGAGTTTTACCAAAGTGTTCTATCAGGTATAAAAACGAATACAATTAATTACGACAGCCGTAAGAGAAATCTATTAATTGAAACGGACACGCACTATGCTATTCAAATAATTGACAGTATAAATGCTGGTTTAAAAACGATTAACACTGATAAGTTACTCATTCTTGAAGGTGATTTTTGTGCTGAAGAAGGAAAACAAATAAAAATACAGACTTCTGTTTTAAGAGAGTTAGCATATTGTTTAGAACATAGTATACACCATCAAGCATTAATTAAAGTTGGTTTGTTAGAACTAAATAGCATATCCCTAATTGAAGACAATTTTGGGTTGGCACCAGCAACATTAAGATATAGAAAACAATGTGAAAAGTAACATTTCGATTATTGGAATGTTGGGTAAATACAACTCTATTAGCAACAAAAACGTTTTAAAATTAACGCTTATTTCTCGCGTTTCTTTTTGTTAGAATTTTATTTCTTATTAATAACCAGTTCATTAGTAAGTTATATGGTACCGTTTGTTCTTTTATTTATTGCCCTTTAGTATCCTTTTAAATTTTAAAACGTATTCCAGTTTTAAAATAGTAAAAGTTGTTCTTATTGACTGTAGTTACCGTATTATGTTTTTTGTCTTTTAATTTGGCACTACTACTAATGATATTGGCGAGGTTTGCATAGAGTTCCAGATGTTTGGTAATTTTGTATTCATATCTAAAACCAGCAATGATAATGGACATGATTGCCTTACTTGCAATATCTTCATTATTCACTAAAAGTCCATCTTGAATATTGGCTGTAAACCCGTCCAATTCGGCGACCAATTTAACTCTAGATTTTTCAGACAGATGGTATTGCAAATTTGATTTAGGAACCCCTAAATTATAAGACCACTTGGGATGAAATTTTCGGTAATAACTAATAAATGGAAGTGGAAAGGGAATTCCCCTATTTTCTGAATAGGATACACCGAGAATCAACCGATAAGGTTTAGACACGGTACTATCCTTTCTTTTGTCATTTATAAAAACTAAATCACCTGAGAACACTGCATCTTCAAAGGTTAGTTTCTTTACCAAATTCGAGCTATAACCTGTTGATAACCGAGCTCCAACACGCCAATTATCATTCATCTTGTAGGTATAACCAATGTTTAAGTCTAGTAATTGAAAGTCATCAATTGCATCGATATCAAAATTGGTAACACGTTTATCAAAAGACAATTCTATTTTACTGTAGTCCAGCCCTACCAATAAAAAACTATCCTCATTTAGTTTTATAGGGTAATTGAACAAACCTCTAAAGCGATCGTAACCAACATCTGAATTCCCTATAGGTAGTCTTGTATAATCTATTTTAGCAAGGTTAGACAATTGTGCCGAACAAACCATTGTACCCATTAAAAAAATGATTACAATTTTAAATAAATTTTGTCTCATAAGTAATTTCTAAAGTAGCTATTTTACAAGGTTCATCATGTTTCAAAAAGTAGAAATTATATTATTTTAACAGAATATAGGAATTGCAGCTACACAATTTCACAAGTAATTAATATCTGAATAGCCGTTAACCGTTTATATAACTTTAGAAATCTCACTATTAATTATAGTATTTGCTCTAGTAAATTAAGATAGTAATTAAAACAACTCCTTTATAATTTGTTCTTCCGTAATACCTTCTGCTTCTGCCTTATAATTTTTCACGATTCTATGGCGTAAAATAGCTTCTGCAACTGCTTGAACATCTTCAATATCTGGAGAGAATTTACCATGAATAGCAGCATACCCTTTTGCTGCTATTATTAAATTTTGTGAAGCTCTTGGACCAGCTCCCCAATCTATATAATCATTTACAATTTGTGCTGCTTTGGTAGAATTTGGTCTTGTTTTAGAAACCAAACTTACGGCATATTCGATTACATTGTCTGCAACAGGAATACGTCTTATTAAATGTTGTAAATTCAAAATTTCTTGAGCCGAAAAAATAGGGTTAATAACTTTAACCTCATCGTTTGTAGTACTTTTTACAATATCAACCTCTTCTTGATAGGTTGGATAATCTAAAAATATAGAAAACATAAACCGATCCAGTTGTGCTTCAGGTAATGGATAGGTACCTTCTTGTTCAATTGGATTCTGCGTTGCTAATACAAAAAATGGAGCATCTAACTTATATTGATGTCCTGCTACCGTAACTGACTTTTCTTGCATTGCCTCTAATAAAGCAGCTTGTGTCTTAGGTGGAGTTCTATTAATTTCATCAGCTAAAACGATATTTGAAAATATAGGTCCTTTTATAAATTTAAAATGTCTATTCTCATCTAATATCTCACTACCAATAATATCAGAAGGCATTAAATCTGGCGTAAATTGAATCCGCTTAAAATCTAAACCTAAAGTTTGTGAAATAGTATTTACCAATAAAGTTTTAGCTAAGCCTGGGACTCCGATTAGTAAAGAGTGACCGCCACATAAAACAGAAAGCAATACATGATCTATTGCATCGTGTTGGCCAATAATAATTTTACCAACCTCTTGTTGAAGTTCTTTATACTTAATTACTAAATTTTCGACTGCTGCTACGTCAGACATTGACAACTATTTAATGGTTTAATTTATACTACTAATGAATTATGAGTTTACTGACTATTGAGTACTTTCTTTTTTCCAATTGTTTTTAAAATCACAATTGCTATAGTCCTTATTTATTTTAATATAAGTATCTCCTATTTTATCTTTAGTCCATTTAGCAATCGTTTCTTCTTTTTTCTTTTGTAAAGCTAACCCTTGTATTTTAACATAATCCTTAACTAAATCAGCCGTATGTGCATCGGTTTTAGATTTCATTAAGATTATTTTAAACATTTCTTTTCCTTCTCTAGTTCTATCTAAAAATACATCTGTTAATTCTCCTTTTTTTAAGGTGCTAACACGAGCATATAACGTAGGATCCATTCTTGTTAAATCAAACTTAGAGTCGTTCGTTTCAGGATTCATTAATAATCCCTTGTTCGCTTTTGTTTCTTTTTCTTCAGAATATTTTACCACGGCATCATCATACGATATCTTTAGTTTTAAGATTTCTGTTCTAATATTTTCTAAAGAATCTTTTACTTTTTCTCTCTGCTCATTCGTAACTTCTGGTTGCAATAATAAGTGTCTGGCATCACGTTGTTTCCCCTTTACCTTTTCAACTTGTAAAATATGATACCCAAAATCAGATTTAAAAGGCTCAGACATTTCACCTTCATCTAAACTAAACGCAGCTTCTTTAAACTCAGTTACAAATTGACTTTCTCTCGTAATTGTATACAAACCACTATTTTCAGTTACACCAGGATCTTCTGAATACAATATGGTTTTCATTTTAAAATTACCACCATTTTCAACGTCCTTTTTAATTTCCTTAAGTTTATCTAGTACTCTTTCTACTTCCTCTTTAGATGGTTCTGCATACATTACAATTTGTTGTAATTCGATTTCTGCACCAATTTCAGGTAAATTGTTTTCGTCTTCTAAACTTTTATAGTAATTCCGAACCTCTTCTGGAGTAACATCAACTTCCTCAGTCAATTGAAGTTGCATTTTTTTAACCATTAAACCTTCTTTCTCAACTTCATTAAACTCCTTTCTAAGATCAGCCATATCATTAAAGCCATAAAAAGAATAGACTTTTTCTTCAGAGCCTAATTGTTGCAAGAAATAAGCAATTTTTTGTTCTACGTTTTGGTTTATTTCCGCTTCTGTAACAACAACACTGTCAATTACCGCATGGTGAGACAATAGTTTTCTTTCCATAATTTGCTCTAGCATTTCACAGTCAGATATATCTACTTTACCTTCACTTTGCTGTTCAAATTCTAATTTATAAGCAGCAATTTCAGATTCCAATACAATGTTCTTTCCAACAACGGTAGCAACACCATCTAATTTTACTCTTTTTTGAGCTTGTATAGAATCTTGAGCTTGCGTTGTAAACGTAAATCCTAATAATATAAGTACTATAAACTTTTTTAACATATTAATATATTTGAAATTCTTTATTTTTAATGGCATCTTCAGTTAATGTTTCTTCAATTTTTTTTAATAACTCAAGCTTACGCTTGTGCAATATCATTTGTTTTATGGTAGGTATGGCATAACTCATTGGAGCCGTATCATTCCGCAATAATACATCTTTAATTTTAACTAGGTAAACCCCTGTTGAATCTTCTTTATGAATAAATTTATTTTTCTTCAAAAAATCATTTTTATCATAACTTTTTAAGAATGACGCATTCTTTAAAACATCGTCATATTTTATCCAAATGGAATCATTTAAATTATGAGATTTTAATTGCAATTCTTGTTTCATTATTTTAATATCGGAATCATGTTTATCATCTTTAAATAATGAAATAAACTCCTTAGCATTATTAATCTTTTCATCGAAAAAGATATACCTGAACTTTATAAGAGCTTCATTCAATTTAAAAATTTCCGTATTATCTCCATAAAATTTTTCGATGTCTTCTTCAGTTACTAGTGTGTCTAATTCTTGTTTTACTACTGCTTCTTTATATTTATTTATTAATAAATCTTGGTGATATTGATTTACCAATGTATTAATATGCTCTTTCTCTTCGTGTAGATTAATTTTAGCTTTTTGAACCAACAATTGTTCTCTAGCCCACTTGTTTATATAATTTTTTACAAAAATTAAACTATCTTCTTGTGAAATATTATCAGGCAGTATTTCATTAATATCTTTTTCATATAAAACATTTTCATAGACTTTAGCTACAGGTTTTCCTTCATTTTCAGATCGTTTACACGAAAAAATGGCTAAAACTACAATTATATATATGATTCTATAATTCAAATTAATTTTGATTTTGCTTCATCAATTTTTTTAAAAGCTTTTTATTAACTTTTACTGGATATTGTTTTTTTAATTCTACAATCCAATCTTTTTCTAGCTGTTCTTGAAAATCATTAATTACCAAACCACGAGCCTTTTTAAACTGCATAGGTTCTGATGGTAAAATTTTTATCGTTTTAACAACCACAAAGTTATTCGTATTTTCTTCATAAACATCAGAAACTCCTATAGAATCTAAAGAAAAGTTCTTTGGGAATTTTTTGTGATTTTCTTCTAAAATTCCTTTTGTAAAAATAACATGAATAATAGGGTCTTCATTTACTACTGCTTTTATCTCATCAAGACTTTTACCAGAAGAAAGCATGCTTTGAACTTCATCAGCCTTTTCTTTAACCGTACATGATGCTAAAATAACATCTCCTCTTTTCTTTAAAACATATTTATCTGAATGTTCATTAAAATACTGTTGCAACGCAACCGTATCTTTTTCTGCTTTTTTCCATACTTTGTCTTGCAAAAGCTCAAAAAGTAATAATCCATCTTTATACTCTTGCATCGTAAACGCAAAATCTACTTCTGTTTTTTCTAAGTTGGCCTTGAAATAATCAAGTACTTTTAATTCTATAAAGCTATTATAAATCTCTTTTTGATTTGTATTTTTCCCAGTACTATATGCTACTAATTCAGATACTTTCGTCGCTTCTCCATTAATTGTAAAAAGATCGTGGTCTAACTTCTTATTAAGCTCAAGTGTATTGTTTTTTAAGAATAGTTGTTGTAATTCTTCATCCTTAAATATATTATAAGAATTCATTAGTTTATTTACGACTGACTTTCCTGCTCTTTGAGAACGCTCGTTCTTTTCAATTTTCTGAACTAACTCCGCTCTTCTACTTTCTAAATCTGTTATGGGATGTTTCTTTATTAATTTTACAATATGCCATCCATAAACGGTTTTAAATGGTTTGGAAACATCATTAACTTCCTTTAAAGAAAACGCAACATCAGAAAATGACTTTATCATTTTATTGGCACTAAATTTTGGCAACGCTCCACCATTTAATGCTGATGTTTTATCGTCTGAATGTAAGTTCGCTAAAAAATGAAATGGACTTCCTTGCTTCACTTTAGCATATATCTCTTCAATTTTAGTTTTAGCATATAGTGAATCTGTAGGGTTCTCCTTTATCATAATATGAGCTACTTCTACCTCACCTTGAGATTCTCTTTTATCATTTACTTTTACAATATGATAACCAAATTGGGTTCTAAACGGCATTGAAACCTTATTTACTGGTGTATTATATGCTGCATTTTCAAAGTCATAAACCATATCAAAAACAGTGAAATACCCTAAATTACCTTCATTTTGTTGAGCTGATGGATCTTCAGAATACTCTTTAGCAACTTCCTCAAAAGGTTGCCCGTTTACTGCTTTTAACCTCGCTTCAATAATTTTCTTATATGCTTTTAAAGTATCCGCAGGGGATGCCTTTTTAGGAACTCCAACCAATATATGACTGGCATTAATTTCTAATTGACTTCTTTCAAATGCCTCTTGAACTAAAGATTCTGTAATTTTACTATCCGTTAAGTATGGAATAATTAATTGCTCTCGATAAGAATTTAACTCCTTTTTAAATGACGCAACCGTATCATAATTAAGGTCATAAGCCTGTTTTAGTTTCAGCTTATAGTTAACATATAAATCTAAATATTCTTCGACAGATTTTTTATTTTCCTCTGCAACAATATCTCTATTTTTATTAAAAACTCGCGTAAATTCATCCTTATAAACAGGTTCATTTACTACAGTAAATAGTATATCTTTTTTGCTTTGTGCCCCTATGTAAAAATAGTTTACAAAGAAAAGACAAATCAATAGGTTCTTTAAATTCATAAAAAGTTTAATGTTGTAAATTCTAATCGCTTAGAACGCCCAAAAATATTTTATATTTATATATAATCCTGTTAAAAATATCACAAAGATATAACGCCTTCTACTTTGGCTACTTCCTTATATTTTGCAATAATTACATCAGCATTAGCCATTTGAACTAAAATGGATAAACTGACATATTTACCAGTCTTCGAAGTTTTCTTCTCAATTACAGCTCCAGTATGATCAAATATTACTTCAATTTCTAACATCTTACTATCATCTGCAGGAATAATAAATTTATACAAATATTTTGTGGGAAACTCTGTAGTTTCTTCTAATCTATGCTTTAATTTTTTATAAAATTCAATTTGTTCGCTCATCACTTTTTTTATAAGATATAAGGCAATTAATGTACCATATAGAGTTGTCATTATATAAAATGACCAATCACTGACAAAAATACAGATAAAATTTAGTTTCTTTGTTATATGACAAGTAATCTAAAAACTTCTCCAAAAAGAATTGTAATTACTGGAGGCCCTGGAACAGGCAAAACTACTTTAATAAACGAATTAGAGCGTAGAAATCTTATCTGTATCCCTGAAATATCAAGACAAATCACTTTAGAAGCAAGGTCTAACGGTATTGAATATTTGTTTTTAAACGATCCTTTATTGTTTAGTAAACTACTGTTAGAAGGAAGGGAAA
The DNA here is from genome assembly GCF_006065315.1 of Aureibaculum algae. Lineage (GTDB taxonomy): Bacteria > Bacteroidota > Bacteroidia > Flavobacteriales > Flavobacteriaceae > Aureibaculum > Aureibaculum algae. Next base: position 1,868,625 of record NZ_CP040749.1, on the reverse strand, counting down.
ATCAATATTTAGAATCTTTAAAATTGGATGCTGACATTATCTTTTTCGATAGAGGTATTCCAGACATTCATGCCTATATGAATCATACCGAGACTCAATTTCCCCAAATATATATTCAAAAAAGTGAAAAATATAAATATGATAGTGTGTTTTTACTGCCACCATGGAAAGAAATTTACACCACTGATGATGAACGTTACGAGAGTTTTGAAATGGCTACAGATTTGTATCTACATTTAAAGCAGGCCTATACAAAATTAGGATATAACATCATAGAAGTGCCTGTAGGCGATATAAATTTAAGAGTTGATTTTATTCTAGACAATGTGAAACCTAACTAATGGAAACTGCAAGAACGCTACTGAATACCTACTGGGGCTACCCCAACTTTAGAGCTTCGCAAGAACAAATTATTAATACTATTTTAGAGGGTAAAAATGTAGTTGCTATTTTACCAACTGGTGGTGGTAAATCTATCTGTTATCAAATACCTGCATTATTAAAAAAAGGAGTTTGCTTGGTTGTATCGCCATTAATTGCATTAATGAATGACCAAGTTAGCAATCTCAAAGAAAAAGGCATTAAAGCCATTGCGATTACTTCTAATCTAAATCAAGAACAGGCCATACAAGCATTTGATAATCTACAATTTGGTAATTATAAATTCTTATATGTTTCACCAGAAAAATTACAATCTGATTTTATTCAACAAAAACTAAAACAGTTAGATATTAACCTAATTGCTGTTGATGAAGCTCACTGTATCTCTGAATGGGGACATGATTTTAGACCTGCTTATTTAAAAATTCCTGCAATTAAAGAATTAGGTATTGATGCCCCAATACTTGCTTTAACCGCCACAGCAACCCGTCGAGTTTTAGACGATTTAATGAAAAATTTAGAAATAGAAGATGCTACTGTTTTTAAACAATCATTGGTTCGAAAAAAATTGGCTCTAAAAATATCTAGACATGAAGATGTTTATTTTGAGATAAAAAAGTTACTTAAGAAGAGTAATAACACCACCATTATTTATGTAAATAGCCGACGACGCGTACAAGATTTCAGCAATCATTTAAACAAAAATAATTTTAAAAGCTCGTATTATCATGCGGGATTATCAAATGAAGAAAAGCAACGTTCTTTCGATAATTGGATGGAAGAAAAAACACCAATAATGGTAGCTACCAATGCTTTTGGAATGGGTATAGATAAAGATAATGTTGCATTAATTATCCATGTCGATTTACCTTTTAGTTTAGAAAATTACATGCAAGAAGCTGGTAGAGCAGGTAGAGATGGTAATGACGCCAGCTCCATCCTTTTTGCCAATGATCACACCATCAACAATCTAAAAAATCAATTTCAAAAAGGTGTGGTAACACCTGAATTTGCAAAAGAAATTTATAATCACTTAAATCAATATTTTTACATTGCATTTGGAGAAAGACCAGAACATCAATTTGAATTTGATCTTGCTACATTTTGCCACACTTATAAAATGAATATTTTAAAAACATACAATGCTTTAAAATTATTGGAACGAGAACAAATTCTTTTATTTAACGAAGGTTTTAACAAACAATCTATGTTAAAATTTATAATGTCTCCAAACCAAGTGTTAGATTATGCAGAGCGAACCAATAATGGCCTAGTCAAAATAATTTTGAGAACGCACGGAGGTATTTTTGACAATTTTATTAAAATAAATGAATCTGTTTTATCCAAAAAATTAGAGACACAAGTCTCAACAATTAAAGACATGTTGATAAAACTTGAGAAAGATGGCTTGCTTAAATATAAAAATAATAAAAATACAAGTGAATTACAGTTTTTAGTTCCAAGAGAAGATAACAGAACGATTAATGCTATATCTAAAGACATTAACCAATATAATAGTATAAAATTAGAAAAGATTAATGCTATTATAGAATACGCTGAAAATGATACTATTTGTAGAAGTAAATTGTTACTCAATTATTTTGATGAAAAATTAGAAGTAAACTGTGGTATTTGCGATGTTTGCTTAGCGAACAATTCTATTGCAACAACAAACACCACCTATTTATCAAATCAAATTTTAGAACTATTAAGGGTAAAGAAACAGTTGTCTAGTAAAGAAATTGCTATCCTTTTAAATATACCCTCTTCTACCCTATTAAAGAGCTTACAAAACCTATTGGATACTGATAAAATAACTATAAATTCGCAAAACAAATTAGAACTAGTACCAAAATGACTGATGTTAGAATAGTATTTATGGGCACACCCGATTTTGCTGTGGGTGTATTAAAAGCCTTAATTGAAAACAATTATAATGTAGTAGGCGTAATTACCGCACCTGACAGACCGTCTGGTAGAGGGAGAAAATTAAATCAATCTGCTGTAAAAAAATACGCATTAGAACAAAACCTTGCCATTTTACAACCCACTAATTTAAAAAATGAGTTATTTCTAACACAGTTAGAAGAACTCAAAGCCAATTTACAAATTGTAGTAGCCTTTAGAATGTTACCTAAGGTAGTTTGGCAAATGCCAGAAATAGGTACTTTTAACTTGCACGCATCCCTTTTACCAAACTATAGAGGAGCTGCACCTATTAATTGGGCAATAATTAATGGTGAAACAACAACCGGAGTAACTACGTTTTTTATTGATGACAAAATTGATACGGGTGCTATCTTGTTAAAGGACGAGATTTCTATTGATAAAAATGATACGGCTGGAACTTTGCACGATAAGTTAATGGAGTTAGGTAGTGGTCTTGTAGTAAAAACTGTAAAACTGATTGAAGAAGGTGAAGTTGAAACCACACCTCAACATCAATTTGAGGAGGATCAATTAAAAGACGCTCCAAAGATTTTTAAAGATACGTGTCAAATAGATTGGAACTTATCATTGGATGATGTCTATAATAAGATTAGAGGCCTAAATCCTTATCCTGGTGCTTGGACCGTTCTTATTAATAATGAGGAAACTTTTGAAATGAAGATTTTTAATGTAAAAAAGGAAAAAGAACAGCACCTCCATTCTATAGGAAAATTAATTGTTGGTAAATCAGAATTGAAGGTTGCCTTAGATAATGGATACCTTATTATTGAAGAGTTACAATTACCAGGTAAACGTAAAATGAAAGTTGGCGACTTACTTAATGGGTATAAATTTGACCAAAATGCACATGTTCAATAATATTGTGTAGGTTAAGTTAGATTAACAAAAAATTAACATGAATGCCTATTATCAGTGACTTCGCGTTAAAAAAGTGAATTAAAAACCCATGGTTATTAACAATTGACCCCGTTTTATTAACAAAATAAGACTTTTTCATAGGTAAAACTTGCGTTAACCCTTATAAAATCTATATTTGTTCAGCTTAAACAAGCAATTAATTATTAATCAATTTTAAATTTAAAAATTATGAACAAATCAGAATTAGTAGAATCTATGGCTGCAGACGCAGGAATTTCAAAAGCAGCTGCAAAAAAAGCATTAGATTCAGTTATGGGTAATGTAGAACAAACTTTAAAGAAAGGCGGAAGAGTTTCTTTAGTAGGTTTTGGTTCTTGGTCAGTTTCTAAAAGAGCTGCTAGAGATGGAAGAAATCCTCAAACTGGGAAAACTATAAAAATTGCTGCTAAAAATGTAGTGAAATTTAAGCCAGGTGCTGAATTAAAAAGTTCTGTAAACTAATTTTAGTTCACACAAAAACTTAAAGGCTCTCATTTTTTCAATGAGAGCTTTTTTTATGTCTATTTTTTTATTATTTTCTTCTACCATTACTATTGGTAATCTATATTACTATTGAGTACAATGACGTCATGTAACGTTTTTCCTTAAAAAAGAATTCCTCATATTTTATATCATCCATTAATACAGGTAAATCACACCTATGTATTTCTAATAAAAATTACTATATTAGAGGGTAATTAAATAACTTATGGGACAAACAGAATTAACAAAAGGCAAATTGCTTATTGCGGAACCCTCAATTTTAAACGATACCTCATTTAATAGATCTGTAATATTATTATCTGAACACAACGATCAAGGTTCAATCGGATTTATAATAAATAAGCCTTCACAATATGTATTAGGCGATATAATACCAGAAATAGATTCTAATCTTACCATTTATAAAGGTGGGCCTGTTTCTGAAGAAAATTTATATTTTGTACATCGTGTTCCACATTTAATTCCTGATAGTATTGAAATAACCGATGGTATTTTTTGGGGCGGTGATTTTGAAGTTGTACAAGAATTATTAGAAAAAGACGAGCTTGAAAAAGAAGATATCCGCTTTTTTCTGGGTTATTCAGGATGGAGTAAAGATCAATTACAAGACGAATTAGAAACTACTTCATGGATCGTTATTGAAAACCAATACCAAAATATATTTGGAATTTCTGACCAATCTTTTTGGAAAGACCAATTGATGAAATTTGGTGGTGAATATAAATTATGGGCCAACGCCCCAGAGAATCCAAGTTTGAATTAAAATTTATATTATAGTTATAATGCGTATAAATAGAATGTGTTTATACAATACGGTTATGCAACATTTGTCACTACCAACGTAAATTATCAAAATAGAATTCGCAAGAATGATCATAATTATGTTCGGATTTTTTATAATTGTAACTGGATTTATAATGCTTTTTAATCCACAAAAAGCAAGAATGACATTAAGCAAATTTGCCAGCACTAATTTTATAAATTATACAGAAATCACATTACGACTCGTTGTTGGAGTAGCTTTTATTTTATATTCGGATTTTTGTAAATTTCCAGAAGCATTTAAAGTATTAGGGTGGTTTATGCTGATTACGGCATTGATACTCTATTGTGTTCCCAGAAAATTACATCATAAATTTTCTACAGGAAGTGCTCATATAATTAAGCCTTTTTATTTTAGACTTATTTCGCCCTTTGCATTTCTATTTGGTGGTTTGATTATTTATAGTGTAAATTGGATTTAATTAAAAAAAGTTTTATAAATAAAAAAACTTACAAAAAAGCAAAACATAAATTATAAGTGCTAGTTTACCTAATCCCCCCTCCCAAGATAACAAGTATTTGGAACTACCTTTCTATTCCGTTTAAATTTGCTAACTTCCGTGCATATTAAGGCAACAATCCTAGGCCTAACCAATTATCGTAATGATAACCACAACCTTGAAATCAAGCATATGAGATATTTAGTAGTATTATTTTTTATTTTTGTCTCTTGTAAACAATCCCCAGAAAACAAAAGAGGCCCCAAAACATTAGCAGAAATTCATAACCAAGCCATATTTGTTGATACGCACAATGACATTCTGCTCCATACCATGGAAAAAGGTTTTATAATTGATGACGACCTAACAGGAAAAACACATAGTGATTTGAACAGAATGAAACAAGGTGGTTTAGATGTTCAATTTTTCTCCGTGTGGAGTGATGGCAATCAAGCAAACCCATATCAATATGCCAATGCACAAATGGACAGTTTAGATGCCGTAATTATAAGAAATCCAACTAAAATAGTTAAGGTTGCCACTACTGAAGAACTGTTAAAAGTTGTACAGCAGGATAAAATAGCAGCACTCATTGGCTTAGAAGGTGGTCATCAATTTGAAAATGATATACATAAGTTAGACACACTTTTCAATCGCGGTGTACGCTACATAACCCTTACCTGGAATAACTCTACATCATGGGCAACAAGTGCCTCTGATGAATCAAAAAAAGACGGAACGCTTAATTCAGAAGGTGAAAAAGGATTGACTGAATTGGGAAAACAAATTGTCCATAAAATGAATACATTAGGTATAATGGTTGACATTTCACATGTTGGAGAGCAAACTTTTTGGGATGTAATTGCAACTACTACAAAACCTATTATAGCCTCACACAGTTCAGTTTATACTATCTGTCCTCATCCTAGAAACCTAAAAGACGATCAAATAAAGGCTATTGCAAAAAATGGTGGCGTTATTCAGATTAATTTCAATTCTGGCTTTATAGATGCTACCGTTGCAAAAAAGGAAGAAAAATTTCTCGTAAAACATAAAACTGAAATAGATTCTTTGAAGCAATTAGGTATAAACCCTTATGTAGCCGAAGAATCAATGTATTCTAAATATCATCTAGAAACAGAAGAATTAAAAGCTCCGTTTCATCTTGTTATTGATCATATTGAATACATCATTAAATTAGTAGGTGTTGATTATGTTGGTATCGGTTCTGATTTTGATGGTATTGTTTTACCTCCTAAACAATTAGATGACGTTACAACATATCCATTAATTACAAAAGCATTAATAGAAAGAGGGTATAACGAAAAAGATATTTATAAAATACTTGGAGGTAATATCTTAAGAGTATTAAAAGCAAATGAATAAAAAGAATGCAACTTCTTACCTATTTTCAAACTTAAAAATACAATTATCCTTAACTCATGTCTAGTCAAAACGCTATAATTTTACTCTCTAAATGCAGTACACAAAGAATCTAACGGTTACTTCAGCAGATCATCACAATGACTTCTTTAAAAGAAACAGTTACAAATATTGATAGGATTATAACGAATACAATTTAACAAAATTTTTATCTTTTATTTGGTAAAAGAACTAAATTTGTACCGTCTAAATAAGACAAAAAATAATACGTACGAGACCTCAATTTTTGATTTATCCAAGAGTGTTTTACTATGATTGCAATTAATAACATATTTTCTAAAGTTCAAAAAGCTTAAAATGAAAAGGTGGAATCAAATACTTAGTGTAGTTCTACTCATTTCAGTGTACTGTTTTGGTATATATGTTCCTGCAAAAACATCTTTATCTTCAGACACACCAGTTATTGAACAAAAAAGTGAACAAAAGGAGTTTTCAACGACTCTTTCTAATGTTCTTTACCCTCATACGCAACAATTCGAAAATTTATTTTCTGAATTCACAGAATTTACGTTGCCCATTTTTAAATTGGGTAATGAGGGCTTTTGGGCCATTTTCCGCTCCAATGAAATACTGCTTAATGCAAAATTTAAACAGTATAAAAGCCATCTAAAAACACAACTGATTCGGTCTAGAAAGACTGATCTCATATTTCCTTTCCATAATTTTTGGTAATTTTTTTATGTTTAAGCCACTTTTTTCGTAGCTACATTTAACGCATTGATATGTTGTGATTTATCACTTCATACAGAAATTATTGTATCAAAATTTAAAAAACATACCATGGATTTAGGAACAACCATTATAGGAGGTGTAAGTGTTGCAATATGTGCAATGCCCTTCGTATTAACAAATAGAAGTAAAAAGAAAAAAGTAAAACAGTTATTAATTTCGCTTAAAAATATAGCGAAAGAACACAATTCTGAAATAACACAGCATGATATCTTCAAATACTACGCTATTGGTATAGATGCGTCAAAAAATTCCGTTTCTTTTATATTAAAAACAGAGGAAGAAGAGCAATCCTATTTTATTAACCTCTCTACGATTAAAAAATGCGAAATCGTTAAGGTGGGTAGTTCAGGTGCTCATTCCGATAAGGATATTGACAAACTTGACTTAAAACTTAGCCCTGTCGATAAGAATAAACCCGACATTATGTTGGAATTTTACAATGCTGAAGTTAGCTATCAATTGAGTGATGAGTTACAATCAATAGAAAAATGGAATAAAACAATTAATAACTTGCTGCACAGTAAATAATGCAGCTCAGTAGTAAATAGTATATATAAGCAATAGCAGTATATCAATTATTACAAAGTATTATTCGTACTTGAGTTAACTTTGACCTATTATTGATAAGTTAGAAATAGAGATTTGCTATTGCTTATATATTAAACAACTCGAAATAATTACCTCTGACAAACACGTATCAAACTAAAAATGAATTAGATAATGCTAATTTTAGCAGGGCTTATTGAAATATCAATTTATGCTTTTTTAATTAGTCCGTAACCATTGCTCTCTATTCTCCTTAACTTTTTTACTTACCTTTTCTTGTAATTTGGTGCTATAATCATTGTTGGCCTTAAAAGTAAATTGCGTTTCTCTTTGCTTACCAAAACGATTATAAATTAATTTTACAGTTTGGTTAGGTTGAAACTGCCCAAAATATGTTGCATCTTTAGTTTCAGCGTTTATCACCATATCATCTAATGAAATCAATTCATCACCTAATGCTAACCCTGCATTATAAGCAGGACCACCTTCTATAGGGTTTGAACTTATTTTAAAGTTACCTATATGAACTCCTAAATCTAATTCATTCTGGTTAGATTGATTAAAATCAACTCCAACCGAAGCCAATAACGTTTTATAAGCTGGCATTTTACTATCAAAAATATAATTAGAGAAAAAATCTGTTGCAAATGTTGCTCCCGCATATGTAGTCAGAACATTTTGTAAATCTCTAACCGTATAAGGTATTTCATTACGACCATAAGTTTTCCATAATAATTTCATGAAATCATCTAAATTTTTGTCTCCATCTAAATCTCTCAGAGATAAATCAAGAGCTAAGCCCAACACACTTCCATACGTATAATAGCTAATAAAAGTATTTTCTCTATTTACAGGGTCAACTGATCTAGCTGCATCTACAAAAGGAGCTTGATAACTCATTTCTATTGGGGTAAAATATTTTCGTGCAGGCGAATTCCATACATAATTAAGTCCACCAGATAAACCTTCAACATACTTTTTCTTCGTTATTAATCCCGCTCTACATAAAATTAGATTGGTATAATAACTTGTAAATCCTTCTGCAAACCAAAGTTCTCCAGACATATTAGCCTCTGTATAGTCAAACGGCTCTAAAGTTTGTGGTCTAATGCGTTCAACATTCCAGCAATGAAAAAACTCGTGCGAAACGGTACCAATATTTCTTTCCATTCCTCCTTCAGCCAAACCTCTTGTACTCGTTACTATTGTAGAATTTCTATGTTCCATGCCATCACCAGAAGCATTTGGAATATAACATGCCAAAAAGGTGTATTCGCCAAAATCATAATCAGGTAATTCACCAAAGACTTTTTGCTGTTCTAAAACTACTTTTTTTACTTTTTCAAAATAGGTGTCAAACTCAGCCTCGGTTCCATTATGATGTAGTGCAAAATTTATTTTTAAATCTTTCTCTCCGTTTTTAACGATAAAACTTCTTACCGAATGGTTGCTAATTTCCGTAGGACTATCCATGAAATAATCTAAGTTTGGAGCATAAAAAGTATTATTATCCAAATTCTTCAATTGTGTTGCGACTTTCCATTTTAAATCTTTACGAACATCAAACTTCACCTTAATGGGTCTATGTTCATAATCAAGAGCATACATAAATGTAGCTGGAATGTTTAAATGAGCATGCGTTTCGTCAATCTGACTATACGTACCATCTCCCCTATTTCCAAATAGGGTGTATGTTACTTTTACAGTTCCATCATGACTACCAATATTCCATTGATGAGGGTCAGAACGTGTAACTGATAAGGTATTACCTTTGCTATCTACTGCTTTAACATTGTATACATTCTTTGCAAACTCATGCACTGCATACCTTCCTGGTGATGTTCTACTCATTCGCAATTGCAACACTTTATTTTCTAGATTAGAAAACACTGCAGTTATTTGTGCCTCATGTTGCTCCGCTTTATCAAAGGATATGGAATATTCATTTGATGTTTGACTGAAGCCAGTAAATGATAAAAATACGGTTAGTAAAACGATTAGAATTCTATTTTTCATTTGTCGTTAATTATTTTATGAAGAGTCAAAGGTAAATTTATTATGGTATAATAACAAAAAAGACTGCCATAAGCAGTCTTTTTATTGATAAGTAAATAGTTAGCCTATATTACTCCATTTCAGTCAAACAATTGTCACAATTAACGATATCATCTAAAGTAGCTTCAAATAGCTGGTAAAATACTTCTGAGGTTAATATTTTACCTTTTGGCCAAGAATTACTAGCCAAGTCACGACCCCATTTAGCAGCCGCTAGACGTTGCTCATAAGTACCATGATGACCAGGGTTATCAAAACCACAATCTCCTATATTATAGAAAACCTCTAAAAACTGCTCTACTCTCTTCCAGTTCATTGTCGCCCCCCTTTTATGTGTTAAATAATATGCAGCAAATGCATCCGCCATTAACTCTGTTCTACGTGTAGCTTCGGGTTGATCTTCTTCTGCTACATCTATAAAATAACCATTTTCAAATTGAATATGATGACCAAACTCATGGGCTAAAATTGCTTGTGGTGCTACATCATCCAAGCCAATTGCAGCATACCCCATCAAAATTCCGTCACCCATTACTATCCTATCTTGGATAAAAGAATTGGTTGTAGATAATGCAAATGCATTAAAAGAAAAAAGTGGGTGATTATAATTCCAGTATGTTTCAGTTCCAAATAAATCTTGTACGAATTGTGCATAAAATTCATTCTCTTCGTCAGATTGACTTGGATAGTAAAGGGCTTCAATTTCTACCAATCTATCAAAATTAAGATATGTACTTCCAGACAAAGGTACCATATAAATATCACTCGAGTTGATATTCCAAAAACGTTTTAAATCTTTAAATGTTCGGTTTAATTGATTTGTGAATTCACCGTTTACTCCATATTTATATTTTTTATAGCCCGGTTCTTTAAAATAGATTGCATCCGCTTGTGGGTGGTAACTATAAAATACATAATAGATATAATCTAAGTCTGTCCATTGCGAAATAGAGTTATTCACATAATCGTTTAAAGGAATAGTTGAATTATTACAATTGTAATCATCCGGATTTAATATTGTTCCTAATATTTGATTTCTCATGAACTCGTAGTCTGGCGTGTTAATTACATTGGGTATTTCCATATCCATAGCATAATCGTAAAGTTCTCGAGAGATATCTTCTCCTGCATCGACTTTTGCTCTAAAATAATTGAATTTACCCATACGGTCTGTCGCACTTTTTAATACAGTTCCCTTTAACGTTGGTACAATTTGTGCCTCTTCTTGTACATCTAATGCATCATTGTTACAACTGGATATAAAGCCTATTAAAAAAAAGGCAATAAGATACAATAGTACTGATTTTGTTTTTCTCATAATGAAGATTTAGTTAAGTTAATAATTAAGTTTACGTAAGAATTAGTGTATCAATTTACTAAAATTTTAAAACAAATTAATTAGTTCATAAAAAAAAATGATAATTTATAATCTAATACCTAACTAATTAAATTACCATCAGCATCCCATTTGGCTAATTCACCTCGTTTAGATTGATCTACACATTTTGCCAACCATTCAGCATCATATTCAAATCCATGTGCTTTTAACACATCCTCAGGTACACCATCCCAAACATTTGGCGTATTTCCTTTATACCCTAAGTCTTTTATTCCCATTTCAGTAGTATAGTATCCTGTTAGGGTTAAATTCCGCATACTGGTAAAGAATTTCTCTCCTTGTTTATGTTCTGGCTTTGTTTTTTTGGGATAGGCAATTAAATCGCAAATGACTAATTGCTCCTCAGTTGAACACCGTTTGAATTCCTTTCCATTATTTTTATTACTATAGTTATCTAACCACATGATACCACCACGTATAGGTACTTGTTGGTAGGGCATGTCTTTCATAATAAACTCTATAAATTCAGGAACTTTTGCATCTGTTGCTGATCCAAAATCATCATTCTTTGGCAAAATGATATCACAAATAACAGCGATAGTTTCTAACTCATGCTCATTAAAAAATACTTCTTCATGAAGCCTTTTATCTCTAGCTTTCTCTTCTGGAGTACGTCCGTAAAAAGGTGTATTCTCCGCTTCAGGCAATACAGTTGTTGCACTATCAGCTTTAGGAGCACAGCCTTGTACTGTTAATCCTACAGCAACAGAACCTAATAATAACGACTTAATCGTATCTCTTCTGTTCATCATACTATATGTTTTGTTTATTTAATTGATCAACTATATAATCGCATGTTCTCCATGATAAGGCTAAGATAGTCCATGTTGGATTTTTATCTGCCTGTGAAACAAATGGTCCGCCATCAACTATAAAAACATTATCAACATCATGCAATTGCATATATTTATTGGTCACTGATTTTTTAGGATCATTCCCCATACGGGTTGTGCCTACTTCATGAATAATTTGACCAGGTTTTAATAAGCCATAATCTCTATCTGCACCAGGTCTTTCTCCACTAATCACTTTTCCTCCCATTCCATCTATAATCTCATCAAAAGTTTCAACCATATGTTTGGCCTGTAACTTTTCGTGTTGCGACCAAGTATAATTAAATCGTAAAACGGGTATACCCCATTCATCTACCATGTCAGGATCAATTTCACAATAATTATCTTCTCTTGCAATACATTCTCCTCTACCCGCCATACCTACAATAGAGCCGTAAAAACGTTTAACATCATCGCGTAAAGCATTGCCATAACCACCTATTTCTCCTCCAATATATTCGTTAAGATTGTTGGCGTTAAAACCAAATCCATATGACGGCATACCTAAACCTCCCCAAACTTCAACATGATAGCCTCTCGGAAAATCTAACTTTTTGTCATTACCCCACCAAGGTGAATATACATGCATACCACCTACGCCATCTTCATTATATATTTTACGATTCATTAATTCTGGCACAAAGCCGACACGGTCAGCCCCTGTAGAATCATGAAGATATTTACCAACCATTCCGCTACTATTACCTAAACCATTTTGATGAGTTTTACTTTTTGAATTCAATAAAATTCTTGCTGTACTACATGCAGAAGCTGCTAAAACAACTATTTTAGCATTAAGCTGATATTCCTTTCTATCTTTTTTATCGATATAAATGACCCCCGTAGCTTTACCACTATCATTTGTAACTACTTCTCTAACCATAGCATCCGTAAACAACGTTATTTGTCCACCAGATTTCTGAGCAGGAAATATAAGACATGATCCTGATGAAAAATCGGCATAGACACTACAAGATCGGCTACATTGGTTGCAGTAAAAACAGATTCCTCTATCTTCATTTATTTTCTTGGTAAGTATCGAAAGTCTTGACGGAATAACAGGAATACCCATTTTTTCGGCACCCTTTTTATAATACATTTCATGTAATCTAGGTTTCGGTGCTGGTAAAAAGAACCCATCTGGCTCATTTGCAATACCTTCCTTGCTACCAAATACACCTATTAATTTATCTACCTTGTCATAATAAGGTTTCACATCTTCATAAGAAATAGGCCAATCATCACCTAACCCATCATGACTTCTTCTTTTAAAATCTAAAGGACCGAAACGTAAGGATATTCTCCCCCAGTGATTGGTTCTCCCTCCTAACATTCTAGATCGAAACCATTCAAATTCAGTTCCGTTTTTTTTAGTGTAGGGTTCTCCTTCTATATTCCACCCTCCATAAGCAGCATCAAATTCACCAAAAGCTCTCGTAGAACCTGCTCCTCTTCGGGGTGATTCATAGGGCCATTTTAATTGGTTCTTTTGTTCTGCATCCGCTGGATCAAAATGAGGACCTGCCTCAACAACGGCTATATTAAGACCTGCTTCTGATAGTATTTTGGTCGCCATTCCTCCTCCGGCACCAGACCCTACTATAATGACATCAAACTCTTTAGGTGATTTTTTTATTTGCATATGTGATGGTTGATTTTCATTAAACTGACTTAAATATTTTGCTTTAATGCAAAGAATTTAAGTCAGTTCTTCAAATATAAGTAATCTTACTAACATATTATTTTACCTTAACAATAATATATTTATTAAATAGTTCTATTATTGCAAAATAATAGAATTCAATGAACTATATCTTATTTGACGGAAATGTACGCAACAATTTACTGCCGTTTACCTATACGCGACCCGTTGCTGATATTAGAATTGGTATTTTAACCATAAGAGAAAAATGGGAAAAATATTTGGGTTTAACAACTACCACATTAACTGAAGAATATTTAGAAGAAAAATATCCAATGGTTGAAATGGAAACAAATGTAATGTTAAATGCCTCATTTTTACCTACCGAACAATTGGTTGAAATGGTACAAACTTTACATGAGAATCAAGCAATCTATTATAATGACGAAATTGTTGCCTTTTTTACAACTGAAACTCAAGAAGAAGTTGATTTTGAAGCTTATGAAGCCATTATCTATGATGAAGAATTACTTCAGGTAAAATGTGTAAGTGATATTTTTTCATTAAATGAAAAAGCTATTCAAAGTGATTTTAATCTCGTAACTAGTGGCAGAAAATCTGAGCCTATACCTGATACTGTTAATTGTATCAACAAAGAAAATATTTTTCTTGAAGAAGGTGTAGAAATAAACTTTGTGACATTAAACGCATCAAGCGGACCAATATATATTGGTAAAGATGCCAGTATTTGGGAAGGATCTACTGTAAGGGGGCCGTTGGCTCTTTGCAATAATGCTGTTATAAAAATGGGAACAAAGGTATACGGAGCTACCACTTTGGGCCCTTTTAGTAAGGTTGGCGGTGAATTGAGTAATGTTGTCATTTTTGGATATTCAAGTAAAGGTCACGATGGCTATTTAGGAAATTCCGTAATTGGTGAGTGGTGCAATCTTGGTGCGGATACTAATAATTCAAATTTAAAAAATAATTATGCACACGTTAAATTATGGGATTATGAAACTGATCGCTTTGAAAGCACAGGTTTACAATTTTGCGGTTTAATGATGGGCGACCATTCTAAATGTGGTATTAATACAATGTTTAATACAGGTACCGTAGTTGGTGTTAGTGCCAATGTATATGGTAGTAATTTCCCAAGAAACTTTATTCCTTCTTTTTCATGGGGTGGTGCCTCTGGTTTTACCGAATATAGAATGAATAGAGTTAATGACGTAGCAAAAATGGTCATGCTTAGAAAGCATGTAGTTTATACAGAGCAAGATCAAAGAATATTACAAAGTGTTTTTGAACTCTCTAAAAAGTACAGAAACTATAATTAAATTCTTTTAAAACATCTCTCATAACGTCTATTATTATCTAATTTACATCTTCCTATTTCCTAAAATAATTGTTGAAAATCACTTTATTTAATTTTTTTTAATTTTTCATTAATTTATTTTACCTTACATTAAGTTCGGTTTAAAACTCTATAATACAGTTTCTTACACTAGATTCACAAGACTAGAATTCATATAAAATCGTTAAATAATCCTTAAAACAGTACTATTTATTACATAGTACTGTAACAAAATATACACACTGTCGTCTATTAAGTATAAATCAATTAAAAACATATAAAATGAATCCTGAAGTTTCGGGATAAAAAATAAAGAGAAATTAAATCTAAAACTAAAATTATGAGTCCCGAAGTTTCGGGATAAAAAATCAAGAGAAATTAACTTTAGGAAAATCTTCTAGTCGTATTTGGAACAAGAATAGAAGATACAATTAATCAAAAAGAATAATAAAAACTAATATTATGAGAACAATAGCAAATCAAGAGAAATTAACTTTAGGAAAAGCTTCTAGTCGTATTTGGAACAAGAATAGAAGATACAATTAATCAAAAAGAATAATAAAAACTAATATTATGAGAACAATAGCAAATCAAGAGAAATTAACTTTAGGAAAAGCTTCTAGTCGCATTTGGAACAAGAATAGAAGATACAATTAATCAAAAAGAATAATAAAAACTAATATTATGAGAACAATAGCAAATCAAGAGAAATTAACTTTAGGAAAAGCTTCTAGTCGCATTTGGAACAAGAAAAGAAGATACAATTAATCAAAAAAAATAATAAAAATCTAAAACTAACATTATGAGAACAATAGCAAATCAAGAGAAATTAACTTTAGGAAAAGCTTCTAGTCGCATTTGGAACAAAAACAGACGATATAGATAAAATAAAACACCTAACCCTTAAAACTTTAAATTATGAACACAATACTCAAAACAACAACTGAATCATGGAAAAATACGCTTTTACCTTCTACTAAAATTAGAAAAAAAATACTTTGGTCTAACTATAAACACTATAATTTCCAATAGCGTATGAAAAAGATTCTATCTAACAGCTAAAAGATAAGCCATAACTGACTTATCTTTTTTGTTTTATAACCTTATTTCTCTTTCTTATCTGGCACCGGATCATAACCACTTCTACCCCATGGGTGGCAACTAAAAATTCTTTTTATTGATAACCATCCTCCTTTAAATAGCCCATGTTTTTGCAAAGCTTCTACAGTATAATGAGAACACGTTGGTGTAAACCTACAACTTGCTGGAGTATATGGTGAAATGGCCGTTTGATAAAACCGAACTAGCAATATAAACGGATATGTTAGTATTTTTTTAATCTGATAGTATTTATATTGAAAAAGTTGTACCATCCTTTCCATCTTTTAACTGGACACCTGCATCTGCCAATTGATCTCTTATTTGATCAGACAATGCCCAATCTTTATTAATCCTAGCTTCATTACGCATATCAATCAACAATTCTACAACATTACTCAACTTTTCTGAACTATCCGTTGAAGTAACATTTTCTAGACCTAAGACATCAAAAATAAATGTATTAAATGTAGCCTTAAATGTTTTTAAATCATCAGATGATAAAGTCTCTTTTTTCTCCACTAACAAATTTATTGTTTTTACACCTTCAAATAAATTTGCGATTAAAATGGGACTATTAAAATCGTCATTCATGGCATCATAACAACTTTGAATCCAATTAGAAATATCTATTGAAGACGATTTACTTTCTTGTATATTGTCTAATAGATTAACTGCATTCATTAAACGATAGTACCCTTTTTCAGATGCCACTAAGGCATCATTTGAAAAATCTAAGATACTTCTATAATGTGCTTGTAACATAAAAAAGCGAGCTACAGTAGCAGGAAAAGGCTTACTTAAAATAGAATTATTACCCGTAATTATTTCTTCAGGTAAGATATAATTACCTGTTGATTTTGCCATTTTTTTGCCATTCAAAATCAACATGTTTCCATGCATCCAATACTTTACAGGAGTTACGTTATTATGAGCTTGAGCCTGTGCTATTTCACATTCATGATGTGGAAATTTCAAATCCATTCCACCTCCATGAATATCAAATTGTTCTCCTAAATACTTAGTACTCATAGCTGTACATTCCAAATGCCAACCCGGAAAACCATCACTCCATGGTGAAGGCCAACGCATGATATGCTCTGGTTGAGCTTTTTTCCACAAGGCAAAATCTTGAGGATTTCTCTTTTCAGATTGTCCATCTAAAACACGGGTGTTATGGATAGCATCCTCAATATTTCTTCCACTTAAAATACCATAATGTTCTTTCTCATTATACTTTAAAACATCAAAATATACAGAACCGTTAACTTCATATGCTAAGCCATTATCAATTATACTTTTTATAATCTCAATCTGTTCAATGATATGACCTGTAGCGGTCGGTTCAATATTTGGCGGCAACAAATTAAATTTTCTCAGTACATTATGAAAATCAACAGTATAACGCTGAACAACTTCCATAGGTTCAATTTCTTCTAGACGTGCTTTTTTTGCAATTCTGTCTTCACCAACATCAGCATCATTTTCTAAATGCCCAGCATCCGTAATATTTCTTACATAACGTATTTTATACCCCAAATGTTTAAAATAACGATACACTAAATCGAAAGACATAAAGGTTCTAACATTACCCAAATGCACATTGCTATATACCGTAGGTCCACAAACATACATCCCAATATAACCTTCGTTTAATGAAACAAAATCTTCTTTCTGATTAGAAAGAGAATTATAAATTTTTATTTTTTGTTGTTTATACAACTCCATAAAATATGCTCTTTTTTAGAAGCCCTAAAGGTAACAACATTTTAAATAGTGACCCGTCGAAAATATACAAAAATTAAAACCAATTCTTTCGAGCCCATTTTTATTCTTTTCTTTTCGTCTGATGCTTAGAATATCTACTAAATAAAACTATCCTTCTAAATGTATTGAGTTTGTAAAAATATGTCCAATTCCTCCCTGTCATTATGTACCAAAAAACCACTAAATTTCATAAATTTAGTGGTTCAATTGAGTTAGTAATTTAAAAATTAGTTTAAAAAGCTTAATGTTCCATATTTAACATTCATTTTAAATTTAGCATCCTTTGGTGCCTTAATTATTATTGTTCTTTTCACTTTTACTTTTTCTCTATCTTCCAAAACTCCAATAATTATATTTCGTTTTTTATTAATATCAGCCTCATGCTTATTAAAGTTACCCCTAATAATAACCTGATTCTTTCTTTGCTTTAGTAGTTCTTTTCTTTGTGTCATCTGATTTTTCAACATCTCTTTTCGTTCTTCTGCATGTTTCTTCTGTTCTTCTGCCATTTTTTCTAATTCAACCTTTAATACGGCTGAATTTTCTTTAATTTTATCAGCTTCCTTTTCCCAATTCCCTTTGTTTTTTTCTAAATTCTCTTCCATTTCTTTTTGCCATTTCTTTAAGTAGCTCTTGTCCGTTTTATATTTTTCATAATCAAATTTAGGAAGAGCATCCTCAAAATGAAAATCGAAATCTAGCATAACAGGCAATCTTGGAGATTCGGGAAAAACCATAATATCATTGTTTAACGCAATCAAATTATCTAACTCTAACTCAGGAAAACTATATTCAAAATTTTGAAGATCGTTAACATTTCCTTTAATAGTTATATTATTTACATCATTGGAGAAAAAGTAATTACTCGAAACGCCATTAGATTTAGATGTAATTTCTACTTCACTTTTATTACCAATGGCACTAAATTTCCAATTATCTAATGTTCTTTCTGCTCTTTCATCTTCCGCTCCTTCAACTTCGATAATCGCTTCGATACTTACTTTGTTCTTGCTCCATGTTTCAATTTTAACATCTGTATTTCTTGTATTTACATCAATTATAACATCTTTGTTGGTATTAAAGTCTTCGTTGTATGTTCTCCGATGATTTTGAGCACCTATAGTTGTACTAACCATTAGTAGTAACCCTATTGTTTTATATAGTATTGTCTTCATTTTGAATTGTTTTATTTGATTTAATTTCTTTGAGTTTATCTTTTAATTCCAATAGAAGTTGCAACCTTAATTGTAAATTATTTATTAATGCATTTACGATGTTTTCATTAATATCATCAGTAATTAACTTTTTACTCAACACTTTATAATCATCTGACAACACTGATACTTTTTCTAAATAACTATCTAGTATTTCTTTATTATTGTCAGTGACTTCAATACCAAGTAATTCATAATTGATAGCCGTTTCATAGTTATTTTCGATTTGTTTCAATTCTGGAGATATAGCAGCGAGGTCTATTTTTTCATCAATTACATCTGGTTGAAGGTCATTATTTCCAATTAAAAAATATCCAGCACTTATCAATATCAAAATGGATGCGGCTATTTTTAGAAACAAATAATTTTTCCCTTTTTTAGGTTGTTGTTTTTGCAACCTGTTTTCAAAACGTTGTCTATGATTAGATAACATTTCTAGCTTTTCACCTTCATTTTCTTTTATGATTTCTTTTATATCTTTAAGCATAGTTCTTTTGTTTTAGCATTTCCTTTAATTTATTTTTAGCTCTAAATAATTGTGATCGCGATGCCACTTCGGTTATATTTAGTATTTGAGCAATTTCTTGATGATCGTAACCTTCTAATAAAAATAGCTTTAAGGTAATTTTATAATTTTCAGCCAATTGTTCAATCGCATAATAAACTTGATCTATAGAAATGGAACTTTGTACCTTCCAATTATCTTCATCTGATAATTGTAAATGATTTTCATTTATTTCAACAATTGTCAGTTTTCTCCTTTTTAAGTAATCTAAACATTGGTTGATTACAATCTTCTTTAACCAAGCACCAAATGCAACACTTTCATTAAATTGATTTAATTTTTGAAAAGCTTTTATAAAAGATTCCTGCATCATATCTTCTGCCAACGCTTTATCTTTCATAAAATTAAATGCTGTTTTAAACATTGCGTCACAATACAAATCATAGACTTTCATCTGTGCTTTACAATTGTTCTTTTTGCATTTTTTAATTAGATCTCTATGCAAGAATTTGGTTTGATTCATTATAGCTATTGGCTATTTCTATTTGTTCAATTATTTCTGAAACTCATATTAAATACGATGAAAAAAAAGTAGTGTTGCACTTTTATCAAAATATTATTTTAAATCTACAACAATTCCCTCTTATTACTGTAAATCATAGGTTGGTACAAAAGAATAATTATGAGGGTAAGTATAAGTGAATATATTGTAATCGAGAAAGTAAGTATCGTTAAACAATAGTTGTTCCTACTAAAAAAAGTATAGCAAATTATGTAATAGTAGATCTGTCAAATATTCCCGGTTATTGGCTGTAATGGCCTATTGAATCAATCAAATAAAATTGTAATTATTCTACAATTTCTAATTCAAATATTAAATCTGTGTCTGGTGGTATCGGCCCACGCCCTTGTGTACCATAGGCTAAATGAGAGGGGATAAAAAGCATCACTTTATCACCAATATTCATTTTTTGTAACCCTTCTTTAAACCCATGTATTAGTTCTGCATCTGGACTATAATCCATTTTTTTAGGATTATAACCACCTCTAGCTTCTACTTTAGGATCATATTTTAAATAAAGTTCAGCTATTTCTTTATTATTAGTAGTAAACAGTTCACCTGAATTGAAATAACCTGAATAATAAACCTTAACCGCATTTCCTATATTAGGTTTTTCTCCGTCTCCTTTGTTTATAAAATATATTTTAAGTCCTGAGTGCAAACTATCAGCGTTTGCCTCATAGATTTCTTTTTGCTTTAAAAAATTAGTTTTAGCCGTTTTGGCCATTTCTACTTTTATTTCAGCTTCTTTTTCTAATTTCTTAAAATAGTCTCCAAAAATTTTAGGAGCGTTAAACTTTTTTGATTCATTTCCTATTCTAATAATTTGGACTTTGTTTATTACATCATCCTTAGCAATAGAATCTAATATTTGTACACCTTCTACAACACTTCCAAAAACAGTGTGCACTCCATCTAAATTCGAAGCTTCTTTTAAGGTTATAAAAAACTGACTCCCATTCGTATCAAAACCGGCATTAGCCATAGATAAAATTCCTTTTTTACTATGTGTTAGAATTAGCTCGCCTTTCTCATCTATTGGAAACTCATCTTCAAATTGATACCCTGGTCCGCCAGCACCGGTTCCTTGAGGATCGCCTCCTTGAATTATATAATCTTTAACAACCCGATGGAATAGTAATCCTTCATAAAAATGCTTATTCCTAAATCTTTTTGCTACATAAGGATTCGTTCCTTCCGCCAAAGAAACAAAGTTTGCTACCGTAATTGGAACTTTTCGATAATCTAATTGGACTAAAATAGCCCCTTTGTCTGTTTGAATATCTGCATACAAGCCCTTTTCCAAATCAGTATAGTTGTTTGATTTACATGATGAGATAACTATTACTACAATTAGAAAAAGGATCTTAGCTATTCTCATTTTACTTATTTTTGAGAACTTTAGTTAAAGTAACCGTGTATTGTAACGGTTGGTTAGAA
Organism: Aureibaculum algae; assembly: GCF_006065315.1. GTDB lineage: Bacteria > Bacteroidota > Bacteroidia > Flavobacteriales > Flavobacteriaceae > Aureibaculum > Aureibaculum algae. Next base: position 1,847,038 of record NZ_CP040749.1, on the reverse strand, counting down.
TTAATTTTTTGATATCCAGAATACCCATATGCTTTATGAGATGGAAATAAAAAAGTAACTATTTCTCCCTCTTTCATTAATTTAATTCCATCTTGTAAACCAGTAATAAGTTCCTGCTTATCAACGAGATAATTTTTCTCACCTAATTCTTCTTTAGTATAAATCGTTTTATTATTAACATCCTTAATTTCATAGGTAAAAATTACTTCATCTCCAGTTTTAGGTAGTTCATTTATTTCAGCATTTTTGATATTATAATAATACCAAAATCCTTTTTCAGAAGTAATATATTCTTTTGTAGTGTCAGATTGCATTAATGCAATTAATGCCTCTTCTTCTACTTTATTTATAATTTTATTTCGCTCAATTGACTCTTCTAAAAAAGAGGATGTTTTCTGTACTACCGGTTTCCGTGGTTGTGGAGTTGTACATGAAATTATTAAAGCAAGTAAACTTATGCTAAACCCAATGGTTGAAATATTTTTAATTTTAGTATTCATAAGAATTTTCTAATTCATTTTTATAATCTGGTAAAAGCTCCATAAAGTGTTTCACTGTATCTTGCAAAGGAATTTCGCTTCTACCTCCTGCGGCATTTAAATGACCGCCACCATTAAAATGATTACGAGCAAATTCATTTACAGAAAATTTTCCTTTTGATCGTAAAGACATTTTAATAATACCTTGCTTTTGATCTTCAATAAATATAACGGCAAAAACAATACCTGCAACGGACAATCCATAATTTACAAAACCTTCTGTATCTCCTTTTTTGAAATTCATACTATTTAATTCCTGCTGAGATATGGTAATAAACGCTGTTCTATATTCATGCATTACCTTTAAATTACTTAATGCTGTACCAAGTAATTGCAAACGACTATAAGAGTTCGTGTCATATAATCGATTGTGTATTTTAGTATGATCAATACCTACATCCATCAAATTGGCAATAATTCTATGCGTTGTACTTGAAGTTGCTTGATATTTAAATGAGCCTGTATCAGTTAAAATTCCTGTATAAATGCAACTAGCAATATCTTTATCAATACTATCCAATTCATGTACTTTATCTAAAAAATGATAAATCATTTCACATGTAGAGGCAATTGAAGCATCTGAGTACATATACTTGGCGTAATCATCTGGTTGTTCATGATGATCAATCATTATGTATATTGGACTAATACGCTGTAAAACATGCTCCATTTGATGCCCTACTCTATGCAATGCATTAAAGTCTAAGGTAAAAACAATTTCGGCATCCTCTAAGAGCTTAGTACCTTCCTCAACATTTTCGTCAAATACAATTATTTTATCTTGATTTGGTAACCACTTTAAAAAATCAGGACAATCATTAGGAGAAACTACTTTAACTTTATGATTTCCTCTTAGTAAGTAATGGTATAATGCTAAACTGGAGCCATATGCATCGCCATCTGGATTTCTATGTGAGACAATAACTATTTTTTTAGGAGTAGATAACAACTCCTTTACTTCTTGTATATCTTTCGTATTCATTGCTCGCGAATATACAATATTTTAATATTTTTTATCCTTTTGCATTAAAACAAAAAGTTAAAATGAATTCGTTTTTTTTAATAAAACGATTACTTTTGCATTTCAATAAAAGAAAATTAAAAAAATGACAACAAACAGAACATTTACAATGCTTAAGCCTGATTCAATTGAAAAAGGTAATATTGGAGCTATTTTAGAAAAAATAAATGCTGCAGGATTTAGAATAGTAGCCATGAAATTAACCCAAATGACGGAAAATGATGCTAAAGCATTTTATGCTGTTCATAATGAAAGACCATTTTTTGGTGAGTTGGTTGAATATATGACCCGTGGACCAATAGTTGCAGCTATTTTAGAGAAATCTAACGCTGTAGACGATTTTAGAGCGTTAATTGGTGCTACAAACCCAGAAGACGCAGCTGAAGGTACGATTAGAAAATTATTCGCTGCATCTATTAGCGAAAACGCAGTACATGGAAGTGATAGTGATGAAAATGCAGCTATTGAAGGTGCTTTTCATTTTTCTGGACGTGAGATGTTTTAATTTCAGATCAATATAATTTTGTTTTAGTAAAACTAACTGATATTTATACCTTAATAGAAAACATATAAATCAAAAAAAATGCCTCGTAAATACGAGGCATTTTTTATTAATTCACTGTAGATTAAGTATTCTTAATACTTAATTGCTTTTTTACTTATTTCAGTACCATTATCAAAAGTAGTATTCAAAATCAGTACTGTACCTTTTCTAATATTCTGAGTGTTCACTCTGAACTCACTTTCATTAGGCAACATATTCACTAGTAATCTACCAGTAACATCATACATTTTTAATTCTTTTACAATCGTTTTAGATTTTACTAGCAATGCATCATCTTCGTTTATAACTACAAAGTCATTGTTTAAATCAAAATCATCAACGCCTAAGGTTGCTTTTGTAAACTGAAGTGTAAATCTATCTTCATAACTTCCTATTGCTGCTGAAAAATCATATGCTCCTTGTTTCAAATCGTGAGTAACATTTAATTCATTGTCAACTAAATAAATTGCGTTTTCAGTTAATGATGCACCTTCAAAACGATCAATACTTATGCTGTATGTTACATCTAAATCTTCAATATATGTATCGAATGCTAAAGGTACTTTTTTCTCTAAATTAAATGAACCTAAGGCTTGAATACCATAATTTAAGGTATCTATCTTAGAATATAAGTTAACCCAACCTTCGCTAATTTTTATACCATCATATCCTTTATCCTTACCATCAGTAGCATTTTCTAAAAAAGCAATTAATATTTGACTTTCAGCTCCACCTTTACTACTCTTAGCATTTAGCCATACTCTTTCTTTTTCTCCTACAGAAGCTTTTTTGTTATCTGTACCTCTATAAAATTGGGTATTAAATTCCCTAACACGCATTGCATCCGTAAAGGTTGTTTTTGTTGGTGAATTATCTGCCATAACAACAAAACCTTGTCCAGAAGCAATATATCCCTCTGGAGCCGGTGCACCAGAATCAGATGGTGATCCTACACCTGGACCAACAGTTCCTGTTAAATTGTAAACAGCATAGTCATCATTTGTATACTGTTCTCCTGTGACATTTAAGTTATTAGGTGTTTTATGTGACCAAAACCAAATAGTACCATTTAACGCAGTAAAATTATTACTTTCTAAAATAAATGCATCGGCGTCAATAGCTGAAGGATATGGATTACCAATTAAATTCATATCATTTAAGAAATTACCATCATCTTGCCATACTAAAACAACATTTTCAGTAGAAGAATTAATATCTCCAGAATTAGGCACCCCAGTAAATTGTACACTTGCAGCTCCTGGATAAGTACCTGATATTGGCCCCTGAGAAATATAACCTTGCCCTACTTTCATTGTTTCTCCAGCGGCATTGATCCACTCACCTGTAAGCTGATCACCCCCATTTGGTATTAAATTATCAGCAGCCTGATCCCAATAATAAATTCTGTTCTGATCATAACTTACAGCAGGAAATACTGCAGAAATGTTTTGATTTCTAACAGGTGAAGACCAATAGGTGTAATCTTGTACATCATTAAGTGATGTTGTATATTCAATTTTAGTAATACTCCCTGAGATTGCCACATCAGAACTACCAGGGTTGTTTATATCTAAATTATTAACCGTATATAAAGACTCTTGGTCACCTATTATAACCGTACCTGTATTAGTAAAACTTCTATTTGCTTCTACATAATTTGTAGTATTTCCATCCATATTAAGATAACCCGTAATTGTTAAATCACATGCCGCAATAGATCCTTTATCTGCAGTATATATTCCACTAATAACCGCTGTTCTTGTTTTGTCAGGCACCCCATTATCCCATGATGTTGTCCAAGTTGTAGCACCCGAATTTTGTGTTCCTAAAGCTATATTTGATAGGCTATTGGCATTATTAACTTCCGCCAAAGTCAATTCAAGATAATCGTTAACTAAAGTACCATTAATACTTGTTGTTGCTGCAAAATCAATTGATGGTGTTAATGAAGTTCCACAGCCTTTTATAAAGCTTTTATCTTTACCCCAATTTGGAGGTGTTCCACCATCAACTACAATACCCATTATATCTAATCTGTCGTTATAACAATCGAATGAGGCAGATTCTGAAATAAGAATCACATCGTTACCATTAAAACTACAAACCTCGGTAGCTGGCTCTGGAGTAATTCCTAAATTAGGATTTGTAGGTAAAACAGCCCCTGACCTACTATACAATCTCACCTGACCAGAGACCATAGCCTCTATAGGAACAAATTCTTGTGGTGGAAGGGATTCTATATTACCCGCCTTTGTAGCATTAGAATCTTTGTATAAACATAAATAATAAGATCCTGCAGGAAAATCAATGGTTGAAATATTTTTCACTTCAATCCACCTATCCTCTGGTAACGTACCTTCATAATATTGTGTTATTAGAAAAGGGCTAGCTGCATTTACATCTATTGCCGTACCAGAAATTGCAAATGTATAAGGGTTTTCATCAGCATCATCATTAGCAATTGAAACCGTAGCATTTCTCGTTGTTAGGGCCACACCTGTTGGATCAAAAGTTATACTAAAAGTAGTATTACCACTTGCCGCAATCGGACTTACAGGTACGGCTGTTAAAGTAAAATCTACAGCATCAATTCCTGAAATAGTTATGTAAGGGCTTGGGTCTGTTAAATTCAAATCTAAAGTACCAGTGTTTTCAATAGTAAATATATGTGTTACGCTTCCTGTGAAGGCATCAACTGAACCAAAATCAGTATCATTCGAAATACTTGTGATAAGGTCACCATTATTTATAGGATTGCCTAAACCGGTAATATCCATTTCTGGCACTGGAATAACACCTGTTCCTTCAATTAAAAAAACAAAATTTAAATCAGTCACATCATCACTATCAATATTTACTATCGCAGATTGATATCCACTTGTTGATGGAGTGAAAGTGACATCAAATGTTGTTGAACCTAAAACTGGAATTGGAGTTGTTGGAAAATTTGTTACTAAAAAATCACCTGTACCACCAACATTAACAAGAGGTGCACCATTTAAGTTTAAGGGTGCAGTACCCCTATTAGTAATTGTAAATGTATGTGTTATTCCTGTAAATAAAGCCACATTACCATATTTAGTATCATCTATAGTTGATGGCGAAAAATCAGGATTCCCAATAGGGTTCCCTAATCCACTAACCTCTATTTCGGGTGATACAGCTACTCCATAACCTTCTATATTGTAGTAGAAAACTCCATTTGGATCATCACTTTGTATAATCACACTTGTACCATAAAATTCAGTAGAAGGAGTAACGGGCGGTGAAAACTCAATATCAAAAGTGCTCGAACTACCTGCAGGTATTGGCGTAGTTGGAAAATTAGTTACAACAAAGGCTCCTGCACCACCCGGTGTAATTACTAGAGGAGACCCTGTCAAATTCAAAGGAGCTGTACCAGTATTTGTAATTGTAAACGTATGTGTTTCTGAGCCCCCAACTGTAACATTACCAAAATCAGTATCATCAATAGAACTTGGCATAACATCACCATTAACTATAGACACCCCTAAACCACTAACATCAATAGAAGGAGATAAGGCAGGTGGTAATGCTGTTCCTGCAAAATTAATTGATATGTTACTTGTACCTCCAAGTCCAAAATAAGTAGCAACTAAATTAAGAGTTGCTGCTTTTATCCCTGTAGGACTAATTGGATCAAAAGTAACTTCAAAAGTTTCTGACTGTAATCCTAAAATTACAAAACTTACTCCAGGACTTCCACCACTACTTCTACTAAAATCATTCGTAGATCCAGTCAATCCATTATCACTTATAAATAAGCTAGTTAAGTTATTATTGGTGATTGTAAAAGTATGTACTACAGCAGTACTACCTATATTTACTGACCCAAAAGAAGTATCATCCGAGGCATCTGGAATGTTAGTTCCATCAGTGGGAATAGTAGTTCCATTTCCTGAAACGGTATAATTCTGTGCTTGCAGAAAGAAAACAGCAAACAAAGCCATTAAAAATAGTAATTTTTTCATCATTTTTTATTAGTGTTAGCGTCTTTAGAGACTTTTTCTTATTTTGCAAATATACTAATTATAAACAAATGCTAATTAAGCTTAACGCTTTTTATTAACATTTTATTTAACTTTTCGTTTAAAAGTTTTACAATTTTTTCTTTTCCATAACTTAGTTCTTCTCGTAATACGGAAGAATTTAGCTTTACGGTCAGAATACCATTTCTAAATTGAACATCAGTGGTGTAACTTACTACTCCACTCCCCATTACCTCTGACCAAGCTTCTTTTATCAATACTAGATCAATACCTTTTTGTAATTTATTTTCTCCTAAAACGTTTTCCATTACGTCTTTTATGGACAAAAACTCGTTATTTCTTCTGTTGCTCATAGCCTAATTTAATTCAAACATTTTATAAGGTTGATTTGTTTTTTTAATCACATTTTCAGTCCTTTCTGCATGTGTATCTGTAATAAATATTTGCCCAAAATTGTCATCATTAACCAAATCTACAATTTTTGACACTCTATTTTCATCTAATTTATCAAAAATATCATCTAATAACAAAATTGGGGTCTTTTTTGATTGCATTTGAATAAAATCAAATTCTGCTAATTTCAATGCTATTAAATACGTTTTTTGTTGTCCTTGCGATCCAAACTTCTTAATAGGATACTCCTCTATACTATATAACAAGTCATCACGTTGAATTCCTACCGACGTGTACTGTAAAACCCTATCTTTTTCTAAACTTTTTTTCAATAACTCTTCAAAATCCGTTTTTTCTAACTGACTTTTGTATTTAAAACTAACATTTTCCCCTTCACTACTAATGTGTTTATGCCTTCTTTCTAATATTGGGGCAAAATCTTCTGCAAAACTTTTCCTTTTTTTATAAATTCTATCACCAAAATCAATCAGCTGCTTATTATAAACATCAATATTCAAAGCGTCGAAGGTATGGTTAGATGCAAAATATTTTAATAAAGCATTACGCTGTGACAACACCTTATTATAACTAATCAAATCTTGTAAGTAATTTTTATCAGATTGGGCAATAACACTATCCATAAATTTACGACGAACATCACTACCTTCACTGATTAAATTCGTATCATTCGGAGAAATGATAACTACGGGAATCAACCCAATATGCTCAGAAAGCTTTTCATAATCTTTCCCATTCCGTTTAACAACCTTTTTCTGACCTTTTTTAAAACTACAGTTAATTAACTCTTCCCTTTCGTCAAGATTAAAAAGACCCTCTACCACAAAAAATTCTTTTTCATGTTGAATATTCTGGCTCGCTATACTATTAAAATACCCTTTTGTAAATGCTAAGTGATAAATGGCATCTAAAACATTTGTTTTACCAACACCATTATAGCCAACAAAACAATTTATTTTAGTATTGAATTCAAATGCTTCCGCCTCAAAATTCTTATAATTAACAAGGCTAATTTTCTTTAAATACATACTTTATATGAAGTTCATTGCAAAAAAACGAAATTTACATCAATAATAAGAATATTATATCATAAAAAATTATACTTTTGCACCCACAAATTTTGACATAGAAATGGCAACATATAAGAAAAAAGGTAATAAGGCTAAAATTGATAAGGTTTCTAAAGTAGAGGAACAAAGCACAACAGCAGAGGTATTTAACACCCTAGACGAAACGGCTTCGAAATCTGAAAAATGGATTGAGAAAAATAGCAAACCATTAATTATTGGCTTCGTAGCACTTGCGGCAATAATATTAGGTTATTTAGCATATAACAAATTTGTTAAGGAACCAAAAAGTATTGATGCAGCAAACGAATTGGCGTATCCAAAAAGCTTTTTTGACCAAGCCGAATTAGGTTCTGCTACAATAGCGGTAGATTCTCTTTATAAATTAGCCCTTAATGGTGCTGACGGAAAATATGGCTTAATTGATATTATTGATAATTACGGAAGCACAGATGCTGGTAATTTAGCAAAATATATGGCGGGTATTTCTTACTTAAAAACCAATGATTACGAAAATGCTGAAAAATATTTGAATGCTTTTTCAACAGATGATGAAATTTTAGGTGCTATAGCGGAAGGTAACTTAGGTGATCTTTATTCAGACACTAACCAACCAGAAGATGCTATTGACAGTTATATAAAGGCTGCTAATTTTAAAAGTAATGAGTTTACTTCTCCCTTGTATTTATTTAAGGCCGGTAACATTGCTATGGACTTAGAGAATTATACGAAAGCCGAAGAATTGTTCACTAGAATAAAAAATGAATATCCTAATTCTGATGAAGGACTTAAAATTGATATTTATTTAAATAGAGCTAGATTAGCTGCTCAAAATTAAGCCTATATGGCAACTACAAACTTATCAGATTACGATAAAACAATACTTGGCAATGCTAAAAAATTAAAATTTGGTATTGTTGTTTCCGAGTGGAACACTTCAGTTACAGAAAACCTTTATAAAGGTGCTCATACTACATTATTAGATAATGGAGCCGTGGATGCTAATATTACAAGACTGAATGTACCTGGTAGTTTTGAATTAGTTTACGGAAGTAAACACCTACTTAAACAAGGTAAATTTGATGCTATAATTGCCATTGGATGTGTGATACAAGGTGAAACCAAACATTTTGATTTTGTTTGCGAAGCTGTTTCACAAGGCATTAAAGATTTAAATATTCAATTTGATGTACCTACTATTTTCTGTGTATTAACGGATAACACAATGCAACAATCTATTGATAGATCAGGAGGAAAACATGGTAACAAAGGTGTAGAATGTGCAGTTGCCGCCATTAAAATGGCAACATTAGCATAGTTTTAACACGTATTTTCCCTATTAAATTTTGATTGCCCCTATTTATTTCTGTAAATTTGATTTTGGTTTAATTTTTGGTGTAAATAAGCTAAATTTATAATTAAACATTAACTATTATGGGATTTATTAAACGTAAAAACAAAAAATTTGAATATTCTCCAAGATATTATAAAGGAGAGGGCAATCCATATAAGATAGAACATAAGTTTGACGAATTTAGAACAACTGTTGGAAAAAATTCTCTCAAAACAAAATTCACCAATGCCTTTGAAGAAACAAAAAGCTCAAAAGGCATCAATAAAACAATAGCAATTACGGTCGCTATTTTAGTTTTTATTTTTCTATATATAATAGATTTTGATCTATCCATTTTTCAAATGAAATAAATGTCAGATATTATTCAACTACTTCCAGATCATGTTGCCAATCAGATTGCTGCCGGCGAAGTGGTTCAACGTCCTGCTTCCGTTGTAAAAGAATTGTTAGAAAATGCTATAGATGCAGGTGCTACGGAAATAAAATTACTCATTAAAGATGCGGGTAAAACCTTAGTACAAGTTATTGATAATGGCAAAGGTATGAGCGTAACAGATGCTAGATTATCTTTTGAACGCCATGCTACTTCAAAAATTAGAACTGCAGAAGATTTATTTAATTTAAATACCAAAGGTTTCCGAGGAGAAGCATTGGCCTCTATTGCTGCTATTGCACATGTTGAAGTTAAAACGAAACAAGTAGATCAAGAATTAGGTACGCATATAAAAATTGAAGGTAGTACCATCCAGAATCAAGATGTTATTGCTACACCAACAGGTACGAGTATCGCAGTTAAACACTTATTTTTTAATATACCCGCTCGTAGAAATTTTCTTAAATCTAATTCCATTGAATTACGTCATATAAAAGATGAATTCTATCGTGTCGCCCTTACCCACCCTTCTATTGCATTCGATTTTTACAGTAATGATAGTGAAGTACTGAATTTAAACAGCAGTAATTTACGTCAGCGAATAGTTGCTGTATTCGGTAAAAAAATAAATGAAAAACTAGTTCCAATTCAAGAACATACAGATATTATTACTATTGAGGGATTTGTATCTAAACCAGAATTTGCTAAGAAAAAACGTGGTGAACAATTTTTCTTTGTAAACAACAGGTTTATTAAAAATGGATATTTGCATCATGCAGTAATTAATGCTTTTGATCAATTGTTACCTCATGGACATCATCCTTCTTATTTTTTGTATTTATCCGTCCCTCCAAATACAATTGATATTAATATTCATCCTACTAAAACGGAAATAAAATTTGAAAATGAGCATGCTCTTTATGCCATTTTACGATCTACCGTAAAGCATAGTTTAGGCCAATATAATGTGGCACCTGTTTTAGATTTTAATAGAGATGCTACTATGGATGTTCCTTATTCATTTAAGGATAAGACATCTGTTTCTACGCCAAAAATAACCGTTAACCCAAGTTTTAATCCTTTTGAAAGTGAGTCTAGGTCAAAATCATATGAAAAACCAAAAACGGCCCAATGGGAATCTTTATATTCAGGAACAGAAACAGCAGTAGATTTGCAGGAAATTGAAGTGGAGGCTGATGTTGTACATAAAGATTTATTTAATTCTTCAGAAAACGAAATAAAAGCGAAAACTCTTCAAGTTCATAAAAAATATATACTTAGTGTTATCAAATCAGGTGTTGTTTACATCAATCAAAATTTAGCACATCAGCGGGTTTTATACGAAGAGTTTTTAACGAAAATGACAATTGAAGACACCTCTAGTCAACAATTACTATTTCCCCTAGAAATAACCTTTAATAAAGGGGATATTTCTCTTTGCAAAGAAATTCAACCCGATTTAGAAAGTGTAGGATTTCAATTTGACAAAATTGACAATGATTCCATTACGTTAGACGGAATTCCTGTAAATGTTAATCAAAACAATGTTCAAGGTTTATTTGAAGAGCTTTTTGAAGACATTAAAAATGAAATACCCGATTCTAGTTTTAGTCAATTAGACGCCATAGCTAAAAGCTTGGCAAGAAGTTTAGCCATAAAAAATGGTACGAAGCTTAACAGTAAAGAACAAGAGGAGTTATTAGAACAATTATTTTCATGTAAAGAGCCGAATCAATCCCCTTTTGGTAAAAAAACATTTATTACACTTTCTTCTGAAGAAATTCAACTTAAATTTGACAATTAAACCCTTTATAAATAATAGCAATGGGAAAAATAACTGATACGGTTAAACATATCATCATAATAAATGTGCTACTCTTTTTGGTAGCTAAATTTGCTTATCCGCCTTTACAGGACTTATTTGCTTTACATTTTCCTAAAAATCCCGAATTTGGAATTTGGCAATTTGTTACACATATGTTTATGCACAGTCAACAATCATTAATGCATATCGGGTTTAATATGTTAGGCGTTTGGATGTTTGGTAGCCCATTGGAGCAACTATGGGGTCGTAATAAATTTATATTCTTTTATTTCTCAGCTGGTATTGGTGCAGGCTTAATTTATACAGGAGTAAATTATTTTCAATATAACATGGCGTTTCAAGAACTGATCCAAGCTGGTGCCACAAGTGCCGAGATTTCAGGTTTAATGGACATTACCAAGGTTTATCAAAATGAAGCACTTCAAACTGTAAACGAAATTTTTAACATACCTGCCGTTGGTGCATCAGGTGCACTTTATGGGGTATTAGTTGCATTTGGAATGAGTTTCCCAAATGCGAAATTGGCTTTAATATTTTTCCCCGTTCCAGTCGCTGCAAAATATTTTATTCCAGTATTAATTGCTTTAGATTTATTTTCTGGTATAACTGGATATTCTATTTTCGGAGCCGGAGTCGCTCATTTTGCTCACGTAGGTGGTGCCATTGTGGGATTAATAATTATGTTGTATTGGAAGAAAAATCAATTTAAACGATGGGATAAATAACATACATTGAATACAATAAAAGATCAAATACTATACAGAATAAAATCAGCAAACATTGCTGAACAGATCATCTATGCCAATATTATTTTATATATAATTACCTTGTTATTTAAGGTGTTATCAAGTTTTATGCAATGGCATGATAATTTATTTGTTAACTGGCTGTCTTTACCTGCAGATGTTAACCTATTTCTAACAAAACCATGGACTCTAATTACGTATGGATTTTTACATGCAGATTTTTTACATATTCTATTTAATTTAATATTCCTATTTTATATTGGAAACCTATTTTTAGATTTCTTTTCAAAACGCGATTTTTTAATTTATTATCTGTCAGGTATCGTTGTTGGAGGCATAATTTACCTTGCTAGTTATAACTTTTTCCCAGCACTGAAAGGAAGTAATGCCGTTTTACTAGGTGCATCAGCTGGTGTAACTGCAATTCTAGTAGGTATTGCAGCTAAGGTACCCAATTACGCTATTCATTTAAGGTTTATTGGGGCGGTTAAATTATGGCATATTGCTGTAGCTATGATCTTTATTGACATTATTCAACTACCTGTAAATAATACAGGTGGGCATTTGGCACATTTAGGTGGTGCTCTAATTGGTTTTTTATTGACGAACCAAGCGAATAAAGGAAAGAATTTAAATCAGCTCTTCGGATCTATTTTTAGATCAAAAAAGAAAGAACCTTTGAGAACTGTTTATAAAAACCCAAATCCTCAAAAAAGAACGAAAAATAATGCAAATGATCAACAAAAGATAGATTCTATATTAGATAAAATAAGTAAATCTGGTTATGAAACCTTAACACAACAAGAAAAAGATTTTCTTTTTAAGGTTGGTAAAAAATAACGTAGTAATTTTGGACAGTGAAGAAACTATCATTTTTTAATAAAATACTATTTATCATTAATACAATCTTTGCGATTGCATTAATTTTTTCCATTCTTTTACCGCGATTATCTCCATTTAAATTTGGTGTATTTTCTTTATTCAGCATTGTAGTTCCAGCAGTTATAATTATAAATATTCTATTTGTAATATACTGGATCTTAATTGGCTTCAAAAAGCAACTTTTACAGTCTTTTATAGTATTAATAATATCCTATTTTTTAATTCCTCAATTATATAAATTTAAGGACAATATCAATCAAGAAGATTCTAACACAATAAGCTTAATGAGTTTTAATGTTAGAAAATTTAATATGTATAAATGGATTAAAGTGGATGATATAGAATCAAAGATTAAAGATTTCATTGAAAATGAAGATCCTGATATCTTAGCATTACAAGAATATAGAATTCCTAAAAACTTTAAATTAAAATATCCCTATTTCAGTAATCCACCTGCTGAAAATTATTCTGACTCTATTCAAAATAGCAAACATAGAATTGCATTAGGCATATATTCGAAATATCCCATTGTAAAAGAAGGCATAATAAAATACGCAAGAACATCTTCAGCCGCAATGTTTACAGATATTGTTAAGAATTTAGATACTATAAGGATCTATACTTTTCACATGGCATCTTTAGGAATTGTACCAAATCAACATTACTTTGGGCACGACGATTCGGAAAAATTAGTAAAAAAAGTTCGGCAATCATTTAAAGTTCAGCAGCAACAAATAGACTCCTTAAATAAGCATATAAACACCTGTAAGTACAAAGTAATAGTAATGGGTGATTTAAACAATACGGCCTATTCATGGGCTTACAATAATGTAAGGAAGAATTTTAAAGACACATATTTGGAGGCTGGTAAAGGATTTGGAACTACCTATAAGTTTAATAAATTTCCGTTACGTATCGATTATATTTTTGTAGATAAAAACTTTAAAGTGAAGTCGCATAAAAATTATGGTATACAACTTTCAGACCATTACCCTATTATGGCGACCTTGGAACTTATCAAATAAATTATTACTGAAATGTTCCCCATTCCATGATCAACGTTATGACCAAAACCGTTTGACAGACACCTTAGAGCCTTTATTTTGATTGTCATTGTCATATTGTTCAAAATTATAAAAGAAGTTGATACGGCAACTAATTAAGATAAAAAGAGCAATAAATATTTAACTATCACAGCTCTAAGTAATACCGTTGTTCTGGTAGTTGTAAATCATCACTCACAAAATTTTCAATAAACTGAAAACCTGCATTTTTTATCATCTTTAAGGAGGCAACGTTTTCGGTAGCTACAATTGCAATTAAATTTTTCATTTTTATTGATTTACAGTAAGCTATCAAACCACTAAGAACTTCCGTTCCATATCCATTCCCCCAATATTCTTCTAAAAAGCGATACCCGATTTCATCGTTTTTAAATTCGTCTTTGATTAATGCAATGGTACCTACGAAAAAACCATCTTCAATTCTTGTAATTGCATAAATAAAAAAGTCATTACCCTCTTTATCATAAAATTCAATTAATTTGGGTAATTCTTCCTTATTTTCCTCATAGGTCATCGGTCTACCTCTTACAAATCTCATCACATTTTTATTCGACTGCATTTTATTAAAAGCTTCAAAATCTTCCATTTTTAAACTTCTTACTATCAACCTTTTTGTCTTAAAAATTGTCATTATTATATATTTAATACTATATATTCATCAAAAAACCTGTTAAATTGTCTTTTCTTGATAACCCCAGTTTTTTTCGCAGCCTATATCTTGCTAGCTCTACTCCACCTTTTGATATATTCATTACTTCAGCTATTTCTTTTGTTGACATATTAATAAGTAAATAGGTAGATAAATCTAATTCACGTGGTGTAATATTTTCATATTTCTCTTGTAAACGTTTAAGAAATTCGAAATGTACATTTTTAATATGTTTTTCTAAATCCTTCCAACTTTTATCGGCATTTATTTCCTTTAAAACACTTTTTTTAAGACTGTGCAGTTGGGATTTTGTTTCAACACTTATATCTGACGTTTCTAATTTTTTTAATTTATCAATTATTCCATTCAAAATTTTATTTTTTTTAACAACTTGTAATGAGTTACTTACCAACTCCTTATCCTTAGCTAGGATTTTTGTTTGCAATTTATCACGGTTTAAATCCTCAATTTCTTTCTCTAACTTATATTGTTCAGATATTATTCTAGCCTCTTTTTCTAAATAGCGTTTTCGATGTTCTAAAGTCTCGTAATATTTATCTTTTCTAATTTTTAATTTCATCCATAAAGAAATAAAATACATACTCACTATGATAAACAACGAATAACAGATATAAGCCAAATAATGTCGATACCAAGGCGGATATATTCTGAACTTAAAAAGTGTTGGGTCAGAAACATTACTATAACTATTTTTAACCCTGACGTGCATTTCATATTCATTCTCAATTAAATTAGTATATTCCTTCATTGCATTTTTCGTCCATAAGCTCCATTCTTGATCAAATGGTTCTAACTTATAGGAATACAATATAGGTTCTCGATTATATTCTGGAGAAGAGAATGTGAATTTAATATTGTTTGACTTGTAGGGAATCTTTATATTGAAAGAGCTTTGCTGAGGGTTACCCTGCATAATTGTATCGTTTTCATAAATAAAACTTCTGATGACCGCTCTTGGAACTGATATTTTATTTGAAACTGTGGTATCATAATGTGCGAGTCCATCAATTAAACCAATAAAAATATTCTTATTATCCTTTGTATTTATTGACAAGTAATTAGGTACTAAATTACCCGTTAAATTAGAAAATGGTTTAATTATATTGGTATAGTCCCTATTTTTATTTTTCATTAAGACTCCTAAAGATTCATCAAAAACATACCATAAATTACCATGTGAATCTTCTATTAATGTATTTATCGTAGCTAAATCCTTAAAATAATTACTCAACTTTCTATCTTCAAAAAATCTATCTTGCCCTTTAGAATAAGAATAAAAATGATTATTTGTTTGAAAATACACTTCATTATTTATTCGTTGCAAACTATTAATACCATTAACTGTATCATTAAATTTAGTTATGGTTTTTATGGAGTTAAACGCTTTAAAATCTTCTGATATCTCCATTTGATAAAGAATATTATCTCTTTTCAACCATAAAAAGTTTCCATCATGCTCAAATATATTTGAAGCTTTATCAAAATCACCAAGCTTATTTTTATAAACTAAGCCCGTTTTTGTTTTTTCAAATATGGAAAAGCCACCATAATTAGAACCAATAATAAAATTTGGTCTGTTAGGAATTTCTTTAAATCCATAGTAGCCAATATTATCAAGTACTTTGGCAACCTTGTTATTCTTTATTAGCATCGCTCCTCTATTATTTGCACACACTAAATCATCACCAATTACTTGAACATTCCATGTTTGTGCTGTTGTTCCTTCAACCAATTTAAAAGAGTCATCCGAAAAAATATTGTTCAATAAACGATAAAAAAGACCTTGATTTGTGGCTACATATAAATATTCCTTATAAATAACTGTACCATAAACGGTACTTAGATTTTGACTTGAACCTAAATAGGTGAAAGGAGAGTTTATACTAACATGAGAAATTCCATTATCTAAACCTAACCAAAGATTACTATTGCTATCAATAAATGAGCTTAGAATTGTATTATTTTGAAGTCCTTTATCTAAGTTAATATGTTGTTTTATTTTACCATCTATAGTACATATGATAATTCCATTCAATACTGTATTAAACACCAATGAATTGTTAAGTATTGCTATTCCACCAAGTGTACTATTCTTCTTAACAAAATCATTCGCTTCAGTTTCCCAAGGTGTAACTACTTCATTTTGATAGGTATATAATCCTTTTTCTAATAAAGCGAAAAGTAATGCATTATTTGGCATTTTTAAAATACTCCATATTTCAGTGTTTTTTAATACTTCAGTCCCTTTTAGATGTATTAAAACACCATTTACATATTCAAAAACCCCATACTCAATGTCCTGAAAATAAAGATTATTATCGACTAAAAATGAAAACTGAAATCGTTTAGGAGCTTCTAGCGTTTTTATCTCATTATCTTTGAAAATATATGCCTTATGAAAAGTCTGAAAAACAACTTCATCATTAACTATATGAATCTTCCAAATAAAATCAGTTGTTTTACTTTCGGTACCATCAATTAATGGCAATAGTGATTGAAATACAAGTTTTCCTCTTAAATTAGATTCAAAATAACCGAATTGATTATACCCTCCCACATAAATACGTCCATTTGTTCTATCGTATTTTACACTTCTTATATTAGAAGAATTAGGAATTTTATATAATTGCCATGAATTTCCATCAAATTGAAGTAACCCATTATTGTTGGCAAAATAAATATTACCAATTGTATCTTGATCAATTTGCCAATTTTGAGTACCAGCATTGTAATCTTTTTTTGAAAAATTATTAATTTTTGGTAATCCACTATTTTTCTCCTGACCATTAATCCGTTTTACACCAAGACACAAAAGAATTAATACTAAATAGATTGATAATTTATTTTGTAAAAACATCATTTAAATTAGATTTCTTATTAAAAAAGACAACTACTTCAAATGTAGTGTTTATTTTTTTAAATTAACCTAAAATTAATGTACTTTAATATTTTTATTTATCTGAATATTAATCATTTAATAACTAAATGATGTGTTTTTGTATAATTAAATTTCACACATTGATGTGTTTTTGTATGATTTATATTTTGATTAAAAAGTTAAATATTGGTTAAATTCGTACCATTATTAACTCAAACACTAATTATATGAAATTCAGAAAACATTATGTTTTACTCTTTCTATCTATGTTTATATCTTGGATGGTAAGTGCACAGTCTGTTACCGTTAATGGTACAATTAAAGATGGTAGTGGTGAACCTGTTCCTGGGGCCACTATACTAGTAAAAGGAACAACTCAAGGAACAACATCGGATTTTGATGGTAAGTATCAAATTGATGTTTCGTCCGAAGGCATACTCGTTTTTAGTTTCGTGGGATTTACAACGGTTGAAGAGCCCGTAAATGGAAGAGCAGAAATTAACGTTACGTTAAACGAAGATGCTCAAGCTTTAGAAGAAGTTGTAGTAGTGGGTTATGGTACACAAAAGAAAAGTGTAGTGACCGGTGCTATTTCTAGTATCAAGCAAAGTGATTTAGAAGACTTACCTATTACAAGGGTAGAACAATCTTTGCAAGGTAGAGCTTCTGGCCTTACTATAGCCTCTAATTCAGGTCAACCGGGATCTTCCTCTACGATAAGAGTTCGTGGTATTACAACATTAAACAATAACAATCCGCTTTGGGTAGTTGATGGTGTGGTGGTAGACAATGGTGGAATTGGTTATTTAAATCAAGCAGATATTGAGTCTATCGAAGTTTTAAAAGATGGTGCATCTGCTGCAATTTACGGTTCTAGAGCCGCTACTGGTGTTATTTTGGTAACCACAAAAAAAGGTAAGGCAGGTAAAATGAACATAAATTACAATGGATATGTAGGTGTATCATCACCTTCACGGAAATTGGATTTATTAAATGCAACAGAATATGCTACCCTAAGAAATGAAGCTTCAGTTGCAGGCGGTGGTTCTATATTATTTGCAAACCCAGAATCTTATGGACAAGGCACTGATTGGCAAGAAGAAATATTTAATAATAGTGCCATACGTCAGAGTAACGAATTAAGTTTGAGTGGCGGTAATGAAAAATCTACTTTTTATGTATCTTTTGGTTTAACAGATCAAGAAGGTATTGTAGCTACTAAGATTTCAAATTATATTAGACAAAATATTCGTTTGAATTCTACTCACAAGATTACTGATAAAATTACTTTCGGACAAACAGCAGCTTATTCTCATGAGAAAGTAGTGGGAATTGGAAATACGAATAGTGAATATGGTGGACCGTTAGCTTCAGCCATTAATTTAGACCCATTAACTCCTGTTGTAGAAACTGATCCTGTCTTAGCGAATCAAGCTCCTTATAACAATGCTGGTATTTTTAGAAACACTAATGGTGATCCTTATGCTATTTCAAGTTTTGTAGGACAAGAAATGTCTAATCCTTTAGCTTACATACAAACACGATTAGGAAACTATCAGTGGTCAGATAATTTGGTTGGAAATGCTTATGTTGAAATAGAGCCAATTGAAGGATTAAAAGTAAGATCAACTGTTGGTGGTAAATTAGCGTATTGGGGTGAAGAAAACTTTACACCTGTATCTTATTTAAACTCTGCATTTGTAGTAGGTCAAAATAATATTAATAAACAAACCAATAGAGGTTTTGCTTGGAATATTGAAAACACTGTTTCTTACGAAAAATCTATTGAAGATCATAATTTTACGGCATTACTTGGACAAGGAACATATGTTGAAGGTATTACCGGAGGTAGTTCTGTTACGTATTATGATATTCCAACAAATGATTACAGGGAAGCCGCTTTTGTAAGTGGACATCCAGCAGATAAGATTCAATCATATGCTTATGACAATTATTCACATTCTGTGTATTCATTGTTCGGAAGACTAAACTATAATTATAAAGAAAAATACATGTTTACTGGGATTGTTCGTAGAGATGGATCGACAAAATTCGGTGACAATAATAAGTATGGTTATTTTCCATCGTTTTCAGCGGGTTGGAATCCTCTTTTAGAAGATTTTTGGCCAGAAAACAATGTTGTTAATCAGTTAAAAATAAGAGGTGGTTACGGTGTTGTAGGAAATGATTCTAGTAATGATTTTTTATATTTAGCAACCATAGGCAGTGGCCGTAATTACCCTATTGGTACAGCCGGTTCTGTAGTCGCAGGGAATAGCCCAAATGCACCCTCTAATCCTGATTTAAAATGGGAAGAGACTAGTCAACTTAATATAGGTTTTGATGCTCGATTCTTTCAGTATTTTAGTTTTACTTTTGATTATTACAATAAAAAAACAACTGGAATATTACAACAAATTGTACTACCTGGGTATATCGGAACTACTGGAAATCCATGGGGAAATGTTGCTGATATGGAGAACAAAGGTGTTGATTTAGAATTAGGTTATTCTAAAACTTTTGAAGATTTTAAAGTTTCTGCAAATGCAAATATAGGTTATGTAAAAAATGAAGTAACTTTTTTAGGTAATGGTGTTGACTTTTTAACTGGTGGTGAAAGTATTCAATCAAGTACCTACCCAATAACTAGAACACAAGTAGGGCAACCCTACAGTTCTTTTTATGGATTTAAAACCGATGGTATTTTTCAAAACCAAGCAGAAATTGATGCTTATACCAATACTGATGGTAGTTTAATTCAACCGAATGCAGTACCAGGTGACTTTAGATATGTTAATGTTGATGGTAAAGGAACGATAGATTCAGATGATAGAACATTTATTGGAAACCCACTACCTGATTTTACTTTTGGTTTTACAGTGAACCTTTCCTATAAAAATTTCGACTTTATGGCATTTGCACAAGGTGCGGCTGGCAACCAGATTTACCAAGCCTTAAGACGTTTAGATATTGGAAGTGCCAATTATCAAACTAACGCCTTAAATAGATGGACTGGAGAAGGTACTTCTAATTCTTATCCTAGATTAACGACAAATGACACCAATTTAAATTTCAGTAATCCGTCTGATTTCTATTTGGAAGATGGAGATTATTTAAGATTTAAAACAATTCAATTGGGTTATACCTTACCTAATTCTATTATTGACAAGGTAGGTTTATCTAAAGTTAGACTATACATAACTGGAGAAAACTTATTTACTTTCACAAAATACAGTGGCTTTGATCCTGAAATCGGAGGTAATGTATTGGGTATTGATAGAGGTTATTACCCTCAAGCCAAGACAGGTATGTTAGGTATAAATGTTCAATTTTAAAAAAATAATATTATGAAACTAAAAAATATAAAAATTATAGTTGGGCTATTGATGATATCACTTTTAGGTATCTCCTGCAACAAGGATTTCATTGAACTAGACCCCAAAGTGGATGTGCCTTTAGAAGAGAATTATTATTCAAATGATGCTGAAGTGTATTCAGGTGTTATAGCAGTTTATGATGTTTTAGGTAAGGAATCAAGTACCTTCGAAAATATGATTACCATGATGAATGCTGGATCTGATGATTATTATGCAGGTGGTGGTGGTCCTACAGACGGAACTGGCATACAGTCTTTTTCTGATTTTTCAATAAGTGAATCTACTATTCCTGGTAGTTTTTGGAACAGTTACTATCAAGGAATTTTTAGAGCTAATATCTTACTTACTCAATTACCAGAAGCACCTATAACCGATGCGAATAGAACTCGTTATACTGCTGAGACTAAAACGTTAAGAGCCTATTTCTATTTCCAATTACTACGTATGTTTAAAAATATACCGTTAATTTTAGATAGAATTCCTACTGGTGATATATACAACGTTCCACAGGTAGCACCAGCAGAAGTTTACGCACAAATTGAACAAGATTTAATAGATGCTAAAGCCGGTTTACCAAATACCTTAACAGATTTAACTACAGAAGCTGGTAGACTTACCAAAGGTTCTGCACAAGCTCTTTTAGGTAAAGTTTATTTATACCAAGGTAAAAACACAGAAGCCGCAGCTGAATTTGCTGAAGTAAATGGAACACCAGGCGGAACCAGTATTTATGGTTATAAATTGGTCGATAATTTTGCAGATTTATGGAGCATTGAAAACAAATTTAATTCTGAGGCTATTATAGAAGTTGCCAGTACCGATAAAGCCAATGTTGGTTGGGGTGAATGGGGTGGTGGACAGAATGATGGGAACACAATAAATACTATGGTGAGCCCACGAAGTATTTCAAGACCCAGTGGCTCTACAGCTCCAGATTATGCATCTGGATGGAGTTTTAACACCGTTACATTAGAGTTATATAATGTAATGAAAGGTGATCCTAGATTTGATGCTACTATTGCTGATTTTGCAGCTTTAAAAGCAGCAGGGCAAATAGATTATATTCCTGGGTATAAAGACACAGGATACTTCCTAAACAAGTTTATGCCTTTAAACTCTGAAGTAACCACCGGTGGCGGTGAACCAATCTTAAACTATAGACAAAATGTTTATGCCATCCGATTAGCTGACACCTATTTAATGGAAGCTGAAGCTTTAGGAGGTTCTGGTGCAAGAGCACAAGCCTTATTAGATGCTGTAAGAGCAAGAGTAGGTTTATCATCAATTCCAGTTTCTTTAGATGCTATCGCAAAAGAACGTAGATTGGAATTAGCTGGTGAAGGTCATCGATTTTTTGACTTAGTAAGAACAGGAAAAGCTGCAACAGCATTAGCTGATAGAGGTTTTACTGCTGGTAAGAATGAAATTTTTCCAATTCCTTTAAAAGAATTAGAAAATACGATAATTGAACAAAATCCAAACTACTAAACTTTAAATAAAATCTTATGAACTTAAAAATAAAAATTAACAAGTACTTATATCTTTTCATAGGTTTAATAGGCTTGGGAACTATTATTGCCTGCCAACCCGATGATTTTGGGAGTGGTAATGGCTTAGGAGATTCTAGTGTTGACGCTTCCTTTAGCATTACACCTGTTGATGGCGAAATAAACAGATATATTTTAGAGTCTCAAACAAGCGGCGTTATTGCCTCAAAATGGGATGTTGGTGATGGTGTTTTTGATGGTAAAATGAATCAAAAAGTTTTTTTTCCAGATATGGGAACTTACACAATTTCACATATTGCAATAGGTAAAGGAGGTCTTACCAACACAACCTCTCAAGAATTGGTGGTGTTACAAAACGATCCTGTTGCCGGAAATATAGTCGAAGGTGGTAAATTTATCGACACCGATGATCATGATAAATGGACCATTCATACAATAAGTGATTCTGGTGCTGAATGGAAATTAAATGAAGGTAGTGCTACTATATTTAGCACCTCAGCTTGGGCTCAACAAGGTATTTACCAGGCTATTGAGGTTGAAAAGGATAAGAGGTATTCAATCGATATGTTAGTTTCAGCTGAAGGTGGCTTTATAAATACGTGGTTCGAAGTCTATGCTGGTACTACCGAACCAGTTCCCGGAGTAGAATATAAAGATAATAAAATCATGGGCTTAAGTACATGGGATGGTTGTGCTACTTCCGCTTTTTCAGGGAAGTTATCTAGTGTGGGCTGTGTAAAGAATTCCAATTCAGATGCAATAGATAACACCGTTTCATTTAATGAGTCTGGTACCATTTATTTGTACATAAGATCTGGTGGTGAAGTATTCGATGCCGCAGGTATTACAATCAGAAATTTTGAAATGCGAGGCAGCGAATAAAATTAAAACAAATATTTATTTGAGTTAGTAAAGATTATAGCCCGTAGTTCTAAAGATTGCGGGCTATTTTCGATTTTTAGCAATTCCAATTTTTGCCTTTTTAATTAAATTATTAAAAAAAAATGAAACTAAAGCACTTCTATTTTGCCAGTTTATGTTTAGCATTACTTTCATGTAATGAAAACACTAATACTAAAAATAACATCCCTGAGAAAAATTCTTCCTCAAACCAATTTACTACCAAAGATAAAACCATTGAGGTATATACAACGGCGAACAATACCAATTTACGTCTCACCGAAACGGACAAACTAACCTTTCAACCTGCTGAACAGCCCAAAGAAACAGAAATTTCTGTATTCGTAAATCCAGATAAAACATTTCAAACTTTTATAGGTATAGGTGGTGCAATAACTGATGCCAGTGCTGAAGTGTTTGCCAAACTAAGTGCAGACAAACAGAAGGAATTTTTAAACGCTTACTATAGTAAAGATAATGGAATAGGTTATTCCTTATTAAGAACAAGTATTCACAGTTCTGATTTTGGCTCTGCTAGTCATACTTACATCAAAGAAGGTGATTCTGCATTAACATCCTTTTCCATTGAACATGATATGAAATATCGTATTCCAATGATGAAAAGAGCAATTGAAACAGCAGGTGGCAAATTATTGACATATGCTTCTCCATGGAGCCCTCCTGCGTTTATGAAAAGTAATAAGAGCATGTTAAAAGGAGGCACGTTACTTCCAAAATATTATCAAAGTTGGGCCACTTATTATACGAAATTTATAAAAGCATATGAAAAAGAAGGAATGCCAATTTGGGGTATTACCATTCAAAATGAACCCATGGCAACCCAAACATGGGAATCATGTATCTATTCAGCAGAAGCAGAACGTGATTTTTTAAAGAATTATTTAGGTCCTACTATGGAAACGGAAGGTTTAGGTGATAAAAACATCGTAATATGGGATCATAACAGAGATTTAATAACCAATAGAGCCAACGTAATTCTTTCTGACCCAGAAGCATCTAAATATGTTTGGGGAACAGGTTTTCATTGGTATGAAACATGGACCGGTGGCGACCCAATGTTTGATAACTTAAAAGCTGTTAACGAAGCTTTTCCAGATAAAAATCTATTGTTTACGGAAGGGTGTAACGAAAAATTTGATGCAGAAAAATATCAATATTGGCCTAATGCTGAACGTTATGGAAATTCTATGATTAACGATTTTAATAGTGGCACTGTAGGCTGGACTGACTGGAATATCTTATTAGATCAGAATGGTGGACCTAATCACGTAGCTAATTTTTGCTTCGCTCCTATTCACGCAGATACAACTTCCGGTGAACTCATTTACACACCTTCTTACTATTATATTGGACATTTTTCAAAATTTATCCTTCCTGAAGCCAAAAGAGTAAGCACAGCAGTAAGTAGAAGTGTATTAATCAGTACATCTTTTCTAAATGATGATGGAAAAATGGTCACCGTTGTAATGAATAAAAGTGATAAAACAATTAGCTACAACCTATTTGTTGGACAAGAAAAAACAATGGTTGAAATTCCACCTCATGCTATGCAAACATTACTTTACTAATTAAAAAAGTCTTTGAAAATGAAACAAATCATCTTAAAACCTATTAAAACAATATTTAAGAATCTATCATTTCTACTTTTAGTAGGCTTGCTTGTCAACTGTAGTTCTTCTAACGATAAAGAACCTATTGACGAACCAGAAGAACCGATAGTAACAAGCGATATTGATTTTTGGTTAACAAAAGGAGATCGTAGCGTACTTTTGAGTCAACAAGAAACGGTTTTAAGTTTTGGAACGAAAGCAAATAATTATCCTCAAATTGAAATAAACGAAGGACAAAAATTTCAATCAGTGGATGGATTTGGATTTACTTTAACCGGTGGTAGTGCAATGGTAATTAATCAATTATCAACTGAAAAGAAAGCCGAATTATTACAAGAATTATTTGGCCATGGTGATAGCGATATCTCTATTAATTATATCAGATTAAGTATTGGTGCTTCAGATTTAGACCCGGCCCCTTATAGCTATAATGATTTGGAAAGCGGTAAAACAGATTTAAACTTAGATAACTTTAGTTTAGATGCTGATAAAAGTGGTGTAATTTCCTTATTAAAAGAAATATTAAAAATCAGCCCAAACATCAAAATTATGGCAACTCCTTGGTCGCCTCCAGTTTGGATGAAAGATAATGACAGTTTTAAAGGTGGTAGTTTACAAACCAAGTACTATGAAGTATATGCCAATTATTTTGTGAAATATATCCAAGATATGAAAGCAGAGGGTATTATTATTGATGCCATAACACCTCAAAATGAACCATTACATCCTGGAAATGTTCCTAGCCTATTAATGACTGCACAGGAACAAATCAATTTTATAAAAAATAATTTGGGACCTGCTTTTAAGGCTGCAAATATTACAACTAAAATAGTTGCCTATGATCATAATTGTGACCAACCAGAATATCCAATAACTGTTCTTAACGACGTCGATGCTAAACCTTTTATCGATGGTGCTGCATTTCATTTATATGCTGGTGATATAAATGCGTTAACAACATTTCACAATGCCCATTCTGATAAAAATGTGTATTTCACAGAACAATACACTGCATCAACTGGAGAATTTAATGGAGATTTAAAATGGCATTTAAAAAATGTAATTATTGGTTCTATGAGAAATTGGAGTAAAACAGCATTAGAGTGGAACCTTGCTAATAATACTTCTTACGAACCTCACACTGATGGTGGTTGTACTACCTGTAAAGGAGCAGTAACCATTAGTTCTGGCGGAAATATAACTAGGAATGTTGGTTATTATATTGTTGCACATGCTTCTAAATTTGTTCCATTAGGCTCTACTAGAATTGGAAGTAATATTACGGGAGATTTAAATAACGTTGCTTTTAAAACTCTTGAGGGTAAAATAGTATTAATTGTAGAAAATGATGGTGTTACCAACCAAGTATTTACGATAAAGTATAAAGACAAATGGGTTATTGCAGCTCTAGATGCTGGTTCCGTTGGTACTTTTGTTTGGTAATATTCAAAAATAAAATCTTATTTACAAAATGAAAAACTTAGTCTTAATTTTGTTTTTAGTAATGTTCCATCTTGCGACATCTCAAAGCTTTCTGCATCGAGATGGACAACATATTGTTGATAAAGATGGAAACAACATATTGCTTAGAGGTTTAGGTCTTGGGGGATGGATGGTACAAGAAGGTTATATGCTGCAAACTGGAGCATTTGCCGGCCCACAACATATTATCAAAGAAAAAATTATTGATCTCATTGGTATTGAAAAAACAAAGACTTTTTACGATTCCTATTTAACAAATGGTATTACTAAAAGAGATATAGATTCACTTGCAGCTTGGGGGTTTAACTCCATAAGGTTACCTATGCATTATAACTTATACACACCTGCTATCGAAGATGAAACAACTGATGAAATTACGTGGATAGAGAAAGGTTTTAAAATGACTGATGATGTACTCGAATGGTGTAAAGAAAATAAAATCTATCTAATTTTAGATTTACATGCTGCTCCTGGAGGTCAAGGTAAAGATGCTAATATTTCCGATTACGACCCTTCAAAACCTTCACTTTGGGAAAGTGAAGCCAATCAGAAAAAAATGATTGCATTATGGCGAAAATTAGCAAATCGCTATAAGGATGAATCGTGGGTTGCAGGTTACGACATTATAAATGAGCCTAATTGGGGTTTTACAGGCCAAAATAAAAATGGCTGTGACGAAACATCAAATGCTCCTTTAAGAAAATTAATGGTTGCTACTACCAAAGCAATCAGAGAAGTTGATAACAATCATATAATTTTTATCGAAGGCAATTGTTGGGGAAATAATTACGAAGGTATTTTACCCGTTTGGGATGAAAACATGGTATTAAGCTTTCACAAATATTGGAATTATAACACGCCAGGCTCTATTCAACAAATGTTAGATTACCGAACCCAATACAACATTCCTATTTGGCTAGGTGAAAGTGGAGAAAATTCTAATGTTTGGTTTAAAGATGCCATAAACTTGGTGGAAAAAAATAATATTGGTTGGGCATTTTGGCCAATGAAAAAAGTAGATAATATAGCTGGTGTGACTTCTGTCACAAAGAATGCTGATTTTGAAATTATAAAAGATTATTGGAAAAATGGTGGTGAAAAACCTTCTGAGGCGTTTGCTTTTAATGCTTTAATGCAACTGGCCGAAAATTACAACATCGAAAATGTTACAATTAAAACCGATGTAATTGACGCCTTGTTCAGACAAGTAAAGACAAATACTACGATTCCTTTTAAAAAACATACTGCTCCTGGAATTGTATATGCTACGGAATATGATTTGGGAACAAACGGTTATGCATATCAAGACGAAGATTTTATTAATTATAAAACAAATACAGGAATTCAAGGCCCATGGAATAAAGGAAAAAAAATGCGGAATGATGGTGTTGACATTCAACTTTGTAAAGATGATAATTCAAATGGATATGAGGTTTTTGACATTCAAGATGGAGAATGGTTACAATATACTGTTAATGCTTTAGAGGAAGGTTCTTATAACATATTAGTACGATATTCAAGTGCTGTTGAGAAGGCTATGATTCATTTAGAAAACGAAAAAAAGCACATCTCAAAACCATTACTACTTAAGAAAACAACTGACAAAAGTGCAATTTATAATATCGTAACTTTTAAGGATGTAAAATTGGTTAAAGGAGAAAATAAACTTAAAGTAGTTTTTGACAAAGGTGGCTTTGTTTTAAACTATTTAGAATTTAAAATAAAAAAATAAAATTCCATGTATAAAATAAAATCATTATTGTTCGTATTCTTATCAATAGCAATAGTATCATGTAGCAGTGACAGCAATAATGATGAGCCTGCAACTACAAAACCATCTAACCTTTCAATTATCGGAAAAATAGTTGGAGTAGACAACGAAAATCCAAATGGAGATGGCAGCGGAATAGTAAACTTTACTATTAATGCTACAAATGCCACTTCTTATAAAGTATTGATAAATAATGAAACCTTAGATTTAACTCAAAACACATTTAGCTATACCTTTACTAAAAAAGGAACGAATGACCATACTATTATAGTTTCTGCTTACAACGCTAGTGGATTTACGAGTACAACATCCACCTTAAAAGTCTATGTAAATGATGTATTAGCCTTAGTATGGCAAGATGAGTTTGAACAAGATGGTGCTCCAAATACTTCTAATTGGGGCTATAATACTGGTAATGGTGATAATGGCTGGGGTAATAACGAATCTGAATACTATACAGATCGCTTGGATAATGCAAAAGTTGAAAACGGACTTTTAAAAATTACAGCTAAGAAAGAATCGTATGAAAGTTTTCAATATACCTCAGCACGACTATTGACTGCTGGTAAGTTTGAATTTACGTATGGAAGGATTGATGTAAAAGCTAAATTACCTGCCGGTGGCGGTCTCTGGCCTGCCATATGGACACTAGGAGCCAATATAAATACAGTGGGCTGGCCTACTTGTGGTGAAATTGATATTATGGAATATGTAGGAAATAATCCGGGACATATTTCGAGTGCATTACATACTGCCTCTAGCTCAGGAGCAACAGTTAATTATAAAGCAAATACGATAACGAATGAAACTACTGAGTTTCATATCTACTCAATGGTTTGGACAGAAGAAAGTATTACTTTTTTATTGGATGACGTTGAATATTACACCTATAATCCAAGCACAAAAAACAATCAGACATGGCCATTTTCAGAAAAACAATTTATTATTTTGAATGTTGCTGTAGGTGGTAATTTAGGAGGTACTATTGATCCCGATTTTGTTACATCAACCATGGAAATTGATTATGTACGTGTATACCAATAAACGTAACTCGTTTAAATATGCATGAGATAAAATGATTGCAATAAAAACCAAGCTGAGTTTTCTATCATTAAAAGAAACTCACTATTAAACTTTTTGTACTTTTGCATTTTTTCAAAGTAATGGTATGCGTATACAACAAAAGGTCGCTTTTTATACACTCGGATGTAAATTAAATTTTTCTGAAACCTCAACAATTGCTAGAGGTTTTCAAGATAAGGGCTTTACGCGGGTAGACTTTAATGAAAAAGCAGATATCTATGTGATTAATACCTGTTCAGTGACTGATAACGCTGATAAACGATTTAAAACTATCGTAAAATCAGCTCTAAAACAGAATGACCAGGCTTTTCTAATTGCAATTGGATGTTATGCCCAATTAAAACCTGAGGAACTAGCAAAAGTGGATGGGGTTGATTTGGTTTTGGGTGCTACTGAAAAATTCAATGTTACTGATTATATAAATGATCTGTCAAAAAATGACAAAGGAGAAGTTCATTCATGCGAAATTTCAGATGCTAATTTCTATGAAGGCTCCTACTCTATTGGTGATAGAACACGTGCCTTTTTAAAAGTTCAAGATGGTTGCGACTATAAATGTACCTATTGTACTATTCCTTTAGCTCGAGGTATTTCTAGAAGTGATACCTTAGAAAATGTTTTGCAAAATGCAAAGGAAATTTCTGAACGCGGTATTAAAGAAATTGTATTGACAGGTGTTAACATCGGCGATTATGGTAAAGGTGAATTTGGTAACAAAAAACATGAACATACTTTTTTCGAACTAGTGCAAGCCTTAGAAAATGTTGATGGTATACATCGTTTACGTATTTCTTCTATTGAGCCTAATTTGCTAAAAGACAAAACAATTGACTTTGTAGCAAATTCAAAAACTTTTGTACCTCACTTTCATATCCCCTTGCAAAGTGGTAGCGATGATTTATTGAAAAGAATGAAACGTCGTTATTTAAGTAATACGTATACAAATAGAGTTCTACAAATAAAAGAAACGATGCCCAACGCCTGTATTGGAGTTGATGTTATTGTAGGTTTCCCTGGAGAAACTGATGCCCATTTTTTAGAAACATATAATTATTTAAATGAACTAGACATATCCTATCTACATGTTTTTACGTACTCTGAACGTCCAAATACGGAAGCTGTTTTAATGGATCAAGTTGTTCCAAAAAATGTACGTCATAAACGTAGCAAAATGCTGAGAGGTTTATCCGTTAAAAAACGCAGAGCCTTTTACGAAAGTCAATTAGGAAATGATTTAACAGTATTGTTTGAAAACGAAAACAAAGAAGGTTACATTCATGGTTTTACTGAAAATTACGTTAAAGTAAAAACACCATGGAATCCTGAATTAGTAAACACCCTCCATCCTATTAAATTAAGAGAAATTGATGAAGATGGAATTGTTAAATTTGAGTTTGTAAAACAACCTGATTTTGTAGCATGATAGAAAAAAAGCACCTCTATTTCGTGCCAGGTTTAGCGGCTAGTCCAGAGATATTTGAATACATAAAACTACCTATTGAACAGTATGAAATTCATCATTTGGATTGGTTAATACCTGATACGAAAGAAGAAAGCATTCAACATTATGCAAAAAGAATGTGTGATCGAATTACACATAAAAACCCTATTTTACTGGGTGTATCTTTTGGTGGTGTTGTTGTTCAAGAAATGAGTAAACTTATCACAACAGATAAAGTTATTATTATTTCAAGTGTAAAATGTAAAGATGAAATTCCTAAACGTTTAAAATTAGCTAAAATTACAAAAGCATACAAACTCTTTCCTGTAAAGGCGGTAACCAATATTGAAAGCCTAGCAAAGTATGCCTTTGGGGATACTATAAAAAAACGGGCAGAACTCTATAAAAAATACCTTTCCATGCGAGATGATAATTATCTTCCTTGGGCAATTCATAACGTATTAAACTGGTCTCAGGAAATACCATTACCCAATATAATTCATATTCATGGTAATAATGATAGTGTTTTTCCCATTAAACATGTCAAAGGTTGTAAAGTTATAAAAGGAGGTACGCATTCAATGATAATAAATAAGGCAAGACCAATTTCTAAGATATTGCTAGAAGTTATTTAGTATCTTTAACGCAACATTATTCCCTACTTGGAATAAAAAACAACACTCTATTTAAAAAAGAATAAACCTTAAATTTTAGAAGTCGAACTATACTTATGAAGATTGAAAAAACATTTATCAAAGATTTATTAATTATTATACCCAATGTTTTTACAGATGACAGAGGTTACTTTTCAGAAAGTTACAACAAAAGAAATCTGGAAAATTTAGTTAATGATGAATTTGTACAAGACAATGAATCTCTATCGCATAAAGGTGTTCTGAGAGGTTTACATTTTCAAGCTCCACCATTTGCACAATCTAAACTCGTTCGTGTAATTACAGGAAGTGTTTTAGATGTTGTTGTTGACTTAAGAAAAGGTTCGCAAACCTATGGACAGCATTTTAAGCAAGTGTTATCAAGTAAAAATAAGACGCAACTCTATGTACCTAAAGGATTTGCTCATGGTTTTTCAGTACTCGAAGACAATACCATATTTAGTTATAAATGTTCAGATTACTATAATAAAGCCTCTGAAAAAGCAATTTTATGGAACGACAGCACGTTAAATATAGATTGGCAAATTAAAATGCCAATTATTTCTGAAAAGGATAAAATTGCAGAAAATTTCGCTAATTTTGTATCACCCTTTTAACAATCCCCAATATTATGAATAAGCCTCTTCGCATACTAGTTATATTAAGTGTTATTATTTTAAGTGGTGTTTTAATTAATGCCGCACAGCAAGACAGTGTAACTGAATATGATATTACAGATACTACTGAAGTTACTGTCGAAAACGATAAAATAACAAGCGATTCTTATAATATCAAAGCTATAAAAATTCCAGATAATTTAGAGTTTGCTGGTGAAAGAGTTCCTTTGGAGAAAGATTACATTAAAGAAGATGTAGATAGAGAGTTTTTAGTGAATACCTATTGGCAATCTAATGGTCTATTGTGGATTAAACGTGCAAATAAATACTTTCCAATCATAGAACCCATTTTAAAAGAAAAAGGTTTACCTGACGATTTTAAATATATAGCGGTTATTGAAAGTAATTTAATGAACGTAACCTCACCTGCTGGTGCAAAAGGCTTTTGGCAACAATTAAGCGGTGCGGCAAGAGAGAATGGCTTGGAAGTAAACAGTAATGTTGACGAGCGTTATCATTTAGAAAAAACGACTCGTGCAGCTTGTGATTACTTAATAGACGCTAAAAAAACATTTGGCACTTGGGCTTTAGCTGCTGCTACGTATCATTCCGGTAAAGGAAACATCAATAAATACTTAAGAGAACAAATGGTTGATAGTTATTATGATTTACTATCAGGCCCTAATACAGAACGTTATTTACCTAGAATTTTAGCAGCGAAGTATATCTTAAGCAACCCTAAAAAATATGGCTTTCAATTTGATGAGTCTGATTTATATACATATCCGGAACACACGACGATCAAAGTAGATACAGCTATAGCGAATTTAGCACAATTTGCAAAAGAACATAATACAACTTACAGGGAATTGAAAATTTTAAACCCATGGTTACGTGAAAATAAATTGAATAATAAATCACGTAAGGTTTATTATATAGATATACCTAAGTAATCTTTAATAGATTTGATATTGCTCTCTGTTATATAGGTTATTCCTTTAATAGAATGCCATTTCTTTTCTTGCACTATCAAAGTCTGACATAATTTCACTTACAATTTCAGAAGCTGGTTTTATGGTATGGATTAATCCTGCTATTTGCCCTATTTCTAATTCACCCTCTTCTAAATCACCTTCAAACATACCTTTTTTGGCTCTTGCCCTACCTAGTAAATCTTTTAGTTCATCGATTGTAGGGTTCTTTTTATACAAATCTTGAACATCATTAAAAAACTTATTCTTTAACAAACGAACGGGAGCTAGTTCTTTTAACGTCAATTGCGTATCTCCTTCCTTGGCCTCTACAACTTTTTGTTTAAAATTAATATGC
The DNA here is from genome assembly GCF_006065315.1 of Aureibaculum algae. Classification (GTDB taxonomy): domain Bacteria; phylum Bacteroidota; class Bacteroidia; order Flavobacteriales; family Flavobacteriaceae; genus Aureibaculum; species Aureibaculum algae. The sequence continues at coordinate 1,813,862 of NZ_CP040749.1, read as the reverse complement.
GAAGATGCTTCTTCACTAGCAACAAACCTACTCCCAATTTGAACAGCATCTGCCCCCAACACCATAGCGGCTAACATTCCTCTTCCAGTTGCTATTCCTCCAGCAGCAATAAGTGGAATCTTTATTTTTTCTTTTACCATGGGGATTAGCGTAAATGTAGTAGTCTCATCACGACCATTATGGCCTCCTGCTTCAAAACCTTCAGCTACAATTGCATCAACTCCAGCTTCTTGAGCCTTTAAAGCAAATTTCAAAGAACTGACAACATGCACTACAGTAATACCATTTTCTTTTAGAAAAGAAGTATACGTCTTTGGATTACCCGCAGATGTAAAAACTATTTTGACTTCTTCGTCAATTATAATTTGAAGTAGTTCTTTTATGTTTGGATATAACATGGGCACATTTATACCAAAGGGCTTATCTGTAGCTTTTTTACACTTCTGAATGTGCTCCTTTAATACATCTGGATACATAGATCCTGCTCCTATCAATCCGAGTCCGCCAGCATTACTCACCGCAGAAACTAATCGCCAACCACTAGCCCATACCATTCCCGCTTGAATTAGCGGATACTTTATATCAAATAATTTTGTGATTTTATTATTTTCTAACATTGCTTTAATTTAAGAAATTACTCCAGACCCTAACAACTCATCATCTTGATACCAGGCCACAAATTGACCTTCTGTGATAGCTGATTGTTGATTTTCGAATTCCACATATAGTCCACCACTTATCTTATATATCGTTGCATTTTCCAACGCTTGCCTATATCTTATTCTAGCCTTTACTTGTAATTGTTCACCATCCTTTAATGCTAAATCCTCACGAACCCAATGAATTTCATTATTATTTACAAAAAGAACATTTCTATAGAGTCCTTTATGGTTTTTCCCTTCACCAGTATAAATAATATTTTCATCTACATCAGTTTCTATAACAAATAGTGGTTCTACCGTTCCACCAACAGCTAAGCCTTTTCGTTGACCTTTAGTAAAATAATGAGCCCCTTGATGTTTACCAACTACTTTTCCATCATTTAAATGATATTCATATTTTGTAGCTTTATAGGCCAATTCCTCTTCTTTAGATTCAAACTCAGTTTTAGATCTATTAAAAACTTGGGCATCATTTGGTATTTGCACAATAACACCTTCTTTAGGTTGTAATTTTTGCTGTAAAAATTCTGGTAAACGTACTTTACCAATAAAACATAACCCTTGTGAATCTTTCTTTTCTGCTGTAATTAAATCTAAATCAGTAGCAATTTGTCTAACTTCAGGTTTCGTTAGTTCTCCAATAGGAAAAAGTGTTGTAGCCAATTGTTCTTGAGATAATTGACATAGAAAATAAGATTGATCTTTATTAACATCCTTACCGGCCAACAATTGATATGTTTCTTGATCATTAGTCTTAATAATCCCTTTACGACAATAATGACCCGTTGCTACAAAATCAGCACCCAATTCTAATGCTATTTTTAAAAAAACATCAAATTTTATTTCTCTATTACATAGTACATCAGGGTTTGGCGTTCTTCCTATTTCATATTCACGAAACATATAATCAACTATACGTTCCTTGTATTCTTCACTCAAATCTACAACCTGAAAAGGTATTCCTAATTTTTCAGCAACTAGCATAGCATCATTACTATCTTCTAACCATGGACATTCATTAGATATGGTAACCGAATCATCATGCCAATTTTTCATAAATAAGCCAATAACTTCATACCCCTGTTCTTTCAATAAATAAGCGGCAACACTAGAATCTACACCTCCTGAAAGTCCTACTACGACTCTTTTCATTTTTAAATCAATTTAAATGCAAAGATAAGCATAGCGAAGGATATAAAAAACACCTCATTCATTAAGATGTATTGCAGAAATACAAATTCAATTTTTACTAAAAAAATGTTAAAACTCACGTTTTGTTTAACTTTTTTTCAAAATGATTAAACAATATTGAAATTTATTTATATATTTGTCGAAACTTTAAACATAAAAACGATGAAAAAACTATCAAAATTATTACCAGCATTTCTAGCCATATTCCTTGTATTCTCATTTGTATCTTGTGATGACGATGATGATCCTAAACAACCAGAAATTAAAACCATAACTGATTTTGTTCAAGCAAATGAAGCCAATTACGGACTTTTACTTGAAGCATTGACCAAAGCAGATGGAGGATTGGCAACAGTACTTGACGGACCGGGACCTTTTACTGTTTTTGCTCCTAACGACGTTGCATTTACAGCCTTTCTTTCTTCTAACGGTTTTGCAAATATAGATGCCGTACCATCCGATGTCTTAACTCAAATTCTTTTAAATCATGTTGTTAGCGGAGCTGTTAAATCAACAGGTTTATCAACTGGATATATTGAGACCTTATCTACGTTATCTCCTGGTTCAGGAAATCTAAACATGCATGTAAATACTGAAGGCGGAGTTACCTTAAATGGTATATCGAAGGTAACTGCAGCAGATAACATTTTAGAAAATGGTGTGGTGCATTTGGTTGACAAGGTAATCGGGTTACCTACAATTGTAACTTTTGCCACTGCAGATCCTAATTTTTCAACGTTGGTAGCTGCTTTAACAAGAGCAGATCAACCTGATTTTGTAGCTACATTGTCCACGGCAAATGGAACAGACCCTGCACCTTTTACAGTTTTTGCACCAACCAATGATGCTTTCGGTAGTTTATTAGATGAATTAGGAGCTTCTGGACTTGAAGATATAGATGAAGAAACATTGACAGCCACTTTACAACATCATGTGGTAGCAGGTGCTAATGTTTTATCTTCTGCTTTAACAGATAATATGATAGTTGGAACACTTGGTGGAAATATAACAGCAAATGTTACTGGAGGTGCTACATTAACAGATGCTAATGATAGAGTAAGCAATATAGTAGCTGTGGATGTTCAAGCTGCAAATGGAGTAATACACGTAATAGATAAAGTGATATTACCTCCATTAAATTAAAATATAGTTTGGTTGGTTAGTTAGTTAGTTAGTTAGTTAGTTAAAAGGCCTTAATACAATTGTATTAAGGGAGTTTATCCAAAATTTTGTGTTTTTGAAAAATAATTTCAAAATTCATAGGTTAACTTTTTTGATTTATAACCTGTTTGGAAAACAAATATACAATTGATTGTAGATTTGTCCCCATTTAAAACGTGTTTTCTTCCATTTTGCACTGATGCTTTGTGCCGCTAAATAGATGGATTTCAAGGCTGCATCATCATTAGGGAACACTTTTTTGTTACGCGTATATTTTCTAAGACTTGCATTAAAACTTTCAATGATATTAGTTGTGTAAATAAGTTTTCTTATTTCTTTAGGATAATTTAAAAAAGCGGTCAAGTTATCCCAATTATTCTCCCAAGACTGTACGGCAGATACGTATTTATGTTCCCAATTTTGTTTAAATATTTGGAGAGCTTCTAAAGCGAACTGTTCATTATCTGCTTGGTAAATGCCTTTAATATCCGTCATTATTGCTTTTCTGTCTTTGTAACTCACGTATTTTAGTGAGTTTCTAATTTGATGTACAATACAGATCTGTCTTATGCTATCCGGGAAAATAGCTTCTACCGCTTTGTCAAGTCCTGGTAGGTTATCCGAGCATAAAAAGAAAATATCTTTCACTCCACGAGAGCGCAGATCATCTAAAATAGACATCCAAGCAGATGCTTTTTCGGTTTCAACAATATGCATGCTCAAAATATCCTGTTGCCCTTCGGTATTAACACCTAAAACTATCATACAAGCTTTAGAGATAACCTTGCCTTCCTGTCTTATTTTATAGTGAATGGCATCTATCCAAATTATAGGATAAACGTCTTCTAAAGGCCTATTCTGCCAGAGCTTGATGTCCTCTAATAATTGATTGGTAATAATCGATACCTGTGATGTTGAATAATTAACACCATAGGTACGGTGGATAAAGTCGATTATATCCAAATTGCTCATACCCTTAGCGTAAAGCAATTGGATACAGTCTTCTAATTCTTGACTGATCGACTGATGTTTTGGAACTATAACTGGATCAAAACTAGCCTCTCTATCTCTTGGGATTTGGATACGTTGTTCTCCATTTTGCGTTTTTATGGTCTTCTGTGAAAAACCATTACGCTGGTTGTTTGCAATTATGGAATCACCTTTTTGGTAACCTAAATGAGCCGTCATTTCTGCTCTTAAAAGTGATTCAATACCGCGTTTAAGTAATTGTTCTTTGACTTGATCAAAGTCTTCTTTGTTAGTGATTTTACCAAGTAAGGCTTCCAACTGTTTTTCTAATTCTGTGTTCATAAGATAAAAATTTAAAGGTAAATTTTTTGCCTATGAATTTCAAAATCATTTTTCAACTAAATAATCGCTAAAACACAAAATATTGCACAGTCCCTATTAAGGCCTTTTTCTATATTGAACGTTTAATTTTTTTCTTGTTTTTTTGGACGCTCTTTCTTTTTGTTAGGTTGCTCAGTACTAATTAACTCTCCATCTGCATAATTTTCCCAAGTTCCTACTTTCTTATCATCTTTAAATTCTCCTTTTGTTGTAAGTTCACCTGTTTTTCTATTATAGTAAACCGCTTTTCCATTTAACAAACCATTCTTATAATTAAAGTGTTGATATAAATGCCCCTTTATAGAATACTTTCTGTAAACACTATCTAATTTACCGTCTTTAAAATACCCAACTTCTGTAGGTTTACCTGTATTATAAAAAGTTTTATAGTCTCCTTCTAACTTACCATCTACATAATTTTCTTCTGACATAATTGTTTTACCATCTTCATGAAAATATTGCCACTTCCCTACTCTTTTTTTACCATCCATTTTACCACTACTTAGCAATAATCCTTCATCACTATAAAAGCTAACATCAGCAATACCGTCATTATTTTCGAATTTCTTTATTACATTGGGATAATCAGACTGAGCAGCTGAGTAATATTTAAAGGTACCTACTTCCTTGCCATGTTCAAAAGTTCCTCTATAACGAATTCTACTATTACTGTAATATTTTTTCCAAACTCCATGTCTATTACCATTTTCATCTAATTGATTACTATCATCTTGTGAGAACGACAACTGAGAGCCCAAAATAGCGACTATCATAAATATATAGGGTAGTTTAATTTTTTTCATAAACATTGTTCTTTTCTAATTAGTTAAACAAATAATGTTCCAACTTTGATTTTTATAACAATTTAACGCAACATTCAATGATAAATTATAGAGATAATGAAGAATATTAATAACTGGTATACAAAAAAAAAGTTAATATTTATAATATTTTCCTTTTTTTTCTGTTAAAATACATCCAAAATGTGGAGATTAAAACAGTTTTTAATTCTTAATGTAGTATATGAACGCAGTTAAAAATATGAACAAATATTCTTTAATAAAAGAACTAAACATAATACCAAATACAAATAGAGAAAGTCTTAAGAAACTATCAAAAATTATTCTTACAGATCAGTCTTTATTTGAATCATTGGTAGAGATATCATTTGATTATGATAATGATATTTCATTAAAAGCTATAGCCACATTAGAGATTGTTGTTGAGCAACGTCTTGATTGGATAGCCTATAATTTATCCTATTTTACAAAGAACATCTCCAAGTTAAGTGATGAGAATGCTATTAAATCAGTATCTAAAATATGTAGTTTAATAGCACAAGAATATACTTCTAAATTCGATTCGCCAATTAAGTTGATATTAACACATGAACAATTATCTGAAATAATTGAAACATGTTTTGATTGGATGTTAAAAGATTATAAATCAAATACCAAAACCAATGCAATGGACACATTATTCTACATTGGTAAAAAAATTGGATGGATTCATTATGAAATGAAATTGATAATTAATAAAAACATTGCGAATGAAAGTGCCAATTATGCGTCAAAAGCTAAAAAAGTATTGGATTTAATTGAAAAAACAACCGTTGCTTAGAAAAGCTCTTAATTACTTTTCTGTTCATTAGTTTTCATTTATTTTTACAGTCTAATTTAGACTAAATGATCCTTAACGAATTAAGTGCCGTTTCACCAATTGATGGTAGATACAGAAATAAAATATCAAATTTAGCTCCTTTTTTTTCGGAAGAAGCTTTAATAAAATATCGTGTTAAAGTAGAAATTGAATATTTTATTGCCTTAACTGAAATACCACTTCCACAATTAAGTGATTACGATAAAAATACAAATACTGCACTTCGTGCTATTTATATAGATTTTTCAACAAAAGATGCCCAAAGTATCAAGGATATTGAAAAAGTCACTAACCATGATGTAAAGGCTGTTGAATATTTTATAAAAGAAAAATTTGACATTTTAAATTTAAAGAAGTTCAAAGAGTTTATCCATTTCGGACTTACATCGCAAGACATAAACAATACTGCAATTCCACTTTCTATTCATGATGCTTTTGATGTCGTTTACTATCCTGATTTAGCAACATTAATTGAAAAATTAAGAACCTTATCTAATGACTGGGCAGAAATCCCCATGTTAGCACGTACACATGGCCAACCAGCATCACCAACTAGACTAGGTAAAGAGTTTATGGTTTTTGTAGAACGTATTGAACAACAAGTAAAGCAATTGCAGAATATACCGTATGCCGCTAAATTTGGTGGAGCAACAGGTAATTTTAATGCTCATAAAGTTGCTTATCCTACTATAGATTGGAAAAAATTTGGTACTAATTTCGTAGAAAACATCTTAGGACTACATCATTCTTTTCCTACCACTCAAATTGAACATTACGATCACATTGCTGGTATTTTTGATGCCTTAAAGCGAATAAACACAATAGTAATAGATTTAGATAGGGATATATGGACTTATATTTCTATGAATTATTTTAAACAAAAAATAAAAGCTGGCGAAGTGGGCTCTTCTGCAATGCCACATAAGGTAAATCCAATAGATTTTGAAAATTCGGAAGGTAATTTAGGAATGGCTAATGCTATTTTTGAGCACTTGTCTGCAAAACTTCCAATTTCTAGATTGCAACGTGATTTAACCGACTCAACAGTACTAAGAAATGTGGGCGTTCCTTTTGCTCATACATTAATTGGTTTTTCTTCTACCTTAAAAGGACTTAGCAAGTTATTGTTAAATAAAGAAAAATTTGAAGAAGATTTAGAAAACAATTGGGCTGTTGTTGCGGAGGCCATTCAAACCATTTTACGTAGAGAAAGTTATCCAAATCCATATGAAGCCTTAAAAGGATTGACGAGAACTAATGCTGTGATTAATCAAAAATCAATGGCTGACTTTATTGATAGCTTAGAAGTTAATGATAGCATAAAAACAGAGCTAAAAGCAATTACTCCGTCTAATTACACTGGAATTTAATGCGATACTTAATTGTTATATTAACTTTTATCCTCATTTATTCTTGTGCTAAACAAGGAGATGTAAATCAATTTAAAATTGGCACATTTAAAACCCATTTAGATGATTCAGATGCTACATCTGTTGCTTTTAGAAATGAAAATATTCAAATTGAAACTTATGACAATGTAAAGGATACTTTTGCTATTAAATGGAATTCAAACTTTGAGTATGAGTTGACAAAACTCAAGCCAAAAACGCAATTAGATAGTACACCATTTATTGTAAAAATAACAGGAATTAAAGACAATTCCTATTCTTTTACTGCTCATTATAAAGGTTCTAATTTTAAACAAAAAGGAACGGCAATTAAAGTTCTAGACAATAGTTTGGAAGGACAAAACGAATAATAATTAACAATTATTAAATTACAATTTAGAAAATTATGGCTACAGGATTTTTTGCCTTACTTGATGATATTGCAGCATTGATGGATGACGTTGCCGTTATGGGCAAAATTGCAACAAAAAAAACAGCTGGAATATTAGGTGATGATTTAGCCGTTAATGCTGAAAAAGCATCAGGCTTTATATCTTCAAGAGAAATTCCTGTATTGTGGGCTATTACAAAAGGTTCTTTTTTGAATAAACTAATTATTTTACCTATTGCATTTTTATTAAGTGCTTTTTTACCTTGGGCGGTAACACTTATATTAATTTTAGGTGGTGTTTATTTAGCCTATGAAGGTGCCGAAAAAATATATGAACTTATTGTACCTCACCATCATGAAACTGTTATTGTTGAAGAAACAGAGCTCACAAAAGAAGAAGTATTAGCACTTGAAAAGACAAAAATAAGATCAGCCATTATTACAGATTTTATTTTATCTATTGAAATTGTAATTATTGCACTAGGTACTGTACTCGACAAACCCCTTCTCACGCAAATAATGGTAGTTTCGGTGGTAGCTATTATTGCAACAATTGGTGTTTATGGCATTGTAGCCCTAATCGTTAGAATGGATGATTTAGGCGTCAGGTTTATTAAACTTAGTAAAGACAAGAAAAACATATCCTATTATATTGGTACATTTTTAATAAAAGCGTTACCGATGGTGATTAGAGCGTTAGGTATTATTGGAACAATCGCTTTATTATTAGTAGCAGGTGGTATTTTTGTTCATTATATTGACTTTTTTCATCATGTTTCAGAGGACTTATTATCATCTGTACCATCAATTCTGAAAGAGTTTATTTTTGGGCTAGTCATTGGCTTTGTTGCATTATTTGTTTTAAATAGTTTTAAATTTATCTGGAAAAAAATAAAGAAGTAAAAAACTATTTAAGATTTTAGTATCTTTGCAACTTGAGAAAAAAGTATTCACATAAAATTCTATCTACACTTGTAGCCATAGTTGTTCTTTTGCCCTTTGCATTTCAAACACTACATGCTTTAGAAGGTCATGAACATTATTTTTGTAATGCTAAATTAGAAAAACACTTCCATAAAAAGCAAATTGATTGTCATTTTTACCATTTAAAAATCACTTACAATTCATTTGATTTTAGTAGTAGCTTTACGTTAATCAAACCCCATATTTATTTTCAACTTTTTGATTCGTATACTCAAACTTACTTTTATTCATTTGAGAGTACAAAATCTTCAAGAGCACCCCCTTCTATTATTGCTTAATTAGTTTTTTATCAACGCATTAACAATAATAAAATTTACAAAAATGAAAATTTATTTATCTATACTTATGGTATGGTGTGGCCTTGTATTACATGCTCAACACACGCTTTCAGGAAAAATTATTGACACCAATAACCAGCCTCTTATTGAAGCCGATGTTTATGCTCCAGAGTTGCATAAAGGCACAATAACAGATATGGACGGTAATTATATCTTAAAAAATTTACCAAAAGGCTCTTTAACAATTGTTATCGGTTATGTCGGGTTTAATTCAAAATCCGTAACAGTAGAAATTACTGAAGAAAGTACGGTATTAGATGTAACTCTAGAAGAATCTGTCTTTAATATGGACGAAGTCATATTATCTACTCCATTTAATAAATTACAAAGCGAAAATGTAATGAAGGTAGAACACAAAACAGTTCAACAATTACAACGCTCGGGAGCAGTAAGTCTTATTGAGGGTATTTCTAATGTTGCTGGGGTTTCTCAAATTTCAACAGGTATGGGTATTGGAAAACCTGTAATTAGAGGTTTAAGCGGCAATAGAGTATTGGTTTATTCGCAAGGGGTACGCTTAGAAAATCAACAGTTTGGAGATGAACACGGGCTGGGATTAAATGATAATGGCGTTGAAAGTGTAGAAATTATTAAAGGTCCGGCTTCCCTTTTATACGGATCTGATGCTTTAGGGGGGGTCTTGTATTTTAATCCTGAAAAGTATGCTAATGCGAATATTACTACTGCCACCATTAGTCAAAAATATTTTACCAATACTATGGGAAGTAATACTTCATTTAATTTTAAATCTTCTTCTGAAACTATAAAATTTATAGCGTCTATGGGCTATAATTCTCATCACGATTATAAAATACCAGACGGAACGCATGTTACCAATTCTCGATTTAATGAGTTTGACGTAAAATCTGCTTTAGGTTTCGAGTTGAAAAATTTCAGTTCTGACAATCGTTTTAATTTAACCTCATCAAACATCGGTATCGCTGAAGGAATTGGTGTGCAAAACTCTCATATTATTCCTCAAAATCCGTATCAAAGAATTGACAATTATATTATTAGTTCTCATAATCACATCTATTTTAATGATTCTAATTTAGATATTCATTTAGGTTATACCGCTAATAATAGAAGAGAATTTGAAGATGAGCATGAACATGAAGAAGAACACGAGGAAGAAGAGCATGAAGAAGAGCATGAAGAACATTTAGAACCTTCATTACAAATGAAGCTAAAAACGTTTACTTATGATGTGCAATATCATTTACCCACAATAGGTCAGTTCGAGAGTATTTTAGGTGTCCAAGGTTTAACACAAAGCAATACTAATTTGGGAGAAGAGTTATTAATACCCGATGCCAACATGAATGATTTGGGTGTATTTGCTATGGTAAATACAAAATGGGATACCCATTTTTTACAAGGAGGTATTCGCTTTGACACAAGAAATATTAATACAGAAAAGCATATTGTAGAACACGAGGGAGATGAACATATATTTGATGCCATTGATAATTCATACAACAGTTTCACTGCTTCTTTAGGTTACAAAACTACATTATTTGATAAGGTAGAGACGCGATTAAATTTAGCTACAGGTTTTCGTGCTCCTAATTTAGCAGAGTTGACTTCAAATGGTGTACATCATGGTACAAATAGATATGAAATAGGAAATTCTGATTTAAATAACGAACAAAATTATCAAATAGATTTAGCATTTGAATATAAAAACGAACACATTGAATTTTTTGCCAATGGTTTCTTAAATGTGATTAAGAATTATATATTTTTAACTCCTACAGGAACAACTATTGACGATATTGATGCCTATACATACATACAAGATGACTCGAAGTTGTATGGTAGTGAATTTGGATTCCACTTACACCCTCACCCTTTAGATTGGTTGCATTTAGAAAGTAGTTTTGAAATGGTAATTGGAAAACAAGACAATGGAGATTACTTACCACTAATACCGGCAAATCAATTTAATAACACCTTACGTGGTGAGTTTGATATTAAAAACTGGATTTCTAATGGGTATGCATCCATAAAATTGGAAAGTGTATTAAACCAAAACAACGTGGGACTGTTTGAAACAAAATCTGATGGTTACCAATTATTACATTTAGGTCTTGGTGGAGATGTAAAAATTAACAACACTAAGTTTAACCTCAGCTTTACACTTAACAACGCCTTAGATACAGAGTATATTTCGCATTTATCACGTTTAAAAAGTGAAGGCATTTATAATATTGGAAGAACTGCAATGTTAGGTCTAAAATTTAATATTTAGTCTGAAAAACTATCGTAATTTTATTATTTTCAATTCTTAATAAAATTACGATAGCTTTATAAATACATTAACTATAACAACAATCAGTCTTTTATTTAAGAATTATAAAGCCACATGAATTATCATAAAACTTAAAGATAAAGGTTCATTACTCATTTCGATGAAGTAATTGTTTTGATTAGGTAATTTGTATGAATTAACATCAAGGTCTTAAGCTAAATTTTAGAATTTATATAATTCGTTTTCAACTTCATTTTATATCTTCGTGGTCGTTCTATTCGCTTTAATATAAAAGTTAAAATTAAAACATTAGTTAAAAAAAAATAATGAAAAAATTATGTCTTTTTAACGTATTACGACTATTGGATAAAACGGTTATAAACAATTATTATAAATACTTATTCTATAAACTCATATGAAAGATTTAAAAAATAAAAAAGCAATAATTACCGGCGGCGGAAGGGGACTTGGTAAAGCTACAGCTATTGCATTTGCGAAAGAAGGAATAGATGTTGCTATAACTGGAAGAAATGAAGCTATTTTAAAAGAAACAGTTTCTGAATTAGAAGCTTATGGTATTAAAGCAATTTATTCCGTATTTGATGTAAGCAACTACGAAGATGTCAAACATAGTATTAAAAGTATTATAAAAACCTTAGGTTCAGTTGATATTTTGGTAAATAATGCAGGAATTGCAGCATTCGGGACTTTTAATGAAATGGAAGTTAACCAATGGAGTCAAATTATTCAAACTAATGTGATGGGGATGTATTATGTGACGAAAGAAATTTTACCTCATTTAATAGCAAAAAATGAAGGTGATATTATTAATGTTTCGTCTACAGCTGGATTAAATGGAAATGCCAGTACCTCAGCTTATTCTGCATCAAAATTCGCAGTAATTGGAATGTCAGAATCCTTAATGAAAGAAGTTCGTAAAAATAATATTAGAGTTTGTACATTAACTCCAAGTACTATAGCATCTGATATGTCAATTGAACTCGGTATTGCAACCAAAGATTCTCAAGATAGTGTTTTACAACCTGAAGATTTTGCAGAATTAATAGTGGCAGGATTAAAACTACCAAGAAGAGCTATGCTTAAAAGTGCAGCCTTATGGTCTACAAATCCTTAATTCAATTAAAAGTACACTAATTTTACAATCCGTACACTTTGAAAGCAACCTTAAAAGATAAAAATTCTTAGAACCAAATACAAATAGTGACCGAGCTAAATATAAAGTGAAATTATAATACTTTTAACATTACTTTACTTTTAGCTACGGTTTCTTCCCATTCATTTTCAGGGTTACTATCATTTGTAATACCGCCACCAATATAAATATCAATAGTATTTTTTATAAGTTGCATACATCTTAAATTAACATATAGATTTGAAGTTCCTGCTAAGTTTAATTCTCCTAAAAACCCAGTATAATATTCACGGTTATAATTTTCATTTTGTAAAATAAAATCTTTCGCTTCTTGCTTAGGTACTCCACACACAGCGGGTGTTGGATGTAATAAATTAATTATATTTTTTAACGTTAGTTCTGGTGATAATTCTCCTGAGATATCAGTTCGAAGGTGCAGTAAATTTCCAGCTTTTGTAGTATAAGGCTTAGATACCCTAAAATCATTTAGTACTCGTCCCTGCTCGAACTGTTCTAATATAAAGTCTGTGACATGTTTTTGTTCTTTTATCTCTTTCTCTTTCCATACTACATCTTTGTAGTCTGAATCTTGATCTGAAGAATATTTTTTATTATCAAAAACCTGTGTTCCAGCCAATGCCATTGTAGCAAAGGTAGTTTTACTAACCTTTAACAAAGTTTCAGGTGTTGCTCCTAGCCACAACCCCACTTTAGGATGAAACCAACAATACACTAATGCATTATTATAACTTACAAGTAGTTTTTTAAAGGTTTCAACTAGATTAAATTCCGGAGTAGGAATAGTCTGTTTTCTAGAGAGCACCACTTTTTTATACTTGTTATTTTCTAAAAATTTAATCCCCTTTTCAACCAATGCTACATGCCCCGCTTTTGAACTTTCTAAATTAGACACCACAGACAAATCATTTTGCTTATTTATAAAATGAGCATCGGTGAATTTAGAAGCGTATAGTTCAGATTCTGATAATGGAAATAAAATAGAAGGTAAAGCATTGTCAAAAGGTGCAAAAACGAAACCTGAATCTAAATAGTCTTTGGTATTATAAAGGTCATTATTTTTTTGAAAAAAACCTTTAACAACATCACTCTCAGGCTGCCTATATACAACAAAAGGTTTTTTAGTTTCAAAAGCTTGTTGAACCTTTGCGAAAAGTTCATTTATAGATTTATTTTCAAACATTCTATTTAAGTGTTTTTAAAATTTCACTTTTTATCAAATCAAAATTTGACCAAACTAATTCATGACCAACACCATCAAGGGTAATCATTTTAAATTTATCTACATCAATTTTATGTTGTAAAAAAATTGAATTCTCATAAGGTACAATCCAATCAGCATCACCTTGAATATTTACAATTGGTGAAGGGCTTTTATTCCATAAATTCTCATACTTGGGCAAATCAAATAGGTGTGAATATTTTTCTTTCGCTGCCGCTTGTACTTTTTTAGGCAGAATCCATCGTGTTAATTTCCAATCATAAATTTTTAATCCCCAAAAAATTGGTTCTAAATCAGCATTTACAGCACTAGCCAAAGATACTTTATACTTGTAATTTTTGGGTGAAGCTAAAACGATTGAGCCCCCATAAGAATAACCAATTAATATAATTTTCTCAGCAGGAATACCATTAGTGACTGCATTCAAAAGACCCAATTCAAAAGCTAGAGTTCCTTGAACATTACCAGTATTTTCCGTACCATACCCTATCCTGTCATAACTCAATATATTCGCCCTTGCATTTAATGTGCTATCTGTTAAATACCTTTTATAGTCTAAAAAATCTCCAGGAGAGCCATGTACAAAAACTAATGTTGACAAACTGGTATCAATTTTTTGCTGCATTTCCGCCACACGATATTCAAACCCATTATATGTTTTGTGGATAATTTTAGGATGTAAACTATTTATAGATAATTCCGTTAAGGCTTTTTTATCAGATGTTGGACTTAAAAAAATATGAGCGGCAATCACTATACCAGTAAAAAATACCAAAAGAACAATCCCGATAACTTTTAAAATCTTCTTGATTCTTTTCGGCATCATTATCCTTTTCTATTCAGAACAATTACAGTAAGCTTACAAATAGAAATCAATTTTTCTTGTTCATCAACAATCCTAATTTCCCATAATTGTGTTGTTCTACCTTTATGGATAGGTTTTGCTATTGCGGTAACTACTCCGTCTCTTATACCACGAATATGATTTGCAGTGATTTCCAATCCACGTATTTCTTGTGTATTGATATCAATAGAAAAATGAGCTGCGGTACTACCTACACTTTCTGCTAAGGCCACTGAAGCACCTCCATGCAACAAACCTGCTGGCTGATGCACTCGAGCATTGACAGGCATAGTTGCGACTAGATAATCCTCACCAATATCTGTATACACAATATTCAATGTTACCATCAAGGTATTCTCTGTACGACTATTTAGTTCTTCTAATAATGCTACTTTATCCATAAAACAGTTCTATTTGCCGTAAAAGTAATGAAAAGACTATAAAAGAAAAAGTTACTTTCAGTTCTTATTATTTATAACAAATACATAACTTTGCCCCAGATTAGAATGCTATGATATATAAAATAAGATTGATATTAGATACTAAAGAAGATGTTGTAAGAGATATAGCTATTGATTTTAACGATTCATTAGAAGACTTGCATAATGCTATTACCAATGCCTTTGGTTTTGATGGTACAGAAATGGCTGCTTTTTATCTTACAGACGATGATTGGAACCAAGGTGAAGAAATCCCTTTGTTTGATATGAACGAAACGGAAGCTAATATTTCTATGCAAGGTTTTATTCTTAGAGACATTTTAACTGAGGATAAAGGTAAACTGCTATATGTATATGATTTCTTTTCAATGTGGACATTCTATGTAGAGTTGATAAGTTCTGAAGAAAAGACGCCACAAGTTGAATTACCAAGTATATTACTTTCAGTGGGAGTGGTACCAAGCGAAGCTCCAGATAAGGAATTTATCAGTGAGGATAGTTCTAATGGTGATGATGACGATGACTTCGATACACTAGAAAATTTTGATGATTTTGACTTCGACAACTTCGATGAGTTGATGAATTAAGAATGATCGAACACATTTGTGTTTAGCCAATATCCCGAACCCTTAATTCAATTTTTGAGATTAAAATTTATTGATTAAATTAACTAAAGAAAGGAGAAAAACTTTTTTTTCTGTTACGAAATTCAATTTCGTTCGTCTTATTTAATGTAATCAAATAATCACAATCTTGGAAACCATCTTATCCCTCAGAAATTTAGATAAAAAATTTGGAAGTGTACATGCGGTAAACAACTTATCCTTTGATATTGAAAAAGGTAATGTTTATGGCATTTTAGGTCCAAATGGTAGTGGAAAATCTACTACTTTAGGAATCATCTTAAATGTTGTTAATAAAACCTCTGGAGAATTCAGTTGGTTTGACGGAAATATTTCTACACATGAAGCCTTAAAAAAAGTTGGAGCAATTATAGAGCGTCCTAATTTCTATCCGTACATGACAGCGGTGCAAAATCTAAAACTTATTTGCAAAATCAAAGGCGTTTCTTATGATAAGATTGATGAAAAACTAAAAGTTGTTAATTTATTTGAGCGTAGAGATAGCAAATTTAAAACCTATTCTTTAGGTATGAAACAACGATTAGCTATTGCCTCGGCCCTATTAAATGATCCTGAAATTTTAATTCTTGATGAACCTACCAACGGACTCGATCCACAAGGAATTCATGAAATTCGTAAAATTATTAAAGACATTGCCCGTAATGGCACTACAATTCTTTTAGCATCTCACTTATTAGATGAAGTAGAAAAAGTATGTTCCCATGTGGTTGTTATCCGTAATGGTGTTAAACTTTATTCTGGAGCTGTTGATGGTATTACGGCTACAAATGGCTATTTTGAATTAAACACGGAGGCCGATTCTGAAAAACTTAAGGAATTATTAGAAAAGCATCCCGCAATTGCTAACATAAAAGAAGAAGAAGGAAAATTAATAGCCTCCTTGGAAAATGAATTGTCAGCATCTGAAATCAATGCTTATTTATTTAAAAACGGAATAACGCTATCGCATTTAGTCAAACGAATGCCAAGTTTAGAGCAACAGTTTTTAACCCTTACCAACAACAACTAACCTATAAGCTACCACATAATGTTACGACTTTTAAACATAGAATTTCACAAACTAAAACACAACAGAGCCAGTAGAGTGCTTACTATCATCTACTTTGCTCTACTTACATCAATTGCATTAATCGCAGCTATAAAATTTGATATTGGTGTTATAAAATTCCATTTAGCCGATCAAGGTATTTTTAACTTTCCTTATATCTGGCATTTCAATACTTATATGGCATCTATCTTTAAGTTCTTTTTACTCTTGGTAATAGTCTCTATGATGGCAAATGAGTATAGTAATAAAACATTGAAGCAAAACTTAATTGACGGTTTAAGTAAAAAGGAATTTATTCTATCAAAATTTTATACTGTAATTGTTTTTGCTGCAATTTCTACATTTTTTGTATTTGTAGTATCAATGATCTTAGGCCTAATTTATTCAGATTTTAATGAGTTAAGTATTATTTTTTCTGATCTCGGTTATCTTTTGGCATTCTTTATAAAATTAACTGCTTTCTTTTCGTTTGGTCTTTTTATGGGGATTCTAGTGAAACGATCAGCCTTTGCGGTTGGAGGTATTCTCGTATGGTTTTTTGTAGAAAATATTTTTAAGGGATTTCTATATTGGAAATTTAATTCCGATAAACTCGTATCAAATAATACCGTTAATAGCGACTCGTTATCTTCCATTGGTGTAAATGATATCATGCAGTTTTTCCCATTAGAGTCTATGGCTAACTTGATAAAACAACCTTTTACAAAACTAAATGCGATACAAACTGCCGGAAAACAATTAGGGCAAAATTTTGCTTTTGATGTTAGTGTACATTGGTATCAAATTGTAATTGCTACTGTTTGGATATTTATTTTTATTTATGCTTCTTACGCCATATTAAAGAAAAGAGATTTGTAGAACGCTATCTTTAACTCAAAAACAACTAAAGTGATCAGTTACACTTTTTAAATATTGAGCAAAAAAAATGGGTATTGTTTATGAACCAATACCCATTATTTAACTAACTAACTCAAATAATATACAACAAATTTAAGGCAGAATTTTTTGATTAATGTTAAATTACTATTAAACAATTTACGATTAATGTTAATAATTGTTAAAATTTTAAGATTTAAATTGAATTATATGGAAAATTATCAATTTCATTTAGAAGCGTAGAAATCTAAAACAGTAAGTTTTCCAGAAAATCGTGTATTTTAAAATACGTATTGAAGTTATATTCAAAAAAAAATGGGCATTGTTTATGAACCAACACCCATTATTTAACTAACTAACTCAAATAATATACCGCAAATTTAAGGCGGAATTCATCGTTTAATGTTAAATTAGTATTAAACAATTTATACTTAGTGTTAATTAATGTTAACGATAACGTTATCGTATATCTTAAACTCTTTTTCATCGTATTATACACCAAATTATGAATTCATATTAGTTCATACTTAAAGCGTTTACCATATGCTATTAATACAAATTAGTTCATTATTTTTGTAAGATGCAATTCGACTTAAAATCAGAATTTAAACCTACAGGAGATCAACCTGAAGCCATTAGACAACTTACAGAAGCTATAGCTTCAGGCGAAAACTATCAAACCTTGTTAGGTGTTACGGGTTCTGGTAAAACTTTTACAGTGGCCAATGTTGTTAATAATATTCAACGACCTACTTTGGTATTGGCTCATAATAAAACGTTGGCCGCACAATTGTATTCTGAGTTTAAACATTTTTTTCCTAATAATGCGGTAGAATATTTTGTATCCTATTATGACTATTATCAACCTGAAGCCTATATTCCTTCAAGTGGATTGTATATTGAAAAAGATCTTTCTATAAATGATGATATTGAACGACTCCGATTAAGCACGACATCTTCGTTATTATCTGGTCGTAGAGATGTATTAGTAGTAGCCTCCGTTTCTTGTTTATATGGTATCGGTAATCCCGTTGAATTTAAAAAGAATGTGATCCATATTGAGGTTGATCAAAAGATTCCTCGGACCAAGTTTTTACATCAATTGGTTACCAGCTTATATTCTAGAACAGAATTTGAGGTAAAAAGCGGGACTTTTAAAGTAAAAGGAGATACAATTACTATTTTCCCTTCCTATGGAGATTATGGCTATCGTGTTCATTTCTTTGGTGATGAAATAGAAGAAATGGAAAGTTTCGATATTGTCAATAATCAAATCATTGAAAAATTTGAAAAACTAACGATATATCCTGCCAATTTATTTGTGACTTCGCCAGATGTATTGCAAAATGCAATTCATGCCATACAAGAAGACATGGTTAAGCAGGTTGATTACTTTAAAGAAATAGGTAAACATCTTGAAGCGAAACGTTTAAAGGAACGTACCGAGTTTGATTTAGAAATGATTCGTGAATTAGGATATTGCAGTGGGATAGAAAATTACTCGCGTTACCTTGACGGAAGACAACCTGGTACACGCCCCTTCTGTTTATTAGATTATTTTCCTGAGGACTATTTAATGGTGATTGATGAAAGTCATGTTACCATACCGCAAACCCATGCTATGTATGGAGGTGACCGTTCTCGAAAAGAAAATTTAGTAGAATACGGATTCCGCTTACCCGCTGCTATGGATAACCGACCACTAAAATTTGAAGAATTTGAAGAAATTCAGAATCAGGTAATTTATGTTAGTGCCACACCTGCAGATTATGAATTGCAAAAGACAGAAGGTGTTTTTGTAGAACAGATTATCCGTCCTACTGGTTTATTGGACCCAGAAATTGAAATCAGACCTAGTTTAAATCAGATTGATGATTTAATCGAGGAAATTCAATTACGTGTAGAAAGAGACGAGCGGACATTGGTTACTACTTTAACGAAACGAATGGCAGAAGAACTGACCAAATATTTAAGTAGAATTAACATTCGATGTCGTTATATTCACAGTGATGTTGATACCTTGGAACGCGTAGAAATTATGCAACACCTTCGTAAAGGCCTGTTTGATGTGTTAGTAGGTGTAAACCTACTAAGAGAAGGATTAGATCTACCTGAAGTTTCGTTAGTTGCTATTTTAGATGCCGATAAAGAAGGTTTTTTACGTAGCCAACGCTCTTTAACCCAAACAGTTGGTAGAGCTGCAAGAAACATTAACGGTAGAGCTATTATGTATGCCGATAAAATTACCAATAGCATGCAGTTGACTATTGACGCAACTAACGGACGGCGTGAAAAGCAAATTGCATACAATACAAAACATAACATTACCCCAACGCAAATTAAAAAGAGTCTAGACGATAGTTTAAGTAAAAATAATATTAGTTCTTTTCATTATGATGCCGCTGCAACTAAAGCTGCTGAAGAGGATTTAGAATATTTACCAAAACCTGAAATTGAAAAACGCATTAGAGATCGTCAAAAAATGATGGAAAAAGCTGCCAAAGCATTAGACTTTTTAGTTGCCGCTCAATTAAGAGATGAAATAAAAGTGTTGAAAGAGCAGTTGTAACGTTTTTCTATAACGATTTGTAGGATTATAAATCGTCAACACTGATGTCAATTTCAGTAAAGTACCCCATGACTAATTACTGTTGGGATATTCTTTTTTTAATCTTATGAATCAAAGTGTAAATAAAAGCCGTCTCTTCAGACGGCTTTTTTAGCTATTAAATTTAAGAAGACTTTTAATTGGCCATTTGTAGTTTTAGACCGTTTAACATAAAAACAACCTAATCGTAAAATATCCTAAAAATTCTTCCTTTTTCTTCATTCATTAAAGTTATCCTACTCAAAATCAGCTTTATAAAATTACACTCTGTAACCTAGGTTCACTAACAACAGACATAAATCAAATTCCGATGCTGAAAATGATATCTAGGATAATATATTTTTACAAAAAATAAACTAAAGATGAGCAAATTGTTTTCATCTAGTCATTTCTACGAAAAATGAATAAAAAAAAACAAACTACAAAACACCAATAATGAGTAACATACACTAAAGGGTTTCATAAAAAACTAATTTTTTTCAGGATAAATTCATTTCAAATTGTTTTTAGAAAAAAAAGAAGCTGTTATGTATTTAGAAAATTTACAAAAAAAATGTATTCAAATAAATCTCACCATTGTGATGATTTCTTATACGTCAAAAAAATCAACACCTCCAAATTCCAATAATTCAAAATCGGGCTAAGCCTGGTTATACTTATACACATTTCAATAAATACCCATACACATTTTTATATAACCTATAAATCATCACTATTATGAGATTTAAATTCAACACTCGTTTATTATTTCCATTTCTTTTTGTACCCATATTCTTAATACTGGGACAATCTGAAGTTTTTGCTCAAACAAAAGTTTTTGCAACTACAGTGTCTAACCGCAATCATACAACTGATTTTGAGAATGCCGTGGATTCCGATTTACAAACTAAAGCAGTTATTAGAGCTAATACTGGTACCGCGTTGGGTATTGGTGCATATTCTGGGCAATTAGAACTAAAGTTTCCTGCAACGGTTTCGGCCAATACTACTTCCTACATTAAAATTGATGCCGATGATAATTTATTCCCAGCACTTTTAGGAGGCAACTTAGGTCATCTAATTGATGATATTTTAGGTACCGTACTAATCGGGAATCAAGAATTTAGTATTCAAGTGCTTAATGGAACTACAGAGTTACTTTCTGCAAATTCACAAATCGATGGTGATTTTGCCAAGCCAAATATAAGACTGGTTGTAAATGCTTTAAATGAATATTTTATTGCTGTGACACCCAATCAGGCCTATGACAAAATTAAAATAACAAATCGTATAGGTTCTCTTTTAGGATTGAACAATACCAAACGACTGAATGTTTATGGTGCCTTTTATAACAGTAGTCCAAATGAATGTGGCCAGGCTGCTTATACCTCATATGACGGTTACGGTCTTAATCTGGATGCATTAAATATTGGTGGCGTTGGTGTTACTCACCCTGAGTATGCCATTGATGCTAATCCTGATAATTTTTCAGAATTAAGTATGGGTATTTTAAGTGCAGCGGGTTCTATTTCACAAACTATATATTTTGAAGGCTTATCGAACATCAATGACAATTATAATATTCGTTTAAAACTAGACCCTTCTTTACTTACAGTTGGCGTTGCCAATTCCATTCACATCATTGCAAAAAATGGAACCAATGAAGTCGCTAATATATCTCTTTCAAGTCTTCTAAATGCTGATTTACTAACGTTACTTCAAGGAAATAGAATAGCTAAAATTCCTTTTTCCCCAGAATCGAAAATTGACAGAATTACAATAAAATATATATCGCTTCTTAATGTTAATTTGACACAACGTTTGGATTTTTATGGTATTGAAAGGTCTCCTGAGCTTCCAACAATAGCGTCTGTTAACCTAAACCAAACAGCCTGTAAAGGTTCAACAGCCAACTTGGTTGCTACTTCTAATGATGCTAGTTTGGAGCTAAGATGGTATGAAGAATTGGAATCTGAAAACCCGTTGGCAATTCATAGTACAGGAGAAGCATTTACTACTCCAGAAATACAAGGAGACCACACCTATTATGTTGCTGCTGGAAAACCTGGATGTCCTATAGAATCTGCCAGAGTTGCTGTTCATATTACTGCACTGGCTACACCTTCATCGGATGATATTTTAATTCGAGGGAACGAAGCTCCATTTTGTTCATCGAGTCTTGTTGTCCTTACTCCTGAAAGTTCGGAGAAAGGAATATTTAGCTGGTATTTTGATGCAAATAAAACTTTAAAAATAACCAATGGTCTAATTCAAAATGGTGTCACTTATAGTATTGATACTAATGGTACATTAAGTATTGATGGTTTATCAGTGGCAAATTCTCCTTATAACTATTATGTTGGATTGACAAATGAAAAGGGATGTTCTAATGCTCTAGGTGATCTTAAAATGACTTCTGTATCTATAATTAATGGCAACTTAGTTCCAATCATAAGTTTAGATGAAAATACAACTGCAGACGATACAATTTCTGAAGTTGAAGCTTCGGAAATCATAATAATATCAGGTACAGTAAGTAGTGATGCCCAAATAGGTGATGTTATAAACCTTTTTATTAATAACAATACATATACCACTGCCGTCAAAGACAATTACACCTTTGAAATCGGCGTAGATGGTAGCGATTTGGCGGAGGATGATGACCTAACAATTGATGCCCTATTAAAAACAACGAACGGAACCTGTTCTAGTACTGCGGCGGACTCAGATTCATATGCATTGAATAGTATAACCCTTACGGTACCAACGGTAAACGCTCAACAATCTAATGATAGCAGTCCGATTATTACTGGTACTGCAGATTCAGATGATAATTTAACAGTTCGAGTAAACGGAATTGACTATACCGAAAATGATGGCGATTTAGTAGATCATGGTGATGATACCTGGAGTTTAACAATTCCTGAATCCAATGCGTTACCAGAAGGAACCTATGATGTTGCTGTTACAGTATCTGATAATGAAGGTCATACGGCAAATGATGCAACAACTGATGAATTAGTTATTGAAGCGAATGCAGTAGTTCTTACTGTACCAACGGTAAACGCTCAACAAACCAATGATGGTACTCCGATTGTTACAGGTACTGCAGATTCAGCAGATAATTTAATAGTTGAAGTCAACGGAATTAATTTTACCGAAAATGATGGCGATTTAGTGGATCATGGTGATGATACCTGGAGCTTAACAATTCCTGAACCCAATGCGTTGCCAGCAGGAACCTATGATGTTGCTGTTACAGTAACTGACGATGACAGCCATACGGCAAATGATGCAACAACTGATGAATTGGTTATTGAAGCGAATGCAGTAGTTCTTACCATACCAACGGTAAACGCTCAACAATCTAATGACAGCACTCCAATTATTACTGGTACTGCAGATTCTGCAGATAATTTAATAGTTGAAGTCAACGGAATTGATTATACCGAAAATGATGGCGATTTAGTAGATCATGGTGATGATACCTGGAGCTTAACAATTCCTGAATCCAATGCGTTACAAGAAGGAACCTATGATGTTGCTGTTACAGTATCTGATAATGAAGGTCATACGGCAAATGATGCAACAACTGATGAATTAGTTATTGATGCCAATGCAGTAGTTCTTACGGTACCAACGGTAAACGCTCAACAAACCAATGATGGTACTCCGATTGTTACAGGTACTGCAGATTCTGCAGATAATTTAATAGTTGAAGTCAACGGAATTAATTATACCGAAAATGACGGAGATTTAGTAGATCATGGTGATAATACTTGGAGTTTAACAATTCCTGAACCCAATGCTTTACCAGAAGGATCCTATGATGTTGCTGTTACAGTATCTGATAATGACGGTCATACGGCAAATGATGCAACTGCGGATGAATTGGTTATTGAAGCGAATGCAGTAGTTCTTACGGTACCAACGGTAAACGCTCAACAATCTAATGACAGTACACCGATTATCACTGGTACTGCAGATTCAGCAGATAACTTAACAGTTCGAGTAAACGGAATTGACTATACCGAAAATGATGGCGATTTAGTAGATCATGGTGACGATAGCTGGAGCTTAACAATTCCTGAATCGAATGCGTTACCAGAAGGAACCTATGATGTTGCTGTTACAGTATCTGATAATGACGGTCATACGGCAAATGATGCAACTGCGGATGAATTAGTTATTGAAGCAGTAACATCAGACCTTACTATTACTAAAACTGTTAATGTACTAACCCCATTGATTGGTGAAACGATCGTATTTACGATTACAGTACATAATTCTGGTGAAACTAACTTAAATGAAATTTTAGTTGATGAGCAAATTAGAGATGGGTTTACCTTCTTAAATTCAACCGTTTCAGTAGGTGAATATAATTCGGCTCAAGGTATTTGGACCATTTCTCAATTAGACATTAATGAAACGGCCACATTGATGGTTACCGTTAAAGTGAATACCAGCGGAGATACATCCAATACAGCAACTATCATTTCTTCTGATCCTGAAGAAACGAATATTGATAACAATTCAGACACGGTGACCATTACACGAAGTTGTTTGACTATATATAATGAGTTTTCACCAAATAACGATGGAGCCAACGATACTTTTAAAATTAAATGTATTGAACAATATCCTTTAAACACCTTAAAAATTTTCAACAGATATGGCAGTCTTGTATATAGTACTTCTAGCTATAAAAACAATTGGAAAGGTATTGCAAATGTTAGTGGTGTTGTGAGAAAAGGGGAAGCATTACCATCAGGAACTTATTTCTATGTCCTTAAAATCAAGGATTTTGATAAAGAATTAACAGGATGGTTATTCTTAGCGAAATAACAGATTTACACTTTTAAGAATTAAATCAAAATAAAAGCAACCAGAAAACTTAAAGATCATGAAAAGTAAAAACATAAAATTCGGTGTGTCCATATTATTTGTATTCATCTGCAACTTGACAATGGCACAACAGCAACCTCAATATACGCAACACATGTATAATACCACCGCCTTAAATCCTGCCTATGCAGGAACAAATGAAGGATTAGAAGCTACCTTATTGCATAGATCTCAATGGGTTGGCGTTACTGGAGCTCCAGTAACCCAATCCCTATCCATTGATGGTAAAGTTGGTCAACGTATTAGTTTAGGTTTAGGTGCTTATAATGAAAAGATTGGCCCCTCAAATGAGGTAAATATCAATGGGATTTTTGCTTATGAAGTAATGTTAGGGCAAAACACACGTCTCTCTTTAGGTCTTAATTTAGGAATTGATTTCTATAATGTTGATTGGTCAAAAGGATTGTATTACGACAATCAAGATCCAATTTTTAATGAAAATGTGAATGAAATTAGACCAATCGTAGGTGCTGGATCGTTTTTGTATGGAGAAAAATGGTATTTAGGTGTATCTGCTCCTAACCTACTCGGTTTAAATTCATTTAACGCAAAAAATGACGGTGAGCAAGTAATTGAACGTGTTAATCATTATTACTTAATGGGTGGTTACATTTTCGATGTATCACGAGACTTAAAATTTAAACCAGCAGTTTTAGCAAAAGTTATAGAAGGGTCTCCCGTTTCCATAGATGCTTCTGCTAATTTCTTAATCCAAGACAAAATAACCCTTGGTGCAGCATATCGATTTAACGATGCGGTTAGTGGAATAATTGGTCTTCAATTGGGGCAACGTATTTTTGTAGGTTATTCTTATGACTATACTTTAACAGATTTAAGTGACTACAATAACGGTTCCCATGAAATTATTTTAAAATACTCAGGCGGTAATGCTAAGAGGAAATCAGGTGCCGTTCGTTTTTTCTAACCTCCTCCTAACTTTAAACGAACCGAATTTTTTATTTTGTCTAATCTTATAGAAACTTTAAACCATTTCTTATAATGATTTGAACCTAATAAATACCCTTATGCCTGAATTCTAAAATAAAATTGCTATAAGAACCTCAGGAATTATTGACCAATTATCAATATTAATCGTATAAATTAAAATTGATAATTGGTTCTATTTTGGAAAGATTCACACTATTAGGCTTCTATGTAACCAACTGACATAAACATAACTTAAAGCATTGGAATGTGATTTTTTAATAGATTTAAATTTGCAAATCAATTGTAAATCCTGTTAGTATAATTTTTACAAGAAATTTTAAGAGCAAATAAACTAATTACATAATCTTTTTTGTCTGTTAAAGACTAAAACCTACAGAAAACTGCCATACTCTATTTTGGGGGTTGTTATCTTCATATATATCTCCCAATCCCAAATGGTAACGGACTCCGAAGCTTACGCCTGAATTGGTTTTTACTCCACCTCCAAAATTCAATCCCCAATCAAAATTACTCGGTTCAAATTCTTGAGAAATATCAAAAAGATCAAATCCACTATCAAATTCTTCCTTATGTGTGATGGCTAATCCTATTTGTGGTCCAATTTCAACATAAAAGTTTTTGCTAGGATACGCCTTTAATAAGATAGGTAAATTTATATAATTTAACTTCTGAGTAAAAGTAGCACTATTGTACTTTACTTCATAACCTTGCTGAGAATATAATAGTTCAGATTGTATAGATAAATAGTCACTAACAAATGATTCTCCAAAAAAGCCAACGTGAAAACTATGTCGCTGATCCGTTTCTCCATCACCATCAAAACTCACCGATGCTAGATTATAACCTCCTTTTATTCCTATATTAGATTCCCCTTTTTGTGCACTTAACATTAATGTAGCACTAAAAAAAAATATCATTATCAAATTTTTTATTTTCATAGTATTGTTTTTTAAAATTACCATATTAAATAAAGTTCCTTAAAATCAAACGACAAATACACTTAAAAATTATATTTAAATTTTCATCATTCCACAAATAAAATCTGAATTATAATTTGTTTTTTATTCTTCTTATCATAAAATAAATAACCACTATTTCAATAATTAAACAAGAGTTTAAAAATTACATTAATAAAATTATTTATTGAATTAAATTCTAACTAAAAAACATTAAATTAGACTCCTATTATATTAACAACCTAATCTATAAATTATGGTACCATTTATTGTTATCGGCGGAATTATCGTTCTAATTGCCCTTTTCCTTATTTCTGTTTTCAACAAATTTGTAAAAAATAAAAACGTCGTTAAAGATGCATGGAGTAATATTGATGTTGCTCTAAAACGTCGTTATGACCTAATACCCAACTTAGTAGAAACGGTAAAGGGATATGCCAAACATGAAAAATCTACCTTAGAAGCCGTAATAAGTGCTCGTAATGCAGCTATGGAAGTACCTACAGGTGATATTAATGCTAAAATAAAAGCAGAAAACCAGTTGCAACAAACCTTACGTAGTATTTTTGCTTTAAGCGAGGCCTATCCTGATTTAAAAGCCAATACCAATTATTTAGATTTACAAGAAAAACTAAATACTATAGAAGAGAACCTTGAACGTAGCCGTAGATATTACAACGGTACAGTCAGAGAAAATAATACCTATGGAGAAAGTTTCCCTGGAGTTCTTGTTGCCGGAATGTTCAACTATCAACATTTTGACTATTTTGAAACCGATGAAGTTAGTAGAGAAAATGTAAAAGTAGATTTTTCATAAAAACTTTGTATTTACAAACAAAATATGTTTGTGAATTAGATTCATTTTAGACATGAAGAAAATTCTAACTATATACTTATTCATTTTCACTTCTGCCTTAGGGTTTTCTCAAGATTTTACGGTTGATAGCTGTTCGGTAGATATTTTTATCAATCAAAAAGGATATTTTGATGTTGTAGAAAATTACAATCTGAATTTTGAAGCACAAAAACATGGTATTTTTCGTACAATTAATATCGAATATGATCTAGTAACCTACGATCAAAAGAAAGAAAAAAGAAAAATTAGAATCAGTACTATTGAAGTTCCTGGATATAATTTTGAAAAACCATTCGATTTTGAACAACGGTTAAGTAAATCTCTAGAGATAAAAATTGGCGATAAAGATAAATTCGTAATTGGTCCTCAACAATACCAAATAAAATATCGTGTCCATAATGCCTTTCTTTTTGAAGACAACCAAATCCGTTTTTATTGGAATATAAAACCTGATGGATGGAATGCTAGTTTTTACAAGCTGAATTTCAACATACATGTACCTAAAGACATTCCCTTAAATGCAGATAATTGCTTCGTTTATTCTGGACCTACAGGTACTACTGAAAAAAGTGATGCGTTTGTTTTATCCTATAAAAATAATATTTTTTCGGGTACAAGCAACCTTGATTTTCAATCAAACCCAGGCGAAAGTGTAACGGTTTTACTTAACCTTCCTAAAAATTCTATTGCAGAAATAAAACCGTTATGGCCTTTTTGGACTAATTACGGCTGGTCTTTTATTGTTATGGGGTTGATCGCAGGATTCTATAATGTTTGGAAAAAATATGGAAAAGATGATGACGTAGTCAGTACAACGAGTTATTATCCGCCAGAAAACATTGATCCACCCATGGCTGGTTTCTTAATAAATGATAGAAACGATACTTCTGATATAATATCATTATTACCCTTTTGGGGAGCTAATGGTTATTTGAAAATTGAAGAAATTCCAAAGGGAGGTCTATTTAGTAAAGCTGATACTAAACTTATCAAGTTAAAACCAATACCAAATTCCGCATCTTCGTATGAGCATGAAATATTTGATGGACTGTTTGGTGGTTCTTTACAACTAAGTAATAAAGGTAAAACGAAAAGTTTTCTTAACGATATATTGGGTGTTGAAACAGTTAAACTAGATGCTAATGAAATATTGGTCAGTAGCTTAAAGGAAACTTTCTATACCACAATGGCAAGTGCCGGAAGCATGTTAAAAGAAAATGCTCAACTTTATTATGAGGCTGAATCAAAAAAAATAAGAACAATTACCTATATCCTTTTGATGTTAATGGCGATAGTTTTGGGATTAGTTGGATTATTTTTCTGGGGTCCGATAGCAACCATCGCTATAGTAATTACATCTATTGTATTGATTTTCTTTAACACTTATATGATTAAAAAAAACAGTAAAGGAAACAAAGTGTTTTCTGAATTAAAAGGCTTTAAACAGTTTATAAAAATTGCGGAAGAAAATAAATTAAAAATGCTGTTGAAAGAAGATCCAGGTTATTTTGAAACCACAATGGCATATGCTTTAGCATTTGGTATGTTTAAAAAATGGGCCAATAAATTTGATGCCTTAAACATAGAACCTCCAAAATGGTATAGTTCAACAACCGGTAACTACCTATCAATGAATAGCTTTTCAAAATCGTTTTCAAGTGTTATGTCAAACACAACCTCTACTATGGTAAGCTCCCCTTCCAGTAACAGCGGTAGTTCTTCTGGTGGCGGATCATCAGGTGGTGGTTTTGGTGGCGGTGGTGGCGGAAGTTGGTAATTAGCTCTTTTATACCTAAAAAAAATATCATTTTTTTTTCGTAATATCGTAAATTGAAATTTCTAATAATCAACAACTACTATTAACTCAATTTATTTTTATGAAAAAAATTTTATCCCTATTAGCAATAGCTGCTGTACTTGTAAGCTGTAATAGTACTAAAAAGACAACTTCGGCTACTCCGGCTAAACCAGCTTTAACGGTTGAAGATTACGCGAAATCAATTACGGCCGAAGAATTAAAAGAGGCCTTATATGTATACGCATCAGATGAATACGAAGGAAGAGATACTGGCGAACCAGGTCAGAAAAAAGCAATAGAATTTATAAAGAAACATTATGTCGCTTTAAATGTACCATCAGCGTTGCCAAATGATGAGTATTTTCAAAAAGTACCATTAGAACGTACAAGTTCTCCTGAGGTTACAGTGCATATTAATGGTAAAGATTATAAATCAGTCGACGATTTTGTTTCATTTTCTGGAAGCAATGGAACAATTAATGCTGAAGAAGTAATATTTGTTGGTTACGGTATTGACGATGAAAAATATTCTGATTATAAGAATATAGATGTTACTGGTAAAATAGTGTTGTTCAAAAATGGTGAACCAAAAGATAAAGACGGTAACTATATTATTTCTGGAACTGAAGAAAGTACTGGAAAATGGTCTAATATGCGTCAAGAATTTAGTTCTAAAACGGATATTGCTAAGGAGAAAGGTGCGAAAGCAGCTTTATATTACAATCCTGATGCTTATGCTAATATTGCTAAACGATTTGGTTCTGGAAGAACAAGAATGGGACTAAAAAGTACCGAAAAAAAGGATAGTAAAATAAACTTCTTAATGGTTAACACTGCATTAGCTGAAGCTATTGTTAGTGATATTACCACAAATTCAACATCTAAAGCAGTGAAAATTCCAGCTGTTTTAACTTACAAATCAAATGTAGAGGATTTTAATTCTGAAAATGTAGTCGCATATATTAAAGGATCTGAAAAACCTGACGAATATGTTATTATCTCTGCTCATTTAGACCATGTTGGTGTAAAAGACGGAAACGTTTATAATGGTGCTGACGACGACGGTTCTGGTACAGTAGCTATTTTAGAAATTGCAGAAGCTTTTAAAAAAGCTGCAGATAATGGACAAACTCCTAAAAGATCGGTTGTATTTCTTCATGTAACAGGAGAAGAAAAAGGGTTATTAGGTTCTCGTTATTATGCTGATGTTGATCCTATATTTCCTCTTGAAAATACAGTTGTAGATTTAAATATAGATATGGTTGGTCGTTCTGACCCTAAAAGAACAGAAGGTGATAGAAATTATGTTTACCTAATTGGAAGTGATAAATTAAGTAGTGATTTGCATAATATTTCAGAAGAAGTAAATAAAAAGTATACCAATGTAGAATTAGATTATACATATAATGATGAAAATGATCCGAATAGATTTTACTATCGTTCAGATCATTATAATTTTGCCAAAAATAATATCCCTGTAATTTTTTATTTTAATGGAACCCATGATGATTATCATCAACATACTGATACTCCAGACAAAATAGAATATGATTTATTAGAAAACAGATCTCGTTTAGTTTTTCATACTGCTTGGGAATTAGCAAATCGTGATCAGCGTATTGTAGTTGACAAACCTACTGAGAAAAAATAATAAATATAAAATAATAAAAAACCTTGTTCTAACGGCAAGGTTTTTTTTATGCTTCAAATTAGTTTAAATTTGAATCTTATGAAAACAGCTACAGTAACAGTACTGAAAAAAGAATTAAAGTATAAATCTAATGACGAACTTTTAAATTTATGCTTAACATTATCTAAATTTAAAAAAGAAAATAAAGAGTTACTCACCTATCTTTTATTTGAAGCTTCAGATGAAGAGGCTTTTATTCAGAGTGTAAAAGATGAAGTTTCTGAATTATTCAATCAAATAAACACCGCTAGCTACTTTTATATTAAGAAAAGTGTTCGTAAAATTTTGAGGATGGTAAAAAAATACATCCGCTATTCAAAAAAGAAAGAAACTGAAGTAGAATTATTAATTTATTTCTGTACAGTACTAAAAGAAATGCATCCTCCAATGGAAAGAAACACCAGTTTGTTAAATATATTTGACAGGCAAATTATACTCATAAAAAAAGCAATTGGTACATTGCACGAGGACTTACAATACGATTATAATATAGAATTAGAAGAGATCATTTAGAAAAGAGAACCCATGTCAATACTTCAAATTGAATTATCAGAATTAGAGAAAGCAATAAAACATTCAGATAAGCTCGCCTCAAATGTATCTTCGAGTAACGTCGCTTGGCATATTGATCATTCCTTAAAAGTCATTCATAACGTTAGCATGGTAATAATAGCTTCTGATCCTTCTAAATACAAATGGAAGTTTAACAAATGGAGATTTATAATCTTTATAAAAGGATCTTTCCCAAGAGGTAAAGTAAAAGCTCCAAAACATGTTCGCCCTCCTGAAATTATTAAATTAGAAGACTTAAAATCACAACTAAAAGAGGTTCATAAAAACTTAACTGATATAGAAAAACTACCTTCTAAAAGTCATTTTGAACATCCTATTTTCGGACAATTACACTTAAAAAAAACAATTCGTTTTTTAGAGTTGCATACTACGCATCATATAAAAATTATAAACGATATACTTAAAGCCCTTTAAAATGAAATACCTTAGTCTTATGCTGATTATTACTACTGTTATTGGTTGTAAAAATAATACACAAAAAGATATAAAACCTTCTTCAGAAAATGAAAAACTAATCTCCTTTTTTGTGGGTACCTATACAGATAGTTTAAGTGAAGGCATTTATTCTTATTCGCTTTCGAATAGTGGTAACATAAAAAAAATAAAACTGGCAGCAAAAACGGAAAATCCATCCTTTTTAGCGAAATCTGTAGATGGTAAATTCTTATTAGCCGTAAATGAAATTAATTCTGTGGATAGTATGGGTACTGTGGAGGCTTATAAAATTACAGGTGATAGTTTAGCGTTTATGAGTAGACAATCTTCAGGTGGAGCACACCCCTGTTTTGTAGGTATAAATCAGAATGGATTTGTTTTAACGGCCAACTATTCAAGTGGAAACTTGGGCCTGTTTAAATTAAACAAAGAGGGTGATTTGTCAGACTTACTCGATAAAAAGCAACACTACACAAATAATCATGTAGAAAAAGGACAGTGGGAACCTCATGCACATTCTGCCTATTTTATAAATGATTCACTCATTGTATCAGCAGATTTGGGAACAAATGATCTTTGGTTTTACACTTTAGATACGGTAGAAAATAAATTAAAAGGAACCATAGAAGAAACGTTGAGAATAGGTGTAGATCCTAAACCAGGACCGAGACATATTGCATTTCAACCACAAAAAGATTGGATGTATGTTATTAACGAATTGAATAGTACTATTGCTTTGATTAAGAAAGGTGAAAATGGAAAGTACACGGTACAGTCTTCAGTTTCTACCTTGCCAGATGGTTATTCCGAAAAAAGTTTCTGTGCAGATATTCATATTTCAAAAGATGGAAAATTTTTATATGCTTCGAATCGCGGACATAACAGTATCGCCATTTTTGAAATTAATCAAGAATCTGGTGAGTTAACAGCTATTGGATATGAGTCAGTAAAAGGTGATTGGCCTAGAAATTTTGCTCTTTCTCCTAATAATGATTTTTTATTAGTGGCTAACCAACGTTCAGAAAACATAGTGTCATTTAAACGAGACAAAGTAACGGGATTACTAACATTTGTTGAAGAAATTAATGTGCCTTCACCCGTTTGTATTCTATTTTAATTTCCTTTTAGTGATTATAAAATAAAAAATCCCACCAATAGGCGGGATTTTTATTACGCATTAAATTACTAAATATTAATTTAATTACCTTTTTTATAATCAGCTAAGAATGTGGCTAAACCAATGTCAGTCAGCGGATGATTTAACAATCCATCTATTGCACTTATTGGACCCGTCATAACATCTGCACCAATTTTAGCACAATCAATAACATGCATGGTATGTCTAATAGAAGCTGCTAATATCTGAGTATCAAAACCATAGTTGTCATAGATTAATCTTATTTCTTGAATTAAACCTAATCCATCCGTTGAAATATCATCCAAACGACCAATAAATGGCGATACATAGGTAGCTCCCGCTTTTGCCGCTAATAAAGCTTGTCCAGCTGAAAACACTAGCGTACAATTTGTTTTTATTCCTTTATCAGAAAAATACTTAATCGCCTTAATACCTTCTCGTATCATTGGTATTTTTACTACAATTTGAGAATGTAGTTCTGCCAATGCTTCACCTTCTCTTACCATTCCTTCAAAATCTGTAGAAATAACTTCAGCACTTACATCTCCTTCTACAATTTCACAAATAGCTTTGTAATGGTTTATGATATTATTGTACCCTGTGATTCCTTCTTTAGCCATTAAAGTCGGATTGGTAGTAACACCATCTAAAACACCTAATTCTTGGGCTTCTTTAATTTGATCTAAGTTTGCTGTATCTATAAAAAACTTCATGCTTTATCCTTCGTTAAGTTTAATTAAGCAAAAATAAATCTGTGATAAATTTTGCTTATTAAGATAACGTTTAACTTAATAACATATTACTGAAAGCATAAATTATTCAAGATATTAAACATAAGTACGTCAAAGAATAATTAAAACCAAAATGAAATAGAGTATCCAAAAATTTCTTTAAAAGAATACTAACACCTATAATTTATAATGGTTCATTAGTAATTTTTCATACCAAGAATCTGGTAAAATACGTTTTAAAACTATTGAAAACTTCTCCATAAACCCACCAACTTTGTAATGAATTTTTGGTTGTTTTTGCTGTATGATCTTATAAATAGAATGAGCCATCACTTCAGGGTCTAGCCCTCCATCAACATGTTGATCCATTAACGCTAAGTTTTCAGCATACTTTTCTTTATATGCAGAAGTATCAAAAACAGGAGTATGATATCTACCTGCCGCAATATTTGTAGCAAAATCACCTGGAGCCACATTTGTAATATGTATTCCAAATTCTTTAACCTCCATCCGTGTAGCTTCGGTAATGACCTCCAAGGCACCTTTACTCGCTGAGTAAATTCCCCGAAAAGGCAAGCCCATATAACCAGCTATTGACGTAATATTGATAATTAACCCAGATTTTTGTTGACGCATTTGAGGTAAAACCGCTTTCATCACATCAATTGGTCCAAAAAGGTTCGTATTAAAAACGGCACGCATCTCATCAGTAGGCGTATCTTCTATAGGCCCAGTAATACCCATACCTGCATTATTGATTAATATATCTAAATGGCCTTCATTTTTCACAATTGTATCCACTGCTTTTTCAATACTAACTACTTCCAGCACATTTAAAGCAAGCATTTTTACTCCATTGATAATGGGCTCTTTAGGGTTGCGACTCGTACCATAAACAACCATACCTTTTTGATGTAAATATTCGGCAATACTTTTACCAATTCCTGATGAAGCACCAGTAATTAAAACAACTTTTGACATGCTATTTGTTTAAAATGTAAATGTAAGAAATTATTAAATGTAGCTATTGTGGATAAACTGATTTCTTCTGAAGCTATTTAACCTACTAAATAAATTAAATAAAAAATGGGTAAGCGACCTACATCACACCGCTACGACCTAATACCTTTGCTGCATTCCTGCCCTGGAGGATTCAAAGGGAGCTGGTTGTGTAGGACTTACCCACGGCAAAAATACAATCAATTTCGTTCTCTGCAAGTTTTTTTTGCAATATTTTAATCTTTAAAAAATAAGATACTAATTCTTAAATATTTATATTTGCTCCACTAACCAAAAAAACTCAAAACAATGGAAAATCAAGATAATTCAAAAAGAAAAGGTGTAATGCTGAACTATGGTTTACTATTAGCTTTTTTTACAATTATTGTAAGCGTAATTAATTATGCTTTTGGTAATGCTTATGAACCACATTGGTCAATTAATGTTATCTCATTAATCGCAATGGTTGTTGCGATTTTTTTAGGAATAAAAGAATATAAGAAACAAAATGGTAGTTTTTTATCCTTAGGACAAGGACTTAAAGTAGGTGTTGGTATTGCCTTAATTTCCGCGATTATCTCAGCAATCTATATTTATGTTTTTGCAAAATTTATTGAACCAGATTTTGTTGATAATATTATTGAAATACAAAGACAAAAATTCTTAGAAAATCCTAAAATGGCTGAA
Source organism: Aureibaculum algae (assembly GCF_006065315.1). GTDB lineage: Bacteria > Bacteroidota > Bacteroidia > Flavobacteriales > Flavobacteriaceae > Aureibaculum > Aureibaculum algae. The sequence goes on along the minus strand of NZ_CP040749.1, from coordinate 1,777,939 downwards.
GAAATGATAGATACTATTGGGGAAAACACACGACAATATTTCTTTGCTTATACAATAGGTTCTATTTTAATTTTCAGCATATTCCTGGGCTTTGTAGTGTCTTTGATAGTTTCATTAGCAATGCAAAAAAAAGAAGATCAATACTAAACAACGAATAGAATATGAACATTTCAGTAGTTATCCCACTACTTAACGAAGACGAGTCTTTAGGCGAATTATATGATTGGATTGCAAAAGTTATGCAAGCCCATCAGTTTAGTTATGAAATTATCTTTATTGATGATGGTAGCACAGATAATTCTTGGCAAGTCATCGAGAATTTATCAAAAAAGGACTCCGCTGTCAAAGGAATTCGTTTTCAAAAAAACTATGGTAAATCTCAAGCTTTAAATGCCGGATTTAAAATAACAAAAGGTGATGTGGTTATTACCATGGATGCTGATTTGCAGGACAGCCCGGATGAAATTCCAGAACTTTACGAACTGATTACTAAAAATAACTTAGATCTTGTTTCTGGTTGGAAAAAGAAACGCTACGATTCTAAAATAAGAAAAAATATACCTTCAAAACTGTTTAATGCCGCCGCAAGAAAAACATCAGGCCTAAAACTACACGACTTTAATTGCGGACTAAAAGCTTATAAAAGTATTGTCATTAAAAGTGTTGATGTTTATGGGGAAATGCACCGTTACATTCCTGTTTTGGCAAAAAATGAAGGTTTCACTAAAATTGATGAGAAAGTAGTACAACATCAAGCCAGAAAATATGGAACTACAAAATTCGGAATAGATAGATTCGTCAACGGATTTTTAGATTTGATTACCATTTGGTTTTTGTCCAAGTTCGCCAAACGACCTATGCACCTGTTTGGTTTATTGGGTAGTTTTATGTTTTTTATCGGATTATGTTTTGCCTTATACTTAGGTATTGACAAGATGTTTTTCAATACTTCAGGCAGATTACTTACTGAACGACCTCAATTTTATGCTGCCATTGTTGCCATGATTATTGGAACACAACTATTCTTAGCAGGATTTTTAGGTGAACTTATACTTCGTTCTAAAAGAAATGACGAGCGTTATAAAATTAGCGAAGTAGTTTGATTTAATAAGCAGCAAAAGATACTTTAAAAACTACATGTGCAGTATTTTTGTATTGCTACTTTTTGAATCTTATTTTTTACCCTTTCATTCTTTCAATTAATCCTTATATTTGTTTAAAATTAAACCTTATGAGCACTCAACAAATACTAGAAAAAGCTAAACAATGGTTAGTTGCACCTTTTGATGCTACTACTCAAGAAAAAGTACAGAAATTAATTGATAATAATGACAACAACTTAACTGAAAGTTTCTATAAAGATATGGAATTTGGTACCGGTGGTATGCGTGGTATCATGGGGGTAGGTACTAATCGTATCAATCAATATACATTGGGTAGAGCCACACAGGGTTTGGCAAATTATTTACATCAAACTTTTCCTGACAAAGAACTGAAAGTTGCCATTGCTTTTGATTGTCGTCATAATAGTAAATCATTAGCAAAAATAGTAGCTGACGTAATTACAGCTAATAATATTAGAGCCTTATTGTTCGAGGACCTAAGAACAACTCCAGAACTTTCTTTTGCAGTTAGACATTTAGGTTGCGACGCGGGTATCGTTTTAACGGCTTCACATAATCCACCAGAATATAATGGGTATAAAGTATATTGGAACGATGGTGGACAAATAGTTCCACCTCATGATAAAAAAATAATTGAAGAAGTAAGCTCTGTAAATTTTGATAAAATTAATTTTAAAGCCAATGAAAACTTATTAAGTATCATTGGTAAAGAAGTTGATGAGGCATTTAATAAAGCATCTGTTGCTAATGGTACTTTTAACACTCCAAATAGAAATAAATTAAAAATTGTCTTTACTTCATTACATGGAACTTCTATAATGTCAGTTCCTAAAGTGTTGAAAATGGCTGGCTTTAAAGATGTACATATTGTAAAAGAACAAGAGAAACCAGATGGTGATTTTCCTACTGTTGCTTCTCCAAATCCAGAAGAACCAGCTGCCTTAAAAATGGCAACTGATTTGGCTGAAAAAATTGGTGCTGATATTGTAATAGGTACTGATCCTGATTCTGATAGATTAGGTATTGCCGTTAGAAATTTAGAAAATAAATTAGTATTACTAAATGGTAACCAAACCATGGCAGTAATGACTGACTATTTAATTAAACAATGGCATGAAGATGGAAGATTAAACGGAAATCAATTTGTTGCAACTACCATTGTTTCTACTAATTTAATCGAAAAAATTGCTCAAAGTTATAATGTTGTCACTAAAATTTGTTTGACAGGATTTAAATGGATTGCTGATTTAATAAGAGAAGCAGAGGGTGAACAGGAATTTATTGGTGGTGGTGAAGAAAGTTTCGGATATATGGTAGGCGATTTTATTCGAGATAAAGATGCTGTAACGGCCACGCTACTCGCATGTGAAATTGCTGCTCATGCAAAAAACAACAATTCAACAATCTATAAAGAATTGTTGAACTTGTATTCTAAACATGGGTATTATAAAGAGTATTTAATCTCATTAACCAAAAAGGGAATGGATGGGGCTCAGCAAATAAGCCAAATGATGGTGGATATGCGAAATAGTCCTTTGAAAAATATAGATGGATCACCAGTAGAATTTTTATTTGATTATGAATCTTCTATTTGTACAAATTTATTAACTGGAGAAAAAACAGCTATAGATTTGCCAAAATCTAATGTGTTAATTTACCAAACTAAAGATGGCACAAAAGTAGCAGCAAGACCTAGTGGAACTGAACCTAAAATTAAGTTCTATTTTAGTGTTAATCTTCCTTTAGAAAAAACTGAAGATGCTACTATTGTTGACAAATTACTCACTCAGAAAATTGACAGAATCATCAAAGAGATGCAATTAAATTAATGGAGTATTTTAAAAAGATTTTACGCTTTGCTTATCCTTATAAAATATATGGCATATTAAATATTATTTTTAATGTTTTATATGCCTTATTTAGTGGCTTATCTTTTATGGTATTAATGCCACTATTGAAAGTTATATTTAATCCTGAACTTAATCAAGTTACTGAAAAACCAATGTATGAAGGCATTAATTCTTTATCTGATTTTTTTAACAATTATGTAAGCTACCAAATTACATCAATTGCAGGTGACGATAAGTCTAAGGCATTGTTAGTGGTTATTGTATTGATTATGATTGTGTTTTTCTTAAAAAACATATTCAATTATTTAGCCATGTATTATATTACGTTTTTACGTAATGGCGTTTTAAAAGATTTAAGAAACCAACTATACAAAAAAACAGTAGAATTACCCCTCTCCTACTTTTCTGAAAAGAGAAAAGGTGATATTATGGCAAGAATAGGTACCGATGTTTTAGAAATACAACATTCTTTTCTTTCTATTTTAGAACTGCTGTTTAGAGAGCCGTTGACCATTATTTTTACAATAATTTTTATGTTAACACTAAGCCCTCAGCTTACATTATTCGTTTTTATATTTATTCCCATATCAGGTTTTCTAATTTCTTTAGTTGGTAAAAACTTAAAACGAAAATCGGATAGAGTACAAAAAGAACAGGGATACTTTTTATCTTTAATTGAAGAAACATTAAGTGGGCTTCGTATTATTAAAGGTTTTAACGCTGAAGGCATCTTTAACAAAAAATTCAACGAATCAACAAGTAGATTTAATAAATTCTCCAATAGTTTACTAAACAGAACAAATTTAGCCAGCCCGACGAGTGAATTTTTGGGTATCGGAGTTATTGCTGTCCTTTTATGGTATGGTGGTACTTTAGTTTTAGTTGATAAATCTTTAAGTAGTGAAGCTTTTTTAGCTTTTATGGGCTTGGCATATAACATTCTAACTCCTGCAAAAGCAATTTCTAAAGCTAGCTATAGTGTAAAAAAAGGGAATGCTGCCGCAGAACGCGTATTAGAAATAATTGAAACCGAAAATCCTTTAAAAGATAAAGAAAATGCTATTGTAATTGATGGCTTTTATGATGAAGTTAAGTTTGATCATATATCCTTTAAATATGATGAGGAATTTGTTTTAAAAGATTTTTCACTTACCATCCCTAAAGGGAAAACCGTGGCTTTAGTTGGACAATCGGGTAGCGGAAAATCGACCTTAGCGAATTTAATTACTCGCTTTTATGATGTGAATTCTGGAAGTATCACTATAGACGGGTTGGACATTAAAGAGTTAACCATAAAATCGTTACGTGCTCAATTGGGTATTGTTACCCAAGACGCCATTCTATTTAATGATTCTATAAAAAACAACCTCCTTTTAGGTGATGAAAATGCTACTGATGAACAAATTATAGAAGCGTTAAAAATTGCTAATGCATGGGAATTCGTAAGTGAATTACCAAAGGGAATAGACACTAATATTGGTGATTCAGGAGGTAAACTCTCAGGTGGACAAAAACAACGTTTAAGCATTGCAAGAGCCGTTCTTAAAAACCCTCCAATTATGGTCTTAGACGAAGCAACATCTGCATTAGATACTGAATCAGAAAGATTAGTACAAGTTGCGTTGGAAAATATGATGAAAAATAGAACGTCATTGGTTATTGCTCATCGCTTATCAACGATTCAAAAAGCAGATACCATTGTAGTACTTCAAAAAGGTGTTATTATGGAGCAAGGCAAACATTCAGAATTAATGGCCAATAACGGTATCTATAGAAAACTAGTTGAAATGCAGTCACTAGGATAGTTAAGTAAAGTTCAAAGTTACTTTTGATCTAAAATTTAAAATCCTAATCCTTAAAATCTGAAACATTGAACAATACAATTGATAGCCTAAAATGGCGTTATGCCTGCAAAAAATTTGATGAAACAAAAATATTGTCTGAAGACAAAATTGATATTTTATCAGAAGCCTTTAATCTTACAGCAACCTCTTTCGGGCTACAACCCATAAAAATGCTTATTGTAAAGAATAAGGAATTGCAAAAACAATTGATGACGCATTCTTTTAATCAACAACAACTGTCTACGGCATCACATGTACTAGTTCTATGTATTCAAGATTATTTCACTTTAGAAGATATTGATAAATATTTTGATCTTGAAAAAGAAATAAGAGGCACTTCAGAAGATATTATAGAAAAATATAGAAAACAATTAAAAGGTATATTTTCAAATAAATCTACCATCGAAAAACAAGAGTCAGCTATTAATCAAGCCTATATTGCCTTGGGTAATTTAATGACGGTTTGTGCTATAGAAAAAATAGATGCCTGCCCTATGGAAGGCTTTAATGCTCAGAAATTTGATGAAGTTTTAGATTTAAAAGAAGACAGCTTAAAATCAGTTTTAGTTTTACCTGTTGGATACAGAGCAGATGACGATTTTATGAGTACTCTAAAAAAAGTAAGAAAACCTGTTGAAAATACAGTAATAAGGAAATAATTATTACATCTAATAGTTTTCAAAGAACGGTGAAATTAATTCATCTTTAACCACCGTATTAGATTTAAAACGGACTCTTCATTAACAAATTGACAATTAAATTGATTATAAACGATTAAACAAGATAGAAAATGAACAATGAAATAAGAAACCTAGAACCCAAAGCTATTTGGAACAATTTTGCTGATTTGAATGCTGTACCTAGAGCGTCTAAAAAGGAAGAACGTGTTATTCAGTTTATGGTAAATTTTGGTAAAAACTTAGGTTTAACCACTAAGGTAGATAATGTAGGTAATGTTATCATTACAAAACCTGCAACAGCAGGTATGGAAAATAAAAAGACCGTGGTTTTACAGTCCCATTTAGATATGGTACATCAAAAAAATAATGAAACCAATTTTGATTTCAGCAAACAAGGAATACAAATGATTGTTGATGGCGATTGGGTAAAAGCTAAAGGTACTACGTTAGGAGCAGACAATGGTTTGGGAGTGGCTACTATAATGAGCATCTTACAAAGTACAGATATACAACACCCTGCTCTTGAAGCCTTATTTACTATTGACGAAGAAACGGGAATGACAGGTGCCATGGGACTAGAAGGAGGATGGTTAAATGGTGAAATACTTTTAAACCTAGATACTGAAGATGATGATGAAATTGGTGTTGGCTGTGCCGGAGGTATTGACATTACCGCTTCAAAATCATATAAACCAGTTAGAACTTCTGATAATGTTACCGCTTTTAAAATAACCGTAAATGGATTACAAGGTGGACATTCAGGTATGGATATTCATAAAGGTTTTGGTAATGCTAATAAACTCATGAATCGTATTCTCTTTGATCTTAAAAAGGTAATGTCTATTTCAGAGATAGATGGAGGTGGTTTACGAAATGCCATTCCAAGAGAAAGTAATGCCATTGTTGTAACAAATAATTCAGATGACTTTACGGCTCAGTTTAATGACATTTCTAAATCAATAATTGCAGAATATAAATCAATTGAAAAAGATATAGAAATTACGTGTAATGGTTGCGATAAACCCGTAAATGCTCTTTCAAAACAAGATCAAAATACATTATTGAAAGTTATATATGCAATTCATAATGGTGTTTTTAGAATGAGTCCTGATATTAAAGATTTAGTAGAGACTTCTAATAATGTTGCCCGCGTCTTGGTTAAAGATGGGCAAATTAAAATACTATGTTTAACACGTAGCTCTGTAGATTCTGGTAAAGACAATTTAGTGAACACTATTTCATCTGTATTTGAATTGGCTCATTATTCTGTAAGAACCTCAGGTACTTATCCTGGCTGGAAACCAAATCCTGATTCTAACATTCTAAAAGTCTTAGAAAAAACCTATCAAGATTTATTCAATGAAAAGCCTCACGTTATGGCCTGTCATGCAGGTTTAGAGTGTGGTATCTTAGGACAAAATTATCCTAAAATGGATATGATTTCTTTTGGTCCAACGATAAAGGGAGCACACTCACCTGATGAAAGAGCAAGTATTAGTTCTACACAGAAATTTTGGAAATATGTGTTGGAGATTTTAAAAGAGATTCCTGAAAAGGCTTAAAACTAAAGAATACCATTAAACTCAATATAGGTTTAATGGTATTCTTTTTTATTGTACTAAATATTGACAATTACTTGTCCTCTAATTCGTAGCCAAAATCTTTTCCTTTTCTGACTTGAGACACCCCTTCTGTCATCCACTTTGGAGCAGGAGCTCCTTTTAAATAATGATCAAAAAATTGCATCATTCTTATGGATAAATCTTGTCTATTTTTTTGCTTTCTTAAATTATGTGCCTCGTTATTATAAACCAATAACCAAGCTGGTTTATTTAGCCTACGCATTCCCATAAACATTTCAATACCTTGATAGTAAGGTACCGCTCCATCTGCATCATTATGCATCATCAACAATGGTGTTTCAATCTTCGGAATACCAAATACAGGTGAATTTTCGACATATAAATCAAAACCTTCCCAAAGCGTCTTACCAATTCTACTTTGTGTTTTTTCGTATTGAAAGGCTCGGCTTAAACCACTCTGCCAGCGAATTCCTCCATAGGCAGAAGTCATGTTACTTACAGGTGCACCTGCCATAGCCGCTTTAAATTTATTTGTTACAGTCACTAAATACGCAACTTGATAACCACCCCAACTTTGGCCCTGGATAGCCATATTATCACTATCTATATAGCCTAATTTCTCAACAGCATCAACACCAGAAACAATGCAATTATAAGCACTTTGACCAGGCTTACCATCTGTATAAACAATATCTGGTACGAAAACCACATAATCATTACTCACCAAATAACTCATATTTACCGTTGAAGCACTTGGTCTTGGGGTATGATAACTATTTAAACTATTACTTCGTTTTTCATAGAAATAACTAATTAATGGATATTTTTTAGTGGCATCAAAATTTTCAGGTTTGTATATAATACCATCTAACTTTGTACCGTCATATGCCGTCCAACTAAATTTCTCAGAAGTTCCCCATAAAAAGTCCTTTTGCTGTGGATTAGCATCAGTAATTTGTTTCGATTTTTTTCCATCAAAACAATGTAAATCCGGAAAGACATTAAAATTCTCTTCAGTGTATAATAGAATATCGGCTTCACTGGCTTTTCTAAATCCACCTAAAAGCATTTTATCAGCACTTACTATTTCTTTTGCACGATAACTTTTAGCATTCAGTCCAACAATCGTATTTGTTTTATGTGTTCTGTCAAATACCTCTATTAATAATTGCTTTTTAAAATATGAGGCTTTATTTCTATTTTTTACATCCAAACGTAATGTTCTGTATTCAACATTCTTTTTTCTTCCATCTTTAGTTATATTTATTGGTGATTTAATACTCTTTAAATCAACCTTCCAAATATCAAATTGATCATTTAACAAAGCAAAACCCTCTTTATCAAAACCTCCAAAACCATAAGATCCGGCGGTCGCTGGATGATCATCTTCAACATCATAAAAAGGAACACCAATATTTTGAGTTAAATTTATTTTCTTGTTGTTTGTTAAATCTAAAGCCCACCAATGTTGGCTCTTCCCTTCAAAATAAACAGAAAAATTACCATCTGGTGATAAATAAGGGCGAGCAGAAGTACCTTCCATGGCCAATTGTTTCATACCCGTTTCTGTATTTATAATATAATAATCAGATAACCAAGGGTACTCCCAAGAACGTTCCACATCATAAGGACTAGAAGAATTTCCTAATACATATTTCTGCTCTTTATCAGTATCAAAAAGCATATTATTAATTGATTCGTCTTGCAATTGTATTACGTTATCATTGCTCAAATTAATGTAAGATAAATAGGCTTTATCCTTTAAAGATGCTAGTTTCGATTTTTGCTCAGGCTGGATTAACTTATCTTTATAATTCCAAACATCAACTTCTGGAATTTCTTCTTTTAACAACGTTGTGTCAATATCATAATTGACTATTGGTTTAGTATAAAAATATAACCGTTTTGAATGTTCTGAAAAATAAGGATTTTGAGCACCACTCAATTCCCAATCTGTACGTAAATTCTTTCCTAACGTATCTGTAACTTGTTTTAAATTATTCTTTGTAAGATAAAATAATTCATATTTTAAAGAATCTTTCCCAATAGAGTCTTTAGCAGATAAAAATGTTAAATAATCACCTCTTTTATCAATTGCTAATCTATCATACGCATACCTGCCTGTATCAATAACTTTCTCATTGCCATTCGCAAAATCATATTGATAAATACCAATATCTCCTTTCTTTTTAGTTTTGGTTTTTGTAAAATATAAGGCGAGTGCGTCTTCTGCTAATTTTAAAGATTTGATATAAAAAATAGTATCTGAAGTTTTACTTATAAGATTATAAACCAAGGCATAATCGGCCTCGAGTGCTGGGTTTTTAACTTTTATGCTATCTTTTTTCTTTTCTTTGGCATCCTTAGCTTCTTTTGATTTTGTTTGAGTTGTATCTTTTGGTGGTTTTAAATTTTTTATTTTTTCAATAATAAGCCAATCATTATATTTTTTGGGAACATCAAAACTTTTAACTCTTAAAACACTATCTATAATTTTATTAGTGGCCACATCATAAATTAAGAGCTTATTTTTAGACTGTTTCTCCTTTTTCACCTCTTTTTTCTTCTCTACTCTGATAGTTTGATGGTCTGGTTTTTGAAGAAAGAATACAAATTTATTATCGTTAGAAATTTTGGCTCCACTTCCATTGTGAAATTTACTAGATTTACCTGTTTTTACATTGTAAATTTTCAAATAGCCATCACCTCTAGTTATAGCAGTACTCACCGAAGTAACTACTAATTTACCATTGTCAGAAACTTGGGGACTTTCTATTCTTTTCCATAAATCGTAATCATCGTGCGTAAGACTTCTTTTTTGCTGAGCGTAACTCAATGAAAAACTCAATACTATTAAAGATAAGGTGATCTTTTTTAACATAATTATAAGGGGTTAATTGAACCCTAAAGATACAATTATATATAAAAATTGTATTAATAACGGGGCTGAAATATTGAAAACAGGAATTTCACCTGTACTATCCCTATAAATTTTAGGACAAAAAAGTAATATGACAATAAAAGCAGCGTTGAAAAGCATTTTATCATTTAAGTAAATAATGCCATTGCACTTCTTGTCCTTAATTTAAAATGTTAGATCAATAAAACATAATTACATTTTTAAAATGTAAAGTCCACTATGTTTTTGTTTAAAGTCAAGGCTCTTATAAAGGCTAATGGCTGCTTGTCGTTTCTCATTACTAAAAAGTAAAATCTCCGACAGTCCCTTTTTCTTACCTTCCTCCAATAACCTATTCATTAGTTTTCTACCCAAACCTTTACCTCTATAATTATGATCGACCACCACATCTTCCACCCAACCTTTATAACCAGAAATAACAGTATAGTTACACATTAAAGCCATACCTGCTAATTTTTCACCATCCATACAATAGGCAAAAACAATATCGTTCTTTGGGTTAAATAAAGTCGCTAAATCAATTTGATTAATTTCTGAATTTAATTCACCGAAAAGTGCTTTAACTTGTTTTGATAAATTTTCATTGACTTCAGAAGCTTTTAGAATGGAAACTTTCATGATTATATTGTTTGTTTTGAGAGAAAAAAATATTTTATATTTTAAAGGTATGTAAATTTTTGATAGACAGAATATTTTATGTTCAATATGCAAAGAATTTGAATACATAAACTGGAGAAAGGGTATTCAAAAAATCGTTATATATTTGTTACTCTTCGGTTTTTCAACCTCAATCTACCTCACTAATAATAGGTAAAACGTCTCACTTTAGAAATATGTTTCGCCAATCTAATTACCTGATGGCTATAGCCATATTCGTTATCATACCAAACATAAACTATTGCATTTTTACCACCATCAGTGACTATAGTCGCATTACTATCAAATATTGCAGGAGCGGAAGCACCAACAATATCAGAAGAAACCAATTCATTACTTAAAGAATATTGAATTTGCTCTACCAAATCACCCTCTAAGGCATATTTTTTCATTACCGAATTAAGGCTTAATTTACTGGTTGAATTATCTAAACGTAAATTTAATATAGCTAAAGATCCATTTGGAACTGGCACACGAATGGCATTTGATGATAATTTTCCTTCCAAAGATGGTAACGCTTTTGCAACCGCACTACCTGCACCAGTTTCTGTAATTACCATATTCAATGCTGCTGCTCTACCTCTACGATACTTTTTATGCATATTATCTACTAGATTCTGATCATTGGTATACGCATGAATAGTTTCTAAATGTCCGCTTATAATACCAAAACTATCCTCAATTACTTTTAAAATCGGAGTAATGGCATTGGTGGTACAAGATGCCGCCGAAAAAATTGAGACTTTATCAGGGTCATAATTAAAATGATTAACACCATGCACTATATTAGGAATCCCTTTTCCTGGAGCCGTAAGTAAAACCTTATCTGCTCCTTTACTTAATAAATGACGACTTAATGCTTCTTTATCGCGAAAAGCTCCAGTATTATCAATAACAAGAGCTTCATTTATATTATATCTGGTATAATCTATATCTTCAGGATTACGGGCAGAGATCATAAACACAGTTGTACCGTTTATGATTAAAGCACTATTTTCAACATCTGTCTTTACTGTTCCTGGAAAATTACCATGAACAGAGTCATTTCTTAATAAGGAAGCTCTTTTTTCTAATATGGTCTCTGTGATTTCTCCTCGTGTTACAATAGCACGCAATCGCATTTGCTTGCCTTTGCCTGTTCTTACCATTAATTCTCTAGCTACTAATCTGCCAATTCTACCAAAACCGTATAGTACAACATCTTTAGGCTCAATATCATCAATTTTTTCTGCTCCTTTTAATTTGTCACTTACAAAATCAATCACATCCTCATCTTCTTCAGCAAGGTGAAACTCATAAGCTAGTTTACCAATATCTAATTTTGCAGGTGGTAAATCTACTTCCTGAATAGCCCTAGAGATTTCAACTGCATCAAAAATAGAAATAGGTTTTTGCACAAACTCACTAGCATATTCTATCAAGTTTAGAATTTCACTTACATTTCTATTAATTAATTGGTTTCTAAAAAGTATTAATTCTATGGCATTGTCATACCAGAGATCACTAATAATTTTAATAAATTCAACTGTGGCTCTTCTTCTATCTGCCTGAAAAGCCAATTCTGATTCGTAGGTGTGGTCTAATGGCATTGCTTAATTAGTTTTATTCTCTTTCATTACAAATGAGAAGTATTTTAATACAAAAGTACTATTTCAAACCTTTTCGTAAAAGTTTTAGTTTATTTTCAATAAAAAAATCCCCCAATACAATTGGAGGATTTCAACTAAACCATTAATACTATTAGTTTCCTACAGCTATTCTGTAATATTCTACATAGCCTTCATCATTTAACACTTGAACAATTACCTGTTCACCTTTATGCTGTCTTAAAATATCTTCAGCATCTTGTACCTCATAGATTTTCGTATCTGCAATGTTTAAAATGATATCTCCATCTTTAACACCATTCTTTCTTAAGTTGGCACTTCTTACTCTTTCTAATTGTAGTCCGTAATTAATTCTGAACTTAGTAGCATCCTTTTTGGAAATTTTCTTTAAGCTACCTAACAGATTTTTAGAAAAATCTAATTCATCTATCGTTTCTTTACCAAATTGATTTCCCAATTTCACTTCAAACTGTTTCTCTTCATTATCTCTTAAAACAGTAACCTTAACTTTATTTCCAGGTCTTTTAGTACTTAAGAACCCTTTCAAATCTGAAAACTTGTTTATTTTGATATTATCCATTTGAATAATAATATCATTCTTTTCAAGTCCTGCTTTAATTGCTCCTCCACTCTCAGTTACACCGGCCACTAAAACACCTTGAGTCTGATTAATATTCAATTCTTTCGCCAATTCACCGTTTAATTCTGCAGATTGAATACCTAAATAAGCAGTACGTACGTCTCCATACTCCATCAAGTCTTCTATCACTTTTTTAGCTATATTAGAAGGAACAGCAAAAGAATACCCTACATAAGAACCTGTTTGAGAACTAATTGCCGTATTAATTCCTACCAATTCTCCTCTAACATTAACTAAAGCTCCACCACTATTACCAGGGTTTACTGCTGCATCCGTTTGTATAAAGGATTCTACCATTTTACCTCCGGAAATATTAATATTTCTAGCTTTAGCACTAACAATACCAGCGGTAACCGTTGATGTTAAATTAAAAGGATTACCAACTGCCAATACCCATTCGCCAACCTTAACATTATCTGAATTTGCAAAAGAAACAAATGGCAAATCTTCTGCATCAATCTTTATCAAGGCAATATCAGTACTTGGATCAGAACCTATAACTTCAGCTACATATGATTTCTGATCATTCAATGTAATTTGCAATTCTTTTGCTCCATTAATTACATGATTATTTGTAATTATATATCCATCTGGTGAAATGATTACGCCAGATCCTGTACCAACAGTTGTTCTTCCTCCACCACCCGCTCCTTCACCATAGAAAAACTCTGCTAAAGGATTTGACTTTGAAACAGAAGTGTTTTTTACATGTACCACCGCATGCACAGTAGCTTCCGCTGCTTTTGTAAAATCTGTTGCCTCTGCAATATAACTTGAGCTCGGTATATTATAATTCGCTTGGACTATTTTCGGTTCATTTGAGGATTTATTACTATATATATTTTCATTATTACTTAAAACAAATACGTAGGCACCTAACGCAATAACTCCTCCTAATAAGGAAGCGAAAACTAAACTTACTATTTTTTTCATTTTCTAAAAATTTTATATTTTTAAATTATATTTCTAATTAACATTCAAAATTAACAACTTATTTTATGGTAAAAACCACTTTAACGATACTTTAACGCCGTTATTAACGGTACTTTAACAAAAAACAAATCAATTGGGCAGATTAAAAAAATGTTTACATTTGCACCATGAGTCAAATTGAATTTTATAAATATCAAGGTACAGGAAACGATTTTGTTATGATTGATAATCGCCAACAACAGTTTCCCAAAAATGATACCAAATTAATAGCGAAGCTGTGCGACCGAAAATTTGGCATAGGAGCAGATGGTTTAATACTTCTAGAACTGTCAAAATTGCATGATTTCACCATGAAATATTATAATGCTGACGGAAATGAAGGTAGTATGTGTGGCAATGGAGGGCGATGTATAGTGGCTTTTGCAAAACAACTACAAGTTATTGAAACTGATACAATTTTTGATGCCGTTGATGGCTTACATGAAGCTCATATTAAAGACGGTATAGTTAGTTTAAAAATGAAAGATGTAGCTGAAGTTGAACAATTTTCAGATTATATGTTTTTAGATACAGGCTCTCCTCATCATATTGCTTTTGTAGACGGTATTCAGGATTTTGATGTTTATAATACAGGGAAAAGTATTAGATATGGTGCTCCTTATTTTGAAAAAGGAACGAATGTAAACTTTGTGGAGCAACAAAATGAAAATACTTTTAAAATCCGTACCTATGAGCGTGGCGTCGAAGATGAAACCTTAAGTTGTGGTACAGGTGCAACTGCTGTTGCGATAGCTGCATACCATTCAAAAAAAACAAGTAAAAACAATGTTTTTTTAGAAACCCTAGGTGGAACATTAGAAGTTTCTTTTGGTACAGATACTAATTCTTATAAAAAGGTGTTTTTAAAAGGAAAAGCAACAATGGTATTTAAAGGTTTTTTTGAATTATAATAAGAAGATGCGAGCACTAACAGGAAATAACGTTCACTTAAGAGCCTTAGAACCAGAAGATCTAGAGTTTTTATACGAGATTGAAAATGATTCAACTTTTTGGGAAGTTAGTAGTACAGAAACCCCCTATTCAAAATATATTTTACAACAATATTTAGCAAATGCCCACTTAGACATTTATGAGGCGAAACAGCTTCGTTTAGTTATTGGTATTAATAAATCTGATAAACCTATTGGTTTAATTGACCTTTTCGATTTTAATCCACAACATAAACGTGCAGGAGTTGGTATTTTACTTTTAGAAAATGAACAACAAAAAGGGTATGCTTCTGAAGCTTTAGAATTGTTGATTGATTATAGTTTTAAAAATCTAAACTTACATCAACTATTCGCCAACATCACCAAAGACAATAAAAAGAGTACAAAACTGTTTAAAAAATATCATTTTAAAGAAGTTGGTACTAAAAAAGAGTGGATTTTTATGGAAGGGGAATTCAAAGATGAAGTTCTATATCAATTACTAAATTCTTAAAACCCTTTGGAAGAGATCCTAAAAACACAATTAATTACAGACTAATTAGATTCTTTAAAAACATCTCAATGAAGCTTAAAAAAATAATTCTAGCCGTAATTGCAATACTCCTTATTGGAGGAGGACTAATTGCTTATCAATTCTACGGAAAAATATACGGTACTAATGTAAAAGAGGATACCGCTATTTATATCCCAACAAATGCTTCTTTTGATGAAGTAAAAGAGGTTTTAACTCCTGTGGTGAGTAATATTGACAGCTTCGTTTGGGTCGCCAATCAAAAGAACTATCCTAATGTTATAAAATCAGGTAAGTACCTTATTAAAAAAGGAATGAGTAATAACGCCTTAATTGACTTATTACGAAGTGGAAAACAAACACCTTTAACACTTACATTTAACAATCAAGATACTTTAGAAAAATTAGCAGGTAGAATAGCAGCTCAAATAGAACCAGACTCTCTTCAAATATTAACAGCCTTAACAGATTCCAAATTTTTAGCTGAACATAATTTTACTAAAGCTACTGTATTAGGTCTTTTTATACCCAACTCTTATGAGTTTTATTGGAATACTTCTGTTGAAAATTTTAGAAATAAAATGTTAAAAGAATATGACCGATTTTGGAATACAGATAGAATTGCAAAGGCCAAAAAACTAAATATGTCTAAGAATAATGTCATTACTTTAGCGTCCATAGTTCAAAAGGAAACGGCTAAAGTAAGTGAACGCCCTACAGTGGCTGGACTTTATTTAAATCGCTATAGAGATGGTTGGGCATTACAGGCCGATCCAACCGTAATATTTGCATTGAAGCAAAAACATGGTCAAGACTATGAAGTAAAGCGTGTATTAAATGCTGATCTTTTAATAGATTCACCTTACAATACCTATAAGAATACGGGCTTACCTCCTGCTCCAATTGCGATGCCTGATATTTCTTCTATAGACGCAGTGTTAAATTCTGAAAATCATGAATATTATTATATGTGTGCGAGCATATCAAATATAGGGTCTCATGAATTTGCGAGAACACTATCACAGCATAACCTAAATGCTAAAAAATACCAACAATGGCTTAATAAGCAAGGTGTGAATAGATAATTGTTATTACTTTTAACGCTTAGATAAAAGTATTCCGTTTTGAATAAAATCAAAAGTTTATTGAATAAAATGAGTTCGAGTGATGTGTATATGTCGGATTGTGCCAAAAACAAATCTTTTCAAGAAAGCTCAATTAGAATTATTTTTATCCCAATTTGCCTATTATTCTTTTGTTTTACATCGGTAGCTCAACATAAGTCAACTTTTTGGACAAAATCAGATAGTCTTAATGTTAAGAGAAAAAATGCCGTTTATATAGCAGAAGGATCACTAGCTAGTTTAGCATTATTAGGTATTCATCAGCTATGGTATACTAATTATGATTCCTCTTCTTTTCATACCATTAATGATAGTAATGATTGGTTACAAATGGATAAAGCAGGACATACCATGAGTGCGTATTATGTAGGTAAAATGGGGATGACTGTTTTAGATTGGGCAGGTGAAAGTAAAAAGAATCAATTGGTATACGGTGCAACCTTAGGTTTTGGTTTTTTAAGTGTTGTAGAAATCTTTGACGGGTTTTCAAAAGAGTGGGGATTTTCACCATCAGATATTTTAGCAAATGCAACGGGTGCTGGTCTTTTAATTGGACAAGAATTATTATGGGATGAACAACGTATTTTAATGAAATACTCTTTTCACTCGACGAAATACGCTAACCGTCGACCAGAACTATTAGGTGAAAATTTTTTAGAACAAACCTTAAAGGATTACAATGGCCAAACGTATTGGCTATCTGCAAATATCTGGTCATTTGCAAAAGAGAGTCGTTTTCCTAAATGGCTGAATATTGCTTTTGGTTATGGAGCCGATGGTATGATATCTAGCAATACTGATTATTTTATCGATAATGCCATTATCAATCCGCCACAACGACTCAGACAATTTTATTTAAGTTTAGATGTCGATTTATCAAAGATAAAAACAAAATCAAAATTTCTTAAAACACTCTTCTCAACGATAAACTTTATCAAAATACCAGCCCCAACACTCGAAATAAACTCCAATGGGCGTACCAAATTCCATATGCTATATTTTTAAACTGTTGATTTCTAATTGATTAAAAATTAGGTTAGTTTAAATAAATTGTTATATATTTGCCGACTGATTTGAAAAATGCGTTTAACCCCTTTTAATGCATCAACAATGAAAAAGAAAACTAGTAAACTATTAGTATTATTAGTATCCATTTTTACGATATACGGTTTTACCGATATGTATAAAATAGAAACTAAAACAGCAAAATACAATGTGCCTAGTGCAGATTATTTTGCTACCGTACCTCAACTTGCAGAACCTTTTGTTGATTTTGACTCTCCAAATATTGGTAAATCCTTTATTGGTTTTAAAGAAGCGTTGGCTTTTAAAGAATCGCAAGGAAAGTATAACAGTATTAACACCTATGGTTATTTAGGCAAGTACCAATTTGGTAAAGGAACCTTAAAACGGTTTAAAATCTATGATACGGCTGAATTCTTAAAAGACCCTCAATTACAAGAAGAAGCTTTTTTAGCTTTATGTTCTGTAAACAAATGGATCTTAAAAAGAGATATCAAAAGGTTTGTAGGTAAAACTATTAATGGCGTTAAAATTACTGAATCTGGTATTTTAGCAGCTGCACACCTTGCTGGTGCTGGTAATGTAAAAACATATTTACGTAGCTATGGTCAAATAACTTTTGAAGATGCATACGGAAGCAGCATAAAATATTACATTAAGAAATTTGCGGGCTATGATACTTCGTTTATCGAAGCAAACAGACATCCTGTTTTATAAAAGACTGATTTAAACTTAAAATCAGAAAAATAATTACAACTATCAACAAAAATCCTCAATGTTACATTGGGGATTTTTACATTTTATGAATAATAAAAATAGCAGGTCTTTTATGTAAATTTACTTTTTGCCTCTTCCAATCATTTACCGTCATTGTCTTAATAAATTCTGTAGACAATGTGATGTCTACTGCGATACATAATTTTGTTTGACCAGAGAGCGTTTGCTTCAAATCTTCAAGCAATTTCTCATTACGATAGGGTGTTTCTATAAAAATTTGTGATTGATTTTTATCGAAAGATAATTTCTCTAATTGTTTAATACTTTTCTTACGTTCTCCCTTTTCAATGGGTAAATAACCATTAAACGCGAAGCTCTGTCCGTTTAATCCAGATGCCATCATTGCCATAATAATTGAAGATGGCCCTACCAAAGGAACAACACTAATACCTTTTTGATGTGCTAGCTGCACTATTGAAGCTCCGGGATCAGCAACGGCTGGTACACCTGCTTCTGACAATAATCCCACATTTACTCCCTTAGCACAAACGTCTAAGTAATTTTGAATCTCTAAGATATCTGTAAATTTATCAAGAAGGTATATCGTTAAATTGGGTTGTGACTTTCTAGGAGATATTTTCTTTATAAATCGTCGAGCTGTTTTTTCATTTTCAACAATATAATGATCCGTTCGCTCAATTATTTTTTTCACCGACATCGGTAACACCTCTAAAGGTTCATTATCACCTAAAGTTGTAGGTATTAAATAGAGTTTCCCTTTACTATTCTCCATCATTCAGTGTATTAGCAATTATTGCACATGACTTATCTAGCATTTGATAAACATTTTCGAAACCACGTTCTGTATCATGATACGGATCGGGAACATCAACATTTTCATTTGGAAACAATTCATTGAGAATCATTTTAACCTTAGCCCTATCATCTTCATTTCTTGCTAAGCTTAAAATATCGTCTCTATTAAAAGCATCCATTACATAAATCAAATCGAATTCATCAAAATCTGATTGTTGAAATTTTCTACAACGCTGATCTGTAATGTCAATGTTATATTTTTCAGCAACAGCAATAGAACGACTATCAGGTAATTTACCAATATGGTAACCTCCTGTTCCGGCTGAGTCTATAAAAACTTTTTGCGAATCAACTTTAGATTTTAAAATACCTTCAGCTAATGGTGAGCGACAAATATTACCGAGGCAAACCATTAAAATACGCGTCATTGTATTGGTATTAAAATGATAACTTTTTAGTTATATCTTCAACGTATTTTTTAAATTGCTTATCAGTCTCAGTAAGGTTATCTACAGTTTTACAAGCATGCAACACCGTAGCATGATCTCTACTTCCTATTTGAGAACCAATACTAGCTAATGAAGCTTTAGTCATACGTTTTGCAAAATACATAGCTAATTGACGAGCTTGTACAATATGACGCTTACGCGTTTTAGATTGCAGTGTAGTTACGTCCATTTCAAAATATTTAGAAACAACTTTCTGAATATAATCAATAGAAACTTCACGTTTAGTGTTTTTTACAAACTTGTCAACTATCTGTTTAGTAAGAGCTAACGTAAATTCCTTTCTATTAAAAGAAGCTTGGGCAATCATAGAAATAAGCACTCCTTCTAACTCCCTAACGTTCGATTTTATATTCTTAGCAATATACTCAACTATCTCATCAGGCATCTCTACGCCGTCTCTAAATAGTTTTTTCTGTAATATTAAAATTCTTGTTTCATAATCAGGTGCCATTAATTCAGCTGACAACCCCCATTTAAAACGTGACAACAAACGTTGTTCTATATCTTGCATATCAACAGGAGCCTTGTCAGATGTCAAAATTACCTGTTTACCGTTTTGATGTAAATGATTAAAAATATGGAAAAAGACATCTTGCGTACCTGATTTACCAGACAAAAATTGCACATCATCAACAATTAAAACATCTATCATCTGATAAAAATGAATAAAATCGTTACGCGTGTTTCCTTTTACAGAATCTATATATTGTTGTGTGAATTTTTCAGCAGAGATATACAATACTGTTTTTTCTGGGTATTTATCTTTAATATCAACACCAATAGCGTGAGACAAATGCGTTTTACCTAAACCAACACCCCCATAGATCAATAAAGGATTAAATGAAGTGCCACCTGGTTTGTTAGCAACTGCCATACTCGCAGATCTTGCTAAACGGTTTGAATCTCCTTCTATAAAACTATCGAAATTATAATTTGGGTTAAGTTGAGATTCTATTTTAACTTTCTGAATACCTGGTATAATAAAAGGGTTTCTTAACTCTCTTTTATCAATTTCTAACGGTACAGTAATTCCCTGACTATTAAATGGTTTTCTATTAGAGCTTGGTATTTTTACGGTATGCGGATTTTTACTACTATAAGCATTTTCCATCCTAACATCATACACTAATTTAGCATCGTCACCTAACTCCCTTACCAAAGCAACTCTCAACAATTTAATGTAATGCTCTTCTAACCATTCGTAGAAGAACTTACTCGGAACTTGAATAGTTAACGCTTCTCCAGCTATTTTTACGGGTAAAATTGGTTCAAACCATGTTTTGTATGCTTGGGGCTTAATGTTATCTTTAATAAAAGACAAACAATTATTCCAAACTGAAGTAGCAGTTTTACTCATTCTAATTATTTAGTTTTGTTAGTTAAAAAAAGAGCCAAAAATTGGGGTTATACTCTCTCTTATTACGAGCTACAAAAATGTGAATAAATTTTATTATAAAAAATTTTTTTATACTTGTTTTTCAACTTTTTTTTTATTACACTCGTCTTCAAATATAGCAAATTTATGTTGAACCATGAAATAAATATTAGAGTACGTTACGGAGAGACCGATCAAATGAAATATGTCTACTACGGTAATTACGCCCAATACTTTGAAATGGGTAGAGTTGAATGGCTTCGTAACCTAGGTTTGTCCTATAAAAAGATGGAAGAATTTGGTGTTATGCTGCCCGTTATCAATATGAATATTAACTATTTAAAACCTGCCAAATACGACGACTTACTTACCCTTAAAACCACATTGACAAAACTACCTGGATTTAAAATTGATTTTGCCTATGAACTTTACAATGAAGCGGATGAGTTATTAACAAAAGCAACCACAACTTTAGTTTTTATTGACATAAAACGTAACAGACCAACAAAAGCTCCAGAATACATATTAGAAAAAATTAATCCGTATTTTTAATTAAATAATTTTCCAATTGATATGTCTCGATTCTTCTAACGCTAATTGCAACTTTTCAGCTTCACTTTTTCTTATTGCAATTACAAATTCGCACTTCATTTCCATTATTTGTTCTATTATATCTGCAGATGTTTCTTTAATAATTCTCATTACAACGTTCATTTGAGCGTATTCAAAAGATAATTGAAACTGCGTATTTATAGTCTTAATCACTATTTTCGATGATTCCAACGCAAGTTGTGCCGCTGTTTTATAGGCATTGACTAAACCTCCAACCCCCAATTTAGTACCTCCAAAATAACGAACTACTACCACCAAAACATTGGTCACGTCTTTGGACAGTATTTGTCCATAAATAGGTTGGCCTGCAGAATTATTAGGCTCACCATCATCATTTACACGATAATGCACATCTTCTACACCAATTTGCCATGCATAACACCAATGCCTTGCCTTATGGTGTTGACTTTTAAGGCTATCAACAAGTTGCTTTACATTTTCCTCATTGATTAATGGATAGGCATAGCCTAAAAACTTACTACCTCTATCTTTAAATATTACTTCTTCTGAAGGTTTCAATATGGTTTTATAGGTATCGATATTTATTATTTTAATTTTTACTCAAATTTACTTACAAAACCTTTGGAACCAAAATTTTTAGTGCATCAGACTTAATTTCTTTTTTTGAAATTTCAACTCCTTTAATATAAGGAGCTTTTACTCCCTCATAAAAAGTTGAATTTCCAACAAAAACCCTCGCTTCATCCCATAAATTGGCATCTATAAAAGATTGTAACGTTTTAGCACCTCCTTCTACAAGGACTGATTGAATTTCATTTTGATATAAATAATCACAAATCTGCTGAGGAACATTTTCTGAAAAATCAATTTTACAATAAACCAAAGATTCCTCTTCCCTGTTTTTAACTTCGTTAAACACTATAGTCTTATTGACCCCATCTAACACATGACAACTATCTGGAATTCGCAATGTTCTATCCAATACCAATCTTAATGGGTTTTGTCCCGCCCAATCTCGGACATCCAATTTAGGATTGTCTTGCAACACAGTATTCGTCCCCACTAAAATAGACGGCTCTTCAGCTCTCCATTTATGCACCAATTGACGTGAGTATCGGTTGGTAATCCATACCGGTTCATTTTTTACAACTCTTTTAGCTGGAGCGATAAAGCCATCTGATGTTTCTGCCCATTTTAATATAATAAAAGGTCTTCTTTTATTATGAAAAGTAAAAAAGCGACGGTTTAATGCTATACATTCGTTTTCTAAAACACCAACAATAACCTCACAACCCGACTTTCTTAATTTTTCAATTCCTTTTCCTGCAACTGCCTCAAAAGGATCTACACATCCCACAACAACTTTTTGCAATTTATGCTTAACAATCAAATCAGAACAAGGAGGTGTTTTTCCAAAATGATTACAAGGCTCTAAACTCACATAAAGCGTTGATTTTTGCAACTTACTTTTGTTTACCACTGAATTAATCGCGTTTACTTCTGCGTGATTCCCTCCATATGGGCTGGTAAAACCTTCTCCAATAATAACATCATCGCATATAATAACACAACCCACCATGGGATTAGGTCTTGTTAAACCCAATCCGTTTTTTGCCAATTCTAAACAGCGTTTTATGTATTTTTCATGTATCTTCACATCGCAAAAATACAGATTTAAAAAGATATGATTATTCGAAAAATAGAACCGAAAGATAATCAAGAAATAGAGCAGATAATTAAAGAAACTATATTAGAATTTGGCTTACCTACTAATGGTACTGCTTATGAAGATATAGAAACCACAAAAATGCATGCGTCATATCAACAAAATAACGAAGTTTATTTTGTTTTAGAAAACGAAAATAAAATTGTTGGCGGTGCTGGAATCAAAGCTTTAAAAAATAATACTGAAGGCGTTTGCGAACTTCAAAAAATGTACTTCAGCCCTATTGCCAGAGGAAAAGGTATAGGTAGCGTTCTTATAAAAAAATGCTTACAAGAAGCGAAAAATTTCGGATTTAGTGCATGTTACATAGAAACCGACCCGAGAATGGAGGCGGCAATTCACCTATACAAAAAGAATGGTTTCACCGCATTAGAAACTTCTTTAGGCGATACTGGACACAGCTCATGTAGTGTTTGGATGTTAAAAACTTTATAAATGAATTTATTACAATTAAAATCTCTTTTTATAGATGAATTAACGGATACTTATCCTAAAGAGGAAATATTGTCTTTTTATTATTTATTAATTGAAGGTTTGTTGCACTTACAAAAAAAGGAAGTGTTTTTGGAGCCCACTATTAAACTATCTACTCAGCATTTAAGTGAGTTTAAAAATTCTATAGCACTTTTAAAACAAGAAAAGCCAATTCAACACCTCTTAGGGAGCACAGAATTTTGCGGCTTCACCTTTAAAGTTAATGAAAACGTATTGATCCCCAGACCTGAAACTGAAGAATTAGTTCATTGGATTTGTTCAGATAGAATTTCTGATATTTCAAATCAAAAAGATTCAGGCAGCAGCCAAACATCAATACTAGACATTGGAACTGGTAGCGGCTGTATTGCCATTAGCCTCGCTAAAAAATGCCCTAACAGTGAGGTAAGTGCTTTAGATGTATCCAAAAACGCTTTGATTACAGCTAAAGAGAATGCAATAGCAAATGATGTTGCTATTCATTTCATTGAACAAGACATTTTAAACTTTCCTATTAAATTTAACACTACCGTATTTAAAAAGTATGATATTATTGTAAGTAATCCCCCATATGTTCGTGAAATGGAAAAACAAGAAATGCAAAACAATGTATTACAGAACGAACCTCATTTAGCTCTATTTGTAGATAACGACAACCCTCTTTTGTTTTATAATAAAATAGCAGAATTTGCCAAAGAGAACTTAACAGAAAATGGATTGATTTATTTTGAGATCAATCAATATTTGGCTTCTGAAACCGCTACATTGTTAGAACAAAAGGGATTTAATAGGATTGAAATACGAGAAGATATCTACGGAAACAAAAGAATGTTAAAAGCAACTAACAAATCAAATCTTTAATTAACTTTGCAAATTAAATTTTGCGACATTAATGAATAATCTTAAAACAACAAATACATTATTGCTAATTTTAGTGGTACCAGTAGTATTCTATTTACTAAATATACTTTCGTTTATTTTTATACCATTGGTATTCTCTATGTTTATTGCATTATTATTTTTACCATTGTTGCGTTGGTTACAGAAAAAAGGAATAGCTAAAGCCATAAGCATCTCTATAGTTATCCTTATTATTATTGGTGGATTAAAGATTATAGCCGAACTGATACAATTATCTAGTAGAGAAATAATTGCGACGAATGAAGCATTTATCGAAAAAGCCCAACTAAAATTAGTCGCTATTTTAAATTCTTACCAAGATTTTTTTGGAGTTGAACAAGGTACAGATACCAACTTTTTAAACCACTTTCTAAATAAAGACAATTTCGGCTCAACCATTAGTTATATTGGCAATACATTAACAATGACGTTGATGACTGCATTTTTCGTTGTTTTATGGCTTGCTGAGTCTATTAATGTTCAAAAACTAATGAACAATACCATCCTTAGACAAAAGCATACTTCTGTAAAGACTTTTATGAAAATTGAAAAAGACTTAATAAAATTTATTAAAGTTAAATTTTTAGTAAGTTTAGGAACGGGAATTTTCACTGGATTAGCATGTTACTTTTTTGATGTTAGTTTTCCTATTTTCTGGGGACTATTTGCCTTTGTCATAAACTTTGTTCAAATGATAGGCTCTTTTATAACTGTGATTCTATTAGCTATATTTGCTTTTGTAGAATTAGACCCTAATAGTATTTTATTATTTTTTGTCTTAACAATTACAGGAGTACAAGTTTTATTTGGTAGCATTTTAGAACCAATTTTTATGGGAAAATCATTCTCTATAAATATTATCACTGTATTGGTAATGCTAATGTTTTGGGGCTTTATCTGGGGTGTTCCAGGAATGATTATGTCTATTCCTATAACAGTATTCATAAAAATCATATTAGAACAATACCCAGAAACAAGAGTAATAGCAAATATTATTTCCGGAAACGACACGGTAATTCCGTTACCTGTCAAAAAATAATACCTACTCTCTAAATTCAGATTTCCTTTAGATTCGTTAAATATCTTTAGCTCTTAAACGCTAAACACATTCCCCTTCTATGTGTTTTTCTTTTAAAAGATATTACGATTATTTTGATTGAATTCACCCCCTACTTAATCGTGAAAAATTAATTGAAAATTTTTAACGCTAACATTATGAGGAGTTGTATTGCTTTTTTATTGACCTTTTCTTTTACAATTTTTACATATTCGCAAGATTTAGGCTATGGCCTTGTTGCAAATGATTTAACCAACAGACCAATGCAGGATATTACCAAACCTGGTTATCTTCAAACCATTACCGACCCTTCCTTTGGAACCACGATTAGACGGATTACCAATGCAGCTAACGGCGAAATTATAAAACCAATGTATAGCACTATACAAGCTTGGAATGCAGATGAAACTTATATGATTGTTTATCAAGTTGGTAAAGGTCATCTACTTTTAAACGGAACAACTTATCAATTTATTAAAACATTGGATGTTAAACCAGATGATATAGAACAACTATTTTGGGACTTTAACAATCCCAAATACTTTTATTATTTAGAAGCTACGTCCGATGATTTTATCAAATACAATGTAGACACCAACTCTAAAGAAATTTTAGTCAATTTAGATACAGCATCAGGCTGCAATGGTAATATACGTCTAGGCAATGACGTACAAATGATGTCTTGGGACTCTGACATTATTAGTTTTAGGTGCGATAATAGCGGTGCTTTTTATTATAAAATTTCAACAGGAATTACAACCTCTTTTAATATCACCACTATAAATTACCTTGCCCCTATGCCAACACCATCTGGCAATTACTTCTATCATGATAAAATATCTTACAATTTGGCTGGAAATATACAAACCACATTAAATGAATTAAAAGGTGAACATTCATGTATGGGAAAATTAGCGAATGGGAACGATGCTTATTTCGCCGTTGCTTTTGACCCAACATCACAAGGTGGTTGTACTGGAGACATTGTGGCTCATGACATGGCAAGCGGAGAATGCTTTTCAATTATCAGCGAATCGCAAGGTTATAATTACACACAGTCAGGTACTCATATATCTGCACTTGCTCATAAAAACACACAACCCGGATGGGTAGCAGCCTCTTTAGTTGGCTATAAAGATGGTGGACAAAATGGACAAACACTATTGGATCAAGAGCTGGTCATTGCCAAAGCGGATAAAAATGATATTAAAGTATATAGAATTGGTCACCATAGAGCTGACGAAGATCAATTTGATTATTGGGGTGAACCACATGCTGTCTTAAGTCCTACCGGCACTAGAGTGCTTTTTGGATCCGACTGGAGTGGCTCTGATGATGGCAAATCGATAGATTGCTATGTAGTAGAACTACCCATCTATAACTCAGCATTAGCCGTGTCTGATAATATCTTAGAAAATTCAATAAACATATATCCTAATCCCGTTAAGGATCAAATTACCATCAATAATGATAGTGGGCAAAAAATTAAGAACGTCTCCTTTTTTAATATGAAAGGGCAAAAAATTAAAACGCAAAACCTAACAAATAGCACTATTGATGTTTCCACTATTTCGGGCGGAATATACTTATTAACCATACAACTTGAGAATACTATAATAAACAAGAAAATTGTTATTGAAAAATAAGCTACTATTAAGATTAGGTTTCTTGACTGTTAAACTATCATATTCTCAATAAAAACTTATTCGAAATACATAATTTCGGTCATAAATTGTATTATTTTTGTAGCTTCAAAAATAAATTAAAATAATTATGTCTTCGAAATACAATCAGTGGTATCATCCCTACACCCCAGCAAAAAAATTCAGTAAAAAAGTTGCCTATTTTAGTATGGAATTTGGGATTGACCAAGCCTTAAACATATATTCAGGTGGTTTAGGATTTTTAGCTGGTTCACATATGCGTTCAGCTTTTGAATTAAAACAAAACCAGATTGGTATTGGTATGTTATGGAAATATGGCTATTATGATCAAAACAGGAATGAAGATCAAACCATGAAAGCCGATTTCACTGAAAAGCACTTTGATTTCTTAGAAGATTCAGGCTTAGAAGTAGAAATAAAACTACATGACAATCCTTCAGTAAAAGTCAGAGCAATGGTACTAAAACCAGAGATCTTTGGCACTGTTCCAATTTATTTACTAACCACAGACGTTCAAGGTAATGACCATTTATCTAGAACCATTACCAATCATCTTTATGATTCTAATGAAGTAACACGTGTATCACAAAGTATCGTTTTGGGTCTTGCTGGTGCAAAAATTGTTGAAGCCTTAGGTGGAGCAGATGTTTATCATTTGAATGAAGGCCACGGTTTACCCGCTTTTTATTATTTAAGAGATCAAGGTGTAAAAAAGAGCCAAATGGTTTTTACTACGCACACTCCAGAAAAAGCAGGAAACGAGGAACGTGAAGCTCGTTTTTTAAACCGTTGTGGATTTTTTGGAAGAAACCTATCTAATGATGAGCTATCAAAAGAAGCTGTTAATGGAGGAATGATCAATTATACTGTGTCAGCCTTAAGAATGGCAAAAAAATCAAACGCGGTTTCTAAATTGCATGCTAAGGTTTCTCAAGATATGTGGAAAGACTTTAAAGGTGTGAGTAAAATTATTCCAATAACCAATGCTCAAAATCAAAAATTTTGGCAAGATGACAAAATAAAGAAGGCCGCTAAAACTAAAAATGCGAAGGCATTTACCAAAAGAAAAACGGAATTAAAATCAGATTTATTTTCCGAAGTTTATATGCAAACAGGTAAACAATTTGATCCAACTATTTTAACAATAATATGGGCACGTCGTTTTGCAGGCTATAAAAGAGCTGACTTATTACTTTTTGATATTGAGCGTTTTGAAAGACTCATATCAAATGAAAAATATCCGGTACAAATTATTTGGGCAGGTAAACCTTATCCATTTGATTATGGAGCTATTGATAGTTTTAATTATTTAGTGAACTACTCAAAACCTAGAAAAAATATTACCGTACTTACTGGTTATGAAATTGAATTATCAAAAAAACTAAAAGAAGGTTCAAATATTTGGTTAAATACGCCAAGAATAACGAGAGAAGCTTCTGGCACCAGTGGAATGACTGCTGCAATGAATGGATCTGTAAATGTATCTACTAATGACGGGTGGATACCAGAATTTGTAAAAGATGGCAAAAACTGTTTTGTTTTTCCTGAAGTAGATCATAATTTACCTTCTTGGGATCAAGATAGATTGGATAGCGAAAGCCTTTATGATATTTTAGAAAATAAAGTTTTACCTACCTACTATGATTCTCCAAAAAAATGGCAAGAAATTGTATTTAATGGCATTGATGATGTACTCCCTGAATTTGGAAGTAAACGTATGGCAACACAATACTATAAAGAGCTTTATTAGTTCTAATTGACTTTCGTTTGTTTTTTTATCATTAACAAACGAAAGTCATTATAAAATGCACCTAAAACAATATGAGAATAGATATAATTACTGTTTCACCTGATCTTATTAAAAGTCCTTTTGAGCATTCAATAATCAAAAGAGCCATTGATAAAGAATTGGTGGAAATTCATTTTCATAATTTAAGAGATTATGCAGTTAATAAATATGGAAAAATAGATGATTCACCTTATGGAGGAGAATCTGGTATGGTGATGATGATTGAACCCATTGATAAATGCATCTCAAAGTTAAAATTAGAGCGGAATTATGATGAAGTGATTTATATGACGCCAGATGCCGAAATGCTCAATCAACAAATGGCAAATACGCTATCTTTAAAAGAGAATATTATTATTCTATGTGGCCATTATAAGGGTATAGACCATCGTGTACGCGACTTATTAGTTACTAAAGAAATTTCAATTGGCGATTATGTACTCAGTGGTGGCGAGCTAGCCGCTGCTGTTTTATCAGATAGTATTATCCGTTTAATACCCGGAGTTTTAGGTGATGAAACCTCTGCTTTAAGTGATTCATTTCAGGATGGGCTGTTGGCTCCTCCAGTTTACACAAGACCGTCAGAGTATAATGGATTAAAAGTACCGGCAATATTACTATCAGGTAATTTTCCTAAAATTGAAGAATGGCGAACAGAAAAAGCCATAGAAAGGACAAAAAACATACGGCCTGATTTATTAAAAAAGAGTGAAAAATAATTTTAACATTTCACCACTCACTTCAAAAATAATTTATTATATTTGCACACTCAAAATCAACCTCTGACGAAAATCGTGAATGTTGATCTTTGAAATTTTCTCAAAATATAAAAAATGGAAGATTTAGTAAAATTTGTACAAAACGAATTTGTAGCAAAAAATGAAATTCCTGAGTTTGCTGCCGGAGACACAATTACTGTGTATTATGAAATTAAGGAAGGTGAAAAAAAACGTACGCAATTTTTTAAAGGTGTAGTTATTCAACGTAGAGGTTCAGGTTTATCTGAAACTTTTACAATTAGAAAAATGTCTGGTACTGTAGGTGTTGAAAGAATATTCCCTATTAACTTACCTGCAATTCAAAAAATTGAAATAAACAAAAAAGGTGCCGTAAGAAGAGCTAGAATTTTCTACTTTAGAAAACTTACTGGTAAAAAAGCTAGAATTAAAGAAGTACAACGCTAAACAATTAGTGTTCAATATATCAAACCCCATTTCTTCTAAAGAAATGGGGTTTTTCTATGAGCTTAAGTTTTTAACAAATGTTAATAAACACTACTCATAACTTATTAATAACTAGAAGGCTACATTATTTTTAATTCCGTCTTACTTAGTTATCTTTGAAATAAGATTTTAAAGTAAACATCTGATTTAGATATTACGTTTTGTATTCGTACCAAACAATAGCTCAAACTAGTTTACTAAAAATCTGAAAAGAACGTTCTTTTTATTGTTTTTAATAACAAAACCTTTACCAAGTGTTTAGCATGAATAATTGGAACTGTTACTGTTGTTAAAACAACTTAAAATACAACTACAGACATAATGATACAATTTAGATTGTAACATCTTACTGATTGTAAATGTATTTTAATGAAATCTTTAACTGAGTATACTATTTAATAATAGTACTTATGATTCGCAAGTCATCATAAACTTGAGTTAACTATTTCAGCTAATAGCCATAATTGAAATTTATTTCTGTTATGGCTTTAGTTTTTTATAAAAGTCTTATCCTTTGATAACAGCTATTTCTGTTGTTTATAAAAAGTCACCTGAAGCTCCCTATTTTAACCCCTTACATTCAGTAGTTCTAATTCACTTCTTTACAGGGGACATCTTTTACTGCTACTTGATTATTTTTACTGAATAATTGACAATAAGTAATCCATGACCGTTTTATACGTTATATGTTACTTCTAACCTTACTAAAATCATACTACTACATGACACATCCTATAAAATCATTTTTAATCATTTTGACCATAACCTGTTTTAGCTCTTTTACAATAGCTCAAAATACTAATTTTACTACTGAAAAAATAATTACACCCAAACTAGGTAAAAGTCATGATATTTCTGAAAGCGGTATAAAAGCTTATCAGAAGATTCAAACCAAATTAAATCGAATCCAAAATGATTATGAAAAAATGGGATCTGAAGGAATATCGAAATCAGATGCAGTATATTTAGAATTGCATGAAATGGATACGCCTCCCAATTCAACGGATACTCCTGGTTGCAGCTGGTATTGTGCTGCATTAATAAATAATGTTATCGCCAGCAGTACGCTTGACAAATCTGATACCTATAAAGCCTGGAATATCCATGATTTTGACTTGTCCAATACTTGGGCTACAAATAAAAACAAAGGTATTGGTGAGCGTATAACTTTTGTTTTTGGCAGAACAAAAACCTTATCAATTCATCAAATACAAATTTATAACGGATATCAAAAATCAGAATCTACTTGGGAAAATAATAGTAGAGCAAAAAAGTTAGCCTTAAGTATAAATGGTAAACAGTATGCATACCTTGAACTTGAAGATGTAAGAAATGTTCAAATATTTACTATTGATGCTCAAAAATTTTTAGCGGACACCAATCTAACTTTCGATCTTAAAATCATGGAAATCTATCCTGGAAAAAAATATGACGATTTGTGTATCTCTGAAATTAATTTTGATGGTGCTGGAGATCATTAATAATTGGTAGTTAAAAAAATCTTATACGTTCGTTATTAACATTTGTTTATAACTGTTGTTCATATCAAGTTAACAAATTACATTACACAATTCACACAATTAAAGGCTTTTAAGTGTACTTTTATCTACTTGAATCTAAATTCAAAATAATAATTTACCCCTTTTTGTTTTTATTTTGAAAATACTATGAGTTTTAGATTCAAGATGTATTGTTCTTAAACTTTATGTTAACATGGTGTTTAGCACACGATAGATAATATTAATAAAAGAGCATCAACTAAAAGCACCTTTTTATTTAAGGTGCTTTTTGCATTTAAAGAAATTGAAGTAAAATGCTAACAAATTCTTAAATCTTATAGAATTTTATGCTTTTATGTGTAGATTTGCTTTCGCTAAATAAAAAAAATTAATTAATATAAAAGAGTACATGTCAAAATCAGCACCTATTATTTATACAAAAACAGACGAAGCTCCTGCATTAGCAACGGCTTCTTTTTTACCAATAGTACAAGCATTTACTAAATCTTCCGGTATTACAATTGAACCCAAAGACATCTCTTTAGCTGCAAGAATTTTGGCAGCTTTTTCAGATTTTTTAAGAGAAGATCAAAAAGTTGTTGATGCATTGGCTGAATTAGCAATATTAGTTAATAAACCTGAAGCGAACATTATTAAATTACCAAATGTAAGTGCTTCTATCCCACAATTAAAGGCAGCAATTGAAGAATTACAATCTAAGGGTTATGCCCTACCCAACTATCCGGATGAGCCGCAAAACGATGAAGAAAAGAGTATCAAAAGTCGATATGAAAAAATTAAGGGTAGTGCTGTAAACCCAGTATTACGCGAAGGAAACTCTGACAGAAGAGCTCCAAAAGCAGTTAAGAATTACGCCAAAAGAAATCCACATTCAATGGGAGCTTGGTCTTCTAGTTCTAAAACACATGTTGCCACGATGTCTCATGGTGATTTTTTCCATAATGAAAAATCAGTTACACTTCCAGAGGCAACCTCAATAAAAATAATACATACAGACAATCAAGGTAAAACAACCGCTCTAAAAGAAAATTTAGATCTATTAAAAGGTGAAATTATTGACGCTACTGTAATGAGTAAAAAGGCATTGATTGAATTTTTAGAAGAACAGGTTATAGATGCTAAAGAAAAAGGTGTGTTATTTTCTTTACACATGAAGGCTACTATGATGAAAGTCTCTGATCCTATTATTTTTGGTCATGCTGTTCGCGTTTTCTTTAAAAATGTTTTTGAGAAACATGCGGCTGTTCTAGATAAAATTGGAGTGGATGTTAATAATGGATTTGGAAATTTACTATCTCAATTAGATGAATTACCAGAAGCTACACGAAAAGAAATTGAGGCTGATATTGAAACTGATTTAAAAAACGGACCTGCTTTAGCAATGGTCAATTCTGATAAAGGTATTACAAACTTAAATGTTCCTAGTGACGTGATTATTGATGCATCAATGCCTGCAATGATCAGAACTTCAGGACAGATGTGGAATGCTGATGGCAAACAACAAGATACGAAAGCTGTAATTCCTGATAGTTCATATGCAGGTATTTATGAAGCTACAATAAACTTCTGTAAAGAAAATGGTGCATTTGACCCAACGACTATGGGTACAGTACCAAACGTAGGCCTAATGGCTCAAAAAGCTGAAGAATATGGTTCTCATGACAAAACTTTTGAAATAAAAAGTGACGGTAAAGTTCAAGTTATAGATACAAACGGTAACGTTTTATTAGAACACAATGTAGAACAGGGTGATATTTGGCGTATGTGTCAAGCTAAAGATGCTCCAATCCAAAACTGGATTAAACTTGCCGTTGATAGAGCAAAAGCAACTCAAATACCCACTGTATTTTGGTTGGATAAAAATAGAGCTCATGATGCTGAATTAATTAAAAAAGTAAATCAATATTTACCGAACCACGATACCTCAGGACTAGAAATTAAAATTCTTTCACCAGAAGAAGCTACATTATATACGCTAAAAAGATTAAAAAATGGAGAGGATACTATTTCAGTAAGTGGTAACGTGCTCCGTGATTATTTAACGGACCTATTTCCTATTTTAGAAGTAGGTACAAGTGCAAAAATGCTATCTATTGTTCCTTTAATGAATGGTGGTGGTTTATTTGAAACGGGTGCAGGTGGTTCTGCTCCAAAACACGTGCAACAATTTTTAGAAGAGAACCATTTAAGATGGGATTCTTTAGGCGAATTCTTAGCATTAGCAGTATCCTTAGATTATTACGGTAACGTAAATAATAATGAAAAAGCTAAAATATTGGCAGAAACATTAGATGATGCTACTGATAAGTTATTGGAAACTAGTAAAAACCCTTCGCGTAAAGTAGGTGAACTAGATAACCGAGGTAGTCAATTTTACTTAACCTTATATTGGGCAGAAGCTCTTGCTTCTCAAACTAAAGACACTGAATTACAGCATCATTTTAAGCCTGTTGCAGAAGATTTAAAGTCTAATGAGAGTGAAATTATAAATCATTTAAACGAAATACAAGGAGTACCTGTAAACATAGATGGGTATTACGCTCCAAAAGAATCTTTGATAACTGAAGCTATGAGACCAGATAAAATATTTAATGATATCTTAAGTCAACTTTAAACAGAAGGACTATATCGTTTAACTATTTGGTCAATAAAATTTTACCTAATAATTTATTTAAAATATTAAATAAAAGTTAAAAGCCGCTCGAAAGCGGCTTTTTTTAATATTTTTACCTTAAAATTTGATAATTTGGGCAAACTAAAACTAACTTCACTCCTATTGCTTTTATTTTACGGTACACACGTTTTTTCTCAAGAAAAATTCACACTGAGTGGAACGATTTCAGAAAACTCTAGTAACGAAACACTTATCGGAGTTTCAATTGTTTTTCCCGAATTACAAACGGGTACTACTACAAATGAATATGGGTTCTACTCTATAACATTACCAAAAGGAACGTATAATGTACTTATAAGCTATATAGGTTTTAAAGATATTCAAACGAGTATCATCTTAGAAAATGATATTTCTAAAAACTTTAGTTTAGAAGAAACTACAGAAGCATTAGATGAAGTTATCATCAAAGAAAATGTAGAAAAACTCAATATCAGAAAACCGCAAATGAGTGTTAATGCATTAACTTCTGCCACCATAAAACAGATGCCTGTGGTACTAGGTGAAGTTGATGTTATAAAATCTATTACCTTATTACCTGGAGTAACTAATGCTGGGGAAGGATCATCTGGGTTCAATGTCCGTGGTGGGGCTGCAGATCAAAATTTAATTTTATTAGATGAAGCAACGATATATAACTCATCACATTTATTTGGTTTCTTCTCTGTTTTTAATCCCGATGCTATTAAAGACCTAAAACTATATAAAGGAGGCATACCTGCTAGATATGGTGGTAGAGTCTCTTCCGTTTTAGATATCTATCAAAAAGAAGGGAATAGTAAAACATTTCATGCTAATGGCGGTATAGGCATTGTTTCAAGTAGGTTAATGCTAGAAGGCCCATTAAAAAAGGACAAAGGCTCTTTTTTACTTGGAGGTAGAGGTTCGTATGCTCATTTATTTTTACCTCTTTTTGATCTTGACAATGTGGCTTATTTTTATGATTTGAACACTAAATTGAGTTATAAATTAAATCCCAATAATAATATTTATTTATCTGGTTATTTTGGTCGAGATGTTTTTAGTATTTCTGATAGTTTTCAAAATACTTACGGAAATACCGTTGTAAACTTTAGGTGGAATCATCTATTTTCGGATAAATTATTCTCTAATGTTTCATTGATTTATTCGGATTACTATTATGGGTTAAAACTAAATTTAGTAGAATTTAATTGGAATTCAGGTATCCAAAATTTTAATGTTAAGTATGATTTTAAACACTATTTGAGTAATACATTTAAATTAGAATACGGTTTAAATAGTATATATTATAAATTTAATCCTGGTGAAATTGAACCTTCAACGCCAACTTCAGGTATTAATCGTTTTAAATTAATAGACAAGTATGCTTTTGAAAATGCTCTATATATTGATGCTGAACATCAGCTTACTGATAAGTTAGCCTTATCATATGGATTAAGATATAGTTCGTTTATACGCCTAGGACAAGACGAATTAAATATTTATGAAAATGATAATCCTATTATTTTCAACGAAGCCCTTCAAATTTATGAGAAAGCGGACCCCATTGGAACGCAATCACTAAAAAGAAGTAAAACCATAAAATCTTTTGGTAATTTAGAACCTCGATTCTCATTAGCGTATCAACTAAATGATGTATCATCCATAAAGTTGAGTTATAACAAAATGAGTCAGTATTTGCATTTGCTTTCTAATACCAGCTCCCCCACACCATTAGATGTTTGGGCTCCTAGCGGAAAATATATAAAACCTCAATTGCTAAATCAATACGCTATTGGATACTTTAAAAGTATTAATGATGATAAATATTCAGTTGAAGTAGAAAGTTTCTTTAAGGATATTAAAAACAGAATTGATTATGTTGATGGAGCAGATTTAATTGCGAACAATGCTATTGAGCAAGTAATACTTAATGGTGAAGCTAGAGCTTATGGTTTAGAATTTTTATTGAGGAAAAATCAGGGTAAATTTAAAGGCTGGTTGGCTTACACCTTATCTCGATCGGAACAAAAAACTCCAGGAAGAACAGTTTCAGAAATTGGTATTAATAATGGCAATTGGTATAAAACCGGATATGACAAAACCCATGATATCTCTTTAACTGGAAGTTATGAGTTGAATAAAAAATGGACGTTTAGCTCTAATTTTTTATTTCAAACGGGGCAACCTACTACTTTCCCTAATTCGCAATATCAATATAATGGTGTTACTATTCCAAGTTTTACGGCTAGAAATGAATATAGATTACCATCGTATCATCGCTTAGATATATCAGCGAATTACGTCCCAAAACCAAATAAGAACAAAGGGTGGCAAAGCGAATGGGTTTTTGGTCTTTATAATATTTATAATAGAAAAAATGCAGCTTCTATAAATTTTAGTACTAATAATGAAACTGGGGTTAACGAAGCCACACGATTATCCATTTTCGGTATAGTTCCTTCTATATCTTATAATTTTAGATTTTAAGAAGATTATGAAAAAAATATTATTTTTTATTGTGTTGATTGCTTTTATATCTTGTGAAGATGTTATTGATGTAGATTTACCTCAATCAGAACCAAGACTGATTATTGACGCCTCAATCAATTGGCTCAAAGGAACTTCGGGTAGTTCACAATTAATAAAATTAAGCCTTTCTGCTCCCTATTTTGATACTATTATTCCTCCTGCCAATAATGCTGAAGTTAAAATAACCAATTCACAAAATACTGAATTTGTATTTACTGAGGAAGGTGATTCTGGCTATTATACAAATAATACATTTAGTCCTGTTATTGATGAAACATACCAATTAACAATAGTATATAATAGCGAAACCTATATTGCCTCAGAAACACTAAAATCTGTTAGTCCAATAACACGTGTTGAGCAAAGTCAAACTGGTGGTTTTTTAGCTGAAGACTATGAAATTAAAGCCTATACACAGGATCCTGAAAATGAAGACAATTACTATCTTCTTGAATTTTCGAATGACATACCCACATTACCTACCTTAGAAGTTTTTAAAGACGAATTTGTCAATGGTAATGAGATATTTGCCTACTTTTCTGATGAGGATTTAGAAGTTGGTAATGAAATAAAAATAAGGTCTTATGGTACTTCTGAACGATATTATGAATTTATGTTTATACTTTTACAACAGACTAGTGATGGTGGTGGAGGGCCTTTTGAAACGCAACCAGCTACCGTTAGAGGTAACTGTATAAATACAACAAATAAAGAAAATTATCCATTAGGCTATTTCAGATTATCAGAAGTAGATGAATTCACATACGAAATTCAGTAAGTTGAATAAAAAATAATGTATTTTTGAATTTTAAGTACTAACCACAATAAGAAAATGAACTTTACTAAAACCACCGAACAAGACTCTAATTATAATCATCTTGACAAGATGAGTATTAATGAATTGTTAACCAATATAAATAATGAAGATAAAACAGTAGCTCAAGCTGTAGAGAAAGCAATACCGAATATAGAAAATTTAGTTACACCAGCGGTTTCAAAATTGAGAGATGGTGGACGGTTATTTTATATTGGTGCGGGCACAAGTGGTAGATTAGGTATTTTAGATGCCTCTGAATGTCCTCCAACTTTTGGTGTTCCCTTTGATCTTGTAATTGGTTTAATTGCAGGTGGCGATATTGCTATTAGAAAAGCAGTTGAAAACGCCGAAGATTCAAAAACACAAGGTTGGAAAGACTTACAAGACTATGACATTTCAGATAAAGATGTTGTTGTTGGTATTGCAGCATCAGGTACAACACCTTATGTTATTTCTGCCTTAGAAAAATGTAATGAAAATGGAATTATTACAGGTTGTATTACATGTAATGATGCGAGTCCATTAGCATTAACTGCAAAATATCCTATTGTTGTCGTTGTAGGGCCTGAATTTGTTACTGGAAGTTCACGAATGAAAGCTGGTACAGCTCAAAAGATGGTGCTAAACATGATTACCACTACTATTATGATTCAATTAGGAAAAGTAAAAGGTAACAAAATGATAGACATGCAGCTTTCTAATAATAAACTCGTAGATAGAGGTCATAAAATGTTAATGAAAGAACTTAATATAGAAAGACCTGTAGCAGAAACACTTATTAAAAAATATGGTAATGTTAGAAATGCCATAAATAATTATCTCCTTGAAAAAGAATAAACCCACATTATTCGGTGCATTAAAATTTTTAGGCATAGCCTTTCCGCTGTTTTTTATTGCCCCAATAGTTATTACAATTGGGTTTAAAGCTCTGAAAAAAGATGGTAATTATATATTTTTGATTTTAGGGTTAGCCTTAGGGTTGGTTGCAATTTTGTCAACTGCTTATGGTTTAATGAAAATTTCAAGATTTATTTTTGACAAGGATGAAGCAAATGATAAGAGCTAGAATTTTTTTTACTAAATTTTTTCATTCCGAACATTGGCCAACCTATCTATTCTATGTTCCACTAATCCCCTATTTCTTATATAAATCAATTTTAGCAAGAAGTTTAACTTTCTTTTTAGCAGTAAACCCAGCTATTAAATATTCGGGAATGGGTACTGAATCTAAATATAAAACCCTAGGCTTATTACCTAAAGCCTATATCCCTAAATCTTTACTCATTACTCCTACTACTGAATTTAATTCTGTTTTAGATTCTTTAAAAAAAGCGGAAATAGTTTTTCCTTTAATAGCTAAGCCAGATATCGGTTTTAGAGGATTTTTGGTAAAAAAAATTGACAGCATAAGAGATCTAGACAATTATCTTAAAGAAATATCAATAGACATTATTTTACAAGAATATGTAGCATATACGGAAGAATGCGGTTTGTTTTATTATAAAATTCCAGGAGAAAACAAAGGTAAAATTACTTCTATTACATTAAAGAAATTTATTACTGTTACCGGTAATGGTGTAGATAGCTTATCTCAATTAATTTTAGATGATAATCGTGCCTTTTTATATTATAAATTATTTCAGAATTTACATGAAAATAAACTTAATACTATTCCTAATACAGGTGAAGTTATAAAGCTTACGGTTATAGGTAACCATTCTAAAGGTACTC
This sequence comes from Aureibaculum algae, assembly GCF_006065315.1. Classification (GTDB taxonomy): domain Bacteria; phylum Bacteroidota; class Bacteroidia; order Flavobacteriales; family Flavobacteriaceae; genus Aureibaculum; species Aureibaculum algae. The sequence continues at coordinate 1,738,399 of NZ_CP040749.1, read as the reverse complement.
AATTTGTAAATGGGAATCATTTAATTGATAATGAATTAGAGCAATTTTTAGATAAATTAACTGCAAACTTACCAGATTTCAACTATGGCCGTTTCGATATAAAATTTAAAACGTTAGATAAATTAAAAAACGCTGAGGAATTTAAAATACTTGAGCTTAACGGTGTTATTGCGGAACCTACCCATATTTATGACACTGATAAATCGAACTATTTTGTGTCTCTAAAAACAATTTTAAATCATTGGAGAATAATGAATAAGATTGCCAGAAAAAACCATAATAACTTTAAAATATCCTACCCTTCACTTATTCCTTTTTTAAAAGAAATGTTTTGGTTGAAAGCATATGCTCAATTACTAAAAAAACATTAATAGTACCATATTACCTTCCGTAATAAAGCTGTGAAAAAGTATGCAAATATACTTTATGTGAAATTTAACCGTTTCCTCAACAACATAAGTGGAACTATGAAATTACAAACCTTTTACGAATATCTCAAAATTTTATCTTAAATAATAAAATAATTTCTGATTTTAGAATCTTTCATCATTTTTAGGTTTTAGGGGGTTATTATTAATTATTTGATGCTAAGTTAACCATATTGATAAAAACGACTATACAAAACTGTTTTATTGATAGTGTCACTTTTTCATTTCCAATTATTTTACGAAAAAAACAATAGCTTTTAATGGGGAAGAACACCATTAAGGTTGTTACATCAATAATTAATAGTTATGCATGCATAATAATTACAATTTTAAATAGATAAAAAAAGTAAATACCCCTGTTATGAAAATATTAAAATTTTTATTCCTTCTTCTAGTTTCATCTGCTGTCTATGGTCAGGTTAAAATAGGAGATAATCCAAACACAATTGATACCTTTTCTTTATTAGAGCTAGAAAGCTCTAATAAGGCATTTGTATTGACAAGAATAACCAATATTGAGATGAACAATATGACTCCCTTAAATGGAGCATTAGTTTACAATACTGATGAAAAATGTGTTTTTCAATACTCCACAATCTGGACCAATTTATGTGATACAGGTACTGATAATCAACAATTAAGTTTTGATTCAAATACCAACATCTTAAGTCTAGTAGATGGTGGTACAGTTGATTTATCAAAATTCATAAATACAGATGATCAAAAATTAAGCATTGATAACAACATCTTAACGTTGGAAGATGGTGGCACGGTTGATTTAAGTAATTATTTAGACAATACAGATAATCAGAAAATATCTGATTTTAGTTTAGCAGGTTCTATTTTGACCATTACATTAGAAAATGGGAATACACAAACGGTTGACATCGCTAGTTCTAGTTCTGATGATCAAAAATTAAGTATTGACAACAACATCTTAACCTTAGAAGATGGTGGCACGGTTGATTTAAGTAATTATTTAGACAATACAGATAATCAGAAAATATCTGATTTTAGTTTAGCAGGTTCTATTTTGACCATTACATTAGAAAATGGAAATACACAAACAGTTGACATCGCTAGTTCTAGTTCTGATGATCAAAAATTAAGTATTGATAACAACATCTTAACGTTGGAAGATGGCGGAACGGTTGATTTAAGTAATTATTTAGACAATACAGATAATCAAAAAATATCTGATTTTAGTTTAGCAGGTTCTATTTTGACCATTACATTAGAAAATGGAAATACACAAAAAGTTGACATCGCTAGTTCTAGTTCTGATGATCAAAAATTAAGTATTGACAACAACATCTTAACGTTGGAAGATGGTGGCACGGTTGATTTAAGTAATTATTTAGACAATACAGATAATCAAAAAATATCTGATTTTAGTTTAGATAACAGTACTAACACAATTACATTAACATTAGAAAATGGTGGTACTGAAAAAATTGATCTAACACCTATCCTGTTAAAAGGAGAAAAGGGAGACAAAGGAGATAGAGGCGATAAAGGTGAAAAAGGCGATGCTGGTACAAATGGTATCGACGGTGCTAAAGGTGATACTGGTGCGAATGGTACTGACGGTAAAGATGGTGTTGATGGTATAAATGGTAAAGACGGTGCAAAAGGTGATAACGGTGCTCATGGTACTAATGGAATTGACGGTAAGAATGGTAAAGATGGTGATAAAGGTGAGCAAGGTATACAGGGTGTAGCAGGTCCTAAAGGTGATACTGGTGCGAATGGTACTGACGGTAAAGACGGAATAAATGGTATCGACGGTAAAGATGGTGTTGATGGTATAAATGGTGTTGATGGTATAAATGGTAAAGACGGTGCTAAAGGTGAACAAGGTATACAAGGAGATGCTGGTGCGAATGGTACTGACGGAATTAATGGTAAAGATGGTGCTAAAGGTGAACAAGGTATTCAAGGGGATGCTGGTACTAATGGTATCGACGGTAAAGATGGCGTTGATGGAATTAATGGTAAAGACGGTGCTAAAGGTGAGCAAGGTATACAGGGTGTAGCAGGTCCTAAAGGTGATACTGGTGCGAATGGTACTGACGGTAAAGACGGAATAAATGGTATCGACGGTAAAGATGGTGTTGATGGTATAAATGGTAAAGACGGTGCTAAAGGTGAACAAGGTATACAAGGAGATGCTGGTACTAATGGTACTGACGGAATTAATGGTAAAGATGGTGCTAAAGGTGAACAAGGTATTCAAGGGGATGCTGGTACTAATGGTATCGACGGTAAAGATGGCGTTGATGGAATTAATGGTAAAGACGGTGCTAAAGGTGAACAAGGTTTACAAGGTGATGCTGGTGCAAATGGTACTGACGGTAAAGATGGTGTTGATGGAATTAATGGTAAAGACGGAATAAATGGTATCGACGGTAAAGATGGCGTTGATGGAATTAATGGTAAAGACGGTGCTAAAGGTGAACAAGGTTTACAAGGTGATGCTGGTGCAAATGGTACTGACGGTAAAGATGGTGTTGATGGAATTAATGGTAAAGACGGAATAAATGGTATCGATGGTAAAGATGGCGTTGATGGACTTAACGGTAAAGACGGTGCTAAAGGTGAACAAGGTTTACAAGGTGATGCTGGTGCAAATGGTACTGACGGTAAAGACGGTGTTGACGGAATTAATGGTAAAGACGGTGCTAAAGGTGATACTGGTGCAAATGGTACTGACGGTAAAGATGGCATTGACGGAATTAATGGTAAAGATGGAATAAATGGTATCGACGGTAAAGATGGTGTTGATGGTGTAAACGGTGCTAAAGGTGAACAAGGTTTACAAGGTGTAGCAGGTCCTAAAGGTGATACTGGTGCGAATGGTACTGACGGTAAAGATGGCGTTGATGGAATTAACGGTAAAGACGGTGCTAAAGGTGAACAAGGTTTACAAGGTGATGCTGGTACGAATGGTACTGACGGTAAAGATGGTGTTGATGGAATTAATGGTAAAGACGGAATAAATGGTATTGACGGTAAAGATGGCGTTGATGGAATTAATGGTAAAGACGGTGCAAAAGGTGATACTGGTGCGAATGGTACTGACGGTAAAGATGGCGTTGATGGAATTAACGGTAAAGACGGTGCTAAAGGTGAACAAGGTTTACAAGGTGATGCTGGTACGAATGGTACTGACGGAATCAATGGTACTGACGGTAAAGACGGTGTTGATGGTAAAGACGGAATAGATGGTATCGACGGTAAAGATGGCGTTGATGGAATTAACGGTAAAGACGGTGCTAAAGGTGAACAAGGTATTCAAGGTGTAGCAGGTCCTAAAGGTGATACTGGTGCAAATGGTACTGACGGTAAAGATGGTGTTGATGGAATTAATGGTAAAGATGGTGCTAAAGGTGAACAAGGTTTACAAGGTGATGCTGGTACGAATGGTACTGACGGAATCAATGGTACTGACGGTAAAGACGGTGTTGATGGTAAAGACGGAATAGATGGTATCGACGGTAAAGATGGCGTTGATGGAATTAACGGTAAAGACGGTGCTAATGGTGAACAAGGTTTACAAGGTGATGCTGGTACGAATGGTACTGACGGAATCAATGGTACTGACGGTAAAGACGGTGTTGATGGTAAAGACGGTGTTGATGGTATAAATGGTAATGACGGTGCTAAAGGTGAACAAGGTATTCAAGGTGCAGCAGGTCCTAAAGGAGATACTGGTTCGAATGGTACTGACGGTAAAGACGGAATAAATGGTATCGACGGTAAAGATGGTGTTGATGGAATTAACGGTACGAATGGTACTGACGGTAAAGATGGTGTTGATGGTGTAGACGGTGCTAAAGGTGAAAAAGGAGAGAAAGGCTACAAAGGTGACCAAGGTGATAAAGGTGCCGACGGTAAAGATGGTGTTGATGGTGTAGACGGTGCTAAAGGTGATAAAGGCTACAAAGGTGATGCTGGTGCAAATGGTACCGACGGTAAAGACGGAATTAATGGTATCGATGGTAAGGATGGTATTGATGGAATAAATGGTAAAGACGGAATCAATGGTAAAGACGGAATCAATGGTATCGACGGTAAAGACGGTGCTAAAGGTGAAAAAGGCGATAAAGGCTACAAAGGTGATGCTGGTGCGAATGGTACTGATGGTAAAGACGGAATAAATGGTATCGACGGTAAAGATGGTGTTGATGGTGTAGACGGTGCTAAAGGAGAGAAAGGCTACAAAGGTGACCAAGGTGATAAAGGTGCCGACGGTAAAGACGGTGCTAAAGGTGAAAAAGGTGATAAAGGCTACAAAGGTGATGCTGGTGCGAATGGTACTGACGGTAAAGACGGAATAAATGGTATCGACGGTAAAGATGGTGTTGATGGTGTAGACGGTGCTAAAGGAGAGAAAGGCTACAAAGGTGACCAAGGTGATAAAGGTGCCGACGGTAAAGACGGTGCTAAAGGTGAAAAAGGTGATAAAGGCTACAAAGGTGATGCTGGTGCGAATGGTACTGACGGTAAAGACGGAATAAATGGTATCGACGGTAAAGATGGTGTTGATGGTGTAGACGGTGCTAAAGGTGAAAAAGGAGAGAAAGGCTACAAAGGTGACCAAGGTGATAAAGGTGCCGACGGTAAAGATGGTGTTGATGGTGTAGACGGTGCTAAAGGTGATAAAGGCTACAAAGGTGATGCTGGTGCAAATGGTACCGACGGTAAAGACGGAATTAATGGTATCGATGGTAAGGATGGTATTGATGGAATAAATGGTAAAGACGGAATAAATGGTAAAGACGGAATCAATGGTATCGACGGTAAAGACGGTGCTAAAGGTGAAAAAGGCGATAAAGGCTACAAAGGTGATGCTGGTGCGAATGGTACTGATGGTAAAGACGGAATAAATGGTATCGACGGTAAAGATGGTGTTGATGGTGTAGACGGTGCTAAAGGAGAGAAAGGCTACAAAGGTGACCAAGGTGATAAAGGTGCCGACGGTAAAGACGGTGCTAAAGGTGAAAAAGGTGATAAAGGCTACAAAGGTGATGCTGGTGCGAATGGTACTGACGGTAAAGACGGAATAAATGGTATCGACGGTAAAGATGGTGTTGATGGTGTAGACGGTGCTAAAGGTGATAAAGGCTACAAAGGTGATGCTGGTGCAAATGGTACTGACGGTAAAGACGGAATTAATGGTATCGATGGTAAGGATGGTATTGATGGAATAAATGGTAAAGACGGAATCAATGGTATCGACGGTAAAGACGGTGCTAAAGGTGAAAAAGGCGATAAAGGCTACAAGGGTGACCAAGGTGATAAAGGTGCCGACGGTAAAGATGGTGTTGATGGTGTAGACGGTGCTAAAGGTGAAAAAGGTGATAAAGGCTACAAAGGTGATGCTGGTGCAAATGGTACCGACGGTAAAGACGGAATTAATGGTATCGATGGTAAGGATGGTATTGATGGAATAAATGGTAAAGACGGAATCAATGGTATCGACGGTAAAGACGGTGCTAAAGGTGAAAAAGGCGATAAAGGCTACAAGGGTGATGCTGGTGCAAATGGTACCGACGGTAAAGACGGAATTAATGGTATCGATGGTAAGGATGGTATTGATGGAATAAATGGTAAAGACGGAATCAATGGTATCGACGGTAAAGACGGTGCTAAAGGTGAAAAAGGCGATAAAGGCTACAAGGGTGACCAAGGTGATAAAGGTACAAATGGTACTGACGGTAAAGATGGTGTTGATGGTACTGACGGATATAACACGCTTACTCGTACTGCTCGAGAATCAAGAACATCTCATGGCGTTACTAGACAAGGAACTTCAATATTTACAGGTTTAGATTTAGATAGAGATAACTATTTAGACTCAAGTGAAATTACATCTACATCATTTATCTATAATGGTGAAGACGGAGCAACTGGTGCTAAAGGTGATAAAGGTGATGTGGGTGCTACAGGTGCTCAAGGAGCAACTGGACAGGCAGGTTCAAATAGAGTTTACCTTGGACATATTACAATTACAGCAACTGGAAATGTAACCATTTCTGGTATTCCTTTCAAACCCTCACAAATCAGTTTTGTTGCTCATGCCAATATTGAATCTCTAAGAATTAATGCTGATAACGGAGTAGGAAATAATAATAGTAGCCTTGCGAACTCATTTGGAACAATGAATGGATATGTTAGGGGAACAACGCAACAAGTAATATATGTTGGTGGGCATGGAAATTCTATTAACGATATATCACGTTTTGCTTCACCTGATCATTGTATTGGTGTAAGATATGGTAGTCAAGATGGTAATAATCTTGGTATTACTTCTGCTAAATTTGTAACGTTCACAGCAGATGGTTTTAAAATTAACGTAGATAGTAAAGCAGATAATTTAGTTATATTATTTCAAGCATATGAATAAGATATTCACATTTATATTCCTATCAATTGGGCAACTTTTAGTAGGGCAGACAGCATTTCATAACTTTGGTGATATTCAAATTCACGACGAAGGTAAAATCGGCTTCCATACCAACCTAATTAATGACGGTATGTTTAATAGCAACCTGGGTCTTGCTGGGTTTTATGGAGAAGATCTATTGAATGTTTCAGGTACCTCAATAGCCGAGTTTTACAACTCAGAAATTGATGTGTTAGACGGTTTAAATTTGGAAACATCAATGGGTGTTTATAATACGTTAGAATTTATTAATGGAAAGGTTTTTACGCCTAGAAATGATTTAGATATCACATTAGACTTTTTGCAAGCCAATTATAATGGAGAGTCTGATTATGAACATGTAGATGGTTATGCAGCCCTATTTGGAAATATCGATTTTACATTTCCTATTGGAGACGAAGATAAGTTAAGACCCTTATCGATATCAAAACCTAATTCAATTTCAACTTTTAAAAGTGCCTACTTTTATGAGGACCCTAATAGTCCGACTACATTTACAACACTTTTTGATACCAACAGCTTCGCTCCTATTCTTTCTAAAGTAAATGACAAAGAGTTTTGGGATTTGGATGGTGACCAAGCTGTAGAAGTCACACTTACCTGGGATCTTGATAGTGATATTAAAAACCTTACGGAAGATATTGAATTATTACGAGTAGTGGGTTGGAATAACAAAACACTTCGTTGGGATAGTTTAGGTAGAAATGACGTTTCTGGCGATTTAGAAGAAGGTGATATTACATCTATTTCATTTGTACCAGATGACTATGAAGTGTTAACGATTGCTGCTGAACCTAGTGGAAATGATTTTACTATAAATACTGGATTTTCACCAAATGGAGATGGACTTAATGATTATTTTGAAATAGCTGGTTTAGATTTATCTCAAGAAAATTCAATCGAAGTTTTTGACCGTTGGGGAGAACTCGTATATGAAAAACAAAATTACGACAATACATGGGGTGGTATATCAGAAAATAGTATTACCGTTACCGAAGGTATAGTTGTACCCGTAGGAACCTATTATTTTTTATTGGAACTAAAAGATAAAATAACAAAAAAGAATAGAACTTATAGAGGATGGGTTTATATTAACTATTAAGCCAATACATCCTTTTTTGGTGTGGTAGGGTTATAACCAAAATCAGCATCAGGCAATTCAATTCCTAATTGGGAGATGATATAACCAATACTCGCAAAATGGTGAATAGCATGGCTGTGAGCTTGTGATAAGATTGAAGCTACAGTATATTTGGTTGTAACCACACCCAATCCTAAATCGTCAGAGACCGCTACAACTTCATTTAAATCTTCAGAAGACAGACATCTTAAGTTGCTTATAACTTCGTTGAAATACACCAAACCCATTTCTGTTTTCTGTTCTGCTTCTGTATTTCGTTTTCTAGCTGCTAAATTAATTTCTCTAGAATCTAATCCGCAAAAAATACAATCGAACATATCTAAAACGTGTCTCATATGTATACCTATACTTGAGTGGTAAGGTTTAACAGAAATATTACTATATTCCTCATCACTTATAATGCTAAGCAAGCCTATACCTCGGTTTAAATTATTTTCAATAGCATCAATCATGTTGAAATTTTGACCTTTAGTGGCAAATATAATAATTAATTTATGTTTTTTTTTAAGAACTTCTTTTTTCAAAAAAATGAATAGATTTAATTTTCAATCTAACTCTTTAAGATTGCTATTAATCCCAACATAAAAAACAGTCCACTTAAAATATAATTTATGTTTGTGGCAATAAATTTGGCACGCTTGGTTATTACTCCTGCAAAAAAAACATAAAGAACAAATAAGATGAATGAACCTAAGCCTGACCCAACAATAAACAAAGTAATATAAGGCTGTTCCATTATTAACTGACCATTAACTTCAAAATAAGTGGTGAGTCCGAAATAAAAAGGAATGGCCAACATGTTTATTGCAGACATTACCATTCCTATAAAAAATAAATTCCCTTTTTTTGACTTCCCTTCTGCATTAAATGTTTTTCGAGCTTGTAGAAAGAAAAATAGTGCCAATAAAAAAAAAACAATAATTGCTGCTATTTTCAAATTATCAAATACGTTAGGATTTTCACTTAAATAACTTGCAAAAACCAATGCAATTGAAGCTTGAATAAAAACAATAGCTGACGCTCCAGCAGAAAATACTACCCCTGCCCTCTTTCCTTGTTCTATAGTTGTCCTAACTGCGGTCATGTTTAGCATACCTGGAGCTAACAAGCCTAAAAAAGCAGATATAATTCCCAAAAAAAGATGAAAAACATATGCCATATTTATCGAGGAATGTATTTATTAATTAAGCCGTTTACATCTTCTGAAATACGAAACTTATATACTGTAAAAGTATAAATAATAGTAACCGCAATAGACTTTATAAATATGTTTACCAATGCATGAAATGGTAATTCTATAAAATAAAATGCAAAAAACAGGACTAAAATCACAGTCAATATTGCTATTGTTTTAGTTGTAAAGGGTTGCATATTCATTTTTACCTGAATGTATATAATTTTAATAGTACTAAAAACTAGTACTACAATTAAGGTTGCTAAGGCAGCACCATCTATTCCTAAAATTTCTATTAACCATTTATTTAAAAAGATAACACTTAATGCCATGGCTATAGAGAAATAGAAAAACACTCTATAATGATCAGAATTAGTTAAAATGGCCCCATTTGTACCTAACGCTAGCTTATACATTTCGGAAATAGAAATCATCAATACAATCATCCCTCCTACTGCATATTCTGGTTTATTTATTAATCCATATAAATCTTGAATATTCAAATTGATAAGTAAAAACAATAACCCTCCAGCTACTAATAGCGTTATAGAACTTTTTTTATACAAGCTTAAAACCTCTTTTAAGTTATTGTTATTGAGCTCTTTAGCCGTTAGCGGATTAATAATTTGCTGCATTGCCCTTGACGGAATAGCTATAACTGAAGCTATATAAATACCTACTGCATAATAGGCAACCTCAGCAATTTGCTCCAGTTGTGGAATCATGAACTTATCAATATCTAATAAAATTCCACTTGCCGATCCTGCTAAAATAATATAAAATGAATAGGACAAAATCTCACGACTATTTTTAGGAAACTTAAAAATAAATTCAGGCTTATATAATGTAAAAGCATACATCATCATTATAACCATTCGTAACCCGTAAACAATAGTAATAGCATATATAAACTGCTCTTCAGTAATCCATTTAAAATGCACAGCAAACAATAAAAAAGTGGCACAAATTCGAGCAAACATCTCTTTGATAAAATTGCCAAAAACGGACTGGTACTGCACTTTACTAAAAGAATAAAACACTTCAAAATAACCAATAAAAATTGCGGTTAAAAAAATAAGATAGGTATAGGGTTTAATTATTGCGTTTTCCACAGATAACCAGTTTGCAATACTTTCATACGTATAAGCTCCTATAAAACCTAAGGGTATAATAATAAATAAGGGCATTACCAATGCACTGGTTAAAAATTGATCTTGCTCGTATTTTGTTTGAAATGAAGTAAAAAATTTAATGATAGTATGCTGCATACCGAGTACCATTAAGGGCGATAAAATATTAGCAGTCGATAATAAAAAGGTATTAAGACCATAATAGTCTTCGTGTAAAAAATGCGTATAAATAAATAATACATTAATACCACCAATTGCAAAACCTAAAAAAAGAATCAGGGTGTTGGTAAATGATTGTTTTAAAACAATACCCATTTATTAAATGCTTTGATTAATTAATTTCTTGGTTAAATAATTAAATCGAATATACAATAATATTCCAGAGGCAGTTAAACCTGCCAACAATCCTAACCAGATCCCCACACTACCATACACATCTTCCTTTCCTAAAAAATAAGAAATGGGAAAACCAATTAGCCAATAGGCAATGAAAGTTATTATCGTAGGTATCTTAACATCTTGTAAACCTCTTAAGGCCCCCAACACAGCAACTTGTAATCCGTCAGAAATTTGAAAAACAGCAGACACTAATAATAATTTAGCAGCGATACTCACCACTTCTAAGTTATCAATTTGATTGACTAGGTCATATTCATCTACGTAAATTCTTGGCAACTCTTGATTGAATATCATAAATACCAATGCGAAAATAATATCTAAAAAGAAGGTCAGTATAAATATGGAAAAAGCAATACGTCGCAATTCCTTAAAGTTTTTTAATCCTTTTTGATTCCCTACTCTAATCATTGCGGTAACACTTAAGCCCATAGCCACCATAAAAGTCATGGAAGACAAGTTTAGTGCAATTTGATTTGCCGCTTGTGGATTTTTACCCAATACACCGCTTAACCAAATGGCAGCCGTAAAAATAGCCACCTCAAAAAACATTTGCAAGGCTGAAGGAAAGCCAAGATTTATTATTTTTTTGAGTATACTTTTCTTTATATTTTTAAAACTAAATCGCTCAAAATAAGGTTTGAATTTTGTTTTTGATTTTAACAATAACCATATATAACCCAACATTACAATCCTTGAAACCAATGTTCCAATCGCTGCTCCGATAATACCCATTTCTGGAAATCCAAATTTTCCAAAAATCAATAAATAATTCAACACTACATTTATAACATTTGCGATAATGGTAGCATACATGGCGTACTTGGTCTGTGACAAGCCATCTGCAAATTGTTTAAAACCCTGAAAAATAATTAATGGAATTAAAGAAAAAGCAACCAAATCTAAATAAGGAATTGCTAATGCTACCACTTCTTCTGGTTGGCTCATATGATACATCAACGGTTTTATCGCCAAGATCATTAAAAATAAAACAATCCCGAGAACGGTGCATAAAATTAAGCCATGATTAAAAGTTTGTTTTCCCTTTTCTATATTTTTTTCACCATCTGCTTCTGCAACTAAAGGCGTAATCGCAGTTGAAAAACCAATACCCAAACTCATCGCTATAAAAACAAAACTATTTCCTAAAGATACCGCTGCCAATTCAGCAGTTCCCATTTGACCCACCATAATATTATCAATAAAACTAACCAACGTATGACCAATCATGCCTAGCATAACTGGGTAAGCCAATTTTAAATTATAGCGAAATTCTGATGTATATGTTTTAAGATTCAAAAAAGTTTGATTTTTAATGTTTGCAAAGGTAATAGATTTTGTTAGAGGACAAATACGAAGTAGATAAATACATTTTGTTTTGAAATAAGATATTAAATTATTATTTTAGAGGGATGAACGCTATAAAAAATCAGCAAAAGTTTTCTATACTTAATTCCTTATCCGTAATTATTGCTATTGGAATTAATTATTATTCTCAAGTTTATAAAGTTAATGGAAATACGATTGGCGGTCTCAGCGATAAATACACCAACTTATTTACACCTGCTGGGTATGCTTTTTCTATTTGGGGTATTATTTATTTAGGACTAATTGCTTTTTGTGGTTTTCAAATTTATCAAACATTCAAGCTCAAAAAAATTAATGAATTTATTAACCAAACGGGTTATTGGTTTGCATTAACCAATTTAGCAAATGCAGCTTGGGTATTCGCATGGCTCTATGAAAACACGCTACTTTCTTTAGGTATTATGCTTGTAATGCTTATTTCTTTGACAAAAATAATTTTAAATACAAATATGGAGCGTTACGATGCTTCCAAAAAAATAATTGCGTTTTATTGGTGGCCAATTTGTATCTATTCTGGATGGATTACAGTTGCCACTATCGCCAATATTACGGCTTACTTGGCCAAAATTGAATGGAGTGGCTTTGGTATCTCTGAAATACAATGGACTATTATCATGATAATTGTTGCGACGTTATTAAATGCTCTTATGATTTACAAACGAAATATGAGAGAATTTGCCTTAGTTGGGGTTTGGGCATTGATAGCCATATATGTAAAACAGCAAAATGAATATGAAAGCATTGCTTATACGGCTTTAATAGGAGCCCTTATTCTGTTCGGCTATGTTATGTATCATGGATTTAAAAACAGAAAAACCAATCCGTTTTTCCTAAAACAACCTTAGAAACGTATTTAAATTTAGTACTTGAACACCAAAAATGACTTAAAAATCATAACATACTACCTGCAGCTCAATTAAGTCTAATCATACCTTTTAAACTCCTAAATACAGTTACTAATACGGTTCTTTTATTACTTCATATATTCAATTTTATACTAAACATTCCAAATTATAGTTATATAAACAACTAACTATAAGAACTTAATCATATGAAAGTCCTATTTAAATATAGTATTTTACTATTATTATTCGTATCGATATCTTCATGTTCTGAAGATAATACGGATGAAGTTTTCGTTGAAACAAGTATTACTGATAAAATATTTAATTTAGTAAATGCTCATAGAGAAAGTAAGGGACTTGAAATACTATCAAGAAATACTACTGCTGATAATCTTGCCATTGACCATAGCAAATATATGATTGCAAAAGATAAGATTAGCCACGATAATTTTAGTTCGAGAGCTAATAACTTAAAAAGAAATGAAAATGCAAAAGGTACCGGTGAAAATGTAGCTTATGGTTATAATACAGCCGAAAAAGTGGTCACTGCATGGTTAAACAGTTCAGAACATAAAGATAATATCGAAGGCAATTTTACACATACAGGTATCGCTGCTGTTCAAAACGCTGAAGGTACTTATTATTTTACGCAACTTTTTTACAGATAAATTATAATAAAAATGAACTTTAACTGTTATAGTTATCCAACAAAGCAATTGACCCGCTAAATACTTATATATATTTCTGATACTAATCAGATCCAAAACCAAAAAATCCCGTTCCAACTATTGGAACGGGATTTTTGTTTTACATGTTGTCATTCCGAGGCACGAGGAATCTGTTCAAATGACAAGTACTGTTCATAAGATTCCTCCTTCGTCGGAATGACAAATAAGAATAAATTAATCTTCTTTTACTTCTTCGAAATCTACATCTTGTACATCATCACCTTCAGTAGCTGAAGAACCTTCCGCTTCTCCTCCTGCATTACCGGCAGCTCCACCTTCTTGTTCTGCTTTGTACATCTCTTCAGAGGCAACTTTCCAAGCTTCATTTATCTTTTCCATGGCAGTATCTATTTGTGCCAAGTCTTTAGACTCATGTGCTTTTTTCAATTCCTCTAAAGCAGCTTCAATAGGTTCTTTTTTATCAGCAGATAATTTTTCACCAAACTCTTTTAATTGTTTTTCTGTTTGGAAAATCATTGCATCAGCACCATTGATTTTTTCAGCAGTTTCTTTTGCTTGTTTATCTGATTCAGCATTAGCTTCAGCATCTGCTTTCATTTTTTTGATATCATCTTCTGACAATCCTGAAGAAGCTTCAATACGAATGTTATGCTCTTTACCTGTACCTTTATCTTTAGCTGATACATTGATAATACCATTGGCATCAATATCAAATGTTACTTCAATTTGTGGTACACCTCTTTGTGCTGGTGGAATTCCATCTAAATGAAAACGGCCAATTGTTTTATTATCGGCTGCCATAGCACGCTCACCTTGTAACACATGAATTTCTACTGAAGGCTGGTTGTCAGCTGCAGTTGAAAATACTTGCGATTTTTTAGTTGGTATTGTCGTATTGGCTTCAATTAATTTAGTCATTACATTACCCATAGTTTCAATACCTAAGGCTAATGGCGTAACATCTAATAAAAGTACATCTTTTACATCTCCAGTTAATACACCACCTTGAATTGCAGCACCTACAGCAACTACCTCATCAGGGTTTACACCTTTATGTGGCTCTTTACCAAAGAATTTTTTTACTTCTTCTTGAATTTTAGGAATACGAGTTGAACCACCTACTAAAATTATTTCATCAATATCAGTAGTTTTAAGATCAGCATCTTTTAACGCTTTTGCTACAGGATCCATTGAACGTTTCACTAAATCATGTGCTAATTGTTCAAATTGAGCTCTAGTTAATTTTTTTACCAAGTGTTTTGGTACATTATCAACAACAGTAACATAAGGTAAATTAATCTCTGTTTGTGTACTTGATGATAATTCAATCTTAGCTTTTTCAGCAGCTTCTTTTAAACGTTGTAAAGCCATTGGATCTTTTCTAAGATCAACGTTTTCGTCTTTTTTAAAGGCATCTGCTAACCAATCAATAATTACTTGATCAAAATCATCACCACCTAAATGTGTATCTCCATTTGTAGATAATACTTCAAAAACACCATCACCAATTTCTAAGATAGAGATATCAAAAGTACCACCACCTAAATCGTAAACCGCAATTTTTTTATCTGCACCAGATTTATCTAATCCGTATGCCAATGCAGCCGCTGTAGGCTCATTGATTATACGACTCACTTTTAAACCTGCTATTTCACCAGCTTCTTTTGTAGCCTGACGTTGTGCATCATTAAAATATGCAGGTACAGTTACAACAGCTTCTTTAACCTCATGACCTAAATAGTCTTCGGCTGTTTTTTTCATTTTTTGCAATATCATTGCTGAGATTTCTTGTGGCGTATACATTCTGCCATCAATATCAACTCTTGGTGTATCATTGTCTCCTTTAACCACTTTATAAGGTACACGTTCTGCCTCTTTTTTAGATTCAGAATACTTGTTACCCATAAAACGTTTAATTGAATATACCGTTCTTGTAGGATTAGTTACTGCTTGTCTTTTAGCAGGGTCACCAACTTTACGTTCGCCACCATCAACAAATGCTACAATAGAAGGAGTTGTTCTTTTCCCTTCTGCATTAGGAATTACTACTGGCTCATTACCTTCCATTACAGAAACACATGAGTTGGTTGTTCCTAAATCTATTCCTATAATTTTACTCATAATATAAATATTTAGATTTTTAGATTATTCTTTTTGATTACTGATTGTAATTAGTCAATCTTTATGCCAACGCTAATATAAATTGATTTTGACAGCATTTTTTTTATAATTATGACAGACTGGCAGTTTTAGTAGTGCTTACGCTTAGGGCAACATGGCATAATCAACTAATGATTGCCTATTATATATTCAATTAAGACATAAGTGCCGAGAAAAAATAAATTCCTAATAATTCAAAACCCTTTCGTTAGAATTTGGTTCATGTAATTTGAAGTTTCCCACTTCACTAATCTGACGTTATACTCCCTTTCCTTTTCAATTATAATTACTAAGTTTACTCAAATGTTTTATCTATTTTTGATTATTAGTTTCTAAGAGAATTATATGGAATGTATTTCGGTATTTGATATGTTAAAAATTGGTGTAGGACCTTCTAGTTCACACACCTTAGGGCCTTGGCGTGCGGCAGAACGATGGATAAAAGAATTAAAGGCTTCCCACAAATTTGATACCGTTGAAAAAATAACGGTTGATTTATATGGTTCTTTATCCTTAACGGGGAAAGGACATGCTACTGATTATGCCGTATTACTTGGCTTAAGTGGTGCAGACCCTGAAACGATACCTACACAAAGTATCGAGGCTATTATTGCTGCCATAAAAATAAACAAAGCCTTATCTTTTAATAACGAAAAAATACTAGCTTTTAATCCGGAAACGGACATTGTTTTTAACAGAAAATTTCTTCCCTTTCATGCCAATGGAATGACTTTTACAGCTACCATTTCGGGTAAAAAAAGCCGTTCTACCCTCTACTCTATTGGCGGTGGATTTGTAGTGAAAGAAGAACGTAAAAACTCTAAAAAAAATAAACAAATTTTCTCAAATACATTTCCTTATCCCATTAGACTTGGTACGGAGTTATTGGCGTATTGTAAAGATCAAAACCTTTCCATATCTGATGTGGTTTTAGAAAATGAAAAAGAATTACGAACGCCTGAGAAGATTGATTATGAATTCCATCGCATTTGGAATACCATGTTAGAATGTATGTATACGGGCTGCCATACCGAGGGTAATTTACCTGGAGGACTCAATGTAAGACGTCGTGCTTTTGACACTCATAAAAACTTAATTGGTGTATCCTTATATAACAACCCTCAAGAATGGCTTGAATCAATTAGAAATACCGAAGTTAAATTTAGACAAATACTTAAATGGGTAAGTTGTTTTGCCTTAAGTGTTAATGAAGTAAACGCCTCATTAGGGCGTGTAGTGACCGCACCAACAAACGGAAGTGCTGGTGTAATACCCGCCGTATTGATGTATTATTTGGTTATTGAAAACCATGAGGCTAGTTTTAATGAAATTAAAAAATTCTTATTGGTGGCAGGCGAAATTGGTAGTATCTTTAAAAAAGGGGCAACCATATCTGCTGCAATGGGTGGTTGTCAGGCTGAGATTGGTGTTTCAGCTGCGATGGCAGCAGGTGCATTGACCGAATTATTAGGTGGCACACCAGATCAAGTATTAATTGCCGCTGAAATTGCGATGGAACATCATTTAGGTTTGACTTGTGATCCTATCGGTGGTTTGGTACAAGTGCCTTGTATAGAACGTAATTCTATGGGTGCCATAAAAGCCATCCATGCGGCTGAATTGGCTTTAGATACTGATCCTATAAATGTAAAGGTGCCCTTTGATAAGGTAGTAAATACCATGTGGGAAACCGCAAAAGACATGAATAATAAATACAAAGAAACGTCAACAGGTGGCTTAGCCGTTAATGTTGCATTGTCTGATTGTTAAGACCTCACCCAGAAATACCGAAAAGGTCTTTCTGACCTCTTCGAAGGAGAGGTAAATTGATAATATTATTTAGATTAAGAATATGTTTAAGAAGATAAATTACACAATAATAATTGTATTATTCTCTGCACAATTTATTTTTGCCCAAAAAATAAATCATGAGTTTAGAGGGGTTTGGGTAGCAACGGTCAATAATATTGATTGGCCTAGCAAAAAGAATTTAAATCCAACTAAACAAAAAGCAGAACTTATAAAACTGTTAGATCAGTTTAAAGACTTGAATTTTAATGCAATCATTTTTCAAATCCGCCCTACGGCAGATGCTTTTTATAATTCCAGTTATGAACCGTGGTCGGCCTATTTAACCGATAGTATTAACAGTCCGCCAAAACCCTATTACGACCCGTTAGCCTTTGCAATTGCAGAAACTCATAAAAGGGGAATGGAATTTCATGCATGGTTAAATCCTTATCGGGTTTTAATTAATTATAAAAATACGACAACAAAACCGTTAGCATTACTCAAAGAAAAGCCAGATTGGTTTTTAAACTATGGAGAAACCACTTATTTTAATCCAGGTGTACCCGAAGTTAGAACCTATACCAATAAAGTGGTGGCAGAAATTGTTCAGAACTATGATATAGATGCCATCCATTTTGACGATTATTTTTACCCTTATAAAATTGCCAACGAAGTATTTCCTGATGCCGATGCCTTTAAAAAATATGGAGGTAAATTTTATCCCAATCAAATTGATAATTGGCGTAGAGACAATGTGAATACCATCATTGAAGAATTACATACAACTATAAAATCCATTAAACCTTGGGTACAATTTGGCATTAGTCCTTTTGGCGTATGGCGTAATAAAGCTGATGACCCAACAGGCTCTAATACCGATGCCGGACAAACCAACTACGACCATTTATATGCCGATGTTTTACTTTGGACAAAAAAAGGTTGGTTAGATTATATTCTTCCTCAAATTTATTGGCAAATTGGCCATGATAAAGCCGACTATAAAACAATAGCAGAATGGTGGACTAAAAACAACTATAATACCAATCTATATATTGGGCAAGCCATGTATCGCTTAGGAGGTAAAACAGATGAAGCATGGAAACAAAAAAATAAAACAGAAATTGAAAAGCAATTAGATTTGAATAGGTCTTTACCTACGATTAAAGGTTCAACTTATTTTAGTGCCAAAAGCTTTAATAAAAATGCCTTTGGTATTAATAAAATATTAAAGGAGAACTATTATCAACACCCAACATTACCGCCACCAACCAATAAAAAGGTTTCATTTTTTCCTGCTCCCGTTTCTCATATAAAGCTCACGAAAATAAAAGGTAGAAAATATCAATTATCATGGGAAAAACTACCCGAAAATATGGCTAAAGAAGCGGTAAAATTCTTGGTATATAAATTTGAAAGAGATGAAGCTCTGGCAATTAATAATCCTTCAAAAATAATTGCTTTAACAGGAGAAACGCATATCAACTTAAACAAACGCGATTTAAAAAAACGAACCACTTTTGTTATAGTTCCTGTGAGTAGAAACAATAATGTTGGTGAGGGTGAAGTTTTTGTTTATTAAACCCCTCCGCCCTTTTACTTTATTATAAAAATTCAATATTACTAACTGGGCACCTCCCCTTGAAAAAAGGGGAGGAATTTTTATTCTATTATACGAGAGGAAAATTTGATAACTTTTTAATTCTCCTCCTTTTTCAAGGAGGAGTGGATTTATGTGTGCGAAAGCAAAACATAAAGACGAGGTGGTAAACGCTAATCTATAAAATAACTACCAATCTCTTCTAACACTCCTTCCAAACTTTCAAAAACCAACTTATTTTCAAATCTAACAATTTTATATCCTAAATCTTCCAATAAACGGGTTCGTTCCTCATCATAATTTTGTTGTGCTAAACCTAAATGTACAGCACCATCAAGCTCTATAATTAGGTTTTCAGAAGCACAATAAAAATCTACAATATAGTTATCAATACTATGTTGTCTTCTAAATTTCCTTCCTCTTAACTGTTTTCTCTGAAGCGATATCCATAAAGTAGCTTCCGCTGATGTAGATTTATTGCGAAGTGCTTTTCTGCGTTCTTCCAGATATTTACGGTTGTGTAGTTTACTCATATAGTATTTTTTGACCCCGTCGCCTTTCTACTTTATCATAAAAATTAAATTTTACTACTGGGCACCTCCCCTTGAAAAAAGGAGGAGAATTAAAAAGGTAAAAAAATATTTCATTTAACTAACCTAATAAGCACCATCTCATTTTCACCTGATATATTCGCATCTAAAAAATAACCTTCATTCAGAATGCCCTTTAAGCCAATTACCTTAAAGTCTTTTCAAGAATTCAACAAACCATATTTCATCAGGGCTATTTTCATTTGCTAATGAAGTAAGTGCATCCATTTTTGATTTATCATCTTCTAATTCAACTGGGCCATCATCATCAATATTTATAGTATTTACTAAAAATCCAAAAGGCATTAAGTTTTCATTCAGACTCAATTGACGATCTTTAGGAAAACCATCAGTAAAAAAAACTGGCCTTTCAAATTTGTTTGCTTTTAAGATACTCAACAACAAAAGATCACATCTAAACAAATAGGTTTCTTCATAGGTTGGATTAACTGTCCAAGCAAAGTCACTTATTGTAATTTTTTGTGGAGCCCATTCTTGAATTTCTAGATTATCCAGGGTTTCCTCAGGTACATCAAACGTAACCACTTTCTGTTTTACTAAAAAGGTAGCATACCAAGAAGACTCTAGTAAATTAGCATCAACTACTGCAATATCTTCTCGATACCCTTCAACAATTTGCAAATACCAAAGTGGAATAGTGAGTTGATCTCCAGATGTAAATAAAATGGAATTTTCATTACAAGAATCTAATATTTTCTTGTTTAATGCAAGTATAAATTCACTAAACCCACCTCTTTTTTTTCCTTCATTAAAGGCCCATAATGCTTGTTCTTTTTGACCTTTGTGCCAATAGGTCATTGCCATACTTCCCCATTCAGAAGTAATTTTTGAATAAGGGTCTAACACTATGATTTCCCCTTCATATTTTGGGGTCAATTTATTAACCGCTTCGAATTGCTCACTTGATTTAATGGTTAGATCAAGTTTCATAGAAATTAAACTTGCTCCATCCTTAGCATTTAAACGGCTATATGCATAGCCTAAAAAGTACTTCGCCTCTGTATTTTCTGGCTTTAATTGGACCGCCCTTTTTAAAACCTTAACAGCATTATCATAATCTTGTTCATCAAAACTTTTAGTAAACTCTGCTTTGCCTTCAGCTAAAAAACGCTCAAAATTGTCCTTTTGAGCATAAGTAATGGAAACAAAGAATACAAATAGAATAGTGACAATTATTTTCAAAATACTTTTTTTAACGTGTAAAAACCAACTCGGTTTCTGAAGACATATTTGCATCAAATGCATAACCTTCACTATTAAACCCTTTTAAACCTTCAACAGTAGCAACATCATGATCAATAATATAACGCACCATATAGCCTCTCGCTAATTTGGCATAGGTCATAATCATTTTATATTCACCATTTTTTAAGTCCTTGAAGACGGGAGTGACAATAGGTGATTTTAATAATTTTGGTTTTATAGCTTTAAAATATTCGTTACTTGCCAAATTAATAACAGGTTCATCATCTTTTAATTCATCATTTAAGGCCTTGGTAATAGCACCATCCCAAAACTGATAGAGATTCTCTTTTCTGCCAATTTTTAATTTTGTACCCATTTCTAATCGATAGGGTTGCATTAAATCTAAGGGTTTTAACAAACCATACTGCCCAGAAATTATACGTAATTTATCTTGCAATTGGTCTAATTTAGAAACAGGTAACGAAGCCATATCAATACCTTGAAATACAGCACCCGTAAAAGCATAAATAGCTTGTTTTGAATTGTCTGGAGTAAAAGGCACGTTCCAATGCTGATTTCTATCAAAATTTAATTGTCCCAAATTGTCTGAAATGTGCATTAGTTTAGAAAGCTGTTTGGCACTTTTCTTCTTTAAAACTGTGCTTAATTTTTCTGCTTCTTTTAAAAAAATGGGCTCTGAATATTTTTCGGTTGGCACTTCTGGTTCAAAATCTAATGACTTTGCTGGCGATATAATTACTTTCATAGTTCTCTTATTAAAATGTAAAAATACAAAGCAGATTTGACTAAACAATTGCTTTACTAACTAAATAATTGATGCCCTTATAGAAAAAGTTTATAAACTAAATAATTATTATATATTTAACCTAATTTAATATTTCACCCTAAATTTTTAGTCATTTTACAATGACCACAGACTTATATGTACAACATAAAACGAATTATATGTGTTCTTACCTTTATAACTGCTAGTTATCATTTTCAGGCACAAAAAGACAAAAATGAATCTCTAAAAACTAACACTAAAGCTCCACTTATGGGATGGGCTAGTTGGAATAATTATCGCGTAGACATTAACGAAGATATTATAAAATCGCAAGCCGATGCAATGGTATCTTCAGGCTTAAAAGATGCAGGTTATTCTTTTATTAATACGGACGATGGTTTTTTTGGTGGCAGAGATCAAAATGGAAATTTACTTGTACATAAAGAACGTTTTCCAAGTGGAATGCAATCATTGGCCGCTTATATTCATGCTAAAGGTTTAAAAGCAGGAATTTATTCAGATGCTGGTAGTAATACTTGTGCTTCATATTGGGATAAAGATACCATTGGTGTAGGTATGGGCTTATATGGACACGATGACCAAGATTTAGAATTGTTCTTAAAAAAATGGAAATACGATTTTATAAAAATTGATTGGTGTGGTGGTGAATGGTTAGGCCTCGATGAGCAAACCCGGTATACCGAAATTGGGGCTAAAATAAAAGCGATTAACCCTGAGGTAATTTATAATGTATGTCGTTGGCAGTTTCCTGGAAAATGGGTAACTCAAATTGCAGATTCTTGGCGGATTTCAGCAGATATCAATAATAAATTTCATTCTATTTTGGCTATAATTGATTTGAACGCCAACCTATGGCAATACAGTTCTAAAGGTCATTATAATGATATGGATATGCTCCAAGTAGGTCGCGGAATGTCTTACGAAGAGGATAAAACACATTTTTCAATGTGGGCTATTATGCATTCGCCTCTTTTATTGGGAAATGACTTGACAAATATGAGCAAGGAAACTGTTGAAATTATAACGAATAAAGAAATTATTGAGTTAAATCAAAGCTCTTATGTCTATCAGGCCAGACGTCTAGTAGATCATGGCGATTTAGAAGTTTGGGCCAAACCCTTACACTCCACTATAAGTGGCGAAGTTGCTGTGGCTTTACTAAACAGATCTGATAAAACCGAGAGTATTTCCTTTACGTTAGATCAAATTGGTTTAGATGGTAACATAGCCCATACCATGAAAGACTTATGGTCTAAAAAAACGTATGCTCTATCTTCTAAGAAATTAATTGAGATGACGGTCCCTTCACATGGCGTTGTGGTATTAAAAATAAAGGGGAAGTCTTTACCCTACAACGTGTTTCAATACAAGGATAAAAAGCAAGAATAAAATTGATGAAGAAAGCAAATACCATACAAATACGTAAAGCTAATCTGAAAGACCTAGCAACATTAAAACAATTTGAACAAGCCGTAATTGCATATGAACGCTCTTTTGCTTTAAATTTAAAGGAAGACCCCATCACGTATTATAATATAGAAAATCTCATTGAAAGCGATGATGCACAACTCATCGTTGCAATAATAGACGAGAAATTAGTAGGTTGTGGCTATGCACTCATAAAAGATGCTGCAGTTTATAAAAAACCAGACCAATATGCCTATTTGGGGTTTATGTATGTGTCACCTGAGCATCGTGGTAAAGGAGTCAATGCAATGGTAATCCAACATTTAATAACATGGTCTACGTCGAAAAATATTACTGAAATCCAATTGGATGTATATGCTGATAATGCAAGTGCTTTAAACGCCTATAAAAAAGTGGGATTTAAACCAGATTTATTAAAAATGAGGTTAAAACAAAAGTTACTTATTAAGTGATTTTTTGGAATGACCTCTCGACCACGCTAGAGATAACATGGAGAAAAATTGTAGAGTTATTAGGAGAGGTAAAAAATTACAAGTTTTCGATACATTTTTGCTAATGTAAAATCACTCCAACTGACCTAATTTATGAGGTAAAGTTACACCATTTAAAAAAATATGATTTCAGACTTTATAGACATATTAGCAATTGAATTTCAACAACAGGCAAACCCAACAATCGCTGTAGCTCAAAAAGCTTATATGCGAGGTCAATTTGAATATTTCGGATTAAAAACAGACACCAGAAGAGCCATTCAAAAACCATTTTTAATAAAGGCCTATCTACCTGAGAAAAAAGAACTAACTACACTGGTCAAAATACTATGGTTAAAACCGCAACGCGATTTCCATTATTTTGCACAAGAATTGGTATTTAAATATGTAAAGCAATTTGAAAAAGAAGACATTGCCTTGTTAGAATATATGGTTAGACACAACTCTTGGTGGGACACTGTAGATTATATTGCCGTTAAATTGATGGGGAGCTATTTTAAAAAGTTCCCAGAACAAAGAGTAACGTATTGTAGCAAATGGTTACAATCAGATAATATTTGGTTGCAACGGTCAGCATTGCTGTTTCAGTTAAAATATAAAACGGAAATGGACACACAACTTTTAAGTTCAACTATTACTTCACTATTAGGCTTCAAAGAATTTTTTATTAATAAAGCGATTGGTTGGGTATTACGAGAGTACAGTAGAACAAATCCGGACTGGGTAATTACATTTGTAGACAAAACGAAGCTAAGTAACCTAAGTAAAAAAGAGGCGTTGCGATTGTTAAACTAAACTCTACTTACTTCTCTACATGTTCATATTAATTGTAAATTTGATTAGACAAGTGTAACCAGAAATACCTAGAAAATGCCAAGCATTGAACTTCACACAGTAATAAATGCCACTATTGAAACTGTTTTTGACCTTTCAAGAAGTATTGATTTACACAAAATATCAACCCAACAAACTAATGAAGAAGCCATTGCCGGTAAAACAAGTGGTTTAATAGGTTTCAATGAAAGTGTGACTTGGCGGGCAAAACACTTTGGTATTTATCAAAATCTGACTTCACGAATTACAGAATTTGAGCGACCCAATTATTTTGCGGATGAAATGGAGCAAGGGGCGTTTCAAGAATTTAAACATGAACATCATTTCTCTGAAGTAAATGGAGAAACTCAAATGATTGATGTATTTACTTATAAATCGCCATTTGGTGTTTTTGGAAGATTAGCCGACACATTGTTTCTTGAAAAATATATGACGAAATTACTTATAAAACGAAATCGAATTGTTAAAGAGTTTGCCGAATCGGGTAAATGGAAGGCACTTTTAAAATAAAGCAAATGATACACGGGTTATGTATTAGAAATATAAACTTAAAAAAGAGCAATTAATAAAGAGTGACAACACAAGCCATAAGTTCAAATTGAAATGACACACTAAATACAAGTAATAAATTCAATTAATTGTTATTGACAACCTACTTATAAAAACCCTTTAATACTTCGTAAGGTTCAATTTCCTTTTACTAATTTAGCCGCGGTCAACGCCAATAATATATACTTATACATTCCCCAATTATGAAACAAGCTGAATTCTTAGAAAAAAATGTATTTACGGATTTAAAAAATGAAAATAACGGAGACGACAAAGCAACCGTAAATCATTTTTCTGAGTCCGATTTTGAAATTGTTCTTCAACGTGTTGAACATTTCGGAATTGGTTTGTATCAAATTGAGACTTTTGACAATGGAGAATCACATGGTATTGCCACACATAACGATTTTAAAAAGAAAGCCACTGACCCTCGATGGTACAAAAAGTCATTTTTGACCTTTAAAACGGGGCAATCGGGACTAACTTATTCCGCTACTTATAAAGTTTCTAATAAACTTTTAGCGAGATAGGGTAATTACTTAATTTTGTAGGTATGTAAAAGAGGATGCAAACAGTTTTAAAGCATCAAAATTGACCTCGATAATAAAAGAAAAAGAATATGACCAATAATGATATATTAAGACGCATTCGTTACCTGTTTAACTATAACGACGACAAAATGATTTCGCTTTTTAAATTAGCAGATTATGATGTAGATAAGGAAGGTTTACTGGCTTGGTTAAAAAAAGAAGAGGATCCTTTACTTGTAGAAATGGCTGATGTAGAACTTGCTACTTTTCTCAACGGACTTATTATTGAAAAACGAGGAAAAAGAGAAGGTCCTGCACCAATAGCAGAAGACCCATTAAGTAATAATATGATTCTTCGTAAACTAAAAATCGCATTAGATTTAAAAACGGATGATATTTTAGAGCTATTTGAATCTATCGATAAAAAAATAAGTAAACATGAATTGAGTTCATTTTTCCGCAGACCTGACCATAGATCTTATCGACCTTGTCTAGATCAGTACCTAAGAAATTTCCTTAATGCATTACAATCACAACACAAAAATAAGCTAGACTAACGCTTTGTAAAAGCATACCTTTCTACGGGCTATAAAATAATAAACGCGTTGTAAAACACGTACTGTTTACATCCAAACACGCTTTCATAACCCTCTTGGTATTAAGTCCTTATTTGTATTCATTCTTAGAATATTTCTCGTTAACTTTGGTTAAAAGTTCTAAATAGAACTCCTACTCCAACACTATTGAAGTACTGTTTTTTTTAGTAACTCTACTATAGATAAATTAGTTTTTGTTTATTAAATACAAGTCAAAATGTGTCTTTTACATATTTTAATTTCAAACAAATACTCGAAGTTCATAGTGCTAAATAGACGCTTTAACTATGCCTACAAATAATTTTAATATCAACGGGTTATCAAGTGAACAGGTTCTTATTGCAAGAGAAAAATACGGTAAAAACACCTTAAACTACAAGCAAGAAAATAATATCTTAGATGATATTAAAAAATTGGTCAAAGAGCCAATGATAATTCTTCTATTTGTAGCAGCTCTCATTTATTTAATTAGCGGTAACATTGGCGATGCTATCTTTCTAGCATCTGCTATTGTTCTGGTATCAATTATTTCCATATACCAAGATTCTAGAAGTAGAAATGCCCTGCAAAAACTTAAAAAACTTTCTCAACCTCATTGCAAAGTCATTAGAGATGGTCGTGTAGAAGAAATTAGTAGCGATGATTTAGTGGTTGGTGATAGTCTAATGGTTGAAGAAGGCACTTCAATTACTGCAGATGGCATAATAGTTCATTCTAATGATTTTTCTGTCAATGAATCTATTCTTACGGGAGAATCATTATCTGTTTTTAAAGACAAAAACAAAGAGGATAATTTATTATTCACAGGAACTACCGTTGCTAGTGGTTTGGCAATTGCTACCGTTACACATATTGGTAATGAAACTAAATTAGGAAAAATTGGGAAAAGTCTAGAAAGCATTAGCGAAGAAAAGACGCCGCTTGAATTGCAAATAACCAACTTCGTTAAGACAATGGTTATTTCAGGTTCTTTTGTTTTTATTCTGGTTTGGGTTATAAATTATTTTATTTCGTACAATTTATTAGATAGCTTGCTTAAGGCGTTAACACTAGCCATGAGTATTTTACCTGAAGAAATACCGATGGCATTCACATCGTTTATGGCCATTGGTGCTTGGCGACTCATGAAAATGGGGATTGTAGTAAAACAGATGAAAACGGTGGAGACACTAGGAAGTGCAACGGTAATCTGTACGGATAAAACAGGAACAATTACAGAAAACAAAATGAGTTTGGCCAAAATTTACACCCTAAACTCCAATAGAATTGTCTCTCCAGAAGCGGCTAATGAAGATGAAAAGGAATTGATAAAAATTGCGATGTGGGCAAGTGAACCCATTCCTTTCGATGCTATGGAAATAGCCTTACACCAAGCTTATGTCGATATAAAAGAAAAAGATGAACGTCCTAATTTTAAGTTAATCCATGAATATCCATTAGGTGGAAAACCACCAATGATGACGCATATTTTTGAGAATACTACTGGTAAAAGAATTATAGCTGCCAAAGGAGCTCCAGAAGCTTTGATAGCCATTTCAAATTTAACCTCAGCAGAAAAGCAAGAAATTAATAATGCTATTCAAAGCATTACCAGCAAAGGCTACAGAGTTTTAGGAGTGGGTGATAGTAATTTTAAGGGAACCAATTTTCCAAAAAACCAACAAGAATTTAAGTTTAACTTTATAGGAATCGTTGCCTTTTATGATCCTCCGAAAAAAAATATCAATAAAGTCTTTGAAGACTTCTACCAAGCTGGTATTTCAGTCAAAATTATTACGGGCGATAATGCAGCAACGACCAAAGCCATTGCCGAGCAAGTTGCATTCAAGGGTTTTGAACATAGTATTTCCGGTGATGAATTAATGAAATTGTCAGAAAAAGAGCTGGAAGAAAGTGTGATGAACACTAATATTTTCACCAGAATGTATCCTGAAGCAAAACTGAAAATTATCAATGCCTTAAAAGCAAAAAATCAAATTGTAGCCATGACTGGAGATGGTGTAAATGATGGTCCTGCTTTAAAAGCAGCTCACATTGGCATTGCCATGGGAAAAAAAGGTACAGAAATAGCCAAGCAAGCGGCTTCTCTAATATTGACAGAAGACGATTTATCGAAAATGGTGGATGCCATTGCCATGGGCCGGAGAATCTATACCAACCTAAAAAAAGCGATACAATACATCATATCCATTCACATCCCTATTATTCTTACTGTATTTATTCCATTGGCTTTAGGATGGATCTATCCAAATATTCTATCACCAGTGCACATTATTTTTTTAGAACTTATAATGGGACCAACCTGTTCTATAATATTTGAGAATGAACCCATGGAAAAAAATACCATGTTGCAAAAACCAAGACCGTTTACAACCACTTTTTTTAATTGGAGTGAGCTGACTACAAGTATTATTCAAGGTATCGCCATTACAATGGGTACATTAGCTATCTATCAATATTCGGTTTATATGGCCTATGACGAAGCTCTAACAAGGACAATGGTATTTACAGTATTAATTACTGCCAACATCTTTTTAACCCTCGTAAATAGATCTTTTTACTATTCCATCTTTACCACACTGAAATATAAAAATAATTTGGTATTATTGATTATTGCCATCACAGTTGCCATTACAGGAGTATTACTCTTTGTACCTCCACTAACCCGTTTCTTTGAATTTGAAGCACTTAGTATTTCTCAGTTGGCAATTTCTATCGCAATAGGTTTTATATCGGTAATTTGGTATGAATTCGTAAAAATCAAAACGAGACGTACAAATACGTCCGTTACCTTATGACTTATGCTTTTAAAAATACTGTCATTTGCATGCTATCCATTTTATTTCTACATTTGGTAACGGTGGTTAATAACACCTACTCCAACCTATTAGAACTGCGTTCATCTCTATAAATTATAGTGTCTTAAGGAAAGTAAAAAAAGGAGTGTAATGACATGAAATTAATGAGTAAAAAAAGCAATGATTTATGAGCATTATTCGAGTATTTTTCATTTTGTTGTTTGGGGCGTTCGTCATTAATTCTCAGGCACAATCGGAGATAGAGATTAGAATTAACTTACAAGGCTATCCAAGCAATATGCCCAAAAAAGCAGTTATTCTCAGTAAAGGAGCTCTAACCAATCCAGTTTTAGTATTAAAAAATGAGAAAGGAGAACCATTAAACGAATACAAGTCCTTTCCTCATGCAACGTCTTGGCATCCATTTTCTCATTATTATACAGCAGATTTTTCTGATTTTAAAATAGCAGGAACGTATCACTTTGAGTTAAAAGAACATCAAATTGAAAGTCAATTTTTCACTATTGGTGCTTATCCTAAATGGCAAGAAGATGTAGTTAGCTTTATAAGAACACAGCGTTGTGGTTTTAATCCATATACGAAACAGTTCTGCCATCAAAAAGATGGGTTAAGTTTCTTCGGTAAAAGGTTAGATTCTTCCAGAATTGATGCTACTGGTGGTTGGCACGATGCCGGCGACCAATTAAAATATCTTATAACGAGCAGTAACACGACAGCCAGATTATTGATGGCTTATCAAATGAAACCAACTATTTTTAATGATAAGTTTAATGCTAGAGGCCTTCCGAGTGCAAATAAATTACCCGATGTGCTCGATGAAGCCAAGTGGGGTCTAGAATGGATATTAAAACTTCATCCAAGTCCCGACGAACTATATCATCAAGTTGCAGATGATAGAGATCATAGAGGCTTTAAATTACCCCATGAAGAAAATGCTGATTATGGGTGGGGACCCAATAGTTTTAGACCTGTTTATTATGCTACAGGCAAACCACAAGGACTTTCCAAATACAAAAGCAAAGCCACAGGAATCGCTAATTTAGCAGGTCGTTCGGCTGCTACATTAGCATTGGGATATCAAGTCTTTAGCAAATTTAAGGAATACGAAGTCTTTGCTCAAACCTGTTTAAAGGCTGCACACGAATTATACAACATGGGCAAGCAGCAAGAAGGTTACCAGCAAGGTAACAGTTTTGGAGCTCCGTATCGCTATGAGGAAAATACTTGGGCAGATGATATGGAATGGGCTGCGGCTTCTTTGTATAAGATTTCTAAAAAGAAAAAATTTCTTAAAGATGCCAGAACTTATGCTAAAATCATGGGTAATTGGTCTTGGATGGAGCGAGATACTGCCAGCCACTACGAAATGTATCCCTTTGTAAATATGGGGCATTATGCCTTGTGGCAAGTTGGTGATTCAATAGACAAAAAAGAAATGAGTTCATATTACGAACATAATCTAGAAAATATAAAAAAGAGAGCAGAGAAAAACCCGTATGGGGTAGGTCATCTTTTTATATGGTGTTCTAATAATTTAGCTGCTGCAGTTGCTACACAAGCAATGTTATATGAAGAGATGACAGGTTCAAAAAAGTATCGTTTTCTCATGCAAAACCATATGAATTGGTTATTGGGATTAAATCCTTGGAATTCGAGTATGATTACAGAAATTCCTGAGAATGCTGATACACCAGTGGATGTACACATGCCATTTTGGAGAATTTATAAAAAGCCTATCAAAGGAAGCCTTGTTGATGGTCCACTTTGGTCCACTATTCACGATAATATGATTGGAATTACCCCATCTGAACCTGATGAATACGCTCATTTACAACCAAAACACATTAAGTATATGGATGACTGGGCAGATTATAGTACCAACGAACCAACGTTGGATGGTTCAGCAGAATTACTACTAATTTTAACCAAGTTGAGCAGTGAATAGACTAATTTTATGTTTTCTGATTTTTACAATCAACTTATCCCTTTATGCTCAAAACATAGTTGATAAAGAAGGGGCTGTTGTTAGGTCTGACACGTTGCAGAAAAAAATTTACCTATGTTTTACAGGACATGAATATGTAGATGGATTTGAACATGTATTAAGCGTTTTAAACAAACAAAAAATAAAAGGATCATTCTTTCTTACTGGTGATTTTGTGAGAAGTAATGAGGATTTAGTAAGAGACATTACAAAACAGGGGCACTTTGTGGGAGCTCATTCTGATAAACATCTCTTGTATTGCGATTGGACTAAAAGAGACAGCCTTTTATATTCAGAAACTCAAATAAAAGAGGATATTTTGCAGAATCTTCGTGCTTTGAAAAAGCTAGATATTCATCCAAAACATTTTATGCCACCTTATGAATGGCACAATAAAAAGGTGGTGAAAATAGCTTCTCAATTGAATCAAATTACGGTCAATTATTCTAGCGGAACACGTTCTAATGCAGACTATACTACCCCTGACATGGCCAACTATATCTCAAGCGATGATATCCTAGAAAGTATTTATAGTTATGAATCATTTAAGAATATGAATGGTTTTCATTTATTGATTCATCCTGGAACTAGCCCAAAAAGGAAGGATAAATTATATTTAAATCTAGATGGTCTAATTACAAAATTAAAGAAGAAAGGTTATCAATTCTCAAAGTTTTAATGGGCTGAGAGTTAGAAGAAAATGTATTATTAGTGAATTATTTTACTGAGAAGAAAAATCATAACAAAAAATGAAATAACATCATAATAATTTAATAAATATGAAGAATATAAAATTAATAGTACTGACAGGATTGTTACTATTTAACATTAATTTATTTGCACAAGATTCTAATTTACATATCTATATCTGCTTTGGACAATCGAACATGGAAGGGCAAGGTGAAATAGAAGCACAAGACAAAATTGTTAACAGTCGTTTTCAGGTCATGCAGGCTATTAATTGTCTGAAAGGAGACAGAACAAAAGGAGAATGGTATACGGCAACACCTCCATTATGCCAATGTGATACGGGTTTGTCTCCAGCTGATTATTTTGGTAGAACCATGGTTGAACAACTACCTGATAGCATTAAAGTTGCCGTTATTAATGTTGCTGTAGGTGGATGTGATATCAGATTATTTGACAAAGATCAGTATACAGATTATGATTCAAAATATAACGAGGATTGGTTTCTTAATAAAATTAAAGGTTATGATGGTAACCCTTATGAATACTTAATCAACCTTGCTAAACTTGCTCAAAAAGACGGTGTTATTAAGGGTATTTTATTACATCAAGGAGAATCAAATACTGGAGACGAACAATGGCCATCCTATGTTAAAAAAGTATATACGGATATGTTGGCAGACCTTTCATTAACTAGTGCTTCTGTACCGCTACTTGCGGGAGAAGTTCTTTCTACTGAGGATAGTTGTTGTTCAAGTATGAACACTATAATCAACAAACTACCTGAAACTATTCCAACGGCATTTGTTATTTCTTCTAGCGGATGTACGGCTCAAGATAAAGCACATTTTGACTCAGAAGGATATCGAAAACTGGGAAAACGCTATGCGGTAAAAATGCTTTCATTATTGGGGTATTAACAATACAATAGCAATAAATTAAATGAAGAGCTAAATTCAAAAAAATTTCAAAAATTTTTGACTTTTGATAAATAATCATTGAATATAATTTTACTTACAGCTCCATTTTAGGGTTAGAAATATGAAAAACAGGAAATTGAAAATCTTATCATCTATAATTGGAACATTTCTTTTTTCCAGTTTAATGGCTCAAGACGGTTCTAATATTAAATATTACGAGCCTGACAAGCTTGACAGTAATCAAATTGGAAAGCTTTGCCATATAGACTTTGGAAAAATATCATTTCGAGGACAAGTAATTGACACTATTGAAATTAATGTTCAAGGTGAACTAATGAAATTTTATGAACATAGAGAGGATAATGGTTTTAACAATTGGTTTAACAAACAATATCTTATTCGCGTATCAACTAATAAACATTCAACAGCTCTTCTTCAAAACTCAAGAATTGACAGTTTAACAACTGACAAAATTTTTGTCACCAGTATATTGGTATATTATAATTACGAAGAACCAGCTGATACAATTACTATTATTCAGCATAGTTATGATAAAACTAACGTTGCCAAAGTACTTGTAAAAAACTAATTAAACCCCAGTCAATTTATTAACTTTGGTCCATCACTATTGCGACGTCATATTTAAACCACACAGGTTTTATAGGCGATGTTACTCTTAATTTTAATAAATTTTCTTTCTGATTAATGAATTATATCTTACTCATTATTGTCTTTTGCACAACTGGTTATTATTTGTATTACCAGAACCGGACAAAACAATCCAAATGGAGATTACCAAAAGAATCATTTCCGGTAGATTGGAGAGTTATCATAATAAAAAACATCTCCTATTACAATTCATTATCTACAGAAGAAAAAAATAGATTTGAATATAAAATTCACGAGTTTGTATTGAATTATGAAATAATCGGTGTAAAAACGAGCATCAGCATAACCGATAAATTATTGGTTGCTTCTAGTGCCGTTATTCCAATATTTGGATTTGACAATTGGCAATATTCCAACCTTCATCAGATCTTAATTTACCCAACCATGTTTAATGAGAAATTTGAAACCGAAGGTTCTGAGAGAAAAATTCTAGGTATGGTTGGTAATGGCTATATGGAAGGCACTATGATTCTATCTCAAGAAGCATTACTGCATGGTTTTAAAAATGAATCGGATAAAAAAAACACTGCTATTCATGAGTTTGTGCATTTAATAGACAAAACAGGAGGAACAATTGACGGCATACCGTCTATGCTGTTGCAAAAACAGTATACCATTCCGTGGATAGAAATGATGAATCAAAAGCTTGAAGAAATCTATAATGATGATTCTGATATTAACCCCTATGGAGGAACAAATAAAGCTGAGTTTTTTTCTGTAGCAAGTGAATATTTCTTTGAGAGACCTAAATTATTAAAGAAAAAACATCCAGACTTATACAAGAGTTTAGAACGCATATTTAATCAAGACATGTCTTCTAGAAATTTGAAAAGAAAAATGGTAAAGATTGAACGTAATAGTCCCTGTCCATGTAATAGTGGCAAGAAGTTTAAAAAATGCTGTGGCTTAAATTAATGGTGATAATTAATATCTCTTTAATATTTATACATTTGGAAGACTGTTGCTAAATAAACCACGATGCTACTCTAATTAGTATTGTTAATCTTAGCTTACTATTTACTAAATTAGTTGCTTAAACTCAGTAATTATTAATTCAAAATCCAATTCTTGTTATGAACATTAAGATGCTGAAAATTCAATAAAACAAATTAAAACAATCGTAATTCATGGAAAATGCTTTAGTAGAAATGATGTCAAATTTTATTGACTTGACGCATGAAGAAAAACAAGGAATTGTTGAAGCTTTTCCTATTAAAACTTACCCAAAAGGTACAATTTTACTTAAAGAAGGACAGATTGCTAAAGATGCTTTTTCTGTAATAAAGGGTTGCATCAGAGAATTTACTATAGAAGATGGAAATGAGAATACTACAAATTTTTATACTGAATTTCAATCGGCTGTAAATTTTGACAGTATGGCAAATGGGAAACCCTCTAAATGTTATTTTATGTGTACTGAAGAGACTACCGTAGCCATTCTAAACGCCGAAAAAGAAAACGCTCTGTACAAGAAATTCCCTCGTTTTGGAGAAGTATGTCGTGTAGAAATGGAAAAAATGCTTGGAGCTAGTCAAGAAGAACTAGCCGTTTTTAAAAATGCAACACCAAAAGACAGGTACCTAAACGTATTAAAAAACAGACCCGAATTAATAGAAAGAGTCCCTCAATACCAACTCGCAAGTTATCTTGGAATTAAGCCTGAAACACTCAGTAGAATTCGGAGAAGAATTGTAACGAGAAACTAATTTAAACCTTTGTTTAATATCAGAACTTAAAACCAAAATTTAAACTGGGTTCAAATATATAGTTAGGCTTACCGTTTTCAATCTTCGCAAAATCAGACGGATAATTCGTATCAACAGGCCAATATTTGAGTGCATAGGCAGGTTCTAAATACCATCTTTTTTTGAAAAATTCAAAGCGATATCCGGCTATCAATTGAAAATACAACTGAAACCCTTTTTGAATTTTATCGTTATTAGTAGTATAATATTGTTTCATAAAAGGTGTAGCTTGTACTGTGGTAAATAATCCTTTCCAATGAAAGCGTTGATATCCTATTCCAATACCAAAAGCTCTTGCATAACCGGGATAAAACGCATCTGAATGTCCGTAGGTACCCAAAGGTTCTGAATATTTCCAGGTATTAAACTCTGCAAATATTTTGTCTTTTTTAGTGAATTGATACCCAAAGGTTAATAAATAATAATCAGGCGAATCAGAAAATAAATTCCCTAACATAAAAAAGGAAGATCCTATAGAATAATTGTGCTCTATCTGGTTATCAGGAGCATCTGATAATAAATCTAGTGATGTCGTTTTTTGTCCAAAAACAGCCGTTGCTGCCAATAATAAAATAATTAATATCTTTTCGTCTAATTTCATAATTTTTAAGTTTTATAGTCTGATACTTAAAATAGTAGCGGATTACCACACTCACTTTTTAACTTATGCCAGATCTTTTTTAGTTTGTTTCTACAATATGTTTCTACAAAACTAATGGCTAGGAATCCCTTATACATTGACTATAGTCAAGAAATATAAAAATGAAGAAAATACGATACGTTTAAAATGCATCTATAAAATGTTCAAACACCATGTTACATTTGCTTACTTCCTCATTTATTTCTACATTTGGTAGACTGTCGCTACATAAAACCCGTTCTCCAAACTATTGGAAGTACCTTTAGTTTAAGCTCCTTCATAAATACATAGGTGATCTAGTACAAGTAGCTGCGATAAAGGGAATAAACTATAGTTAAAAAAAGCAGATGATAAACAAAACGAATTTTATATTTCTTTTAGGATCATTGAGCTGCCTACTGCTGTTACTTTCCAGTTGTAGCACATCCAAAAAAATGAAGAGTACTTCTGTAGCAATAAGCACACCAACTATAGCTATAAAAAAATCAAGTGGTGGCTCAAGTGGTATGGAACAACTAAATGATAGTACCTATTTGGTTGTTTATGATGTTAAAAATTTCAAAAAAGGAGTCAGACTGGCAATGGTAGTACTTACAGAAAAATCTATTAATGTATTTCCTATTAAAGTTGACACTTGGGGTATCGAAGGCATTTCAAGTGATTTAGAAAGCATTTGTGCCATTCCTGGGAAAGAAAATGAATTTTTAATAGCAGAGTCTGGCAATTGGAAAGGTAATTTGGGGCGAATATTTCATATTCAAGTAGATCTTAGCACACGGAAAGCTACCCTATTGGGAAGTGTCAAATTTCCGTTGTTGTATAGAAATGATATGGATACTACTGGTGATCAATACGAAGCCATTCATTGCTTGGCCTATTCTGAAAATGAAAGGATTGTAATACTCGGTGAACGTGGTGGCTCAAAAAACAACCCAACAGGCGTGTTACGATGGGGACTTTATAATACTGAGCAGCATACGCTAAACATAGAAGGCCAGGGTCTAAAAGGAATTGCCATTGACGCTCCTGGAAATTGGGAAAATAAGCTCCAAAAAAGAAGCATTACGGATATGTATATTGATGCCAATGGAATCATTTGGGCTTCCGCTTCTGAAGATCAAGGAGATGCAGGTCCTTTCTATTCTGTCATTTATAAATTGGGTAAAATAAACCCGATGAATCTTCAAAATCCTGTTACTCCATTTGATAGTTTAACTATAGGCCGAGAAATTTACGGATTCAAAATAGAAGCCTTGTCTGGTCCTCAAAAAGAGATTAACTGCACGCATACTTTTGGCACAGAAGATGAAATTTATGGTGGCGTATTGAGGCCTCTATTAATTGCATCTGACCATTAAAAGAAAATAACCACACTTACTAGTAATGGTTGTCAACCGCTTTTGTTTACAATTATATAGACTCCCCCATTATTTGACAAATCTTAAGCCTTAAATTTGTGTAGTACACTGAAAAAACCATGTATAGGATGTAGTAATTGAAACCCATCCTTACATGCAATAATTGTTCTTACATCAATAAAATGCACATCAATACAAAAAATTTAAAAGCAATTCAGGATTTGTATCCAGACGAATTAGCCCATTGTTACGGTTGCGGAAAAAGCAATCCCGACGGTTTCCAATTAAAAACATATCTGGTTGGCGATGAAACCATAGCCTATTTTACACCTCAACCAAAATACACGGCACTCCCCGGAAGTGTTTATGGCGGGTTAATAGCGTCTATTCTTGATTGTCACGGAACCGGTTCGGCGGCAGCTTTTGTATGTAAAAATGAACATATTTCTTTAGTTGATGCTACAACTATTCCCGTTCGGTGTGTTACTGCATTATTAAAAATCGATTTTAAAAATCCTACACCCATGGGAGTTGAATTGGAATTGAAAGGGAAACTCCGTAGTATAGAAGGGAGAAAGATCTGGGTAGATATGACACTCACTGCAAATGGTATTATATGTGCAACAGGCGAGATTTTGGCAATCAGGTTAAAAGACTAAGTTATGTAATATGACTAGTAAGGAGTTGCTAAAAACTCTAATTTACATCAAAATAGGGTGTATAATGAGGGCGAATACCATTAAACACGTTCGTTTTGCAATGCCCAATGGATACTTTACACTTAAATTCTCGATTTGATTTAATGCCATTTTAGTGTTACATTTGAAAGGCAGTCGCTAAATAAAACCCCTACTCCAACACATTTGAAGTGCTGTTTCTTTAGCTTCGTAAGTCTATGAAAAAACGATAATAACCATAACAGATATAAACGCTCCCGAAGTATCGGTACGTTTATACGATAGTTAGGCAACATTAATGAAAAACAGTATCCACATATTATGTTTGATATTTTTAATGAGTTTTTATTCTTGTAAAAAAGATATTAAAACTAAAAAAATGGAGCAGCATATTGAAACAAAAACAGATACTATACACATTAATAAAAATACAATTTCGACTATCGAACGAGATTCGACTTTGGAACTACAAAAAGTAGACTTGATATATACATTTTCTGACAAACAGATTGACACTTTAATAGGATTTTGTAATTGCGAAAAGAATATCAAAAACAATACCTTAAAAATTCAAATCAGAACCGAATTTCCTTCTTTGAGTGAACTTGAAAAAGGAAACAGAAATGCGACTGAATTTCAAATGGGAATTCCTAGACAATATCGATTTTTGACTTTTTATTTAAGAGATTCTATTGTAGAGAAAACAAAGGTTTTTAAAGCATCAACAGAGCCTCAGTTTGAGAATAAAAAAATAGATTCAACTTCATTTCAAAATTATAAAATTAAAATCAACAGGTTTGATTATAAAATTGCTCAAAATGTTTGGGGAAATTACGAATTATAATTACCGAATTCTTTTGGTTTTATTGAAAATGATTTTAAACTTAAAGGAACATTCCATTGTAATAATTGGAAAATTGTAGAATATGAAGAATTATCAGATTGGACTATTAAAGGAAATAATTATATTGAGTAAAAAGCAAACTTAAGATGTATAAATTTAATGCTCGGGTCTGTCCTTTCCTTAAGTTTGTGTATTTTTAGTCAACGGATTATCCTAGCGAAAAATCAGCCGCGTGTTTACACTCACTGACCGTTATGGCCATCCTAAAAAACACCACCTATGAAGATTAAAAACATATTTTTGACATTTATCAGCTTAACGATATGTAGTCTAAGTTTTGCCCAAAAGGAGATAACACAGCACAAGACCGCACCTCTCTCTATAGGAGAAAAAATTGAATTTGAATCGAAAATTCTCAACGAAAATAGAATTGTAAACATTTATTTACCCAACGGATATTCAAAAGACTCCTTACAAACATATCCCGTCATTTACCTATTAGATGGTTCTATTGATGAAGACTTTATTCATATTTCGGGACTCGTACAATTTGGATCCTTCTCTTGGATAAATATGATTCCTGAATCTATTGTTGTGGGTATAGCAAATGTTGATAGAAAAAGGGACTATACTTTTCCTACGCTTAACAAAAAAGACCAAAAGGACTTTCCAACAACTGGAAAATCAGAAACCTTTATAAAATTTATTAAAACGGAACTTCAACCACTTATTGACAACCAATACAACACGAATGCCACTAAAACATTGATTGGACAATCGCTGGGTGGACTTTTAGCAACTGAAATTTTATTTAAAAATCCTGACCTTTTTGACAATTATATTATTGTGAGCCCTAGTTTATGGTGGAATGATGAATCGTTACTGACATACAAGCCAACTTTATACACCTCAAAAAAGTCCATTTATATAGCCGTTGGTAAAGAAGGAAAAATAATGGAAAGAACCGCCAACCAATTATATGATAAATTAAAGTTGCAACAAAAAGAAAACACCAATCTATATTTTGATTTCTTTGAAAAACAAGACCATGCAGATGCCCTACATTTAGCAGTTTACAATGCGTTTGAAAACATATTTAAGAAAAAAGAACAATAGCAGTTACCTCTTTTTAACCTATTCATATAGCTTTTCCCCTAACCTTATAACGCATTGATCACACAAATTATTAATTTGCTTTACAACGATATAATTTTTATATTTGATAGGTAGCCTTTGAATAAGACGTATACGCCATTCTTTTGAAATAATTTTAGTGTTTTGCCTTTACGCATCTTTTGGTAATAAAATTATGTTACACTCATAAATCCTATTCAATACAAAACAATTTATAGAACTGCTTAAAAAATAAGAGTATGAAAAAAATAGTTATTTGCTTGTTCGTTGCTATTCTGACCACCCAATTATTAGTTTCGCAAAACTTAAAAAAGGATTTTAAATGGCCAGAAAACAAAAAGGCTGCGGTATGTTTAACCTTTGATGATGGACAAGATTCTCATCTAGATAACGCCATACCTATACTCGATTCTTTTAATGTTAAGGCCACTTTTTATTGTCCTGGAAATTCAGAATCGTTACATAACCGAACCTCAGAATGGCAAAATATGGTAAAAACCGGACATGAATTAGGGAATCATTCCCTGTTTCATCCCTGTGATGCGAAAACTCAAGATTGGGTTAAGCCAGAGTACGACTTAAACGTATATACAAAAGATCAAATAAAAATGGAATTATATACCGCCAATACGCTGTTAAAAGCTGTTGACGGAAAAAAAAATAGAACGTATGCGTACACCTGCTCCAACTTTACCGTAAGAGGAGATACCACGTTTGTAGATGTAGTCAAAGATCTATTTGCGGCGGCAAGAAGTGATGGGCCAATACCGAAAACGATGGAAAATATTGACACTAATTTTATGCCAAGTTGGAATGTAGATAGTAATACCGGAGAAGAACTAATTGCGTATGTAAAAGAGGCGAAGAAAAACGGAACGGTAGCCACATTTATGTTTCATAGTGTGGGTGGCGGTTACTTAAATGTTTCAAACGAAGCATTAAAAGAATTATTAAATTATCTTAAAGCCAATGAAAAAGACTATTGGGTAGATACGTTTTATAATGTTACCAATTATATAGAAAACCAAATGGCTACCGCTAACTAATTTAGTGGATGTTAACCCATTTTTATATGAATTTAAAGACAACAACCTATATCTTTATATCCTCAAAACACCTATGCTAAAAGATATAATGGGTCGTTGTTTAAAAAACTGCAGCTGACTATGACCATGTGACTAGCATTACCATTAAAAAAAACTGCTATTATCGCAACAAATAGAACACCTAAAAACATGGATTCTACTTCATAAAAAAAACATTAATGACACTTGAAGATTTAGGATATAACCAAACATTAGCAACCTTTAGAACACAGCAAAATTTAGATACATTTGATGTGGGTCGTGTTATATTAGAACATAAGGATAGGTATGTTGTCAAAACCAATACCACAGAGTTTGACGCTGAACTTATTGGAAATTTAAGGTTTACCGCTGAAAGCAGATACGATTTACCTGCCGTAGGAGATTGGGTTGCCTTTTCTGAATATGATGAAAATAAAGCCTTAATACATGCTATATACCCAAGACAATCTATTATTGAAAGACAAGCTGTTGGTAAAGCCACACAAATTCAAATTATTGCTACAAACGTAGATTATGGGCTGATCGTTCAATCTGTTAATAGAGATTTTAACCTCAATCGTTTAGAACGGTATTTAACCATTTGTAATACTTCAAAAGTTGCACCTATTATTGTGCTTAGTAAAATAGATTTAATTGAAAAGGACGAATTAAAAGAACTTATTGATAACCTAAAGTTACGCGTAAAAGGAGTACCCATCCTCACCATTAGCAATCTATCAAACATTGGACTAGACACCATTAAAGACCTGTTAATTAAAGGAAAAACCTATTGTCTCTTAGGTTCTTCAGGCGTTGGAAAATCTACAATTTTAAACAAACTTTCAGGCAAAGAACTAATGGATACCGCAGCAATCAGTGAAGGTATTGACAGAGGAAAACATGTGACTACCCATCGTGAATTAATTGTTTTAGATACGGGTGCTATTTTTATTGACAATCCGGGAATGCGAGAAATTGGCCTCACCAATACGTCCGCTGGTTTAGAAATTACCTTTGATAAAATTTTTGAATTATCTCAAAATTGTAAATTCAATGATTGCACACATACGTCTGAAAAAGGTTGTGCCATACTAAATGCTCTTGAAAATGGAGAGATGGATTCAGATGCCTATGCTAACTTTCAAAAAATGGAAAAAGAAAGATCCTTTTTTGAATCGAGTGCGGAAGACAAAAGAAAAAAAGATAAAAACTTTGGTAAACTCATAAAAAACATGAAAAAGCAACGAAAAAACAATAAGTATTAAGTACAACATCAGGCTCCATAAAACACCTTTCTACCTAACCCAACAATGCACTACTTTTCGTATTTGAACTTTTAACGATGAAGTGAGATTACTAACCTAGTACACAAAACAATTTAAACAGTTACAGACCATGAACTATTTACGTATATTTTTAATGCTGCTGGTAAGCATCACCGTTAATGGGCAATCTATTATTGGACAATGGGAAACCTATGATGATAGCACAAAAGAAAAGAAAGCACTCATTGAAATTTATCAAAAAGACAACCTCTATTTTGCCAAAATAGTAAAAAGGTTTAATGGAGATAATAACGCCGTTTGCAAAGCTTGTACAGGAACCAAAAAGAACAAACCCATAGTTGGATTAGTGATTATCGAAAATATTAAAAAAGTGGGTAATGAGTTTAAAGGGGGTACCATTATGGATCCTGAAAATGGAGAAACCTACAGCTGTTATTTAAAGCTTATCAATGCTAATAAACTCAAAGTAAGAGGGTTTCTCGGGTTTTCTGTTTTTGGCAGAACTCAATATTGGATTAGAAAAGAATAAGTACGGCAAAACAGATCAAGCATGATGGATTGCAACCCCTAAATTCAATACATAATCACCACAAAAAAAGGTACTAAAACCAAATAAAAACGATTTATATTCCTAAGATTTCGGTTGCCATAAGCATACATAATCTACAAGCATAGATGTAGGGTAATCAGCAGCATCTGGCGGACCAGGATAGTTACCACCAATAGCCATGTTGATAATGGGATACATATCAATCTGGCTCACAATTGCCGGATCGCAAACACTGGCAACCATTACACCGTCTAAATACCATTTTACAAAATTATCGGTTTTCCAAACACCATACCTATGCCATGCACCTGCAAAGTCTGCACCATCAGGTAATGTTGCAGGCCCAATACCTTTACTCTGATTTAAAACGGTGCCATCGCACTGCACTGAGCTAACAGGAACGTTGTCTTTCCCTCTATAACCAGATCTAGATATGGACCATTGACCATCATTATAATGATAGGCCATGGTTGCACGGTCAGTAGCATAAGGACCACCTAGAAACTCTCCACCAGGCCCACGTACAAACTCCCAGTCTATCTCCGTTCTACTGATACCATTTGCACCTGTATCATTAGAATAGTCGTAATAGCGGTGTAACAACCAAAATGCTCCCCAAAACCCAGCCACATCTGGTTCAAACCAAATTTTAGCTTCTATATAGCCATCGCGGTATGGCGTAGATTGGGCCCCAGATAATACACCGGAGTAATAATCTTGTCCCGTAGCAGTGACTTGCTCAGCAGAATTTAAGCCAGCGGTAATTATAAGGTGCTCACCGTCAAAATTAAAAGGGTTAGGTGCATTTGTATCACCATTCAGCACATCTGTATAATACTGACGTTCTTTATTTATAATAACTGCCGGCCCCCAAGGAAGCTTACTCTGCCACTTATTAGCATCTGGTAAGGTACCAGCCGCTTGGTTAAAATTGTCTTCAAATGTTATGGTGTACGTAGAATCTACATCAGCAGGTAGCCGAGCATCTACGACAACTGGATCGGGATCAGGATCAGGATTATCAACAAGGGGTTCTTGCTCCTCTTCTTCGTCAGGCTTGTTGGTATTAAATTTATTGTTAGAATCTTCAGCACAGTTACTAAAAATCACTAATATAAAACCCATTAACATGCTGCTTACCAATAGCTTCTTTTTCATATTCATTTGTTTAAAAATTGCCTTAAAAAACCGCGGTTAAAATTCTAATTCACTTTTCAGTAATGTTATAACCTCACACACGATGCATTACAAATGTAGAAAATCATATTAATAATAACTGTATTTTTAACATTTAATATTTTTATTTATTGTAAAGTAGTTTACGAGTGCGTTCTATAGTACAATTAAACTAAAAAACGCATTGCACTTACCTCCTTGATTTTCATTTGTGTAATTGAAATTTTAATGCTACATTTGAAAGGCAGTCGCTAAATAAAACCCCTACTCCAACCCAATTGAAGTGCTGTTTCTTTAGCTTTGTTGTTCAAGAAAAAACATTAATAAATATAACGGGACTAAACGTAATGTGTTTATGCCCTAGTTGGCGGTAATGCAAAGAAACCTACTGCGCAAATAAAAAACTGAAAAGATGGGAAAATACAAAATTGATGACATAAAGATTGGAAATCATGTTTCATTTAAACGAAATGGTATTGATGATTTTGGAATGTACTGGACAGTAATTGGATTTCTTAATGGTATGGTGCAAGTAAAGATTAAAGAAATGGGGAATGATGACGAACTATATATCGACGTTGATGATATTGAGTCTCTTCAAAATGTTAATGATACAAGATATCAATAAAAGTAATCGGAAATAATATGATTGGAAGTACAAATGCTTTTAACAGATTAAAAAAGGAAC
The DNA here is from genome assembly GCF_006065315.1 of Aureibaculum algae. GTDB lineage: Bacteria > Bacteroidota > Bacteroidia > Flavobacteriales > Flavobacteriaceae > Aureibaculum > Aureibaculum algae. Next base: position 1,693,956 of record NZ_CP040749.1, on the reverse strand, counting down.
AGCAGAAACTAATTGATTTTTCTGTACTTATTTGTTATGCAGTACCAAATTTGAAAAAATCAATAAAGGGTTTTGAAGAGAGTGTTCCAAATTATGAAAATCTTGCAAAACCTGAATATTTTAAAGAGGATACAGATGTTAATAGACTAAAAGCAGTTTCAAGACATTACAAAGAAAACCTTGGAAAATATTTATTACTGAGTGCTTTTAGTTTTGTTGAATATTATTTTCGCGATGTGGTTGATGAGTTAATTGAATTTCATGGAGGTAAAGAAAAATTCATATCAAATACTCAGAATAGACACAAAGACTCATTAAAACTGGAAAATGAGGAGATTGAAAAAAGGAAAAGGAAATTAAGAGAACCTCTAAAGGGGGCAAAATGGGAGAAATATAAAAAGCAAATTTCAGAATTAAAAGATATTCCTACTTATCGTCACCCAAGTGAATTATTAGCTTCCTTTGGATTAAAGTACTTTATTGAAAGTGTAGGAGGTTCCAATTTTAAAAGTGTAATGATTCCCGATATTCTTGAGAACGCTTTTGGTATAGATTTGTCTGAAAAAGTAAATAAACATCCAGACTTAGAGGACAAAGATTTGAAAGAAACATTTGATTATGTAAGGGACTTACGAAATCAGATTGGACACGGTAATAGTAGCGAACTAGGTTTTAATAAAGCTATGGATTTAATTAGATATTTTCGCACTTTAGCTGTTAAAATTGATAGTCATTTAGTAAAGAACTTTTTTGTACTTGAAAGATATAACTAATGAAAAGTGTCATTTAGTTTAATGGTAGAACACCTGCTTGCCTGATTGATTTGATAATAAAATTAATGAGGCGTGCAGGAGGTGGGGTTCGAATCCTCAATGACACACTATAAAGCACATACCGCCAACAATAAATATAGGTCATTTGGCGGATAGTGCTAAATTTGAGCATGAATACATTTAATAAAACATATAGCGGTTTGATAGTTGGGTGCTTTGAAATGCCAAACGCCCCATATTCGAGCCGTTGGGCTTAATTTAAACTTACTCATAATGGAAAAAATTAGAAACTATACTGACGATGAGTTTGGTTTATTTTTAGTATCAGAACTGACTGAATTAAAAGACATAGAGCTTACAATTCTTAAAGGTCATATCTTAACAGAATTTGCAATAAATTGTTATTTAGAGAGTATTTCCGAAAATAAAAACTCTGATTTCTTTAAAGAGAATTTTAATTATAGTTCAAAAATAAAACTTCTACTCCATTTTGGAAATTATAGTGGACCCGGTGGAGAGTATATTATTAAATCTCTTGAAGTCTTAAATAAATTGAGAAATACGATTGCGCATTCATTGACAATAAATCATCATCTAATAAAAGAGTTTTTAGCAATAATCAGAAAAATAAGTCCGTCCAAAGGAAATTTTAATAATGAAAAATTACCTGAACAACATCGACTTGAAAGCGGAATTGCTTTTGTTTGCGGAATGATTTTTGGAAGATATTGTGAAATTAGAAATAAAAAAACTAAGCCCAACACCGTATCCTATGTAAAGCACTTTCCCGAGTCTTAGGTTAAATATACAATATTTTTCTTTTTTTTAATTCATGATATTATTTTTAGTGTTGAACTGTTGATTACGCTTTTTGCGTTATCAATAATTCAATGCTAGCTTTATAAAACTCCGCATCCTATATGTGGTATCCGTCTTTAGCGAATCCACCAGCATCTCTATGATGATTTTGGCAAACAAGGCAACTTGCTATAAATATGTGATAACTGTATTAGAGTTTCACCTACGGTGTTTTGTTGTCCTATCTTTTGTGCCAATTTTATAATGAGTTTTAAGCTTGTTTTATGTTTTTATTTAACTAACTACACCTACTTCATAAGGAATTTCAGTTCTAATTACTGCATGAATTCGACTCAAGAGTTTCCTCGCTACTTTTACCAATATGCGTTTGACATCTTTACCTGAATGTGACCGATAATAGGCCTGCATAACTGGATCAAAACGCAACGCTTGCCAAGTAGCTTCTACCAAATAACTACGCATTAGCCGATTTGCTCTTGGGGTTAACCCTGAAGTTTTGAGATTATCTCCACTTTGGTGTACCCAGGGAACCAATCCTACATAACTGGCTAATTGTTTGAAATTTTTAAAACGCCTTAAATCACCCAATTCACATAATAATCCACAAGCTACTATGCCTCCTACTCCCGGAACTGATCGTAATAAATAATAATCTTTCTTATAATGCTTACGACAATAGGCACGTAATTTTGTACTCACATCTCGCTTTTGCTTATCTATATATTCATAGGTAATAAGACGTGTCTCAAAACAATAATCCATTGTAGGATATTCAAAAGTCAAATTTCTTAACCAATCTCTAAAATTATGAGACCAATGACTATTGTCAAATGGCTTTGGAATTTCAATCCCCAAATACAACAATTGCATCTTTATTTGAGTCTTTATTTTTCGATGTTCTTTAACCAGCTCATTTCTTCGACGAAACAAACATCTTAACTGCTCTCGTTCTATTGAAGGAACATGAATTCCTTTGAGTCGGCCATCCTTTAATTCTTTACATAACATACGTGCATCGATCTTGTCGGTCTTTTGAAACTGGGCCTTGGCTGGACGATGAACATCTGCAGGGTTAACAACCTTTGCATGCCATCCAAATGAAATAAAATGTCGATAATGACTAAAGCCACAACAACCCGATTCATAACAGCAATAAACAGTATATCCCTTAAAATGCCTATCCACATACTTTTTTAAACTAAATGCATCTGGTGGAATAGTTAACGATGATCCATCAAAAAGATCCGTTGCAGTACGAATTTTCCAACTTCGCTTGTGTACGTCAATTCCAATAAATAACTTTGATCTAGTAGTATCCTTTGTTTTCATAATAATAAGTTTTTGAACCTTAAAGTTATTAACTAAACTTTGGATACTGCTTTTACATGGTTGCTAAAAAAAATTGCTAGTTTTAGCTAAACCAAAGTTTGGAGCTTTAAACTTAGTCCGAAAAATCTTTTTGATTTGGGTTTATAAAAAAAGATAAAAAGTTTTGGCTAAGTGCTTAATCGAAAGTTTAAATCTTTTAATTCCCTTACTAACCATTACTAAGACGTTCTATGTAAGTTGAACAGAATTCTTAAATGTTAATATCTAATTGAAAACATACAGACTATTTTTTCATAGATAAAAACTATAGTTATTATATTTGCAATAGATATTTTAAATTAATAAGACATGAATAAATTAGAGAAATTAACAATTGCGGACCTAAAATCAGGAAAAGATTATGTGGAAAAATTAAAACTTGAACGTTTAGATTATTTAAAGAACACAGATATTGATAGTAATGATGACATCGGATTTCAACAATTGGATAAACTTGATTTTGACTTACACAATCAATTGTTTGCGAGGTTAATGAAATTAAGAACAAACTAAATAAAATACTGTTGCTAATCAAGAACTGTGGTAAAAAACAAATAAAAACTCACTAATTTTTAGCACTACACTTTTCTCAATAGTTACCAACCATATTTTCAATTTGATTTAATGCCATTTTATAGCTACATTTGAAGGGCAGTCGCTAAATAAAACTCCTACTCCAACCCAATTGAAGTGCTGTTCGCTTTAGCTTCTTAATTCAAGAAAAAACATTAATAAATATAAGGGGGCTAAACGTAATGTGTTTATACACTAGTTAATAGTCATTAATTCGGAGGTTCGTAAAATCCAATGTTTATGGAGAGAAATAAGATGTAAAATAACCGTGACATTGATAAAGAAAAGGGATTACCTTCACCCACACCGACTTTAGATTCAGGGAATCGAGTAAATCCTGATTTACAATCGTTTCACGATATAAAGTCGAATTGAGTTCAAGGTACTGTTTTATTATGACAAAGTCAAGTTTATTGGTCTGTACAGTCTTCCTCTCTACGTTTTTTAGCTCTAGCTAAAATCCATAGAGGCAAGTTATTTTACTTACTAACTCAAAGGAAACTGCCTTTGAGTTCCGATTAACAACAACTAACACTATGTAAAGAGAATAAAACTAACGTTTTACTATCTTTACACATACGTTGGGTATAATTTAAAAAATGACATTCCTACCAATACAATTTTGGACGAAATTTAAAAAAGCAGATTTCGGAGAACTCGATTCTTCTGAAATATTGAACCTAATTCAAGACTATTTGGATGAAACGGGATTCAATTATGTTAAACGAAAGGAAAATAAAATTGCTTTCCACAAAGCGGACGGATGGTCTTCTTTTAATGTCAAATCTTTTTTACATAGTGGAGTGGTAAAAATAAAAAGTAATAATGGGGACTTGACTATCATTAATGGAAATTGGATGGTTTTTCTAATTGCGATACCATTCATTATTGGGATTTTAGCCGCAGACTCAAAATTTTCTACCCTTGATACAAATGATGTGGATATGATTTGGTATGCATTTTATTGGATTTTTGGTGGAAATTTATTCATTAGAATAATTGCTCATTTCGCTTTTAAATCTGCAATAGAGGAATTAGTAAGAAAAAACTATACCCAACACAACCTATAAACAATGCGGGCTTAGGTCTTAAACGAATGGTCTGCGTATATTTATGAGGTCGCAAAATCTTTGGCCCCGAAGCGTCGGAGTTGCTTTAAACAAGGAAAAGAAAAAACAAAACAAAAAAATTTCGCTAAGTGCTTAATCGAAAGTTCATTGCTTATGATTCCCATACTAATTATAGCCAAGATGTTACTAAGTATTTGACGAAATATCATAACTAACTGTAACAATTTTAAAAAGAAGCAATCTTTAAAGAAAAACATAAACAATGAAAACACTACTTTCTTTTCTTTTTGCTTTTGTGATTTTACAATCTTGCTCACAAACCAAAACTGATTATTTAGAAGACAATAGATTTGATTTAACTTCATCCGAATTCAACTTTCCGCAAAAAGAATTCAATATAATTGGATTTGGTGCTTATCATGGAAGTACAAAAACTGAAAAGACCGAATATGCTTTACTCAAATCTCTTACGAAAGATGGTACAATAAAATATTATCTTCCAGAAACGGATTTTAGTATCGGACACTATTTCAATCAATATTTAAAAAAAGGTGATTCTCTTTTATTAAAAGATTTAGTCAACAATTATGGAACCAGAGTACCACAAGAGAAAAGTGTCGAAACATATGAAAAGTGGAAGGAAATAAAAAAGCTCAATGATAAACTTCAAGAAAAAGACAAACTAACTGTTGTCGGAATTGACCTCTTGGTTACCTATCAATACACCTCTAAACATTTATTGGAAGTGATTGACTACAAGCAAAACCAAAATATTTTTTTACAAGAAATAGTAAATATGGTTACGTTAGATACAACTGACTTTTCACCAAACTATGATAGTTATTCTAAAAATGTTTTGAAAAATTTTGTCAAAGAATATGAAAAGAAACCAATGGAATTTGAAAAGAGTATCAATAACAAATTCGTTTTTGACCACATAATACAAAACCTCAAACATACATTTGAGAACTTTGATAACGCTTCTAAACGAGAACAAATAATTTATGACAACTATTTAAATTTAAGCAGTTTCTATAGTTTCGACAAAAAACCACAGTTTATACGATTTGGTTTTTTCCATTTAGAAAAAGAAAGAGAAGGAAATAAAGTATCCTTTTTCACAAAGCTAATCGAGAATAATATTTACAAGCGTAAAGATATAATTTCAGTAATTGGCTATCTTACGAAAAGTAACGTGCTTTGGGATATTGTTTATGACGACAATATGGTTTACAAAACTTATACTACAGAAGGCGGTTTTGGAATTGGTGATTATGAAAAGGAATATTTTCGAGGTATTGATAATTTAAAGAAAACTAAACTATCGGATATTACGCTTTTTCGATTAAATAAAGAAAACACACTTTACAATGACGGAATACCTGATTTAATGGAAATTATAATGACAGACGACAAATCAAATGGTGAGCAAGTGAAAGGTAAATCGACTACTGATTTTTTAGATTATGCAATTCTGATTTCTAATTCAAAGGCTAACACTCCAATTCAAGAGATAAAATAAAAAGGCTCTACTACTCCGTATAAAATTAATTGCTTGGCATTAATCTATTCACGAATCCCGAAGCATCGGGACTCTCGGACTTTCTATCTGCGATTTATTTGCTAATTTTAGTGTAAAATACGCAACTAATCAAGACCATTGTTGCCAATTTAACGCAACCTCTGGAGTGTATATTCATCTTATAAAAAAATTCAGCCGATGAAAACAAAATTAAAAATTGGGATTTTTTGTTTAGTTGTTATTTCATTCTTTGGGTGTAGTAACAATGATAACGAAGTAAACCAAGAGAAATCAATTATAGGAACTTGGCAACTAGTAGAAACTTACCAAAGTGCTGGTGGACCTGGGAATTGGAGTTCTGTAGATAACGGATATAAGTATACTTTTTTAGATAATCGTACATTTTCATCAAATAGGTTCTCGGAATGTACATATGGCACATACTCAATTGAATCAAATGTATTAACTTTAATCTACGGTTGCGAAGGATTCACAACTGGAATTGAAAACTCAGCAGGCGTATTTATTGAAAAAATAAACTTTGAATCAAAGTATCTATTTATAAACCCAACTTATATATTTTGTGTTGAGGGTTGTGCGTATAAATTTAAAAAGATAAACTCAGCTCCATAAAAACTGTGTGTAACATTTCATACAATCCAATGCTGGGTTTGATGATGAATCCAAAAGTTTGTGTAAATTTACTTGGCTTATTTTCTACTTCGGAAAATCCTACGGATTTTCGTTCGCAATGGAATCAAATCCAGACCGTTGTGTGCCAAGCGATTAAAACATAAACCTAACATAAATGAACACTATTATTGAAAGCCTAATACGTATTGATGCAGATAAAATGTTCGTGATATTACTCGCAATTTTCTTTACTATTGAGCAATTTTTAGAAAACGGTTCGGCGATTAAGAAAAATAGTATACACCTTTTTCATAGTGTTATTTTGCAGGCAGGTTACATCATTTTGAACATAGTAATTGCATCTCTTTTTGTTTTTGTATTTGACTGGGTTGCTGAAAATAATATTGGTTTACTCAACCAAATTGAAATGCCATACATAATAAAAATTATTGTGGGAATTATAGCAATTGATTTTGTAAGTTATTGGGCACATCGTCTTAATCATAAATGGCATTTGTTTTGGCGTTTGCATAGAGTCCATCACAGTGATACAAAAATGGATAGCTCCACCTCATTTAGAGCACATCCTTTTGATGTAATCTTAGATAATGCTTCGGTTTTTGTAGCTGGAATTTTATTTGGTTTGGATATAAAAATAATTATTCTTCGTTGGATTCTTTACATGCCGTTGTTCGTAGTACATCATGTTAGCTTTGGTTTTCCGAACTGGGTTGACTCCTTTTTTGGAAAAATATTCGTCACACCAAATTTTCATAAAGTACACCATCATCAAGACCAAGAATACACAGATTCCAATTATGGAAATATGTTTATTATTTGGGATAAACTTTTTGGCACCTTTAAAGAATTACCTGTTGATAAAATAAAATATGGATTGATTGAATTTGAAGGTTCAAAAAAACAACGTTTTTGGTATTTGTTGATGAGTCCATTTATCAATATTAAACGACTTGATAAATAAAAAATAAAGCACGAAACACAAAACCATGTATTGTGATAAAAAAAAGTAAAACTCACTAATTTTTCATACTACACTTGCCCACAGTTACTACTAAAATTTTCAATTTGATTTAACGCCATTTTATTACTACATTTGAAAGGCAGTCGCTAAATAAAACCGCTACTCCAACACCTTTGAAGTGCTGTTTCTTTAGCTTCTTAAATCAAGAAAATACCATAACGGGTATGAAGGCTCCCGAAGTATCGGGACGGTTATATAATCGTTTTATATAAAACAAAATGAACTATAAATGGAAAAAAGAATTCTTCTCTTCAAATTACGAATTATTTTTAAATGATAGTAAAACAGGAGAACTTAAACAGAAAATGTTTAGCGAAACTGTTTATGGAAATATGAACGAATCAAATTATAACTTCAAAAAGAAGGGAATATTTAGCTCCGAAATTGAAATAACGGATTTAAAATCTAAAAACCGAATCGGAAAAATAAAATTTAATTCTTGGATTAATAAAGCGGAAATATTTTTAAACGAACAAAAATTTGAATGGAAATCAGATAGTTTTTGGGGAAACAAATGGAGTATTCGAGAGAATGAAAAAAAATTGATTGAATATAAAACATCAGGATTAAGTGGCGGAAATATAAAATCAACTATCGAAAACGATTTGCTCTTAATTTCAGGATTATTCTCTTTTAATTATTACAAAAGAATAGCTGCATTTATGGTAATCATGATTTTTTTAATTACAAATTAGTGTCGGGTACAACACCATTTATAATAATTGCTAATCTAGCCTACTTCTGAGTCCCAAAAGGTCGGGGTTCGTGTTTCGAGACTTCGGAATTCTATTTAGTTTGCATTTTCTAATCTAGCAACTTAAACACGCCACAAACGAACATAAAAATCTGGCAATGCAAATCATATACAAGCATAGTGGCAATTTTTTTTTATTTTAATAAAAATTCTCCTGTAAAATGCTGCTGTTGTTTTTCGGGTAAAGTATGAAAACCTACCGCTTGTACATCACGGAAGAGCCGTTCAAGTTCAAATATTCGGTAAAAACTTTGTCCACCTACTGTTTCCATGGCTTTATTGACCGTTTCCTTACATGCTTTAGCAACCAACGTCTTTCTAGCCAATATTTGGATACCAATACTATCATCGGGCTGAAAATCTAAATTGTTAGCTATTGCAATCATGTCTTTATGGAGCACTTGAGCTAATGTAAGGCTATTGTACAATTCGCCCAATAAAAGGGTAATGTGGGGTAGTTTATGTTGTTTTACTTTTAACTTTTCTAGTGTAATCTTCATCGCTTTCTCAGCAATTCCAATATAAGGAGCCATAATTAAAGGCAATGCAACCGTTAGAACTACATTCCAAAACATAGGAAATTCACCTTTTGCTCTTTTCATTACAATAGAATTTTCTGAAACGAGCACATTTTCAAGAGTTACAGTTTGTGAACCTGTACCACGCATCCCCAATGTATGCCAATCATCTAATAATTGTATCCCATCAGTGTTCATAGGCACTGAAAAATGGAACACTTGCCAGCCCTCTTCTGGGTCATTATAAGGTATGCTTGTCACTAAAACATCTCCTATTGCAGATTGACTGGCAAATTGTTTTTTTGCAGAAACCAAATAACCTCCAGCTGTTTTTGTCATACTTCCATTAGAGTCTAACCAATCACGTGCACCCGTACTAACCAAAACTTGATTTTTTTCAGCTACTTCTTTTAAAAAGTCTGCTCCTGTACCTTGATGTATATACTTCCAAATACTTGCGGCAAGAAGATGCTGATGCATAGATAGGGCCAACGCTGTTGATGGACAATAATGTGCAATTTTTATCAATATTTCACACATCTCCTTGAAGGAAACTCCGCCACCACCCAAAGATTTTGGAATCATAGCTTTTAAATATCCATTTTTTTTTAATAATTGATAATTATCAACTACAAAGCTATCGTTATGGTCATGAGCTATACCGTTTGTTGCCAATTGTTCTCCTAGCTCGCCTATTAGATGCAACCATTCTTTTGAGGAAGCTTTTGTTTGCTTATTTGTTTGAATATCCATAATCAAGAGTTCAACATAATTTTTAACTGTTATTAAACAGACAGCTGTGCTTTTTGAAATTTTAAAGGAGTTATTCCATTTTCATTCTTGAAAACTCTTGCAAAATGTGCCGGACTTTCAAAACCACAATCAAAAGCCACTTCATATATTTTTTGCTGCGTATTCTCTAATAATTTTTTAGCATGTAACACTCTCTTTTTGGTAAGCCATTTTCCTGGTGAAGTTTCGTAGGTACTATAAAAATCACGGTTAAAGGTACTTAAACTTCGATGTGTAAGTCTGGCAAATTCTTCTAGAGATAGATTATAAATAAAATTAGCCTCCATTATATTTTTAATAGATGGTTTTACATGTTGTGAGATCTGCTTAAAATAACTCCCAATTTTAGGATTGGAAGAGAGTGATAACATGTTGACCAATAATTCCTGAAACTTAATTTCCATCAAATAATTTGAAGGTTTTTCCTCATTAAAAAAGTATGCCATCAAAGAAGCAAAATAGGTGGTTAATATTCTATCTAATTTTAGTGGAATTACACTATCACTTGGTATATTTTTTTTAAAATTACTTCCTATTTCAGGTTTTTGAGAAATAAAATCTTTTATATACGCATCAGGAATAAAGATAACCATGGCACAAAAATCTGAATCGAAAAACTTATGAATTATGTTAGCTCCTTTTTTTACAAAAAGCACATCATTGGCATGAGCCATATAGCTATGTTCTAATGTTCGCCATTTCTTTTTACCCTCTAATACATAAATAAAGTAGTTTAAATGAGACCATGCCGTAAAAATCGATTTTTCCTCCATACATCGGTATTCCGAAAACATAAGAGATGACACTTCAATTTTCTTGAATGTAGGATTGTTTTTTGCTATATCGTAACCGTTACCCATAATTTTTAAATGAGGTTTATACCTTAAAAATACAATTTTCTAAAGGAATCAACTTATAAGAATCATTTTACCATAGGCTAAACTTATTTTTTACACACTGTAAAATTGATTCCAGCTTAATGAAATGTGTTATGCGACCAAAACACAAACAAGAAAATAAATGCTACTCAATTTTTGCAGGCTTTAAGATCATGTCATTTTCTGACGCAAGTTTTGCAAACTCTTCCGCACTTAATGCAGTAGCCTGTTTCCCAGGTTCTGCACTTACTTTTTTAAAGAAATTCAACAAACCATGTTTGGCATTTGGTATCGTTGCAAACACCAATTTTAAAGGTACATCTCCTGTATTTTTAAACGAATGCCATTCCCCTGGTGCTGTATACCATACATATCCTTCTTCAACAACAGTCTCTATCTTCTTATTATTCTCGTAACTTATAACAATCCCCTTTCCTGAAAGAAAATAAGCAATCTCTTCTGTTTTATTATGTTTGTGTTCAGGTAGAGCTCCACCCACTCCCAACTCATATTTAGCAAAACCTGAAGAAGCTTGAGGATGACTTTCAGCATCCATATAAATTTTAAGTAATCCTCCAGAACCTAATTTGTCTTTACTTTCAGGAAACACCCACAATCCTTTTACATCTTCTGGTTTTAATATTCTTTTTCCAGGATCTGATTGAGGTGAATGACTATGCGTATGCGGTTCTATTTCTTCTTTATGCGTATGTGGCTCTCCTCCTTCTTCTTCAAGTGAAATCTCGGCTATTTGTTCATTAGCTTTTTTGTGATTATCCTTAGTCTTACCGCAACCTTGAACCATAGTAAATATGATGAATAAGACACCTAATACCATTACTTTAATTACATTTTTATTTTTAATCATAATTGAATTTTTTAAGGTTAAACACAGACGTATTGATTTATAATACAAAATTAGAAAGAAAATATATGCCTCAATTGACCATGCCTTTCAAAAAATTGACTGAGTATGTCAAAATTATAAATTTGAAAGAAATTGAAAATAAACACGTATCCAAAACTAACTGACCAAGAGTTGCTCTTGCAAAAACATAAAGATAATAATTTGAAATTGATAACATATTTCAGAACTAGACCTTTCAAAAATTGAAAATACTTTTAAAAAGTGTAACAATTAGCCAATAGATTTGTCTATCTATAAAAACATTTCAATGAATAATATTAAATTTTTATCCTTAATTTTCTTATTATTTTCACTAGTCTTAATAGGATGCAAAGAATCATCCAGAAATAATTCACAACAACAAGAACTTCAAAAGCAATCCCTTTTTGCAATCGAGAATGTGAATATCATTACAATGACAGAAGAAAATAGCATTATTGAAAATGCTACTGTAGTTATTGAAAACAAAAAAATAGTATCAATTAATAAAATCATTCCAAATAATGTGAAAATTATAGACGGAACTGGAAAATGGTTAATTCCTGGGCTTATTGATATGCACGTACATACCAATGCAGATTTAAATTTTAGAGAAAATTCACCTACACAAGGTGCAACATTTTTTATGGACACTCAAGATGTTATGACAACCTATATAGCGAATGGTGTTACAACCATATTTGAACTTGGAGGAAGAGTTGAGCATTTTGGACAAAGAAATGAAATTACAAAAGGAGACGTCATAGGGCCACGAATGGCTATAGCACCAATGATAAATGGTGGAGATCCGAATAATGGTGGACGAATCGTAAACACAGCTACAGATGCACGACAAGCTGTTAGAATTGTAAAAGCTGAAGGTTACAATTTTGTTAAAGCATATTCTCAATTAAATATGGAGTCTTTTACAGCACTTGTAGATGAAGCTGAAAAACAAGGACTAAAAGTTGTTGGACATATTCCAGATGCGTTTAAGGGTCAAACAGAAAAAGCTTTTATTCCACATTTTGGTTTAGTTGCCCACGCTGAAGAATTTTCTAAACAGATAAGAAATCAAGATAAGACAAAAAAAGAGGCTCAATATTTTGCTCAACTAGCAAAAGAAAATGGTACATGGTTAATCCCAAATTTGATAGCTATTGTAAAAATAAGAGACCAAGTTCAATCGCTCGATTCGATTCGATCAATGAAAACTTTACAATATGTACATCCACTTTTAAAAGATAAATGGTTAACATCAAACAATTACAATAAGCATTCAAGTCCTGATTTTCTTAATTATTTAGACAGTCTAATTACATTTCATAAAGAAATAATCATAGCTTTTAAAGACGCTGGAGTACCTATGGTTGCTGGAACTGATGCTGGAACATCTGGCATAATAACAGGTTTCTCATTGCATGACGAATTGGAGTTATTAGTTGATGCGGGTTTAACAAATAAAGAAGCTTTAATTTCAGCAACGAGATTACCTGCAACTTGGCTTGAAATTGATGACAAAATTGGAACTGTAGAAGTTGGAAAATTTGCAGACCTTGTTTTGCTTGACGCTAACCCATTAAACGACATTAATAACACTCGAAAAATATTTGGTGTTTTTGTAAATGGTCGATGGATTGACAAGATTAAAATTGATAAAATGTTATCAGATTTGGCAGAATGGAATACAGCAATGAAAGATAAGTACACATGGAAAAAAAGAAGAGAATATTAGATAAAAAAAACTGAGCCTAACATCTTATTTTGTTATCAAACACGTAAAAACTATTTCATTTTTTACACTTTACTTGCACCACAGTTGCTACCCAAATTTTCAATTTGATTAAACCCCATTTTATTACTACATTTGAAAGGCAGTCGCTAAATAAACCGCTACTCCATCACATTTGAAGTGCTGTTTCTTTGGCTTTATTATTACATAAAAAAACATTAATAAACATAACGGATATAAACGCTCTCGAAGTATCGGGACGTTTATACCCTAGTTAGCACCAATTAGAACTCAACAAACCCAATGACAGACAATAATGTCGTAAAAATGCCGTATTTAAACCGTTACCAAAATGATAGTTTCATAAATAATTTTGTCAAAAAATAAACTTAATTATTTATGAACGAAATCGGAAAGAAAATTAGAGACGTTAGAAAGAAAAAAGGACTATCTCAAGAAGAGTTGGCTGAATCTGCAAAAGTTAACTTAAGAACTATTCAGCGGATTGAAAATAACGAAAATGAACCCAGAGGAAAAACATTGAATTTGATTTGCGAAGTTTTAGATTTAAATGCAGAAGACATACGAGACCATGGAAAACAAACTGACATAAATTATTTAATATACTTTCACTTATCGGTACTATTAGGTCTTATTATACCAACTGGAAATATAATTTTACCTTTCATATTATGGTCAACAAAAAAAGATAAAATAATTGGACTTAAAGATATTGGTATAAACCTTATTAATTTCCAAATACTTTGGACATTTATTGCTTTCTTATCATTTATAATATGGTTCTTCCTAAAAATTACACATATAGAATTTGGTCCAATAAGTTCAAGGTCTCTCTTGTTTTATATTTGGCCAGTACTGTTTGTTATAAACATAATATTACCAATTATATGTGTTATTAAAATTAGAAATGGAAAAATTGGAAATTTTTATCCGAACATAATAAAACTAATAAAATAACTGGTGATACCAAAATATAAAATTAATGGCTAGTTCTCGCCTACTTACAAACCCTGAAGTGTCATGGCTAACGTTCGAAGTCATCATTACATTAATTTTATAGTTGCTAAATTAGGTGCTTAAATAAACAACTTATCACTATAGTGAACTGACAAAGTTAATAATATACAAAGCCGTCAGACTGTCTAATAACTTATTCTTTTTTCTAGCGTAAATTCTTTATTACCTTTCAGTTTTTTCGTATCTTCTAACTATGAAATTTATTATTGGAAAAGACCGAAAACAGACCTGCCTTTTTCCCATTTCTCTTGAAGATTCTATTGATGAGGAGAACAGCATTAGGTCGATAGATCAATTTGTAGATTCACTTGACTTAGCGGAACTTGGTTTTCGTTCAGATTTTACAGAGAACGGACCTCCAGCCTACCATCCTTCTGTTTTACTGAAACTATATATCTATGGCTATATGAACCGCGTGCGATCTTCACGACTATTGGAAAAAGAATGCAAACGTAATATTGAACTAATGTGGCTTCTTGAATCTTTAGCTCCCGACCATAACACTATCAGTAATTTTAGAAAGGATAATGCTAAAGCAATAAAAAAAGTGTTTTTTGCTACGGTTCAAATAGCACGCAATTTTGGGCTCATTGGAGCTACATTGATTGCAGGCGACAGTACTAAATTTAGAGCACAGAACAGTAAAAAGAATAATTTTAACCAAAAGAAAATACAACGTCATTTAGATTATATTGACAATAAGTTGCTACAGTACGACAATGCACTAGAACAAAGTGACAGCAACAGTGAAAAGGAAGAAATCAAAAATAATATAGACAAACATCAAGGACGCAGAAAACACTATAAGCAACTTGAAAAAAAACTAAAAGAATCTGGAGAACCACAGATATCAACCTCAGATCCCGACAGTAAGCATTTGATAGTACGTAACAACATCACTGAAGTTGCCTACTGTGTGCAGACCACTGTAGATGCAGATAATAAAATCCCTTTTGATTATTTGGTCACCAATAAGAATGACTCAAAAGCAATGGGACAGATGCTACGCAGGGCAAAAACCATTTTAGGCTCTAATTCTTTTACTGCACTTTATGATAAAGGTTATCATACAGGAAGTGAATTTAGGACAGCTAATCAATTAGGTATAAAAACACTTGTAGCAATACCTGGAATAGGGAGAGCTTCACAAGCTCCTGACCCAAGCTACAACTCAGAATATTTTGAATATAATAAAGAAAGTGACACTTATCTGTGCCCACAGGGAAATATCCTTAAAAGCAACGGAAGCACTTATAAAGGAAGAAACTATCGATTTAAACAGTACAAAACAAACAAATGTAAAACATGTCCGGCGAGAGATCTATGTACCACCTCTAAAGTAAATGGAAAGGTGTTACAGCGAAGTGAGTTCCAAAAATACATCGAAGAAAATGCCCGACAAGTTTTAAAAAACCCAAAGGCATACAAAAAAAGACAAGCTATTGTAGAGCATCCTTATGGAACCATAAAACGCCAATGGGGTTTTAACTATATTACCACTAAAAAAACAAAACAAAGAGCAAGTGCAGATGTAGGCCTAATGTTTATAGTTTATAACTTGAAAAGAATCTGGAACATCCTTAACCTAAAGAAACTACTCTTTTTAAAGCCCTACCAAGACTTAATCAAGATTATATACCAATTATTGAGTACAATAGCACTTCTCTTAAGGCGAAACACAAAAAAACAAATACCAATATAACAATAAAGCTAAAAAACGTAATTTAGTAGAAACTATAAAAACAGCGGTAGGTTATTAGACGAACTGCCGTTGGCAGCAATTAAACCGCTATTTTCAGAAATAAACAGTACTTTTAATACCAGATAATAAATCTTAATAGTATAAAATTGATTGCAAATAAATATATGGAAATAAACCAAATTATTAATACTATATACCCTCTAACAACGGAATCTAGCAACTTAATAACGGAGTCAATAATTGAAACTAAGTTACCAAAGGGGCATATTTTATTTAAAGCAAATAAAATTGAAACCAGTATTTATTTTATCAAAAAAGGAATAGCTAGAGCCTATGCGTATTCAGATGATAATCAAATTACTTTTTGGTTTGGTCAAGAAGGCGATCCTATTGTTTCAATGCAAAGTTATGTTAATAATAGAAAAGGGTATGAAGATGTAGAATTATTGAAAGATTGCGAACTCTACGAATTACAAACAGAAAAACTTCACAAACTCTTTTTAAAAGACATTGAAATTGCAAATTGGGGACGTAAATTTTCAGAATTAGAACTTATTAAATCAGAAGAGCGACTTATTTCTTTACAATTTAATACCGCAACCGAAAGGTATTTAGCACTTCTTAAAAATTATCCTAGCATTATACAACGTGTACAATTATCTCATATCGCTTCGTATTTAGGTATTACCCAAGTTAGTTTAAGTAGAATTAGAGCAAACATAAAATAAATTTCGTTTTTATCATTTGTTAAATAGTTTCTTCAAAATGTTTAAGACTTTTGTCCCCTAGCATTATTCTCTATAAAGGATATAAAATTGTTTTTACCTTTTAATAAATGTGAATATTCTAATACCTTATTTTAAAATAAATTTAGAAATGTCAAATATGATAAAAATTAAAATTCCCCTTTTTGTATTCTTGTTTACGGTGCTTCTTATAAGCTGTAATAATAAAACCAACTCAGATAAATCAATAGCAAAAACGGAAACGAAAGCATTAAAAAAGATATTATTTGTAGTTACAAGTCATGATGAAAAAGGAGATACGGGAGAGAAAACCGGTTACTATCTTGGAGAAGTTTCTCATCCTTGGGATGTACTGCATACTGCTGGTTACGAAATAGATTTTGTAAGTCCGTTAGGTGGAAAAGCTCCTGTAGACGCCTTTGACATGACTGATTCTATCAATAAGAAATTTTGGGATAATGATTTGTATCGTAACAAAATTGAAAATACCAAAAAACCTAATGAAGTACATCCTGATGACTATGTAGCCATTCATTATGCAGGAGGTCATGGGGCTATGTGGGATTTTGCAGACAATTTAGAAATTGCGGAAATAGCAAAGCAAATTTATGAAAATAATGGTGTAGTCAGTGCTGTATGTCATGGACCTGCGGGACTTGTAAACATTAAATTAAGCAACGGATCGTATCTTGTGGATGGTAAAAAAGTGAATGCCTTTACAAATGAAGAAGAAATTAAAGTAAAACTAGAAAATGTGGTTCCTTTTTTACTAGAAGATACGTTAAAAGAACGTGGTGCTATTTTTGAAAAGTCAGCACCTTTTAACATGCACGTAGTTACTGACAATAGATTAATAACGGGTCAAAACCCACAATCTGCTCATAGTGTTGGTAAGGCTACCTTAAATGAGTTACAAAGACTAACTAAAAGTGCTAAATAAATGAACGGAGAAAAAGATTTAGAGACGCTATTAAAATCAATGAAGCCTAAACACAATGTAGGCGAATACGTATTTTGTACTACAGAAAATTTGGACCAACTCAATTTGAGCCAAATCATAATGACTTTTAAAGAAGAAGAAAGCATTACTGTTATTGCTAAAAAGGAAGTTGCAGACCAACTAAATTTAGAATATTCTTTTATTGCATCATGGATTACACTTACAGTACATTCTGCGTTAGAAGCTGTTGGTTTAACAGCTGCATTTTCAAAGGCATTATCGGAAAATGGAATAAGTTGTAATGTAGTTGCGGCTTATTATCACGACCATATTTTTGTAGATAAAATAGATACCGATAAAGCAATGGAAATTTTGAAAGCATTTTCGAAATAAAGATTAAACTGTTTGTAATAACTTCTATTAAAAACGTTGGACTTACTATAAAAACAGGTCTAAATTAAAAAATTTTAAGCAGCACAAAAGAAATAAAAAACGAATGAATTGGATACTTTTAATAATTGCTGGGCTTTTTGAAGTTGCCTTCGCGGCGTGCCTTGGAAAAGCAAAAGAGGCTACAGGTATTGAATCTACATATTGGTATATAGGGTTTATTGTTTGTTTAAGTATCAGTATGTTTCTTCTTTTAAAAGTAACTCAGCAACTCCCCATTGGTACAGCATATGCTGTTTGGACAGGTATTGGTGCGGTAGGAACTGTTTTGGTTGGGATTTTAATTTTTAAAGAACCTGCAACATTTTGGCGACTCTTTTTCATTATGACGCTAATTGTCTCCATTATCGGACTGAAAGTAGTTTCGCATTAAACGGAGAAAATAATTCAATAATTCAAGGTATTTAAATTTAATTGCTTGCTCACAGCTTAATTACGTACAATCCTGCGGAATATCCTGTGTGTGATTAATTTGCTATATTAGGTGCTTAAACAACGTAATTGATCTTATATTAACCGTTGTTGCTTATCTATAATAAACCTGAAAATTATTGATGAAATTTACCTTAAAAAAAATAATTCACTTTCCTGTAATTAAAATAGTTTTAGCAATTACAATTTGTCTTGGAATACTTATCGGAATTCAAAACTTAATAACAAAACCTATAATATACTACTTTATTAACAGTAAGCCAATTGGAGATACTATTATAAATTACATCTCTGTTATTGTTTTATTATTAAGCTATTTTTATTTTTTTAAAATATATGACAAGCGAAAAATTAAAGAACTGACTAAAATAAATTTAACAACAGAATTATTAGGTGGTTTTCTATTTGGATTTTTAGTGTTATCGTTGGTAATATTAATTCTTTATTTACTCGGTTATTATACCGTTAATAGTATTTCTGATTTTTCTTATCTATTAGCACCCTTTTCATTTCTTATAATTGCAGCTTTAATTGAAGAGGTTATTTTCAGGCTAATTATATATCGAATTGTTGAAAAATGGTTAGGAACTTATTTGGCTTTGTTAATAATATCAATAATTTTCACAGTACCACACTTGTTGAACGACAACGTTACATTACTGTCTGTGCTACTATTATTAACCTTTGGTTTTGCACATAGTATAATGTACACTTATACAAAAAGCTTATGGTTGCCTTTTGCGTTTCATTTAGGATGGAATTTTGCTCAACCTTTTTATGGTTCTAATCTCTCTGGAACTGAAGAAGGACATATAATCAATGCCAATTTTGATGGGCCCATTTTACTAATAGGAAGTGATTTCGGCATAGAAGATTCTATATTGTCTATTATTTTACTACTCATAGTTTGTATTCTATTTTTAAAATTATCAATAAGAAATAATAAAATAGAAAAAAAGAAGCTACAACTAAGTTCTGCAGTAAAATTGAATATTTAGAAAATAGAGTTTGTAATTATAGTATTCTAAAAACATCAGTTAGAAAAAAATAACAGTAAGTAAAAATGTATAAAATAATTACTCAAATTTGGTCGTAACCAAAATTGATAATACATTAATTTTATGAATTTTCTTTGAAAATTATCGCATATACCCACCTATTCTTATATGAAATGGTTAACATAGAGTATTGGATATTTAAAGTAAAGGAGGTGTTTAAAAAATTGATTTGCAAGAATGTTTTAATGTTAAAGAATCAAGTTAGTATTGCATGTTCTTTAACATAGAAATTACTATGGGAATGGCAACAACTATTCCTACACCATTAATAATAAGGTCTGTACCTTTTGGAAAAGCTTCACCCCCCAATAAATATATACTTACAGTAAAAAAAATAATTAAGCAAACAACTAAAAATAAGTACTCCTTGGGACTTAATTTATTATCTGACCTAGAATTCATAATTTTACTTTAAATAATCGAATGATTGTATATTCGAAGTTAAGATACGGATTTAATTTCTGATACGCACTATAATAAATTTGTAAAAACATAATAGACCAAATTATGATACCTGAATTTAAAAATGGAGATTATTACACTGGCCTTGAAAAAAGAATGGCAGAATTAATAGCCAAATAGCAATAAAGTCCTTTTACATCAATACATACATTAATACTTAATTTGTCATTAAAAAATTTTACCATAAGTACTACCCTAATTTTTCATTTGTGTTATTGCCACAATATTCCTAAATTTGAAAGACCGTCGCTAAATAAAACTCATACTCTCACCCTATTGCAGTGCCGTTTCTTTAGCTTCAAAATTCAAGTATTATTATAATGGGTATAAAGACAATGGCTTTTTACAATCATTACCATTCATTACAGAAAGAACAGCTAAATAATTAAATTAAGAATTTTGGAATACTATTTTATATGAAAAAAGCAACCTTAATTATTTTTGGATTAGTTTGGATTATGGTCTTAATAATTTTAATCATCTCTCTAACCAACTTGTATCCGAATAATATTTTTAGAGAATATCGCTTAATCATCGGAATTGCCCTTCTTACTATAACTGGACTTTTAAAACCAATTTATAATTCTGTTATCAATAAAGTAAATTAAGATGGAAAAAAATAAAATTTAATTGCTAAAATTGAATACAAAAAAAACTATGAAATGGTAACATTATTTAAAATTCATTACAAATACTAGCCTATTTACGAACCCTAAACCGCCAAAAATCGCATACCGAGACTCTTTTATGTTTACTAAATTAGTTGCTAAACCTCGTCAATTACGATACATAAACCGTTAACAAAAAATCTATGAAAATTAAATTAAAAATACTTACAATAGCTTCTATAATTCTTTTGACTTCTTGCTCAATCGGCTTGGAAAAGAAAATCACTAAAAATTGGAAAGTATCAAAAATGGAAAAGTTCATACCAGTAACTTCTAATAATTACACTCCCATAAAAATGGATATTAATGCTAAAATGTCTTATAATTTTCAGACCGAAAATAAAGTAAAATTAATAACACAATATGATTCTAAATTGAATGGATCTTGGTCTGTTAATGATAGTATTATTACTATAAACATCAAAAAAGAACAGAAAAATTTTAATATTGATAAATTAACTGATCATGAATTGGTATTAACTTCAGGCAATTATAAATTTTATTTAGAGAATTAGTTAATTATCTTTTTCTAAAAAAACAATTAGCCTATGAAATGTCCTAAATGCAACGCTACAATTAATACGGAACAGATTAATGTTAAAACTGATATTGCCCAATGTATTAGCTGTGGAACGCTATTTAAAATATCTGAAAACTTAGGAAACGATGCGTATGATAAGTTCGACATCACTAATTTAGTTGACGGAACATGGTATAAAACAGAGCATAATAATACAATTATTGGAGCAACAACACGGTCACCGGTCGCATTTTTTATGGTGCCATTTATGTTAGTTTGGTCAGGTGGTTCGCTAGGTGGCATTTATGGAACGCAATTGATTAATAGTGAGTTTGATTTATTTCAATCTCTTTTGGGAATTCCTTTTATCATTGGCTCTATTGTTTTCTGGAGCCTAGCTCTAATGAGTATTTGGGGCAAAGTAGAAATAACACTGAACAATAGAGGAGGAAAAATATTTACAGGCATTGGTTCTATTGGCCTCGTTAAACAATTTTTATGGAAAGACATTACTACATTAACGGAAAAAAAAGCAACGTTACGTTATCCTGGAAGTCAAGGAGGAAGCCTAATTTTTGAAGGACAAAAAAGAATTTCATTTGGTAACGGACTAAAGCAAATAAGACTTTATTTTTTGCTAAGAGCTATTAAAAGTACCATTAATAAAAACCATTGGAAATGATAACAAAACACCTATTTACTTTAAAAACACGACGTACTAATCAATTGGATCTCCCTGATATCCTGTTAAGGTACCCCAAGAAATCATCGAAGAAGTAAACCCCTCTGGACGAATCTGTTCAACAATTTGTTTAGTATAAGGCATTGGAAGTTTTTTTACACGCACATAGTGATCATAAACCCTTTCAAAAATAGGTTGATATTTTCCACGACTCTTCTCTGATATTACATCCTTAAATTTTCCATACATATTATAATATACTACCTCGTTACCTAGATTGTATTTTGCAAAATATTCAAAGCCATGTAAAAGACGGTTGTCGAGATAGGCATATAAATCAATGTCCTGCTTCCATGCTATTTCGGATATTGCCGCTAAATACCCCAGCCCCATCTGAGAATGCCCCTGATCTCTTCCGCTTTCCTGACATTGACCCGTCGTCGCATCTATATAGCCCGAAAAGGTTGAATAGGGTTGCACTTCAGTACCCATAACATGTGCAATAGCATCGTTAAACAATTCTACATCATCACAAAAAACGGCAATTGCCAACACCGAATTGACCATAGAAAGGCCCCAATTCCCATTGGAATTCATGCTATTGGTGTAGTAATTACTGATTAAAGGATAGAAAACATTAAGCATCATATCCTTGAACTGATTCACTTCATCTTGTGGCCAGTTGTCATACGTATAACGAATGATTTCTGCAGCATTACAGTATTTGTGAGCTATCATACCGGCAACCAAATTATCATCTTTCCCAGTAATTGTATCTATAGTACTACTCCAGGCATTCAATATTTCGATGGTTTTTTCGGCATGTGCCTTATTTCCTGTAACCACCCATTGCATGGCATGACTATACGCGGCTTCAGCGTCATTACCGATCTGCGGATCGCCAACTCTATTGGCTCCATAACTATCACGATGTACATGAGCAAAAGGTGTTGGTGTCCAATCTAATGAAGACCCTTTCCAGACCACCATAGCCTTATAGGCACTCGACCATGGCTCATCACCATTGTTCACATGAGCTTTTATAGCATTAAGCTCTTCCCCACTATGCATGATACCAGGATGGCTAATTTCTTGAACCGAATATTTTTTCACTTCAATACGTGTATCTATTAACTGTCCATACGTATAAAAACTCATCACGAGTAACGTAAAAACTAAAAAAAGGGACTTCTTATGTGTCATAATTACTATTTAAATAAAGATTTATGGGTAGTATTGATTAGCAGCTAATAACAACCTACAAGTTCATGTTTATAAAAACTATTCTGCATATTTTCCAGCTCGAATAACAATTTTTAAAGGTCGGAAATTCTTACTAATAGTACCTACTCCTTTTTTATTTATTTAAAAAAAATTATCGTTTTTTGTGCTTCGTATGATAACTGAAAAGATATTCAAAGATATTCTTTTAGCACGGTAAAAGCTTCGTTAACTGTTCGTTCATAGATAGTGAAAACAAAGCTGATGCATAACATTAATTAGTTTATAAGTCTTTAAAATTGTAAACCATATATAATTTTAGAAATTTAATTTTATCTTGTAGTCTTATTTAAGTGGAAATATTTATGAGAACAGTTCTTCTAACCCTATTATTGTCAATCTCCTTTCTTTTAACCTATGGTCAAAAGGAATTTTCAAGCCATTCGCTTCGGTTTTTTAAGAATAAAATTGAAAAGAAAATAAAAGCTTCAGAAATTTCAATACTTGTAGATGGAAATAAAATAAACGGAGAAAAAAATGGTGATCTGTACCAATTTCCGATTATTGATTCTACTAAAACATTTCAATTCATTGTAAAAATCAACAACGTAGAATTTAAAGCTGGCCCTTATAAATCTCGGTTTTTAAATAGCGGTTCAGAAATTATACTTGGCGTATTAACTAAAATAGATGAGCTTCTTTCAGTTGCGGAGTATAATGGAATGAAAAGACAGGAGGAAGATTTTGAGCTCTTTTCAAAACGATTTTTCATAGTAAACAATAGCTATACCATAGATATCAATGGCTACAAAAAAATTAAAAGGCTTGATTTCTTAATCATAAATCCGAATCAGAAAGGAGATGGAAGCTATGTTCTGACACAGAGAATTGTTGATCTAAAAAAATAAAAACAGTGTAGTAATCTGAACTGAAATAAAAATCGACTATTGTAAGATGCTCTTTTTAATATGCTACAATTCATTACCTTTAAAACAAAAATATTATGGCAACAATAAACACCTATTTAAACTTTAACGGAAATTGTGAAGCTGCATTTAACTTTTATAAATCCGTTTTTGGTGGCGAATTTATTTTCCTAGGCAGGTTCGAAGAAATGCCTGAAGGTGACGGTTATAAAGTTACGGATTCAGATAAAAACAAAATTATGCATGTGAGTTTACCCATTGGAAAAACCATTTTAATGGGCAGTGACACCGTTGGAGATTGGGGACCTAAATTTGTACAGGGAAATAATTTTTCAGTTTCAATTACTCCTGAAAACACAGAGGAAGCCGATAAATTATTTAAAGGACTTTCTGCAGGCGGTCACATAACAATGCCAATGGAAAATACATTTTGGGGTTCCTATTTTGGTATGTTAACCGACAAGTTTGGTATTAATTGGATGGTAAACTTAGAACAAAGTCAAGCATAAAAACCTTAGTTAAAAAGAATGAGAAGCCATGCCTTTAAGTCATTATTTGATGATGGTACAATACGGTTCATAAGACTAATAAAAGATGATAAATTATAGAATTATCATAGTGATAAATACAGGTTGCGTTAAAAGTCTGAAATATTGAACCAATTACAATTATTAATACTCTAATGGATTTATCTTTGGCATTAGAAAAAAACAAACAGCTCATTGCATCATTAATCCATGACAATTTTTAAAAGACTATTAAATTACCTGATCTGGACCCTAATATGCTTTCTGGCTGGTTTTGCTCATATGCGTATTATATTGGGGCCGAAACCAGCACCTTCAACAGGTTTTATGAAAATGTTTGATTGGGTATATGGAGTAGCTTTGATTCAGGTTGGAGCCATTATTGGTGGAATTATTGCTGTACTTTATATACTAGTTGATATTTTTTACCTAAAAAAGAAACTGAACCAACGTAAAAACGCCATAGGTTTACGATTACTCATTATTATTGGAATTGCTATTGTAGTGGGCGTAACTCATTATGTATTAGAAGAAGTGGTAGATGTTATTTAAATTATACGAACTCAAAAAGAACTCATGAGAAAAATACTCTTTATACCCTTATATCTAATCGTGCTTTGCATAGGCTGTAAAAAAGAAACAACTAAACAAGCGGAGCAAATAGTAAAAAGTAAACCAACGGTAAGTTTTACTTTTGATGATGGCATCACTTCCGATTTAGCAGGTTATCAATTTGAAGCTTGGAATCAAATGATTTTGTCTCACCTCCAAAAAGAAAATCTAAAAGCGGTGTTTTTTGTAACCGGTGAAAACAAATTAAATGAAAAAGGCCAATACTTACTAAAAACATGGAACGATGCAGGCCATCGCATAGGCAATCATTCTTTTACACATCCCAATTTCAATTCCGACATAAATTCTGCTGAACTTTTTGAAAGTGAACTAAAAAGAACCGACTCCGTAATCTCAAACCTCAGCAATAGCATTAAACTATTTCGTTTCCCCTATTTAAAAGAAGGGCAAAACCCCTTAAAAGTAGATAGTATAAGAAATATACTGAGCCGTAACAATTACCAAAACGGATATGTAACTATAGATGCTTCTGATTGGTATGTTAACCAACGCCTATTAAAAAGGATAAAAGAAGTTGGTGTTCAAAAAACAGCACTTGACCAATTCAAAGACTTTTATGTACAGCATATTTTAGAACGGGCCAACTATTACGAAACACTTTCAAAAGAACTTACTGGAAGACACATCAGCCACACCTTATTACTACATCATAATTTAACCTCTGCCCTATTTTTAGATGATCTTATCAATAAATTTAAAGAAGAAGGCTGGAACATCATAAATGCAGAACAAGCATATCAGGATAGTGTATTTACAAAAATACCTGCCCCAAAATTTGCTGGCGAAAGCTTAACTTGGTCTTTGGCCAAGCAATCTGGAAATTACAAAGAATCGTTACGTTATCCTGCAGAAGACAGCAGGTATGAAAAAGAAAAAATGGATTCACTGGGTTTATAATTAGCCATGTTGAATGTATTTGCTAACTTGATTGCTTTATTACAAATTCTATGGATAATGAAATAATAAAACCTTCATATATTAAAAATCCGGATTACATAACCGGTAAAAAGGACGAGGCAGAAGCGTACAACTTCACTTGCTTAACCTTTGAGGAAACATTACAATTGAATTATAAAAGGCAAATTGAAAATAGCTGGACAGGTAAAGGACCGAACCTGAGTGAAGAAGAATATTTACAACTCAGACAACACTACCATATTGGTGTTGCAAACAAATCAAAAGAAGGTGGATTTCCTGTATTTGATAAAATCATTTGCAAAACATGCAACGCTGAATATTTTACATATATCGGAATAGATGAACCACTAAACAGTATGTATCAAATTCAAGTGCAAGGAATAATGAGAAATGCATCGAAAAACGTTGATAAATTATAGCTTAAACCATCCTATTTTAAGTATAACTATGCTCATTTCAACTTCTTATACATAAACAATACACCCCTAATTATTGATTATTTATTAAAATAGTTGCTTATTATTTTAATTTTATCGGAAAAATTTCTAATTTTACTTAACACTTCTACCAATAAATACCTTATAAAAATGCAATAAGATGAAAAAAACAACAAAAAGAAAATCACTCCTATTACTATCTGCTGGTATGTTTGTAATTGCTACGGCACAAGTAGCTACCCATTACTCGGAATTAACTGATTTGGCAAAAGGATCTTTTATAGGGATTGGAATCGGGTTGTTACTTACAGCGTTATTTTTTGGTGATTTTAAGACTGCTCAGTAAACCACTTTCTTTCTAAACCCTATAGGTTATAGTAAGCTAAAACCTTAGGAAGTGGTAATTGATTTTTTAAACTGTTGAGGCGTCATCATTTCCATCTTTTTAAACTGTCTATTGAAATAACTGGTATTATTAAAACCGGACTTAATGGCAATTTCAGACATCTGAAAACTTTTCTTTTCCTTTATTAATTTTTTAGAAAATTTTATCTTTTCAGAATTAATATAGTCTATAGGTGAAACCCCCAAGGTATTCTTAAACTTTTTATGAAAATGAGAAGTACTCATACAGGCTTTTTCTGCCAACACATCAACCGTAATATCTCTATTGGTTAAGTTTTCTTTAATAAATTGAATAACCATACCAATTCTGGTATCGTTCAAAACATTTTGCGTATCACTTAAAATAAGAGCTTTCGCCTTTGTTTGTAATAAACGTACAATTAGCTCTTGTATCATCAAGTCTAACAATACATCTTTAGATTTATTATTGTTGGTAAATGTATATACCAAACGCTCTACTAAATGATTCACCGCTTGGTTATTGGTTAAATGAGAGGTGTTTGCGTCTAAATCCCAATTATTATTTTCATTTTCAATAGCTACATAGTTGTTAAAATTCAACACCACATCGCTAATTTTCTTTTCATCTATACCTAATGCGAGACATTGTGTAGGGTTCTTTTCATTAGCAATAGGAAAATCAATTACCATGGGTTTACTTCTGGGCATTACCACAGATTCACCTGGAAAGAATTCAAAACTAGGCAGTCCTTCTAAATGCATTATTTTTTTTCCGGTAAGCATACTCGCTATTACAGGAAAGTCAAAAGTGAGCTTTACTTTTTCTGCAATTTTATGAGTCTCAAAAATGTTTAACTCCGCATATTCAGCACTATAGGTAGTCCTGTTTTCTACTAACGTCGTTAGTTTTCTGTTCTTTCTATGCGATTGTAAGAGCTGACTCATACACAATAATACAAAAAATATTCAGAAAAGTAGATATGTTCAATTTATTAATAAATACGTTCAGTTATTTCTGATACCTAAATAATACCTTTATAAAAATGTTATATCCGTAATATTACACGGATTCATTATCAAATAATTAATCACTAAAAAAATATTTTTATGAGTTATTCGAAACCAAAATTTAAAGAAAAATATTCCAATTTTATTAATGGAAAATTTGTTGCACCGCTCGGTGGTCAATATTTTGAAAATACATCTCCCATTGATAATAGCTTAATTGCAAAATATCCACGTTCTCAAAAAGAAGATATAGAATTGGCTTTAGATGCTGCCAATGCTGCAAAAGAATCTTGGGGAAACACTTCAGCTACTGAAAGAGCAACACTTTTAAATAAAGTAGCCGATATTATTGAAGCTAATTTGGAAGAATTTGCATTGGTTGAAACTTGTGATAATGGCAAACCAATCCGTGAAACATTAAATGCTGATATTCCTTTAGCAGTTGATCATTGGCGTTATTTTGCAGCTTGTATTCGTTCAGAAGAAGGAGGTGCATCAGAACTAGATTCTAACACCTTGTCTATGAATATTAAAGAACCACTCGGTGTCGTAGGACAAATTATTCCATGGAACTTTCCGCTATTAATGCTATCATGGAAATTACCTCCGGCATTGGTAACGGGTAACTGTGTGGTGTTAAAACCAGCGGAACAAACCCCTTCATCAGCAACCTTATTGATGGAGAAAATTGCGGATGTATTTCCTCCTGGTGTGGTAAATATTGTTCATGGTTTTGGTCCTGAAGCCGGTAAACCATTAGCATCAAGTTCTAGAGTAGATAAAGTGGCCTTTACAGGAGAAACTACCACAGGACAATTAATTATGCAATATGCCTCTAAGAATTTGAATCCTGTTACGATGGAGCTAGGTGGAAAATCGCCTAATATTTTCTTTAATTCTGTTATGGATGCCGATGATGCCTATTTAGATAAAGCCATTGAAGGAGCGGTATTGTTTGCTTTTAATCAAGGAGAAGTATGTACAGCACCTTCCAGATTATTGGTACAAGAAGATATTTATGATGCATTTATGGAACGTGTTGTGGCTAGAACAAATGCCATTATACAAGACAATCCTTATGATGTAAATACAATGATTGGTGCACAAGCCTCTAATGATCAGTACGAAAAAATACAATCGTATTTTAAAATAGGAAAAGACGAAGGAGCAAAAGTACTAACAGGTGGTTCTGCCAATAAACTAGAAGGCAACTTAGCCAACGGATTTTATATTAAACCGACCATACTTGAAGGTCACAATAAAATGCGAGTATTTCAAGAAGAAATCTTTGGTCCGGTAGTCTGTGTAACTAAATTTAAAGATGAAGCCGATGCCATAGAAATTGCCAACGATACCCTTTACGGATTAGGAGCCGGTGTTTGGACAAGAGATGCCCACCAATTGTATCAAATACCGCGTGCCATCAAAGCTGGACGTGTTTGGGTGAATTGTTATCACGCTTATCCTGCACATGCACCGTTTGGAGGGTACAAAAAATCAGGTTTTGGTAGAGAAAACCATGTAATGATGCTCAATTACTACCGTCAAACGAAGAACATGTTGATTTCTTACGATAAAAACAAACTGGGTTTCTTTTAATAGATTCTTTTTTATAGCCAAGGCTGGATATTATATTCAGCCTTTTTTTAAACTTCATACCATGGAAAGAATAGCAATTACGAAAAAAGCAGCAATAATTTTACAACAATTAAAAGCAAAACATGGCGAATTAATTTTTCATCAAAGTGGTGGCTGTTGTGATGGCTCTGCTCCTATGGTTTTTGAAAAAGGAGATATGTATTTAGATGAAAGTGATATTCTTTTAGGAGAAATTGAGGGTGTTAATTTTTACATGAACCAAGATCAATTTGAATATTGGAAACACACCCATTTAACCGTAGATATTACCGAAGGTCGCGGTGCTAGTTTTTCCTTAGAAATACCGTTGGGACTTCGTTTCTTAATCCATTCAAGATTATTAACTGATGAAGAGAACGCCTTTTTTAATAAGTAAACGGTAGTCAAAATTCTTTATAATAGATCTGAATTATATCAGGCACTTTTTCATCATTACCTTTCATATTACGGGGTTATAAATTTAAACCATACTACATCTTTTCTCCTATTTATATTTCTCAAAATTATAAGTTGAGTATTTTTAATTATTCCAAATCTATAGTCTTATATTTCATATATATATTAAATCACCTCGAATTCACATTGGTAGCTTTATAGTTGACCAATGGATCCTATTTTTGACTTATCATAGAAATAAGGACTCTCCCAAAATCTATTTTATAACAATTCACTTGCAAAAACGTTACTAATGATTATGAGAAGATACTTTTCCATACTATTAATTCTATTTCTTTTTAGTTGCTGTGATGTTTCAACACTTTCTGATGCAGACGCAAAAAATATAGAAAAATTAAAAGTACATATTCAAATTAAAGATGGTGACAGAGAAGACGCTTTAAACCAAATAAAAGTAGTACTGACGGATGGTAAAAAAAAGATAATTAATGAAAACATAAAAGTGTTATTAAATGGCTTTCCTATGGAATTATATGTAAAAAACGAATTGTACTATACAAAAACATCGTTTTACCGAACGGATAGTTTACGCAGAAGCGATTCTTATTATTTTGAAATCATTTTACCTGATAGCACTACCTATCCTTTAGCTTATATAAAGCCTATGATTCAAAACAGAAATACCGAATTTAATATCCCAGAGCGTATCTCAACAAACGAGGATTTTGTTTTTAATTGGAATCATCTTTACACACCACATCATTTGGAATTTCAAAAAGGAACACTAGTTATTAAAGAAACTTCAGAAAATATAACCCAACACGGTTTTGGAGAAAGACAAATGGATACGCTAAAAGCCCCCTCTGGTAATTATACCATTCCTAAATCTTATTTTAATGATTCTTTAACCATTCCAACCCGTTTAGAAATAAAACTAGAAAGAATAGAATATGGTTTAACAAACCCTAAATTAATAAAAAATAGTACTATTGAGTACAACCGTACTCTTGAAAAAACAATACATTTTGACGAAAACTAAAAACATGAAAATAATGAACAAAATCTGGATTTTTATACCTCTTGTACTACTGCTTTCTTGTAAGGAAAATGTTGAAAAAGAAAAAGAAAAAGAAAACAAAAATAGTAACGAAGAAGTATCAAAAGACAGCATCGTTACTCAAGAGGCTGCTACCATTAAAGACACTCTCACTGTAAAAGAAAAAGTCACAAAACAACCTAATACTATATATATCGACACTTTAGATTTTGTAAGCTATAATGATGATGGAGATTATTATTTACTTCATGCGAATAAGGGCAGTGATGCATTGAGTTTTATAAATAGTAAGATTGAGGATAGGGATTTTTTAAAAGGTGATATCATAGAAATTAAATGGATAAAAGATACCATTTACATTGCTGGTGAAGGCGATACTCCAATGCTAACAGAAGTAATTGTCAATTCTAAAAAAATTAAGGATGGCAATATTTCAAAATTCAGAAAACAGTATACCAAAAAACTTATAAATACTGCACCTGAAGAAAATAATTATACGCAAAGTTTTCTTGAGCATAGCTATTCGGTTGTTGAATATTATATTGCTAACACCACTAATGAATTCATAAAACAAAGTGTACAAAATAACGAGCAGTTGGGATATTCCATAGAAACACAGACCAAAAACGACAAAGAGTATTCTGTATTCGGAATTTTTAACACTTTTGAAGAGAAAACCAATACCTTACAATGGCTATACTATGAATATAATGATAACACTAAATTATATGAATATGACTTGCCAAATGACGAGCTTATAAAATTTAACTAAAGAATTAAAATTTGTAATTACATAATAGGCTTATAGTTCAAACAGCAATAAAATTATGGTATAAGTAATTTAATAACTAATGAACAAACACGTAATCACGTTAATTTTATTAATAGTAAGCTTTAGCATATTTGCTCAAAATATAAGTAAAGATTCTATTATTAATTTTGATGAATTATCTGAAAATGAAATTTATAACATTCAAAATGAGGGTTGGACACTTACCTCCCTTCATAATAAAATTTCTTTAACTAATTTTTCAAATAAAGACTATATTCTTTTTTTTTCCATTCATTGCAAGGAATCAAAAATGCCTAGTTTTTTAATTGAATTTACAAATAATTATAGAGATGGCTATCGCGGTGGATTAGATTTTACTTCTTCGAAATCAGAACGTTTTAAAAAGATCGTGTTTTTAATAGATGAAGAAATGTTCGAAAATCCGTTTAAAAATTATGACAAAGTCACCTTTGAAAACTTTAGAACGGCCTTAAAAAAAGGTACAACCCTAACCATTAAATTTTTTGACAATGAAATGAATCCTGATACAGGTAAAAAAGAACTAATATTAAATAGAGCAATTGATTTCAAATTAAACAACAATCATTTATTAGATGAGACTGTTGATTGCGAAAAGTAATAAAAATCTAACATTTCTTAAAAAAGACCAATACTCCAATTGTAACTTTTGAAGACCTATTTCCTATTAACTCATCTAGAAATCTTCTAATCTACCATACAACTATTCAAATATGGCTCAATACACCCCGAATTGACATTAGCACCTTTTACTTAGTGTTTACCAAGTTACTTTTGAAGTAGCAAAAAAATAACAATGACAAACATTTTTAGAAAAATACTAGGATTAGGTACTTCAAAGCCAACCAATGTAAGGCCTCAACAAACAAAAACGATTGTAAAACCTGTTAACCAAACAAAAAAGAAACTGTCAGATTTAAATATATATCCTTCATTAATCTCAGGAAAGACTACTGAATTTGACATGAATAACGAAATTGCCGCCGTCTTTCATGAACGTGAATCTATTTATGCTAATATCTACACTACCTATGTAATGTTAGATGATATCAATTTAGATGAAGAAGGAGACCCACAACTACTCCACATTAAAACGGCAACTAAAGATGAAAGCTATTATAATATGCTTGTAGAAAAAGGAGCACACAACTTAGACATTAGGGCTGCTAATTTTGAGTTTTGGAATCCTATAGATGACAAATTATCGTATCAAGTTTTATCTTCTAAACTTTCTTTTATCGCTTCAGAAAGTATACTCAGTAAAAAGCATATGCTAGAAGCTCATAAAATGCTAGATTGCGATGAATTGATGGTATCAATACCCAGAAAAGGACTTATTTTTATTGCTGATAATAATTTAGAAGCTGAACATAAAAAGAACTTTATGAATATGCACGCCTATTTAATAATGGACAACAAGTATAATTTAGAGATTTTATGTGAAGATATTTTTATGGTAAAAAATGGTAAAATTGAAGGTGTGTTAGAAATAAATCAACTTTCTGATTTATTGAGAATTAAATAGTTAAATTTCAACTTAGCGGCAAGAAAGGAAATATAAAATCATGAAAAAACAAATCATAGTATTAATTGCAGTGCTTTTTAGTGCTACTTGCTCTTATTCACAATCCTGTCCATTTACATCATTAAAAGTTTATCTCATTGACGATGGTACTGAAACTAATATTAGGGCAACACCTAATGGAAAAATAGTGCTAAAACTTAACCATGAGCAAGATTATTATACTGTAGAATTATTAGCATTAAAAAAGGAATGGTTTAAAATTAAAACAATTATAAGTATTGAGGCTAATGATATTAATATTCCTGGTGACATAGGTTGGATTCATAGATCAGTAATTGGAGCGTCAACACGAAAAGATGTAAAACTATTAGATGCTCCTATTAATGGAACGTTTGTGGGAACTATAGAGCAAGAAACAGGTGTTAGCGTACTCGATGTATGTTCTGATTGGGTAAAAGTTGAATTTAATGGCTCAATCGGTTGGATAGCTTCAGAATGGCTATGTGGTAACCCTGTAACAACATGTCCTTAAAATGGAGCCTTATCAATTTTAATAAAATTTACAATTAATTATCAATGGATTCCAAAACATGAAATAGTAAAAGTACGCAGAATGTAACAACCATTATTCTTTATCAACCCCTACCGAATATGTATTCAACCCTATCGAATCAATATCGGTATATATTGCTTCACAGTTCTTACTATACATTTGACTTAAATAACAACGAAAAATTGTTATGAACACTTAAATGAAGATTAAATGAAGAAATTATTAGCTCTCGTATGTATCGTTCTTACGTACAATGGTCCCGTTTTTAGTCAAGAAGAAAATTATTACGATGACTTATTAGCGAAATCTTTTAAAGCATATCAAGAAGTAGATATGGAGCTGTCCAATCATATGTACGCATTCATAAAAAAACGATTTACGCAACACCTTAAGGATTCTACTAGTTTTTCAAACCCGCATGATAGCTTATCAAAACACGTAAGTATTAGACGCTCTTCTGACGGTTTAGTGAAAACATATTCTTGGAGCGAAAGAGATTACGGATGTTGCCATGGTACAGAAACCTACGTTCAATTTAAAACACCTTCAGGCACTGTAAAATATATTGACTTGGATCAAGAGCCTGAAGGATATGAAGAAGTGTTTATTTCCGGTTTACACTTGCTAAAAATTAAGGAAAAATCCTATTACCTTATTCTTGGTAATGGCACCTGCTGTGGCGGCAAACATTATAGTACGGCAAGAATTTTTGAAATAAAAGACGATAATTTGTATAAATGCGATAATCTATTCAATAACAAAACAGTCCTTTATATTGGAGCAAATAGGTCTCAAACCATAGGATTAAAATATGATTCCGATAAAAAAACACTTTCGTATAACAGTTATGGAGAACTTGAAGATACCGGATTTTACGCAAATGAAAAAACCATGATACAATTGAAATTAACAGAAAATGGGTTTAAAAAAGCCTACTAGAATATATAACCTACGATTACTACAGTCTCAATTATCTGCTATTCCGTAACGTATTGAGGTATTAATAATATCGTTTTTTAGACTTAACAGATAATAAAATTCATATTTATAAAATTCATATCTATGGCTCTTTATTTCAAATATGGATTAAAACACCCCGAATTAACATTAGCTCCTTTCACTCAACCCGTTCACGATTACTTTTGATGTAAAGTTATTAATCAAATGATATAACTGACATATCAAAAAATAAAAAGATGAAAGAAAACATAAAACTAACTGCAAAAATTACGGGTAAAACGGCTCTTAAATGGGTTTTTATTTTCGCAACGGGTAATCTAATAACACTGATCACTTTTCTAATAGCACTTTATAGAAATATGGAAGTAGCTGGAGGTGGTCATGGCAGTATTATCGCTTTAGGTATCGGATTAGTCACAACGAACTTCTTCGCATTCTTATTGGTTTTCGGAGCTCCTGTTTTTATAATTTTATATTTTATAATTGCAAATAAAATTTCAATCCAAAATGCAATTTATCTTTTATGGGAAGGTAGATTAGGTGATTACATCTCATCTAAAGTGGGTAATTTAACGACGACATTAACTCATAAAGAAGGATGGAAAAAGGAGCTTTCTGATAAAGCCGTTTTAAAAGTACAACTATTTCAATCTGCTAAAGACGATGTCGACACCTCAAAATTGCAACGTAAAGTCATTCTCTTTGGGCTAAAAAAAATTAAACTTGATGACGTAAATTTTCAGGATAAAAACGTAGACCTATCTCATGTTATTACAGAAAAGTTCAACAATTTTATATCTGAAACGGTTAAACCATCGTTAAAGTTATTCTGGGGCTTAGTTCTCATCCAAATTGTGCTATTGATTAGCTCTATACTTATAAACTAAAACCGATCATAAACTAGCCCATCCGTAATGTCCAAAAAATTAAAAATAATTGTAGTTACACTAGTCGTGGTAATCATAACTACCATCTATTTTCTGATACAAACATCTGGAGTTTATTATAAATCATATAGCCCAGACGGACAGTATAGTAGATATGCATCAGTGAACATTTATTTCTACAATGCCCCTTTCTCGAAATTTAGTGACCAATCAGGAAAAGTTTTTGTCTATGACGAAATTGAGAAAAACATAGTAGGGGCTGCTCCTGTTGAAATGATATCTAGTGTTGAGTATTCGGAATGGGATGAAACCTCATTGAGTGCTAGAGGTGGTTTTTCTATTGAACTACCCCGTAAAATAAATACCAATCTAATTGCTAAATATCAAAAATCGACACCAGTACTTTATGATTGGAGCCTTTTTATACAAGGTATAACCTACCAAGTGCATAAAAAAGGAAACCTAATCACGGTAAAGGATAAAAATGACAAAATAGTGCTAAATGATATTAAATATATAGCTCAAATTAATAATGACAGTGTACAGATACTGAATAACAATACAGAAATAATGTATGTAAACAAGCACTTAAAACCCTTTACAGAAGCCATTATAACTACACCTCCCTTCTATGGAGTTTGCGGAAACGTAACCACCTACAGTCTAAAAATTGAAGAAACCGACGACGCATTTATTGTTAAAAAAGCAGTAGGTTTTACAAGCTATACTTTTGATAATTATAGCACTATTTATACTATAGCAAAAACAAAAGTGAAAGACATCTCTTTTTTAAATGCGGAACGTGAATTAGAATATAATGGAAACTTCCCTGCTTTAGAATATGTAATCATAGATTTTGGAGATTCATTTGGAATTTTTGAAGAGGAATATGGTGTACAATATTTTGATGAAGTAGATGCAACACAGCTTCCAATAAAAGTTAAAAGAAACGGACACTATGGATATTATAACACGACTAGTATTGAGTATTTAGAGCTACTTCCATTTGAATTCAATTTAGCTGAATTTAAAAATTCAAATGATAGAAAAGGATATGTAGACAGAAACGGAAATGAATACTATTAATAACACGCCTTTAAAATGAAAAACATACTAATCATTATTCTATTAGCTTCATCACATCTCTTTGGTCAAATTTGGACCTCAGAAGAGAATGTAGATAAAAGTAATTTAAGTCCATGGGTAGTTGATAAAACAGATGAATATGAAGGAGCTTATTTCTATGGAGAATCTGAAGCTGAATCGGTTTTTACTATTGCAATTGCCGGAAACTTAATAACTGCTCAATTAGAAAATGGAGATTGGAACATAGAAAATGAAGAAGTAATAGGCTGGAACTCGAACTACATTAACTATACAAATGTTAGAATAGAAGGCAACAAATTTTATTCTGACGAAACCAATGGTGAGTTTTTAATTTACGTTCATAATAATAGAAGTATTAAATGCCTAAAAATGGAAAATCCACCCGTTCAAATGAGTAGTGATGGTGATTTTGAACTAGGCCTTTTCAGCAACAACTTAGAGGAGCATAATTACGGTTACTACATTCAGACCAAATTTGAAATACTTGACTCTAATCAATTGAAATCAATGTCTTTAGGAGAGTTAATAATAATGAGAAATGAAATTTATGCTCGTTATGGTTACATTTTCAGAAAAAACGGTGCAATGGCTCTTTATTTTGAAAATCAAGAATGGTATAAGGGCGTTTATAAAAACATTGATTCCTTTTTAACAGCGATAGAAAAAAGGAACCTATTAAACATTCAAAAAATAGAAAAAGAAAAATAAATTTTAATGAAAAACAAGGCATCACTCTTACTCAGTATTCTATTATTGTCTGCAACTTTTGGTTCCTGTCAAAATACGGACAAAACGGCTACTAACATGCTAAAGGTAACACCAGAAATGGTTGCAGAACAAGAGGCGAAATGTCTTGATACTTACTTAATTACAAAAATTAAAGGCTATAACCGTGATTTAGACACCCTATCGGTAGAAGAGATTAAAACATTAATCACCACCAATTTAAAAAACTTTATAAAGAATAAAGACGATTTTATTTCTAGAAATGAAAAAGCACTTTATCAAGAAAACAATTATTTTGATTCTTTAACCAAACCCTTTTCTACGGAACAGGAAGAAATTATTGACAAAGAGAATACGCTTAAAAAACTTGTAAATAACAATCATATAAATTACCGTGACACCATATTAAAAGGTATCTATTTTAACCAATCATTGAAAGAAAACAAAAGTTATATCAACCCTATAGTTAGAAATAATGGGAGCACTATTTTTAAATTTTCAACAGAAAAAACCCGATACGAGAAAGATAAAAAACGTAAAAATAAACGCCTTTAATCTACTTTAGATGATCTATAATATATTGCATTTTTTCGTAAAGCAAACCGACGTGAATTCCATCCATTAAAGCATGGTGCACCTCAACAGAGAACGGCATAATTTTACGATTATCTTGATTATAATACTTACCAAAGACAATTTTTGGAATTCCAATTTCCTTTTCATTTCCATTACGAGCATGTTTAAACCCTGTAATTGAAACCCAAGGTATTGTGGTACTATGAACAACAGCTATAGCATTAACATCTGAATCACCAACAATACTATTTTTAAGATTTTCAATTGTCTTTAAGCCATTTTCTATAAATTCAAAAATAGAAGAATACGATTCAAAATGACAAAATGAAAATGTGTCATCATCATTTAAAACCGTAGAACTTATATCTATGTCATCAAATGCGATAACCTTTCCATCATCTAATCGAAGTTTAAATTCAGGAATTTGATTCATTGCTTTATTTGCGACATACAAACCTGCCAGAAAAAAAGACAACTTATGGACTTTGCAAAAGCGATATAAATTGGTTACCTCTAGTGTAGCCGTGATATTAAAAAAAGGATCTTCGTAATTTTTAAAAAAATCATACTGATTTTTTCTGTCCCAATTTTCGATATCAATTATTTTCATGTGGTCGTCTTTCAAAAATTAAAAATACAAACAAAATAATTTAGTTTGATTCTTAATTTAAAAAAAATGAAATTCGCACATCAATTCTAAAAATGAATAAAATCAATGGCTACTTTAAAACAGAACACACATTTATTAGCTTCCAAAAAACTAGTTGGATCTGTAATCTCAATTACAAAAAATAACGCCAAAGTTTCACTCCAAATCACTCAAGAAATGGTTGTTGACACTTTCAACTTGGCTCATGGTAGTTTTACTTTTGGATTGGCAGATTATGCCGCTATGGTTGCCATTAACGAACCTACCGTTGTATTAGGAAAAGTAGATACTAAATATTTAAAACCAGTAGTTCTAAATGATGAATTAACCGCTATTGCTGAAGTTACCGAAACTAAGGGTAAAAAAGTAACTGTTATAGTAAAAGTAACCAATCAAATAAAAGAGTTGGTTTTTGAAGGTGATTTTACGTGTTTTGTCTTAGACCATCATATTTTAGAAAAGTAATTTATTCCTTTTGGTTAACCGTATACGTTCTCCATTTTTCTAAACACTGAACAATATCTTCCGGTATTTCAGAATTAAATCGCATAAACTCTCCAGTTGTTGGATGTTCAAAACCTAAGGTTTTAGCATGTAAGGCCTGCCTTGGTAGGACCTTAAAACAATTGTCAACAAATTGCTTGTATTTAGTAAACGTAGTTCCTTTTAAAACGGCATTTCCACCGTAACGTTCATCATTAAATAAAGTGTGACCAATATGCTTAAAATGGGCTCTAATTTGATGCGTACGGCCTGTTTCTAATTTACATTGAACTAGTGTAACATAACTAAATCGTTCTAATACTTTATAATGTGTAACCGCATGTTTACCGTGTTCTCCATCAGGAAAAACGCTCATTTGCAAGCGGTTTTTTAAGCTTCTACCTATATTACCTTCAATAGTACCTTCTTCACCTTCTACATTACCCCAAACTAAAGCATAATACAAACGCTCTGTAGTTCTATCATAAAACTGATTGGACAAATGAGACATGGCATGCTCAGTCTTAGCTACAACTAATAATCCACTCGTATCTTTATCAATACGATGCACTAAGCCGGGACGTTCATTTGAGTTTGTTGGTAAATTTTCAATATGATGGATTAATCCATTAACCAATGTACCACTATAATTTCCGTGACCTGGATGTACAACCATTCCCGCGGGTTTGTTAACCACCATTACATCATCATCTTCATAAACGATATCTATGGGAATATCTTCAGCAACTAATAAGTTTTCATGCGGTGGATGTGCCAATACTACACGAACTACATCAAATGGTTTTACCTTATGATTTGATTTTACAGCAACATCATTCACCAATACATTACCCGCTTTTATGGCTTGTTGAATTTTATTACGAGTAGCATTTTCAATAAAGTTCATTAAAAATTTATCTACCCTTAAAGGGTCTTGACCAGTAGAAGCCGTAAACTTATAATGCTCATACAAATCATCCTGATCTA
The DNA here is from genome assembly GCF_006065315.1 of Aureibaculum algae. Taxonomy (GTDB): domain Bacteria; phylum Bacteroidota; class Bacteroidia; order Flavobacteriales; family Flavobacteriaceae; genus Aureibaculum; species Aureibaculum algae. The sequence continues at coordinate 1,653,507 of NZ_CP040749.1, read as the reverse complement.
ATTCTATTTCTTGTTCAGACATGATTAATTTTCATCAGTTCCTTCATCAGTACTAACGCTCGTTCCATCACCAGTTCCGTCTCCCAACACCAAGTCTATTAAAGAGTTTTTTGGAACTAAATCTCCCATCTCTAATTCTTTGCCTTTATATTTCATTTTACGAACTACATCTTTACCTAGATCAGGTATATATTGATATTTTCCAATTTTAAACCCAATAGATTTTAAATGTGTCTCTACTTGTCTTTTCGTTTTATTCAACAAATCAGGCATCGCTATTTTTTTATAGCTTGATGGGTTTAGCGTTAAATATATTTTACGACCATCCTTAACAAAATCTCCCGCCTCTGGATCTTGATCAATAACCGACTTTGGCGGATAATCAGGATTGTAACTTGCAGAATCTTGAATAACAAAATTTAAATTAAGATTAGATAACGTAGTTTCAGTATCTGATAAAGACATCTTTTTCAAGTCTGGAACCAATATTTTTTGATCGTGATTTGTGGTATAACTCATCATGGCTTTTAGTCCAAAAATCAATGCAATCACAATAATCCCCATTAAAATAATGGTTCTAATAAAAATTTTACTTTTTAAATACTGAAGTAGTTTCATAAATGTTTTGTTAACATTACAAACTTACACAAAAAAGAAAAAAGCTATCTGTTTTTTTGATACTTTTGTTTATCAAATTATTAGAATGCAGAATATAGCTATTATTATGGGAGGCTATTCCTCCGAAGTGGAAATTTCTTTAAAAAGTGGAAATGTAGTTTTTAATAACCTAAACAGGGATCATTACAGCCCTTTTCGTGTTCATATTTTAAAAGAAAAATGGGTAGCGTTAGATGATAACAGCACCGAATACCCAATTAACAAGCATGATTTTTCTACTGAAATTAACGGAAAAAAAATCACTTTTGATTGTGTTTTTAACGCCATTCATGGTAACCCTGGAGAAAATGGTGTGATTCTAGCCTATTTCAAATTGTTAGGGATTAAACATACTTCCGCACCTTTTTATCAAATGGCATTGACCTTTAATAAGCGTGATACTTTAAGTGTGGTAAAAGCCTACGGTATTAAAACGGCAACTTCCATATATTTAAATGAAGGTGATACCATAAATGAAGATGCCATATTTAAAAAAGTAGGATTACCTTGTTTTGTAAAACCTAATAATGCGGGTTCCAGTTTTGGAATTTCTAAAGTTTCGAAAAAGGAGCAGCTCACTGAAGCTTTAAAAACTGCTTTTAAAGAAGATTCTGAAATTTTAATTGAATCTTTTTTAGATGGTACCGAAGTTTCTATTGGTGTTATAGAATATGAAGGAAAAGTAAAAGTGTTGGCACCAACGGAAATTGTTACAGAAAATGATTTTTTCGATTATGAGGCCAAATATTTAGGTAAAAGTCAAGAGATTACTCCTGCACGTATTTCAGAACAAAAATTACAGAATGTAAATGCGGCTGCAGCACATGTTTATAAAGTTTTAGGTATGAAAGGTTTTTCGAGAGCTGAATATATCTTTATTGGTGACGAACCTTATTTTTTAGAAATAAATACGGTTCCTGGTTTAACCACTGAAAGTTTATTACCAATGCAAGCAAAAGTAGCAGGTATTTCTTTAACTGATTTATTTGGAAATGCTATTGAGGAGGCTTTAAGTTAAAACTCGTTTCATTTTTCCCTTACAAATAAGATAGCATGCTCCCTTTGTATCAAGCAAAGGAGGAATTAATTGCAAATAAAGTTTCAGTCAATAAATTACAAATAGTATCTGGTTCGAAACGTGTACTTAAGACAATATTGAATAGGGTCTACATCTCTAGTTAAAAGAATAATCATTTAAACAAAACACAAATCGTATATGGCTCCTCCCTTGTGCAAAGGGAGGAACTAATTGCAAACAAATTTTTAGCTATACAATACAAAAAGTATCTGGCTTCTAACCTATGCTTAAGACAAGATTTAATAGGGTGTACATTTCTAGTTAAATAAATAATCATCTCAACAAACCATAAATCGTAGCTGGCTCCTCCCTTGTGCAAAGGGAGGTGATCACGCTTTTGCGTGATCGGAGGGATAGTTTTTTATAACACCAGCTAAATTTCAGAAGGTTTAAAATTATTTCTAATCTCTCGTAATACAGAAGGTAAATAATCAAAAACCATTTTATTTTCGAAACGAATTACAGTGTACGCTAATTCATTTAAATAGCGTGTTCTGTTAGCATCATATTCTTCTGCAGTAGGATTGTAATGCACTTCACCATCTAATTCAATAATTAATTTCTCAGAGGCACAATAAAAATCAACTATATAATTTCCAATACTGTGTTGTTTTACAAACTTTTTAGCGTCAAGTTGTTTACCTTTAAGGTGTTTCCACAAGAAAGCCTCTGCAGGAGTTAAGTTTAATCTCAGTTTTTTTCTTAAACTTTTTAACCTTTTATTATTATGACCGTTTTTGTTATTCATTTAATACAAATATAAAGAAACTATCCCTCCGTCCTGACCAAAAAGTCAGCACACCTCCCTTTGCACAAGGGAGGAACTAATTCGAAATAAAGTTTTAGCTATAAAATTCATATAGTATCTGGTTAGCATCTTGTACACAGAGGGGAATGAATTTTGTATTTCAAAGAAGAAAGGGGGAGATAGCTTTTTTATCCACTTCCTTGACTTTATAGCTAAGACACCTCACTTTGGATAAGAGTTCAAATAATTGCAAATAAAGTTTCAGTCAATAAAATTCAAATAGTACCTGGTTCGAAACGTGCACTTAAGACAAGATTTAATAGGGTGTACATCTCTAGTTAAAAAAATAATCACCTAAACAAAACACAAATCGTATCTGGCTCCTCCCTTGTGCAAAGTGAGGAACTAATTGCAAACAAATTTTTAGCTATACAATACAAAAAGTATCTGGCTTCTAACCTATGCTTAAGACAAGATTTAATAGGGTGTACATTTCTAGTTAAATAAATAATCATCTCAACAAACCATAAATCGTAGCTGGCTCCTCCCTTGTGCAAAGGGAGGTGATCACGCTTTTGCGTGATCGGAGGGATAGTTTTTTATAACACCAGCCAAATTTCAGAAGGTTTAAAATTATTTCTAATCTCTCGTAATACAGAAGGTAAATAATCAAAAACCATTTTATTTTCGAAACGAATTACTGTATACGCTAATTCAATTAAATAGCGTGCTCTTTTGGCATCATACTCCTCGGCAAGAGTAATGATATGCACTTCACCATCTAATTCTTCAATTAATTCCCTCACTCACTGTAACAATTTGACCTAAAACACTACCTATACATACAATTACCAAAGATTTTTGTAATTTTAATAACCATACTTTAAATCTAAACACAATGACATCACACGAAATAGATTATACCATTTACGGAGAAGAAATGCAATACGTAGAAATAGAACTAGACCCGCAAGAAGCTGTTGTTGCTGAAGCCGGAAGTTTTATGATGATGGATAACGGTATTAAAATGGATACTATTTTTGGTGATGGTTCTGGACAAACAGAAGGTGTGTTGGGTAAATTATTTTCAGCAGGAAAACGACTGCTTACCGGAGAGAGTTTGTTTATGACCGTTTTTATGAATGCAGAACAAGGCAAAAAGAAAGTTTCATTCGCTTCACCTTATCCTGGCAAAATTATTCCACTCGATTTAACCAATTTTAATGAAAAATTCATTTGTCAAAAAGATGCCTTCTTATGTGCAGCCAAGGGCGTTTCTGTTGGAATAGAATTTTCTAAGAAACTAGGCAGAGGCTTATTTGGAGGTGAAGGGTTTATTATGCAAAAATTAGAAGGTGATGGTATGGCATTTATGCATGCAGGTGGTACGGTTTCTAAAAAAGAATTACGTGCTGGAGAAAAATTAAAAGTAGATACGGGTTGTCTCGTTGGCTTTACCCAAAATATTAATTATGATATTGAATTTATTGGAGGTATTAAAAACACCGTTTTTGGTGGTGAAGGCTTGTTCTTTGCAACCCTAACAGGTCCTGGAACTGTATATGTGCAATCTTTACCTTTCAGCAGATTAGCTGGCAGAATTATAGCTTCTGTACCAAGAACTGGTGGTAAAAGTAAGGGTGAAGGTAGTATCTTAGGCGGTATTGGTGACTTATTAGATGGAGATAATAGATTTTAGACGAGCTCGCCGAAGATATAATAGTTCAATTCTCCAACTTTAAAAAGAGCAGTGAATTTTTACTTGCGACACCAAAACATAAATACGTTGTAATTCCTAATTACTTTTCTTTCTCTCCTTTATAAAGTCGCTAAGTATTTTGCCATACTTAGAGTCCTTAATTTCTTGAGTTAGACTGTTATTAACGCTGTCAATCCAAACAATATTTGCGTCACTAAATTCAGTTAACGCAACAAATGGAGCCACTTCTTTATCACCATTGTTGATAGCGAAATTTATAGCATATCTATATCTGCTTTTTAATAACCTATGAATAGCATTTGATACTGAGTCTATTCTTACTGTATCATTATCTCTTTTCGCTTCAAAATCAGCCTTTAATAAATCCAATCGTTTTCCGCTGTACTTATTTTTAATTTCATTATACTCATTCAGCAGTTTTTGATTGCTTAAGCCATTAACCTCTGCAGCAAAATTAAATTTATCTAATCTAGTATTGATTGTTATAGTCCCTTTTTCGCCAAAGAATGCAATTTCTTTACTTGGCGACTTATCCAAGGATAGAAAATACATTTGAGGACTTTCAACATCACAGGAAAGTGTAAACGTATCTGTACCGTCAAGTGCTATTGAATCGACAACAACAAATATTGAATCATTTTGTTTTTGAAGATATAGGGTACCTTTTTTCATATCTTTAATCTTTCCTTGCACGATCATCGTGTTTTCAGATTTCTTTCCACATGCTACAAATAACAAAGTAACTAAGGCAATAACAATTGTATTTTTCATTGAATTAAGCTAAAATTTTCGGATGCAAATATAGTGGTCTTTACTTAATGTTCTAAAGTATTACGTACAAAGTATTCAGAATTCTGTCAAAAAAAAGTTAGAGTCATAATATAGGAATCCTCTTTTCTAATTTAATCAGTCTCAACAATAGCAACTTTTTACTGAGCAACAATTTGCATTAAGATGGTACATGCAATAGCCCCAACCGTACCCACCGCATAGCCAAATACAGCTAACAAAACCCCAACTGTTGCTAATGACGGATGAAAGGCCGAAGCCACTATGGGTGCAGATGCCGCACCACCTACATTTGCTTGACTACCTACCGCCAAAAAGAAATAAGGAGCTCTAATTAACTTGGCTACCAATATTAAAAGTGCCGCGTGAATTGTCATCCAAACAAACCCAATGGCTAACAGTCCTAAATTTTCAAAAATTTGAGTTAAGTCCATTTTCATACCAATGGACGCTACTAAAATATAAATAAAGACGCTCCCAAATTTACTTGCACCAGCTCCTTCATAATTTTTTGCTTTTGTAAATGATAATAGTATAGCAATAATCGTTGATAAACTAATCATCCAGAAAAATTCTGAATCTAAAAAAGTAAAGACATTCTTTGTAGTTGGATTTTCAATTCCTTTAACAACATTTGAGAAAAAATCAGCCAAATAACCAGCACCAAAATGAGCAAAACTTACCGTACCAAAAGCTATAGCTGCCATTATCATGAGATCATTTAAACTCGGATTTCTTTCAATTTCCGCTGAATAGTTGGAAACTTTTTCCTTTAAGCTTTCTATGGCTGAAGTATCAGCTTTTAACCATTTATCAATACGTTTAGACTTACCAATACCGATAAGTACTATGGCCATCCAAACATTAGCAACCACAATATCTACAAATACCATTCCGCCATATAATTTCTGATTGAAACCGTAAATTTCTAACATTGCCGTTTGATTCGCTCCACCACCAATCCAGCTTCCTGCTAACGTCGCTAAACCTCTCCATACGGCATCTGGACCTGCACCGCCAACAGTTTCAGGTGAAAATATTGAAATTACTAAAATGGCGATTGGTCCCCCAATGATAATTCCAACAGTACCTGTAAAAAACATAACTAAAGCTTTCCAACCTAGGTTAAAAACGGCTTTTAAATCAATGCTCAGTGTCATTAAAACTAAAGCAGCAGGTAATAAGTAACGACTAGACATATAATATAAACTTGTACTGTGCTCTGTTACCGTTCCATTGTCAGAAACTGTTTGCCATTCTGGAGCAATTAAACCCGCTGTTGTAAATACCGCTGGTAACATATAGGCTACAAATAATGCAGGAACTATCGCGTAGAATTTTGACCAAAAACCTTGTTTTTTTGAAGATGTGTAAAAAATAAAACCTAATGCTAACATTAAAAGTCCAAAGACAATAGTGTCATTGGTTATAAACGGGGATGTATCCATAATGTTCGTTATTCGCTATTTATATTAATTATTTTTAATATTCTTTATTCAAAAATCAAGAGGTACTTAGCTGCATTGAATTATGCTCCAAATGACAGGATTAATTTATTGTCCTACCATAAAAATGGCATTACAAAACACCAACTTTCCATTTTCCCAAAAGCTTCTGAATAAAGGATTATCAGCCAAATAAATTACAGCTCCTCTACCCTTATCTTCTACACCAAACACTAATGATTCGTCAATATTTTTCAGGGCATTAACTCCTGCAAAACCACTCACTAAATCATTCTTGCTTTTTATAACACTTACATTACCACCATCTTTTAAATAGGTGTAATGGTTGCTATTTAAACGTAATGTATGATAGCTTTTTTGGTAACCAAAACCAAGCGGATGAGTATTATCCATTGATGCTTTAAAGATACTTCCTGTTATAATATTAGATAAAGACTGTCTTTCTAAATTGTCATAATCCTCTAAAATTAATTTTTCTTTCCATTCTTTATCCGCTTTCTCATTTTCTTTTTTATCATCCTCATCTTTAAATGTAGCCAAACCAAAATCGTCACTATCTGCAAATGTATTTAGAGCTCTATCAATGGCTACTATTCTACCTCCACTTTGAACCCATTTTTTAAGCTCACTCAATTTCTCCTTATTTAAAACACTCCCATATGAACCACTAGGTAAAACGAGAACGTCATATTTATCTAAATTTATTCGTCCAAAATAGTCCGTATCCAAAACCGTTATTGGATATTTAATTTGTTGTTCAAAAAAGTGCCAAACTTCTCCAAACCCTAATGATGAAACTCCATCTCCAGATAGCACTGCTATTTTTGGAGCTTTTAAATAACTTACCGAACTAGAGCCAAAATCTTTACCTTCAGAAACCAAACCTGTAGCAACGCCTGTTACTACTCTATCAAACTTTTGTGTAGCTTCACTAACAATTTCATCAAATTTTTCACCTAACTTTTCGTTACCTCTACGTGTAATTATTAAAGTTCCTGCATCATATTTTTTGCCTTCAACCGAAAAAGCCAATTGAGAAAACCTAACTTTCACTTTATGTTGTAATAAAAATGACAAAAACGAAACATCTGTGGTACTATTCCATTTTGCTAAATAAGCATAAGGATTTTCTACTCCGACCGGACGTGCTCCTTTCACATCTTCAGAAACAGATTCCGATGCCAGCGGACTACTTAAAGCATAGGTCTCCAATCCTCTACTATACGGTAATGCCCATGCTGTAATATCATAAGTTAATGAATCTACAATTTTAGTTTGAGGCTCAAACAATGCATTTATAAAATTAGATTTAGGCTGATTTGTGTTTATTACAATGTCTCTTGAACTAATTTTTACAGATCTCGTTTTGTTACTTTGATAATCATATGCCTTTACAGAATTGGAAGTGGTAGACCAACCATATTTTATTTGATGACGATCTAATAACTCTTTTAAACTGTTAATTTTATCTTTATCGTTTTTACCACTAACTACATAACTTTTGTATTTACCTTTTGGATTATTTCTAGCATTCTTAAAATAGGTAATAAATTCTTCTTGTAATTTATCAGCATTTAACGACGTCATTTCTATTGTCGATATTCCGGTTGTATAGTGATGTGCAATTCTATCTTTTAATGTTAAAACGTCTTCATCTGCAGTTGTAATTCCTAATCCTGCTCTTCCACTTCCTCCTTGCTCATAGGTCATACCTATAGCTCCATTGTACAATGGATAAGTATCGCCATAGCTAGGATATAACAAATCAAATACCTCTTTCGTAAAATACAACCAACCATTTTTATCGAAATACTTAGCATGATTTGTTCCAATTGCTACTTGAAATTCTCGTTGAAAATTGGTTATTACCTCATGGTACGGTTCTGCTGCAGGAGCAAAATAATAAGGATTGTTAACACTTTGCTCATGAAAATCTACATGAACATGTGGCATCCATTTATTATATTGTTTAAGTCGTGATTGCGTTTCTACTTGTGATGACCATGCCCAATCTCTATTCAAATCAAATAAATAATGATTTGCTCTTCCTCCAGGCCAAGGTTCGTGATGCTCTTTTGAATCTGGATTTGTATTATAGGGTTTGTTTTGATATTGATTATACCAATTTACATAACGCTCACGACCATCAGGATTGATACAAGGATCTATAATTACAATGGTATTTTCTAACCATTTTTTTGTTTCCGTATTTTTTGGATCTACTAAAGCATATAAGGTTTTCATGGCCGCCTCTGTACTAACAGACTCGTTTCCATGCACGTTATAACTTAACCAAACAATCGCAATGTCTTTCGTAGCTTCGCCTTCTAAAAGACCTATTGATTTCAAATGATTGGTTCTTATACTCTCTAATTTAGAAAAATTCTTTGGTGCTGTAATAAATGCCAACTGTAGTGAGCGATTTTCATATGTTTCGCCGTACTTAATAAGTTTAACATTTTCATTTTCGTTAGCAATATGATTAAAATAATCTACTACTTGATGATGCCTTGTAAAACGATCTCCAAGTTCGTAACCCAAAAATTCATTAGGTGATTTAGATTGAGAAAAGGAGAAATGACAAATGAGAACAATTAGACTGAGGAGTATTTTTTTTTTCATCGGATAGTTTTATTGTTTCAAATATATACATAATGTTTAATATTTAAGATATACTTTTAATTAAAAACTTAACCGAAATCTACACAAAATTGTATATTGATTTATGGAAATATATAATGTAATAAAGTTGCTTTCTAGCTTTTAAACACAACTTTTAGTAATTGTAGAATAGTTTTAATCTTTCTTCTTAGGCTCTCTTTTCGCTTTTTTTAGCGTTTGTTGTAGCATCCACTCTATTTGACCATTGGTACTGCGGAATTCATCCGCAGCCCATTTTTCAATAGCTTTGAAAGTCTCTTCATTTATCCGCAATGCAAATGCTTTCTTTTTTGACATAATACTCAACTACTTCTTATCAATTTTTATTGATTGATAAATTTTGAAATTCCTTCGACTAATTTTTTACTAATTTGCAAATCGGCTTTGGAATACGTACTTATATTTTCCATTCTATCTTCACTTTCTACCATTTTAAAAACATGATTCATGTTTTCAATAATAAGCAATTGAGAGTTTTCATCTGCTTTATGTAATAATTCAGCATCCGTAACTGGTACCTGAATATCCTTAGTACCATTAACAATTAAAATGGGAACGTTTAATTTTTTAATTTCCTCTTGTGGATTATATTTCATCCAAGACCCCCAAAAGGGTTGTAATGATTTTCTAAAAACAGAAACCAATAACGGATTAAAATTTTCGTCGATTTTACCAGATTTAATAATTTCAAAGGTCTTCTCCATATCTCCTTTAAATAGAGGAGATTGAGCAGAAACCTGCTCGATAAGTATTTTATCTATTGTTCTTCCTGCTCCTGCTAAAGAAATAAAACCATCAATACGTAATTGGCCAGCAACCATGCCCACCAAACTACCTTGCGAATGACCAGCAATTGTAATACTAGAAAACTGTGATTGATCCTTAAAATAATTTATTACAGCAATAGCGTCGTTGATAAAATCATCGAAAGAAATATCTTCTTCTTTAAGTCCTTCTATTTTTGATAACGTAATACTGCTTTTATCATAGCGATATGTAGCAATATTTTTACCTGAAAGACCTTCTGCCAGCTGCTTTAAGTAATTTCCTTGACCGCCATTTCTATCTACCGTCCCTGAACCAGGTATAATAATTACCAACGGAACAATGTCACTTTTAGGTGACAATAACGTACCATTAACAGTCACTTTTTCGGATGGAATATTGAGTTCTGTTTCTATAAAATTATTTTCTTGACTAAAACTAAAAAGAACGACAAAAAAAGCAATAACTACCAGTTTTATTTTCATACTATAGGTTTTATAATTTTGGATTTATAAACATTTAGTATGCGTTCAGCTTCAACTTCTTTTTGAGTACCAATTAGCATCTTTTTTCCATTTTTTAAAACAATTTGAATACCTTTATTCCCCATAACATTAAAAGCTTTTCCACCAGATTTAAAGATATATCCTCTGAATCCCCATCCTCCATATTCAGTTATGGCATTGTATTTTCGTACATACACCTTGCTAATATCATTCCAAACTATTAAATATTGCTTTCCTTGAAAAGGGGTAAAACGATAATGTATTCCTTTATCATCTATCCTAGTATGTAAAGTCATCATACGAATAAAAAGAACGGCACCAGCTATCAATAAAATTGAAATTATCAAGGAAGTTTTAGCCGCAATATCTGTACTAATATCATCGGAATTTATCAGTATGGGAATAATCATAAACAATAAGCTAGCTCCAATAATAACATAGAGCCACCATTGACTAAACTTCTGTTTTTCTATGAAGATTTTCATTTTCTACATTTTAATATTATCTATTTTTGTCTCTTTCAAAAACTATCCTTGCGGTATGCTCTGCAATATGAAATGCTTTCCATCCTGATTGAGCATGCTGATTTAAAGTATCTTCAAGCCTTTTGTTATTACCGGTTAATCCTTGTTTCCAATTAACTACTTTATATTCTATCATTTTTTTATTTTTAAATTAGTTATTGTCTTCTCTTTAAAGAATAAAAGCTACCAAAACACCAATTACAATACCTATTGATGTACCATAAACAATACCCATAGCTACATTTCCTGAAACAGCTCCAATTGTAGTACCTAAACTACTTCTTAAAGCACTTCCTAAAGCGATACTGTAAATTTGTTTTTTATTCATTCTAAGTTAATGTCCCTGTATTAACCACTGGTGTTGCATCTTTATCAGAACATAATATCACCATTAAATTACTAACCATAGTCGCCTTTCGATCTTCATCAAGATCTATTATATTCTTTTTACTTAACTCATCCAACGCCATTTCTACCATACTTACAGCTCCTTCAACAATTTTATGTCTAGCCGCCACAATCGCTGTAGCTTGTTGACGTTTTAGCATTGCATTTGCAATTTCTTGAGCATATGCCAAGTATCCTATTCTAGCTTCTAACACCTCAATACCAGCCATTGCCAATCTTTCTGACAACTCCTGTTCTAAAGCCTCACTCACTTCGTTAACACTTGCTCTCAATGTAATATCCTCATCTAATCCTTCATCAGCAAAATTATCATATGGATATAAACTTGCCAATTTTCTTACTGCTGCATCACTTTGTACCCGAACAAAATTTTCAAAATTATCAACATCAAAAGCCGCTTTGAAAGTATCTTGAACACGCCAAACCAAAATAGTACTAATCATAATTGGATTACCAAGCTTGTCGTTTACTTTTACACGCTCACTATCAAAGTTACTTGCTCTTAAAGAAATTTTTCTTTTGGTATAAAAGGGATTTGCCCAAAAGAAGCCATTATCTTTTACAGTACCAACATACTTTCCGAAAAGCAACAACACTTTTGATGTGTTAGGATTGACTAAGAAGAAGCCAGGAAGCAGAAATATTCCTATAATAACAGCGACCACAAAGACCATATCGAAAGTAACAAACCCGTAAATACCTCCACAAATTAAAACGAGACTTAAAAACAGCATAAAATAACCGTTGGGTACTTTTATAATTTTTTCTTCTTTCATATTATTTGATTTAAAATGATATTATTTTGATATTGCTAAGATATAACATTATTTTTGATATTTACAAATAGTATCACCAATTTATTTCTTACTTTTGTAGAAACATTTTATTTATGATCTCAAAATTTTCACTTTTTATATCTGTCCTATTTATTTCAAGTTCAATCTTTGCTACTTCTATAGAGTGGGGACCAACTGGACACAGAACTACAGGAAAAATAGCCGAAAATCATTTAAAGAAAAGCGTGCTTAAAAAGATTGACAAGTTATTAGACGGTCAAAGTCTAGCATTTGTATCTACTTATGGAGATGAGATAAAGTCAGATAAAAAATATAATAAATTTTACACATGGCATTATGTGAATATGCCTTTTGATAAAACTTATGAAACATCAGAAAAAAATCCACAAGGTGATTTGGTTACGGGTATAAATAAATGTGTTGAAGTTTTAAAAGACGAAAACAGTTCTAAAGAAGACAAGGCTTTTTATTTAAAACTGTTAGTCCATTTAGTAGGCGACTTACACCAACCTATGCACGTTGGTAGAGCTGAAGATAAAGGTGGAAATACAGTACAAGTACAATGGTTTGGTAGAGGCACAAATTTACACCGCGTTTGGGATAGTGACATGATTAATGAATGGGGAATGAGCTACCTTGAATTGGCAGACAACGAACAAGACTTATCTAAAGCACAATTAAAAGCTATTCAAGCAGGTTCTGTTATTGATTGGGTTAATGAATCGCATGATCTTACTAAAAAAGTCTATGCTTCTGTTAAAGTTGGTGAGAATTTACGATACCAATATAACTATGATCACTTTAAAACCGTAAGACAGCAACTTCAAAAAGCTGGAATCAGATTGGCCGAATTGTTAAATGATATTTTTGCTTAAAATCTTTTAAACAAATTTTACATTTACTAAATATCATCAACTTGATTATTTCTAATAAAATTAGGATTCAAGTTTTCATAATTTCGACCAACAAAACCTAAAGCACTTTTTAATATATCTCCCATATTATTTGCTTTCTTAAATTCAACATCACCAGTAAGTTCTAACAAACCTTCTTTTAGTTCTATAACTTTCTCTGGCGTAGATATTACATCTTTACACATACAATCTAACACTTCGCTTAAACGAGTGTCTTCACTAGCCGCTCTTTTTGCTAATAGCGAACGTTCTTCTAATTTATATTGGTCAATAGATTCTTGACGAAGCAAATCTAAAGTCATCTCTACCAATTTATTATTTTCCTTTAAAAACTGAGGTTTATAGACCTTTGGATTCCCTTCATAACTTTGTTGATCAAAATCAATTGCCCTGATTCTATAGAGTATTCTATCAAAATCATGAGTAAGTACCATTACATAATTATAAGACCGCATGTCACCCAACAAACGCACAAAACAACGTTCATTAAACTTTACAAACTCTTTAGCAATTGTTCTTTTATCTTGTTCCGAACATTGATCTAAATGATTTTCAATAAACGTATCGCCCGGTATGCCAGAAATATGCTCTTCAATTAATGTATCCTTATATACTAAGAAATAAATGTAATTTGGTGACAATAAATGCTCCAATTCCAATCCATAAATACGAGATGCGTCCGCACTTTTAACATAAAAATAAGTGTATATATCATTTAAAATATTTCTCACCTTTATCCTAAATGGTTTTGAGTTACCAAAAGTGCAAAAATCTATACTATCAATATTTAAATAGGGTATTAACGTATCACTTCCATCCGCATTTAAAATAGTATAAATTTGCTTTAAACTAAACTCAATTTCATTACGCTCGTGTTCTGCAAAAAAGACACTAACCCATAAGGTATCATTACCATCTTCATCAAAAATTTCTATTGCTCCTTGAAAACGTAACAAATCATCATAAAAAATAGGAATCTTTATATTTCTACCATGCCTTGTCAAATAAGCAGAAAGCTTATCTGAAATAGGAAAGCTCGGTTTTTTCTTTGACATTAATTTATGAATCATTTTATAATTTTGAAATTTTGTTAAATATAGTAATTAATAAATATAGATATTAAGTTCTAGCTTATAGTTATGCTATTCATGGAGATAATAAATATTTCTATTAATGGTACATTTTAAGCTTATTTTTCAATAATAGATCTTAAATAACAAAAGCAATAGCACAACTGCAGTAGTGTCATTGTATTCTTCTGTAAAATATATTGAATAGTTTTGCGTTAAACACTTAACCCAAAAGATTAAATTAATGAAAATTTCATATTTCATAAAACTTTTAACAGTGATATTACTAGTTAGTATCTCAAATCAAGTTAAAGCTCAAGAAAATTCTGGAACCTTGCCAAAAGGTTTTGTTTATGCTAAAGAAGTAATTCCTAAATTAAGAACTGATTTACGCTATTATTCTGAAAACAATTTTATTGGAAAACCTATAGATGGCTACAACAAACCCAAGTGTATTTTAACCAAAGAAGCTGCTCAAGCTTTAAAAAAAGTACAACAGGACTTTGAAAAATTAGGTTTTGGTCTTTTAGTATTTGATGCATACAGACCTCAACGTGCTGTAAATCAATTTGTAAAATGGGCACAAGACACTACGGATACTAAAATGAAAAATCAATATTATCCTAACATAGATAAAAAAGATTTATTTAAAGAGGAATATATTGCTGCTAAATCTGGTCATAGTAGAGGAAGTACGGTAGATTTAACTATTGTTTCTTTAAAAACAGGACATATATTAGATTTAGGTAGCGACTTTGATTTATTTGATAAAAAATCTCATGTTAACTTTAAAAACGTAACTAAAAACCAACGCTCTATTCGATTGATGTTGCAACGTAGAATGGTAAAGCATGGATTTAAACCTCATGAAAAAGAATGGTGGCATTTTACATTAGCAAAAGAACCTTACCCCGACACTTACTTTGATTTCTCAATAGAATAATAAAATAAAAAAAGCCGCTTAGTAAATACTAAGCGGCTTTTTTATGGAATAAGTATTTTTATTTTACAAGTTCCTTATACTTAAACGTTGCTTTTTTAAGATTATCAGTCAAGTTTCTCAACCAAATTAGTTGATTGTATAATAAATGTGCTTCTTGCAAATTAATGAGCATCTCTTCCTTTACATCAAGTTGCCCTGATTTTATTTCCTGATCTCTTTCATTTGCTAGATTTATATAATTATCTAATAATTCTTCTTTCGCATTTTCAATATTATCGTCCTGATTAATTTTTAGCTTTTTATTCTTATCTAAAATATTACGAGCCTCTTTTAAATTATTACTTATATGTATAATAAAAACATCAAATTGTTCATTTAAAGAGGAAACTTTATGCTTTTGAATAAAACTACCCAAAGATGCAATAGCTGATATAATCGTATGATTTAAAGTAACTATATCATAAATAAGCTGATATTCTTTCTGCTTAGATTTCGGATCTTGCGTTACACGTTGAAATGCAGCATTTAATTCACTCATAGCTAAAAAAGCTTCCTTTCTAGGCATTTTATAATGTGTATTTAATCCGTTTGTTTTATTATATAGCTTTTGAGTTGCCAATAAATAATTATTGTTTGCTTTTAAAACAGCTAAAATATCCTGATCTAAATTCTTGAATTCCCAAAGTGGCCAAAGCACATAATTAGCAATAACTGCCAAAATTGCCCCAATTAGAGTATCTAAAACTCGGTACCCTATTACTGAAAATGCATTGGGCTGCAATAGAGCATATACAAAAATAACATGGAGGGTAATAAAAGCCGCTCCAACCTTATAACTTTGCTGAATTAATGAGAACGCAAATGTTAAGGATAAAACTGCCAAGACCCCATAGACTATTATATTTTGGGTAGTAAAAATAATTAAAGCTGCAACAGCCGCCCCAATAATTGTTCCTATAATTCTATTTAAAAAACGCTCTCTGGTCAATCCATAATTAGGACGCATAATTACAATTAGCGTCAGAATTATCCAATAGGCATTTTTTATATCTAATAAACTTCCCAACAAATAAGCAGCAACCACCGCTACACTTAACCTTAAGGCATGTCTGAATATGGTAGATTTAAAACTCAAATGCTCTAAAATAATAGAAAATCGGTATTCTTGAAGTGTAATAAACTGGCTTTCTTCTTGTTTTTTTACTGATAATTTTGCTGCGTTTTTTACATTTGCCATTACGCGTCTTATAGCCCTTATTTGATATAACAGCTGTTGTTGATATGTGTAAATATTACGAAGTGTTAAGGCTCCTTCCCTAGCCTCAGGTAAACCTACTTCTGCAACATAATTATCAATCTCTTTATGTGCATTTGCAAAAACGTTTAGTAATTCGTTTTTTGTAGGTATTTTATCATTATTGATTATCGCTTTAGACAGCATTACTAAATGCTCCCCCATAACAACATTAACGTTACTAAAGGTCTCTAAATAATTTTTTTTTGTATTGAATAAATCATCAATCTTCGAGTAATCTAAGGTGTTTGCCAATGCCAACTCCAAAATATCTATCAACGAAATAAATATAAGTAGTCTTCTTTCTTCATAATGTGAACGCCCCGTTTTCCTTCTGGTAATTAAAAGAGATTCGCGAAGTGTTTCATGCTTCTCGCTAATTTTAGTTTGAAGTTCTAATATTTTCTTAAACAAATCATCATGTAAATCACGTTCCGTTAATAGCCGTCCTCGTAATTTTAAATATTCACCTGTTAATTCTAGCGTATCTGATAGTAATTTTTTTTGATCTTTTTTAGAAGAAATCCGACTTAATAGCAGCGAAATTATGAGATACCATAGGCCTCCTATAATTAATAGACCAACATGTAACAAAATATCAATGCCACTTATATCCTTAACTGCTAAGGCTAACACCATTGCTAACAAACCTGAAAAAGCAATTAAGGAACCTCTAAAACCATATACAGCAATCATGGCACTAAAAAATGATAAAATTGCCAAAGCTATTAGTAGTACTAAGAAATAGGGTTTTGCAAATAGGATTAATAGGGTAACAATTGCGGTTAAGGAAATACTGATGAATATACCATTAACTTTTCGCTTTAAACTTCCTGGAATATCACTAGGTGCGTTTACAAAAGTTCCAAAAACAATAGGAACTATTATAGCAGTCTGACCAATAGAATATAGTATAGCGATTGGTAATGTCACAGCAATAGTTAATACAATACCTCTGTAAAAACTAGCTCCTTTTAAAAATAACTCAATTGATTTTAACAAGTTGCCTACCATAATTAAGTGACGCAAAGATAGTTTATTAGGGTGAGGATAGTTATATTCTATTTGCAAGATTGTATGCTTAAATACCATGTGCTAGTAAAATCAAGACTATGGCTCTCTAATTATTAATTTAACATAACTACTCATAAAAAAAACCGCCTTCCAATAAATTAGGAAAGCGGTTCAATATTTAATAGGGTAAAGCAATTATTTCATCAATTAGCTACGCTGATTAATTTCCTAAGTTCGTTTTTGTTTACGTTATTTTATTCCAAAAAATACCGAACAACAATCTACTTATTTCATCAATTCAAAACTACGTTTGATAAAACTTGTTAAATCCTTACCTTTCAATAAGTTTTGAGATAATTTTGCCAAATCTAAGGCCTGATTCACATATTCTTCTTTTTTACCTTTAGATTTAATAATTTTTTGCATTAACTCATTATTGGTATTCACCACCAAATTATACATTTCAGGAAAATTACTCATTCCCATCATTCCACCACCACCAGTTTGGCTCATTTCTTTCATTCTACGTATAAACTCAGGTATAGTAATTATAAAAGGATTCGCATTAGAATCTAACGCTTCTAATTGCACTGTATATTTATCTTTAGGTACAATTCCTTCTACAATCTCTTTTAATTTTGTTTTCTCTTCGTCTGATAATTTTGAAATTTGCTCTTCGTCTTTTTTAATCAAATTATCAACAAAATCAGAATCTACTCTCGCAAATTTTATAGGCTGTTTTTCTGCAGACAACTCAGAATTTTCACCTTCAATTTTTTGAATTAAATGAGAAATTATCGGAGAGTCTAACAATAATACTTCATAACCTTTTGCTTTTGCCTCTTCTATATAACCATGTTGCTCATCTACATTAGTAGCATAAAGCAATACAATGTTTTTATCTTTATCTGTTTGTGCTGGTTTTACTTTTTCAACCAACTCCTCAAAAGTAAAATACTTATCATCTACTGTTGGAAACAATGCAAATTTTTGAGCTTTATCAAAGAATTTAGGCTCTGAAAGCATTCCATATTCAATAACAATTTTAATGTCATTCCATTTTTGCTCAAAACCTTCTCTATCATTTTTAAATAATGATTGTAATTTATCACCCACTTTTTTAGTGATATAGCTTGAAATCTTTTTTACAGCACCATCAGCTTGCAAATAACTACGTGATACATTTAAAGGAATATCTGGAGAATCAATAACACCACGTAACATTTGTAAAAATTCTGGAACAATACCTTCCACGTTATCCGTTACAAACACTTGATTTTGATACAATTGAATTCTATCTTTTTGCACATCTAAATTGGTAGTCAACTTAGGAAAATACAAAATACCTGTTAAATTAAAAGGATAATCTACATTTAAATGAATGTGGAATAATGGCTCTTCAAATTGCATTGGATACAACTCTCTATAAAAAGATTTGTAATCTTCATCTTTTAAATCGGCAGGTTGTTTTGTCCAAGCAGGGTTCGGGTTATTGATAATATTATCTACCGTAAGTTGCTTATGTGGTTCGGTTGTTTCTTTACCGTCCTTATCCTTGATAGTTTTAGGCTCAAAAGTAGGATCATTTATTTCTTTGGTACCAAATTTAATTGGCACAGGCATAAACTTATTGTATTTCAATAACAATTCACTAATTCTGTGTTCTTCTAAAAATTCAGTAGAATCATCAGCTATATGCAATATAATTTCTGTTCCTCTGTCTTTTTTCTTAGATTTTGTCAATGTAAATTCAGGAGAACCATCACAAACCCAATGTATAGCACCTTCTTCCTCTACATGTGATTTTGTAATAATTTCTACTTTTTCTGCTACCATAAAAGCAGAATAAAATCCAAGTCCAAAGTGTCCTATAATTCCTGAATCTTTGGCCGAATCTTTATATTTTTCTAAGAACTCTTCAGCTCCAGAAAAAGCAACTTGATTGATATACTTTTCAACCTCTTCTTTAGACATTCCCACACCATGATCGATAATATGTAATTTCTTACCTTCTTTATCAATTTTAACCTCAATTAGTGGGTTATCATAATCAACTTTGGTTTCACCAATTGTAGAAAGGTGCTTAAGTTTTAATGTTGCATCTGTAGCATTTGATATTAATTCTCGTAAAAATATTTCATGATCAGAATACAAGAATTTTTTAATTAACGGAAATATGTTTTCAACTGAAACATTAATTTTTCCTTTTGCCATAATATGTAAGTTTTAAATTATTTTTATAATAGTAGTTAGCTATAGTCAAAAAAAATACCAAGATCATTAAAATGACAAGATGGCAGATTTCCACATTTTAATGTCTCGGTATTAAGAGTACTCAGTATTTTATTTGCCAAAACGGTACACAAGACCTAATTGAAAACTATTAAACTTTGCTGATGAATCGTATGAATAATTATTTTTCAGAGACTCTGTGAATGCATAATAATATCGTGCTTCAATTGATAAATTTTTAATTATTTCATAAGCAACACCAATTGTAGCTCCAAAATGGATATTATTAAAGTTTTCATTATCGGTTAATAAATAGCCAATCTCTGGGCCCAAGAAAACCTTAAACTTTTTTCCAATTTTATAGGTTCCCAGTAAAGGAACACGCAATTGATCAAAATCATTTTTAACAGAAGCATAAGTAATTTCTGGTCGCAAACCGAATTTTTCAGACAGCTCAAATTCAGCAAAGGCACCAAAGTAAATACCTTCATTAAAATTTGTATCCGTTTTTAGTCCACTATTTTGAAAAGAAATATTTGTTGCTCTTTCTGAATTGAAAAATCCAGCCTTAATTCCGTACTCCTCTTGGGCATTCGAATTAGCAATGAAAGTGATCAGCACAAAACTGGTAAGTAATAATTTTTTCATAAGATTTGATTTTAAGATTAAGTGTTAAAATTACAATACTGTCTATCTAAAAAATTTGTTAATTAACCACATTTAACTTTTGTTAAGTTAAATTAACTTAAATATAAATTCAATTAGATTACTTAACTTGCATAGTATTAAAAAATAATAAACATGTACAATTCAAAAATTACAGGACTAGGTTTTTACGTTCCTGAAAATATTGTCACCAATGACGATCTTTCAAAACTAATGGATACAAATGATGAATGGATTCAAGAAAGAACGGGTATAAAAAGAAGACGGTGGATTCCAGAAGACAGTGACCTAACCTCAGCAACAATGGGTGCTAATGCTGCCAAAATCGCCATTGAACGTGCAGGTTTAACCAAAGATGATATTGATTTTATTGTATTTGCAACGTTAAGTCCTGATTACTATTTTCCTGGTTGTGGAGTTCAAATACAAGACATGCTAGATATGCCAACTATTGGAGCTATTGATATAAGAAATCAATGTTCGGGTTTTGTATATGCTCTATCAACTGCTGATCAGTTTATAAAGACAGGTATGTATAAAAACATATTGGTTATTGGATCTGAATACCATTCTAATGGCTTAGATAAAAGTACTCGTGGTAGAGGTGTTTCTGTAATATTTGGAGACGGTGCCGGTGCTTGTGTTTTATCAAGAACAGAAGATAACAATAAAGGTATTTTATCTTCACATTTGCATAGTCAAGGAAAATATGCAGATAAATTAATAGTAAAATCACCGAGTATAAAACATTGGATACCTGAAATTTTAGCATCTACTGAAGAGGATACTTCCTATTATCCATATATGGATGGGACATTTGTTTTTAAAAATGCAGTAGTTCGATTTAGTGAGGTGATTATGGAAGGCTTAACAGCTAACGATCTGACAGCAAAAGATATTGATATGTTTATTCCGCATCAAGCCAATTTACGGATTTCACAGTTTGTTCAGAAAAAATTTGCCTTAAGTGATGATCAAGTCTATAATAATATAATGGAATACGGAAATACGACTGCTGCATCTATTATTATCGCCTTAGCTGAAGCTCATGAAAAAGGTAAAATTAAGGATAATGATTTAGTGGTATTAGCTGCGTTTGGTAGCGGATTTACTTGGGGAAGTGTAATTATAAGATGGTAATTAAATCTAAAAAAATAAATTTTAAATAACAAATTCCAAAAATGAGTTAATGCCTAAATTTTTTAGAAAAAATATTCCAAAAACAATAACCTATATTTTAGGTGAAATTTTTATCGTGGTATTAGGAATTTTTATTGCTGTTAATTTAAATAACTAGAATGAAAACAGAAAAGAGAAGCAAGAAGTAAATAAGGTTTTGAAGGCAGTTTATAATGATTTGCAAACTGAAAAACACATCATGGTAATGTGGAAAAATCATTTAAAACACAGTATCGATTATCTTACTCAGGTTACTACAAAAGAAGCGATTCACTTAGATTCATTAGCTATTTACCTTGATAGTGAATTCTATCATGCAAAAATGAACTCTGCATACATCAACTTAAAATCAGGTGGCAATTTAAACACCATATCCAGTGACACCACAAGAGGTGCTTTAACGGGATGATATGAAGCAGGTTATGACTCCTTTGATGCCTTTTCAAAATCACATAAGGCCTTTATTTATAATAATGTTCGCCCTTATATTCTTTCAGCGTTTTTAATCGATAGAAATAATCTAGCAGATACAGTAATTGTCAGACAAAAACTAAAAGACAACCTGTTATTAAATTTGATAAACTCTCAAATATCTGCTAATGAGAAAATAAGTAATCATGTACTGGATACTGTTAACATAAGTACCGTAATAAAATATGTAAAAAAAGAATTAGATAAGTTCGACTAATAATCTAGACTGGTTATATAATTTAATTTAGTTTTCCAGATTTCTAATTGATTATTATAGTTTTCAATATTATTCTGAACTCCTTTTAAAAGTGGATTGTCCGCATTTGTATTTGCGAAGAAGCCCATATTATTCTCTAATTGCTGAATTTCTCTAGTAACTTCATCTATTTTCTTTCTTACAAAAAGCTGCTCACTGTCAAGTTTTCTATAATTGTTTGTTTCTACATAACTATTCACCATATTCTTAAACTTTAACATGGCAATCTCTTTCTCATCTAGGTCTAACTTCCCATAAAGTGAATTTAATGTTTTATTAAATTTCACTTCAATATGATGCATATTATGTGGTAAACTTTCTAACTTATTCCAATCATCAATATAAGAGTTAATAACCTCTAAGCTTACTACTTCATTTTCATCGGCTTGACTTTTAAGGTTATCAAGCATTTCTTTCTTTTTATTAAAAGCTTCTATTTGCTCTTTATTTGCCTCGTCTTGCTTACCATGTAATCTGTCAAAATAATGATTACAGGCATCTTTAAATTGTTTCCAGATTTTATCAGAAAATTTTCTTGGCACATGACCAATCGTTTTCCATTCTGCTTGAATCTCTTTCATAACTTCAGTGGTGGCGTCAAAATCTTCACTATCTTTAAATGATTCTGCCTTCGCTACTAAAGCATTCTTTTTTTCTAGGTTACTATTTTGTTCGTTCTTTATATTTTTATAATAGCCATTCTTAAGCTTATTAAATTTTCTAGTTGAATCTTTAAATTCATTCCAGATCTTGTCATTTACATTTCTTGGAACCTTACCTATTTTAAAAAACTGCTGTCTTAATTCCTCTAATTCTTTTATCTTTTGCTGCCAATACTTATGAGAAGTATTACTACTATCTTCTATTAGATTAGAAATTTTCTCTATAACTTCTCTTTTCTTATCTACATTCTCCTCATACTTAGATTCTAAGACCTTTTGATGCTCGTGTCTTTTCTCATGAATCTTTTTAGTGGCATTACTAAATCGATCCCAAATTTCTTCTCGATGTTCTCTAGCAACTGGCCCTACTTCTTCCTTCCATAATCTATGTAACACTTGTAATTCTTTAAAAGCCGCATTTAAATCTGTCATTTCTGCTAATTGCTCAGACCTTTCCGCTAATTTCAATTTTTCTTCTAAATTATGCTTAAAATCAAGATCTCTTAAATCATTACTTAAATGTAACAAATCATAAAATCGCTCAACATGATGTTCGTAAGTACGCCAAGTATCATTGTATTGAGCACTAGGAATTCTACCTACACCACGCCATTTTTCTTGAAGTTCCTTAAAATGAGCATACATAGTAGATGGCTCTGCATTATCAATAAGTTCTTTTAAATCTTCAATTAAAGTCAATCGTTTTGTTAAATTGTCTTTTTGTTCACTGGCTTTTTCAGCATAGAATGCTTCTCTTTTTGTTTTATACTCAAAAAGTAAATCATTGTATGCAGATTTTATGGGTGTACTATAATAGAAATCAATCTCATTACCTCCTTCAGCGATAAAAGCTTCTTTCTTTTCAGCCAATAGTTGACCAAATTTTTTATTGAAATTCTTTTTTATGGTATCAACATCTGTTTTGATGCTTGTTATATTATCAGTCTTTAATAGTTTTTGAAGCTCTTTAACCAGTTGCTCTAAATCTAACGTATCAAAACTTACTATTTCTTCGTCCTCAGTCTTATCTTTTGTTGTTTTAGAAACTACGATCTCTTCTTCTGAAACAGTTTCTTCTTCTGAAACTTCAGTTTTCACTTGTTCAGTTTCTGCCTTTTTATCGTCAACTTCTATCGGCTCCGTTTTTTCTTCAACAACTATTGGGCTTTCTGTTTTTTCAACTTCCTTTTCAGAAATCGCTTCGTCAACGCCTTCTTTTTTCAAATGCTCTACATTTTCTGTAATTGCCTCGATTTCTTTTTCCGTTGATTTTTCGTCTTCTGTACTATTTGATTTATCGTCTAACATTATTTTAATGTTTAAGGGTTCCACTTTTAAAACTAAAAGTTTTTAAAGATAGTAATAGGATTGACAAAATGCAAACCTATTTATATATTTAGATACAATATTTTTTGTTTGGTTGCGTAAAGCACAGTGAACCTATAAGTTCCAGATCTCCCATGCTTTTTCAGCTTGTAACTCAAGCATTTTAGATCCATTTACAATTTTAGCTCCTTTTTTCTCTCCTTTTGCTAAAAAAGTAGTTTTGTCAGGATTGTAAATTAGATCAAACAACAGATGCTTGTCTGTAAGGTATTCATAAGGAATAGTGGGACATTTATCTACGTCAGGAAATGTTCCTAAAGGTGTACTGTTTACGATCACAGTATAATCACGCATCACTTCCTTTGTAATTTGATCATACGAAATTTGACCAGCTATAGGCGTACGAGACACTACTGTATATTCAATATTTAATTTTTTTAACACATATAATATGGCTTTTGACGCCCCTCCAGTACCTAATACCAAGGCCTTTTTATGATGAGATTGTATCCAAGGCTTTATAGACTCTTGAAAGCCATAATAATCCGTATTGAATCCAATCAATTTATGATCATTAGTTATTTTAATTGTATTCACTGCTCCTATTTCTTCTGCAACAGCATCTATTTTATCCAAAAAAGCAATTATTTTTTCTTTATAGGGAATTGTCACATTAAAACCTGCAACTTCTTTCAAATTGATTTCCGAAAACTCATTAATATTTTGAAAATCAAAATTACCATATTCGTGATTGACCAAATTTAATTCCTTAAATTTTTTAGTAAAATAATGTCTCGAAAAGGAATAGGAAATGTCTTTACCTATCAATCCGAATTTTCTTTTTTTTAGCATTTTTTCCATAAAAATCAATTATTAAAACAATTCCGATTCCCAATAACATAAAAGTAATGGCCAACCATGTTTCTGTTTCTGTAAAATCTGGAATAAATCGTTTGTAGTTTTCTATTACTTTATGTCCTTTAGAATCAAGTAAAAAATTACCATTATCTAACTTATACACTGCACGTTTCCATGGCCAAACTATGCCCAAAGAACCACTGATAAACCCAATAATTACAGCAGTTACCAATTGATGCCATCGTTTTAATACGTAAGCCAAAATTTGAGAGGTAAACACTAAGCCAAAGACAGAACCAGCTCCAAAAACGCCTACAATTTTTAAATAGCGTATTCTAACTACATCTTTTAAAAATTGAAAATCACCTTGAAAAAGATCAATAATGGTTTTGTATAACATATTAACGGAATCCACCAACAGCAGTACATAGTTCCCTAACAATATCAAAATAAATGAGCCTGACAATCCTGGTAAAGTCATTCCTGTCACACCAATTATCCCACAAAAAAACACAAAAAACAAATTGTCGTTTTCCTTTGCTGGGCTCATAAAGCTAATGGCGATTCCCACTGAAATTCCGAAAAATATTCCTATAATATTTTTTGTTGACCAGTCTTTGAATTGCTTACTGATATAATATATAGAGCCTATTATCATTCCAAAAAAAGAACTCCATACGAACAACTCGTAATTTTTTATAAAATAATCAAGTACTTGAGAAACCGTAAAATAACTAAAAATACTACCCGAAAAAATTAAGATTAAGAATTGTGCATTGGTATATTTATAAAAACTTTTAAAACGTCCGTTTAACAATAATTTAAACGCTTTTCCATTAACCTTTTGTAATGAGTAAATTAACTCTTCATAAAAACCACCGACAAAAGCTACTATACCCCCAGAAACACCTGGTACTTTATTTGCCGCACCCATTGCCAACCCTTTCAAAAAAAGGAAAAACCTATCCGAAATGGTACGCTCTCTAGACATATTATGCGACTTTCACTTTTGAAAATTTTTCTAATCCGTAAATTACTACAATACCTAAAATTGCCAACAAGCATGCCCAAACAATCTCAGGATTTCCGCCATAATTGAATGGTGAAATACTTTCTTCCATAAAAGGAACTTCCTCGCCATGAGAGTTTGTACGCCATGAAAGAATTTCTTTCCAAGGCCAAATTTTATTTAAGGAACCTGCAATAAATCCTGTTAACAATGCCAAGGTAACGTTTCTATATTTATCAAACAGCCATTTTAATACTCTTGAAAAGGCTAACAAACCAACAATAGCACCTACAGCAACTGTAAAAAGCGTTTTAAAGTCTCGTTCATCAATAGCCGTTATTACGGGCTTATAAGCACCAAGTAACAGAAGAATAAATCCTCCCGAAATACCAGGTAATATCATCGCACAAATAGCCAAAGCACCTGACATAAATAAAAACCAAGTAGAGGTGTCATGAGCGGCAACAGGTGGCAAAATTGTAATATAATAACCGATAGCTGTACCCAAAAATAAAACTGCCACTTTTAAAATATTCCATTCTTGAATTTGTTTTCCAACAAAAAACACAGATGCCAATACCAAACCGAAAAAGAAGGCCCATAATAAAACGGGTTCATTAATTAGTAAATATTTTATGAGTTTAGCTAAAGATAGAATACTAATTCCTATTCCCAACAAAAGTGCAAATAAAAAATTTCCATTTATCGCCTTCCATGCAGCTTTTACGCCTTCTTTTTTTAAAATTTTTAATGCATTCAAATTTATACTACTAATAGTATCTAACAACTCTTCATAAATACCAGATATAAAAGCAATGGTACCACCCGATACTCCTGGCACAACATCCGCGGCCCCCATAGCAATTCCTTTTAAAGTAATTGCAATATATTCTCTTAGACTCCTTTGCATAAATAATAAAAATTAGCCCCAAATATAGTTAAATTGTTTGGAGCTATTTTTTCAGAAGTCCTGTTATTTCATTTTTTAAATATTTGTACATTTGCAAAATCTAACTGGATTAAACCAGTCCACTATCTAAATCAATAAGCCTATGGAGTATAGAATGACTATTATCATTCCCGTTTTTAATGAAATTGACAATTTAGATAGGATATTCAGCACGTTTACTGATTATTTTTCAAAAAGTAAAACCAAAAGTAAAGTTCTCTTTATTGATGATGGATCAACAGATAAAAGTTTCGATAAAATTGTCGAAATATGTACTGACAACCCTGATTTTGAATTCCTTAAATTTAAGGAAAATTGCGGACTCAGTGCTGCAATTAAGGCAGGTATAGATCATATTGACACCCAGTTAATTGGTTATATTGATGCTGACCTTCAGACTACACCATACGATTTTGATATCTTGTTAGAAGATATTGATAATTACCAAGCTGTTATTGGGTTTCGAGGTAAAAGAAAAGATACCTTAAATAAAAAAATACAATCGTTAATTGCCAATAGTATTAGACGTGGTTTAATTAATGACGGTATTACAGATACAGGTTGTCCTCTAAAAGTAATCCATACTGAATCTGCTAAAAGAATTCCGTTTTTTAAAGGAATGCATCGTTTTATACCCGCATTAATACTGCTACAAGATGGTAAAATAAAACAAATTAAAGTACAGCATTTTGAGCGTATTGCAGGTCAATCTAAATTCAATATTTTTAACCGTTCTTTCAAAGCACTTCGTGATACTTTCGGATACAGATGGATGCGTAGAAGGTATATTAATTATACCATAGAAAAGTCAAAAATTGGTTCATGAGCGATTGGCTTTCATATAAGTACTTCGTTTACATAATAGGTTTTGCTGCTCAAATTTTATTTTCAGCTCGATTGTTATTACAATGGATTCAATCTGAAAAAGTAAAAAAAGTATTAACACCTGAACTGTTTTGGCAATTAAGTTTAATTGCTTCTTTTTTATTGTTTATTTATGGCTGGTTACGAGATGATTTTGCAATTATGCTCGGACAATCTTTAACCTATTTTATTTACATCAGAAATATGCAATTGCAAGGTTCTTGGAAAAAATTACCAATTTTTTTACGTGGTTTTTTATTTGCTTTTCCTTTTTTAATTGCTGTTTATTCATTTAACAATGATCAAATAGATATAGAACGTTTATTTAGAAATGAAGATATTCCTCTTAACTTATTAATATGGGGAAGCGTAGGACAAATAATTTTCACGCTACGTTTTGTATATCAATGGATCTATTCTGAGCGTAAAAAAGAATCAACACTCCCTTTTGGTTTTTGGCTTTTAAGCCTATTAGGTTCTTTAATGATTTTAAGTTATGCCATTATTAGAAGAGACCCTGTTTTGTTTATTGGCCAATTATTTGGGTTTGTCATTTATAGTAGAAATATTTTTTTACTGCTAAAGCAAGATAAATAA
Source organism: Aureibaculum algae (assembly GCF_006065315.1). GTDB lineage: Bacteria > Bacteroidota > Bacteroidia > Flavobacteriales > Flavobacteriaceae > Aureibaculum > Aureibaculum algae. The sequence continues at coordinate 1,625,084 of NZ_CP040749.1, read as the reverse complement.
AAATCCTTTTTGGGTAATTCATTTTTAGAAGGTTAATTAAATTACATGTAAATGAAAAATAATTTTAATTTCAACATATTTATAATCATTGCTGCTGTTGCCCTTTTTATTAATGTGGGTTCATATGGTGTCCTAGAAAGCAGCGATGCTAGATACGCAGAAATTGGCAGAGCAATGTATGCCACAGGAGATTATGTTCATCCTAATTTATTAGATGTTCATCATTATCATAAACCTCCTTTTACCTATCAAATTACGGCATTGGGTTATGAAATATTTGGTGTTAATCCTTTTGGAGCACGGTTCTTTTTGCAGTTGGCTGTTTTATTGCAAATTTTATTAGTCTATAAATTGACCCTTTTACTTTTCAATACTAAAAAAACGGCCTTGTGGGCCTCTATTATTTATTTTACGTTTCCTTTGGTTTTAATTTCCTCACGAAACTTGACTACGGATGCTTTTTTAGCCACTTTTGCCTTATTGAGTATTTACAGTTGGGTGAAATATCGTAAAACGGGATTTTTAAAATGGTTGTATATTTTCACCATAAGTTTAGCTTTAGGTTTTTTAACGAAAGGCCCTGTTATATTTATCGTCCCTGTACTCTTTATTATATTTTACAATCGTACAGAAAAAGCAAAGCGAAAATTTTCTATACATCATATATTAGCATGGACCTTATTTCTAGGTATTGCATCTTCATGGTTTATCTATTTAGGTCTTCAAAACCCAGCTTTTGTAGATTATTTTTTAGGGAAACAAACGGCTGATCGGTTCTCTAAAAATGCCTTTGGAAGAACCGAACCGTTTTGGTATTTCTTAGCTTTTGCTCCAGTAGTGGGATTACCTTGGTTTTTAGCTCTACTCTATTTATTAAAAGACCAAAAGAGCCTATTTAAATTCAAAACATTGCATTTTGCCTTGTTAATTGCAGTGCTTATACCGTTGATATTCTTTTCAATATCCTCTTCAAAACGTATTTTATATATACTGCCATTATATAGTTTAATTGCTATTCTAACAGCTCATTTATTTTCAAAAATTGAAATAGGAAAAGTTAAAGTTGTAAACGGAATTATTTTGGGGTTTTCTAGTCTCATCACCTTAGCGTTTATCATTGCTCCATTTATTGATTTTGGTATTGATTTTCCGCTTTATTTAGCCATTGCTAGTGCCGTCATTTTAATACTAATTATTACTATCTATACTTCTAAAGTATTAGAAATAAAATCGAAACCTATATTCACTTCCTTGTTGATTGCTTTATTACTACTGATAAGTAGCTCTGTTATATTTTCTAAAAATGAGTTAAAAGTAAATGGTACCAGACCTATAACGGATTTTATACTTCAAGAAAATTTAAATGACAGAGCCATTTTAGTTTATAATACAAGAAAATCAGCTATTGCATTTGGCTTGAATAAATCTATTATTTCTTTATACGATGGTGACGAATCTTTAAATAGAGAAACCCAATTTGAAGAAGATTTAAATTGGAAAAAACACCTTATCAACCTGCAAAATCCTGATGAGTTCAATAGTTTACATGAAATTACTAAAAACCCAACAGTATTGTTAGTCTATAAAAAACAATTACCAGAAAAGTTACTTTGGTTGGAAAATAGCTACAACTCTAAAAAAGTGATTGGAAAATGGACTATTTATTATTCGAAACGTTAAGAAGTTGCTATTAAAACCCGAACAGCTTCTAAATCATATACGGAAGGATACAATTCTTTAATAATATGATGATAATCATAATCAATTTTTAAGGCCGCCTTAAGTAATGCTAAGCCCTCATTTTCTTTTTGACTTAGGATAAGTAATCCTGCCAAACGATATTCAATCTCAGCAAAATCCTCATATAATTTTTTAGCCCTCAATAACACTGCAATAGCATCATCAAAATCGCCAATAAATTGTAATATATCTGCTAAGGCTATAAAAATATCTAAGGTATAGTCTTCTAAATCTAAACATTTCTGAAAGCCTTTTGTTGCCTCTTCGTAAAAATTTAATTTTAGATTTATCTCAGCATAACGCATCCAATAAATTGAATTATCCTCATCTATTAATAATGCTTTATTAATAAAATAAAGTGCCTTTTGGTAATTCTTATTTTTAACATATAAATTGGTAAGGGCAAGCCATCCTTTATCTAACAAAGGATCTTCCTTTACCGTTATATTGTAATATTTAAGTGCTTGTTTGGTAACCCCCATTTGCTCATAGCAATTGGCAATTCTAAGATACGCAAATGATGTACCATCATCCAAGCTAATCGTCAATTGATAATTGGCTATAGCTTCTTCAAACCTTCCTAATTCCTCAAGCGTTTTTGCTTTTTCCAGATAGGCTCCGATAAAATATTCGTCAATTAAAATAGAATAATCAAATGCACTTAGTGCCTCTGAAAAATTATCCATCATAAAGTACTGGCGACCTAACTGATGCCAAGCGATTTCACTATACGGATCTTTCTCTATATAATTTAGTAAATAATCAATAGCTTCTTTATGCTGATCTAGCATATCAAAACAATAAATTACATTATATAAAGCTGAATAGTCATCAAATTCAACTTCCAAACATTTGGCAAAATTTAATCGAGCTGTATCAAAATCTTCCATATACAAATACTCCATGCCTATCATAGAATAAACATCAGCTTCATCTTCGGTATATAAAAGTGCTTGATTCAACGCCAAGATAGCATCTATATGCTTGTCTTTTTTAGACAACAAACTGGCTTTATGAAGAAAAACTTGATCGTTTAAAGGCTCAATTTCTTCCAATTCAATTAATAACTCTTCTGCCCTATTAATTTTATCTTCATATAAGAGCACCTCAACAAAGGCCAATTTTAAAGCTACAGAATCAGGATGTTGTCTCAACCCTAAATCTAAAGCCTTTTTAGCCAATGACATCTTACCAACATTCATATAGTGTATAATAATTTCTTCAAATTCAGTTGAATCGAAAAAATATACGCTATTTGTTTTCAACATTGATTCAAATTTTGATAATGGAATTTCATCATCATCATTTTGAAATGCGTGCATATAATCAGGTTTTCTTATGAATTTAAAATTACTCCAAACTCTTTTTTTATCAGGCGTAGAGCCTAAATGTTGTTAACAAATTAATTAACACGTTATAAACCGTTTTTTTTATTAAAAAAAAATGTATTTTTGTGCTACAATCAAAGGCTCGCACTGCTCTAATGGCAAAGAAGACATTACTTAACGCAAAAGATATTCACATCATCCTACATCGCTTGGCCTGTCAGCTCATTGAAAATCATAACGATTTTAAGGACACAGTATTAATTGGTTTGCAACCAAGGGGTATTTTTCTTGCCAAGAGATTAAAAGAAATTTTACAGAATGATTATAACATCTCTAATATTAAACTGGGACAGCTAGATATTACTTTTTATCGTGATGATTTTAGACGTAGAGATGAACCTTTGGCTGCTAGTAATACAACTATTGACTTTATTGTTGAGGACAAAAATGTGGTTATTATCGATGATGTTTTGTTTTCAGGTAGAAGTGTGCGATCAGCATTAACGGCTCTGCAGTCATTTGGACGACCAGAATCTATAGAATTGTTAGTATTAATAGACAGAAGATTTAGTAGACATTTACCCATACAACCTAACTATAAAGGAAGACAAGTAGATGTTATTAATTCAGAAAAAGTAAAAGTATCTTGGCTCGAAAATGATAAAAAAGATGCCGTTTACTTATTAAGCAATAATTAAAATGAAAGCGTTAAGCACAGAGCATTTATTAGGAATCAAATATCTCAAAAATGAAGATATTAATCTAATTTTTGAAACAGCAGACCATTTTAAAGAAGTCATAAATAGACCCATTAAAAAAGTTCCTTCACTGCGAGATATTACGATTGCCAACTTGTTTTTTGAAAACAGTACACGAACTAAATTATCTTTTGAACTTGCCGAGAAAAGGCTTTCTGCAGATATAATTAACTTTTCAGCCAGTCAATCTTCAGTAAAAAAAGGAGAAACTCTTATTGACACTGTAAACAACATTCTTTCCATGAAAGTTGATATTGTTGTTATGCGGCATCCCAATGTTGGTGCAGGTGTATTTTTATCGAAACATGTTGATGCTCGAATTATAAATGCCGGTGATGGTGCTCACGAACATCCAACACAAGCCTTATTAGATAGTTATTCTATAAAAGAAAAATTAGGCACGGTTAAAGGTAAAAAAATAGTCATTATTGGTGATATTTTACACTCAAGAGTCGCCTTATCAAATATTTTTGCCTTACAATTACAAGGAGCTCAAGTAAAAGTTTGTGGTCCCACAACATTAATACCAAAACATATTACAAGTTTAGGTGTAGAAGTTGAGACGAATTTAAAAAAGGCATTGGAATGGTGTGATGTAGCTAACGTTTTACGCGTACAGCATGAGCGTATGGATATTAAATACTTTCCTTCTATTAGAGAGTACACACAACTTTTCGGCATAAATAAGCAACTGCTAGATAGTCTTGGCAAGAAAATTGTAATAATGCATCCAGGACCTATTAACAGAGGTGTAGAAATTACAAGTGATGTTGCTGATTCAGACCAGTCAATTATCTTAAATCAAGTAGAAAATGGTGTTGCAATTCGCATGGCTGTTATCTATTTATTAGCTCAACAAATAAAAAAATGATTATAGAAAAAACAGATATAGCGACTGTTATTAGAAATGAAAAATTATCAATTCTAGATTTTTTTTCGAATTTCTCAAAAAATTATGCTAAATTTAAAAATGAGAATCTCATTCTTGATTTTTCTAAGTCTAAAGGGGTAGATAAAGAAAATATCTTGTTATTTTTGCCGATTGTAAAACAGCATAAAAATAATGGCAGGTCTATTGTTATTATTTTAAATGAAATTGAGGCAGATAACTTCCCCGATGAAATTATTGTTGTGCCTACACTCGTTGAAGGTATTGATATTATAGAAATGGAAAATATTGAACGGGACTTAGGTTTTTAATATAAAATGGGAATAATTAAATAAAACTTTAAATAGCTTATGGTTAAAAAACTACTTTTATTACTTTTATTGGTTTCACTTTCTTCAGCGGTTGTAGCACAACAGCAGAAAAAAAATAGCGGTACCCAAGATTCGGTGACTGCTCTTAAAGAAATTGTGGCCTCACCCAACCCTTTTAGCGTTACAACTAAAATTAAATTTCAAGCAGCAGCTGTTTTTGAAATATTATTTTCAGTTAAAGACCTAATAGGAAACGTAGTTTATTCTCAAAAGTATACTACAAAAGTTGGTGCGAACTCAATTCCCTTCTATAGAGACAAATTAGATTCGGGAATTTACATCTATTCATTAAAGACAAATACTGAAATTAAATCTAAACGTATTGTTATAAAGTGAGCATTAGTTTGACCATATTAGGCTGTCATTCAGCCACACCAAGAACATTTGCACATCCAACATCACAATATTTAGAAATTAATAACAGACGGTTTTTAATTGATTGTGGTGAAGGAACTCAGGTGCAATTGCGAAAATATAAAATTAAATTTTCGACCATTGGTCATATCTTTATTTCTCATTTACATGGTGATCATTTTTTCGGACTCATAGGCTTAATTTCAACATTTGGGCTATTAAATCGTAAAAATGATTTACATATTTATGCCCCTACTGGGTTAAAAGAGATTATAATGTTACAATTGAAAACCAGTAACTCTTGGCCTCAGTTTGAGATAATATTTCATGAGCTTAATAGCCCTAATAGTGAACTCATTTTTGAAGATGACAAAATGGAAGTATATACAATTCCATTAGAACATCGTGTGTATACCAATGGCTATTTATTCAAAGAAAAAGTTGGTGAAAGAAAATTAAACATGAACGCCATTAAAAAACATTCTGAAATTGAAATTTGTGATTATCAGAATTTAAAATATGGTAAAGATTTTGTAAAAGCTGATGGTCAAGTAATAACTAATGAGCAACTTACATTTAACCCAAATAAACCACTCAGCTATGCTTTTTGTAGCGACACCGTTTACAAACCAGAGATAACTTCAATAATAAAGAAGGTTGATTTGTTATACCATGAATCAACTTTTTTAAAAGACAGACAAGAAACTGCTGTTAGAACGAAACACTCCACTGCAGAAGAAGCAGCTAAAATAGCCAAAGAAGCAAAAGTAGGTCAATTGATACTTGGTCATTATTCTAGTAGATATGAAGATCTCAATCTATTTAAAGAGGAAGCGGAAACTGTTTTTGACAATGTGACATTGGCAAAAGAAGGAAAAACGATTAAAATTGATAGTAAAATTCCCGATGAGCTAATTATTGCTCATCAAAATTAAGCACTGATTTTTTATACTGCACGGGGGTTATACCTGTATGCTTTTTAAATGCCGAATAAAATGTAGATTTAGAATTAAAACCCGATTCCATTCCAATACTTAATATTTTATAGTTTGCATACTCTACATCTTTTAAAAGTTCTTTTGCTTGATTTACACGATAATCATTGATATAATCGGTAAAACTGGTTTTATTTCCTTTATTTATAATTGATGATAGAAAACTTGTGCTAATTTTTAACTCTTCAGCTAAAGATTCTAAACTCAACTTTGCATCTGTAAATTTTTTGGTATTATTAATATAACTATCGATTTCTATAAATTGAGCCTGTTGTTTTTTGTCATCAACACCATCTTCATTACGTATTTTAACAGGTTGATTTACAGCTATCCGGCTTCTTATTTGGTTTCTAATGAATATTCTATTATTTACAAATCGCAGTTGATTAGTACCATGATAGCCCAACCAATATATTAGAATCGATATACTAATTCTTATAGGGTCATAATATTTTGATGGATTAAATTTTGAAAGTTCGTGACTCTTATAAAGAGCAATTATCCACAATAAAACCAACCCCATAGAGAAAAAAAGAAAAAACTTAATCCAATTCAAATTGTCAAAATTTAAGATATAGAGAAGTTCTTTTTTATAAGTAAAAATGATATAAACCGAATAATAAAAAATTGAAATACTATATACAAATATGACGGTCTCTTCAATTAAATTGTATTGATTAATAAAACCATCAATATATACTTGGCTATAATCATGAGTATTTAAATAGATCAATAAAACTAGTCTTGTTATTACGGCCACTGCAAATAGAACAATTGAAAATACAAGGAAAAATTTATACCTTTTGTTAAATTTCAAGTAATTGATCAAAAACAAATAAAACATGGGTACTAAAAAAAAGTACCAAGGAATTTGCATGTACTTTATATAAAAATTGCTGGAAATAAAATTCTTATTTATCAACCATGCCTGTAAATTATTAGCTGAAAGAAAAAAAACTGTCAGGTTTAAAAACAGTATTGCTTTGTTTGATAATTTATTTTTAAAAAAGGTAATTATGTTAAATAAAAATCCCTGAATGACACCGGCAATAAGAAGTATGTTCAACAAGTTAAAACCGTTGGATTGCATATTTTGATTGGTACCAAGGAATAATAAATTATTTCTTTCTAAGTTAGCGACAAATTAAAACTCCTAATTATAAGCATTAAAGATATACCAAATTCATTTAAAAACATACAAATCCAATAGAAAAAACCGCTTCAAAGATTGTAGCGGTTTTTAAATAATCACTTATTTTAGAGTTCTTAATCGATAATAATTTGATGTGTTTCCTCATTCTTACCTTTTAATATTTTTAAAATATACACCCCGGTTCGAAATCCCGAAATATTAATTGCTGTTAAATTTTCTAATTTACCCTTAGCAATTTGTTTTTTACTTATATTATAGATTTCATAAGCATACATCTCTTTAGGCCTCCATGAAATAGCACCTTTTTCAATTGTATTTACTTTTTCAATTGTCAATATATCAGAAACAGGATTTGGATATACAGAAAATGCTTTATTACCGCAAGGCATAACACCAACACCCAAATCTACCCAATCTGACCATCCACAGGCATTATGGGCTTTTACCTTGATAATCGGATTGCTTGATATTGGTCGAATACTAACAACAGAATTGTTATTTGAATCATTAGAATTATAGGTTATGATTGCACCGCTTACATTCCATTGCCAATCGTCTATATCTTCATCAAAATCATGTTTTACTTGAATATAGTTGGGTTGAGCATCGCACAATACATATATTGGAGCATTGGTATTAGGCGTTCTTAACCGAATATCTAAAGGTAAGATTACTTTTAAAGCTATATTCTTTGTAATACTCGTGTAAGGCATAACTGCTTTTACATAAGCACCTGAAGAATTTGGTGAACCAACTGGCTTTACCGTTACACTTGTACTGGTCGAGCTTATAACTTGTAATTGTGATGATACCTGCCAGTTAATTGTACCTGACACTTTACAAGGGTCTATAGTATAAGTTTCCGTTTCACCGGCACATAAATTATTGTTTCCGCTGATATCACTATTTTTTAAATAAACGGTTGGTGGCTGAGGAACTTTATCTAATTCTTTGAAGAACCACTCCACGCTTTTATCATTAAAACTGGTGTGCTGCGTATTTTCAACCTCACCATAATAGCTGTCAAAATAAGTTTCATTTGTACACACAAGATTACGATTTAATGGATTGTTCCAATTCTGATTTGGATTTTTGTGTGCTATTGCTGAGAAAGTCGGGATAAAAGAACCAAATCTAGAATTTTTTATGGATTCCAATCTTGTAGTTTTCTCATCAAAGAATAATCCAATGCCCCAATCATTAACATAAAAGCCTAAATTCATTCCCATAGTACTCACACCCCAATCCCCATCGAAAGATTCACCCATTATAGCAGTGTGTATTTCATCATAAGCATTAAAAAAGCCTCCAGGGACAATATCCATAGTGCCTCTTGAATTTATATTTGGTGAACGCGTGGTTCTATCATTAAAACCTTTTTTAAAACGTGCAATTCTTTCATCCGCCCCATTATATGGCATTATATGAGATTCCATACTTGCTGTATGAACATCCCAACACCCAATAACACATACCTTATTGAACCCTCTAATATTAACAGTCTGTGTACTGTTGGCGTCGTACGCACCAAAAACGTTTCCCGTTGCGTTATCTTTAAGGTCTTTAGAACCTGTAAGCGAACCATTTACTAAAGCTATTTTCCTTAAGTTTTGTGGATAACCATCCGAACCTTCCAAACCATTATTTTGTAGGTTATTATAATAGTTACGATAAAATTCCGAGCCATCATCACTTGGAAAACCCTGACTAGCTACTCTTCCATTCAAGTTGTCTTGATTGACCAGATGATAATTCCCCCCACTTTGTTGATGAAACTCAATTAGTTGTTGTCTAGCTGCTACCGAGCCCAATTGTTTTTCATAAAATTCAGTAGCTTTATCATTTCCATCTTCTTTTAATAAATTCAATAGAGCTTGGGCACCCATCGGTATGTTAGCCCCTAGATGTGGACTATCTACACTTACCCATAGTCGCGTCCTATGTGGCATTTGATTCTTTTCCATGTATGCCAAGGCATAACGACTTATTTGTCCTCCCATACTTGGACCAACAATAACTAACTCTTCATTACTCCCATTGGTGGCCAAGGCAGTGTTTATATGTTGGATAAGACTAACCAAGTTTAAACCATTACGCTCAATATAGTCAGCACCTCCATCAATAAGATTCCAACCCGGTTGTGTACAGCGGTTGTTTTCTTCGTCATAAAGGTCCGTGCGTATGGCGTGCGGTGCTGCTACCTGCACACAGTAGTTCGTATTATTAACGATGATAACGTCATATCCTTTTAATCTCAATTCTTCTATTAATTCCTTCCTTATTCCAAAACTATCATAATACAACATTACATCTTCAACCGCCCTATCTTTTCCTTCCCTGTAAAAATCATAATCGCAACGCAGTATTTTTCTTTTATCTTGAGGGTCAAAGCCATCAATAATTATAAGGGGCTTATTTAATACTTTATCGTTATTATTTTTATCGTAAAAAATACGATAATCACTCCTCCCATTAAACGCGAATGATTCTTCATAACCTTTAAATGAATAGTCGGAAATAATAAAGTGGTCATCTTTTAATCTGTCGGTATCGCAGTTTACATTAGCTAACTTCTTAAACTGCCCAGAAGCGTATTTTAGCTTTAATTTAGCCTTAGTTGTAACAACATTATTATCCTTATAGGTAATATTAAAAATTATAGTAAGCTCTCCTTCCTGCGATGGTCTATACAGTATAGATATTTGTTGCTTTTTTAGATTATAATCATTGATCAAGATATGTTGTTTACCGTTACCAAAATCAGCTTTAAGGGTTTTTATCTGTTTATTTTCATTTGCTTTATTAAAAAACAGGTCATTTTTTATATTAAAGGTAATACTATTACCAACTACTTTATTTTTCATAGCCGCTATAACCGTGGTGTGAAAAGGAAAAAAGCTGGGCTTCTCTTTTATCTGGCTAAATTTTTGGGTATTTGCATCAAATAACAATCCTCCTTTATTAGGTTCTTTTTCGTTATAATTCAATATGTCAAAGTCGGCATTTAGTATGGCAATATCGACTTCATTTTTAGCTACGGTATTGTAGATGCGTTCTTTTAAACCGTTTGCAGACACAAACATAGTTTGATTACTTGCCCGATGTAATTCACTCATGGCTTGTACCATATACTCTTTGGTTGCTGTGTTAAATTCCTTTGATTTATTGAAATTATATAAATTGGCATAGGGTGTAACACGTTCGTAAATTATGCCAGAGTTTACAGAAGATAGGTCAATGTTTGACAACCGATGGTCCAAGCTCTCTTTTTTATCAATTGGGACAATTTGTGCTTCTGATATTATCCCAATTAGAAATACGATACTGAGAAGTAGTTGTTTTTTCATAATTTTGTAATGTTTAAATGATTAATAATAAGATTTATTGATCTATTGAATTGGCGGTTGTTGGTAGCAACTGCCTTTTTTTTTTACGGAAACTTTGTGTCAGGTAAAGTACTCCAGTTGATATCGAAGCGTCCATCGGTTATTTCTACAGTATTCGTTCCACCTTCTTCAGTTAAAATACCCGAAAAAGTACCCGAAAGAATTCTATTATCAATGTCATATTTAGATATTATTACTGATCCTGAATTTTCGGTAGAACCGTACCATTTAAAACCACCTGATCTATAGTCATAGGCTCTGACATATAAATGTGTGTAACCAGGACTATCTATGCCATCTTCGAAATTAGATACTTTAAATAAATATTCCCCTTCTTCATTTTGTGCCAAATCGTGAACGTGTAAAACAAAAAAATTGATAGGTCTGCCACCTTGAAAATTACCTACGTCTAAATCATGAGAAATATAATTTGGACCTGTACCTGTACCTGTCAATTGCAACCCCTTAGCTCCACTGAAACCGTCTAAAGTTCCAGTGCCATCCCTAGGATAAAACAGCTTACCATCTATATAACAGCCAAAAGTATTTTCACCAGTTTGAGTAATGGTCGGTAGCATAAAATCTTCATCATCACTGCATGAGCCAGATGTGAACAAAACAAGTGCTAATAATAGCATCATAAACTTTTTTAGATTCTTCATAATATTTATTTTAGAATTACATTATAAAATTAGTAAGTTGTATTTAATAAAAATCCGTAAACATCCAATTTGGATAATATCGGACAACCTTTTTATAATTTAAACCGTACCCCAATATTTATCAAGCCCTCATCTGTCTCCAGCCCTGATGAAAAAATGAACCCTACTACTTCTTCTGTTTTTTCATTCCCAAAACGGTAAGTTTCAAGGGAAAGAGATACTACTAACTTGGGACTTACATCATATAGTAAACCTACAGAAGTGTTTAAATTAAAATAAGTTTTATGCTTACTAGCGGTTAAATTATAAACTTCGATTACCTCTTCTTTTACTGTTATGTTTAAGGCTGGACCGGCAGCCACAAAATAGTTTAATCCATTAAAAAATAGTTTACCTCCAAATTTGTAATTTATAGGTACTTTTAAAACCTCCCCTTCATACAAAAAAGTCGTGGAGGGTATACTAAAAAAACTACCATAACCAGCTGCAAAATGGTCAATTCCAGTTTTAAAATATTTAACTCTAATGGTGAAACTACTTTTCTTTGTTAAAGAATATTCAGCTCCAATTCCAAAATGAATTTGGGTTTTTGAATTCACTTCATTATTTCCATATTCAACTAATAAAAACGAAGTTTTACTTGAATTAACCATACTATCTGATTGTGAATAGGAGTTAATTGAAAATATTAAGTAAAATAAATAATCGTTTCTTTATTTCCGCTTTTTAAAATTCCATTGTACAATAATCCCAGTATTAAAAACAGAGTTAACCGAATTGAAATTCTCCTCAAATTTTAATCCTAAGGAAATAAGATCATTAAATTTATACCTAACTCTAGCAGATACAGGTAAACCTATTGTATTCCTTGGACTATCAATCAATATACTTTCATCACCTTCCCAATGATACCTAGTTGATTTAAATGAAAAATATCCGATGCCAGCATGTGCATCAATTATAAATTTACGCCCCATAGAAAACTCTCTACCATATAATAAATTTAAAGAATAGAAATTATCGTGATTATCAAAAAAATTCACTTCGCTACCCGTGGTAGCCGAAAAAGTAAATAAATTACTTTTGTAAGCGAAACTTAATTCTCCGTTTATTACCAGACCAGATGTACTATTATCAAAATAAATCCCAGGAGAGATGGCCATTGAATTCAAATGAAAAGATTCGCCGTTGTTTTGAGACAATAACGATAATGGAAATACAAGAAATAAAACAACAATTAAATACTTCATAAAGTTCTTTTTTAAAATTATACAATAAAACTACAGAACTGTATTTCAAAAAAGTCCGAAATTATCGTTTGAAGATAAATTCGGACATATTTATTATAAGTAAAATAAAAAAGTCTGACATTGGAAGACCGAAGAATAAAACAAGATATTCAAAATTGAGTATGAAAAGACCAGAAGACTGAGGACTTAAAAATTTTAAGTTTGAAATAAGTATTCTAATAAAAAGATATGTTTAAAAAAAACACAAAGATAAAACTGAAACTATTTAACTCGAAGCTCGTGACCTTCTGACCTCTTAATATGCATCAACAGACAACATTACTAAAGTACATGCTACTTCAGCTTTAATATTATTCTTTGTTAACAATTCAACAAACTCCTCATTTTCAGCACCAGGGTTAAATATTACCCGTTTAGGTTTTAACGATATAATATAATTATAATACTCTGTTTGCCTTCTTGGGTTCAAATATAAAGTAACCGTATCAATGTCTTTAAAATCGGGCTTATCTGTTTCAATTGGAACTGGCCCCACTGACCCACTTCTTAATCCAATCGCTCTTACTTCAATATCTTTTTCTAAAAATCTTTTGATGGCTACATAAGAATACCTGCTGGGTTTGGTAGAAGCACCAAGGACTAATGTTTTTTTACTCATAAATTAGATTTGGCATTTAGTTTAAATTTTATGCTATAATATACAACTTTTTTCCATATTTAAATTGGTACCTGTTGAAGTAATAATAATTTTTACTCTTAAAACTTTCATTAACTCCATTTTTTTTAAGATATTGCAGATTAAATTATAAAAATCAACTCCATTTATTATGAATAAAAAGCTACTAAACTTTATATTTTTGTTAACTCCAATTGCCATTTTTGCACAAGAAGGTGTAGATGAAAAAATTGATCGCATTTTTGGTAATGCTACGGGTTGGTTTGTTGAGTTCATTTTTTATCAAATCCCTTTTACTGATCAAATTTCAGTCTATTGGGTATTATTCCCACTTATACTTGGTGCTACTTATTTTACTTTCTATTTTAATCTTATAAATGTTCGAGGTTTTTGGACTTCAATTAATATTGTTAGAGGAAAGTACGACGACCTTGAAGAGAGAAAAAATCATAAGGTTGAAATGGCTAAACTAGAATTTACGGATGAAGAAGATAATCCTGATACCATAAGAGTTGAAGGCCATGAAGGAGAAGTATCTCACTTTCAAGCGTTGACTGCGGCTCTTTCAGCGACTGTCGGGTTAGGTAATATTGCTGGTGTCGCTATAGCCGTTTCTATTGGTGGTGCTGGTGCTACCTTTTGGATGATTGTTGCCGGACTTTTAGGTATGGCTTCAAAATTTGTTGAATGTACACTTGGTGTTAAATATAGAGATATTGAAGCCGATGGTACTGTATATGGCGGACCGATGTACTATTTAACCAAAGGACTTAAATCGAAAGGTCTTGGTGGTTTAGGTAAAGTATTGGCTGGAGTTTTTGCCGTATTTGTAATTGGCGGATCCTTTGGTGGTGGTAATATGTTTCAAGTAAATCAGGCTTTTCAACTCGTTGAAAATATTACTGGTGGTGATGCCTCTTTTTTACATGGTAGAGGATGGTTGTTCGGAATTGTAATGGCTGTTCTTGTAGGAATTGTAATAATCGGAGGGATTAAAAAAATAGCAAAGGTTACAGATAAAATTGTTCCTTTTATGGTTGTAATTTATGTTACAGCTTCTTTATTCGTTATCATCGCTAATTACGATATGATTGGTGCCGCATTTATGCAAATATTTAATGGTGCCTTTAGCCCTGAAGGGGTTGCTGGTGGTGCAATAGGTGTTTTAGTGCAAGGATTTAGACGTGCAGCTTTCTCAAATGAAGCTGGTGTTGGTTCTGCTTCAATTGCCCATTCAGCAGTTAAAACAAAATATGCAGCATCTGAAGGTATGGTTGCATTATTAGAACCTTTTATCGACACTGTAGTTGTGTGTACTATGACTGCTTTAGTACTAATTATCACAGGAAATGTAACTGCTGAAAACGCTTCTTTAAATGACGCTCAAGCTATTTTACTAACCTCTGGAGCTTTTGAATCTGCAATATCGTGGTTTCCTTATGTTCTAACTATTGCCGTTGTATTATTTGCTTTTAGCACAATGATCTCATGGTCATATTATGGATTTCAAGGTTGGGCTTACCTTTTTGGAAGATCAAAAAAGATGGAATATGTTTACAAACTATTATTCTGTATTTTTGTAGTAATTGGTTCTGCTGCTAGTCTTGGATCAGTAATAGGTTTTTCAGATGCAATGATATTTGCTATGATGGTTCCAAATATGATTGGATTGATAATTTTAGCTCCAAAAGTAAAACAAGAATTAAATAAATACCTTGCAGCAATCAAGTCAAGAAAAGAAAGTTAATAGTATAAAAACAATATAATATGAAATCCCATTTCTGGTTTAACAAAAGCCAACGGAATGGGATTTTCTTTTTGGCATTAATTATAATTACCCTTCAACTTATATATTTTTTTGTTATCCCCAAATTTGAAAATAAGGACTCCATAGATAGTATGGAAATCATACAGATTCAACATAAAATTGATTCTATTAAAAGAATTAAAATAGCCGAAAAAGAAAACAAATCTATTCCAAAAATATACCCGTTTAATCCAAGTTATTTAACCGATGCTAAAGGATATCAATTAGGGCTTAATATTGACGAAATTGACAGATTATTAGCACATCGAGCAGCAGGTAAATTTGTAAATTCCGCCAAACAATTTCAAGAAATAACAAAAATATCAGACAGCTTACTGGCCGTAATCGCTCCGTATTTTAAATTTCCAGATTGGATTACAAATCCTAAAAAAAAATCTAATACATGGAAGGAAAAAGAGCGTACTATTTCAAGTACCGCTGATAATTCAACTACAGAAGATAAAAATAAAGCTATTGTAATTGGCGATTTAAATTCTGTAACAGCTGAAGAGTTGAAATCAATTAACGGTATAGGTGAAAAATTAGCAAAACGAATTATTGACTATCGTAAAAAATTAAGTGGTTTTTCTTTTAATACCCAACTCTACGAAGTTTATTACTTAGATAAGCAGGTTGCAGATAAGGTTCTGCTCCGATACAACGTATTATCAAAACCATCAATTACAAAAATAAATGTAAACACGGCAACATTTAAAGAGGTACTGTCAATTGTTTATATTGATTATGAACTTACCAAAAAAATATTCGAATATAAAGACGAAGTTGCTGAAATTCAATTGATAGAAGAACTCAAAAAAATACCCGACTTTCCCATAGATAAATTTGATAGCATAGCACTATATCTCGAGGCTAAATAAATATACTGGACCTTTCTATTCATTATAAACACTGAGTATCCCAAGCTACTTATCCATTATATATAGCAAAGAATTACAACTCCATTCAACCTTGAATTTAAAGACTTATTATAGAGTTTTACAACTATCACAAGACAATAAAAAACAGTAAATCGTGTTTATAATTAAAATTTAAAATAAATAAAAACTATGGGATTAAAAGGTATGTTTTCAAAATTATTAAAAGGTATGACTCCGGCATTTGACACCGAAGATTATACATATGAGCAGCTAAAAGATATGGAAAAACAAGGTTATGATGTAAAAGAACTTTTAGAAAAATATGAAAAAGGTGAAAACAAACACCAACTCTTAAATCGTTTACGATTTGAAGATGTGGCAATGGATATTAGTAAAATACCTAATGCAACCGATGTTAGTAGGCTAATCCCTTTTATGAATAAACGACTTGACCCCAATTCAGATTTAATTAAGAAAAGTATTTCAGTCCCATTAATGGGAAAAGATAAATGGATTAAAAATCTGGAAGAAGGTGAAGTAATTCTATCTACAGTTGTGCAATGTGCTCCACAACTTTGGGAAGTAAATGAAGATATTGGTTATGCCATGTTAGTATGTGCATTGGTTGAAAATAATGAATTCAAAAATAACCCTTCGTTTTTAAAAACAATAAGTAAATTACTAAATGATTTCAGAGACGCAGAAGAATTACCAACTGGTTTATCTGAGAAAATGATTCAACTTCATAAAGATTTAGATGACCCCGATTCTACCTTTGACATTAAAATTGATCAAACACTATTAGATGCTTTTAATGTGGAATTTGAAAACAAGAAAGTAACATCAAGTGACATTAGAGTAGCCACTATTGGTTTTTCTGATAGTCAAAATGAAAAATTACCAAGAAAAGCAATTCCATCTGACGGTTTACTTCCATTCATTGCCTTTAAAGATAGAAACGAATTTCACGTAAATAACTACAACGTTGTGAATGGTTCATTATATACTGCATAATCCTAAATAATCTAATTACTTTTAAGGTATTTTTTTTTATTTCAAATCCCATTTTAGGTCTAGAAAAACCAAAAATGGGATTTTTATTTCTTCCAAACTTAGGGTTATCTCATAACGCCTAAGGGCTTTTTAGCAAATATTAAGACGTAAAAACAGTTAAAAAAAATACCAGACTTTCCCATAGATAAATTTGATAGAATAGCACTATATTTGGGGGCTCGTTAGCTAGTAATTTTGAACTATTAATCTATTAGATTAATTCACAGAATTCCTTTAAACGAAAAAACAATTAAAACACTATTATGAATTTTGAATATTCTGAAGAACAAAACCATATAGCTGAAGCGGCTAAAGAATTTGCTGAAAAATATATTCGTCCACATATTATGGAATGGGATGAGGCACAAACATTTCCTGTTTCCTTGTTTAAAAAAGCTGGTGAATTAGGCTTTATGGGGGTTTTCGTTTCTGAAGAATATGGTGGCTCAGGTTTAGGTTATCATGAATACATCGCTATTATTGAAGAAATATCTAAAGTTGATCCATCCATTGGATTATCTATTGCTGCACATAATTCATTATGTACAGGACATATTAATTACTTCGGTAATGAAGAACAAAAGAAAAAATGGTTACCTAAATTAGCTTCTGCTGAATGGATTGGTGCTTGGGGATTAACGGAACACAATACAGGTTCTGATGCCGGTGGCATGAATACCACAGCGGTGAAAGACGGTGATTATTATGTTCTTAATGGTGCAAAAAACTTTATCACCCATGGTATAAGTGGAGATGTTGCTGTTATTATGGCGAGAACAGGAGAAAAAGGAGATTCACGTGGCATGTCTGCTTTTGTAATTGAAAAAGGTACAAAGGGTTTTTCTTCTGGTAAAAAAGAAGATAAATTGGGAATGAGAGCTTCTGAAACTGCCGAACTTATTTTTGATAATTGCCGTGTTCATAAAGATAACTTATTAGGTATTGAAGGTAACGGTTTTGTACAAGCATTGAAGGTACTCGATGGTGGTAGAATTTCTATCGGAGCACTAAGTCTAGGTATTGCAAAAGGTGCTTACGAAGCAGCTTTAAAATATTCGAAAGAACGTGTACAATTTGGAAAACCAATAAGTTCGTTTCAAGGTATTTCTTTTAAATTGGCAGATATGGCCACAGAAATTGAAGCCTCTGAACTCTTATTACACAAAGCTGCATATTTAAAAAACACGGGGAAAAGTGTTACCAAAATTGGAGCCATGGCAAAAATGTATTCCTCAGAAGTATGTGTTAAAGTAGCGAACGAAGCTGTACAAATTCATGGTGGTTATGGTTATACCAAAGAATTTCCTGTAGAGAAATTTTATAGAGATTCTAAATTATGTACTATTGGTGAGGGTACTACCGAAATTCAAAAACTGGTTATTGCCAGAAATATTTTAAAATAAAAATTACTCGTCACTCCACGTAAAAAAAGTGGAACTCGAAAATATCAATACTGTTTTATCTTAAATTTTTATTCTTCGTTTATGCAAGATATAGAAAACATTGAGTTAACCTATTTAAGTTTAGATGATTATCAAGAACTTAAAGAAGTAATGATTGCTTCTTACACCAATATGCCAAACAGCTATTGGAAAGAGTCACAAATAAATACTTTAATTAGACTATTCCCTGAAGGGCAAGTCGTTATAAAAATTAACAATCAAATTGCCGGTTGTGCATTATCAATTATCATTGATTATGCTCAATTTGACGAAAAGAACACTTATAAAGAACTTACAGGTAACTATACCTTTAGCACGCATACAAAAAAAGGCGATGTTTTATATGGTATTGAGGTTTTTATCAAACCTGAATTTAGAGGAATGCGTTTAGGTAGACGCTTGTATGATTACCGAAAAGAGCTCTGTGAACGCTTAAATTTAAGAGGGGTAGCTTTTGGTGGTCGCATTCCTAATTATCATAAATATAAAGAAGAATTAACTCCAAAAGAGTATTTAAATAAAGTGAAGAGGAAAGAGATTCATGATCCTGTTTTAAATTTTCAGATTTCAAATGATTTTCATCCTACAAAAATTTTAAAAAATTATTTAGAGGATGATACGGCCTCTGACGCCTATGCTGTTTTATTAGAATGGGATAATATTTATTTTGAAAAACAACAAAAAAAAGCAAGTATCGTCAAAAAAATTGTCCGCCTAGGATTGATTCAATGGCAAATGCGTCCTTATAAAAATCTAGACGAACTGTTGCAACAAGCAGAATTCTTTATTGATGCCGTATCTGGATACAGATCAGATTTCGCTTTGTTCCCTGAGTTTTTTAATGCTCCATTAATGGCAGGTAACAACCACTTGCCTACCCCTGATGCTATCAGAGAATTGGCAGGATATACCGAAGCTATTGTTCAAAAATTTTCTTCACTAGCTATTTCTTATAACATCAATATTATTTCTGGTAGTTTACCTGAAATGAGAGATGATAGACTCTATAACGTAGGTTATTTGTGCCGTAGAGATGGTACCGTTGAACGTTATGAAAAATTACACGTTACCCCTGATGAAGCAAAAGTTTGGGGAATGGTTGGCGGTAATCAATTAAAAACTTTTGATACTGACTGTGGTAAAATAGGTATCTTAATTTGTTACGATGTAGAGTTTCCTGAGTTAAGTAGGTTATTAGCAGATGAAGGTATGGACATTTTGTTTGTCCCCTTTTTAACAGATACACAAAATGGCTATTCAAGAGTACGTAATTGTGCTCAAGCAAGAGCTATTGAAAACGAATGTTATGTAGCCATTGCAGGTAGTGTTGGTAATTTACCAAAGGTACATAATATGGATATCCAGTTTGCTCAATCTATGGTATTTACACCTTGTGATTTTGCCTTTCCCACCAATGGAATAAAAGCAGAGGCAACGCAAAACTCCGAAATGATTTTAATAGCAGATGTTGATATTGATTTATTACGTGAACTTCATCAATTTGGAAGCGTAAAAAACTTAAAAGACAGACGAAAAGACCTTTTTGAGTTGAGAAAAAAATAAACCAATTCAAATGCCACATGAAGATGTGGCATTTTTTTATTTTGACCTTGAATAATATTTAAATAACAATGATTGAAAGCCAAACATTTAAGAAAAAAAATTACACCGCAAGTCCTTTACCTCAAGACGAGTATGAAGATTGTACTTTTATAGATTGTATCTTTTCAAATACAGACCTCTCCTCCATTTCATTTGTGGATTGCTCATTTGTTGATTGCGACTTAAGCTCTGCGAAAATTTATGCAACCATATTTAATGAAGTTGAGTTTACCAATTGTAAGCTTTTAGGACTGCCTTTTGACAGTGCAAACAAGTTTACTTTTATTGCATCATTTACCGATTGTCAATTAGATTTTGCTTCTTTTTACCAACGTAAATTAAAAAATCAAAACTTTATAGATTGTAGTTTAAAAGAAGTTGATTTTTCAGGTGCTGAACTTTCTAATGCTCAGTTTAAGAATTGCAACTTGGAAAATGCCAACTTTGAAAACACAAACCTTGAGAAAGCTGATTTTACTACCGCTTATAATTTTAGTATTGACCCTGAAAAAAACAAGATAAAAGGAGGGCAGTTTTCAGCCAACCAACTGGAAGGGTTATTAAAAAAATATCATTTAAAAATAAATTAAAATGGTTTCTTTTGAAGAATAACCCTCATTTTTTTAGAGATATGGACTAATACTCCCCAGTAATTTCCTCTTTTATTTCCACATTAATTACCTTTCCATATTTTTTAGCGATATCCTTAATGGCTTCTGTTTTTCCTATGAGCACAAACTGCAGTTTATCTTTAGGAAAATATGTTTTAATAATTTCATTCGCTTTTGTTAAGTTTATGGCATCCACATTTTTTTCAAAATCATTAATAAACGATTTATCAAAATCAAACCAAAACATTTCAGACAGTAATCCAGCTAACTGACCTGTAGTCTCATAATCAGGTGGAAATTGTCCTTTTACGTAGTTTTTAGCAGAAGTCAACCCCTTTTCATCCAATCCGTTTTCATGTAGATTATGTAAGACCTCTAATGTTTTATCAATGGCCTGTTCTGTAGTTTCAAGAGCTGTAAACGTACTGATGTAAAAAGTACCACTATAACGATACGTATTAAATCGACTACCTGCTCCATATGTTAAACCCGAATTTACCCTCAATTCGTCATTTAACATAGAAGTAAATCTACCTCCAAAAAGTGTATTCACGATATCAATACCAATATAATCAGGGTTGTTTCTACTAATTCCTTTACCTCCAATATAAAACGTAGTTTCTTTGGCATCGTCTTTATTTACTAATAATACCTTAGCCTCGTTATAAGGAACCACTGGTTGCGATACTAAATTTTCAAGGGTCTTACCTTTTTTCCAACTTGAAAACAATTTTGAAATCGATTTTTTCATTTCTTTTGTAGAAAAATCACCAACAATACTAATGGCGGCATTATTTGGTAAATAATGTGTTTTGTAAAAGTTTTTCACATCATTAACCGATAATTGGCTCACTGTAGATTCTAACCCGTTTATTTTATTACTGTAAACATGATTACCATAAATTAATTTATTGTTATAATCTCCTATTACAGAACGCGGACTTTCCTTTTCTTGAGTTAAAGATACTAATGTTCTTGCCTTTGCTTTTTCAAATTCAGTAACATCAAAAGTGGGAGTAATTAAAATTTCCTTTATTAGATTTAAAACCAACTCCTCATCCTTGGTGGCAAATTTTGATGACAAACCTGCATATTCTTTCCCTGAATAGGTAGAGATAGATGCACCAACATAATCTAACGCTTCATCTAATTTACTTTTAGTATAATTTTTAGTTCCATGTTTTAAGGCATTTGCCGTTAACGAAGCAACACCCGATTGGCTATTGTCATAAATAGCCCCAGCAGGTAATATTACAGACACACTTATTACAGGTACGTCATGTTGCTCCATTAAATTAACAGCGAGTCCGTTAGACAATGTAAATGTTGTATAATCAGGTAATTTATATGATTGTGCTTGTATATTTAAAGCCATTACAAGTAATGAACAAAATAAAATCGTTGTTTTTCGCATTGCTTTCATTATTCAGATTTTGATTTTTTTAACACTAATTATTCTTCAACATTGGCTTTTAAAACACCAACTGTTCTGTTACTTTTAGTAAAATATTTTTTTGCTACACGTTTAACATCATCAATCGTAACTTTATTAAAATTTGCTGGAGCATCAAACATTTTTTTATAGTCTCCAAAAAAGAGTTCGTAGGTCCCAATATTATTCGATTTACCATCAATAGTCTCTACTTGATTATAGAATTCCATTAACTTCTGATTTTTAATTTTTTGAAGTTCCTTTTCTGTAATTCCCTCTTCTTTGATCTTATCAAGTACATCATAAATAGTTTTTTCAACAGTATCCGTAGACACTTCTTGATTTGACACTACATAAAAATTAAAGAGATAAGGATCAAAGCTTAAGCCATAATCGGTAAATATTCCATTTGCCAATTGACTATCTACCAACGCTTTGTACAATCTAGAAGAATTACCACTCGTAAGAATAGAACTTAAAATATCTAAGGCGTAATAATCATCATTCTTCGCTTCAGGTGTATGGTAGCCTATCATCATATATGGTGCTGCTACATCTTTTTGAACCGTAATTCGTCTTTCGCCTGTTTGAGCAGGTTCTACAATAAAAACTTTAGGTGGCTCTGGCTGAGCAGGTATTGGTTCCATATATTTTTTTGCCAAACGCTTTACCTCTTCTGTTTTAACGGCACCTGAAATGACTACCACACAATTGTTAGGAGCATAATAGGTTTTAAAATAGCGTTCTAAATCACCTTGAGTCCAATGTTTCATATCATCTTCATATCCAATAACTGGCCAATGATAGGGATGCTCTTGAAAAGCAGTTGCTTGAACAGCTTCACCTAATGATCTCCATGGTGAATTTTCAAGACCTGTACGTCGTTCACTTAAAACCACTCCCCTTTCACTTTCAACCATGTTCGGGTCAATACTTAAGTTTTCAATACGATCACTTTCTAAATCAAAAATAGTTTCGAGTGCTGAAACAGGAAACCAATCGGTGTACACCGTTACATTCTCCGTAGTATATGCATTATTTGAACCTCCATTAAACTCCATGGTTTGATCAAATAACTTCGGTCCGTACTTCTTTGCTCCATTGAACATCATGTGTTCAAAGAAATGAGAAAGTCCAGTAATTCCCTGATGTTCATTACGACTGCCCACTTTATAGAATGAGTACATATTGGCATTGGGGATTGAAAAGTCTTCTACTACTAAAAATTTCATACCATTTTCTAGCGTAAATGTTTTTACATCATCAACCTTCATTTGAGCAAAAGTGATTGACATGCAAAAAAGCAGCATCGGGAAAATTATTTTTTTCATATCTATTAAAGCCTATTTATTAATAATCAATTATATTCAAAGATAAGTGAAAACATATAATGTTTCTGTGGAGTTTATTAAAAAATGTGTCACATCTAACTAAACTAGATTTACAACAAATGATCTGCTAATAAACTACTGATAATCAATTCAAAACACTTCTAACTTTACTATTAAAAAAATCATCATTTATTTGATGTAGTTAAAAAATAGTAAGAATCAATTTATTTATTTTAGATATTAATATTAAATATAGAGTAAACGAACTGAATAATTATTCTTTTGATTTCTTAGAACATAACAAGAACAGTTACATTCTTCTTTCAAAAATATAATAAACATTCAATAATCTATTCTTATATTTTTTAGACGTTTCTGAAACTCTATTTAAATTATACGTTGTTATTTTATGTATCATAAAATTATTTCCTAAGTTCAGTAAAACTCGTTCATCTAAAGGCTCTGCAGTCAATAGTCCAAATTTATGCTCTATTGGTAATTTGTCTATACCTTCCTCTAAAGAAATAAAAGGTATTTTCCCACCAAAATACCAAATCATTTCTGGCGAAATATAATTATTCCCATAAATTTTAAACCCCTGTCTTTCTGCTTCGGTTTTAAGATCAGAAATGGAATTGTAGCTCGTGCTCCTAAAACTTTCGGCAAGCGGTAGAGCTGTCAATAATATACTCGCAAAAAACAGGACAGTCAATCGAAACACTATATTCATATTTTTCCTTTTTAAATAAAAAATAATAAGAACACTAAGCGTAAATAGAACTATGGAAGCAAAAATGTAAGTAAACAAATGATTTGATATATTATCTTTTAAAAAGAGATAGGCTAGTACTGGGAATGTAATTCCAATGCTAGCTATTAAACCAAAATTAAAGTAAACGGGAAATGTTTCTCGCTTATCGGTCATTGTTTTAAAACACCTGATTAAATAATCAATATAAAACCCAATATTTATGGCTAATGGAATTAACATTGGCATTAAATATCTTGATTTCTTTTCTGGAATAATTGACAATAGCACCACTGCTAAAAGTGTCCAAACTAAACTAAATTGATAGGCTTTTAAATGATTTACTCTTGATTTCAAATAGGGGTACAACAAACTGATAAACGCAATAATAGTCCAAATTCCACTTTGTGTAAAAAAGCTCCAATAATAATAAAAGGGCTTAACATTGTAACTAGACCAATTATTCGTTTCATTTTCAGCAATAGCATTAAAAGTATCAACGTCATGTAACCTTATATATAAATACCACCAACCACCTACAATTACTGCTAGTAGAATAACACTTAAATAGGATAAAACTTTCGCTTTAAAATGTTTAAATTTATAGGTAAAACCGTAAGCCAATAAAAAAGGAAGCATTAATGCATATAGGGAAACTGGACCTTTGCTTAATATTGAAAATCCGATAAAACACCCCGCTATTATCGCATGTTTCCAATATTCCCTTTCCTTTTCAAATAACAGAAATAATTGATAAATGGCATAACACATAAACCCATGTGCAAAAATATCCCAAGGTGCTTCAATTGTAATTCCAATAATATAGAAAGAGGTTAAAGCTATAAAACTATTTTGTAAACTTTGTTTAGTATCCTTAACTAATAACTGCGATATTTTAAAAATGCCAATAGCAACTAGCATTACAAACATAATGGACGGTAGCCGTAAGGCAAAAACACTTTTAATTCCGAAAAGTATTCCTGAAAAAGCTGTAAGCCAGGTTGGCAATGGCGGTTTTTGATAACGCGGTTCTCCGTTCATTGTCGTTAGGAACCAGTTACCATCATTTACCATTTCTCGAGCTGTGATAAAATTTCTAGCTTCCATTATAGAAACATCTATAGCATCTAAATTTGGTATAAGCATAATTGCCGTAAACAAACAAATACTTAAAACAGGATATTTTTTAATAAGGTCTATCATGTTAACTGGTTTCATAAATAAGATTTAAACTTAATTACCAATCCTAAAATTCTAATTCTAAAATTTGAAAATAAATTTTTGAAAATAAGTTCAAGACTTCATGTACCTATTGGGAACGAGTATCAGCTTTTAACTTTTAAATAATAAGTCGAACGCCTCCCAATTCTTCAATTCTATATGGAAATTTATCACCAGGAGAACCAATAAACATAAAATTCACGGGTACATTCCATTTTTTAGATAATTCTTGGATTAATTTAGGTGTAAACTCTCCTTCTATTTTCACAAAATCAATATTTATTTCAGGATACTCTCTATCTAAAAAATCAATTTCCATCTCAAGGTTTGGAGGTAAACTTTCACCTTTCCCTAAAACGGTTACAATTTTTATGCGTTTTGTATGTTCGTTTTTACCAACATAAAGCATCACTTTATTTAAACTGGCAATATTATCTCCTCTTGTAAAAAAAACAAATTCTTGGTCGTTAATTTTATTTATTACATCTCTAATTTTTCTATCAGATGAAATTACAAACCTACGTATTGGAGAAAACAAGTAATCAATTGATATTAATACAAGTTTCAACAACAAAGTTCTATTCAACATTGCCATTACAAACAAAATTGTAGGTATAAAATAATACAAAAACACCGAAACATTGCTAGGTGAATTATCCTTAGGTGGTATTGAAATATTGCCAATTAAAGCAATGATAACCGCTGCAATTGCCACCAATACACCGAGCCAAGAAGCCCTTTCAGGTCTTGGTAACTCACTCCTTTTAACTTTTAATAGAATATTACCAATGCCAAATAATGCCATTACAGATAAAAATGAAATTGTATAAACACCAGCCAAAAGTTGCACCTCTCCCTTCGTAAATAATAATACAGAAATTGACAAAATCAGAAACACAATAATGATTCTGTAAGAACTACCTTTTTTATTTTTCTTTAGAAAAAAGGGTGGCATAATACGATCTAAAGCCAACCTTTCTAACAATCCTGTAACCCCTACAAAAGAAGTTAAAACAGCACCACTCAATACCAAAAAGGCATCAACCGCAATTAAATCTGCAATCCACTCCCCTCCTACATGGCTACCCATTTCTATTAATAATGTATTTTGATAATCGGGACTTTGTAACACTGGCAATGCAAATAAAGCCAATGCAAATACAGCCATTAGCGGATTAATAACACTTACTATAATCCACATATTTTTTAGCGTTTTCGGAAAAACCCCTTTTTTCTGTTCTTCAACAAAATTTGCAGAACTTTCAAATCCTGAAACACCAAGCATGGAGGCAGAAAACCCTAAAAATATGGCATTGGTAATACTCCCATGTTCAAGGGGCCAATCCCAATTTTGAAGAAATGTTTCTATACCATTCAGAAATAAGTAAAAAACTATAAACCCCACAAGTATAACTAACGAACCTAAATGAAAGATAAAAATACCAATCGCTACCTTAGCAGACTCAGAAATACCACCAATTACTAAAAAGGCGAATACACTTAGTAAAGCAATAGTGGCTATGATAATTGGCATCGGGGGAACGATATGGTGCAAATAATGAATTGCTTCATTTGCAGATATAACTGCTGTTGCCATATACGATAATAAGGTAAGTGTTGCTGCGAAAGAAGCTGTTCGCTTACTTGTGGTATTTAATAACGCATTATACGCTCCACCATTTAAGGGTAATGCTCCTACGACTTCTCCATATATTTTCCGGAATAGAAAAAGTACAAATGAAACTATTAATAAAGTTATCCATGCATACTGTCCTGCAAAAGCTATGGACAATGCAGATACATATAAAACGGAAGAACTTATATCATTTCCGCTAATAGCTGTAGCTGCTAATTCACTTAATTTAGTTGCTTTCTTCATCTCTAAAGATTTATTGGTAAATAGGTTTTTTACATACCTATTTCCTTAGCCTTTTTTAACATAAATTGATACGCCTCATCGTAATCATTTTTAATTTCTCCCTCGAGTATAGCCTCTTTAATAGCCTCTTTTAAGGTACCTATTTGTCGGCAAGGTTTTAAATTAAAAGTTTTCATAATTAGCTCACCTGTAATTGGTGGTTGAAAATTACGTACTTGATCACGTTCTTCTACATCAGCTATCTTCTCACGTACCATTCTAAAATTATTGAGGTATTGTTTTCTTTTTTTAGCGTTTTGTGTTGTAATATCAGCTTCGCAATGAGTCATTAAATCTTCAATATCCTCACCGGCATCAAAAATTAGACGACGTACCGCAGAATCAGTCACATCTTCAGCCAAAATAACAGGTCTAGAACTCAATAACACTAATTTCTGAACGTATTTCATTTTTTCGTTCAATGGCATTTTTAAACGTTTAAATAATTTATAAACCATTTTTGAACCTACAAATTCGTGTCCATGAAATGTCCAACCTATCTTTTTATCAAATCGTTTTGTGGGTGCTTTGCCAATATCATGCAATAAGGCTGTCCACCGTAACCATAAGTTATCTGTTTTTTCAGAAATATTATCAACCACCTGTAATGTATGGTAAAAATTATCTTTATGAGATTGTCCTTTTTCTTCTTCTACGCCTTTTAAGGCCGTTAATTCTGGCAAAAACCGTCCTAAAAGGTGTGTTTTTTCTAAAAGCTTAAATCCTATCGATGGCTTTGCTGATAATAATATTTTATGCAACTCATCTACAATACGTTCTCTAGTAATAATATCTATCCTATCTGCATTTTTTGTAATCGCATTTAAAGATTTTTTTTCGATAGTAAAATTTAGCTGTGTTGCAAAACGTATAGCACGCATCATCCGTAAAGGATCATCAGAATAAGTAATATCGGGATCTAAGGGTGTTTTTATAATACCATTAGATAAATCTTCCATACCATTGAATGGATCTAACAAATCACCAAAACTACCTTCGTTCAAGCTTAATGCCATTGCGTTTATAGTAAAATCTCTTCGATTTTGGTCATCTTGTAACGTGCCTTCAACCACAATAGGATTCCGACTCTCTCGGGCATATGATTCTTTTCTTGCACCTACAAATTCTACCTCAACCTCTTTATAGCGTAACATAGCTGTACCATATGTTTTGAAAACTTGTACTTCTGGCTTATTTGGTAATAAATTGGCTACATGTTTTGCCAATTCAATACCACTACCTACGGTCACAATATCAATATCTTTGGCTCCACTGTCTCTTTTCAATAAAAAATCACGCACAAAACCACCAATAACATAACTCTCTAAACCGAGTAATTTAGAAGCTTTTGCTATGTATTCAAATATTTCAGAAGTAATTGCTTTTTTGTAGTTCTCTGGCATAAATATTAATCTCTAATTACTACGATCGCTCCATTATCAGAAATTTTTATTATTCTAGAAGGAATAGTAGTAATTTTCTCAAGTTGCAAATTTACCACATAATCAACCGCCTCCAAAATAGATTCATCAATTTCTTTAAAAGAATTAGGGGTAGGCATACCACTAATATTTGCTGAAGTTGAGACTAGAGGATTACCGAGAGTCTCAATTACTTTCTGGCAAAAATCATGTTTAACAATTCTAATGGCCACCGTATTATCTTTGGCGATGACGTTTTTTGCTAACCCGATGGGATCGTTATAAATTATTGTAGTTGGTCTTTCAGAAGTCTTCAGTATTTCGACAACTTCCTCAGGTATATCACTAACGTATTTTTTAAGCATTTCGATGCCATCAACGAGAATGACTAAACTCTTACTTTCGTTACGTTTCTTAATTTCAAATATTCTGGAAACTGCTTTTTCATTTGTAGCATCGCATCCCAAGCCCCAAACGGTATCGGTAGGATAAAGGATTGTTTTACCCAATATCAATTTAGCTAAACTGTGTTTAATTTCTTGTTTCACGAAATAGAGGTTATCACTTTTTGACCTTTAGGAATTTTGGGTAATTCAAGATAATCACCAATAATTTTATTGTACTTCTCTGGCGTAAACTCTTTCTTACAATCTTTAGGATAAAATGTTAGTTCTCCATAATAAGTAACCCCTTTAATTGCATAAAAATCTACTCTCACAAATGGTAGTTTATCAGCCAATATTATGGCAAATTTCTTCATCTCTTCAAAATTCGAAGGTTTAACTACATCTTCCTCTAAAAATGCCATGTCAATTGATTTAAAAGGAAGTTTTTTCCATTCCATATCATAATAACATCTCATATGTTCAGCAGATCTATCAATATCTATTTGAATAAATTTTGGCACGCCATTAAAACAAAAAAACTTATAATCTGATATGGCATCTTTACCAGGTTCTTCCAAATATTTTTCACAAATAATTCTGGGCTTTATATTCTTGTATGCCCATTCATAACCAACTCTGCTATACTGACAATGCTGCATCCATTTTTGCATCTTTAACTTTACATCAGCTACATCTAACGTTGCTTTATCTTTTACAATAATATTTAAACTACTTCCATGAACTCCTTTTAATACAAATTGTTCTGGAAATTTATCAAATTCAACTTTATCTGGAGCGTCATAAACGCCATATAATTCATTCAGGTATTGTGCTCCTATTTTTTCTTTAACATAAGCCCGAGACTCATATTTACAAGCTAATTGAGTTAGTAACGGAACATGATAATACAATTTTAACCATTGAATTTTTTCATTAAATTCAATTGGATTTTTTAGATGTAATTTTTTACCTGTATAATATTTATATCTTAATTTTAGTACCGTGGCATTGGGTAAAAATTTAAAATTTTTTAATATTCTGTAAATTATTCTTGGCATATAGACTATAGCTTGAAATATTTAAATTTTTTACACATTTTATATTTTCTTATCAAATTTAATGGCTTTGACTTTAGTCGTTTCTTCCTGTTCTCTTTTATAAATAAAAGGGTTGCATCAATAACTCTAGCACTTGATTTTCCGTCGTTATACGGATGAATTTCATCCACGTAACTCTTAATATTACTCATTAATTCTTTAGGTAATTCTAAAGCCGATAATATACTTTGTTTTATTTCATCCGCTGTCTTTATATTTATCAAATGCCTTTTAGGATTTTTATTCTTATAAGTAACCACTGGTTTATATTGAATTAAAAATTCAGTAATTACCGAAGAAGTATCAGAAAGCATTACATCGGCTATTTTAAGTGGCTCTAAATCATTTAAATTTTCTATATAAGTAACATTTTTTTCTTTAATAGATTTAAATTTTTTAACAATTTCAATATCCATCTTAGGGTGGAGTGTAATTAACCAATCCCAATTATTCAATTTAATTATTCTCTTTACCTCTTCAAACACGTCATCATCATGAGCTAGACTCATGGATTTAGTAAACGTTGAGGCCACAAGTATTATTGGTCGTTTATTCTCTTTTTTTTGTATTGGAAATAAATCATCAACCTTTGACCATCCTGTTTCTATAACATCAAAGTGTTTATGCTTATAGGATAACTTTTTAAATTCTCTAGTAGTTGAAGGACCTTGCGTACAATACAAATCAAATAAGCCACGAATTCTAAAATGTCCTTTTTTATGACTTCTTTTGTCAACACTAAATCCATGAAATACCTGCACTTTTATTCCTGGAAAAAAATGTGGAATTTCATTGGATGATACTAAATTTATATCCGCATCGTATTCTAAAACTTCTTCTATAGAATTTAATAAGTAGTCATTTGTTTTTAAAAACTTCTTATTTTCTTCAATTTCTATAAACCAAGCCACTTCATACCCCCTTTTTATCAATTCATCTTGTAATGGTCTAACTATAGGAAAACCATATTTATAAGATACATATAATAAAAATTTTGGTTGTAGCATAGTATTATAATTTACTCCTTAAAATCCACAATTTAATATATCTCGTTAAAACTCCATTGGCATGAACGGTAGAGATCACAAAGCCAGGAAAACCATCTAAAAAGCCTAATCTTATAATATAATGTATCATAAATCGAGTAGGTGGTTTTATTAATATATGATACAAGGTAACTTTTTTTCCCTTTTCAAACAGTGATTTCGCTTTTAGTGCTGAATAATGGTTTAATTTATTTACATAATGATCATAACCACGATATGAATAATGTTCTAGCTTATTCTTTAAGTATCCAATATTTCCCTTTGCTTCAATGGTTTCATGTACCAATTCACCATCATATTTACAAAATTCTCTATTAAAAAGTCGAATTACTTTATCGCGTTGCCAACCACTATAATTTAGTTTTTTACCTAAAAAATAAAACGTTCTAAACACAAAAAAACCTACACATTCATTCGGTTGATTTAGTGTCGCTATAATTTCTTGTCTTAGCAAGTCTGTTACCCGTTCGTCAGCATCAAGAATGTATATCCAGTTATGTGTTGCCCGTTCTATAGCATAGTTTTTTTGGGAAGAAAAATCATCAAATTCACGTTGTAAAACACGGACTTTATTTTTTTTAGTAATTTCAATTGTCTTATCTCGACTAAACGAATCGATGACAATAATTTCATCGGCAAAGCTAACAGAATCTATAGCAGCCTGTATATGAATCTCTTCATTTAGAGTAGGGATAATGGCTGTTATTTTATTTTTTCTAATCAAGCTCTGTCAGTTACAGCAAATTTAATATTTGTTTTATAATTCTTAGTACTAATTTAATTTATTGTAATAATTTTGCAAAATGAAAATGCACATTGATCAAAAATACAAAGCCTTAAAAGCTGATTTAGTCGAAACTATTTTAAATTTTAATTCATATAAAAATGGTTTTGGAACTGGTAATAGAAACAGCGTAAAAAAAATTGATTTACCTAATTTATCAGTGGTGGTAAAATCATTTAAGATTCCCGTTTTAATGAATCAAATTGCCTATAAATATATTAGAAAATCAAAGGCAAAAAGGTCGTATGAATACACCAAAAAGCTTTCTGGTTTAAATGTTTTATCACCTACTCCAATTGCTTATATAGAATATTTTTCATGGTTTGGATTGAAACATAGTTTCTATATCAGTGAATTCTTAGATTATGATTTCACAATAAAAGATTTACTAAAACAACGTAATCATCCTGAATTTGAACAAATTTTAGAGGCGTTTACACGGTTTACATATACTTTACATGAAAAGGGAATTCACTTTTTAGATCATTCTGGTGGAAATACTTTGATTGTAAAAAACAATGACGGTTATAATTTCTATTTGGTAGATTTAAATAGAATGAAATTTGAACCCCTTTCGTTTGACCAAAGAATGGAAAATTTTTCACGAATTAGTCCAAAAAAAGAAATGGTTGAAATAATGAGCAAAGAATATGCTTCATTAATAAATCAACCATTTGAAAAAGTATTTGAAAAAATGTGGCATTACACCCATGTTTTCTTTAACAAATCACGTCATAAAAAAGTAGTTAAAGACATATTACATGCCAAACATATTCGTGAGCTGTGCCATCACTAAACTGCTACGTCATATTCACGTAAAGCATCATTCAATGATGTTTTTTTATTAGTACTTTCTTTTCTTTTACCAATTATTAATGCACATGGTACATTATAATCACCTGCTTTAAAAGATTTGGTATAGCTTCCTGGTATCACTACAGATCCCGCAGGCACAACACCTTTCGTAATAACCGGCTCATCACCAGTTACATCAATTATTTTGGTGCTCATTGTCAATACTACATTTGCTCCTAAAACAGCCTCCTTCTCTACTCTTACGCCTTCAACTACAATACAACGAGAACCAATAAAACAATTATCCTCTATGATAACTGGAGCTGCTTGTAATGGTTCTAATACACCACCAATACCAACACCACCACTTAAATGTACATTTTTACCAATTTGAGCACAACTCCCCACGGTAGCCCAAGTATCAACCATAGTACCTTCATCTACATAGGCTCCAATATTTACGTAACTAGGCATTAAGATGGTACCACTAGAAATATAGGCTCCATGACGTGCTACTGCATTTGGTACAACACGAATTCCTTTTTCTTTATAGCCTTTCTTCAATGGTATTTTATCGTGATATTCAAAAATACCAGCCTCCAACACTTCCATTTTTTGAATAGGAAAATACAATACTACTGCTTTTTTAACCCATTCGTTCACTTGCCATCCAGATGATGTAGGCTCAGCTACACGTAATTTACCTTCGTCTAATAAGGCAACCACTTCTCTTATATTTTTTTGTGTTGAATCCTCTTTAAGCAATTCACGATTATCCCATGCTGCTTCAATATTTTTCTGTAATTCGGTCATTTTTTATGTTTATATGTTTATTCTTATGTTATCATTCAAAATGCCATATACTGGATATATTGCATCAATTCATTATAACTATAATAATTCTACTATTGATGAGGCAAATATAAACCCTTCATTTAAAATCGACATAATTTTAGTTGTTTATAACATAAAAGCTATTTTTGTATAAAATTTAACCACATATGGCTCGTATTTTAGCAATAGATTTTGGTAAAAAAAGAACAGGTGTTGCCGTTACTGACGAATTGCAATTGATTGCATCTGGACTTACAACCGTTGCTACACATGATTTTTTTGACTTTTTAGCCGATTATTTGAAGCAAGAAAAAGTAGAGCTTTTCTTGGTAGGTGAACCCAAACAAATGAACAACGAAGTTTCAGAAAGCGAAGCACTTATCATTCCGTTTATCAATAGATTAACTAAAGTGCATCCTACAATACCGATCAAAAGAGTAGATGAGCGTTTTACTTCAAAAATGGCTTTCCAAACCATGATTGATGGTGGTCTCAAAAAAAAACAACGTCAAAATAAAGCATTAATTGACGAAATTAGTGCGACAATTATTTTACAATCGTATCTTTACAACCTTAAAAATTAAATTTACAAATGGTATTACCCATAGTTGCATACGGAGATCCTGTTTTGAGAAAAGTAGGAACAGAAATAGATAAAGAATATCCCAATTTAAAAGAACTCATTGAGAACATGAAAGCCACCATGAAAAATGCTCGTGGCGTAGGTTTGGCGGCTCCTCAAATTGGTAAAGCCATTCGTTTGTTTATTGTTGACACCACTCCCTTTGCTGATGATGATGACTTAAGCAAAGAAGAGCAAGACTTTCTAAAAAGTTTCAGTAAAGTATTTATAAATGCTAAAATCACTTCTGAAGAAGGAAATGAATGGGCATTTAGTGAAGGCTGTTTAAGCATTCCCAATATTAATGAGGATGTTTTTAGAAATGAAAAACTCACGATTGAGTATTTTGATGAAAAATTTAAAAAACATACCGAACAATTGGACGGATTAGCGGCTAGAGTTGTTCAGCATGAATACGACCATATTGAAGGTATTTTATTTACAGATAAGTTATCTTCATTAAAAAAACGATTATTAAAGAAAAAATTAAATAACATAAGTAAAGGAAATATTGACGTTGATTATCGAATGAAATTTCCTAAAAAATAATATTATATGACATTAGAGAAAATTGTTGCTATTACTGGCAAACCAGGATTATACGAAATTGTATCACAAACGAAAGGCGGATTATTAGTACAGTCTTTAATTGATAAAAAAAGAATTCCGGTAAGTGCAATGCAAAATGTAAGTGTGTTAAATGATATTGCCATTTACACCTATGAAGATGAAATGCCTTTGCGTATCATTTTTAAAAATATGGCAGAAAAGCTGAGTAATGAAGAAGCTCTTAGCCATAAAGAGAGTAACGATAAATTAAAATCATTTTTTAGCGAAGTACTTCCTAACTATGATGAGGAAAGAGTATATGCCTCTAACATAAAAAAAGTGGTACAATGGTACAATGTACTCGCTACTAACAAATTTGATTTCTCTTCTATTAAAGAGGATAGTAATGATGAGGAAGAATAGTTTTCAGTAGCAGTTGGCAATCATCGCTCACAAGTATTAATTAACATGTCATTCTGAATGTAGTGTAACGGAATGAAGAATCTTTTTAATCAAAACTTGCGATTAAAAGATTCCTCGTACTTCTGAATGACAATAAAATTATTAAATGAAGGCCACTAAAACGCAATAACTTAATACCCTAAAATTTTGTCTAGAAAAGAACATTTAGCAGCTTTTAACCGTCTATTAGATATAATGGATGAGTTGCGAGAAAAATGTCCTTGGGACAAAAAACAAACCCTAGAATCTCTAAGGCATCTTACTATTGAAGAAACCTACGAGTTGGGTGATGCTATACTTGATAACGACCTTGTGGAAGTTAAAAAAGAATTGGGCGACTTGTTATTGCACATTGTTTTTTATGCAAAAATTGGTTCAGAAACCAACGCATTTGATATTGCTGATGTTGCCAATAGCATTTCTGATAAATTGATTCACAGACATCCACATATCTATGGAGATGTTGAGGTAAAAGATGAAGAAGAAGTAAAACAAAATTGGGAAAAACTTAAACTTAAAGAAGGTAAAACGAGCGTCTTAGAAGGTGTGCCAAAAAGTTTACCCGCATTGGTCAAAGCAAGTAGAATTCAGGAAAAAGTAGCGGGTGTTGGTTTTGATTGGGAAGAACCTCATCAGGTATTTGACAAGGTAAAAGAAGAAATTTTTGAATTGGAAGCCGAAATAGAAAAAGGAAATACCGAAAACATTGAAAGTGAATTTGGTGATGTACTTTTTTCGCTCATAAACTATGCTCGATTTATAAAAGTGAATCCTGAAAATGCCTTAGAAAAAACCAATAAAAAATTTATCAATCGTTTTCAATTCCTCGAAAAAGCTGCGAAAAAGGAAGGTAAAGCACTTTCTGACATGACCTTGGCAGAAATGGATGTGTATTGGGAGAAGTCTAAAATTTATTTCAAATAAATTAATTGAAACAAATAGAAACTATTCTATTAATAGTTATAATTTTACAACCTCAAATATTATTCCTTCATAAGGACTTTCATTCCCAGCTTCATAAAACAAACCTAAGTTTCCATTAAATAATAATGTTAAATCTGAGTATGCTGAGGCTCCCAAAAATATTGTTTTAACAACTGACCAAGTTTCTCCATTATCTCGACTCATTTTAAGAGTCATATTCTCACGTTTGTTTTCGTTAGCAGGATTTAAAAAATAGAGATTTGACTCCTTTTTTTTTGATACTTTTAAAAGGCTTGCTTGGCAAATAGGTTCTATTAAGTAATTGTCTCAATATATATCTTCCCATGAAGCTCCCCCATCCTTACTAATTGCAATTTTTC
Source organism: Aureibaculum algae (assembly GCF_006065315.1). GTDB lineage: Bacteria > Bacteroidota > Bacteroidia > Flavobacteriales > Flavobacteriaceae > Aureibaculum > Aureibaculum algae. Next base: position 1,588,179 of record NZ_CP040749.1, on the reverse strand, counting down.
TGGCTTTTTGTGTACGATCATAATTCCGCATATTAAGCATCAAATTACCATCAGATAACTCAACCACAGTACACTCGTTTACTTGATCTTGATTAGTACGCCCTCCCAATTGCCACGTCATACCATGATCATCTGAATAGATAATATGAGAGTAGTATTTCTTTGATCCTCCCTCAATATGGTCACTCGGAATTATCAGTCTGCCTTTATTTTTTCCATACTCTAGCTGAATCCCGTGAACTGGTCCTGTGGCATACCACGTCCAGTCTTGCTTTTTAACCGATTTTGTAATCTCTTTTGGCATCGACCAGCTTTTGCCATCATCAATAGAATTGAAAGAAAAAATACGTCTAGTATCCTTACTTTTTCCTGCAATTATTTCACGCTCATGGTCTTCACCAAGATTCCATGTTGATAATAAATGTACAGCTCCTGTCATTTTATCAACTACTGGAGCCGGATTTCCACAAACATTATTGCCATCATCCCAAATTACCATTAAGTTGCTCCATGTTTGTCCATTATCTTCAGACCTTTTCATGACCAAATCAATGTTTCCTGTATCAGAACAGCCTTTTTTCCTGGCTTCAGCAAAAGCTAATAAAGTTCCTACTTTTGTGGTCACTATTGCAGGAATTCTAAAACACTTATAGTCTTCTGAATCGCTTTTAAAGAGATAGTTTAAATTTATATTTTGCTGTGTATTATCTACTTCTTTATCTGTCGTTATTTGCCCCCAAGAATTTGAAATGATAAATAATAGTAAGGTATTTATAAAGATTTTGTTTGATCTGCTCATTTTAATTTATTCGAATTTAATTATTTTTAAATCCTATCTCTAAAAATATCTTCGATATATGAACCTTTATATAATTAATTACTTTACTAACATATGGTTCCATAAATATATCTGGATTTCACTTAATTCTTCACCTTATTTGGATACGCTGGTGTTTGCATTTCTTTGGGTGGATTTTGCTTTAATTGTTCTAACGCAACCTCAATGGCTTTTTCTAATTGAGGATCATGACCCTTTACGATTAACTCTGGTAATTGTTCTACTTCAATATCTGGTGCTACACCTTCATTTTCAACTCTAAACCCGTCTTTTGTATAAAAAGCAACATTAGGAGCTGTAACAATACCTCCATCAATAAACTCAGGATAACCCAATACTCCAACTAAACCGCCCCAAGTACGTTTTCCTACAATGGTACCCAACTTAAATTTTCTAAACATCCAAGGTAAATAATCACCACCTGAACCTGCTGTCTCATCTGTAATCATCACTTTTGGACCTTGAATAGAAGCACTTGGCGATTTTAAATCTTTACCATATCTAAAATTCCAATAAGCTTGTTCCGGACGCTTTAAAATATCGATATAATAATCGGCTAAAGAACCTCCACCATTGTAACGCTCATCAATAATAATAGCCTTCTTTGTTGCTTGAGGAAAAAAGTAACGTTTAAAATACTCATGACCTGCACCTGCCGTATTCGGTACATATACATAAGCTACTTGACCATTCGTTGCTTTATCTACTTTTTTAATATTGCCTTCCACCCATTCTCTATTGCGTAAATCAAGGTCATATGCGATAGGTGTAACATTCACAACTCTTGCATTGGATCCATTAGCCGTTTTACTAATAGTTAGCTCTGTGATTTTATTCGCTGTATTTTCAAAAAAGCTATAAAAATTAGCATCGGCCGTAATATTTTTTCCATTTACTGCAATGATATAGTCGCCTTCTTCAACATTTATACCCGGCTCTGTTAAAGGTGAACGTAAATCAGGTGTCCAGTTTAAACCTCCATATATTTTTTTTATTTGATATCTATTATTGCTAATTTGATAATCGGCTCCTAACAGTCCTCCTTGAATCCGTTCAGAACTATTCAAATGGTCTCCTCTACTTGAAAATCGATGATGCCCGACTGCAATTTCACTAAACATCCATTCCATAACACGATATACATCTCCTTTGGTGCTCGCATATTCTATAAATGGTTTATACTTTTCTTTCATGGCATTCCAGTCCGCCCCATGCATATTTGGGTCATAAAAATAATCACGGTTTACACGCCAAGCTTCGTTAAAAATATTATTCCATTCTTCTTTGGGATTTATCTTTACACTTATGGCTCCAAAATTAACAGGAGCTTCTTTCGCTTTTTCACCAATATCTGCTACAAACCATGCCCCTTTATTTTGATACAGCATTTTTTTGCCATTGGCGGAAATCTGAAAATCTCCCGCTTCAAATAATTCTTTTGATGCTCTGTCTTTAAAATCAAATTTTTGTAAGGTAGACTTGTCGGAATGATACGAGGAAGCCACATAATACAATTCTCCTTCAGTTGGCGATTGCAGGTTGTAATAATATCCTTTACCAATTGGCAAACTAATGATGCGTTGTTGTAATCCTTCCCAGTCAATTTTTAAAACGGGCTTCGCTTCTTTTTCTTTTTTACCTTTTTTATCTTTACCCTTTGTGCTTTCCTCTTCTACTGCCACTGCTATTTCTTCAACGTCATTTTCTTTTGCCAATGGTGAAACAACTTCCTTTTGAAGTGTGACCAAATAAATAGAATAGTTCATTTCCATATCTATGTTAGACTGATCAAACCAATTAACAACGGGACCAGCATCTGTAGAAGCTAACATATATAAATACTTACCACTCGGATCAAAGATTGGTTCTGACACACTTGAAAGTCCATCAGACACAGCATACGATTTATTGGCTTCTGTAGAATACAAAAAGGCCTGTTCAAAGCTCGTTTCAATAATCTTGGTATAGGCAACCCAATTAGAATCATGTGACCAACTGCCAAAAAGCTCACGCAAATCGCCAGGCACAAACCTATCGTCTTGGGCAATTTTAACCACTTTTTTATTAGAAATTTCTGCTACATATAAATTCCTACCATTGTCTATAAAACACAATTTCTCACTATCTGGAGACCAATGAATATTAGCATAAAACCCAGTACCACTTAATGAAATTTTGGTTATTGCATTCGTTTTTATGTTTTGAATATGTAGGCCATACTCACCAGAATCATCAGAAAAATAAGCGATAAACTTCCCATTAGGTGACCATTCCGGGAATTTCTCATGCGTTCCTGCCGAGTTCGTCAAGTTTTTAACATCTCCTTTATTTGCAGGTACCGTAACAATTTCACCTCTAAAATCGGCAACCACTCGTGCCCCAGAAGGCGAAATTGATAAAGACCGCATATAATCGCTCCCAGAAACAAAACGAGGTCGTAATTCTAATAAATCTGTTGAAATATTTATAGTTAGTGTATTTACTTTATCTGAACTGACATCATAAATATGTAATAATCCCGCTTGTTCAAAAATAACGGCTCCATTGTGAGCATTAATATCCAAAACCGGAAAATCTTTATAGTCTGTTAATTGTTTAATTTCTTTAGTAGCTGTTTGGTAACTATACAAGTTGAATTCACCATTTCTATCACTTTTAAAATACACCACATTATCCATCCATTGTGGTTTAGTATCATTGCTTCCTCCTTCAGGTTTTGCAATTTCTTCTACCTTATGGCTAGCCGTATCGTAAAGCCAAATTCTAGAAACTCTTCCACCACGGTAATGCTTCCATTGCGTAAACGCCTCAGATAATGGTGTATATGCAATCGACTTACCATCATCAGAATAAGAGGCATGATAAGCTGTTGGTATAGGCAACTGTTCAACCTGACCACCATCAATTGGAATTGTATATAACTGTGCAAAACGGTTGGTATGGGTATTTCGTTGTGAGATAAACAACACATTTTTACCATCTGGTGTAAAATCTCTGACCAACTCCCTATATGGATGATATGTCAACCTTTTAGGAACACCCCCCTTTGCTGGAACTATAAAAACATCGCTATTGCCATCATATTCGGCATTAAAAGCAATCATAGTTCCATCAGGTGAAAAAACAGGATTAGACTCAATACCATGATCAATTGTTAATCTTCTCGGCTCAGAACCATCTCTGTTAGCCACCCATAAGTCTTCCGCATAGACGAAAGCAATATGATTATCGCTTAAAGCGGGATAGGTCATTAGTTTTGTTTGTTGGGCATAACTGCTTAATACAGCACCCAAAACAACGGTTAAAAACAAACTTAATTGGTGTAAATTTTTCATCTGGAAGGTTCGTAAAATTAGAAACACTAAATTAGTGAAAAATAATATACGCATTTTGTACGTATTTATAAAGATTCAAAACTTCACCAACCCTGAACCTGAAAGGTCATCAGTAAAAAACAAATTGATGCATCTTAAATCAAACATTCAAATTTTCCTGACAACTACTTTATCTCTTCATAACGCAACAGTATTATTTCTTCATCATTATTTAGTAACTTTGACTTTCAACTAATCTCTAGAAATACTTTTGAATATGACCATAAAAGAAATTACCAATTCACTCGAAGAAATTGCACCACTGCAGTATGCCGAAGATTTTGATAATGTAGGTCTATTAGTAGGTAATTATCAAACGGAGGTAACTGGTATATTGGTTACACTAGATACGTTAGAAACTGTGGTTGATGAGGCTATCGCAAAGAAATGTAATCTTATTGTAAGCTTCCATCCTATTATTTTTTCGGGTTTAAAAAAAATAAATGGTAATAATTATGTTGAACGTGTTGTAGTAAAAGCCATAAAAAATGATATCGCTATTTATAGCATGCATACAGCATTAGACAATTCCGTTAAAGGAGTTTCTGCAATGATGGCTAAAAAATTGAATTTAACAAAGACTAAAATTTTACTTCCAAAGTCGGGATTCATAAAAAAATTAACAACGTATGTTCCTGATCAGGTCGCTGACAGAGTACGTAGAGCCCTATTTGATGCTGGTGCAGGAGCTATTGGTAATTATACAAATTGCAGTTATAACATTCGTGGATTAGGAACCTATAAAGGAAATGAAAATTCAAACCCTGTTATTGGTAAAAAAGGTATTTTACAGCAAGAAAAAGAAACGTTTATTGGCGTTATTTTTGAAAAACACCTAGAAAGTGCTGTTTTAAAAGCACTTTTAAATACACACCCTTACGAAGAAGTAGCCTATGATATTATTACTACAGATAATAGCCATCAACATATTGGTATGGGTATGGTAGGTGAGCTTTCAGAAGCTATGAATGAAGCCGACTTTTTATCTCTATTAAAAGAAAACTTTAATTTAAAGGCAATTAGACATTCACGTCTATTAAATAAACCCATAAAAAAAGTAGCCGTTTTGGGTGGATCTGGCAGTTTCGCTATTGATGCCGCAAAACACTCTGGTGCAGACATATACGTTTCGGCAGACTTTAAGTATCACGATTTTTACAAGGCTGAAAATCAGATAATTTTAGCCGACATTGGACATTATGAGAGTGAACAGTTCACAAAAAATCTTTTGGTAGATTATCTTACAAAAAAATTCCGTAATTTTGCAGTCGTTTTATCAGGAACAAATACAAATCCTATCAATTACATATAAACAAATGGCAAAAAAAGAATTAACAGCAGAAGATAAATTAAGAGCTTTATACGATCTACAATTGATTGATTCTAGAATTGATGAAATTAAGAACACTCGTGGTGAATTACCATTAGAAGTTGAAGATTTAGAAGATGAAATTGAAGGTTTAAATACGAGGTTAACAAATTTCAATAATGATATTGAAAATTTGGAGACAAGTATTAAAAATAGAAAAAATACGATTGAAGAAGCTAAGACTGCTATTAAAAAATATACTACGCAGCAAAAAAATGTTAGAAATAACAGAGAGTTTGACTCAATCAGTAAAGAAATTGAATTTCAAGAACTTGAAATTGAATTAGCTGAAAAACACATTAAAGAATTTTCTGTAAAAATTGAGCACAAGAATGTAATTATTGATGGTGCTAAAGAAAAATTAAAAGATAAGAACACACACTTAAAGCATAAAAAAGGTGAGTTGGATGCTATTTTAGCTGAAACCGAAAAAGAAGAGAAAATGTTGGGCAAAAAATTTGCTGAATATAGTGCAATGATAGATGAACGTCTTTTAAATGCATATAAAAGAATTAGAACCAATGTAAAAAATGGTTTAGCAGTGGTAGCTGTTGAAAGAGGTGCTTCTGGTGGATCTTTCTTTACAATACCACCTCAGCAAATTGTAGAAATTGCAACACGTAAAAAAATTACTACTGACGAACATAGTGGTAGAATTTTAGTAGATGCTCAATTAGCAGCTGAAGAAAAACAAAAAATGGAAAAGTTATTTTCTTAATAACATACCGCAACTCAATATTTAAAAACCCATTGACTTTGCTCAATGGGTTTTTTATTTTTATTTTGCAAATAAATACAATCAAGTGAGCGAAAATACTGGAACACGCATAAACAAATACCTAAGTGAAGTAGGTTATTGCTCTAGAAGAGCAGCGGATAAGTTAATCAATGAAGGTCGAGTTACCATTAATGGTAGTGTTCCTGAATTGGGGACTAAAATTAACCCTGAAGATGAAGTTAGAGTAAATGGTGAACTCATTTCGGAGCCCAAAGAAAAACCCGTTTACATTGCTTTTAATAAGCCCATTGGTATTGTTTGTACAACTGACTCGCGTGTAGAAAAAGATAATATTATAGATTATATTAAATATCCTTCTCGCATTTTTCCTATTGGTAGATTAGACAAGCCAAGTGAAGGCCTTATCTTTTTAACGAACGATGGTGATATCGTAAATAAAATATTACGTGCTAGAAACAATCACGAAAAAGAATATATCGTTACGGTTAACAAACCCATTACCAAAGATTTTATTCAAAAAATGAGTAATGGTATTCCAATCTTAGATACGGTTACTCGTAAATGTAAGATAGTACAACTTAATAAGAGTCAATTCAACATTATTTTAACGCAAGGTTTGAACCGACAAATTCGTAGAATGTGTGAGCATTTAGACTATAGAGTAACTAAATTAAAGCGTGTAAGAATAATGAATATCACTTTAGACACTCCCGTTGGTGAATGGCGTTATTTAACAGATAAAGAGCTGAACGAGATTAATCGATTGGTAGCTGACTCGGCTAAGACTATTGATTAATTAGTTGTTGTTTCCACCAACAATTTCTGAAATTTTAGAACTAAATAGTTTTTGAAACCGTTCTGGAAATTCATCCTTAAAATAGACTTGTTTATTTGTAAAGGGATGTGTAAAACGTAACGAATACGCATGTAAATATAACCCCTTACCTTTCAAAATCAGGTCTTCAATACCATAAGTAGCATCTCCAAGAATCGGATTATCAATACTTGCCAGATGTTTACGTAATTGATGTCTTCTACCTGTTTTAGGCTCCAATTGAACCAAATTAAGTTTTTTAAACCTCTCAGAGAAAACAGTATCTAGTTTCTTATAATTCGATTGTGATGGTTTGCTATCAATTGTAGTCGTGATTTTTCCATCACTATTCATTTCACCAATAGTAACGGCATAATAGGTTTTCTCAACCTTTTTATCTTCAAACATTCTATTTAAAGCACGAATACTACTGCTCGTTTTTCCTACCAATAAAATACCCGTAGTTGCATAATCTAAGCGATGAACGGGTTGTGGTGTAGTAGCATCAGATAAGTTACTATATTTAATATTTTGTGGTAATGCGTTGGCAACCGTTTTAAAACTATTACCACTGACTAAAATACCTGCAGGTTTATGAAGCACAGCCAAGTGTTCATCTTCAAATAAAACGGTAAGCGAAAAGATAAGTTTCTTAATCGGAGTAACTTCCTTGGGTATGGTTAAACGAATGGACTCACCTCCATGTATTAGTGTACCTGTAGTTGCTATAATGTCATTAACCGTGACATACTTTTTCTTAATTACTTTCTTTAAAGCCGATTTCGTTAATGCAGCGATAAAAATACCAACACCATATTCCTGTAACCTTATTGGAGTAGGAAGTTCAGGTACAATATGTATTTCTGTTGGGTTAATTTTGTTTTAAATTTAACTAAGAATAGCTGTGTTTCATACACCGAAAAGGACTTGCTTTTATTCAATTTGTAACAGCTCAGCTGCAATTGAAGTTACTTTTAATTTTTTAAACAACTCCTTGTCAGGATTATATATATTTATAACGTTATCTTTTTCAATGTATTCCCAATAACCTTTTTCAATATAATGAGCGTCTACTGGAGATAACACCAAGTATTCACATTCATTATTTATCATAAATGTATAGGACTGTCGATATATTGATTCTGGGAATATTTTATAATCTGAGGGTCTATAAATTCCATAGGATTCTTCATAGGATTCTAACCAGGTATTGATAAACTCACTAGGATAATTCGGATTCAAATCGACATCATCCGAACTACAAGATATTGTTGTAAAAATTAATCCAAATATAAAGGGCAATAATTTTTTAATTTTCATTTTTGATTATTTCAACAATAAAATACAATAAAACCTAGCTCAACATATTTATGCCAAGCTACTTTAAACTAGCTAAACTCGCTTTCAACGTTTCAATTTTAGCAACAGCATCGGCTTCTTTTTGCTTTTCACTTGCTACTACTTGATCTGGTGCATTAGAAACAAAACGTTCATTCGATAATTTTTTCTGTACCGATTTTAAAAACCCTTCCGTATAATTTAACTCTTCGGTTAGTTTTTTAATTTCGTCTTCAACATTTACAGCTCCAGCTATTGGAATAAAATACTCATTCGATTTTACTCTAAAGGTTAACGCTCCTTGCACCGCTTCATTAACGGTTTCTATACTTTCTAAATTTCCTAATTTTTGAATAACATCATCAAAAATAGTTGCTGAGTTTTCGTTGTTTAATATCGAGAATCCGATTTTTTCTTTGAAAGAAATGTTTTTCTCTTTTCTGATATTTCTAATACCTGAAACAACCTCTTTAGTGAAATCAAACTGTTTTATTAAATCCGTATTTATAATTGCATTCTTAGGCCATTCGGCAACAATTAATGCATCTTCAGGACTCCTATCCTCTATAAATTGCCAAATTTCTTCCGTTAAAAACGGCATAAACGGATGCAATATTTTTAAATTATTTTCAAAAATAGCAATGATACTTTTATAAGTTTCAGCATCAATAGGTGTACCATAATTTGGTTTTACCATCTCTAGTAACCATGAGCAGAAATCATCCCAAATTAATTTATAGGTTGCCATTAAGGCATCTGAAAGTCTGTATTTACTAAAATGATCTTCAATTTCAACCAATGTCTCTTGAAAAGTAGCTTCATACCATTCAATAGCTATTTTACTAGAGTTAGGTTGCTCAATAGTTGCATCAACTTCCCAACCTGTTACCAACCTAAAGGCATTCCAAATTTTATTGGCAAATTGCTTTCCTTGTTGGCACAACGCCTCATCAAACATTAAATCGTTACCTGCTGCTGCACTTAACAATAAACCTACACGAACACCGTCAGCACCATAGTCTTCAATCAATTTTAAAGCGTCAGGCGAATTACCTAACGACTTACTCATTTTACGTCGTTGTTTATCTCTTACTAATCCTGTAAAATATACATTCTCAAACGGTCTTTCATTTTTAAACTCATAACCCGCAACAATCATACGAGCTACCCAAAAGAATAAAATATCTGGACCTGTTACTAAATCATTGGTTGGATAATAGTATTGAATATCTTCATTTTCAGGATTACGAATACCATCAAAAACACTCATTGGCCATAACCAAGAAGAAAACCAGGTATCCAACACATCATTATCTTGTCTTAAGTCTTCAATTTTCAATGAACTCTCAACTCCGCTCGAGTTGACCGCCAATTTAGCTTTTGCTTTTTCAAAAGCCTCTTCCCTACTCTCAGCAACTACAAAATCTTCTTTACCATCTCCAAAATAGTAGGCCGGAATTCGTTGGCCCCACCATAACTGTCTAGAAATATTCCAATCGCGAATATTTTCCATCCAATGTCTGTAGGTATTTTCAAATTTTTGTGGAAAAAACTTAACCTCATCATTTTCTAACACCGCTTTTATCGCTGGCTTGGCTAATTCTTCCATTTTTAAGAACCACTGATCAGACAAACGTGGTTCAATAACCGCCTTTGTACGCTCAGATGTTCCAACTTTATGTAAATGACTTTCTATTTTAACCAAAAAGCCTTTTTCCTCTAATTCTTTAGAAATTTCTTTTCTTACAACAAACCTATCTTTACCTTGATAATGCAGTCCGAAGCTATTTAACGTAGCATCTTCATTAAAAATATCAATAACTTCTAAGTTGTGCTTATCTCCTAAATTTTTATCATTTTCATCATGTGCAGGGGTCACTTTTAAACAACCCGTACCAAACTCTATATCTACATATTCATCTTCAATAATTGGTATTACTCGATCACACAAGGGTACAATTACCTTTTTACCTCTTAAATGCGTAAAACGCTCGTCATTCGGATTAATACAAATTGCGGTATCCCCTAAAATGGTTTCCGGACGTGTAGTAGCAATAGTTACTTTTTCATCACTATCAACAATGTTATACTCTAAATAATATAAGTTTCCTTGACGTTCTTCGTAATGTACTTCTTCATCTGACAAGGTAGTTTTAGCTTCAGGATCCCAATTTACCATTCTAAAACCTCTGTATATCATGCCTTTATTGTATAAATCAATAAAAACTTTAATAACAGATTCACTCATGTCATCATCTAATGTGAATTTGGTTCTATCCCAATCACAAGAACAACCTAATTTTTTTAATTGCTCTAAAATAACACCACCATATTCATCAGTCCAATCCCATGCATGCTTTAAAAATTCTTCACGAGACAGGTCATTTTTTTGAATGCCATTCTCTTTTAATTTGGCAACTACTTTTGCTTCTGTAGCAATAGAAGCATGATCTGTACCAGGTACCCAACACGCATTTTTACCCTGTAAACGTGCACGTCTTACCAATACATCTTGAATTGTATTGTTTAACATATGCCCCATGTGCAAAATTCCAGTTACATTTGGAGGTGGAATTACAATCGTATATGGTTCCTTTTCATTAGGAGTTGAATGAAAATAATTGTGTTTCATCCAGTAATTGTACCATTTACTTTCTACTTGGCTAGCATCATATTTAGAGGGAATACTCATATTTTGGTATAGTTTTTGAAAACAATTAGCAAAGTTACAATTTCTAAACAATACAAAAATAAATTAGTCGTTATAATTTTATATCTTTGATTCTTTAATAAATTACAAATAAAAATGAAGAAATTAGCAGTATTATTATTTATCGGGTGTATCAGTTTATCAATAAACGCCCAAGAGGAAACTACAGCAACAAAAGTAGACCCTAATGCCCCAAAGTTTAAGTTTGCAACAAAAAACGTTGACTTTGGCTCAATTGAAAAGAATGCCGATGGCGTTAGATTATTAAAATTTACCAATGTTGGTAAATCACCATTAATCATATCTAGAGTAACAGGTAGTTGTGGTTGTACAGTACCTTCTACTCCAAAAGAACCTATTATGCCAGGCCAAACTGGTGAAATAGCTGTGAAGTATGACACCAACAGAGTTGGCCAAATAGCGAAATCAATTACAATTACTTCTAATGCTGATAGACCTAAAATTGTTATACCAGTACGAGGAAATGTAAAAAAAGAAAGTAGCCTAACCAAGTTAGAAAACCATGAAAAAAGTATGGTTGCTACACCAGAACAATAAAATTTTATTTTACTTCATTTAAAACTGATTGAAAAATCATTTCTAAACTCCCTAAAGGAGAAATGAAGTAGAAAGTGAAAGCCACAATGCTTTCAGAGAAATTAAAATAGTTTTAAATTTAGAGTTTTATATACTATAAAAGCGACCAACATTGGTCGCTTTTTTAATTTTATAGGAAAAAACAATATTTTTAGAGGAGTTTTTTAAGTTTAAACTCAAAGTTTAATTCGACGCCATTCCGCTCAACTAACAATTTTATCTTTTTACCTTCTTTACTTGAAAACAAATAGGTAATTTCTTGAAGTTTGTAATTATAAGAAGCCTTTCCGTTAATTGCTAAAACGATATCGCCTGCTTGTAAACCTGCTTGATAGGCTGGTGAATCTTTTCTTAATTCTGCAATTTTATACGATGGTTTCAAAGCATACACATAACTATATACCATCTGAACTGTTGCACGGTCACTACTTTCAGAATCCGATTTTAACATATCTGATTGCCGCTCCTTTACCATCATACTCCCGTTATGCATCAACTCAATACCACTCATATTATATAAGAACGGATCTTTAAAATATTTAGATGGTTTTTTAATAGTCAATCTTTTGTTTGGATAATCATAAACAATTCTAAACCGCTTTAAGATCTCTGAACCTAATGAACCATTTCTCTCTTCATGCCGATATGCTTTTTCAATAGAACTATAATTAGGATAGGCTACATTAGCATCTTTAAGAATATAAGTACCCAACATTATTTTTTTAATCTTACTTCGTTTACCATATACATTACCGCTCAACCCTCTTCCTAAATAATCATTAAAGTGTTTTTCTGGAATAGAAATATCTAGACTAGATTCATCAAAAAGCCATAAGGCATCGCTACCTCCAGAATCTATTAATAATTTAACAGGTATTTCTTTATCAACATCAACAGATGCATAGATGTAGGGTTTGTTTTTATAAAAATGCAATTCAAAATCTTCACAGCGTCTACAATCTTTATAGGTATACGTATCTGGATTATAAAACTTTACGCGTTGTGTAGCATAATTAATTTCAACAATAAAATCTCTAAATAAATCGCCACCAATAATTCCGTTAATATCAATACCCAAACGTGTAGATAGGTCTAAATTTTCACTTTGTATCGCATAAACCATATGCTTATCATTAAAAATCTTACCCAATTTAAAAGTGTTATTTTCCGATTTCACTGCACTTACATGATCACCTTCTCCTAGCCCTCTTAATTGGATCTCTTCAACATTATTAAGGTTTAGCGAATCTTCTAATTTCAGATTGATCAGTAAAGAATTATCAACACCCGTATCTAATAAAAAATTCAACTTTACGTCATTCACTTCAATGGGAATAATAATTAAATTATTAACCATTTTAAAAGACAAGGCATAACTATCCTTATTACCCAGAATATTAAATTTATCTTGGGCAAAACTGTTACTCATAACAAACAGTAGTAAAATAATATGTAAAAACCTGACTTTCAAATTTGTAAAATGAATTGATGTGTTTCTAAATTTAGTGAATTATTCAATAATTTCCAATTTTTTTGAGACTTTAACTTTTTAAATAACTAATTTTTAACAATTTGACGATTACTTTCTCTACTCAAAACTTTAATTTTAGTAGCTATGCAACATTAAAAATAGGATCTTTTAATATTTTATTTTCTAAGGTAGAAATTGAATAAAATTTTGCAATTTTGTTCTACAAACAGTTTTTAATTATAGTTATGCCAATAGTATCAAAAAAAGGAAGCTTAATGCCGCAATCACCAATTCGAAAATTGGTGCCTTACGCTGAAAAAGCTCAAAAAGCAGGTAAAACCATTTATCATTTAAATATTGGTCAACCCGATATAAAAACACCTAAAATAGCCTTAGACGCTGTTAAAAACAACTCATTAGAAATTCTAGCCTATTCTAGATCAGAAGGTTCTGAAACGTATCGTCAAAAAATAGCTGATTATTATGCTAAAAATGACATTCATGTTAAACATGACGATATTATAGTAACTACTGGTGGTAGTGAGGCTCTTCTTTTTGCGTTTGGTAGTATTATGGATGTTGATGATGAAGTAATTATACCTGAACCTTTTTATGCCAACTATAACGGATTTTCAACCTCTTCAGGGGTTACTATTGTACCCGTAGTTTCTAAAATTGATGATAATTTTGCCTTACCTCCTATCGAGGAATTTGAAAAATTAATTACGCCAAAGACAAAGGCTATTTTAATTTGTAACCCTGGCAATCCGACAGGATACTTATACTCAAAAGAAGAAATAAAAAAACTAGCTGCAATTGTAAAAAAGCATGATCTCTTTTTAATTGCGGATGAAGTGTATAGAGAATTTACTTATGATGGTTTAGAACATTATTCGATATTACAAGTAGAAGGTTTAGAAGAAAATGCAATTGTTATTGACTCTGTATCTAAACGCTATAGTATGTGCGGTGCACGTATTGGTTGCTTAGTCTCTAAAAACAAGACCTTAATACAAACGGCATTAAAATTTGCCCAAGCACGTTTAAGTCCTCCTACATTTGCTCAAATTGCCAGTGAAGCGGCTTTAGAAACACCACAAAGTTATTTTGATGCTGTAATCACAGAATATGTAGATAGACGAAATACTTTAATTTCTGAATTACAAAAAATAGATGGTGTAAAAGTAGGGACTCCAAAAGGAGCCTTTTATTGTATTGCCGAATTGCCTGTAAAAAACACAGATCGTTTTGCACAATGGCTTTTAGAAGATTTTGATGTTAACGGTGAAACGATTATGGTAGCACCAGCAGCAGGCTTCTATTCTACTCCTGGTGTGGGTTTAAACCAAGTAAGAATTGCATATGTACTGAATAAAGAGAGTTTAATAAAATCAGTTCAAATATTAAAAGAAGCTTTAAAAGTATACAAAGACTAATGCAAATTCAACAAAACATTTCTTTACAGCCGTATAACACTTTTGGTATTGATGTAAATGCCAAACAATTTGTTTCTATAGAAAGCATAGAAGCTTTGCGTAATCTATTAGAACAAGAAAAAGATTTTTTTATACTTGGCGGTGGTAGTAATGTTTTGCTTACAAACAATATTGATAAATTAGTTGTTCACATTGCCTTTAAAGGGATAGAAATTGTTGAGCAAAGTGACAATGATGTAATTGTAAAAGTAGCTGCTGGTGAAAACTGGCATCAATTTGTATTGTGGTGTATTGCTCATAATTTTGGAGGTGTTGAAAACATGTCACTCATACCTGGTAATGTGGGTACGGCTCCTATCCAAAATATTGGTGCATATGGTGTTGAACTAAAAGACACGTGTTTAACTGTTGAAGCCGTAGCCATTGAAACGGGCAAAACAAGAACTTTTACCAATGCGGAGTGTGCCTTTGGCTACAGAAACTCCGTTTTTAAAAACCAATTGAAAGGTCGCTATATTATTACCAATGTATTTTTCAAACTTACCAAAAACAAACATCAATTAAATAGTTCTTATGGGGCTATTCAGGCGGAATTGAAAAAAAACGGAATTGAAAACCCCACTATAAAAAATATTTCAGATGCCGTAATCGCCATCAGAAAAAGTAAATTACCTGACCCGGCAGATTTAGGGAACAGTGGTAGTTTTTTTAAGAACCCTGTTATTTTAGCTTCTGAGTTTAAGAAACTTCAAGAAAAATTTCCAGATGTACCTCATTATAAGGTATCTGATACGGAAATTAAAGTGCCAGCAGGTTGGTTGGTAGAACAATCAGGATTTAAAGGCAAACGGATTGGAAATACTGGAAGCCACAAAAACCAAGCTTTGGTATTGGTTAATTATGGTAATGCTACCGGAAAAGAAGTATTGGCTCTATCAAAATTAATTCAGAAAACCGTTTTTGATAAATTTAATATTGCTATTGAAGCCGAGGTAAATATTATTTAAGTCATTTTGACCTTTTTAAAAAAAGGCTCTCTTTTTTTAAATTTATCTTCTTATTATTACAACTTCATCTTCTGAAAATGATCACATTTAAACCATCGTTTGATTCTTGTTAAATAGAGCGATACGTTGTCAAATAGTAAGCGTATTGATAATACAGATTGTGCGTGAAAAATTATGAAAGTTTACACCGATGATTAAAATAGTAAAAGCAAGTATTGAGGATTCTGAATTAATTGCTAAAATTGGAAAAAAATCATTTTTAGAATCTCACGGAAACAGTGCATCTACGGAAGATATTAATAGTTTTGTTTCTAAAACTTACACTACAAAGCATATATCTAAAGAGTTTGAAAACACGAAAATTCAATATCATATAATCTATTTCAACGATAAAGCTGCGGGATTTTCAAAAATTGAATTCAGTACGCCTAACAAAGACATCAATGAGTTAAACGTAACTAAATTGGACCGGTTATATCTTTTAAAAGAATTTTATGGACAAAAACTAGGCTCGAAATTTTTTGATTTTATTATTCAATTATCAAAAAAGAACAATCAAAAAGGTATTTGGCTCGCAGTGTGGGAAGAAAATGAAAGAGCTATACATTTTTATACGAAAATAGGATTTAAGATTGCAGGAAAATATAACTTCAAATTATCGGAAACACGATCAAATCCTAATCACATAATGTTTCTTAAGTACTCATAATAATAGTCATCAAAGAAATATAGTTAAACAAGTAATTCACACTAGTTTTTCACAGTATACTTTCAACTCTAGAGCCTCTCAATTTTTCATTTGTGTTATTGCCATTTTATGGCTACATTTGGTAAACAGTCGCTAAATAAAACCCTACTCTACCCCCAATTGAAGTGCTGTTCGCTTTAGCTACGTAATTACAAGAAAAACTATAATAAACATAACAGGTATAAATGCATTGCGTTTATACAATAGTTAGCGACAATAAAAATGAAAATTACAATAACAGTTATCTTTTTAACCATATTCACGATAGGAAATGCTCAGCAACAACCAATTGAAAGATTTGTTTTACCCGCCCGAGATTTAGATCACAATGGCTGCGTACATAGTATCAGGGTTAAATCTTTTCACTTTTATGAAAACAAGAATAAACCCGACACTATTTATAGAGAATATCTGGCAATTTATAAAGATAAAGAGGTGATAAAGAGAGAGAGCTATACTCAAAATGATTCTATCCCGTGGCAAGAAATATTTTATGATAAACTTGGCAGAATTACCAAAGTGAGCAGGAAAAATTACGACGGCAAAAAATTTCAAATAGTTCAATATTTTTCGAATAACTCCGAATATCCAAATTCAACCAATTTTTATTTCGATGACAAGAAGAATGAGTCTTATATAAATACGTTTCTGGATACATTAGTTTCGAAACAAGAGCACTATATGCGTGATACTTTGAGGACATATAGTAAATTCAAATATGATGAGAATAATCGACTGATTGAACACATCAAGGTTAATACTAAAAATGGATTTGGAATCACTATAGCAAAAAGTATCACGGGAACAGAAGATATAAAACATTTAAATCCAAATGACAGTATTACTTTTAGTTACTCAACCCAAGGAGATATTTTAATTAGAAAAGAGTACGATAAAGGAGAACTGGAAGAAATTATTAAAACTATTACTAACAACCAGTGCGAAACAAAAATTGTTCAGGAGTACGGCTGGGGATATTATAATAATAAAATCATAACCAAAAAATTCGTGGATTCTACAAAGGTTATTCGATATAGCTTTAATAGAAACCAGGATACCACCAGTGTTTTAATAGAAGTAAGAAAACCAGATAAGATAACATCAGATTGGAGCCAAAATGGTAGAAATTCCAAAAGCGAGATTATTATAAAAACGGAAAATGATAGTCTGGGAAATTGGATCAAAAAAACCAAAATAAGAAACGGAATATTGGAAGATAAAATATTAAGGGAAATAAATTACTGTCGCTAACAACAGTAATCGTTGCACAAGCAGTAAAAACTCCCTTTTAAATCAATAATTGACTTGATTTCAACCATTTTAAGAACGGCTGTAATTTAATCTTCTACCTCAATTGAATATTTTTAAAAAGGTTATACCAGCTTATTTTATCCCATATATTGTTAATATTTTGAGTTAAATAGGTTGTAAGTGATTTGGCATCACTTCTTACTACTTTACTGGTAAATTTTAGGTATTTCTTTAAATTATAGGCGATTGCTGATAGGTGCATCACCTTATTAGCTTGTTGTATGCCAACGGTATTTATTTTTCTGAGTCCCATAAATTGGGTAAGTGTACCAAAGACAGGTTCAACTGTACTCTGCCTTTTAGATTTCATATACCGTCCTCGTTTGCTGTTTACCCGTTGGTTATTGCGTTCATATTCTTCTCTATAATACGTTACCGAAAACTTCTTTTCTTGTGCCGTTTTACCTAAACATTGCCTTTTCATTGGACAGGCCCTACATATTTTAGATGATATCCTATATTCCTTCTTCTTGGTGTGGGTTCTGTAATCATTAAATACTTTTTTAAAGGGAACTATCTTGCCGTGTGGGCAAATATAATGGTCGTAAGTTTTGTTATAAATAAACCCTTCTGGACCTCCTTTATAGGTGCCATGTGGCGGTATGTAACTTGTTAAACCTATTTTTTCTAAAAAAGCATAATTTTCTCTCCCGACGCTTCGGGGCTATAACCTGTGTCCGCAACACAGTTTTTCCATATCAAACCTTGTCTGTTTAATCTATTCTTTAATCTTGGTACAATGTCTTGCAAGTATTGGCTATCTTTCTTATCGGCCATATACGCTCTAATATCTGTAATTACATGATGCCCTGTATCAACACTTAATTGGCTCATATAATTTAACTTTCGTGCCTTGCCCGGTTTTACACTTATTTTTGCATCGGGGTCAGTTGGACTATAATGGGTTTTGTTTGAGGTGTATTTACTACCTTTATTACCCGCTCCTGGACGTTGGTCTTGGTCTTTTGACCACTTTTTGTTTTTGCCCTTTATAGCTGTCAGTTCTTGTTTGCTCGCTGATACAGTCTTTTGTGATGGGGTCGCTTTGTTGGTTTTGGCTTTACGTATTGGCTTGTCCTTATCCATCGCACTTAGTTGACGGATTTTTTTTAAATGCTCTTCCAACTCTTCTTCTGGCACTTTCAGTTCTAAACTATCCATGGAAGCATTCGCCTTGACTGGAGCTGAATCTATCGCTTGAGTATGCCCACTTACCATGCCTTTTTCAATACACATCATTAAAACTCTTGTAAATACTTCTTCAAAAATAGCTTCAGGATACAATTGACGAGTTCGACTTATGGTGCTATGCCATGGTAGTTCTTCATCAATATCATAGCCTAAAAAATATAAAATATCTATACGCAAACTACAATGAGATATCAACTGGCGATCGCTGATGATGTTCTCTAAATAACCAACCAAACACCCCCGAGACTTCGGGGAAAAAACACCGTAGGGTCAATGCTCTTTTGACCGCTATCACCATAATAAGAACGCGTCAATTCATAAAGGAAATGCAAGTCCAATGCTTGCTTTAAACGTCTGTAAAAATTCTCGGGGGGAATCCGATCACTCATCAGAAATTGAGTGAACAGTTTTTCTTGATATTTTTTTTTGCCTTGCATAATACAAGATACTAAAAATCACTAACTTGTGCAACAGGCACAATGGCTATAAGTAATTGCTTGTCCTCGCCTACTTCTGAAAATCCTTGCGGATTTTCAGTTTGGTGTGTACTTGTAAATTAAGTGCTAAACCACGCAACTACTCATAGCCGAGACCGTTGTGCTTTATTATGACCCGTCCTGAATATAGGCTACATAATTTTAAACATTATGTATAAAAATGACAAAGTAATTAGACGGTATTCAGAACCTTTTAAACTAAAAATTCTGGATGAACTTAGTAAAGGTAAACACACAAAGAGCGAACTTTGTAAACTCTATTCTATTGCACCTACAACAGTCAATGAGTGGATTAAAAAGTATAATCGTAAAGACTTAATGAACACCAGAGTAAAAGTGGAAACAAAAGACGAAATATCTAGAATTAAAGCACTACAAAAAGAGAATGAAAAGCTTAAAAAGCTTCTACTTAAAAAGGATCTGGATGCTATGGTAGAAGAATCTTACCTTGAAGTAGCAGCTGAAAAACTAGGCTATAAAAATGTTCAACAGCTTAAAAAAAAACTCAATATCTAGCATTTATTAAAACTAGAAATAGAGCTAAGGGATTTGCTTCTTTATCTACTATAGCAAGTTGTTTTGGACTTAAACGTGATGCCTATTATAAATACAAATCTAGAGCTGATATGCGTTTAAAACTAGAACAACAGATTATTGAAATTGTTAGAAAAAGACGTAAATCCCTTCCTAGAGAAGGTGTTCGAAAACTCACTAAATCATTAGATAACGAGTTTACAAAAGCCAACCTTAAAGTAGGTAGAGATACACTATTTAATGTCCTTAGAAAACACCAAATGCTAACACTTAGAAAGAAAACTAGTGCCAGAACAACCAACTCTTATCATCGGTTTTACAAGTACAATAACATTATAAAAGATATGGAAGTTACTAAACCAAATCAAGTATGGGTCTCTGACATTACATATATTAGAACTGTAAAAGGCTTTTGTTACTTGGCTTTGATAACAGATATGCATTCCAGGAAAATTGTTGGGTATGACATAAGTGATAGCTTGGAATTAAAAGGTTGTGTAAGAGCTCTTAATAAAGCCATCTATCAAGCTAAAAACATTAAACAGCTTATTCATCATTCCGACAGAGGAATACAATATTGTAGCAATGTATACACACAAATACTCAAAAGAAAAAAGATAGATATTAGTATGACTGAAGAAAATCATTGTTACGAAAACGCAATGGCAGAACGTGTAAACGGAATTTTAAAAGACGAATTTTACTTAGACCAAACCTTTGATAACGTGGAACACGCAAAGAGAGCTACAAAAAATGCAATTAATTTATACAACGAAATAAGATTACACTTATCTTTAGACTATAAAACACCAAATATGGTATATAAATTATCAGCTTAAATTAATTATTAACCTGTAGCCATATTTCAGGACTAGACATTAAAACCATCTATTGAAAATGAGTATTTCACCATCAACCCTTTTCCATTTTACCAACAAAAATGCACTATTTGATATCCTAAGAGATAACTTCAAATTAAAGTATTGCTTGGAAAAATTACCAAACGATAAAGACGATGGTAAAATTGCAGTACCAATGGTTTCCTTTTGCGATATAAAAATATCAGAAATAACAGAACACATTGAGAAATATGGAGAGTATGGAATTGGTTTAAGTAAAGATTGGGCAAATGAAAAAAAGCTTTCCCCTGTTTTTTATCAAAATTTAAATTCAGAATTTTCAACAAACTTTAGAGCAAATATCAAAGAATTTCTTGACGATAAAAATATTGACCTTAAACATAAAGGAACAATTATAGACTTGCTAAGACTTTCTAAGGAGTATGAAGGCAAGCTTATTAGGAAAACAGAAGAAATTGAAAAGTATAGATTTGCTGATGAAAGAGAATGGAGATTTGTTCCAAAAATGACTTTGAATAGAGAAATTCCTGATTTTATAAATGAAGAAGATTATAATACATCAGATAAAAAACAAAAAGCAAATGATAAATTAAAAGATGAAAGACTTTATTTCAATGCTAACAACATTATGTATTTGATTGTAAAAGAGGAAAGTGAGATAAATGAACTAATAAACCATATTAGACAAGTAAAAGGCAAAAATTACACGATGGATGAAGTTGATAGATTGACTACTAGAATTATTTCTTGTGAAAGGATAATTAATGATTTTTAAAAAAACTATATGATTCAACAAATAATATCTGATTTAACAAATGATGATAAATCATTAGTTAGCTCTTTGCTCAAGACTAAAGTATTTGCTTCTAGACTAAAAAACAAAAAATTACTAGAGTGGGTAAATAAGGAGATTAATGGATATTCTATGAGTGATACTCTGCCTGAATATAGAGTTGGTAGTGCGACTTCATCTTGTACTTTAAGACAAGGTTATGCTTTACAAGAAAACACACCTGTTCCAATTTCGTTTATTAGTGATGAAAATTTAAGAAACTTCTTTGTTCAATTTGAATTTCGAGATAGCGTAAAAACATTAGAAAGTTATGTAAACCACAAAGATAACGACACGCTTATTAAAATTCTTCCTATTGATTTTTGGGCTTTATTAACTCGCCATATGAAAGAAAGCGGATTTAAAAGCGAAATAAGAGATATAAAGAAAATGACTCATATTTCTACAATTACGCAAACTCTAACTGAAATTAGAAGCAAATTTTTAGATTTTATGTTAAACCTAGAAACCGAATTTCCAGATTTACCAAAAAACATTGAAGATATTAGCGATGATGTAAAAGAAGATATTACTAAGACTATTAATGTAATTATGGGAAATCAGTACAATATGTCAAACGTTGGAGAAGGGAACACTATAAACACAGGTGATAATTCAAAAATTAATACAGCGACAGGGACAAACATAACTCAACAACTGGAAATAAGTAGCTTAAAAAAAGAAGAGATAAAAAACCTTGTTGAACAAATTAATAAAATAGTTGATAAACTAGAATTAAAGGCAGATGACAAAGAAGATATTTTATCTGAATCAGAAAGAGTTTTAAATCAATTAAAAAGAGAAAAACCGAAACAAACTATAATAAGTCAATCATTGAACACGACTTATGATATTTTATCCAAAGCAGATTCTAATCCACAAACTGAACCCATAATTGCTGAAATAGAAACATTATTAGCTAATTTTTAAAATAACTAAACACAACAAAGTACTGTGCTAAAAAACCAGTAAAACCAAACTAATTTACCACAAAAGTACTTTTATAGTTCCCATCATATATTAAGCCTGATGTAGCGATAGTAAAAGCCTATTTTAACATCTTATTACAAACAATAATTAAGACTAAATTTTCATTTGTGTTATTGCCATTTTATGGCTACATTTGGTAGGCAGTCGCTAAATAAAACCCTACTCTACCCCAAATGAAGTACTGTTCGCTTTAGCTACGTTATTACAAGAATAAAACTATAATAATTATAATGGGGATAAACATATTGCGTTTATACAATAGTTGTAAACCATTAAAAAGGGTTAAGAAGTATGGGTAAAGAAAGAAGGTAAGTAAAATTTAAAATATGGGAATAAAAATTATAACAAGGGAAATAAATGATGATGAAATAAATGAGAGTTCTGTAAAAATATTTAAAAGCGAATTTCATGGAGACGCAAAAAACTTCTTTGAAAATGAATTTAAAGGGCTTGTGTGTGATGAATGTAAAGAGGATTCTAAAGGAACTGTAATTTTTTCAACTAATTCAAATACTAAAAGTGGTATTTTATACTGTACAGATTTTTGTTGTGTTGACTTTGAAAATAAAACGAAAGGAAGGCTTAAATAGTTATAGTATGTTTTCCCCTCGAAAGGATAAACTTATTTCGTGATCGTATTTTTCAAATAGTTTTTTATTTTGCCTTATCAAAGTAATAAGTTTATCTAATTTATTTAGTTCTTCATTTGCTTCAAAAAAATCACTAACGAATTTTTGAACTTTTGGATTGCACTCTGATATGTTAATTTCAGACATAATTTAAAATTTAAAAATCTTACAACTGTTACGCGGGAATGAATTATAGAACGTTAAAAATAAAAATTCAATGAAGGAATTTAATAAATCTGATATTGAGGCATTGGACTTTATTATAGACCAATGCCTTAAAACTAGCTTTAGTGTTAGTGCTGACGACCTCATTAAATCTGGACATATAAAACTGACTGACGAAAAAGGGTATGGAACGCTCACGCCTGACTTTGACGCATCTAAAGAATTTACCAGGTATTTAGGAATACTTAAAAAATACGAACTTTGCAAATGTAACTCTACAAAAGACGGAGAATTTGCTTCTGCAAACTCAAATACTCTTAATTTCCAAAAACAGGGTGGATTTAAAGCATTGTATAAAGATTTAAAGGACAAAAGAAATCGTGATAAACTTGAATTTGAAAAATCAAAAGTTGATTTAGAATTATCCAAGGAGACTTTAAAAGAGTTTCCCAAAACAAGAAAGCGAGCTAAATGGGCTATCATAATATCAGGAATTGCAATATTTTTACAACTAATAGAATGGATAGTAAAATTAATGTCCAGCTAAGATATTTATTTGTACTTTTAAAATCTTTATTAGCATCAGCTAATTGCCTAATTATATCGTCTCGTTCTTTAGAATCTGACATGACACACCAACGTCTTACAATCGAGTAGACGGCTCTGCCAGTAACTGACAGAGTTCGCCTCTCACACCACCGTACATACGGGTCTCGTATACGGCGGTTCGATAATGAAACTTATCGTTTGTAGTATTCGATTAAACTAACATAACCTTTCATTTTTAACCGTTTTATGGTAATGGTAGTACCTAGTATAGGACTTTGTGCTACTGCCCATCCTCCTAATCTTGTGCGACTCCATGCGTAGGCTTGCCCTTGGTCAATACCTAAACGAATCAGATTTTTCCGTTTTCGTTCTGGTTTCTTCCAATGATGCCATATGCAATACCGTAATCGGTTTCTCAACCATTCTTCCAGCTTTTTAAGCTTCGCTTGAATGGATGCCGGTCTAAAGTAATTTATCCAACCACGTATCAACAGATTGATACGGTCGATACGTTCTTCAAAACTTGTGGGTATCGTCTTTTTAGTAAGATATTTAAGTTTTTCCTTAAATTCTTTCCATTTAGACGGTTTTACCACCAGTTGATATTTACCTTTTTCGCCTTTCTTATAGGTTGGTACAAAACCAAACCCTAGTACTTGGAAATTTAAAGGCTTACGTATGCCACTTTTCTCTCTGTTTATTGGCAATTGAAGTTTGTCTAGCAGGAATTTGTAGATACTATTTCCTACGCGTTTTGCTGACATTTTACTCTTAACGTAGATACTGAAATCATCAGCGTATCTTACATAGCGGTGTCCTCGTTGCTCTAGTTCTTTATCTAACTCATTGAGCAAGATATTAGAGAGCAATGGACTTAAAGGCGAACCTTGCGGAACACCTTTTTTCCGTTTGTGTAGTTTACCACCCGTCAGTATCGGGGCTTTAAGAAATGAACGCAGTAGCTTCATCGTTGGTTTGCATTTTACCTTTTTGTAAATCAATTCTAAAAGTATATAGTGTTCTACTTCATCAAAGAAACTCTTTAAATCTATATCTACTATATCCTTAGAACCTGAATTGATATTCTCAAGGCTTTGTGCAATTGCCTGATGGGCATTGCGTTGTGGTCTGAATCCGTAACTATGCTGTTGAAAGTCTGGCTCGAATATGGGTTGCAAAACTTGATGCAATGCTTGTTGAAACACCCTGTCAACAACTGTAGGAATACCGAGTAATCGTTTCTTCCCGTTGCTTTTTGGTATTTCAACGCCCAATATTGGGGACACCTGATAGGTCTCTCTTTCTATTTGCCAAATATATCGTTTACCTTGGGTCTGCAATATAGATTTTAGTTCAGTAATATGAACCCTGTCTATTCCTGCTGAACCCTTGTTGCGATACACCCGCTCATAGGCGTCGTTTAGATTCTGTTTACTTGTTAATTGTTTAATCATTAATACTTAAATTGATTTGCTGTCTCGCTTAATCAAAGGCTATCATTTTACTGGAAATCTATCCGTAACGTAAAACAACTCCTAAGTTCATTAAAGACCATTATCGTTCTGTCCTTCACCAACCTATCAGGTAATTGGTTATTTTGACTTCTGCTGACTTCTCCATATAGTTACACGTAACTTTGGAGACCTCCCCAGGTAATGACATCTTCTTTCACTCAATCTCTGCCGTATCTACATAAATGCACTTTTGGTACTCTTTGGGCGTTACAATGATGTGTTTGCTTACCCGTGCATTAATGCCTCATATACGGTTTCTGTTCGTCGGAACCGAGCTTTGTAGTCCTGCTTCCTTCAGTCCCAACCTCACGGTTGGCAACCTTGCAGCTTACTAATGGTTCAAGGCGTTACCCCTGCCCATAAGGGTCTTGCACCCTCTAGATTAATTCCTTACTTTCGTAAGGTAAAGATGCCCATGCTGGGCACACACAAAGTATAAAGCTAATACGCCAATACAATGTTTAGTTTATGGAAGTAACTTCTTTTATTTGGCGTACTATCCTTATACCAACGTTACCTAACATTTGAGAAAAACAGTTTTCATATTAAGTTTTATTTTTAGCACATTAATTTTTGCTCAAAATCCTGAATCATCTACTCTGTATGAAAAAGAGTATTATGATTTGATAAATTATATTCCAAAAAGTTTAGAATCTGACTCAATAAATAAACCTGAAAGTAGATTATTGCAGACAGAATTAAATACAATAAGTAGTATCCAAATCTATAGCGGATTTAGAAAGGATTTTAAATTGAACGAAAGTGACAATGAATGGTTGGACAATAGAATTAACCAAATAGCAACTGCACTATTTCTGGATGGAAAAAGAATTTTAGTAAGTGCTGTTGGAGGTTATTCTGGTTGTCCTGATAAAATGATTGATACTCTTAAATTAAAGAATATCGAGATTACTAATTTAAAATTTTGCCATACTTGTACAGATGGATTTAGGGACGAAAAATTCATCGAACTATTTAATGATAAAATGTATTCGTTAATGCAAATTGAGCCACCAAATAGAAAAACAAGATTATTCTATGGCAAATATGAAGGACGAACCAAAGACAGATTCGAAGCTAAACTAATTATAAAAGAAGATAGAACATTCAAATTTTGGATAAACAAAGGACACGGTTCTGATTTTACAGAAGGATTTTGGAAAAACATTGATGATACATTGATTTTAAAATCTCGAAACCTGAATAAGGATGATAATATAAGTTTTGCATTGTCAAGTGCGAAATGGATTCAATTTAATGACTTGGAATTTCGTTTAAAAAAAGGTAAACTGGCTGAATTGAATGGCGAAAAACTAAAATTAAAACAAAAAGCTGAATAAAAACGTTGGGTAACTCCGTATAAAAATAATATGGAAATTAGTGGCTTAATTCAATGGCTTGGTCACTTTTGCGAAGTCGCCAAATTTTTAAATTTGGCTTATTGAGAAAAAAGATAATAAGAAAAACATAAAAATTCGGCTCTGTGTTAATCCGAAAAGCTAGTGTCTTTTTATACGCTACGTTTCATACACAAACCGTTAGGGTGCATTATGACAAAAATCCGTTGAATTCAAAAAACTGAATGACAAGAATAAGTTTTAATAAGAGCAAAATATCAGTTCAAAATATTGGAAAACAAAGATTTTGGTTTGGAATTCTAGCAGGTTTTATTTCAGCCTTATCAATTTCCTTGGCTTTTAATCAAGCAAGAGAAGTTTTTCGGTTTTTTACGAGTACGTCAGCCGACTTATTAATTATAGAAAATCAAGAGTTAACCTTTTTTAACTACTTTTTCGCTTCACTATCAACTGTCTTAGGACTTGCAATTACTATTTGGATTTGGATGGGTAATCGAACTCGTACAAGAAAAATGGACAAACTTTATAAACAACTGTCAAGAACAAATGCTTTATTAATTTTTTGGTTAATCTTAATGATGATTGCTCGATTTGGTTCGATATTGCCATTTATATTGTTTGGAACTCCAGGTTATGATAACCAGTTAAATCTATATAATGATTATTGGATTTTATTTGTTCTTATTCCAATTGTAGTTTTTGCTCAAAGTTGGTTTTCAGTTAGACTTGTTTATCGAGCAGGAAAATGGATATTTCTTTCATTACTTATTTGTACGATTACAGCATTTACACTTTCTAAAACAACTACAGTTGACCAAGAAAAACTTAATAATGCTTATTTTAAACGATACGAAAAGGACTATGAATACATTGACAAAGAAATCTCTAAATCGAAAGTAAATTACGGAATTGAATACGACAGTAAAACAATTGAAATACTTAAAAAATGGCACGCTGAAAGTTCCGTTGAACAAGTGAACAGTATTAAAACAGCCTTTGCAAAAGGGAATGAACTATCAATTGACACTCTTGTTCTTCAGAAAATTGTAATCCATAATTTTAAAAGAGGAAGTTGGTATAATCATAGACGAAATTCTTTAGAAAATTGGCCTTACGCATTACCAAAAGACATTTTAAAACAAATTGGTTACTTTGAAAGTAATTCAAACGAAACAAAAGAACTTTTTGATATTTTGAAAGAACAGATAAATTTAGTTAATACACCTAGAATTGAATGGGATGAATACAAAAACTATACAGAGACAGAGAGACGAAAGAGTATTGGTGTAAAATATAATATTCCCGAAATACTTATTTACCAATTAACAGAAGTACGTGATAGCCTAATGAATATGGAGAGATATTCTGAATTGAATAAAATATTACCTGAAATAATAAAGGAAAATAAGAAAAACGCACCCTAACAAAGTACTGTGCTAAAAAACCAGTAAAACCACATTAATTCACCAATTAAGCCTGTCTATAATTATGGTGGTAAGGCAACCTCGAAGTAACAACAGCCAAAGCCTATTTTAACAACTTATTACAAACAATAATTAAGACTAAATTTTCATTTGTGTTATTGCCATTTTATGGCTACATTTGGTAAACAGTCGCTAAATAAAACCCTACTCCAACCCAATTGAAGTGCTGTTCGCTTTAGCAACGTAAATACAAGAATAAAACCTTTACTAATTATAACGGGGATAAACGTAATGCGTTTATACAATAGTTGTGCTTCATTTGTCTAAATCTGAATTAAATGATTAAAAAGTGGATTGAAAATCTTTTAAGACCTAGTAAAAAGATCAATCTTGAAATAGTCAAAAAAGCCATATTTGATTATCGCAACGAGGGAAAGGAATTGATGTTCAAGCTTGGAGAAAAATTCAATCTTGACATAGAAAGTTCGGAAGACTATGAGCGATTAATCGCTAGAAATAATGAGAATATTCCAAGGAGAGGAGAACTTTCAAAAAAATGGAATTATAATTTTCATGGTCTCGAATGTGGGTTTTACAATAAAAAACTTCAGCAACGCGTCGAAGTGGTTCTAAAAAATCCGCCGGAATTTGGCCATATTGATTCCTGGTTTCTACTTGGATATATGGAATCAACTGGAAAGTATAAAAAAGAAGTCGAAGGTGTTAACTGGCAGAAATTAAAATTGGCGGTTGAGGAATTATATGAAATAGGGGAAGTTGTGAAAGTTGCTGAATAAAAACGAAAGCACAACAAAGTACTGTGCTAAAAAACCAGTAAAACCACATTAGTTTACCACAAAAGTACTTTTATAGTTCCCATCATATATTAATCTTGATTTAGCAACAGCCAAAGCCTATTTTAATAACTTATTACAAACAGTAATTAAGACTAGTTTTTCATTTGTGTTATTGCCATTTTATGGCTACATTTGGTAAGCAGTCGCTAAATAAAACCCTACTCCACCCCAATTGAAGTGCTGTTCACTTTAGCTTCGTTATTACAAGAATAAAACTATATTAATTATAATGGGAATAAACGTATTGCGTTTATACAATAGTTGGCAGCAATTACAAAAA
Organism: Aureibaculum algae; assembly: GCF_006065315.1. Classification (GTDB taxonomy): domain Bacteria; phylum Bacteroidota; class Bacteroidia; order Flavobacteriales; family Flavobacteriaceae; genus Aureibaculum; species Aureibaculum algae. The sequence continues at coordinate 1,558,747 of NZ_CP040749.1, read as the reverse complement.
AATGAACTTTAAATATTATCAATATAGAATTGGAAACGGAAAACTATGTGGTGGAGAAATGCACGCTAGCCTACACGAAATAATTCTGGATGAAAACTTCGATAATTGTAATTACGCATTTGTAAATCAACTAAAAGACTTTTTAAATAATACCAAAAGGCAACCTATAATTCTTAATAAACATTTAGAAAGAGGTATTAATATTTCAAATGAGGAGAGAACTTGTTTAATCGATTACCCTGACTTTCCTCTAAAGTCAGTTGAAGCAGGATACTTCAATCAAAAATTTGTTGAATTTGGTTTATCTGGTGGAGATATTGGATGGTATAAACCAAATTGTTTGAAAGAGGAATATTACTTTTTTTATGAAACTAAGCATCCTTTTTCTCAATGGAACAAATCAGAATTTCAAATAGACGGTTTGACTTTTAATAGTGCGGAACAATATATGATGTACGGAAAGGCTAAATTATTTGATGATAATAAAATTGCAGATAAAATAATGGCTTCCAATAATGTTCGTGAACAAAAAAGTTTAGGTCGAGAGGTTAAGAATTTTGATTTAGAAATATGGACTCGAAATGCTATAGACATAGTATACAAAGGAAATAAGGCAAAGTTTGAACAAAACATTGATTATCTAGAACTTTTGCTGTCAACAAAAGGAAAGACTCTAGTTGAAGCTAGCCCAACAGATAAAGTTTGGGGAATCGGTTTAACAGCTGATGATACAGACGCTAATAACATACTCAAATGGAAGGGAACTAATTGGTTGGGAATTGTTCTAACTGAGTTAAGGCAAGAATTTCTAGAAAACAACTATAGAAATGGATATTGGGAAAGAGATGATTACATTAAAAATAAAGAATAAAAGCTATAATTAATACGGTTTTGGTGCTTAATCCAAAGTTTAGAGCTTTTAACCAAGTCCGCCAAATCTTTTTGATTCGGCTTTAAAAAGGAAAAGAAAAAACAAAACAAAAAGATTTCGCTATGTGCGTGGCGGAAAGCAAACGCTAGTTTACGCCCGTACTGTTCATAACAAAACCGTTAGCAGTAATTTGAACCCAACTAAATGAGAAATAATTTTTACTTCATTTTATTAATTATAATAACATCTTGTTCGAATAACAAAAATGAAAATGAAAAACGATTTTTATTAAATTATTCTAAAGGGTTGAACGAATTTAATCCTGAATTAACTGACCATTTCCCAAACATTCTAAAATCTGAAAGACAATTAACAATTGGATATCCAGCAGGTGCTTACGGAATTGGAATGGCTAATTTGATTTTTTCACACGAAGTAGATTCGACTGAATTCAATACTGTTATCAGAAAGCTGAAATTGAATAAAATAAAATCTTATAAACCAACTGACAGCATATTCATTATAATCGGAGACACATTAAATTACGAAAAAAAAGAAACTGGAATTCCAATACCAAATTTCGATTCTTATGAAAGAGATTTCGGACTCAATAGTAAGTATTTGACTGAACATAATAAAATCTATGTTCTTGAAAGTAAATCAGGTAAATTTATGAATAAAGAGTATCTGACTAAAAACAATAATTTGCCCGAAAAATGGAAAAATGGATTTTCGAGAGGAATTGCTACAAACGAAAAAGAGAATGAACTAATATATTGGCTCTGCGTTTGGTAAAATAAAAAACTACCGCTAACAAAGTACTGTGCTAAAAAACCAGTAAAACCACATTAGTTTACCACAAAAGTACTTTTATAGTTCCCATCATATATTAATCTTGATTTAGCAATCGCCAAAGCCTATTTTAATAACTTATTACAAACAATAATTAAGAGTAGTTTTTCATTTGTGTTATTGCCATTTTATGGCTATATTTGGTAGGCAGTCGCTAAACAAAACCCTACTCCAACCCTATTGAAGTGCTGTTCATTTTAGCTACGTTATTACAAGAAAAAACTATACTAATTATAACGGGGATAAACGTAATGCGTTTGTATAATAGTTACCTACCATATGAAAAAAGAAGTTGAAAAGGATATCGAAGGAATTATTGAGTATTGTCATCAATTCGCTGAATACATGTTGAATAAAGGAAAAGAATATTATCCTTTTGGAGCACAAATAAAAAATGATGGCGAATTAGTAGGTGTTGGAATTGAAAATGAAGAAACAGATTTTCCCGAAAGTCAAAAGTTGATTGATGGAATGACAATGGAATTCGAAAAACTTTTCGCGGAAGGACAAATTAAAGCTTATGTGATCACTTATGATGTTAGAATACCTATAAATGATTTAGGTGAAAAATCGGACGCAATTTGTATGGACATTACTCATGCCGAATCGGATGAAAAGCCCAGATATTACTTTACTTATTCTTGGAATAAAAATGAAGAGCTCATTTTCGGACAAAGTTTCGGGATGAATAGATAAAATATGGTAGGCAACAAAGTACTGTGCTAAAAAACCAGTAAAACCACATTAATTTACCACTAAAGTACTTTTATAATTCCCATCATATATTAAGCCTGATGTAGTAAAAGCAACAGCCTTTTTTAACAACTTATTACAAACAGTAATAAAAACTAAGTTTTCATTGTATACTTTCAACTCTTGTACCTCTCAAATTTTCATTTGTGGTATTGCCATTTTATGGCTATATTTGGTAGGCAGTCGCTAAATAAAACCCTACTCCATCCCTATTGAAGTGCTGTTCGCTTTAGCTACGTAATTACAAGAAAAAACTATAATAATTTTAACGGAGATAAACGTATTGCGTTTATAAAATAGTTGTATGCAATTACGAAACAACTCCATTCAAAATAAAATAACCAATGTATATATCTAAAATTCACATAAATAATTTCAGAAATTTTAAGGATAAAGAAATTGTTTTTAATGATGGTGTTAACGTAATTATAGGACACAATAACGCAGGGAAAACCAACTTAATTAAAGCCCTATCATTAGTCATTGACAACGAAAAGCCAAAACGACTATATACAGACGACTTTAATAAAAATGTCACATTAGCAGAGTTAAAATCTGCTCCTCCAAAAATCACCATATCCGTTACGATAACAAAAGGAGAAGAAGAAACTCCAGATGATTTAGTAACTATCTCTAACTGGCTAACAAAACTGGATAGCTCATACGAAGCATTATTAACCTATGAATTTTTCTTGCCAGAAAAAAAACATGAAGAATATATAAAAGCATTATCAGCATTGACTGATGAGACTCCAACCGAAATAGAAAAAGCATGGAAGTTAATAAAACATGAATTTATAAGATATTACGGATACAAAATATGGGGTGGAGAAATAACAAACCAAGCAACTGCTGATTCTGAATCATTACAAAAAATTGATTTTCAATTTTTAGATGCAATTCGAGATGTTGAGAGAGATATGCTAACAGGTCGAAACACTCTTTTAAGAGAAGTATTTGATTTCTTTATGGATTACGAAATAAAAATAGATGAAACCAAAACACCAGAAATAAAGTATTCAGAAATTAAAGCTAAAAAAGAATCATTTTCAGAACAAGCAGATGTTCTAATTGAAGATTTAAGTGAAAGAATAAGAGCTGGGAAACAAGAAATTCTTTCATATGCTGAAAAAACAGGGGCTTCATTTAATAATGCAAAACCTACTTTTGAAGGAAGTATTTCTGAAAATGAAATGTACTCAGTTCTTAAACTAATTGTTGAATATGAATCAGGTATCAAAATTCCTGCTTCACATAATGGTTTAGGATATAACAATTTAATTTTTATGTCTTTATTACTTGCCAAAATGCAAGTAAACGCAGATGTCGATTACTTAGATAATAATGCTAAAGTTTTTACAACTCTGGCTATTGAAGAGCCAGAAGCTCACCTTCATCCTGCAATGCAGTATAAATTTCTTAAATTTTTGAATGAAAATAAAAAAGAGAAAAAAGTTCGTCAAATATTTGTAACCACTCATTCTACCCATATTACTTCAGCAGTTTCTTTAGATGAAATTATTTGTTTACACAGTGAAAATGGAGAAACCACAATAGGTTATCCTAATAGAGTATTTCCAGAAGAGAAAAATAAAAAATACGTTCAGAGATTTTTAGATGCAACGAAATCGGATATGCTATTTGCTCAAAAAATATTATTCGTTGAAGGTATTGCAGAACAACTTCTAATGTCAATTTTTGCCAATTATATTGGCAAATCACTGGAGGATAATCACGTTGCAGTTATAAATGTTGGAGGTCGTTATTTTGATCACTTCTTGCATTTATTTGATAGCGAGAAAGAGAATACTATTCATAAAAAAATTGTTTGTATTACTGATAGAGACCCTGAGAGGAAAGAGAAAACTAGAGGTAATTTTAAAAAATGTTACCCTTTTGAATACAATCAAGACTTAGCTACCTTTGATTATCAATCAAACCCAAGTGCTGATAGATACTTAAAAGACACTCATCAAAATATAACATTCTTTAGTCCTGAAACAGATAAGGGCAAAACTTTAGAATATGAATTATTAATGAGTAATCCTTCTTTAAAATTACTACTTACAGACTCAATTACTAATAAACAAGAATTAGATGATTTAATGTCTGAATTTGTTACTACAGGTTCAACTGTTCAAAATTTATTAGATAAACTAAGAGATAGTGATGCAAATACTAGAATCAAGGATTCTATAAACCTCAATACTATTTTAGATGCTGAAGAAAAGAAAAAATCCATTATTGCATCTAGATATTTAAACTCTGTTGGCAAAGGAGAAAATGCTCTGGAGCTATCTTACATTCTAGCTAAAAATTTAGAAAAGAAAGGAACAACTGATTTTATAGAATTTAATGTTCCTCAATATATTAAAAACGCAATAGAAGAATTATGTCAATAATTATCATTAACTCTGATTACAAAATAACTGATATTGATAATAATTTCAAAGTTTCAGCTGGACCTGGAGCAGGGAAAACTTATTGGCTAGTTAATCACATTAAAAACATTTTACATAATTCAAGTAAGCTATCAATAACTAGAAAAGTAGCCTGTATCACATACACAAATACTGCTGTAGAAACTATTTATAGTCGTTTAGGAACTTCGTCAGCACAAGTAGAAGTCTCAACAATCCATAGTTTTTTCTACAAACATATTGTAAAGCCATATGTTTCATTTATTGCAGAACAGTATAATTTAGACATCAGTAAGATTGATGGTCATGATGATATCGTCCTATCTAACTATAGCTTTTTAAATGATTGGAAAACAAGAACTGGACAACAAAGAATTAGAGAAGATGATGTAGTTGTAAATGCTTTTAAAAAATTAAGATGGAAAATAGACAACGATGATTTAGTAGTAAAAACGCCATACCCTTTTAGAGCTGGAAAATATCCAATTAGAAATGATTCTTATTTAGAATACAAAAAAATGACTTGGGAAAAAGGGTTAATTCATCACGATGATGTTCTTTTTTTTAGTTACCAAATTCTTAAACAACATCCTTTTGTTGCAAAAGTTTTACTCGCCAAATTCCCCTATCTAGTTGTAGACGAATTTCAAGATTGTAACCCGATTCAAATTGAAATATTTAAGACTCTTGGTTTTGAAGGAGCAATAACAGGAGTAATTGGTGATCCATACCAATCGATATATAAATTTCAAGGAGCAGATTACACTCAATTTGAAACTTTTAATTTACCTAATGTTTTGGAATACAAATTAAATGAAAACAGAAGAAGCAGTAATGAAATAATTGAACTCCTAAATTCAATTAGAACAGATATAACACAAATATCTTATAGAGATACATCAATTCAAAAACCCAAAATTTTAATTGGAGACATGACGTTAGCGTTAAGGAGAGCTAAGGTTCTTTGCTCTGTTGAAGAAGTTAATTCTCTTTCTAGAAACAATATCACATCAAATGCTATGAAAGCTGAGATAAGTGGTGTTGGTCTTGATAGCAAGCTGTTAAACAAATTACTTGCAAAGGATTCAAATAGTAAAAGAAAAAGATTAATTCACTCGTGTATAAAATCGATTGCATATGCAAGGGAAAATAAATTTAAAGATTCCATCAAAGAATTAGAGAAACTATTTAATTATAAAAAGGATAAATTAAAAGGTAAACGCAAAGCATTAAAATATATAACTCTGCTATTGGATAAGTATGATGATTATAAAGGTTCTTCATTATTAGATTTCTCTAATTTTGTAAAAGAAAATCTTGATAATAGCATTTCAAAAGTAACTGGAGGTGGTATTAAAATATTTTATGAAGATTATTCCTTTAACCAATTATTACTTTGTGTCTCAATTCCTGAAGATTTAAGCCTACACAAAACAATACATAAATCGAAAGGTGATGAATTCAATAATGTATTGTTAGTATTAAAAGATGAAAGTGATACTGAATTTTTAATTAATTCAGATTTAGAGAGTGATGAAGAACAAAGAATAAATTACGTTGCAATAAGTAGAGCAAAAAATAGACTTTTCATTTCAGTACCAACATTAAGTACAGAGAAAAAACAAGCGTTGGATAATTTGTTTGATATTGAAAATATATAAAAACTGCATACAACATCGTATCCTATGTAAAGCACTTTCCCGAGTCTTAGGTTAAATATACAATATTTTTCTTTTTTTTAATTCATGATATTATTTTTAGTGTTGAACTGTTGATTACGCTTTTTGCGTTATCAATAATTCAATGCTAGCTTTATAAAACTCCGCATCCTATATGTGGTATCCGTCTTTAGCGAATCCACCAGCATCTCTATGATGATTTTGGCAAACAAGGCAACTTGCTATAAATATGTGATAACTGTATTAGAGTTTCACCTACGGTGTTTTGTTGTCCTATCTTTTGTGCCAATTTTATAATGAGTTTTAAGCTTGTTTTATGTTTTTATTTAACTAACTACACCTACTTCATAAGGAATTTCAGTTCTAATTACTGCATGAATTCGACTCAAGAGTTTCCTCGCTACTTTTACCAATATGCGTTTGACATCTTTACCTGAATGTGACCGATAATAGGCCTGCATAACTGGATCAAAACGCAACGCTTGCCAAGTAGCTTCTACCAAATAACTACGCATTAGCCGATTTGCTCTTGGGGTTAACCCTGAAGTTTTGAGATTATCTCCACTTTGGTGTACCCAGGGAACCAATCCTACATAACTGGCTAATTGTTTGAAATTTTTAAAACGCCTTAAATCACCCAATTCACATAATAATCCACAAGCTACTATGCCTCCTACTCCCGGAACTGATCGTAATAAATAATAATCTTTCTTATAATGCTTACGACAATAGGCACGTAATTTTGTACTCACATCTCGCTTTTGCTTATCTATATATTCATAGGTAATAAGACGTGTCTCAAAACAATAATCCATTGTAGGATATTCAAAAGTCAAATTTCTTAACCAATCTCTAAAATTATGAGACCAATGACTATTGTCAAATGGCTTTGGAATTTCAATCCCCAAATACAACAATTGCATCTTTATTTGAGTCTTTATTTTTCGATGTTCTTTAACCAGCTCATTTCTTCGACGAAACAAACATCTTAACTGCTCTCGTTCTATTGAAGGAACATGAATTCCTTTGAGTCGGCCATCCTTTAATTCTTTACATAACATACGTGCATCGATCTTGTCGGTCTTTTGAAACTGGGCCTTGGCTGGACGATGAACATCTGCAGGGTTAACAACCTTTGCATGCCATCCAAATGAAATAAAATGTCGATAATGACTAAAGCCACAACAACCCGATTCATAACAGCAATAAACAGTATATCCCTTAAAATGCCTATCCACATACTTTTTTAAACTAAATGCATCTGGTGGAATAGTTAACGATGATCCATCAAAAAGATCCGTTGCAGTACGAATTTTCCAACTTCGCTTGTGTACGTCAATTCCAATAAATAACTTTGATCTAGTAGTATCCTTTGTTTTCATAATAATAAGTTTTTGAACCTTAAAGTTATTAACTAAACTTTGGATACTGCTTTTACATGGTTGCTATAATCCATTGCTAATGCTGGCTTACTTACGAAAATACTCGCGGATTTTCTATCTGGTTTTTATTTGCTAAATTACCTGACAAACCACGCAACGTATCATATACAAACACGTTTTAGGTAATTTAAAAATGAACATTTTTAACGACTTTCATCAGTTCTATAATAATCGAAAATCTACAAATTGGAATTTCGCGAAACATTATATCCCTGAATTTTTCGAATCCAAGTTTATCGTCCATTGGGTATACGGTATAATTGAAAATTTTCCTTTTGATGATTATCCTTTGCAAAAAGAAACGTTTGAGGAAATAAACAAACGAGTGAAGATTGAACAAGAGTTTAACGTTTTATTAAATAATGAGAAACTTTATCGGCCGATATCAATAATGGATTTAGCAAACCAATTTAATGTTCCCTTTTCAAACAAAACTGTAAATCTTATACCGGAAACACCCGGAACTTGTTTTTTGGACAATTTAACTATATTTAAACTAAAGGAATCTTTAAAAAAGTTGTCTGAAAAATCAAAGTTGAATCTTCTAATCTACGATTCAGAAGAATATACTAATGCTTCAAATTTACAAAAAGAATATATTGATATTGACTTAGAAAAATATTTTGAGATTCAAGGTACATATCGATTTCAATTAGAAACCTGTCTCTTTTCAGAAAATCTAGACTGGTGCTTTACAACCTCAGAAGAAGCACCAATGTTAATAGGTTGTAAATTGGAAATGGAATCTGAAATATATCAGAAAATGAGTTTGGAATTATTTAAAGTCGAAAACAATCAAGCAATGTATTAAAACTACACACAACAATATTCATAAACAACACAAGGCTTCCGTTTTATACCATAATATCGCTGCAATTTCTCATAAACTACGACCAACTTCTTAGTTTTTAAAATAAATTGTGCACCTGAAAAATCTATCAAATACCTTTTAACAAAAAATGTCGTTAAAAATAAATGGAATTGATATTTTTGAATATAACAGTACAATGCACAATCGTTCTGCATAACAAAAGCATAAAACCAACGTTTTAATGGACATTACCTATCAATACAACGAGCCTTCTACAATTACAAAAGGAAAGAACGGAAGCGAAATTTTTTTATCTCACTATAACGAGTCTTTTGAAGAAAAAGAAGTCCCTTGTTTCTTTTGGGGAAAACTTAAAGAACCGTATACCATTGCTAGAAGCCTACTAACGCTATCTAAAATTGTAGCTTCTAATTTTATGCCTCTTGGCAGTGCATTACGTGATCCTGTAATTACAGCCGGAGGAGAAAAACTTCGTTTAGAAGGTTTTTCATCGTGTTGCAGCGTTTACGGAAAAGTAACTATTTTACCAGAGGCGTTAGATGGTGAGTTTTTACAACAAGGCACTACAAACGTAGACTTCAATACCGAAATGATTGCTGCATTAAGCAAAATTAACAAAGGTGAACATGTCTTTTTTTCAATAGGAAAAAAAGAGTTTGTCATGCAAAAACAAGATCATAAGGTAATTGAGAAAAAAGTTTCGCTCCCTATTCGATGGATTAAAGGTATGGCAACCGTACAGTTGTTAAGTGCAGCCATGAAGGAAGTAGCCGTGCTAGACAAATTGCAAATACAATTACTTTTTAGAGCAATACCCAAAGGAGATGTTAAAGATGATTACTACTTAAATTTTAGAGGTAAAAAGCCGGCTCTATCTCCAATAAATACAAAGGGAAGCATCTGCATTGGTGGTATTCATCGGTTGCGACTCTTAGAAAATCTTCGTCCACTTGCCCAGAAACTTATAATTTATATTACCGAGTCAGAACAAGCTACCGCTTTTCAATTTGAACTCTCTAATGTCCGCTTTACAGCCATACTTTCAAGAAGTTTTTGGAGAGGATTTTCTGGAGAAGGAAATACATTAGAAAATTTGATAGAAGATATTCCTGAAGAATGGATGCAAAAACTAAATACCTATGCTCATATTAATGAAGAATTTTCGCCAGATGACCCTATTTTAAAAGACCTTCCTTCTATCGAATTTAAAAGTGTAGCTACACGTCTTTCGGCCATGGGCTTGCTTGGTTTTGATTTAAATGAAGGTAACTACTATTACCGAAAACTACCTTTTAAAATGAGTAGCGTAGAAAGTTTAAATCCGCGATACAAAAATGCACTCAAACTTATAAAAAAGGGGGACTATGAATGGGTGAAAAATTCAGATGAAGAAACAGAAACAAAAATAAAAGGTAGCGGTCTTTTTCATAAAGTAATTATTACGCCTCATAAAACGTTGTGTACCTGCACATGGTTTGCCACTCATCAAACGAGTAGAGGTGCATGTAAACATATTCTGGCAACACAAATATTAAAGAACAATACTGAAAAAGAATTAAAACAATTACTTGAAGAATTTGAATTATGAAAAAAATTTGTAAAGACTATGAACTCCGTATAAAAAATGAAGAAGTAACAGGCACTTGTAATTGGATTAAAGGAAAAGTATGGGAAGAACGGAAATATCTTGATGAACATCTGCTAAAGTTGTCTACTGAGAATTATACTGCAAAACAAAGTCTTATACTTCGTATTGTGGCTAGAATACACTCCAGTGTTTTAAATATAAAAGAGCTAGACATTGATTTACAAACACTTGATGACGTAGATATTGCGGAATTAATTGTGTTTTATAATTTAGAAAATCCAGAAAAACGATATCAAGAAATAAAAGCTGATATCGCATCTCCAGAAAGTTTTTTAACAAGAATTCCGTACAGTGTAATTAGAGAATTATACAACAGAGGAAAAGTCCCTTTTGATCGTCAAATATTTGTGGCCTGCTTAACACGATTCAATGTATGGCATGGAGCCAGTTACAGCAAGGATTTTAAAGAAGGCATGAAAGAAAAATTCTATGCTTTCTTTCCTCAAGACGATTTTACAATAGACATATTAATGGCTGTTTTTGAAATGGAATTGGGTGTAGATAGTGCTTTCTTTTTAGATAGAGAATTTAATATAGCTGCCATTATTATAGAATTAGTAACTAGTGGTCGCATACCTAGAGCCACTATTCAGCAAAAGTTATTTGAAGCCTTTAATAACCCAACGCTTAAACAGACCACGCATGGATGGGCAAAAAACATTTATAGAGATTTAGCTTTTACAGCTGAAGAAAATAGTGTTTGCCAAAATCAATTGATACAACTGTTATATAATGACAGAAATTTACTTGTTAATTTTGGATTACAAGAGTTAAAGAAAATTGCGAACCACAAATCATTTGACTGGAACCTTTTTATAAACTCGTTAGATGGCATTGTCTATTCAGAAAAATTAACTGGTGGACTAAAAACGGCTTTGGCAATTCTTTACAAAGGATTAAAAAAAGACAAAAACCTCGTTGAACTATGCTGTGTAAATTTAGCCCCTATTTTTCTTCAAGAAGATAATAAAGTACAATTGGCTGCACAAAAATGTTATGAACTTTTACCTGAACCAAATGAAGAGGTAAAAGAAGCTCTACTTCCTTTTATAGACACAATGCATTCTGAAGTAAAGTCAGCATTGAGTGCTTTATTAGGAGAAAGTGAAGTTGCTGTTTCTTATGACACATATCTCCAGAAAGCATATATTCCAGAACCTTGTAATGCCAAAAACAAGATACAATATATAGATAGTGAAGATGATTTCATTTTTCTAACTTCTAAAGTGCTTAAAAGCAATGATGTGTTAGATTACGAATTATTTCTAGAAGGTATTCTTAGATACTATAACCTCAAAGACACCAATTATAAAACCTTACAACCTGCATTAAAACAAGCCAAAAGAATTGCAGAAGAACAATATTTAGATATTACAGCTCGTGTAGGTGTACATCATGTTATGGTGGCTGAACTTATTTGTATGTGGCTCTCGCCTACTCCATCAAATTTCAGTATGGAAAAACAGGAATGGGAGCAAAAAGTAAAAAAAGAAGACCGTTTTTTATATACTGCCAATAGATGGTATGCGTTGTATTATCGATTTAAAAGAGTGGTATATGTCTTAGATCAAATTCAGCTTAAAAAAGTACTTCCATTGTTGAGTACACCAACACATAACCATTTTGAAATTGATCCTATTGTCTTTTTTGAACGCTTAGAACTTTATAAAAAAGTAAATCAAATACCCAATGAAACCGATTTCTGTACTGCAATGTGTAGGCTAAACAGATGGTCTCCCATACCAAAAGAAAGACCATCTATATCTCAAGAACATGATGACATTCTTGCCTTTTTATTAGATGACAAGGCCAGTTTTAATCCCCAAAAAATAAAAAATCTAGATTCCATTTGGCTAACGGCTTACACTCTTAAAAATCCGAACAAAGCGATTGAAGCCACCATATCAAAACATGAAAACCAAGATTGGTATAAAACGCCTACCGAATGGGACTGGACCGTTGCACGCAGATATTCTGAAGATCGAAAATATAGCTGGGCATATTTAGAACAAAATATAAAACATGCAGATATTTATACCGTAAACGTAACTCAAAATAGTTACTTAGAACATCACTTAACCAATACAGAATTTATTATTGCAGATGTAAGCCATTGGTTTTCTAGAGATGGTTATTTACAAGACCCTTTATATGTAAACCTAATTTTAAACGCATTTAACTACCTGTCAGATATAGAAGCCAGCGAAACAAAGTCTATTTTAGAAGTAGTAAAATATAACGCAGAACACCCAGTACCACTTCATAAAGCAGGCTATTTATTTCTTACTTTATCTTTATTTTGTAGCAAAACACCCATTCGTACCGGTGCTTTTGATTGGTTAGAGTTGCTTATAACGCATCAGTATTTAAATTTGGATGAATTCACACTGGCCACATCTAAATTGGTTGCCAATGAAGCAAATGCTATTCCTATGGCACGTGTTGCAGAACAGTTTGATCGTTTATTCCAATTAAAAGGCGTGTTTATAGATGTATTACATCAAACCATTGAAGTAATTCTTACCAATATTACCCTTGAAAACATCCCCAAAGGCTTTAGTAAAATTCTGCATTACTATTATGAAGTCTTACAGATTGTAAATAAGCCTATACCTAAAAATATAGCTGCAACACTACATAAAATGCAACAGATAAATTCTATTAAAAAAGAAGTGAAAAAAATATTGAGTTTATATGAATAAATAATAGTTAAACTCTTTAGTTATTCATTAGGTGAACTATAAAGTCATTGCTAATTATTTTTTGACGAAGCCTAATAATACACGCTGAAATACCTAAAAAAAAATCTAATTAATTGTACCTTGCCAGTCTATATAAAGGTGAAAATAATGGAAGAAAATAGAATTCTCAATTTTATTAATGAGGTATTAGAAAATATGCCAACTGGCTGGTTGAGTATGACAACGCATCGATTAGATATTTATGATGAAAAGTTGGCGAAAACTCAATTTTTAGAGCAGTTTGAAACGTTATTTAATGATCATAATTCTGAAGCTGCAGCACTGAATAATTTACCAACTGCGTATGATTACATTCGTTTAGGTCATCCTTTATCTTGCGTACTCGAATGGGCCATTGCTAAATTACATGATTTAAAATCAGAAAATGTAATCAGTTTTTCGTCTAAGTCAGTTCCTGTTTTGGCTGTGCTAAGAAAAAATTTATTAGCTCATAAAAATACACAAATCGTTTATACGGAAGCTTTACCAGCCTTTTTTGATGCTGAAATCATAAAACGTGTGTATGGTTACAACTTTGAGCTAAAGAAAGTGGAAAACACAGATGACATTTCTGAGTTTAATGGAAGTACAATCTTTATTTCAGAACAAGATGAAATTGGTGCAATTCATACAAATTCAAAGATTGACTTTTTCATAGGGCTTTATGGACAATTGGGTAGTGTTTTAGTTTTAAATGGCAAACAAAATGAAAATTATGTTTCCGATATTCAGCATGTAAGACGAAGAGAAACCATTGCTATGACGCCAGCTAATGCTCTCGCTGCTTTAAAGTCGCTTATAGCAAAATCTTCTATCGAAACTAAGAAAAATATTAGCGAGCCTAATAAAACAAGTGTATTAGATTCCATTGTAAAAATTACAAATACAACTACGAAACCACTCGTGGCTTCAAGTGGATTATCCATTCAATATGCTATTATGATGGGGCTTATTCATGATGCTTTAGAAAATCATAAAGGTAAAGCAATCAAATTCATTGTTCCTCCTAATTGTTATGGTGGTACAAATGATCAAGCCAGACGTGTTGCCGCTTGTATTGACAATGTTGAAATAGTAGATTTACCTGTAGATGGTGATAATGATATGGTACAAAGTATTACTATCGTTTTAGATAAAATTGCCAAAGAAGATGCCATTCCATACATCATAGCTGAAATTCCAACAAATCCGAGAGTTGAAGTTCCTGATCTAAAAAAATTAAAAGAAGCTTTACATAAAGAAAGAAAAACTCCAACGGGTAATATAGCCATCGATCCTGTATTTATTTTAGATCAAACATTTTGTCCAAATGTCCACTTTTTAGGCGAAGGTGACATACTATCAACCGTTAGGACTATTTCATTTGCTAGTGGCTCAAAATTCCCTAGTGGTGGAAAATGTACTGCTGGCTATTGTGTAGGAAACACAAAAACGGCAGCATTGATGGACAAAATAGAATTGCATCTAACAATTTGCGATAATGAAGCTACAGCTTTTCAATATGAGATATTAGCAAAACAGTTGCCTTCTATGAATCAAAGGATAGCTGATGCTTATAAAAATACGCGTGAATTTGTAAACTTTATCCATGACGTATTACCAGATGCGAAAATTAATTTTGTTTCAAAAGAGTTGGCAGCACAAGGATTTACCCCTTCTGTGTTTTCATTAGATCTTCCTACAAAAGGAAAAACTGATGAAGAAAAAGAGACCTATAAAAGAGCTTTGAATTTAAAGTTAATCAATTTAATGATTACAGAAATTCCTAATGAGAGTAAGTTCTGTGTGAGTTATGGTCAGTTAAAAGGATGTTATTGGACAATACCAGCCACCTCAACACAAGGAACAACCAAAGAAGGTGATAAAGATTATATTGTACGTGCCTCACTTTCTCCAAATATGGATCTTGACCTTCATAAAAAAGTCTTTTTAAAATTTGTTGAAGGTATTTAGATAACTTGAAAGGTGCCAAAAACCTCATATTTGAGGCGTATTGTGGTATAATATATATGAGGTAACATCAAATTAAATCATGGCTTAACCAAATACAGTATGCTATTAACGAATAGTGTTTTAGGCATTTAAATAACAACTATTTTCGTTTCATGAAAAAACAAATTGCAATTATAGGTGGCGGACCATCAGCTTTAGTATTGGCTGCTTTTTTAGATGCTGAAAAATTTGCGATTACTATCTATGAAAAAAACAAAACGGCTGGTCGTAAATTTTTAGTTGCTGGTAAAGGTGGTTTTAACTTAACACACTCAGAATCAATTGATAAATTTATTAAACGCTATACTCCAAATAATTTCTTAGATAAAGCATTACTTGACTTCACGAATACTGATTTTAGAAATTGGCTTGATCAAATTGAGATTTCCACCTATGTAGGAAGCAGCAAAAGAGTGTATCCAACAGAAGGAATTAAACCTATTGAAGTGCTGAATGCCATTCTCAATACCCTCAAAGAAAAAGGAGTCATTATCAAATATGAGCAAACTTTTTCTGGTTGGGATAATCATAACAATCCTATACTTAATAACAAAACAACACAAACAGACTATACCGTCTTCTCATTAGGCGGTGGCAGTTGGAAAATTACGGGATCTGACGGCATCTGGCGAGATATTTTTTCTAAAAAGGGAATTAAGACAAAAGCATTTCAAGCCTCAAACTGTGGATATCAAATTGATTGGAAACCTGATTTTATTAAAAAGCATGAAGGAACTCCATTAAAAAATATCACTATTACTTGCAATTCCATTACTCAGAAAGGAGAAGCAGTTATTACTAAATTTGGATTAGAAGGAAATTCCATTTACGGATTAAGTCCACAAATTAGAGAACAGTTGAATGCAAAATCAAATGCAACGATTTTTATTGATTTTAAACCTTCGCTTACTGTAGAAAATGTACATTCTAAACTAACATTATCTACTTATAGAAATACCACGGAGACCTTAAAAAAAGAACTAAAACTAAGTACATCTCAAATTGATCTATTAAAAACCTATCTACCAAAAGCATCCTATTTAAATATAGATATACTAACTAAAAACATCAAAGAATTTCCTTTAGAAATAATGAATACCGCTCCCATTGACGAAGCCATTTCTACCGTAGGAGGAATTGATTTAAAAGCAATTTCTAAAAATTTTGAACTTGTAGTTTTACCCCATCAATATTGTATTGGCGAAATGGTAGACTGGGATGCTCCTACTGGTGGATATCTATTACAAGCCTGTGCAAGTATGGGCGTATCATTAGCGAGACACCTAAATAACAAAGAGTAAATCAACAGTAACTTTTGAATTTTTTCCAAGTACTTTTTTAAGTATGTATGATGATAATATCGGAAAAATTTTAACCGCATTTAACTGCTCACTCATTATCTTTCATTAACTTAGTTCTGTTAAAAAACAACACTTTCATAAACACATTTATTATTGTTTTCAACAGCATTAGCCCTATTAAAAATTAAGGTTTACATTAAAAAAAATAAATGTTGAAAAGAATAACCTTGAACAAAAACCAACCATGAAATTAATTAAAAGCATCCTAATTGTATTTGTAATTATTTTAAATACACCACTAACAGCTCAAGAAACTGGATTTTCTGACTTATTACAAAATATTGACTCGAGAGAAAAAATAGAATTAAATGGCATGTGGGATATTATTGTCGATCCTCTTGAGAATGGTTATTACAACCATAGATTACAGGTAAAAGATGATGGATACTTTAAAAATAAAAAAATGGAATCACCATCTGACCTCATCGAATATAACTTTGATACCAGTTCGCAATTGATGGTTCCTGGTGATTGGAATACGCAAATGGACAAATTGTACTATTATGAAGGTACGGTTTGGTACAAAAAAGACTTTAATTATACTATTGATAGTAATGAATTGGCTTTCTTATATTTTGAAGCTGTTAATTATGAAGCTATCGTATATCTTAATGGTGAACGTATCGGTTCTCACGTAGGTGGTTATACCCCATTTCAATTTGAAGTTACTGATAAATTGAAAGAAGGAAATAATTTTGTAGTTGTAAAAGTAGATAACAAACGGAAAAAAGAAAATGTACCTACTGTAAATCAAGATTGGTGGAATTATGGAGGAATTACAAGATCAGTACATTTAGTTAAAACGCCAATATCGCATATAGCCGATTATTCAATTCAGTTACCAAAAGGAAATACCAAAACTATTGAAGGTTGGGTGTCTGTTAAAAATGGAAAAGATGGTGATGCTGTAAACGTAAGCATCCCTGAACTTAAAAAAAATGTAAATACCGTTGTACAAAATGGTATCGCTAAATTTTCTATGAAGACGAAGCCAGTACTTTGGGAGCCTGAAAATCCTAAAACGTATGAAGTCATTTTAAAAACAGCAACGGATAAAATTACAGATCAAATTGGATTTAGAACCATAGAAACCAAAGGCACTAAAATCTTATTAAATGGAAAAGATATCTTTTTAAAAGGGATTAGTATTCATGAAGAAGCCCCGTTCAAAACAGGACGTGTTGTTTCTAAAGAAGAATGTAAAATACTGTTAGATTGGGCAAAAGAATTAGGTTGTAATTTTATACGATTGGCACACTACCCTCATAGTGAAACAATGGTGCGTGAAGCAGAAAAAATGGGCTTTATAATTTGGTCTGAAATACCAGTGTATTGGACCATACAATTTGAAAATAAAGATACCTATGCGAACGCAAAGAATCAACTTACCGAAATGATTTCGCGTGATAAAAACCGAGCTGCAATTGTTTTATGGTCAATGGCCAATGAAACACCTGAAAGTGAGGCACGATTGTCTTTTATAGAGAATCTAGTGGAACAAGCTAGAGAACTTGATAATACCCGATTAATTACCGCTGCTTTAGATACGCAAGGTTATGGCAAAGATGAAAACTTAATAGAAGATCCTCTTGGAAAAGCTGTAGACGTAATTGGTATAAATAATTATTGTGGATGGTATGCTGGATCAACCGAGAGTTGTTCAAAATTAAAATGGGCTAGTACCTATAACAAACCTATGATTATGAGTGAAGTAGGTGGTGGAGCATTATACGGTTTACATGGTGAAAAGAATGAACGTTGGACAGAAGAATATCAAGCAGAGGTCTATAGAACCAATATTGAGATGATGAGAAATATTGATTTTTTAGCAGGTTTATCTCCATGGATTTTGATGGACTTCCGTTCTTCAAGACGTCCATTAAAAAGAATTCAAGATGATTTTAATAGAAAAGGGTTAATATCTGAACAAGGAATGAAAAAGCAGGCATTTTTTATCCTTCGTGACTATTACCTAAACGAAAATAATTAAAACCTTGTCATATTTGTTTTATAGATTCAAAGGTCAATTTGTTAAGTGAGATAGTGTTTCATAATTAATCGACACTTTCAATACTATTTTCAAAAAGTAAGCCACCTTTATACATTCCTTTTAAAACAGGATGTATGTCTTTGCCCAGCTTTGTTAAGCTATACTCTACCCTAGGTGGCACTTCTGGGAATACTTGTCTGTGAATCAAACTATCTTTCTCCAACTCCTTAAGTTGTTTAGAAATCATACGTTCACTAATATCAGGCATTAATCTAACCAACTCACTATACCTCTTATCTCCTTGAAAAAGATGTAAAATGATGGTGCCTTTTCTTTTCCCCTTAATTGTATTTATAAAAGTATCAATAGGACAATAACTTTTTTTCATTTTTTTTATGCTTAAACGCTTTATAAACAGACAAAACGGAACAAAATGTTCGTTAGTGAACAATTTGTAAGCTCTTGTATATCAGAATATTTTGACCGAAATTTGTTGTAAAAGTAAGTAAAACATATAGAAACAGCAACTATGAACAAGCAATCAAAATACAAAGCCTTTAGAGTAGAAGAGAAAGACGGAAACTATATTTCTTCAATTAAAGAAATACCTTTTACGCCCTTGGAAAAAGGTGAATTACTGATAAAAGTACACTACAGTTCTTTAAACTACAAAGATGCGTTGTCTAGTATTGGTAATAAAGGCGTAACGCGAAATTATCCGCATACCCCAGGAGTTGATGCGGCCGGTACAATAGTGTCATCCGAATCTAATAAATTTAAAGTATCAGACCAAGTTATTGTCACCAGTTACGATTTAGGAATGAATACAGATGGTGGCTTTGCTCAATATGTTAAAGTACCAGAAGATTGGGTGGTAAAGCTACCCGAAAATCTAACCATGAAGGAAGCAATGACTATTGGAACGGCAGGATTAACCGCAGGAATGTCAGTATTAAGATTAAGCGAAATAGTTAAGCCCGAAGATGGACCGATCATAGTTTCAGGTGCTACCGGAGGTGTAGGTTCATTAAGCATCACTATATTAAAAAAACTGGGCTATAAAACTGTGGCAATTACAAGTAAAGAAACTGAAATTGAATTTTTAAAGAAACTTGGAGCTGATGAAATTGTATTGCGAAAAGATTTTGAAAAAATGGACAAAAAGCCTCTTTTAAAGTCACGTTTTGCTGGAGGTATTGATACCGTAGGTGGTGTGATTCTAGAAAACATCATTAAATCTACACATCCAATGGGTGTTGTAACTTGCTGCGGAAATGTGGCTTCTCCAAAGCTTGATTTAACCGTTTTTCCTTTTATTTTAAGAGGTGTTACGTTAATTGGTATAGACTCTCAAAACTACCCAATGACCTACAGAGAAAAAGTATGGAATAAGTTATCTAAGGAATGGAAAAATGACCAATTAACCGAAGCTGCTGATGAAATATCTTTAAATGAATTAAATGAAAAGATTGCTTTAATATTAAAAGGAAAATTAAAAGGAAGAACCTTGGTTACATTAGAAGTATAAATAAACATCTCTCATTATAGTAGCTAAAAAATAAAAACTTAAATTTAAACATTGAGAAGTTACGTTTATACAAGCGTAACTTTTCATTTTTTAGTTATCATTATCATTTTAGTATCATTATAAAAATTGAACAAATAAAATTAACCTTAGAGCTTTAAGGTTATGCGAAACATAGAAATAAAAAAATGATTCCAACCACTATCGAATTTAATATCCTTTACATTGCATATGCGGTAATGTTTGTTTTTTTAGCTTATAACTTGTTCTCGGCTGAACATAAAAACTTTTACAAATGGAATGCTTTATGTTTCGCAATTTATTCACTAATAATGCTATATGTACTTTTAGATTCTACTAATTTAAGATATGGAAATTCACTTGGTGTATTATTTTTTGGAGCCATATTCGTACTTACTCATGTTGTAATTATGGGATGTATAAAACTTTACAATACATCTAAACTTAAGAAAACCAGTACCTCTACTGATGTTCAAAATTAATCACCCCCTATTAACCTGTCATTTATCGTTAAAGCACCAGAGAACTCATATTTTAATTAACCTCAGCTTTTATCGTTATATTTGAATAATCCTTTTACTATTATCAGAATTTGTAGTAGGATGTTGGAAACTAAAATAACGTTTAGAATACAATGAAATTAACCACTAACCCAAAAACTAAAGAAGTTTTTAACGCTTATCCACCAGAGGTTCAACAACAAATGAATCAATTAAGAGCTCTAATTATAGAAGCTGCTTCCGAAATTGAAGGCCTTGAAAATTTAGAAGAAACTTTAAAATGGGGAGAACCTAGTTATCTATCCAAAATCGGCAGTACTGTTAGAATCGATTGGAAGACTAAAACACCAGAACAATTTGCCATTTACTTCAAATGCACTTCTAAATTAGTAACTACTTTTAAAACAATTTATAAAGACACATTTGAATTTGAAGGGAATAGAGCCATTGTTTTTAAACTTAATGACAACATCCCTGAAACCGAATTAAAGCACTGTATTTCAATGGCTTTAACATACCATAAGATTAAGCATTTACCCCTACTTGGGGCTTAAAAGACTAAAATTTATAATTTTCTATTTCAAAAATAATCTTTCGCTACTAAAAACTAAATTTTCTAACTTTTCGGTTATTATAAAACAATTAAACACAGTCAATATTAGTTAGCCATAAAACGAATTGATACTTCCAAATGACGGTAAATTTAAAAATATGCTAAATTTTTAGCATTTGAGCCATCAACTTGTGGAAATGCATCAATTAAACTTCTCATTTATAGCGTATTTTGTAATAGTAAAAAAATAATTCATTTTTATACACAACCCTTCAGCAACTAAGGCATCATTAATTAAGTCGGAACTAGCCGAAAAAAGACTCAAAACTGAAGTAGGTAAAAACTTAACTATATCTCAATGAAAAAAGCACTATTATTAATATGTTGTACGGTTTTAATAGGTTTTACAACAAGTTGTAATGACACTGATGGTTCAGGACCAACTATTATTGCGTCAGGAAATATTTCCTTAACTACAGAAAATGAAATTCCAATTGTTGAAAACAGAGATGAAACGGGAACATTTTTATTGGTTTTAAATTCAGAAAATCAAATTGAATTTTCAATTGTTGTTAATGATCTTTCAGCAAGCGATGAATTAACTGTGGCACACTTACATACCGGCGATCCTGTTTCTACAGGTGCACCCGCTATTAGCTTAGTAAATGGTACCGATATTGTATTTCAAGGCAATGAAGCTACGGGAATTGTACAATTAACAGAGGCTCAAGTGGAAACACTATTAGGCGATGATGTATATGTTAATGTACATTCAACTGAAAACCCTAATGGATTGGTTCGTGGTCAATTAGACCAAGTAATAGATGAGGCCTATAATGTAATGTTATCACCAACTAATGAAATTCCTTCGATCACAGATCGAAATGATAGTGGAACTGCCATTTTTAGAATTATAGGAGATAAAGTTTATTATAATGTATCTGTTACAGATTTACAAACAGGAGACGCCATTACTGCTGGTCATATTCATAGCGGAGATGCCACTGTAAACGGTGACGTTCAAATCAACCTTGAGTTGACTGATGACACACAATTGGGTGTGACTAAAACTATGATCTTAGATGCTGATATGCTTGCTACATTAAAAACTGATGCCCTTTACGTTAATGTACACTCTAGTGATTATCCTGGAGGTTTAATGCGTGGACAAATAAGATAATAAAGTATTTTTATACCGATGATAAGACTGTCAGAAATGATAGTCTTTTTTTTTACCTTCAATTTCCATAATAATTGTAACTTCGTTAATCCTAAACCTAAACTACGCTCTTACAGATGAATATACTAAAAATAACTGTCATTTTTTTTTCCTTTTTGTCAATGTTAAGTTGTACAAAGCAACCTGATTATGACATTCTAATACAAAACGGTAAAATAATAGATGGAACAGGAAACACATTTAGTATTGGAGATATTGGCATTAATGCAGATACTATTGCTGCCATAGGCGATTTAAAAAATAAAACAGCTAATCAGGAAATTGACGCCACTGGTTTGGTGGTTTCTCCCGGCTTTATCAATATGTTAAGCTGGGCTTCCGCAGCATTAAATACAGATGGACGATCTCTTGGCGATATAAAACAAGGTGTTACTCTAGAAGTTTTTGGAGAAGGAACTTCTATGGGCCCAACAAAGAAAGTAGATACAGTAAATAATACCATAGAATGGATTTCTTTAAACGACAAATTAAATGCCCTAGTTGATAAAGGCGTCTCTCCCAATATTGCTTCTTTTATCGGAGCCACTACGTTGCGAATTAATACTGTGGGTTATGAAGATAGAGCTCCTACAGAAGAAGAATTAGACTCCATGAAAATAATGGTAACACAGGCAATGGAAGAAGGTGCCATGGGTATCGGATCTTCATTGATTTATGCTCCTGCCTTTTACTCATCCACCGAAGAATTAATTGAAATCTCTAAAGTTGCTGCAAAATATGATGGGTTATACACCTCACATATCCGTAGTGAAGGAAATAAATTATTAGAAAGTATCGATGAACTCCTTCGAATAGCTAAAGAAGCGAATATTCGAGCCGAAATTTACCATCTTAAAATGAGTGGAAAAGACAATTGGCATAAATATGACGCCGTTGTTGCCAAAATTGACTCTGCAAGAAAAGCTGGATTAACCATTACCGCGAATATGTATAGTTATATTGCAGGTTCAACAGGTTTAGATGCGTCCATGCCTCCATGGGTTCAAGAAGGTGGTTATAACAAATGGGCAGAACGTTTACAAGACCCTAAAATTCGTAAAAAAGTATTAGAAGACATGCGGAAACCTGCCATTGAATGGGAAAGTTTAATGCAAGCTGCAGGTTCTGCTGAGAAAATGATATTGGCCGGATTTAGCAATGACAGCCTTAGATATTTAACCGGAAAAACCTTAGCTGAAGTAGCTAAAATGAGAAATACTTCACCCGAAGAAACCGCGATGGACTTGGTAGTACAAAACGGAAGTGACGTAAGTACCGTATACTTTATGATGTCTGAAGAAAATGTGAAAAAACAAGTGGCTTTACCTTGGATGAGTTTTTGTTCTGATGCAGGTTCTTACGCAGCTGAAGGTGACTTTTTAAAATACAGTACACATCCACGTGCTTACGGTAATTTTGCACGAGTTATAGGTAAATATACTAGAGATGAGAAAGTCATCTCTCTAGAAGAAGCCATCCGAAAATTAACATTTTTACCTGCAACAAATCTAAAGCTTAAAAAACGCGGTAGTCTTAAGGTGGGTAATTATGCCGACATTGTTGTTTTTGATTTTGATAAAATTGAAGATCATGCCACTTTTGAAAAACCACATCAATATGCTAGTGGTATGATGCATGTTTTTGTAAACGGAACACAAGTATTAAAAGGTGGTGAACATACCAATAAAAAGCCAGGAAGAGTTGTGCACGGTCCTGGTTATAGAAAATAAACCCTAAAATGAACTGAATAATGACTCTTAAAAATACAATGACGACAGGTTTGCTTCTTCTTTTTTTAGTAGCGATTAGTTCCTGTAAAAAAGAAACATCTCATAAAGAAAACCTTGAATCAACAATCTTATCGCAGATTGATTCTATTGACGGAACAGTAGCCGTTGCCTTTTTTAATCTCTCAGCACCAGAAGACAGTCTATTTATAAATATTGACGAAAAATTTCATGCCGCAAGTACCATGAAAGTCCCAGTGATGATTGAACTTTTTAAGCAAGCAGCTCAAGGAAAGTTTAACCTAAATGATTCCGTTTTCTTAAAAAATGAATTCAAAAGTATTGTAGATAGTAGTTTATACAGTATGGATATTGGCGTTGATAGTGACCATATTGTCTACAATAAAATTAACAAAAAAGTTGCGATAAAAGATTTAATGTACAGCATGATAACCGCAAGTAGTAATTTAGCTACCAATGTCTTAATTGAATTGGTAGATGCTAAAAAAGTAACGGCAACCATGCGTGATTTAGGAGCTAAAGACATCGAAGTTTTACGTGGTGTAGAAGATTTAAAAGCGTTTGAAAAGGGTCTGAGTAACTCAACGACTGCAAGAGATTTAATGATAATTATGAAAGCCATTGCCCAACATAAAGCAGGTTCAGAAGCAGATTCAAAAGCTATGATTGCTGTTTTAGAAGATCAGCTGTTTAAAAGTATAATTCCGAAATATTTACCTAAAACGTTAAAAGTAGCACATAAAACAGGTTCCATAACAGGTGTTCATCATGACGCAGGAATTGTGTATTTACCAGATGGCAAGTCATACGTTTTAGTAATTCTTTCTAAAAACATTAAAAATTCAGATACAGCAACCCAACAGTTAGCTAGAATTTCTAAGACCATTTATGATTATGTCAGTACTAATTAAATTAACTACATTTACTACCATACGCTAAAATTAAACTCAAAAATGAAATATCTTTCCATTCTCCTTTTACTGCTTGTTATAGGTTGTAAACAGTCTCCAAAAGTTTCAGAAGAAGTACAACATTGGCAAGACCAAGCAGAAAACATTGAAATTATTCGTGACAATTTTGGTGTACCACATATTTATGGCAAAACAGATGCCGATGCTGTTTTTGGCTTATTGTATGCTCAATGTGAAGATGATTTTAATCGGGTGGAGCAAAATTATATTTGGGCTACTGGTCGCTTGGCGGAAGTTGAAGGTGAAAACGCTTTATATAGTGATTTGCGTGCAAAATTATATATGACCGAAGACGAAGCCATTGCTAATTATGAGAAAAGTCCGGAGTGGTTAAAAAAGTTATGTAACGCTTTTGCGGATGGAATCAATTATTATTTGTTTACACATCCTGAAGTTACACCGAGATTATTAAACCGTTTTGAACCTTGGATGCCCATGTATTTTAGTGAAGGCTCCATTGGTGGCGATATTGAAGGTATTTCAACTAAAAAAATTGGAGCGTTTTATGGAAAGGAAAATGCCACAGAAAAAATTGCCTTTAATGAAACTGAAGAACCTTTCTTAGAAAAAGAACCAGCAGGCTCTAACGGATTTGCCATTTCAGGTAAGCGTACAGCATCTGGTAAAGCTATGTTACTAATTAACCCACATACTTCTTTCTTTTTCCGTGGTGAAGTTCATGTGGTGAGTGAAGAAGGTTTAAATGCTTATGGAGCGGTTACTTGGGGGCAGTTTTTTGTGTATCAAGGATTTAATGAGAAAACGGGATGGATGCA
Source organism: Aureibaculum algae (assembly GCF_006065315.1). Lineage (GTDB taxonomy): Bacteria > Bacteroidota > Bacteroidia > Flavobacteriales > Flavobacteriaceae > Aureibaculum > Aureibaculum algae. The sequence continues at coordinate 1,532,853 of NZ_CP040749.1, read as the reverse complement.
TACCTCAACCTATACCGATATTAAAGATGAATTTTTAGAAGACATTACTAAAACAGATAACGGATATACCTATACATACGGAGACGAACAACGTCCTGTTAAAGAGCTTGAAGTTGCCTTGAAATATAAAGTTGGTGATTCTCTAACGGAGAAAAAATTCAACATGTTTAGAACCCATCGCGGTCCAATAACACATGCCATTGATTCCAATTGGGTAACAACAGCCATTATGTGGGATCCCGTAAAAGCCTTGGAGCAATCCTTTACACGTACCAAACTAAATGGACACCAAGAGTTTAGAGAAATGATGAACATCCGTACCAATTCTTCTAACAATACGGTATATGCTGATGCGGGCGGAAATATTGCGTACTATCATGGGAACTTTATACCAAAGCGTAATGTGAAATTTGATTATACCAATCCTGTCGATGGAAGTAACCCTGAAACCGATTGGAACGGGTTACATACTGTTGATGAAAACATTACGGTGATAAATCCTGAAGTGGGTTGGATTCAAAATTGTAACTCTACCCCTTTTACAAGTGCGGGTGAAAATAGTCCTAAACAGGAGGATTACCCAAATTATATGTCACTTGATCGTGAGAATTTTAGAGGTGTGCATGCCATCCGATTATTAGAAAAAAGTAAGGATTTAACGATTGATAAACTGATAACTATGGCTTACGATCCTTATTTGCCTGCTTTTGAAATTTCTATACCAGGATTAATTGATGCCTATGACAAATCTTCACCAAAAGATCCAGAACTAAAAGAAGCCATCGATGTTTTACACAAATGGGATTTTTCTGTTTCTAAAGAGAGTGTCGCCATGTCTTTAGCTCATTTTTATGGTCAATTTTACCTCCGTGAAGGTAATTTTCCAAATGGATTAAACGAAATGGAAAAAGTTGCTTTTATGGGAAAAAAATCTCCTATGGCAGAAAGATTAACGATGTTAAAGAAAAGTATTTCTCATCTCACTGAAGATTTTGGAACGTGGAATACCCCATGGGGAGAAATTAGCAGATATCAACGTTTAACAGGAGCTATTGAGCAAAAATTCGATGATAACGCTCCAAGCATTGCGGTTGGCTTAACAACGGCGAGATGGGGTGCTTTAGCTGCATTTGGCATGCGTTCTAAACAAAAAACAAAACGTATTTATGGCACCAGAGGAAACAGTTTTGTGGCTGTGGTAGAATTTGGTGATAAGGTAAAAGCGAAATCAATGCTAGCAGGTGGACAAAGTGGAGATCCCAATTCTCCTCATTTTGACGATCAAGCTCAACGCTACGCAGACGTTGAATTTAAAAATGTGCCTTATTACCGTGAAGATGTAGAAGCCAGAGCTGAAAAAACATATCATCCGGGAGATAAAGAATAAGTAATACCTTTTAATAATAAATGGCATTCAAAAAGTTAAAATATTGGTTTGATCAGGAACTTGCAGAAATGCTTTCAGATAAAATCCTTGGCGAAGATTCTAATTTTCCGAGAGACCAATTTGTTAGTACTGTTGTCGGTAAAATTGATGCTTTGGAATTAAAAGACCGTGTTGAGCTCATTGCTGACACCTTCCATATGCATTTAGGGAATTCAATACCCGAAAACATAAAAATACTTGTGGCCATTTTAGGTCCAGAAAACGAGAAAGAGACAGGTATGTTTACCAATTATTATTGGATTATGCCTATTGCCAAATATGTTGAAAAATACGGCATGGGACATTTTGATATTTCCATGAACGCCATAGCTGAAATTACTAAAAGAAATACAGGAGAATATGCTATTCGTCCTTATTTAGTAAACGATACAAAAAAAACATTAGCCATGTTAACAACATGGTCACAACATCAAAATAAACATATTAGAAGATTGTCTAGTGAAGGTGTGAGGCCAAGATTACCATGGGCAAAAAAATTGGATGTATTTATAGAAAATCCAACACCTATTATCCCCATCTTGAATAATTTAAAAAATGACCCTTCCAAATATGTTCAAAAATCGGTTGCCAATTGTATAAATGATATCTTAAAAGACAATCCTGAAATTGGAAGAAATTTAATAGAAAAATGGAATGTGAATCCTACTAAAGAAAGAAAATGGATTTTAAAACATGCACTAAGAAATTTATTAAAAGCTCAAGATCAATGGGCATTAAAAATTATTAAATAATCTAATTGCTTGTTATAGCAATAATAAATAAAGACGTCATGCAGCACTCGTTTCAGGGTGACGTACATATCATATTAGGTAATAAACAATTTAATTTAAACAATCAATGAAAACTTCCTCATCTAAATATTTCCTTTTAGCTTTTATCCTACTATTCATAACCGTTACGTCATGTAAGAATGAAAAAATAAAAAGCGAAAAAGAGTCACAAATCGAAAGACAAGAAACTGTTGTTCAACCTAACATTAATGCTGTTGATGTTGCTATCATTAATGGCACTATAATCGACGGATCAGGTAAACCAGCTTATACATCAACTATTTATATAAATGGTGATAGTATTGTTTACATCGGTAATTTGACCAACCCTGAGTTAAAAATTGGCAAAACAATTGATGCAAAAGGCAAAACTGTGAGTCCGGGGTTTATAGATCTACACGCTCATGGAAACCCTTTAAGTACTCCTGATTTTGAGAATTTTTTAGCCATGGGTGTTACCAGTATTGTATTGGGTCAAGATGGTTCTAGTACTAATAGTAAAGATTTAAAAGGGTATTTAGACAACGTTAATGAGCAAAATTTAGGCGTAAATATTATTGAATTTGTGGGGCATGGCACCTTGCGAAATTTAGCAGGCATTGGTGTCAAATCTAAAATTAATGAGGTTCAATTGGAAAAATTAAAATCATTATTAAAGGAGCGTTTAAAATATACTTTTGGTTTGTCAACGGGACTAGAATATGCACCAGGTTTATACGCTGAAGAAAGTGAATTAGTAGCCTTGGCAGCAATAGCAGGTGAGCAAAACAAAATGGTAATGAGCCATATGCGTAATGAAGATGATGATGCAGTCATAGAATCTATTAAAGAATTGAGCCGACAAGGATCAAATGCACGTGTTCATATTTCTCATTTAAAATCGGTTTACGGTAAAGGACAAGAAAGAGCCAATGAAATTTTAGATACCATCAAAAAAATCAGAAAGTCTGGAATTCAAATAACAGCCGATATGTATCCATATATGGCAAGTTATACAGGTATTTCCATTGTTTTCCCCGATTGGTCTAAAACACCTCAACAATTTGCAATAGCTAAGAAAAACAGGAGAAAAGAATTAGAAGATTTTATTAGAAACAAAGTGAATCTACGAAATGGACCAGAAGCAACCTTATTAGGTTCTGCTCCTTATACCGGAAAAACATTAGCAGAGGCAGCTGCTTCAAAAAACAAACCTTTTGAACAGTTTTTAATTGACGATTTAGGTCCACAAGGTTCCTCTGGGGCTTATTTTGTAATGAATAAAGAATTACAAGAAACCTTTTTAAAAGACCCGATTATTGGAATCTGTTCTGATGGTAGTAAAACAGGTCATCACCCTCGTGGTCATGGTACATTTGCCAAAATTATTGAGACCTATGTGGTAAAAGATAGTATCTTAAATTTAGAAGAAGCTGTACGTAAAATGACTTCATATGCTGCTGAAATTCTACAACTAAAAAAACGTGGAACCCTTACCATTGGCAACAAAGCAGACATTCTCATTTTTGATCCAAAAAACATAAAAGCACCAGCGGACTATGTGAATCCACATCAATTAGCAACAGGTTTTGACCAAGTGTTGGTTAATGGAAAATTGGTTAGGGATCATGGAAAACTTGCCGTTGAATTAAGTGGTAAGGTGTTGTTGCCTGAATAAACCATTAATGCTGTTAGAGCTAAAATTATACTCTTTTTTGTACTTCAAAAGTGTAGGCTTAACTTTTAATTTAGGCCTACAAACTTCTCTACCAATAAACTAAGGGTTTTTCCAGCTTTTTTAGCCACATCCTGAACTTCTTCATGAGAAACGGCAACTACCTGACCTTCTACTCCTAAATCAGTTACAATAGAAACACCAAGGCAATTCATCCCCATATGTTTGGCAACAATTACTTCAGGTACGGTGCTCATTCCAACAGCATCAGCTCCCATTAATTTCACCATTTTATATTCTGCAGGTGTTTCAAAGGTTGGCCCTTGTAATCCCAAATAAACACCTTCTTGTAAGGAGATATCTTCTTTTGAAGCAACCTCTTTAAGCTTCGCTATCATTTTTAAACTATAAGCTTCGTGCATATCTACAAAGCGTTGACCGAAACGATCATCATTCTGTCCTCGTAAGGGATGCTCTGGCATCATATTTATATGATCTTTAATAATCATAATATCACCTACTTTATAATTGGAGTTCACACCTCCAGAGGCATTTGAAAGTATTAAATTTTCAATACCCAAATACTTCAATACTCGAATTGGAAAAACGACCTCTTGCATAGACCAACCTTCATAATAATGAAATCTTCCTTGCATGGCAATCACCTTCTTACCTGACAAAGTTCCATAAATTAAAAACCCGGAGTGTCCAGGTGTTGTGGATCTAGAAAAATGAGGGATTTCTGAATAGGACAGTTTTTGTTCAACAGATATACTATCAACCAAACCTCCCAATCCCGAACCTAAAACAATTCCGAAATCTGCATTTAAAAATCCTTTTTCCTTTAAAAAGCTAACTGTTTCTTGTACTTTGTTCCACATAATCTGTAATAATCCTATTAAAATCTCCTTGATGCTCTATAAAACTGGTTTCAATGGGTAAGTAATACACCTCAAATTTGGAGTCTATAAAGCTCCTGACATAATCTTTTTCAGTAGTTAAAATTATTTTCTTATCCGATTGAATACCTTCAAACGTAGTGCTTATTTTTTCAATATCCTTCTCGGTAAAATTGTAATGATCGGCAAACCTTAAGTGCTGAACATTAACCTTTTTATAATTCAAAAAATCAAGTAACAGTTCCGTTTTCGCAATCCCCGTAACTAATAACACCTTGTACAAAGATAAAGTATCTAAAGTAATTGTAGCCGTTTTTGAAATGATAGTCTCGCTATATTTAATCCTAGAAAAAAAAACCGTTTGATGAACCTCTGCTTTTAATTTTTTAGTGATTTCGAATTGTTCCTTTTCATTTAATTCAGAGGGACATTTGGTAACCACAATCAATTTTGCACGTTCCGCCCCACTCACCTTTTCTCTTAGATTACCTGTGGGTAACATTTTATCATCAACATACAAATCGTTATATGGAGTTAGTAAAACATTGAGACCAGCTTCTACTTTTCTGTGCTGAAAAGCATCATCTAATAAAATAACCTCAGGGTTATCTACTAATTGAGTTAATTGATGAATACCGTTCACTCTATCTGCATCAACTGCAACAATGACCTTCGAGAATTTCTTATAATACTGTAGCGGCTCGTCTCCAATTTCAGATGCGGTACTTTTTGGACTAGCAATAATAAATCCTTTAGTACTTCTTTTATACCCTCTACTTAAGATAGCAACCTTGTACTTATCTTGTAATAGTCTAACTAAATATTCAACTTGCGGTGTTTTTCCAGTTCCTCCTACACTTAAATTTCCAACTACAATAGTCGGAATATCAAACTGTGTTGATTTTAGAATTCCTTTATCATAAAAAATATTTCTTGCGGATGTAATCTCCCCATATAATAAAGAAAAAGGATATAATAATTTTCGCAAGAAATTCATAGATCAGAAGTACAAATTAATACCCTACATTTTCAACAATTTCTAAACCATAACCAATAATTCCTACACGTTTTTTAATTTGATCATTATTAGAAATAATTCTTAATTTAGAAATACCTATATCATGAAGAATCTGTGCTCCAATACCAAAATCTTTTGTATCAGGATTTATTTTTGGTACTTTGGTTGTATTGTCTTCTTGTAAATCTTTTATTAAGTTTAGTCTATTTAATAGGTTAAAAGATTGATTTTCTTGGTTAATAAAAACAATTGCCCCTTTACCTTCATCATTAATCATTTTAAACATGCGACTAAACATATCATCTGGCTTACTCGTTAATAATCTAATAATATCATTATTAATTAATGTTGAGTTTACACGAACCAAAACAGGCTCATTTTCATCCCAATTTCCTTTCGTTAATGCCAAATGCACCTGACTATTTGTAGTTTGTTTATAAGCTCTAAGTCTGAATTCTCCAAAGCGTGTTTTTAAAGGAAAATCTTCTACTTTTTCTATTAAAGAATCGTGAAGCATTCTATAGGCAACTAAATCTTCAATTGAAATAATTTTTAAATCAAATTTCTTAGCAAATTTCAATAGTTGAGGTAACCTTGCCATTGACCCGTCTTCATTTAAAATTTCAACAAGGATTCCGGCCGGTTTCAAACCTGCTAACCTTGCCAAATCCACAGCAGCTTCTGTATGCCCTGTTCTCCTTAAGACTCCTCCATTTTTTGCTTTTAAAGGAAAAACATGACCTGGTCTTCCTAGATCGTGTGGTTTTGTATTGTCATCAACCAATGCCTTGATTGTTTTTGCTCTATCATGGACTGAAATACCTGTGGTACAGCCATTTCCGATTAAGTCGACTGATACAGTAAATTGGGTTTGATGTAAAACCGTATTGTCTTGAACCATCATGTTTAAACCTAATTCATCACATCTACTTCCTACAATTGGTGCACAAATTAATCCACGACCTTCAGTTGCCATAAAGTTTATCATTTCGGGCGTTACCAATTCTGCAGCCGCAACAAAATCTCCTTCATTTTCACGATCTTCATCATCTACTACGATTATTACCTTTCCTTTTTTAATATCAGCAATTGCTTCCTTTATGGAATTCAATTCTACTTTATTTTCTTGTGTTGAAATCATCACTTAATTACTTTTTTATCTTTATTATTAAAGAGGTTTTTAAAAAATTTGGTAATTGGGTTTAAAAATGTATCTAAATTAATGATACCTTTTTCTTTGGTAGCTCTTATCATCAAGAAAATACCAAATGGTAATAAAATAATTGTAGCCATCCAACCGCCTAATGGAGCTGTTACCGTACTGGCCCACGCCATATTTCTACCTAACGTAGAAATAAAGAAATAAATAACAAATATTAAAATAGCCATTATCATTGGAAACCCAAATCCTCCTTTTCGGATAATTGAACCTAAAGGAGCTCCAATAAAAAATAACACTAAACAAGCGAAAGAAAATGCCAATCTTCTATGATATTCAGTATCATAGACATTTAAAAATTTACGTTTGTTTTTTAATACAGAATTAAATCCTTCAATATCATCTAATGTGTTTTTAGAAAGTTCAACAGCATTATTTAATACCTGACCTTTACCTTCATCATCAAAATTTTCTAAAATATTTTCATTTATTTTTGAAAAATCAGTGGTGTCTTTATCTTTACTTTTAATACCAGCTCTAACCAAAAATATTTTTGCTTTAGAGGCTATATAATCATCATAGGGTACTTTCAATGAGTCAGAATAATAATTGAGCTGTTTTAAACTCAACATTTCCCTATCTTGTTTATAATCTTTAGAGTCAACATTGCTCATGTCCTCTATATCAATATTAATCAGAGCTTCGGTAAAAGTTGTTTTGGTACCTGGTAATGTTGCCCCATTTTTATAATCTCGCTTCTTTTCTGGTAATTCTTCGTATCGATTTCCATTTTTTAAAATAAGCGTCATATACTTACTTCCTTTCTCCGTTGTAATTTCTCCAGTTTCTGCCGTAATTATTTTTACGTTGGGCTGATTCTGATCTAAATCAGTATAAATGAGAACATTTTTTAGGAGGTTATCATTTTTACCATATTTTTCATCAAACTTAATACTATATCCTGGTATTTCATCATTAAAAGTACCTGGTATTAAGGCTAATGCCGGTTCCGTTTTTTTCAAATCGGATAGCATATTTTTAAATTTGAATGCTGCCCTTGGAAAGGCATAGTTTAAAAATAAAAAATTTAAACCACTTAATAATACCATTAAAATTACAAGAGGTCTAATAAAACGTTGCAATGAAATACCAGCAGATTTAACTGCTGCAAATTCATAATTTTCTGCAAGTGACCCTAAAGCCATAATTGAAGAAAGTAAAATTGCAATGGGTAATGCCAATGGAATCTGCATTTGAGCTATATACCCTAAAAACTGCATAATATGCCCAACACCAATACCTTTTCCAGCAATTTTATCGAACTGTAACCAAAGTACTTGCATTACAAGTACAAACAGTATAATAAAAAAGGTTGCTAAAAAAGGTACTAAAAAACTTTTTAGTATGTATCTGTTTAAGATTTTCACATAAAATGTTTTACTGAATTACAAAAGTAAAGCTTAATTTGGAATAAGACAGTCGAAACATTAGCGTACTTATAAACTTATATGAATTCTAATTTATTACGAACTATAAGCAATGAAAAATTTCAATTCAATCTAGTTACTAAATAAGCTTATAGATCATTTATAATGTAATTTTCATATTTAGATTTATCAAAAGTAAAAAGTGTTTTTGATATTGCTTGATCCGTTTTAAATTCAGAAACGGTTAGCGTAGTAACCGTTCCGTTATTACCTGTTTCAATCAATTTATAAATATGATTTGTATTAATATCAACACCTAATAAGATATGTTTTATATCAGAATTACTATCAATCGGTATCAATTTTATATACTGTATTTTTCTTCCACTTATGTCTTCAATGACGTCCCACTTGTAATTGAATCCCTTTTTATAGAATGTAAAAAATTTTGAAGGTGTAATGGTGCCTTCTTCATTATCTTCTGCATCAGAAATGTTTACCTCTTCATCTTCTGTAATAATAGTGTAGGTTTTTTTACCATCAAAAAACTGATTAGTACCTAAAAAATTAACATTATACAAATCTCCCTTCATAGTTACATCACCTCTTGTTTCTTGATGTACCTTTTCCTTTGTATTGTCTAAGTTATACTTAAACTGAACATAAATATTTTCATATTTACTTATTTTATTAGAAACATCATCTAATAACTTTTTTGCTTTTGCATCATCTTGTGCATATGCAAATGAAATACTAAGAATTAATATAACGGTAGTAATTATCTTTCTCATTTTTATAATCTTATCTATTTAAATCTTTTTTTACGGCCTATAGCCCTTTTTCGTCCTTTAATAATTGCTCTAGGGCTAAAATATCAGCCACTAAAACTTGTCTCGCCTTACTTCCTTCAAATTTACCTACAATACCTGCAGCCTCTAATTGATCTATAATCCGACCCGCTCTATTGTAACCTAATTTCAATTTTCTTTGTAATAATGAAGCTGAACCTTGTTGTGCATTTACGATAACATGACACGCATCTTCAAACAGTTCATCTCTATCTGACATGTCTATATCAATACCTGTGCCACTTTCTTCACCAATATACTCTGGTAATAGATGTGCACTTGCATATGCTCTTTGCGAGCCTATAAAATCAGTTATTCTATCAACTTCTGGGGTATCGACAAAAGCACATTGCAACCTTGTAACTTCATTACCTGTAGAGATTAACATATCCCCTTTACCAATCAATTGATCTGCTCCTTGTGCATCTAAAATAGTTCTAGAATCTATTTTAGAAGTTACTCTAAAGGCTACCCTAACTGGGAAATTCGCCTTAATGATACCTGTAATAACATTTACTGATGGTCTTTGCGTTGCCACTATCAAATGAATACCAACTGCCCTTGCCAATTGTGCCAAACGAGCAATAGGTGTTTCAACCTCCTTACCTGCTGTCATAATTAAATCTGCAAACTCATCAATTACTAATACAATATAGGGTAAGAATGCATGTCCGTTTTCGGGATTTAATTTTCTTGTCTTAAACTTTACGTTATATTCTTTGATATTTCTTACATATGCATCCTTAAGCATATCGTAGCGATTATCCATCTCAATACACAATGAATTCAATGTGTGTATAACTTTGGTTGTATCTGTAATAATCGCATCTTCACTGTCTGGTAATTTGGCTAAATAATGACGCTCAATTTTATTAAACAGGGTCAATTCTACTTTTTTGGGATCTACCAATACAAACTTAACTTCTGCAGGATGCTTTTTATAAAGTAAAGAAGTTAACACCGCATTTAAACCAACTGATTTACCTTGACCTGTAGCACCCGCCATTAGCAAGTGAGGCATTTTAGCTAAATCAATTACAAAAGTTTCATTCGAAATTGTTTTACCTAATGCCAACGGCAATTCCATCTTAGAAGTTTGAAATTTCTGCGTAGATAATACCGACTTCATCGATACAATAGTCGAATTTTTATTTGGCACCTCAATTCCAATCGTTCCTTTACCAGGAATTGGTGCAACAATACGAATACCCAAAGCGGCTAATGACAAAGCAATGTCATCTTCTAAATTTTTAATTTTAGAAATTCTTACACCGGCTTCTGGAACAATTTCATATAAGGTAACTGTCGGTCCAATGGTCGCTTTAATATTAGCTATACCAATTTTATAATTATTTAAAGTCTCTACAATTTTGTCCTTGTTGGCCTCAAGTTCTTCTTGGTCAATGGTTATATTCTCATTGCCGTAGTCCTTTAATAAGTCTAAGCTTGGGAATTTAAATTCTGAAAGTTCTAAAGTCGGGTCAAACTCACCAAAGTCATCCACTAATTTATTAGAAAGACTTTCTACAAGGTGATCTTCTTCGAATGTTTTTTCAACTTCAATCTTCACCTCTTCATGTACCGTTGGAGTAACTTCCAACTTATTAGGTGTTACTTTAACCTCTTCCTTAACCACTATTTTAGGTTCTTGTTTTTGAACAGGATCTGCTTTCTTTGTAGTTACTTTTAATTCTAATTCTGAAAGTGGTTTTTCCGGAATCGTTTCTGCGATATAACCTTCATCTGTTATATCATCAATACCAACACTTTTAGAATTTTTTGTAATCCTTTTCGGAAGATTTGCCTTTAAACTTTCTGGTGTTACTTTAAATTTAGAAATTACATAAGCCAAGGCTGTAAAAAGTAAAATTAAGAAAATACCAATTTTACCAATAAAATCTATGAGATAGTCATTAAGTTCAAAACCGATAACACCCGATAACAAAGCCTTTTTCGGAAAAAAGAATCCTACTGCTACTGACAACCAAATCATAAAAACTACTCCCCAGAACCATGCCGTTCTCATAGCTTTAAACGAAATATTGAATAAGATGTAAAGCCCAGAGAAAAACATTAAAAAAGGAATAATAAATGCGGAAATACCAAAACCTTTATAAATAAAAAAGTGGCTAATATTTGCACCTATCTTTCCTAATAAATTTTTGGTCTCTGCCAAACGATCAGAAAACAAATGCAATTGACTTTGATCTGCCTTCCAAGTATTAAAAAAGGATAGAAAAGATACTAATAAGAAGATACCAAAAAGTGCTAAGAAAATACCAAAAACAAGGTGTGTTTGTTTACTCTTAAAAAAACTAACAATACCGTTTTTTTTCTTGGTCTTTGATGCTGTTTTAGTTGTAGTCTTTTTCTTTTTTGCCATTTGTAGTTAAATAGTCTGTAGTCTTTGATTATAAGCACATTAACTTAAACAAAAATTGCTTGAGCTAATTGAGCGACAAAAGTACACAAAATAATAGAGTTATTAATTTTGTTGCGAAAGTTTAAGAAAACTTTGGAATATAAATTATTAAACCAATAATTACGGCAATAATTGCAGCAAAGGTTGCTGCTCCAGCAGAAATATCTTTTATAAACCCTATCCTTTTATGATAGTCTGGATGTATAAAATCTGAAAGCTTTTCAATTCCTGTATTTAAGGACTCCGCAACTAAAACCATTCCTATAGCCAACAGTTGAAACATCCATTCCGTAGCAGAAATTTGCATTACAAATCCAAAAATGGTTATTAATACTGCAATAGAAAACTGCACCATTATGCTATGTTCTGTAGTAATCAGTAAAAAGGCCCCTCTTAAAGCAAATTTCAAACTCCTTAGCCTGCCCTTTAAAAAACTATCGTTCGGATTTTTCATTGAATTAATATTTCTACATCAATATAAAGTTTCGCTTACACACAATAAGTCTACTGCTTTTTTTATGTCTAAGCGAAAATTATTTTTTATACTAATAATAAAAATTATTAGCTATGTAAAGCTTCTAATGCTGCCTTATAATTTGGTTCGTCAACTATTTCTGGTACTTGCTCTTCATATATTACCTTACCTGATGCATCTAAAATAATAACGGCTCTTGAATGTAAATGAGCTAAAGGTCCATCAGAAATTGTTAATCCATAATCCTTACCAAAATCACCTGTGGCAAAATCGGACAAATTAATTACATTTTCAATTCCTTCAGCACCACAGAATCTTGCTTGTGCAAAAGGTAAATCTCTTGAAATACATAAAACTTTTGTATTCTTTAATTCTGAAGCTTCCTTATTAAAATGTCTTACTGAAGCTGCACATGTGCCTGTATCAACGCTTGGAAAAATATTTAATATTACGTTAGAACCTTTATAATCTGATAAGGTAGATTCTGAAAGATCCGTTTTTACCAACTTAAAATCAGGAGCTTGTGCTCCAACTTTTGGTAATTCACCTGTTGTGTGTATACTATTTCCTTTTAAAGTTATTGCTGCCATAATTATTGTTTTATCTTTTTCCAAAAATACATTAAAAATTAAATAATTTTGACCTTTCCTAAGGTTTTAAATGACATAACTACAAGTATTAATTAATTTTTAACAAAATCACGTATTATTTTTATCTACTTTTGGCAACTAATGTAGCCGACAATCTAATCTTCGGTATAACTATTGATATAAAGTAGTAATGTATCTAAATCGTTTTATACAACCTCTCTTTTGCCTAATCCTATTTATAGGAAGTGGCTGTCAATTAATTGCACAACTAGATTCTGTTCCAAAAAAAACAATACTTTTAATAAATGATAATCAGAAAGTATTAAAAACAATTGATTTATCTATTTTGGACACTTCTGAAAAAGAATCCATTTTCAATGTCGAAAAAAAGCCTTATTTACTTGGGTTTAAGTCAAATGTTGATAAATATTTTAATCCTCCTGAAATTTCAAAGAAAAAAGTCTCTAATTTTATGACGAATACCGGACCAGATGAAGATGAAGATGATATACTCACAAAAAAATACTTTAACGGAAAAGATGTTAGTAACGTAAAACGTTCTAGCGACTTTAGTTTAGGAACATTACATAGTAGTTCTAATACGGTGAGAATTGAAGTGAGAGACCATAGTCTAGTTGATGGAGATAGAATACGTGTTTTCTTAAATGAGAAAATGTTAAAATCTAGTGTAAGTCTAAAGGGACTCTATTACATTATAAATATTGACCTTATAAAAGGTTATAATCGGATAGACATTGAAGCCCTTAATGAAGGTTTTTCTGGTCCTAATACGGCAGAAATTAGAATCTTCGACGAAAAAGGATATTTGCTCTCTGAAAAGGATTGGAATATTAGAATGGGACAAATAGCAACGTTAGGTGTTGTAAAGGAATAAGAAACACTGTGCACCTATGGAATAATAGTTATAAAGAAAATAATATAAATTATTAAATAACCTAACCAATTATTTATTAATGTAATAATTAAAATAAACCTAGGTCATGACCGAAAAGCACCAACTATTAACCGACCAGCAATTTGAGCAGCAATTTGAAAATTGTACTTTACCACCAGTACTTGTAACCTATGAAGCCCATTTAAGATTGGCATATATTCATGTAAAAAAACATGGTATAAAAAAGGCAGCAATTACGCTTTACTCCCAACTTACTGCTTTTAACACCAATTTTGGTAACATTCTAATTATTAGCAAAGCATCCATTAAATCTTTTGTCAAATTAATTAGCGATTTTATATCAAAAACAGCCACTACTAGTTTTAGAGAATTGATGTTAGAGTTTCCAGATTTAAAAACACATTTCCTCTCTTTATTAGGTCAACCTAACCAAACAGAAAGTAACTTCGAAGAAACAGAAACTAGGAATGATATAGTTGGATTTAGTTCTTTATAATTCTACTAATTACTAGATTAACTTGAAACTAATTTATAAATCGCTTAGTTACCTTTTTAAATCATCTACAAAAGAGGAGTGTCATAAAATATTAATGCATTCTAATATTTATTATGAAGGGTTGTCTCAGAAAAAGAAAGAAACCTTTCTTGTTAGAACCTTAATTTTTCGCTTTAGAACCAATTTCGATTCTAAACCTGATTTTATCTTGACGCAAAAAATGAAAACCATTATTTCAAGTGCTTTTGCTCAAATAACATTTGGATTGAACATGCACACTTTATCCAAATTCAACCATGTATTTATTACTCCTTCATCATATGCTTACAAGCATAATAATGTACTTTTAGATGGCGATGTAAACTTACGTACAAAACGCGTTAATATGTCATGGCCTACCGTTAAAAAAGGGTTTGAAATAAATGACGATGCATTAAATTTGGCCATTCATGAGTTTGGTCATTGTTTGATTTTTGAAAATACTGCAAGGTCCTATTTAAGTCGAATTTTTAAAGAAAATGCTTTTGAAAAATGGAAAAAGCATGCTCATTTAAAATACCTGAAAATAAAAAATAAAGAAAATGTGGTTTTAAGAGATTATGCCGGAAGTAATTTAATTGAACTCTTCTCTGTTTCATTAGAAACATTTTTTGAAAAACCGCATCATTTTTATGATAATGAACCTGAGTTATTTTTAAGTATGGTTATATTGTTAAATCAAGATCCTAGAAATAAACCAAACCCATTAAATTTAAGAAAATAGTATAGCCATTCACATTTATTAATGACCTCAATATTCTTTAAAACCATTCATTTACACTATACGAGAGTTCACTACGTTATTTAATAACGTAACAAGAAGGTTACTAATCAATGAAAAGTATTTCCAATTTTATTTTCAATATATCTTCAAAAAAATTAGCCATTTTAGTGGTGATACTTCCTTTGGTATTAATGATTCTACACACAACGCTTTCAGTGACATATCAAAATATAGAGACTTCTGATAACACTATTAAAAATTTTATTTCAACGTTAACTTTAACCATTAATTATCTCTTTTTAATTCCCATTTTAATTATAACAATTTGGCTAAAAGAAGCAGTACAGTCTGTAGATCAAACGGATTTAGGTATTCCTTTGAAATGGTTTCGTAT
Source organism: Aureibaculum algae (assembly GCF_006065315.1). Classification (GTDB taxonomy): domain Bacteria; phylum Bacteroidota; class Bacteroidia; order Flavobacteriales; family Flavobacteriaceae; genus Aureibaculum; species Aureibaculum algae. The sequence goes on along the minus strand of NZ_CP040749.1, from coordinate 1,517,575 downwards.
TGCATATCTGTTTTTCTTTATTTATATAATTTTTAATATTGGCTTATCGTATATAACCTTAATAAAAGAAGAATTAAGATATGTTTTTTATGCTTTTTCGGAGTGGATTAATAGTATTGGACTCTTAATTTCGTATCCCGTAATTTGCCATTATGCAGCAAGAGCGATCTATATTAAAAAAGAAAATGACACTCCAACAATTACAAAAACCATAGGCTATACCCTACTGCTTATATTTATACCGATCAGTATTCCATTTGCACATAATTACTTTAGCTCTATAAGATCAGAAAATCGTCAATTAGCTGTAATTTATTTAATTGCACTTGGTATTTTAACACTATTGGCAATTTCCGTTTTTGTACTCGCTATTTTAGGATTAGTATAAGCCTTATCTGATTTATAATCCTTAAAAGAATCCGTTAATTTTTCACAGGAAAGTAATACCGCTTCTATTGAGCCATTTACGGAACTAGCAGCTATTTTATTTTCATTTAGCTTTTTCAACTCGTCTTTGGAAAACTTCTTCTTATCATGTTTACGTTGAATAAGTTCATTAAAAGATTGATTCAATTGTTCTAAATTTGAATAATAGACTGTTGTATTATGACTGAATTGCTTTAGATCAGTTTGCTTTAACTCCGTTAACTTGTTAAAAGTGGTTTCAATTTTGTCATGTAAACTAGCTAGTTTTTCCACTTTTAAATCATTATAAGTACTAGAACTTAGTAAGGTGTTTAAATTATCCACATCCTTTTTCCCTACTAGTGCTAAATACTCAACTTCTAATCCTGCTTCATTCAAGGAGTACAAATATTCATTTTCTAAACTTTGAGCTATTTTTTTGCTTTTTATTCTTAAAATACTGTCTGATTTCTTAAATTTAGAATAGATATCTATAGTTAGTTTATGCAATACGCCTGCCTGATCATATTTATCTTTTTTATATTCCTTCTTCGTAAAATAAGACTTACAGCTATTTATGGTTACCGCAAAAGCTCTTGCATTTATTTTATAAGATCTAATAAATGGATTGAGCTCTTTCAAAACTGGTAAAGTAATAGCACTATCTAAAAGTTTTAAAGAATGAATTTGGGAATCGTCAATTTGAGAAAAATTAACAATTTTATCCAATTCTATTTTATCAGGGTTACTTCCAAATAAACTGACATAATCATTATAAACTTCAAAAGCTCTAACCGAATAATTAGCAAAACTTTTATCAACTGAGGCTATTTTCATTAATTTTTGATCATAAGCTGATGATTTCTGTACAGAAATGCTATTTGCCTGATTATTCAAATTTTCATCAATGTTATTATTACAAGCATAAAATACAATTGAAAAAAGTGAGAGTACAATTATTCTTTTTAGTGTCATGGTATAGTCTTTATCGTTTAAATGATTTCCATCACAAAACTAAAGGAGCTAAAGCTACATAACACCCCTGTATTAAGGGTTTTTAGGATAAGGTAATCCGTATGGTCAAATTACCAAAGAATAAAAATAAAAGCTTTGTCTAGTCCTAAATAACCGATACAGATTATTAAAGGATTAAATTTATAACTTAAAGCTTAACGACACTAATATCGTTAAGCTTTTTTGATTTATACTGTTTTCTTTTGAGTTTATTTTGCTTGTGCATTTCTGTTGGTGTTAACATATAGTTTGATAAATGCGGTCTAAGGTTGTTATATATTTTGATTGCATTAGTAATTAATTTACTCTTGAGATGAATATTTTCAATATTTTTAGCAATACTGAATTCTTGTTTTAATATACCATTAACTCTTTCTGCGATTGCATTTTCATAAGGATCATATTTTTCGGTCATACTAGCTTTTATATTATTAATCTCTAACAATTCTTGATAGTCATTAGAGCAGTATTGTAATCCTCTATCTGAGTGATGGATTAGCGGCTTTTCTCTGTAGTGTCTATTTTCTAGAGCCATCTCTAAGGCTTGTAATGAGCCTTCTACCGCAAGACTATTAGAAAGATTATATCCAACTATTTTTTTTGAATAAGCATCAGTAACCAATGCTAGGTACGATGGATTGTTTCTTGTTCCAACATAGGTAATGTCACTAACCCAGATCTGTTCTGGTCTGTTTATCTCCATAGTACTTACAATATTTTTATGCTTTCTAAATCTATGATGAGAATCAGTTGTTATATGATAGTTTCTTTTAGGTTTTATAAGCATATGATTTGCTTTAAGTATTCTAAATAGTTTGTCTCTTCCTACATTCAATATCAACAACTCCGATTTGAGTATGTGATATAATTTTCTTGTGCCTAGTTTAGGCATCACGTTACGGATTGCACGCACTAAAGCAATTACCTTTTGTGCAATAGATTGTCTGTAAGCTCTTGATTTAAGTGCTCTATAATAAACCTGTCTATTAAGCCCAAGTAAGTTACAGGTAGAAACTATTGTTTCTTTGTGTTCTTCTTTGAAGTTTTCGATAACTCGGGCGTGTAGTTTTTTCTTATTTGAATATCATATTCTTTCTCTGCCATATCTACCAACATATCGAAGATAATTACTTTCTTATCTGCTCGCTCAGCTAAGTGTTCTGCTCGTGCCTTTTGCTTCTCAAGAAGTTTTACTTTTGCTTCTAATTCGATAATCCTCTGTTCTGGTGTCTTTGTCATAGTGGTAACGGATAGGTTTTCCCAATCAAATGTACCATATTTTCTTAACCATTGTGTGATTGTAGATCTCGCTTGAATTCCATATTTAAGATGGGCATCTAATCTATTAAGTTGGCCAGATTCAATTTCATCAACCAATTGAAGTTTGAAAGAAAGCGAATAATCTTTTTGGCTACGCTTTACGTAACCCGTCTTTGCTATTGTTTTCATTACACTAAAGTTTTAGTGTATCGCTATTTCAGGACGGGACACTTCATAAAAGCAAAAAACCCAAAGCAAAATACTTTGGGTTTTTTATTGTTTATTTTCCAATAATACAATTAAGCTTTAAAAGCTTAATCTATTTATATAGTCAATTATAAATGAATTACTTCATCATATGCATCAGCCACAGCCTCCATAACAGCTTCACTCATTGTTGGGTGAGGGTGAATAGCTTTTAACACTTCATGTCCTGTAGTCTCTAATTTTCTTCCCAATACAGCCTCAGCAATCATATCTGTAACACCTGCTCCAATCATATGACAACCTAACCATTCTCCGTACTTCGCATCAAAGATTACTTTTACAAATCCTTCAGGGTTTCCAGAGGCCTGAGCTTTACCTGATGCAGAAAAAGGAAACTTACCAACTTTTAATTCGTAACCCGCTTCCTTAGCCTGAGCCTCAGTCATTCCAACAGAAGCTATTTCAGGAGTAGCATATGTACAACCTGGAACATTTCCATAATCTATGGCTTCAGGATTTAATCCAGCAATTTTCTCAACACAAGTAATACCTTCTGCAGAAGCTACGTGAGCTAAAGCTGGACCATGAACCACATCTCCTATTGCATAATAACCAGGTAAATTGGTTTGATAAAAATCATTTACAATAATTTTATCCTTATCGGTCGCAATACCAACATCTTCTAATCCTATGTTTTCAATATTTGTTTTTATTCCAACAGCTGATAAAATAATATCTGCTTCTAATACTTCCTCGCCTTTTTTAGTTTTAACAAACGCTTTTACTCCACTACCAGAAGTATCAACCTTAGTAACACTACTTTCAGTCATTACTTTTATACCTGACTTTTTGAAAGAACGTCCAAATTGCTTAGAAACTTCTTCGTCTTCTAAAGGCACTAAATTCGGTAAATATTCAACTATGGTTACTTCAGTTCCCATTGAATGATAGAAATAAGCAAACTCAACACCAATTGCACCAGAACCAACAACAATCATTTTTTTAGGTTGTTTTGGTAAAGTCATTGCTTCTCTATAACCAATAACTTTTTTACCATCAATAGGTAAAAATGGTAATTGACGAGAACGAGCACCCGTTGCCACTATAATATGATCAGCTGAATACTCAGTAACTTTATCATTAGTATCAGTAACATCAACTTTTTTTCCAGCTTTAATTTTTCCAAATCCTTCAATGACGTCAATCTTATTCTTTTTCATTAAGAATTGAACCCCCTTACTCATACCATCCGCAACATTACGACTCCTTTGAATTACCGCAGAAAAGTCCTTATCTATTTCTTTGGCTTTTAAACCATAAGCATCTACATGTTTCAAATACTCATATACTTGAGCACTTTTTAATAGAGCTTTGGTTGGTATACAACCCCAGTTAAGGCAAATTCCACCTAATTTTTCTTTTTCAACAATTGCAACTTTGAAACCTAATTGAGATGCTCTAATTGCAGTTACATATCCTCCAGGTCCGCTTCCTATGATAATTACGTCGTATTTCATTTTGTAATATTTATCTTTTTATTCTTAAATCTTTATAACAGATACTTTATTTAAAAAACTCGATTACAAATTTAATCAAATTTTATTGCTTTTACAGGGTTAATCTTACTAACTATATAAGATGGAATTAACAACATTAGCAAACATAAAATTAATGTACTAATGTTAAGTATTAAGACCATATTAATACTGATATAAACTGGTGCCTCATTTACATAGTAATTTTCAGGGTTTAGTTTAATAAAGCCAAAATATTTTTGAGCTAATAATAAGCCTATTCCAATAATATTACCCCAAAATAATCCTTTTACTATTAGATAAGAGGCGTTATATAAAAATATTTTACGGATACTCCAATTAGAACTCCCTAAAGATTTTAAAATACCAATCATTTGTGTCCGTTCTAAAATTAATACAAGTAATGCCGTTATCATATTAATGCCCGCTATCAATATCATGATGATAATAATGACAATAATATTTGTATCAAGAAGATCTAGCCATTCAAAAATAGGTGCATACTTTTCAGAAATGGTTTGTGCATTGAGTGTTGACCCTACTTGATTATAAACTTCTGTTCCTTTTTCTTCTAATTGATCAAAATCATCTAATATCACTTCAAACCCTCCAATTTGATCTGCTTCCCACTTGTTTAATCGTTGTATAATTTTGATGTCTCCAATAATAAAATTTTCATCAAACTCCTTATACCCTGAATTATAAATACCCACAACCGTTGGCACTCTTCTATTGGGTGGTGAACCGTCATCTTTTATAAAAAACAGGTTAAACTTGTCATTCAATTTCAGATTCAGTCTTTCCGAGATAAATTTAGATATTAAAACATCATTAGATGTTTTATCTGTAATATTTAATAGATGTCCTTCTACTAAGTAGGTTTTGAAAAATGACCAATCAAAATCGGTATTTACACCTTTATAAATTACCCCTTCAAAATTTGACTCCGTTCTAATTATTCCTGCCTTGGTTGCAAAACTTTGAACGTTTTTTATTCCTTCAACATTTTTAAATTCGGGATAGAAATCTTGATTTATAGAAATGGGACTTACAGTAATTTGAGAATTATTATCCTCATAATTCGCAATTTGAATATGACCATTAAAACCGGAAATTTTTTCTTTGATCTTTTTTTGAAGACCAACAGTAGTGGCAATAGAAATTAACATGATAATAATTCCTAATGCAATTGCGGTAATAGCAATTTTTATAATTGATGAAGATATACTACTTTTATGCTGTTTACCAGTAATAATTCTTTTAGCTAAAAATAACTCGTAGTTCAAACCTTATGATAAATTTCAATTTCAAAAATACGTATTTCTTTTGGGTTTCTATTTTGGTTTTCACATTGATTTCATGTAAAGATAAATCCACTAGTGAAAACGCAACAAACAACACCCAAATTAGTCAAAACACAGTACATGACAGCTTGTCACTATCAGATATTTCTAGTGATATAATAATTTCTACACCAGTAAATTACCTGAGTTTAATTAAACAAAAACGTATAGGTATTGTAGGTAACCACACTAGTGTGGTCAAAAATAAAATAAATACTTTTACGCACCTTGTTGACACCTTAATATCTTTAAATATTGACATTAAAAAAGTCTTTGCACCTGAACATGGCTTCAGAGGTAAAGCAGATGCCGGTGAAAAAATTGCTGATGGTAAAGATCCTATTACAGGGTTACCAACAATATCATTATATGGTAAAAATAAAAAACCCTCTTCTGAACAGTTAAAAGATTTAGATATTATAATTTTTGATATTCAAGATGTTGGTACAAGATTCTATACGTATATATCAACTTTACACTATGTAATGGAGGCTTGTGCTGAAGCTAATATTCCTTTAATAGTAATTGATCGTCCTAATCCGAATGGGCATTATATTGACGGCCCCATGAGAGAAGAAAAATATAAGAGTTTTGTAGGAATGCATCCTGTACCTATTGTGTATGGAATGACGATAGGTGAATATGCTCAAATGATAAATGGTGAAAAATGGCTAGAAAACGATGTGAAATGTGACTTAACAGTGATGCCTTTAAAAAACTATACGCATCAAACGCCATATAGTCTACCTATTAAGCCTTCTCCGAACCTACCTAATGATGTATCAATAAATTTATACCCTAGTCTATGTTTTTTTGAAGGTACTGACATAAGTGCTGGTAGAGGTACTGAAATGCAATTCCAAATATTTGGAGCTCCATTTTTACCAAAGGGAAATTTCACTTTTAAACCACAATCAAATGAAGGTGCTAAAAACCCCAAATTTAAAGGCGAGTTATGTTATGGAAAAGACTTAAGAACTGTCAAAAAGTTAAATTCAATTAATTTGGAATGGCTGATAGAAACCTTTAATGAAAGTAAGGATAAGGAGAATTTTTTCAATAACTTTATGCCTAAACTAGCAGGTACAAAAAAAATGCAACAACAAATTGAACAAGGATTATCCTCAGAGGAAATAAAAAAAACTTGGCAAGCAGATATTGAAAACTTTAAAAAAATAAGATTAAAATATCTAATCTATAACTAATGAAAAAGTTACTATTTTTAATAATAATCCTAGTATATAATTTTTGTACGGCACAATCAGCTCCGCCAAAACGACCTTTACCACCTCCTTCTAGTTACCAAAAGCAAAATGACGCTGCTAGTACTATAGCACTTCTATTTTTACAAAAAGAAAAAATTCCTGGTTTAGCCATAGCTGTTTCTAAAAATAATGGTATCACTTATTCAATCGGTTTGGGATATGGAGATCTTGAAAAACAATCAAAAGTTGATCCTGCAAAAACACAATTTCGAATTGCGAGCATCTCTAAATCATTAACTGCTTTAGCCTTGGCTAAACTAGTAGAAGACCGTAAATTAGATTTTAATACAAGTATTTATACATATTTACCTAATTATCCTAAAAAGAAATATGATTTTACAGTAAAACAAGTTGCCGGTCACATTGCAGGAATTAGGCATTATAAAGGAAAAGAGTTTCTACTAAACAAAAAAATGAATATTACTGAAGGCCTAAGTATATTCAAAAACGATCCTTTATTATTTAAACCAGGTACAGATTATAAATACAGTACGTATGGATGGAATTTATTGAGTGAAGTAGTTCAAAAAACTGCCAATCAACCTTTTTCTATTTATATGAAAAATGAAGTTTTTGAACCCTTAAAAATGAATAATACAGTTTTAGAAATAGCAGATTCAATTGTACCTCATAAAACTCAATTTTACAAAAAAACCAATGCTGGTGATATAATTATTGGCCCTGAAGTTAATAATGAATTTAAAGCTGCTGGGGGTGGCTTTCTATCTACAGCAAATGATCTAATTCTATTTGGTAATGAAATTATCAACCCCACATTAGTAGACAATAAAATTGTAACTGAATTGGTCACATCACAAGTTTTAAATGATGGTAAAAAAACCAATTATGGAATTGGATTTGCTACAAATACTACAAAAAAAGAAACGCATCGCTATTCTCATTCTGGTGGTGGTATTGGAGCCTCTTCCCTCCTATTAATGTATCCAGATGAAAAAGTTATCATCGTTATTTTATCAAACTTATCTAATGCTAAAATAAAGGAATTGGGGAATCAATTAGAACAAATATTTCTAAAATAATCATGAAAATTATTTCGTTGGTGTAAAATTACTACATAAATAGGCGATTTCATCGTCGGCCATATTTTCTACATCATCTATAAAAATACTTTTGGGAAATCCAAATTGTTCATCGTATACTACTTCAAATGAATATACTGTTGTTACATCAAATTGTTCTATAAAATCAAAAGCCTCATCAATTGTTTTAGCTCCGTCTAAAACCATTTGGTAGGTTTGCCCCTTATACAGTTTAGAATCATCAAAATAAACAGTGTCCTTTTCGTTATTTATCACTTTAGTCGTCCATTCTAACAACCCACCACAAAAACAAGAGGTATTCTCTTGTATGGTATAATCTTTAAATTGGAGGTTTTTCCATTTGGATTTTGCTATTTCAAAATCACTAATAGCAACTTCATCGTCAGTATCACATGAACTAAATGAAACTAATAAAACCAATAAAAAAAATGTGCTCCGTATCATAGTTATAAATTAATACTTGTATGATGTAAAAAAGAAATATGGTTGCGTAAGAAAATTCCTAACAAATCTTATAAGGGTAATTTTACCTTCAACTTTTCAATTATATTATATACAGCGGGACAAATCTCGGTGTTTTTTAAGGTGAGATTTGTTAACTGAATAAACTTTTTTCTATTTGTATGAGGATATTCACTGCACGCCTTAGGTCTCACGTCATATATCGTACAGGTATTATCACTTTCATCCAAAAAAGTACAGGGTGCTTGCTTTAGTATCATAAAATCATCCTCATCTTTTTGTAAATAAGTTGAAATGAAATTAATTTCCTTCATTCTAAAATGTTTAGAAATTCTAGATATATCCTTATTCGTAAAAATTGGACTTGTTGTTTTACAACAATTTGCACATGTTAAGCAATCAAATTTTTCAAATTCATCATCATGCAACTCCTGCATTGTCACATCTAATTTCTTAGGAGTTTTTTTTCGGAGTTTTGCAAAATACTTCGTTGTCTCCGTTTTTTTCTCTTTACATAACTCTGCTAAATTTTCTGGTGTTGCTCTCATCCTTATTTAAACCAAAGCGTAATTCCCTTAATTTTTGCTAAATCAGGTATTTGCTCCAATTTAATTTTTTGAGTACCAAAATCTTTTACACCTAACTCTTTTTTATCTATAGTAATGGTAGCATTCAGTTCATCTACAAATAAAACAGCTGTACTAAAGGTAGATTGTACCTTATTCACGGTATAATTATCTACAATATCTTTAAAAACTCCCTTAACACCTAATCCTTTCGTCGTCTTATAAGTTTTATCATAAATTTGAATATTCTCAATAGTTGAAGAGGAGTCTTGCTCTGTTTTAGGAACAATGGTTAATAAATGATCTCCTTCCTTACTATATATTAAATATTCATCATAAGATGCTTCAGCAACGTTATCTTTACCTAAATGTGATACAATAGAATCGTTTTTAAATATTGATTTTAACTCTTGTATTTGAGTTGTCCCTGTTATTTTACCTACTTGCTCTTTAGCTATAGTATAATTTGTTTCTTCTTTACATTGAATCATGGTTAACGACACAACACAAATTAATAGTACTAACTTTTTCATAAAATTTTATTTATTTCATTGCTTTTTTTAATATTCCCAAAACACCTCTCATAAATGTAGCACTCGTCAACAATTTAACAATAGGATTCATTCTTGTGCTACTTCTTGTTGAAGTTTTACGACTTTTTTTAGATTTTTCTTCTTTCTCTTTTACTTCTAATTCCTCTGCTCTCTCAATTTTTTCTCCCAATAATTCATAAGCACTTTCTCTATCTATTTCCTCGTTATACTTTTTTGCAATTTTAGATTGAGCAATTAATTCTTTTAACTCTTTATCCGTTAAAACATCCATCCTACTCATAGGAGCTCTTAACATTGTTCTTGCTAATGGAGTGGGAATTCCTTTCTCATTTAAACAAGATACCAATGCCTCACCAATACCCAATTGCGTCAATACTTCAGCGGTATCATAGTAATCAGAATCAGGATAGTTTTCTGCTGTAAGCTTTATCGCCTTTCTATCATTTGCAGTAAAAGCTCTTAATGCATGTTGTATTTTCAAACCTAATTGCGACAAAACATCTGAAGGAACGTCTTTAGGGTTTTGAGTTACAAAATAAATACCAACACCTTTAGACCGTATTAATTTTACAATACTCTCAATTTGATTTAACAATGCTTTTGATGCTTCATTAAAAATTAGGTGAGCCTCATCTATAAAAAGTACTAATTCAGGTCTTCCAGAATCTCCTTGCTCAGGAAAAGTATCATAAATTTCGGCCAATAACTGCAACATAAAAGTTGAAAACAACTTTGGTTTATCTTGAATGTCTGTTAATCTTAAAACAGAAATCATTCCTTTACCGTTATCATCAACTCTAGTTAAATCACTAACCTCAAAAGAACGTTCTCCAAAAAATAATTCTCCACCTTGCTGCTCAATTTCTACAACTTTTCTTAAAATAGATCCTGTTGAAGATGTTGAAATTCGTCCATATTCACTTTCTAATTCTTTTTTACCTTCTTGTGTAGCGTATTGCAATACCTTTTTAAAATCCTTTAAATCTAATAACGGCAACTTATTATCATCACAATATTTAAACAGTATGGCAACGATACCACTCTGAGTCTCGGTTAAATCCAAAATTCTTGATAATAATACAGGCCCAAATTCTGACACTGTAGCCCTTAAACGCGTTCCATCTTGCTCAGATAGGGTTAAAATTTCAACAGGAAATCCTTTTGCTTCAAACGGCAAACCGATTTTAGCATGGCGTTCATCAATTTTAGCATGTCCAGGACTTGCCTTCGCCAATCCACTTAAATCACCTTTTACATCCATCAATAAAACAGGAATTCCCTTTTCAGATAGATTTTCAGCTAAAACTTGTAGCGTCTTTGTTTTACCTGTTCCGGTTGCCCCAGCAATTAAACCATGACGATTCAATGTTTTTAATGGGATATTTACAAAAGCTTCAGTAACTGTTTCTTCGCCTAACATTGCAGAACCTAAAGTTATATATTCTCCTTTCGCTTTATATCCTTCGTTTATATAATCAAAGAATTCATCTTTTTTGCTCATAATTTTTAAGTGTCAATTGAGACTATAAAAGTAAGATTAAAAAATTAAAGTGAGAATCCAAATACTAAAATTATAGCATTATTAACACAATCCGACTATCTTTGCAACATGATAGATGATAAAACGCAACAATTATTAAATAAAGGTGAAATTCTTCCATTAATGGAAGAGTTCTACACTATACAAGGAGAAGGCTACCATACAGGTACAGCAGCATATTTCATTAGAGTTGGAGGTTGCGATGTTGGGTGTCATTGGTGTGATGTAAAAGAAAGTTGGAATGCCGATTTACATCCTGCTACAATGACGAATCTAATAGTCCAAAATGCAAAAAAATATAGCGACACCATAGTTGTTACAGGCGGAGAACCTTTGATGTATAACATGGATTATTTAACAGAACACCTTCAATCAGAAGGATTAAAAACACACATTGAAACTTCAGGTGCATACAACTTAACTGGAAAATGGGATTGGATTTGCCTCTCGCCTAAAAAAAACAAATTACCATTGCAAGAAGTTTATGATAATGCGAACGAGCTGAAAGTAATTATTTATAATAAAAATGACTTCCAGTTTGCAGAAGAACAAGCGAAACAAGTTGGTAGTGATTGTGTTTTATTTTTACAACCAGAATGGAGCAATCAAGAAAAAATGACCCCGATGATTGTTGATTACGTAATGAATAATCCAAAATGGAAAATCTCATTACAAACACATAAATATTTAAATATTCCTTAAAACTAATTAAGCTTTTGCAATATAGCGTTCTGTAATATTAAGAATTCTCTCAAATTGTTCTTTTAAACCCATATCACTATTGTCAAATTCAATAGCATCTTCTGCTTGAATAAGAGGAGAGTCTTTACGGGTAGAATCAATATGATCTCTTTGCTGAACGTTTTGTAAAACTTCTTCAAAACTTACCTTATCTCCTTTATCTAATAATTCTTTATAGCGTCTCGTTGCTCGTTTTTCTGCAGAAGCCGTCATAAATAACTTTAACTCAGCATCAGGAAACACTACGGTGCCAATATCTCTACCATCCATTACAAGCCCCTTATCCTTGCCCATTTCTTGTTGCTGTTCTACTAACTTTCTACGTACAGCAGAAATCGCAGCTACTTTACTTACCATGCGGGAAACTTCCATCGTTCTAATTTCTTTCTCTATATTTTTATCATTCAAATACATCTCTGAAAATTTCAATTTTTCGTTGTACTTAAATTTCAGGCTAATATTTTTAAGATTTTCAATTAACTCTTTCTCCTTTAAAAAATCAGCACTTACATAATTATGTTGCATTGCAAAAAAAGTTACAGCCCTATACATAGCACCTGTATCAACATAAGCATATCCTAATTGCTTTGCCAATTGCTTGGCTATTGTACTTTTACCAGTAGATGAAAAACCATCTATAGCAATAATTATTTTTTTTGACATTATTTATTAAAATTTTTCTTGGCTAAATTAATATTTAAGGTAAATGTATTTGTATTCGTTACCGGATGGTATTTTGTAAACGCATAATTAAATTTTAATCTACCTAATTGTAAACCGAACCCAGCCGATAGTCCAGCAAAAGTTCTACTTTCTGTTAATCGTAATTCCTTACCCCTCCTAAAACTATAGCCTAAACGTAAATTAAACACCTTGTCAGGAAAAAGTTCTGCTCCTACCACCACATGCCTAAAAGCATTATCTAAAAATGAAATATTATCATTTGAAGTTTCGCCATCTATACTTGTTTGACTGTCAGATGGATTCCTTACAGCAACATTCCATTTTTGTAAATTATCAATGGTAATATGCCATTGTAATGGAACATTTGCCAATCTATAGGATGCACCCACAGCAATTTCTAAAGGCAAAGCTTCTCTTTCCTCATCAAAAACATTAATCTGATAACCAATATTTCTTATAACCCCTGATAAAATAAACGGCTTTGTATCATTAAAATAAGTGATGCCGAAATCAACAGCAATTCCATTTGATGTATAATTCTCAATACTAGAACTAATATATTTTAGATTAGCACCAGCGTGAAAATTACTTTTAGGAATTCTATAAGCATAGCCTACTGACAACGCAAGATCTCTTGCCTTAAACGTTCCCGTTTCTTGTCCATTCTCATCTGCAGCTATAAAAGTTCCATAATTTACATAGGTCACTCCAGCATGTAATGTACCTATTCGTCGATTAATTAAGTGAGCCAAAGTTGCTGAACCGTAATTAATATCGGCCAAAAAATCAACATAACTAACAGAAGCCTGATTGTCAATTTCTTTATTAATTGTAGATGGATTCCACAAAGGCTGATTAACATCATCATATAAAGTTAATACTTCACCTCCTAAGGCAGCCTGCCGTGCTGAAGTACTTACATTTAAAAAATTAAATACATTTTCCCCTCCTACTTGTGCGAAAGTAAAGTTTGAAATAGATAGAATCACTATGATAAAAATTTGTCTCATTTGGTTTCACAAAGAAACTAGAAAAATAGGTTATAATGCAATTATTTAATAATATTTTCAATATAAGCAAAAAAAAATCCCCATTATTTTATAATGAGAATTTTCATAAAATTCATTTATTAATTTACAATGAATACCTTCTTCTATTTGTCCAAATTTTTCGTTTTGGTATAGTGCTTGTTACAACATTTGTAGTCATATTTTTTCCGTTTTTTTCTTTTATCGCTTTCATGTGTCTTTACTTATTTTTGTTTTACTATTATTTATTTTTATAGTTTGACTATACTATGTTTGTTTAAATTATGCTGATTTTTCTCAAAAAAATACCTACCATTTCAAATGATAGGTTGTATAAAGGTTACAATTTTAGTGAGTTCAAATAACCCATAAATATCATAAAAAAACCTTCATTAAATTAATAATGAAGGTTTAAAAGAAAGGCGACGACATACTCTCCCACCTAGTGGCAGTACCATCTGCACTGATAGGCTTAACTTCTCTGTTCGGGATGGGAAGAGGTGAGCCCTATCGTTATAATCACCTTAAACTGTTTCAGTTCTGAGTTATCAAAACTGTAAGAGTTGACATATAAAAAATAATGATATAGTAAATCGTAATTAAATTAAAAACAGCTTTTTTATAAAAAAAAAGAGTTTTCACTCCCTGTTAGTTGCCCAACAGGGAGTAAGCGTACATAAGCCTATGGGTTATTAGTACTACTCGGCTATGACATTACTGCCTTTACACCTATAGCCTATCAACGTGGTAATCTTCCACGACCCTTTAAAGAAATCTCATCTAGTGGTGGGTTTCGCGCTTATATGCTTTCAGCGCTTATCCCTTCCCGACGTAGCTACCCAGCAGTGCTCCTAGCGGAACAACTGGTACACCAGAGGTCAGTCCAATTCGGTCCTCTCGTACTAGAATCAGATCCACGCAAATTTCTAACGCCCGCTACAGATAGAGACCGAACTGTCTCACGACGTTCTGAACCCAGCTCGCGTGCCACTTTAATGGGCGAACAGCCCAACCCTTGGGACCTTCTCCAGCCCCAGGATGTGACGAGCCGACATCGAGGTGCCAAACCCCCCCGTCGATATGAGCTCTTGGGGGAGATCAGCCTGTTATCCCCGGAGTACCTTTTATCCTTTGAGCGATGGCCCTTCCATACGGAACCACCGGATCACTATGCTCTTGTTTCCAACCTGATCGACTTGTCAGTCTCGCAGTCAAGCACCCTTATGCCATTGCACTCTACGCACGGTTACCAAGCGTGCTGAGGGTACCTTTAGAAGCCTCCGTTACTCTTTTGGAGGCGACCACCCCAGTCAAACTACCCACCAAGCACTGTCCCCATCACTGGGTTAGGCTTCGAATAAGCAAAGGGTGGTATTTCAACGGTGACTCCACAACGCCTAGCGACGCCGC